>NZ_JAVJSE010000017.1:0-102940 GCF_040219615.1 Thalassobaculum sp.
CGCGTGAACCGCTTCGACGCGCCAACCCGGTGCGACAGCATACGGACGCCTACGGCGACCTCCGGCTGTCGCACCGGGCAAACAACAGAAGCGGACAGATCATGCGCTACAAACACCGGACAACTTGACGCGTCAGCTACACTCGGTTCGGCGGCCCGGTTCGGCGGAGCCGCCGGGCGCCTATTCCTTCGGCTCCGGCTTGATCAGGAAAAACCGGTACAGCGCCAGGTCTCCGCCCTCCAGAAGCGAGGCCCGTCGGGCCCAGCGCTCGGCCTCGACGATCAGCGCGGCCCGGTGCGCCGGATCCTCGGCCAGCGGATCCGAGCCGTTGAGGTGCTCGACGAACCGCGCAAAGGTGTCACGGATCTGCTGGCGGTGCTCCGTGGAGCGGTCCTCGACCACCCGGACGTCGAATCCCAGCTCGACGAACGCCTTCTCGTAGTCGGACTTGGACCAGGGCTTGTAGGTGAGGTCTTCCGATTCCAGCCAGGACTGGATCCGGTCCGACGGCGCCTCATCTGACGGCAGGACGTAGTCGGTGATGACCAGCTGGCCCCATCCCTTGAGGACGCCGTGTATCGTCTTCAGCAGTGCCGGCCGGTCGCGGACCGCGAACAGCGCATCGCGCGAGATCACGCAGTCGAAGCTCCTGGGCCGCAGGGCGAGTTCCTCGGGCTGGAAGCCGCGGACCGTCACATGGTCGCCGCCCTTCAGGGTCGCGACCACGCTCGGCGCCCACTCCGCCAGTTCCGGATCCATCTCGTAGCCGGTGATCCAGACCCCGAAACGCTGCACGATCGCCGTCGCCGGACCGCCGAGGCCGGCCGACAGGTCGAGCACCGAGTGCTCCGGCGTCAGGCCGAACGCCTTGACGATCTCGACGACATACTCGCTGCCGCCGGGCGACACGTAGCCGGGCCCGAACAGCCGCTGCAGGACATCGATGCGGGCCCGCGTGTGGTCCACCGTCGACAGCACCGGTGCCTTCGGGATCATGTCCTCGATGGAGCGCGACCGCGGCGGCTCGGCGTTGCCGGTCCGCCAGGCGTGGTAGTCCGCGGGATCGTAGCCCCGCCACCACGCGGTCAGGCGATCTCGAAGTGGTATCGACGGTGCATCGCTGGCAGCCATGCGCACAACCTACCGCGCTCTGGTAAACGAGACGTTGACGGCCTCGCCCGCCGTCAACGCTCCAGGCCGTCCAGCAACTGTGACGCGATCTGCTGGATCAGCATGACATCGTAGCCCATCACCAGAAACCGGTAACCCCTGGCGATCTTCGCGTTGGCCTCGGCGCTCGACAGCGCCATTCCGCCGAGCGCGGCCGGGCTCGCCAGGATCGCCTTCTCCGCCCGCCCGATCGCCGCCACCACCTCCGGATGATCACGGTCTCCCGGGTGGCCCATGCTGACCGCCAGGTCCATCGGCGCGATGACCGCCACGTCGATGCCCGGCACCGCCATGATCGCATCGATGTTGTCGATCGCGTCGATGTGCTCGACCAGCACGATGTTCGCCAGTTCCCGGTTGGCGACCTCGAAATACTCCATCGGCCCCGGCAGGCCCCATCGCGTCGGCGCGTAGAACGGCCCCCAGCCCCGGTCGCCGGTCGGCGGGTAGTTGATGCAGCGGACCGTCGCCGCCGCCTGCTCCGCCGTACAGATCATCGGGAAGATCAGCCCCATCGCGCCGGCGTCCAGGGCCGGCTTGCACAGGGCGAGGTCGGGGCGCGGCACGCGAACCAGCGGCGCGCAGGCGGTGCCGGCGGTCGCCGCGATCAGGTGGTGCATGGCCGCCGTATCGATCGAGCCGTGCTCCAAGTCGATGAACAGCCAGTCGAATCCGGCGCCGGCCAGGACCTGGGCCAGGTTGACGCTCGGCATGGTGATCAGCACGCCGGCCGCTGCCTCGCCGGCCTGCAGGCGCCGCTTCAGGGGGTTGATCATGGCCATGCCCCGCTCCCTCGATGGTTCGATACCGATGGAGTGTAGCGCGTCGCCGGTCACGGGGAAGTACAGCCGCCGCCGGTCTCGCCCACATAGATGCCGAGGCCGAGCGCGGTGCGCACCAGGATGTCGTCGACCTCGACCGGGCGGGTCCGGCCGACGACCTCCGGGATCGGCAGTTCGCCGACGCTGCGCCTGCTCCAGACCGCCACGGTGCCGGTCCGGCCGGATGCGATCAGGTCCACGGCGTGCACGCCGAGTGCGCTCGCCACCACCCGGTCGACCGCGATCGGCTCGGCGCCGCGCTGCACGTGGCCGAGCACCGTCACCCGGCAGTCGATGCCGACCTCGGCCTCTATGCGCTCGGCCAGCCACTGCCCGATGCCACCGTAGCGGATGCCGCCGTCCGGCTTGCGGTGGGCGATCGGCTTGCCCTCGTCGGTCTTCACGGCCTCGGCCACCACCACCAGGGCGAAGCTGCGCCCGCTGGCCTTCACCGCCAGGAGCTTTTCCGCGACCTTGCCGAAATCGTAGGGAATCTCCGGGATCAGGCAGATGTCGGCGCCGCCGGCGACCGCCGCGTGGATGGCGATGTGGCCGGCGTCGCGCCCCATCACTTCGAGTACCATGACCCGGTCGTGGCTCTGGGCGGTCGGCTGCAGCCGGTCCAGCGCCTCGACGGCGACCTCGACCGCGGTGTTGAACCCGATCGCCGCATCGGTGCCGTACACGTCGTTGTCGATGGTCTTGGGCACCCCGACCAGCGGCATCCCGGCCTGGCGGCACAGCCGGTCGAGGATCCGGAAGCTGCCGTCGCCGCCGATGCAGATCAGCGCCTCGATCGCCAGTTCCCGCATGCCGTCGATCATCCGCCCGGACTGGTCGACGATCGATCCGTCGGGCATCGGATAGGCGAACGGGTCGCCGTGGCTGACCGTGCCCAGGATGGTCCCGGCGCGGCGCAGCAGGATGCCGTCGAACTCGTCGGGCAGCAGCCGGCGGGCCCGGACCGGCCGGTCCAGCAGTCCCTGGGTCCCATCCTCGATCCCGATCACCTCCCAGCCATGGCTGTCGGCATGCAGGACGATCGCCCGGATCGCGGCGTTCAGCCCGGCGCAGTCGCCGCCGCTGGTCAGGACTCCGATGCGCTTCACCATGTGGACACTCCCAGCTTTGCGGCCCCCAGCGGACCGCCATGCCCTTGGCCGGAGCGCGGAACGCGTGCCATGCTCGCGCGGCCCGACCGTCCATCCCGGAATCCCGAAGACATCCTGCCATGAACGACCTCGAGATCGTCGATGCCCATCACCATCTTTGGGACATCGAGCGGAATTACTACCCCTGGCTCAGTGACCACCCGGAGCCGCACTTCTTCCTCGGCGACTACTCGGCGCTGAAACGCCGCTACATGCCGGAGGACTACCGCCGTGACGCGGCCGGCTTCCGGATCGTCAGGACCGTGCATGTCGAGGCCGAGTGGGACCGCGCGAACCAGGTCGCCGAGACCCACTGGCTGACCGAGGTCGCCGCCGCGCACGGCCTGCCGGATGCGATCGTCGGCCATGTCTGGCTCGACGACCCGGCGGTCGAGGACAAGCTGGCCGGGCACTGCGAGTCGCCGCTGATGCGCGGCATCCGCTCCAAGCCGGTCACCTCGCTCACGCCGGACATGGCGCCCCCCGACGGCCCGCGCAGCCTGTCCGACCCGGCCTGGCGGCGCGGCTACGCGGCCCTCGCCCGACACGGCCTGAGCTACGACCTGCGGGTACCGTGCTGGCACCTGGCCGAGGCGGCGGCAGTGATCGAGCGGCACCCCGAGATCCCGGTTGTCCTGAACCATACCGGCTTCCCGTGGGACCGGTCGGAAGCCGGGCTGGCGATGTGGCACGAGCAGATGCAGGCGATCGCCCGGCTGCCCTGGGTGCACGTCAAGCTGTCAGAGCTCGGCCTGAAGGACGCCGCATGGACGGTCGAGAGCAACCGCCGGGTTGTGCTCGAGGCGCTCGAGATCTTCGGAGTCGAGCGCTGCATGTGGGCGTCGAACTTCCCGCCGGCCAGCCTGAAGATCGGCTATCGCGACCAGCTGGAGGGCTTCCTGGAGATCCTGGCCGGGCTGACCCGGCCGGAGCTGGAGGCCGTGTTCCACGACAACGCCACCCGCTTCTACCGACTGGAGGACAGATCGTGAGCGCGTATTTCGAGACCTTCCGCTCCAACGTGTTCCCGTGGGAGACCGACTTCGTCGAGCATTTCACGGTGGCCTACTACTACGAGAAATTCGCCCAGGCCGGCGACCGGGCGCTGATGGCGCTCGGCCAGGACCCGGCCGCCACCCACACCGTCGACTGGCACACCCGCTACCAGCGCGAGCTGCGGTCAGGCGACTGCTACCACGTCATGTCGGCCCCGATCTCGGCCGAGGACGGCGACCTGGTGATCGGCCACAAGCTGTTCGACAGCGCCGACGGCGGGCTGTGCGCCACCACCGAGCAGACGGTGATCGGTGCCAGCGCCGCGGCCGACGCCCTGGCGGTATGGGACGGCCCGGCCCGCGAGATCCGCCCGGCACCGGCCTGGGGCCCCGACTGGGTACGGACCGCCACCGACTCGGTCATCCCGCGCGACCTGGACCGGACCGGCCGGCTCGGCGTCGATGCCATGATCCACCGGTTCTCGGCCGCCATCGTCCACACCCTGGCCCGGGCCGGGATGACGCCGGCCTATCTGCGGGACAACCGCATCGGCTACTCGACCTTCGAGTTCCAGCTGCGGGTGGTGGAGCCGGCGAGGCTAGGCGAGCCGGTCGACTGCCACTCCTGCTTCGCCCAGGTCGGCCGGTCGTCGATGCGCATGGTCCATCGCCTCGTCAGGCCGAGCGACGACGCGCTGATCGCCGAGATGTCGCAGTTCGGCGTGCATCTGGACATGGAGGCGCGGCGGCCGAGCGCGATCCCGGACGAGTTCGCCGAGCGGGCCCGTGCCATGCTGGTGGCGCCAGACTGATTTGTGCCGGACTGATTTGCGCCGGACTGATTTGTACCGACCGGCCGGTGACGACGGCCGGCTAAATCCGCTAGAAGACCCCGGCCGTACCTGGAGTGGCTGCCCCGCCCGTTCCGGAGTTCCCCTGTCATGATCCGCCGCCTGGCGCCCGCCTTCGCCGCCCTGGCCGTTACCGCGGCGAGCCTCTCGGCCGCCGCCCCCGCCACCGCCGAGTTGCTGTGGTCGCAGTCCTTCGACAGTCGGGCGCTGGCCGGGCCGATGCGGTTCTCGATTTACCTGCCGCCCGGCTATCACGCGCCCGATCAGGCGGAGCGCCGCTATCCGGTGGTCTACCTGCTGCACGGCGTCGGCGACGACGAGCGGGCCTGGCCGCAGTTCGGACGGGTCGAGCAGACCCTGGACGGCCTGATCGCGGCCCGGGAGCTGCCGTCGTTCATCGTGGTGATGCCGAACGGGCTGAAGAGCTGGTGGGTCGACTCCGCCGACATCGGCGGCCCCGGCAACTACGCGACCGCGGTGCGCGACGACCTGCCGGCCCATGTCGAGGCCACCTGGCGGGCCATGACGGTGCGCGACGGCCGCTTCGTCGCCGGGCTGTCGATGGGTGGGTTCGGCGCGCTCCGCCTCGGCTTCGAGAACCCGGAACGCTACCGCGCCATCGGCGCGCTCAGCGCGGCGCTGTGGAACCGCGTGCAGGCCGGATGGAAGCCGGCAGACCCGGCGCGCATGACCCGGATCTTCACCGGCGCCTTCGGCGAGCCGTTCGACCCGCAGCGGTTCCTCGCGAACCACCCGCGCCGCTACCTGCCTCGGGTCCAGGATCCGGCGGAACCGATCGGGATCTACCTGCAGGCCGGCGACGACGACGGCTTCGGCACCCAGTTCTCCACCCTCGAACTGTTCGAGGAGCTGCGCGACCGCAGCATCCCGGCCGAACTGCGGATCGACGACGGCGGCCACGACTGGAAGGTCTGGCGAAGCGCGCTCGGCCCGATGCTGCAGTGGTTCGCGGCGCAGATCCGGCCGGACTGACCGCCGGTCCGGGGCGGACTGAGACCGGGAGGGTCGCGTTTCGCGGGCGAATCCCGATATCGTTCCCGCCGGTGCCCCGGCGCCGATGCGGAAAACCGACTCCTCGGGGGCGCCTTGGTTTCGATACTCGTCTCTCTGCTGGCCGGCCTCGGCCTGTTCTTCGCAGGCCTGCAGATCCTCACCGCGCATCTGAAGCGGCTCAGCGGCCGCCGGCTGCGCGCCCTGGTCGCCCGCTACACCCGCTCGCCGCTGATGGGCGTGCTGTGGGGCGGCGCCTTCATCGCGGTCACCCAGAGCGGTGCCGCCACCATGTTCATCATCGTCAGCATGCTGCGCTCCGGCATGATGTCGGTCGCCCAGGCCATGCCGATGATCGTCGGGGTCAACGTCGTCGGGGCGCTGATCGTGCTGATCCTGGTGGTCGACGTGAAGCTCGCGGTGCTGTGCGTGATCGGCCTGGCCGGGCTGCTCTACAAAGCCGACGGCCGCGGCACCGCCGCCTCGGTGGTCGGCGCGCTGTTCGGGGTCGCCATGCTGTTCTTCGGCCTCGACCTGATGAACGGCAGCGTGGCGCCGCTGGCCGGCGAGCCGTGGTTCGCCGACCTGCTGTCCTGGACCCGCGGCTCCTACCTGCTCGGCTTCCTGATCGGCTGCGCCCTCAGCTTCGTGGTGCAGTCGTCGATCGCGGTGATGGCGGTGGTCCTCGCCTTCGAGCTGTCCGGCATCTTCGGCCTCGCGGAGTCGGTGATGATCGTGTACGGCGCCAACGCCGGGTCGTCGCTGCTGACCCTGCTGCTGTCGGCCAACCTGAGGGGCCAGGCCCGGCAGATCGCCATGTTCCAGACCTTCTACAACCTCGCCGGCGCGGCCCTGCTGGTGCCGCTGTTCTATGTCGAGCTGTGGTTCGAGGTGCCGCTGATGCTGGCCCTGATCCAGGCCATCACCGGCGACATGGGCGGGCAGATCGCGGCCGCCTTCATCCTGTTCAACCTGATCCCCGGCGCGGTCCTGATGCCGCTGCTCGGCCCGGCGACCCGGCTCCTGCAACGGATCTGGCCGGACACCGAGGTCGAGATCGCGTCGCGTCCGAAATACCTGCACGAGCACGCCGCCGACGACCCCGAGACCGGCATGGACCTTGTCGCCCTCGAGCAGGCCCGGCTGGTCCGGTATCTCTCCGGCATGTTCGACGCCCTGCGCGACGACCGGCCGCCGGCCGCGTTCGGCGCGATCCGCGAGGCGTTCGGCATCCTGGCCGCGACGGTACGCGAGACCATCGACGACCTGGCCTCCGGACACCGGATGACCGACCACTCCTACGAGCGGCTGAATGCGCTGCTGACCTTCCAGCACGCGCTGGACTCCGCCGCCGACACGGTGTCCGGGATCGCCGCCGAACGCAGCGCCCTGGCGACGACGGAGGTCGGACAGCGGTTCGCGGCGTCGGTGATCGAGGGCCTGGATTCGATCGTCATGATGCTCGGCGACGTCCTGCGCGAGCACGACGCCGACGACCGGGACCTGCTGTCGGCCATGACCGGCGACGAGGGCAAGGGGATCAAGAGCGTGCGCGCCGCCTATCTCGCCGAGGAAGCAGCCCTGGCCCCGGACGAGCGCCTGCGCCTGCTGGCGCTGGCCAACCACGCCGAACGCCTGATCTGGCTGCTCGGCGACATGGGCAGGAGCGAGCCGGCGACGGTCGAACCGTAGCCGACGGTCACCCGGCCCCCAGCACCGCGCGCAGCCGCTCGGCCGCGAAGTCGACGAAGGCCCGGACCCGCGCCGCCGCCCGCCGGCCTTCCAGATGGACGATCTGGACCGGGATCGGCGGCGGTTCGAAGGCGGGCAGCAGGACGACCAGCCGGCCGTCCCGCACCGCCTCGGCAGCCTGGTAGGACAGCACCCGGGTGATGCCGCGGCCGGCGATCGCCGCCTCGACCGCCACGTCGGCGTTGTTGACCAGCAGCCGCATCGGCGGCCGGACCGTCTCGCCGCCGCCCCCACCAGCGCGGGCCGGGAACACCCAGGGTGCCGGCGTCGCGCCGGACTGAAAACCGATGCAGTCGAGCCCTTCCAGGTCGCGCGGGGTCTCCGGCGTGCCGTGGCGGGCCAGGAAGCCGGGCGACGCGCATACCACCCGGCGGACATGGCCGACCCGCACCGCGCTGAGGGTGCTGTCCGGCAGCACGGCGATGCGCACCGCCACGTCGACCCCCTCGTCCAGCAGGTCGACCACGCGGTCGGCGAACAGGGTGCGGGCCGAGACCTCCGGATAGCGCGCCAGGAAGTCCAGGACGACCGGCGCCACATGCATCTTGCCGAACAGCAGCGGCGCGGTGACCGTCACCAGGCCGCGCGGGTCGGCATGGGCGCCGGCCGCCGTCGCCTCGGCCTCGTCGAGCTCGGCCAGGATGCGCTTGGCGTCGGCCAGGAACCGGACGCCGGCCTCGGTCAGGCGGACCGTCCGCGTGGTGCGGTGCAGGAGTCGGGCGCCGATCCGCTCCTCCAACGCCGCCACCGCCCGGGTGACCGCCGGCGGCGAGACCCGCAGCGACCGCGCCGCCGGCGCGAAGCCGCCGGACTCGGCGACCGCCACGAACACCCGCATGCCGTCGAGCCGATCCATCTCATAATTCCACAATCAGGAACACTGGATTGCGATAAGGCATCATTAATTCGATCGATGGCAACACCTATCTTGGGCAGGTCAGGCCGTTCCAGACGGTCCGCCCAAGGGAGGAAGACGATGCCCACATCCGAGAAGCCGATCCGCGTCTATCGCCACGCGCTCTCCGGCCACTGCCACCGGGTCGAACTGATGCTGTCGCTGCTCGCGGTGCCGTTCGAGGCGGTCGACACCGCGTTCGGGCCGGCCGGCTCGCGGTCGCCCGAGGGCCTCGCCCGCAACGCCTTCGGGCAGCTGCCGGTGATCGAGGACGGCGACCTGACCCTCGCGGACAGCAACGCGATCCTGGTCTATCTGTGCCGGAAGCACGATCCGGCCGGGCGCTGGTATCCGGACGACCCGGCCACCGCGGGCCGGATCCAGCGCTGGCTGTCGGTGGCCGCCCGCCAACTCGCCGAAGGCCCGGCGACCGCCCGCATCGGCAACCTGTTTAACCGCGAGATCGACGTCGAGAAGGCGCACGGCATCGCCCACGCGCTGTTCGGCATCGTCGACGCCGAGCTTTCGGCCCGACCCTTCCTCGCCGGCGACGCCCCCACCATCGCCGACGTCGCCCACTACTCCTACACGGCGCACGCCCCGGAGGGCGGCGTGTCGCTGGAGCCCTACCCGAACATCCGCGCCTGGCTGGCCCGCATCGAGGCCCTGCCCGGTTTCGTCGGCATGCCGCGCAGCGCCGTCGGCCTGGCGGCGTAGCCGGAATCCCCGGGGTCGGCGGCAAGGAGAACGAGCCATGACCACCACCACTCCCCTTCCCGGCCGGTCGGCCCCCGACCGCCCGACCCATGACGGCGAAACCGCGCTGCAGGAGCGCGCCGGGGTGCGGCAGCGGTCCGAGGCCGTCATGCGCCGGGCGGTCCGCGACTTCATGCCGGACCAGCACCGGGCGTTCTTCGCCGCCCTGCCGTTCCTGGTCGTCGGCAGCCTGGACCGCGACGACCGGCCCTGGGCCTCGATCCTGACCGGGCGGCCGGGATTCCTGTCGTCGCCCGACCCGCGGACCCTGACGATCCGGGCGGTTCCAGCGTTCGGCGACCCGCTCGGCGACGCGCTGGTAGTCGGCGCGCCGCTCGGCCTGCTCGGACTCCAGCCGGAGACCCGCCGCCGCAACCGCATGAACGGCACCGTCGCCGGGATCGACGACGGCCTGGTGACCGTCCGGGTCGGCCAGAGCTTCGGCAACTGCCCGCAATACATCCAGGCCCGCGCCCCGCGTTTCGTGGCCGAGCCCGGGGACGTGGCGGCGCCAAGGCCGGTGCATCGCGGCGGCCGGCTGCTGTCCGGCCGCGACCGGGCGCTGGTCGAGCGCGCCGACACCTTCTTCATTGCCACTGCCGCCCCCGGTGCGCGCGGCGGCGACCCGGTCCGCGGCGTCGACGTCTCGCATCGCGGCGGTCGCCCCGGATTCGTGCAGGTCGCGGCGCAGGATGGCGTGACCGTCCTGACCGTGCCGGACTTCCTCGGCAACTTCTTCTTCAACACCCTCGGCAACATCGCGATCAACCCGGCGGCCGGCCTGCTGTTCGTCGACTTCGCGAGCGGCGACGCCCTGATGCTGTCCGGCGACGCCGAGGTGGTGTGGGACGGCCCGGAGGTCGCGGCCTTCGCGGGCGCCGAGCGGCTGATGCGGTTCCGGCTGCGCGAGAGCCTGCGGATCGAGGCCGCGGTGCCGTTGCGCTGGAGCGAGCCGGAGCCGTCGCCGCAGTTGCACGCCACCGGCACCTGGGACGAAGCCGCATCCGTCCTTTCGGCCGGGCGGTCCGCCGGCGACCGGCCGTTCCGGGTCACCGGGATCGTCGACGAAAGCGAGACGGCACGGTCGTTCCACCTGCAGCCGGCCGACGGCGGAGCGGTCGCACCCTACCGGCCCGGCCAGTTCCTGCCGGTCGCGCTGGATATCGACGGGGCCCGCCGGCCGGTGCGCCGCACCTACACCTTGTCCGACGCGCCGGGCGGCCTCGGCTACCGGATCACCGTCAAGCGCGAGCCCGGCGGCGCGGCGAGCACCTGGCTGCACGACCGCCTGCGCGTCGGCGACAGTATCCGCGCCGGCCGGCCGGCCGGCGGCTTCGTCCTGGACACCGACAGCCGGCGGCCGGTGCTGCTGCTGTCCGCCGGCATCGGCGTCACCCCGATGATCGCCATGCTGAACCACCTGCTCGGCGGACCGGAGGGCCGGCGGCGCGCCCCGCACCGCCGGATCCGGTTCGCCCATGTCGCGCGCCACGGCGGCGAGCACGCCTTCGCCGACCACGTCCGGGCGCTGGCGCGGGCCCACCCCGACCATCTGACGGTCCATGTCCGCTACACCGCGCCGCGTCCGGCGGACGCTCCCGGCCGCGATTTCGACGGCACTGGACGGATCGACCGGGCGGCCCTCGGCGCCTGGCTGCCGCCCGACGACTGCGACGTCTACCTGTGCGGGCCGGCCGGCTTCATGGCCGACATGCGCGAGGCCCTCGCCGGTCTGGGCGTCCCGCCGGAACGCATCCGGTCCGAGGCCTTCGGTCCGGCCGGGCCGGTCGCCCCGGGTCCGACGATCCTAGGGCCGGCGGTCGACAGCGCCGACGTCACGTTCCGGGCCGCCGGGATCACCGTCGCATGGACGCCGGAGGCCGGCAGCCTGCTCGACCTGGCGGAGGCGCATGGCGTCGACGCGCCGGCCGGCTGCCGGTCCGGCAGCTGCGGCACCTGCGCGGCCTCGCTGACCCGTGGCGCGACCCGCTACCTGCGGGCCCCGGTGGCCGAGCCTGCCGCCGGCCGGATCCTGCTGTGCCAGGCGGTTCCGGCCGGCCGGGCGATCGAGCTGGCGCCGTAGCCGCTCGACCGCGCTCCCGTCGGGCTTGACCTTCCCGTCACCGGAAGTCCCAAGTAGGGGCGCTCGGCAACGTCCGGCAGCGGAGGAGGCGGCCATGTCCGACCACCAGCAGCAAGGCCATGACCACGGCGGACACCAACACCATCACACCAACCGCGCGGTGACGGACGACGAGCGCAGGCGCGGCGGCTACATCTGCCCGATGTGCGCCGGGGTATGGAGCGCCGAACCGGGCAACTGCCCGAAATGCGGCATGGCGCTGGAGCCGGCCGATCCGCGTGGCCCCGGCAGGACCCGGTACACCTGCCCGATGCACCCGGAGATCGTTCGAGACGCACCCGGATCCTGCCCGATCTGCGGCATGGCGCTGGAGCCGATGACGGTGTCGCTGGACGACGGCCCGAGCCCCGAGCTGGTGGACATGACCCGGCGGATGATCGTCGGCGGCGCACTCACGGTGCCGGTGCTGCTGCTGGCCATGGGCGCGATGGTTCCGCCGCTGATGCACGCACTGGAGAGCCCGTGGGCGCGCTGGGCCCAGGCGATCCTGTCGACGCCTGCGATCCTGTGGGCCGGCTGGCCGTTCTTCGAGCGCGCCTGGATGTCGGTCCGCATGCGCAGCCCGAACATGTTCACGCTGATCGCGCTCGGCACCGGCGCCGCCCATCTGTACAGCCTGGCCGCCATTGCCCTGCCGGGCGTCTTCCCCGAGAGCCTCAGGGACGCGAACGGCAATATCGGCCTGTATTTCGAGACGGCGGCCGTCATCGTGTTCCTGGTCCTGGTCGGCCAGGTCCTGGAACTGCGGGCCCGCGAGCGCACCAGCGGCGCCATCAAGGCGCTGCTGGAGCTGGCGCCGCGCACCGCCCGCCGGGTCAAACAGGACGGCGACGACGAGGAGGTGTCGATCGACGTGCTCGAGGCCGGTGACCGCCTGCGGGTGCGCCCGGGCGAGCGGGTGCCGGTCGACGGCTCGGTCATCGACGGTTCAAGCTCGGTCGACGAGTCCATGGTGACCGGCGAGCCGGTCCCGGTGGAGAAGCACGCAGGCGACGCCGTGGTCGGCGGCACCCTGAACGGCCGCGGGTCGTTCGTCATGCGCGCCGAGAAGGTCGGGCGCGACACCATGCTGTCGCGGATCGTCGACATGGTCGCCGAGGCGCAGCGCTCGCGCGCCCCGATCCAGGGCCTCGCCGACATGGTGGCCGGCTGGTTCGTGCCGGCGGTGGTGCTGGTCGCGGTCGCCGCCTTCGCCGTCTGGGCGGCCTGGGGGCCGGAGCCGGCGCTGGCGCATGCGCTGGTCGCCGCGGTCTCGGTGCTGATCATCGCCTGCCCCTGCGCGCTCGGCCTCGCCACGCCGATGTCGATCATGGTCGGCACCGGCCGCGGCGCCCAGATGGGCGTGCTGATCCGCAACGCCGAGGCGCTGGAACGGCTGGAGAAGGTCGACGTGCTGGTTTGCGACAAGACCGGCACCCTGACCGAGGGCCGGCCCAAGCTGAAGGCCGTGTCGGTCGCCGACGGCTTCGAGGAGGCCGAGGTGCTGCGGCTGGTCGCCGGGCTCGAGCGGGGCAGCGAGCACCCGCTGGCCGAGGCGATCCTGTCCGGCGCCCGCGACCGCGGGATCGCCGTCCCCGAGGCGGCGGCGTTCGACATGCACGCCGGCCGCGGCGTCACCGGCAGCGTCGAGGGCCATGCCGTCGCGTTCGGCAACGAGCGTCTCATGCGGGAGCAGGGCGTGGCGATCGACGCGCTGACCGAGACCGCGGTGGCGCAGCGGCGCGAGGGGGCGACCGCCATGTTCGTGGCGATCGACGGCAAGGCCACCGGCGTCGTCGCCGTCGCCGATCCGATCAAGGAGACCACGAAGGACGCCGTCGAGACCCTGCGCCGCGACGGCATCCGGGTGGTGATGCTGACCGGCGACGCCCGGCCGACCGCCGAGGCGGTGGCCCGGGCGCTGGGGATCGACGAGGTCGAGGCCGAGGTGCAGCCGCAGGACAAGGCCGACATCGTCGCCCGCCTGCAGCGCGAGGGCGCGGTGGTGGCCATGGCCGGCGACGGCGTGAACGACGCCCCGGCCCTGGCCCGCGCCGATGTCGGCATCGCCATGGGTGCCGGCACCGACGTAGCGATCGAAAGCGCCGGGGTGACCCTGGTGCGCGGCGACCTGCGCGGCATCGCCCGGGCCCGGCTGCTGAGCCGTGCCACCATGCGCAACATCCGGCAGAACCTGTTCTTCGCTTTCGTGTATAACGCGCTCGGTGTGCCGATCGCGGCCGGGGTGCTGTTCCCGTTCCTCGGGATCCTGCTGAGCCCGATCGTCGCCGCGGCGGCGATGAGCCTCAGTTCGGTCTCGGTGATCGGCAACGCACTGCGGCTGCGGGCGACGAAACTATGAGGGAAGCCGCAGCTTGCATATGACCCGCTCCCGGCTGGTGCTGATCGCCGCCGCCGTGCTGGCGCTGCTCGGCGCACTCGCGGCGTTCTGGTCGGGCCCGGAGCCGCGGCCGGCCCCCGGCATCACACTGTCCCCCGACAACCCCAGGGTGGTTGCCGAAGGTCGGGGTCTCTACGACGCGCAATGCGCCAGCTGCCACGGCGCCGACCTGCAGGGCCAGCCGGCCTGGCAGGTCCGCAAGCCGGACGGCAAGCTGCCGGCGCCGCCGCACGACGCCACCGGCCACACCTGGCATCATCCCGACCAGGTGCTGTTCGCGCTCACGAAATACGGCCCGTCCCGGGTGATCGGCGACCCGGCCTATCAGTCCGACATGCCGGGATACGACCAGAGCCTGAGCGACGACCAGATCATCGCCGTGCTGTCGTTCATCAAGAGCACCTGGCCGGCCGAGATCCGCGAGCGGCACGACCGGATGAACGAGCAGGCGCGGCAGCAGCACTGACCGTCGCGCCAGCTCGTCCGTTGCACCGGCTCAGTGGCGGGCGAGCCAGTCGTCGACTTCCTTCCTGGCTTCCTCGCGGGACTTGCCGTAGCGCTCCTGGATACGGCCCTCGAGCTCTTCCTGCGTGCCCTCGATGCGGTCGAGGTCGTCGTCGGTGAGCTTGCCCCACTGCTGCTGGACCTTGCCCTTGAGCTGCTTCCAGTTGCCCTGGATCTGATCGCGGTTCATTGCGTTCTCCGTGTAACGGAATGGTCTGGGGCCGTAACGACCCCGCCCGGGTCCGCGTTCCAGTGTGATCGCTGTGAACCGTTCCTAATCCTACCTTCCGACGAAGCTCGGCTTCTCCTTGGCCAGGAACGCCTTGTAGCCGCGCTGGAAGTCCTCGGTGTCGAAGGCGTCGTAGCCCATGTCCTTCTCGGCCTCGGTCAGCGGCGCCGGCTCCATCAGGCGGTAGATGAAGTGCTTGTGCCAGCGCGCGGTCAGCGGCGCGCCCTCGGCGATCTTAGCGGCCCACTCGTAGGCCGCCGCCTCGACCTGGTCGTCCGGCACCACCCGGTTGACGATGCCGTGGTGCAGCGCCTCGTCCGCCTTCAGCAGGTCGCCGACCAGCAGGATCTGCAGCATGGCGCTGGCGCCGTACTTCTTGACCTGGAACTCCAGCTCCTCCATCGACTCGACCAGGCCGAGCCGCTTGACCGGCACCCCGAACCGGCTGCTCTCGCCGCAGATCCTGAGGTCGCACAGCGCCGCCAGCCCGAAGCCGCCGCCGACGCACAGCCCCTCGATCAGGGCGATCACCGGATGCCGGCACTTCACCACCGCGTCGTTCGAGGGCCCGGACAGCGCGGCGTACTTCTTCGCCGCCGCCTTGTCCTTGCGGACCGATTCGAACTCGGAGATGTCGGCGCCGGCCGAGAACGCCTTGCCGCCGGCCCCGCGCACCACCACGCAGCGCAGTTCCGGATCGGCGTCGAGCGCGGTGAACACCTTGCCGATCGCCCCGAAAACCTCGAGGTTCATGGCGTTGTGCTTGGCCGCCCGGTTGATGGTGACGGTGGCGATCCGGTCCTCGACATGGACCAGCAGGTCCTCGGTCCCGGACAGTTCGGCGGTTCCCTTCACGGCAGTCATTATTCTGCGGCCTCCCGGCTCGTGTTGTCGCCCAGGTGCACGGCCTCGGCCGCTCCCAGCGCCTCGATCTCGGCCTCGCTGTAGCCGAGCTCGGCCAGCACCTCGGCGGTGTGCTGCCCGAACAGCGGCGACGGCGTCGCCACCCGGCCCGGCGTGTCGTGGAACTTCACCGGCAGTCCGATGGTCTGGACCTTGCCGGCCACCGGATGCTCGACCGTCGGCACCATCTCGCGGGCGATGGTCTGCGGATCCCGGTGCATCTCCAGGATGTCGAAGATCGGCCCGGCCGGGATGCCCTCGGCCTCGAACCTGGCCAGCCAGTTCTCCCGACTGTCCGTACGGAAGCGGGCGTTCAGCTCGGACTCCAGCGCCTTCAGGTTGGCCATCCGGTCGCCGTTGGTCTTGAAGCGCGGGTCGGCGAACAGCTCGGGCGCGCCGATCATGCTGCACATCTTCTCCCAGAAGCGCGCGGTGTTGGCGGCGATGTTGATGTAGCCGTCGGCGCATTCGACCGCCTGGTAGGGCGCGCTCAGCGGATGCGCCGAGCCCATGGCGCGCGGCGCCACCCCGGTGGCGAAGGCGATCGCCGACTGCCAGTAGGTGTGGGTGATCCCGGCCTCCATCAGCGAGGTATCGAGCCGCTGGCCCTGGCCGGTCTTCAGGCGGTGCGAGTAGGCCGCGCAGATGCCGAGCGCCAGCAGCAGGCCGGCGGTGATGTCGCAGACCGGCGCGCCGACCTTGACCGGCGGGCCGTCCGGCCGCTCGCCGGTGATGCTCATCAGCCCGCTCATGCCCTGGGCCACCAGGTCGAAGCCGCCGCGGCTGGCATAGGGGCCGGTCAGCCCGAAGCCCGAGATCGAGGCGTAGATCAGCCCGGGATTGATCTTCTTCAGGTCGTCGTAACCGAGGCCCAGGCGCTCCAGCACGCCGGGGCGGAAGTTCTCGGTCAGGACGTCGGCCTTGGCCACCAGCTTGCGCAGCACCTCGGCGCCCTCGGGCGTCTTCAGGTCGAGGACGACGCCGCGCTTGTTGCGGTTCATCATCATGAAGGACGCGGCCTCGCCGTTGATCCCGGGCGGAACGGTCCGGCGGGTGTCGTCGCCGCCCTGGGCCTTCTCGACCTTGATGACGTCGGCGCCCATGTCGGCCAGCATCAGGCCGCAGGTCGGGCCCGCCATGTGATGGCAGAGCTCGACGACGGTCATGCCCTGCAGCGGGCCGAAAGCGCGGGCGGCCATGGCTTCCTCCTTTTCGATACGTGACGTGGGCGACGTTTCGGGCGACGTCTTGCGCCGTCCCGGGCGGGCGGCGTATGGCTTCGGGTGATCCCACAACGCCCGCCCGGTCACGTCAAGGCCGGGACGCGCGGCGTCCGAGGATTCAACTAGCGCCGCTCGCTCCCAGGGCGGACAGGATCGCCGCGGTCGACCGCTCCACATGCAGCTGCATCGCCGAGCGGACTGCCTCGTCGGCGCCGGCCAGCACGAGCCGCAGGATCTCCGCGTGCTCGTCGTTGGACAGCGCCGCATGGCCGGTGCGCCGCCACATCAGGCGCAGATGCCGCTCGAAGCGGGCCCGCAGACCGTGCACCAGTTCCAGGGTGATCGGACGGCCGGCGGCCCGGTAGATGGCGTCGTGGAAGCGGCTGTTCGCCATCATCAGCGCCGCCGGATCGCGGGCCACCAGCATGGCCGCGACCGCCGCGCGCGCGGCGGCGGCGTCCACCGCCCCGGCATTGCGCGCCGCCCGGGCGGCCAGCTCGGGCTCGAGCGAGCGGCGAAGCTCGCCCAGCTCGGCGGCCTCGGCCGCATCCAATGGCGCCACCCGGGCCCCCCGGTTGGGCGCCGAAACCACCAGCCGCTGCGCCTCCAGGAGCCGCAGGGCCTCCCGGATCGGCGCCTGGCTGGTGCCGAATCGTCCGGCCAGATGGCCCTGGCGCAGCGGCTCGCCCGCAGCCTGCACGCCGTCGAGGATCTCCTCGCGCAGGACCGCGGCGATGTCCTCCGGGATCGAGCGACGCGGCGAGGCCGTCGGTATGGCGGTGTCCATCGCGCATCCTCGCGCTTGACCGGCATTTGTCCAAGCGTCAATTTATCGATAATCGATAATTATGGAGCGCACGATGAAGCCGGCCGACTTCGACGCCATTACCTTCGACGTCTACGGAACCCTGATCGACTGGGAGCCGGCCATTCTCGCCCGGTTGCGGGCCTGGTCGGATCGCACCGGGGCGGGCGCCGGCGACGGAGCGCTGATCGAGGCGTTCGACCGTGCCCGCGCCCACTACCAGCAGCTGGCCCCGGCGCGTCCCTACCCGCGCATCCTGGAACTCGCCCTCGCCTACATCGCCGGCGAGTGGAGCCGACAGGCCGAACCCGGCGAGCAGCGGGACTTCGGCCGGTCGGTGCCGGAATGGCCCGCCTATCCCGACAGCGTCGACGCCCTCGCCCGGCTGCGGGAGCGGTTCACGCTGGGGGCGCTGACCAACATGGACGAGGCGTCCTTCGCGCACTCCAGCGCGCGCCTGGGCGATCCCTTCGGCGTCGTGGTCACGGCCGAGCGGGCGGGAGCCTACAAGCCGGCGCTGCGGCACTTCGTGCTCGGCCTGACCGAGCTGGCCGCTCAAGGCGTCCCGCCGCACCGGGTGCTGCACGTGGCGCAGAGCCGGCGAGCCGACGTGCGCCCCTGCAATCTGCTCGGCCAGCGCGTCGTCCACATCGACCGCGGCGGGCGGGCGCTCGGCCACACCGGCTTCGGCGCCGAGCTGGCGATGCCGGACGCACGATACGAATCGATGGCGGCCTTCGTGGACGCTTTCCTCGGCTGATCCCGGCCGGTAAAACCGGGGCTTCGCAGATGAAGATATTCTTATCGAGGGGCCCGATGACCGAGAAGCCGAGGATCGCCGTGCTGGCGCTGGGCGGCACCATCGCCATGGTGAAGGGTGACGGCGGCGGGGTGAAGCCGGGCCTGACCGCCGCCGACCTGGTGGCCGCGGTGCCGGGCCTGGAGCGGATTGCCACGGTGACCGCCGAGACCGCAAAGGTGGTCGGCAGCTCGGACCTGCGGATCGACGACGTGCTGGCGGTCGCCGCCCGGATCGACGAACTCGCGGCGGCCGGCGCCATCGACGGCGCGGTGGTCACCCAGGGCACCGACACCATGGAGGAGTCGGCGTTCCTGCTGGACCTGGTGCTCGACGGCCGGGTGCCGGTGGTAGTGACCGGCGCGATGCGCAACCCGCTGTCGGTCTCTCATGACGGTCCCGGCAACCTGCTGGCGGCGGTCATGACCGCCGCGGACCCGGTGGTCCGCCGACGGTCGGCCGAGCTCGGCGTGCTGGTGGTGCTGCTCGACACCATCCACGCCGCCATCGACGTCGCCAAGGCCAGCCCGCACCGGATCGACGCCTTCCACAGCATGGTCGCCGGCCCGGTCGGGGTGCTGGTCGAGGACCGGGTGCGGCTGGTCGGCACCCCCAACCGGGACCACAAGCGCGCCTTCGACGCCGCCACCGGCCATCCGCGCCCGACCGCCTGGACCGACGGCACGCTCGCAGGTCCCGACGACGTGGCGCTGCTGACCATGGGCCTCGGGGAATCCGGCGGGATGCTGGCGGCACTGGCCGACGACCCGGCGCATTTCGGCTATGCCGGGGTCGTGCTCGGCGGCATGGGCGGCGGCCACACCCCGGCCTGGGTGGTCGAGGACGTCGAGCGCCTGGCGCGACGCATGCCCGTCGTGCTGGCGGCCCGCATCCAGTCCGGCTACCTGCTGAAGGCGACCTACGAGCGGCTGGGCTCGGAGATCGATCTGGCGAACCGCGGCGTGGTCTCCGGCGGCCGGCTGCCGCCGCTGAAGGCCAGGCTGCTGCTGGCCCTGCTGCTGCGCGCCGGGGCCGCCGACGGCGCCGCCGCCCGATCCGTGTGGGACACCCTGAACTGACCCGTCCGCCGTTCGCCCCCGCTTGTCGGGCAACACGAGAGCCTATACAACGAGAACTTGAGCACGGTGGCGCGCGAGGACGTCCATGGGTGTATGGTCGGTCGGGATCGTCGATTCCGGAGTCGTCGACGAATTCGAAGCGATCTTCGGCCCCAGCGCCTATTCCTACGATTACTATTACGGCAACAGCGACACGGACGGCAGCCGCACCAGTTCACACGGCACCTATGTCGCGCAGTCGATCGAGTACACCAACGTCGCGCTCGAGCGCATCGACCTGCAGATCTCGTCGAACAGCGAGTACTATTTCTCCACCTCGGCCGCCGTGTCGGCCTTCGGCCAGCTGGCGACCCTGCACGATGCCGGTTGGCACATCGGCGCCGTCAACGTCAGCTGGGGCGCCAGCACCCTGAACTCCGCGTACGTCTCCGCGATCGACGCGCTGGCCGACCGCGGCATCCTCACCGTCGCCGCCGCTGGCAACGGCGGCAGCACTGCGGCGTTCGATTTCCCGATCTATCCGGCCGCGCTCAGCAACGTCATCGCGGTCGGCAGCCATGACGGCGCCGGCAATCCGTCGGGGTTCTCCCAGAACTATCCCGGCTACATCACCGTGCTCGCCGACGGCGAGGGCTATCCGGAGGCCGGCGTCGACGGCACCAGCTTCGCCGCCCCGCAGGTCGCCGCCGGCGTCGCGACGGTGCAGGCCCTGGCGGACGCCGCGCTGGAGCGTCGCCTCAGCTTCTCGGAGACCGTCGACGTGCTGCAGCAGGGCGGCGGCGCCACCCTGTCGAACCCCGACCCGGCCGACGGCGTCACCCGCTACCACCTGTTCGACCAGAACGGATCGGTGAACTACTTCCTGGCGCGCTACCTCGACCCGGAGTTCTCCGGCTACGAGTACATGGCATCGTATGGCGACCTCGCCTCGGTGTTCGCGGGCAACCCGGCAGGGGCACGCAGCCACCTGATCGGCACCGGGGTCTACGAGGGCCGCGAGGTCGGGTTCGACGGCCTGGAATACATCGCCTCGCACGGCGACCTGATCCAGGCGTTCGGCACCGCGCGCGAGACCGGCGCCCTGCACTACCTGAACGCCGGACAGGCCGAGGGACGCGGCGTCACCTTCGACGGCGCCAGCTACCTGGCCGCGAACGCCGACCTGCAGGCGGCGTTCGGCGGCGACGTCGCCGCCGCCACCCGGCACTACATCACCAACGGCTACTACGAGGGCCGGGCGACGACCGGCACTTCGTCCGGGACCGGCGGGATCACGACCACCGCGCCCCCGGCGGTGTCCGAGGGCGCCGGCGACCTGCCCGCCAACACCTCGACCAGCGGCTATGTCGGGGTCGGCCAGAGCGCGACCGGAAGCATCAGCCTGTACGACCGCGACTGGTTCCGCACCGAGCTGACCGCCGGCCAGTCGGTGATCATCGAGGCGCGCGGCTCGGCCTCCGGCGGCGGCACGCTCTACGACCCGGAACTCTACCTGCGCAACAGCAGCGGCAGCCTGCTGGCCTACAACTTGGACAGCGGCGCAGGCTACGACGCCTATCTGCACTACACGCCGAGCCAGTCCGGCACCTTCTACCTGGATGTGGACGGCTACTCCTACTACACCGGCAGCTACACGCTGTCGGTGGCCAGTGCCAGCGGCAACCGGCCGGCGGCGCTCGCCGCCGACGACGGCGACCGCATCGCTCCGGCCGGGCTGACCGCCGACGACCTGGCGTGGCAGCAGCCCGGTTCGACTGCGGTCGACGGGCTGATCTAGGGACATCCCGACCGACCGTCGTTCCGGCCCCTATGCGGCAGCCGCGACTGCCTGTACCTGTGTCGCCTGGACCCCACCAACGAACCGGAACCCGACCATGATCAAGCGCAGCGGCCTCCATGCCGACATTCTCCACGAAGTCGTCGAGAAGGACGGCATCCTCTACTTCGCGGGCATCACCGGCGAGGACAAGAGCCAGGACATGGCGGGCCAGACCCGCTCGGTGTTCGCCCAGATCGACGAGTTGCTGGCGGCCCACGGCTCCGACAAGGACCACCTGCTTACCGCCCTGATCTTCGTCACCGACATGAAGCAGAAGCCGGCGATGAACACGGTCTGGAAGGAGTGGCTGAAGCCCGGCCAGCTGCCGACCCGCGCCACGATCGGGTCGTCCGACCTGGACGGCTACCTGATCGAGGTCGTGGTCACCGCCGCCAAGGCCGGCTGAGCCGGATCGGCGCCTACAGGCCGTCCCGCCCGTGCGGAGCGGCGTAGTCGATATCGGGCCCGACCGGCACGATGCCGGTCGGGTTCACGCCGCGGTGGCTCTGGTAGTAGTGCCGCTTGATGTGGTCGAGGTCGACGGTCCCGGCGATGCCCGGGGTCTGGTAGACGTCGCGGGTGAAGCCGGCGAGCGCCGGGTAGTCGGCGATCCGCCTGACGTTGCACTTGAAGTGCCCGTGGTACACCGGATCGAACCGCACCAGGGTGGTGAACAGCCGGATGTCCGCCTCGGTCAGCCTGTCGCCGACCAGCCAGCGCCGGCGCGACAACCGCTCCTCCAGCCAGTCCAGGCTGTCGAACAGCGGGCCGACCGCCTCCTCGTAGGCATCCTGCGAGGTCGCGAAGCCGGCCTTGTACACCCCGTTGTTGACGGTGTCGTAGACCCGCGCGTTCACCCGGTCGATCTCGTCTCGATGCGCCGCCGGGTAGTAGTCGCCGGCGGCGGCGCCGACCCCGTCGAAGGCGGTGTTGAACATCCGGATGATCTCGGCGGACTCGTTGGACACGATGGTACCGGTCTCGCGGTCCCACAGCGCCGGCACGGTCACCTTTCCGGTGTAGCGCGGATCGGCCGCCAGATAGACATCGCGCAGGAAACCCGCACCATGGATCGGATCGGCGACCACACCGGGCGCGTCGGCGAAGCTCCAGCCGTCGTCCCCCATGTACCAGTGCACGACCGAGACCGTGATCGCGTCCTCCAGCCCCTTCAGCGCCCGCATGATCAGGGTGCGGTGCGCCCACGGGCAGGCCAGCGAGACATAGAGGTGGTAGCGTCCCGGCTCGGCCCGGAAGCCGCCGTCGCCGCTCGGGCCCGGCGCCCCGTCGGCGGTGACCCAGTTCCGGAACGCCGACTCGCGGCGCCGGAACCGGCCGCCGGTCGATCCGGCGTCGGGGTCGCGCGCGTGCCAGACGCCGTCGATCAGCAGTCCCATGCCTGTCTCCCGTTCCCGCTCACGACGGAATCACGCTGCCGGGTCGATGCTCGGCATGACGGGACAGTTGGCCACGACGGCGGCGATTGCCAGGGCCACCCCGTCAACGGGTCGTTTCCGACACGGCGACGATCCGCCGCCGGAACCGGGGTGCCCGTCGCGTCGTTGAGTCCGTTGGCCGGTTGTCCGGCCCGGAAAGGGAGGTACGCATGGTCGTGACCCTGTCGAGCAGCGTCGAGGTGCCGACCGACCGGAACCGCCATCCCGGGGAAGTACTCGCCGACGAACTGGCCGCCCTCGGCATGTCGGTGGCGGCGCTGGCGCGTGCCAGCGGTATTCCCTCGACCTATCTCGCCGAGATCGTCGCAAGCCGCCGCCCGGTAACTCCGGAAATCGCGTTGCGCCTGGCCGACAGTGTCGGACCCTCGGCCCGGTTCTGGCTCAGCCTGCAGGCCGCCCACGACCGCGCTGCCCACCACCACGCCATCCGGCCGCGCGACCGCCGGGCCGGATAGGCTGCCGCCCCCGCGGCCGGAATCGGACCCGGCGTTCCCCTCCGGGTCGTCAGCCGGTACCATGCTGCGGACACGGGAACCGGGGAGGTCCCCGCATGCGGTTGTCCCGCGATGCCCTGCCGTCCGTGCTGATCGCGACCGCCGTGCAGGTGGTGGTGGCCCTGGCCATGGCCTCGGTCCAGGTGTCGGCGCCGACCATCGCCCACAGCCTCGGTATCGCGGTCGGCTGGATCGGACCGTTCGTCGCCCTCTGCTATGCCGTGGCCATGCCGGTCTCCCTGCTGGCAGGCAGCTTCGTGCTGCAATACGGGGCGATCCGCGGCGGCCAGGTCTGCCTGGCGGCGGCCGGCAGCGCGGCCCTGCTGTTCGCCACCGGCTCGCCGCCGGCGATGCTGGCCTCGGCGCTCGGCTACGGCATCGCGCTCGGGCTGTCGGTACCGGCCGGCAGCCAGCTGATCGCCCGTCACGCCGGCAGCCGCGAGCTGCCGCTGGCGATGTCGCTCGGCCAGTCCGGCATGAGCATCGGGCGGCTGGCGACCGGGCTGATCGTGCCGACCCTGGTGCTTGCGGGCGGCTGGACCGGCATGCTCGCCGCCTGGGCGGCGCTGGCCGTACTCCTGGCCCTGGCGCTCGAGCGCTGGCGCCCGCGGCTCGATCCCAGCACCCCGAAGTTCCACAGGGTGGCCCGGCGCGGTCTCGCCGAGCCGCTGACCCTGATCCGCGACAACCCGGAACTGCGGCGCCTGACCTTCGCAGCGATCGTGTTCGCCAGCGCCCAGCTCTCACTGGTCGTCTACCTGGTCGCCTACATGCACGATGTCGCCGGGCTGACCCTGGTGGCCGCCGGAATGGCCTTCGCCGCCGCCCAGAGCGCTGGCATCGCCAACCGCCTGCTGCTCGGCGGCGTCGCCACGGCCAGCGGGCGGCCGCGACTGATCCTCGGCCTGCTGGGCTTCGGGATGGCGATGGGGCTGGCCGGCGCGGCCACCCTGTCGCCCGGCTGGCCGACCGCGATGGTGCTGCTCGGCGCCGCGGTGCTCGGCAGCGTCGCGATGAGCTGGAACGGGCTGCTGTTCGCCGAGGTGGTGCGGGCGGCCGGGGTCCGGCAGGCCGCGACCGCCACCGGCGCCGTCTCCTTCGTCACCTTCATCGGCCTCGCGACCGGCCCCGGCACCTTCGGGCTGCTGCTGGCGCTCGGCCACGACTACGCGACCGGCTTCCTGGTGTTCGCGGCCCTGGTGACCGTCGCCAGCGCCGTCGTCATGCCGAAGCCGCGGGTCGCACCGGAGGCGACCTGAACCGAGGCGACCGGAGCAACCGGCCAACCGAGCCAGGGAGAGTGCCATGCCCCAGACCATCATTCCCGACGCCGTCAGCCAGCAGTCGCTGGTCACCGTCCACCCGGGCGACAGCGTGCGCGCCGTCGTCCACCTGATGACCAAGCGCCACATCGGCGCGGTGCCCGTGGTCGACGCCGACGGCGCCCTGGTCGGCATCTTCACCGAGCGCGACGTGATGTGCCGGGTGGTCGACCGCGACCTGGACGCGCACACAACCACGGTCGGGCAGGTCATGACCGCGTCGCCGACCGTCGCCACGCCGGACTGGCCGGTGCTGAAGGCCCTGGAGCACATGGCCGATGCCGGCTACCGGCACCTGCCGGTGGTCGAGAACGGCAAGCTGATGGCGATCGTGTCGATCCGCGACCTCTACGCCTCGGTCACCGGCAAGCTCGAGGACGACATCCTGGCGCTGTCCGGGTCGGTGATGTAGCCGGCCTCACAGCACCGTGCGGACGCGCCAGAGCTCCGGGAACAGCTCGACCTCTAGCATGCGGCGCAGATAGCTGACACCGCCGGTCCCGCCGGTACCGCGCTTGAAGCCGATGATCCGCTCGACCGTGGTCACGTGGTTGAACCGCCAGCGCCGGAAATAGTCCTCCAGGTCGACCAGCTTCTCGGCCAGCTGGTAGAGGTCCCAGCGGGCGTTCGGATCCTCGTAGACCACGCGCCACGCCTCGACCACGCCGTCGTCGGCGGCATACGGGGCGCCGACGTCGCGGCCCAGCACCGTCTCGGGCACGGCGATGCCGTTGCGGGCCAGCAACCGGATCGCCTCGTCATACAGGCTGGGCCGCGCCAGCTCGGCCGCCAGGCGCGCGTGGATCTCCGGGCGATGGGCGTGCGGCCGCAGCATGGCCCGGTTTCGGTTGCCCAGCAGGTACTCGATCTCGCGGTACTGGTGGGACTGGAAGCCGGAGGACTGCCCCAGGTCGGACCGGAACCGGGTGTACTCGCTGGGGGTCATGGTGCGCAGCACGTCCCAGGCGCCGTTCAGCTGCTCGAAGATCCGCGACACCCGGCTCAACATCTTGAAGGCCGGCTGCAGGTCGCCGCCGGCGATCGCCGCCCGCGCCGCGACCAGCTCATGGATCGCCAGCCGCATCCACAGCTCCGAGGTCTGGTGCTGGATGATGAACAGCATCTCGTCATGGGCCGACGACAGCAGGGTCTGGGCGCCGAGGATCTGGTCGAGACGCAGGTAGTCGCCGTAGGACATGCGGCCGTCGAACGACATCTGCGCGCCCTCGGCGGCGGGATCGTAGGGCCCGGTCACGTCACCGCACTCCGCTGGCGATACTCCGGCCGGTCCCAGAGCCGACCGGCCACGACCTCCTCCAGGATCGCCGCCGCGGCCAGCACCTCGGCCTCGCCGACATACAGCGGGGTGAAGCCGAAGCGCATGGTCCGGGGCGCCCGGAAGTCGCCGATCACGCCGCGCGCGATCAGTGCCTGCATGGCGGCGTAGCCCTCGTCGAACAGGAACGACACCTGGCTGCCGCGCTCCCGGCCGTCCCGCGGACTGGCCAACTGGAGCCCGGGGCAGCGCCGCTCGACCTCGGCGATGAACAGGTCGCCGAGCGCGATCGAGGCCCGGCGGAGATCGGCCATGTCGACCCCGTCCCAGCAGTCGAGCGCGGCCTCCAGCGCCGCCAGGGCGATCACCGGCGGGGTGCCGACCCGCATCCGCTCGATCCGTTCGCCGGCGCGATAGTCCAGGTCGAAGGCGAAAGGGGCCTCATGCCCCATCCAGCCCGACAGCGCCGGCCGGGCGGCCTCCAGGTGCTCGGGCGCCACGTAGATGAAGGCCGGCGCCCCCGGACCGCCGTTCAGATACTTGTAGGTGCAGCCGGCCGCGAAGTCGGCGCCGGCGCCGGCCAGGTCGACCGGCAGCGCGCCGGCGGAATGCGCCAGGTCCCAGACCGTCAGCGCGCCGGCGGCGTGGGCCCGGGCGGTCAGCGCGGCCATGTCGTGCAGCCGTCCGGTGCGGTAGTCGACCTCGGTCAGCATCAGCACCGCGACACTGTCGTCGATCGCCGCCTCGACCTCCTGCGGCTCGACCAGCCGCAGTTCGTGCCCGCGGCCGAGCGAGTCGATCAGGCCGGACGCCATGTACAGGTCGGTCGGGAAGTTGCCGGTATCGGACAGGATCACGCGGCGGTCCGGGCGCATGTCGAGCGCCGCCGCCAGCGCCTGGTAGACCTTGATCGACAGGGTGTCGCCGGTGGTCACGGTCCCGGCGGGCGCGCCGATCAGCCGGCCGATCCGGTCGCCGACCCGGCTCGGCTGGGCCATCCAGCCGCAGTCGTTCCAGCCGCGGATCAGCCGCTCGCCCCATTCCTTCGCCATCATGTCGGCGACCCGCGCCTGGGCGGCCCTGGGCAGCGGGCCGAGCGAGTTGCCGTCGAGGTAGATGATCCCCTCCGGTATGTGGAACAGTTCGCGGGTCTTCGCGAAATCGGTCATGGCGCGGCCAGCCTCCCTGCCACCGTCGAGGGTGCATCAACGATCCGGGGACGCCGAAAAAACTTCAAGCTTAAAATATATCGGCTCTAGACTTCACCCGGCCGCTGCCGGCCGGACGCCCACCGGAGGCCCGCATGATACAGGACTGGGACGACGCCTACGCCAATTCCCCGCGCATTCCCGGCGCCGCCGACTACCCGCCGAAATGGGCACGGGACGCAGCCGGCTTCCGTCAGGCCATGACCGGCTCCGACCGCGCGGAACTCGACATCCCCTACGGCGCCGGGCCGCGCGATCGCCTGGACCTGTTCCGCCCCGTGGGCGCGGCCAAGGGCCTCGCGGTGTTCGTCCACGGCGGCTACTGGATGGCATTCGACAAGTCGAGCTGGTCACATCTGGCGGCCGGTGCCGTCGCCCGCGGCTGGGCAGTCGCGATGCCCAGCTACACGCTCTGCCCGGAGGCGCGCATCTCAGAGATCACCCGCCAGGTCGGCAAGGCGGTCGCGGCGGCGGCCGACCGGATCGCCGGGCCGATCCGCCTCGCAGGGCATTCGGCCGGCGGCCATCTGGTCACCCGCATGGCCTGCACGGACGGGCCGATGCCGGAGCCCCTGCGGGCCCGGCTGGCGCGGGTCGCATCGATCAGCGGCCTGCACGACCTGCGGCCCCTAATGCGCACGCGGATGAACGCGACGCTGCGGCTCGACGCCGCCGAGGCGGAGGCCGAGAGCGCCGCGCTGCGGGAGCCGCTACCGGGCCTGGACCTGCTCTGCTGGGTGGGCGCCGACGAACGGCCGGAGTTCCGGCGCCAGAACGCCCTGCTGGCCAATATATGGGCCGGCCTGGGGGCCCGGACGGCGGCCGTCGAGGCCGCCGGCCGACACCACTTCGACGTCATCGCGGACCTCTCGGATCCCGACTCGCCTTTGGTCGAGGCCTGGGTCGGCGGCAGCGCGGCATCGGCATGACGACGCACCGCCGCCTAGGGGTTCACACCATGTTCACCTTGCCGGTGGCGATGTCGTAGACCCCGCCGACCACCTTCACCTTGCCGTCGGCGACGAGCTTCGAGACGATCGGCCCCGCCGACTGCAGTCCTGCCACGTTGTGCCGCACGTTCTCGATCGTCGCCGCCGCCAGAAGGTCCGCCGGCTTGCTGGCGATCGCCGCCTTGATCCCAGGGCGCAGCGCGTCCACCAGCCCGGGCAGATGGCCGGGAAGCTGGACGTCGTCCTGCACGACCTTGATGGTCGCGTCGATGGCGCCGCAGCCGGAATGCCCCAGCACCATGATCAGCGGAACGCCCAGGAACTTCACGCCGTACTCCAGGCTCGCCAGACTGTCGTCGTTGACGAAGTTGCCGGCGACCCGGGTGACGAACAGTTCGCCGGGCGCCTGATCGAACAGCAGTTCGGGCGACACCCGGGAATCGGCGCAGCTGACGATAGCCGCGATCGGGAACTGGGCCTGGGCCCGCGCCGCGCGCCCGGCCGAGAAGTCCTTATTCGCCGGGTCGTTGGCGGCGTAGCGCGCGTTGCCGGCCACGATTCGCTCAAGCGCGGCGTCCGGCGAGATGGCGTTCGGCGCCGCCGCCTGGGCCGCTGTCGGCATGGCCGCCAGTCGTGCCCCGGCCACGGCACCGGCGAGCGCGAGCCCGCCTCCAAGCAGCCGACGCCGGGAAAGCTTCGAGTTCATCTCGCACAATCGGCACATAACCACCTCCATTGAATGGACGACCGTCTCCCCACGTGGGAGATGCGATCTGTCCGAAAAACAGCACGCAAGAATCGTCACTGTCGGTACAGGAGAGACGGAAAAATAAACTTAAGTCAGTGAACTCGTTCACATAGCAAAATTCACGAGGACTATTTCAGTACGACGAAGGCCGGCCTCGACCCCGGCTTAACCGACCCCGCCAGCCCGGCGGATGAATCCGGCGATCTCGGCGACGCCTTGGCCGACCTTCAGGTTGGTGAAGATGAACGGCCGCTCGCCACGCATGCGCTTCGCGTCGGTCTCCATCACGCCGAGGTCGGCGCCGACCAGCGGCGCCAGGTCGATCTTGTTGATCACCAGCAGGTCCGAGCGGGTGATGCCGGGCCCGCCCTTGCGCGGGATCTTCTCGCCGGCGGCCACGTCGATCACATAGATCGTCAGGTCCGCCAGTTCCGGGCTGAAGGTGGCGGCCAGGTTGTCGCCGCCGCTCTCGATGAAGCAGATCTCGGCCTGCGGGAACAGCGCCTGCATGCGGGCGACGGCCGCCAGGTTGATCGAGGCGTCCTCGCGGATCGCGGTGTGCGGGCAGCCGCCGGTCTCGACGCCCATGATCCGCTCCTCCGGCAGCGCGCCGGCGCGCACCAGGATGCGGCGGTCCTCGTCGGTGTAGATGTCGTTGGTCACCACCACCAGCTCGTGCTCGCCGCGCATGTGCTTGCACAGCGCCTCGACCAGCGCGGTCTTGCCGGAGCCGACCGGCCCGCCGATCCCGACCCTGAGCGGCCCGGTGGCTGTCATGTCCAACGCTTCGCTCATGTCTCTTCCCTGTCTTTCAGGACCGGAACAACCGGGTGTGCTGGGTCTCGTGGCGCATCGAGCACCAGTCGAGCATCGGGGTGGCGGCGCCCAGGTCGTCCGGACCCGCCGCCTCGGCCGCCGCCGCGACCGCCAGGATGACCGGCTCCAGCGCCGCCGTCACGCGCTGACCGTCGGTCTGGCCGATCACCGACAGCCGGATCGCCGCCGACACCTGGTTGGCGACCACCGCGTGCAGGAACAGCCGGAGGGTCGGCGCCAGGGCCACGCCATGCGCCGCCGAGGCCGCCCCGACCGCCACCGGCAGCGCCGGCTCGACGCCGGCCAGCGCGGTCGCCACGCGGTCCAGCCGGTCGTCGGGCCAGGCCGCAGCCACGGTCCGCAGATAGGCCGCGCCCTGCACGACGGTCTCCTGCGCCAGTTCGGCCGTGCCCTTCAGCACGGCCGCCAGTTCGGCGGTCTCGACCAGGGCCGCATCGTCGGCGCCCGCGACCGCCCGCCAGGCCCGCGCCGCCAGCACCGCGTCCTGGCGCGGCGGCCCGGTCTCGACGACCGTCCGGAGCCATGTCGCCAGCCCCTCCCGGCCGACCACCAGCCCGTCCTCCACCGCCCATTCCAGCCCGGTCGAATAGGCGAAGGCTCCCACCGGAAAGGATGGCGACAGCCAGGCGGCCAGCTTCAGCAGGCCGGCCGGGTCAATGGTGGTGGTCGTCATTCGCCCCCGGGCCATGATGGTGGTCGTGGCCGCCGTGGTGGTGGATGCGCCCGCCATGGCCGCCATGGACATGCCCATGGTCGTGATGATGGGCACCGGCATGCTCGCCATAGGCGCCGCCTTCCGGCTGGAACGCCCGCTCGACCCGCAGCAGCTGCGCGCCGAGGCCTTCCAGCATGGCCTCGATCACATGGTCGGGCCGGATCCGCAGCACGCCGTCGGCGATCTCGGTCGCCAAGTGCCGGTTTCCGAGGTGCCAGGCCAGCCGGGCCAGCGCATGGGCGTCGGCGGCGCGGATCTCGACCAGTGGCTCCGGTCTGGCCCGGACCGTCAGCCAGCCGCCGTCTTCCAGCCGCAGCCCGTCGCCGTCGGCCATCGCCACCGCCTTGGCCAAGTCCAGCAGCACCTCGCGGCCGCTGTCGCAGTGCAGGACCATGCGGCGGCGGAACCGGGCGTCGTAGTCGAGGGTGACCGCGTCCGCGGCCTGGCCGGCCGGCCAGCGCCCGGCGGCGACATGCTCGACGGCGCGGATCATGGGGTGACTCCGGTGCCAATGCCCATCGCACCATGGGTTCCGGCTCCGTCCCGCCGACGGCGGGCCGGTCCGGAATGACGACAGGAGAGATAGAGTCTCCCATCCCCTGCCTCGTCATTCCGGACGACCGCGCCTCGGCGCGATCGATCCGGAAACCACTCGCCCGCGGAACGCATGACCAACTCGTGCATCGCTCTCCCCTCAGAACAGGAAGTAACGCTGCGCCATCGCCACCACCTTGGCGGGCTCGCAGGTCAGCACCCGGCCGTCGGCGGTGACGGTGTAGGTCTCCGGGTCGACGGTGATCTTCGGCAGGTGGTCGTTCAGCCGCATCGAGCGCTTGGAGATGCCGCCGCGGGTGTTGCGCACCGCCACGGTCTCCTTGGCCAGCCCGTACTGGCCGCGCACGTCGCGCTCGGCCGCCGCCTGGCTGACGAAGCTGACCGAGCCGGCGCCCAGCGCCTTGCCGAGGCTGCCGAACATCGGGCGCGAATGCACCGGCTGCGGGGTCGGGATCGAGGCGTTCGGGTCGCCCATCATGGCGGTGGCGATCAGCCCGCCGACCAGCACCAGGTCCGGCTTGACCCCGAAGAACGCCGGCGACCAGAGCACCAGGTCGGCGCGCTTGCCGACCTCGATCGAGCCGACCTCGTGGCTCACGCCCTGGGCGATCGCCGGGTTGATCGTGTACTTGGCGACGTAGCGGCGGGCGCGCAGGTTGTCGTTGTCGCCGGTCTCGCCGGCCAGCCGGCCGAACTGCTTCTTCATCTTGTCGGCGGTCTGCCAGGTGCGGATCAGCACCTCGCCGACCCGGCCCATGGCCTGGCTGTCGGAGGCCATGATCGAGAACGCGCCGAGGTCGTGCAGGATGTCCTCGGCGGCGATCGTCTCCTTGCGGATCCGGCTCTCGGCGAACGCCACGTCCTCGGGGATGCGCGGATCGAGGTGGTGGCAGACCATCAGCATGTCGAGATGCTCGTCCACCGTGTTGACGGTGAACGGCCGGGTCGGGTTGGTCGACGACGGCAGCACATTGGCCTCGCCGCAGACCTTGATGATGTCGGGCGCGTGACCGCCGCCCGCACCCTCGGTGTGGAAGGCGTGGATGGTGCGGCCCTTGAACGCCGCCACCGAATGCTCGACGAAGCCGGACTCGTTCAGGGTGTCTGTGTGGATCATCACCTGCACGTCCATCTCGTCGGCCACCGACAGGCAGCAGTCGATGGCGGCCGGCGTCGTGCCCCAGTCCTCGTGCAGCTTCAGCCCGCAGGCCCCGGCGGCGATCTGCTCCTCCAGGCCGCGCGGCAGGGCCGCGTTGCCCTTGCCGAAGAAGCCGAGGTTGATCGGGATGCCGTCGGCCGCCTGCAGCATCCGCATCAGGTTCCACGGGCCCGGCGTGCAGGTGGTGGCGTTGGTGCCGGTCGCCGGGCCGGTGCCGCCGCCCATCATGGTGGTCACGCCCGACGCCAGGGCGTCGTCGACCTGCTGCGGGCAGATGAAGTGGATGTGCACGTCGAGCCCGCCGGCGGTCAGGATCTTGCCCTCGCCGGCCAGCGCCTCGGTGCCCGGGCCGATGACGATGTCGACACCAGGCTGGACGTCCGGGTTGCCGGCCTTGCCGATGCCGACGATGCGGCCGTCGCGGACCCCGATGTCGGCCTTGAACACGCCGGTGTGGTCGAGGACCGTGGCGTTGGTGATGACCAGGTCGACGGCGCCGTCGGCGCGGCTGGCCTGGCTCTGGCCCATGCCGTCGCGGATCACCTTGCCGCCGCCGAACTTCACCTCCTCGCCGTAGGTCGTAAAGTCCTTCTCGACCTCGATGAACAGCTCGGTGTCGGCCAGCCGGACCTTGTCGCCGACGGTCGGGCCGAACATCCCGGCATAGGCGGCCCGCGCCATCATGCGCGGGGCCGCGTTGCCCTGGCCCTTCGCCACCGCCGGCAGCGCGCCCATGACCTTCTGGTTGAAGCCGTAGACCGAGCGGCCGCCGAGATAGGGGACCAGGGTCACCTCGCGGGTCTGGCCGGGCTCGAAGCGCACCGCCGTGCCGGCCGGGATGTCGAGCCGGCGGCCGGTCGCCAGCTCCCGGTCGAAGTCCAGCGCCGGGTTGGTCTCGGCGAAGTGGTAGTGGCTGCCGACCTGGACCGGCCGGTCGCCGGTGTTGGCGACGGTCACGATGACGCGGTCGGCGCCGGCATTCAGCTCGATCTCGCCGTCGGCGGGGATCAGTTCGCCTGGGATCATGGCAGCCCTCCGTCAGCGAATGGGTTCGTGAACGGTGACCAGCTTGGTCCCGTCCGGGAACGTCGCCTCGACCTGCACCTCGTGCAGCATCTCGGCGATGCCCTCCATGACCTGCGACCGGGCGATCACCGCGGCACCGGCCTCCATCAGGTCGGCGACCGAGCGTCCGTCGCGCGCGCCCTCGACCACCGTGTCGGTGATCAGCGCCACCGCCTCCGGATAGTTCAGCTTCACGCCGCGCTCCAGGCGCCGGCGCGCCACCATCGCCGCCATGGCGATCAGCAGCTTGTCCTTCTCCCGCGGGGTGAGCTGCATGGCCCCCTCCTCATCCTGCGCCCGTCACACGCGCCCGGGCGCCAGCGTGGCGTCCCGCGGCCGTGGCGTCGAGCTTTTCTTGCACTGCACAATTGCGCGTCAGATTGCCCAGATCGTGGGCATTCGCGCCGGCCGGCCGAGCCGTGTCGACCGCAGCGTCATCCAGCTGCTCGCGACCAGCCGGCGGGCCAGCGCCGGATCGGCGGCCAGGATCCGCACGAGCAGCAGATCGGGCCGGACCGCTGTGACCCCGGCCCGCACCGTCGCTTCGGCGACCAGAACCGGGCGCAGCGCCTCGACCGCGGTTCCGGCATTCGGCGCCGCCAGCAGCAAGGTGCTGTAGGACCGGGCACCGCCGAACCCGGCCGGCGCGTCCAGCGAGGACAGCACCTCGCCGGCCAGGCCCAGGTCGTCGGCCCAGGCCAGCCGGCCGCCGACCCGCAGCCGGATCCGGTCCCGCAGCATCCCCGACGCGAACACCTCGCCGCGCGCCAGCCGGCCCAGCACCAGGGTCTCGCTGTACAGCAGCGCGCCGCCGGCCGCGACGTCGAGGGTGGTGGTCCGGTCGAGCCGGGCGCCGTCGAACAGGATGGTCCCGGCCGACAGCCACTCCAGCGTGCCGCCGGCCGCGACCGACAGGCCGACCGTCATGGTCGCGGTGGCGCCGTCGGAGCGGTAGATCTTCTCGGCCGCCTGGGTGGTGGCGAACAGGCTCTCGCCGGCGCCGACCGCCACCTCGGCCGAGAGCCGGTCGCCGCCGACCACGCCGCCGGCGACGTTGCCGACCACCACGCTGCGCGGCTCGCCCTGTTCCGGATAGGGCCGGAACAGCCGCATCGGCGGAGTCTGCCGCAGCCCGTCGATGCGCCCCTCGGCGACGCTGAATCGCAGAGCCCCGTCGTAGCGCTCGAGAACCGGGGCGATGGGGTGGAGACCGTCGTTCAAGCCCGATCCTTCGGTTTCGGTTCCGCGCACGCCGCCAGCTATAGCAGTCGGACCGGCCCTGGGTATCGCGCCAGGACCGCATCGACCGTCAGCAGCGTCACCGCTTCGACGAGCGCCTGGGCGACCAGCATCCGGTCGAACGGGTCCCGGTGTATCGCCGGCAGGGCGACGACCTGAACCGCGTGCGTTCCCAGGATCGGTACCTCCTCGTAGCCGTTGTCGCGCAGCCCTCGACGCAACAGGCCGGGATCGACCCGGAAGTCGGCACGGCCCAGCCCGCTCTTGATCGCAACCTCCCACAGGCTCGCGACACTGAACAGCGGCTCGTTCGCCGGGTCCAGCAGCAGCGCCCGGGCCTCGGTCGGCAGGCGGTCCGGCTCGCCGGCGGCCCAGAGCAGGACATGGGTGTCGAGCAGCAGCTTCAACCGTCGCCCTCGAACTGCGCCTCGATCTCGCCCTGTCCCATGCGGTCGAAGTCGTCCGGGACCACGAACTGTCCGGCCATGAATCCGAGGCGCCGGATCTCGCCCGGAGACGGACCGTCGAGCGCGACGACCTTGACGATCGGCCGGCCGGCCTTGGCGATGACGAACGGCTCGCCCTTCGCCGCCTGCTCGACCAGCCGGGACAGATGCGTCTTGGCGTCGTGGATGTTGAACTGGCGCATGGATCGACTCATGAACTAAGTTTAATTAGTTTAGTTTATTAAAGGACCCGCTTCAAGCCGCCCACGCTCCCTCACGGCCTGTTGTCTTCCCGCGAGCGGTGTCCCCCGGTTACGACTGGCGGCACGCAAAGGAGGCTCGCCATGCGCATTGTCGCCGCCGGTCCGGTTGCCGCGCTCCTCGTCGCCGCCCTGCTGATGGTCGCCGCCCCGACCCGGGCGGAGAACCCGGCGCCCTACGCCGGCATGGTGACCGTGGACACCGGCAAGCCGTTCGAGCCGTTCGTCGAGGCCTTCGCCAAGGCGATCACCGCCAACGGCTTCAACGTCGTCGGCATCGCCTGCGCCAACTGCGCGATCAAGGGCGTGTTCGGCGAGACGGTGCCGGGCAACCGGGTGTTCCTGTTCTTCAAGCCGGCCTATGCCCGGCGCATGCTGGCGGCGTCGGTGGCCGCCGGCATCGAGGCGCCGATCCGGGTGTATGCCACCGAGGCCGTCGACGGCACTGCACGGGTGACATACCGGCAGCCCAGCGCAGTGTTCGGCGCCTACGAGGTCGCGGACCTCACCGTCATGGGGCGCGAACTGGACGAGCACGTCGCCCGCATGGTCGCGGATGCCCGGGCCGGATCGTGAGCGCCGCGACCACCGAGCCGCCGATTCCCGCCTTGCCGGCCGTGCAGCGGCCGGCCCTGGCTGCCGCCGCGATCCTGGCCCTGGGCCTGGGGGCTGCGCTGTGGGCCGATTCTGCGGTCATGGCCGCGGTGCTGCTGGTCGGCATCGGGCTCGGCGTCTCGCTGTACCACGCCGGCTTCGGCTTCACCGCCGCCTACCGGCGGGCGATCGTCGACAAGGAACTGTCCGGGATCGTCGCGCAGGCAGCGATGCTCATGTTGGCGTCCCTGCTGTTCGCGCCGATGCTGGCCGCCGGCGAGGTGTTCGGCCGCGGGGTCGGCGGGGCGGTGGCACCGGTCGGGGTCGACATGCTGACCGGCGCCCTGATGTTCGGGATCGGCATGCAGCTTGGCGGCGCCTGCGCGTCGGGCACCCTGTTCACCGCCGGCGGCGGCAATCCGCGGATGCTGGTCGTGCTGGTGTTCTTCTGCGCCGGGTCCTGGTGGGGCACCCTCGACCTGCCGTGGTGGCGGTCGCTGCCGGCGCTGCCGCCGATATCGCTGGCCCAGGCGGTCGGCTGGGGGCCGGCGCTGCTGCTGCAGGCGACGGTCCTGTGCCTGATCCTGTGGCTGCTGCACCGGCTCGGCGGCCGGGTGCGGCGGCCGCTCTGGTGGAACGGCCGGTTCTCCGGCGCCGCCCTGCTGCGCGGACCGTGGCCGCTGCTGCTCGGCGCGCTGGCGCTGGCGGTGCTGAACGCCGTCATGCTGGCGCTGACCGGCTCGCCCTGGGGCGTCACCTGGGGCTTCGCCCTGTGGGGGGCGAAGGCCGCTTCCGCCCTCGGCTGGGATCCGGCGACCAGCCTGTTCTGGTCGGCCGACTGGTCGCGCACCGCCCTGCAGCAGTCTGTACTGGCCTCGACCACCTCGGTCTCGAACATCGGCATCGTCATCGGCGCCTTCCTGGCGGCGGCCCTGGCCGGTGCCCTACGCCCGTCCTGGCGGATCGGCTGGCGGCCGCTGCTCGCCGCCATCGTCGGCGGGCTGCTGATGGGGTACGGCGCCCGACTCGCCTATGGCTGCAACATCGGGGCGTTCTTCTCCGGTGTCGCCTCGACCAGCCTGCACGGCTGGGCCTGGATCGCCATGGCCCTGGTCGGCACGGCGATCGGCATCAGGATGCGGCCCTGGTTCGACCTCGCGAATCCGTGATCTCGCATTGCGAGACAGCCGGATTGATCTCCGGGCGGTCTCGCTCCAATTGTATACAGTCGCGCTCGCGACCTAGGAGGGAGGCTTCCATGTCAACCACGTCCACCACGCTGTCCCGTCGGACGGCCCTGCTCGGCGCGCTCGGCGCCGGCGCAGCCCTGGCCACAACCGGCGTTTCCACCCGCACCGTCCAGGCTGCGGCCCCGATGCTCGGGCCGTCCAAGCCGTCCGCATACCGGTTCAAGCTCGGCGGTTTCGAGGTGACGACCGTCCTCGACGGCGCCGTTCAGCTCGACGGTCCGCATCCGATCTTCGGTGCCGATCAGAAGCCCGAGGACGTCCAGAAGCTCGCCGCCGAAAACTTCCTGCCGACCTCGCGCATGGCGATCAGCTTCGCGCCGGTGATCGTCAACACCGGCAGCGAGCTGATCCTGTTCGATACCGGCAACGGCGCGGCCCGCCGCCCGAATGCCGGCTCGCTGGTCTCGGCTCTCGCGGCCGGCGGCTACACGCCCGACCAGATCGACATCGTCGTGCTGACCCATTTCCACCCGGACCACATCGGCGGAATCATGGAGGACGGCAAGCCGACCTTCGCGAACGCCCGCTACGTCACCGGTGCCGCCGAGTACGACTTCTGGTCGCCGGCGGACAAGGCGACCGGCAAGACCGAGCGGGTCGGCAAGCTGGTGCAGTCCAACGTGGTGCCGCTGGCCGACAAGATGACCTTCCTGGAGGACAACCAGTCGGTCGTGTCCGGCATCACCTCGATCGACGCCAGCGGCCACACGCCGGGCCATCTCGCCTACCACCTGGAGAGCGAAGGCAAGCGGCTGATGATCACGGCCGACACCGCCAACCACTATGTCGTGTCGCTGCAGCGCCCCGACTGGGAGGTGTCGTTCGACATGAACAAGAAAAAGGCGGCGGAAGCGCGCAAGGAAATCTTCGGCATGATCGCCGCCGACAAGATCCCGTTCACCGGCTACCACATGCCGTTCCCCAACGTCGGCTATATCGAGCCGATGGGGACGGGCTTCCGCTACGTGGCGGCCGGCTACCAGATGGACCTGGGCTGATCCATCGGTGCGTCGGGCGGCGGTTCGCCGCCGCCCGACCGCCTGCCCGGGCACCCTCCTCAGGCGCCTTCGACGATCCGCATGTCGCGCTCGGCGCCGTCGCCGAGGGCGTCCAGCGCCTCCTTGTAGGCCGGGCTGTCATGGGTGGCGACGGCCTGCTCGACGCTGTCGAACTCGATGATGACCGTGCGCTGGTTCAGGCCGGCCTCGTAGGTCTTCGACGGCATGCCGCGGACCAGGAAGCGGCCGCCGCCGCCCTGGATGGCCGGCCCCGCCAGCTTGGCGTAGGCGGCCAGCTTGTCGGCGTCGTGGACGGCTCGATACAGCGAAATCCAGTAGGCCTTGGCCATGGGAGTTCCTCCTGACGGGATCGGCAGCGCCGCAACCCGGCGCCCCTGGATGTCGGGATCAAACTCCGTACCGCCGTCCGGCACAACCGCCGGGTCGATGTCGCGGCCCCGGCCTCGCGGAGCCGCGCGGCGACGGCGATACTATTCGGCGGCCGACAGCGAGTGATCGCGGCGATCGGCCTCGCTGAGCGTGCGCTTCAGGGTCTCGATCCGCTTCTCGACCGTGGCGATCACCTTGGCGATCTGATCGGTCGCCTCCTTGGTGTTGCCCGACAGCGTCTTGACCTCGCCGGCCACGACAGCGAAGCCGCGCCCGGCGTCCCCGGCCCGCGCCGCCTCGATGGTGGCGTTCAGGGCCAGGAGGTTGGTTTGCCCGGCGATCTGGTCGATGCGACGGGCCACGTCGCGGATCAGATTGAGGTCCGCCTCGAGGTCCGTGATGACCGACTGTGTATTCTCGATCGCCGTGCTGGTTGCGCTCATGGCCATGCCCTGCTGTTGGGGGCCGCAGTGTGCAACGGCACTGGTAAATGGTCCATGAAGACCGCAGGCCGGTCGTACGATTTTTGCGGGGGTCACCGACCGAGTCGCTCGGCGATCATCGCCTCGACCTCGCCGCGGTCCCACACGCCCCAGGGCCGGTCGGCGGTCGGGAAGGCATGCCGGAACGCCAGGAACCGCTCGCCCGCCACCTTGTGCAGCCGCTCGAGTTCGGCGAGCGGGTCCGGATGGTCGTCGACCCGCAGGTCGAGCCAGCGGTACGGACGGGCGTCCTGGATCACCAGACAGGCCGACTGCTTGCCGCGCTTGTCGCCGCCGGCCGCCTCGCCGGCCCGCATCGCGCCGATCAGGCGGTCGACCAGCGGCTGGCCCTCGCCGGCCCGGAACGCCTCGAAGGTCGCCTCGACGACTGCCGGTCCGGCCAGCATGTTGCCGGCCACCGACAGGTCCTGCTCGGACCGCGATCCGGCCCAGTCGACGCAGCCCGCACCGGTATAGGCCGCGGTCCGGCCGTCGAGCCCGAGCACATGGACCTGGCGGGCCGCCCGGCCTTCGTCGGGCGCCACCAGCGCCGCCACCACATCCTCCGGCGCCCCGCCGGCCCGCAGCATGTCGAGCCCGCGCGGCCCGTAGGTCGGATTGACCAGCGCCTGGGTGGCCACGATCCCGGCATCGGGGGCGCTGTGCGGTACCAGCGCACCGGCGGCGAAGAACCGGGTCGCCAGCGCAAGCCCCATCACGCCGGTCTCCGGCTCGCGCGCAACGATCGACCAGGTCATGCCGTCTCCTCCTCGCTCAGTCGCCGCCCTCAGTCGCCGCCCTCAGTCGCCCCTGGGATCGAGCGCGTCGCGCAGCCCGTCGCCCAGCAGGTTGAAGCCGAACACCACCAGGAAGATCGCCACGCCGGGCCACACCGACATCCACGGCGCCTGCACCAGGAAGTTCTTGGCGATGCTCAGCATGCTGCCCCAGCTGGGGTCGGGCGGCTGCTGGCCGAGACCGAGGAACGACAGGCTGGCCTCGGCGATGATCGCCGTGGCGATGGTCAGAGTGGCCTGCACCAGCAGCGGCGGAAAGATGTTCGGCAGGATGTAGCGCCACAGGATCCGCGGGTGCGCGAGGCCGACCGCCCGGGCGCCGTCGACATACTCCTCGGCCTTGACCGACAGGGTCTGGCCGCGCGCCAGCCGCACGAAGATCGGCGCCGCCGAAAGGCCGATGGCGATCATCGCGTTGGTCAGGCTGGGGCCCAGGAACGCCGCGAAGGCGATCGCCAGGATCAGGAACGGGCAGGACAGCAGCGCCTCGTTGCAGCGCGAGATCACGGTGTCGGTCCAGCCGCCGAAATACCCGGCGAGCACCCCGAGCGGCACCCCGATGGTCAGGGCGAACGCCACCGACACCACGCCGGCGAGCAGCGAGGTCCGGGCCCCCCACACCAGCCGCGAGAACACGTCGCGGCCGATCTCGTCGGTGCCCATCAGATGCGCCAGGGTCGGCGCCTTGCGGACCGCCATCCAGTCGGTGGCCATCGGCTCGTGGGTCGCGAACAGCGGCGCGCCGACCGCCAGCAGGATGAAGAACCCGATCATCAGGCCGCCGGCCAGGGCGCCGCGGTGGCGCAGCAGCCGGCGGCCGGCACGCGACCGGATGCGCAGGCCGAGGACGGAAGGGACGGTTCCGGCGACGTCGGCCATGGCGTTACACCCGGATCCGCGGATTCAGGAAGAAATACGCCATGTCGGCGACCAGGTTGAGGGCGATGAAGGCGAGCGAGCTGCACAGCACCACGCCCTGCACCACCGCGTAGTCGCGGTTGAACACCGCGTCGACGATCTGCTTGCCGAAGCCCGGGATGGTGAACACCTGCTCGGTCAGCACGGCGCCCGCCAGCAGCTCGCCGAGCTGCAGGGTGCCGACCGTGACCACCGGGATCAGGGCGTTGCGGAAGGCGTGGCGCAGCACCACCAGGCGTTCGCGCACGCCCTTGGCGCGGGCGGTGCGGACGTAGTCCGAACGCAGCACCTCCAGCATGGCGCTGCGGGTGTGGCGCATCATGGTGGCGGCGATCGCGCTGCCCAGCACGAAGGCCGGCATGATCATGGTCTTGAGGTTCTGGACCGGGTCGTCGAACGGACTCTCGTAGCCCGACGCCGGCAGCCAGCCGAGCTTGACCGACACCAGCAGGATCAGCAGCACCCCGAGCCAGAAGTTCGGGATCGACAGCCCCGAGAGCGCCGCCACGTTGGCCAGCCAGTCGATCGGCGTGCCGCGCTTGAGGGCCGACAGCACCCCCATGGGGATGCCGATCAGCAGGGCGATCGCGATCGCCATCAGCGCCAGCTGGATGGTGACCGGCAGCTTCTGCAGCAGCAGGTCGGTGACCGGGATGTTGGTCCGCAGGGAGATGCCAAGGTCGCCCTGCAGCACGCCGCCGATCCAGTAGCCGTACTGGACCCAGATCGGCTCGTTCAGGTGGTACTTCTCGCGGATGTAGGCGATCGACTCCGGGTCGCGCTCCTCGCCCGCCAGGGCCAGGGCCGGATCTCCCGGCAGCATCTGCTGCAGGGCGAACACGAACATCGAGACCAGGACCACGGTCGGCACGATGCCGACGAGGCGCCGAAGGAAATAGGCGAGCACCGGCCGCTCCCCGCGGGTTCGGGCCAAGGAAAGGCCGGGCGGCCCTGATCGGCCGCCCGGCCGGGGGTCACGAGGCCTTCTTCATCCCCTCGATCCGGATCATGGCGTCCGGATAGGGCTTGTAACCTTGGAGCTTGGCGCTCAGCGCCCAGATCCACTTCGGATGGTAGAGGTAGATGATCGGCCGGTCGCGATCGAGGATCTCGATCGCCGCGGCGTACAGCTTCTTGCGCTCCGCCAGGTCGTTGGTCCGGCGCGCGCCGTCCAGCAGCTTGTCGACCTCCGGATTGCAGTACTTGGAGTCGTTGATGCCGCCCTTGCAGGTCATGAACGAGTGGATGTTGCCGTCCGGATCGACCCGCCCCGACCAGCCGACCTCGGTCGCCTGGTAGTTGCCGGCCGACTGCTCCTTCAGCATGGTCGCGAACTCGGTGGCGCGCAGCTTTATGTCGAAGCCGGCTTCCGCCGCCATCGCCTGGATCACCTGCGCGGCCCGGGTCATGTCCGGGTTGTTCGGGAACTGCATCTCGAACGAGAAGCCCTCGGCGCCGGCCTCCTTCAGCAGCGCCTTCGCCTTGGCGACGTCGCGCGCCGGCATCGGAACCGCCTTGTTGTAGAACTGGCTCTGCGGCGAGATGAACTGGTTGCCCGGCAGGTGGGCGCCGTCGAACACCACCTGGTTCAAGGCGACCCGGTCGATCGCCAGCTCCAGCGCCTTGCGGACCCGCGGGTCCTGGCCGAGCGGGGTCTTCGCCCGGTCGCCGTTGGCGTTGTTGATGGTGATGCCCTGGTAGCCGAGGCCGACCACGTCGACGACCTGCAGCTTGGAGTCACCCTTGACCGTCGGGATGTCCGGCGGCGACAGCCGCTCGATCAGGTCCAGGTCGCCGGCCTGCAGGTTGGCCAGGCGGACCGTGGAGTCCGGGATGGTGCGGTAGATCACCTCGTCGAAATGAAAGGCGCCGGCGTTCCAGTAGGCCGGGAACTTCGCCAGCACGATCCGGTCCTGCTGCACCCGCTCGACGAACTTGAACGGGCCCGAGCACACCAGGTTGGCACCGAGCCCGGCGCCGGCGGCCTCGGCCGCCTTCGGCGACACCATCATGCCGGCGCGGTCGGACAGGGTCGCCAGCAGGGTGGCGTCCGGGGCGGCCAGGGTGAACCTGACGGTCAGCGGGTCGACCACCTCGGCCGTCTCGATCGACTTCACCTCGGACTTGCGGCGCGACTCCGGCAGGGTCTTGGAGCGCTCGATGTTGTACTTCACCGCCGCGGCGTCGAACTTCTCGCCGTCGTGGAAGGTGACGCCGTCGCGCAGCTTCATGGTCAGGGTCTTGCCGCCGTCCGACCAGTCCCAGGACGTGGCGAGCTGCGGCACGAAGTTCAGGTCCGGGTCGATGTCGACCAGCTTGTCGCACAGCGCGGTGTAGACGATCCGGCCGACGAAGGTGCGCGACTGGTCCGGGTCGAGCACGTCCGGGTCGTCGGCGAGGCCGATCTTCAGGGTCTCGGCCGATGCGGCCGTGCCGAAGAGCATCATGCCGGCCGCGACGGCCAGCGACAGTTTCCGGGTCATGGTCTCTCTTCCACCTCCGTGTTGCGTCCCTGTTGACCTTCCGCCGTCAGGCTTCGTCGCCCTCGTCCGGCGGCATCCCCTCGATGACGTTGTTGATATGCTCGGCCAGCGCCGCGGCCGCCCGGTCGGGACAGCCGCTGTCCAGGGCCTCGACGATCGGCCAGTGCCAGCGCGCCGACTGCAGCATCGGCCGCGCGCGCGCCGGGCTGGCGAGGGCAGCGCGGTGCACGTGCAGGAAGCAGCGGGTCAGGATCGGCTCCAGGGACGGCAGCTCGGCGCGCTCGAAGATCGCCATGTGGAACGCCCGGTCGAGCTCGGTCAGCGCGAACAGGTCCCCGGCCCCGGCAGCCGCCTCCATGTCGGCGATCAGGCCGGCCAGCCGGTCGCGCATCTCCGGGTCGAAGCGCGCCGCGGCCCGGCGCACGCCGGTGGTCTCAAGCCGGCGGCGGACGGCGACCATCTCGCGCGCCTCGTCCATCGAGGTGGTCGCCACCACGGTGCCGCGGTAACCATTGCGGACCACCAGCCCGGCCTCCTGCAGCTTCATCAGCGCCTCGCGCACCGGCGCCTGGCTGGAGCCGAACTCGGCCGCCAGCTGGGTCTCGACCAGTGGCGTACCGGGGCCGAGCCGGCCGATCACGATCAGCCGCTGCAGCGTCTCCTGGATCATCTGGCGCTTGTTGGACGGCGGGAACGGGTTGAACTCGCCCGCCTCCAGGGCCTCGGCCACCGACATTCCGCCTCCCGCGAATTCGCATCTGCGAAATAGTGATATCGATATTGAGAGCCGGTCAAGCGGTTGGCCTCCGCCCGGACGGCACATTCCGACATACGGAACCGCGTTCCGCGCAGTTGATCGCCCGGCCCGGCCGTGGGATAGGTTTGGAAACGCGAGGCGCGCATGCGCCCAGTCGAGGGAGGACCGATGTTCGATCGTCATTTCGGTGCCTGGCCGAAGGGGCTGCCGCACAGCCTGACCCCGCCGGCCACGACCCTGTCGGAGAACCTGGCGGTTTCCGCCCGGCGGTTCCCCGACAAGGTGGCGATCCACTACTACGGCACCCCGATCACCTGGGCCGAACTCGACCGCGCCACCGACCGGCTGGCCGGCTGGCTGCACGCCGTCGCCGGCGTCGGCAAGGGCGACCGGGTGCTGCTGTTCATGCAGAACAGCCCGCAATTCGTGGTCGGCTACTACGCCATCCTGCGCGCCAACGCGGTGGTGGTGCCGGTCAACACCATGAGCAAGATCGAGGAACTCCGGCACATCACCGAGGACACCGGCGCCAGCGCCGCGGTGATCGGCCAGGAGATGCTCGACGTGGTGGCGCCGCTGACCGGCGGCGGCCCGCTCGCGCATATCGCGGTCGCCTGCTACGGCGACTGCATCCGGGCCACCACCGACCTGGACCTGCCGGACGCGGTGGCGGCGCCCCGGCGCGCGCTCGACGGCGCCGGGCTGGTCACCTGGGAATCGGTGATGGCCTCCGACCATCCGGTGCCGCCGCTGGCGGTCGGGCTCGACGACTGGTGCGTGCTGCCGTTCAGCTCCGGCACAACCGGCCGGCCGAAGGGCTGCCTGCACAGCTACCGCACCGTCGGCTTCACCATGTACGGGACACTGGTGTGGAGTCCGAGCGGCCCGGAATCGGTGTCGCTGGTCAGCCTGCCGCTGTTCCACGTCACCGGCATGCAGAACTCGATGAACATGCTGATCTACCAGGGCTCGACCATGGTCATGACGACCCGGTGGAACCGCCGGACCGCGGCCGAGCTGATCGCCCGCCACCGGGTGACGCACTGGCGCTGCATCACCACCATGTGCGTCGACCTGCTGTCGGACCCGGAGGTCGGGACCTTCGACCTGTCGTCGCTGATGGCGGTCAGCGGCGGCGGCGCGCAGATGCCGGCGGCGATCGCCGACCGGCTGCACGGCCTGACCGGCATCGAGTACCTCGAGGGCTACGGCCTGACCGAGACCATGGCGCCGACCCACATCAACCCGATCGGCCGGTCGAAGCGGCAATGCGGCGGCATCCCGTTCTTCGACACCGACGCCCGCGTGGTCGATCCCGAGACCCTGCAGGAGCTGGGGCCGACCGAGGTCGGCGAGATCGTGGTGTCCGGGCCGCAGGTGTTCCTCGGCTACTGGAACCGGCCGGACGACACCGCGGCGGTGTTCTTCGAGCGCGACGGCAAGCGGTTCTTCCGGACCGGCGACCTGGGCTACTACGACGACGAGGGCTACTTCTTCCTGGTCGACCGCCTGAAGCGGATGATCAACGCCGCCGGCTTCAAGGTCTGGCCGGCCGAGGTCGAGGCCATGATGTACGAGCACCCGCAGATCCAGGAGGTCTGCATCATCGCCACACCGGACCCGCGGCGCGGCGAGACCGTGAAGGCGGTGGTCGTGCCGCGCGCCGGACCGGCGCCGACGGCCGAGGCAGTCCAGGACTGGTGCCGCGAGCGCATGGCGACCTACAAGGTGCCGGCGGTCGTCGAGTTCGCCGAGACCCTGCCGAAATCGCCGACCGGCAAGGTGCAGTGGCGGGTGCTCCAGGACCAGGAGAACCAGGCCCGCGGCACCGCCACGGCCCCCGCCCCGACAACGCGAGCGTCCTGAATGCCCAGGCGACCCAGCAATCCGCGCCTCGCCAACATCGAGGACTGGCGCGACGGCGCCGATGCCGATCCCGGCTTCGTGACGGCGCTCGCCCGCGGGCTGGAGATCCTGCGGGCGTTCGGCCGCGACGACCGCTATCTCGGCAACGGCGAGTTGGCCAAGCGCACCGGAATCCCGAAGTCGACGGTCTCGCGCCTGACCCAGACCCTGACCTCGCTCGGCTATCTGCGCTATGTCGACCAGTTGGAGCGCTACCAGCTCGGCCCCGGGGTCCTGGCACTCGGCTACCGCTACCTCGCCGGCAACGGGGTGCGCGACATCGCCCACCCGCACATGCAGGCGCTGGCGGATTCCACGGACTGCTCGGTGGCGCTCGGCGCCGGCGACCGCTCGGAGATGGTCTATATCGACGTCTGCCAGGGCCGCGGGCCGCTGATCCTGCGGCTCGACGTCGGCGCCCGCATCCCGATGCCGGTCACCTCGATGGGCCGGGCCTATCTCGCCGGCCTGTCGGAGACCGAGCGCGAGTCGGCGTTCGCCCGGCTGCAGGCGCATTACGGCGACGACTGGCCGGGGCTGCGCAGGGGCGTCGAAGAGGCGCTGAAGTTCCATGCCGACAACGGCTACTGCCTGTCCGAGGGCGACTGGAACCGCGACGTGGCCTCGGCCGGGATCCCGCTGGTGCTGGAGGGCGGCGCCCATGTGCTGGCGTTCAACTGCGGCGGTTCCTCGCTGCGGCTGACGCGCAAGGTGCTCGAGCGATCGATCGGCCCGCGGCTGCTGGAACTGGTGCGGCTGGTCGAGCACGACCTGGCCGGCGCCCCGACCGGCACGCCGGGGTTCCCGCCGCGCGCGCCCGGAATGTGAGCCGGGACGGAGGCCCGTCGTGCGGTGGGTTCCGGCTCGGCTGCGCCGGGGCGGCGCGGCCGTCCGGAATGACGTCAGAGGGGGGAATCGGGTCTCCCTCCCCTGACGTCATTCCGGACCGGAGCGCCGGAGGCGGGACGGAGCCGGAACCCACCCGCCTCGCGGGGTCGAGGAGTAATTTATTCCGATATACGGAACATTGTTCCAATAACCTTGAGTCCGCTGCCCAGCCGGTCTATGTGATCTGAAAAAGCACCCTCGGGAGGAACCATGTCCGACGCCGTCCGCTACAGCCGCGAGGGGGCCATCGGCCTTATCGAGGTGGTGAACCCGCCGGTCAACGCGCTCGGCCAGGCGGTGCGCGCCGGTATCAGTGCGGCGATCCGCCAGGGCACCGAAGACCCCGAGGCCAGGGTCCTGGTCATCTTCGGCGAGGGCCGCACCTTCATGGCCGGCGCCGACATCCGCGAGTTCGGCAAGCCGCCGATGCCGCCGATCCTGGGCGAGGTGATCAACGAGATCGAGGCCTGCCCGAAGCCGACGGTCGCCGCGATCCACGGCACCGCGCTGGGCGGCGGGCTGGAGACCGCGCTCGGCTGCCGGTTCCGGGTAGCACTCAAGGGCTCGAAGGTCGGGCTGCCGGAGGTCAAGCTCGGCATCATCCCGGGCGCCGGCGGCACCCAGCGGCTGCCGCGGGTCGCCGGCGTGCCGGCCGCGCTGGAGATGATCACCAGCGGCCGCCACGTCCCGGTCGAGGAGGCGCTCGGCCTCGGTATCGTCGACGCGGTGGTCGACGGCACCGACGCCAGGGCGGCCGGCATCGCCTTCGCGCAACGGGTCATGGACGAGGGCCTAACGGCCCCGGCGGTGCGCGACCGCGACGACAAGCTGGCCCCCGCCCGCGAGGATCGCTCGATCTTCGAGGAGACCCGCAAGAAGCTGGCGAAGTCGATGCGCGGCCGGATGTCGCCGCAGAAGGCGGTCGACGCGGTCGAGGCCGCCGTCGACCTGCCGATCGACCAGGGCCTGAAGCGCGAGCGCGAGCTGATCCAGCAGTGCATGGAGTCGCCGCAGCGCGCCGGGCTGGTGCATGCCTTCTTCGGCGAGCGCGAGGTCGCCAAGGTGCCGGGCATGTCCCGGGACGTGCCGGTGCGTCCGGTCAGGAAGGCCGCGGTGATCGGCGCCGGCACCATGGGCGGCGGCATCGCCATGTGCTTCGCCAACGCCGGCATCCCCGTCACGGTGCTGGAGACCGGCCGGGAGGCGCTGGACCGCGGGCTCGGACGGGTCCGCAACAACTACGAGATCAGCGCCAAGCGCGGCCGCCTGACCGCCGACGAGGTCGAGGCCCGGATGGCGCTGATCACCCCGAGCCTGGACATGGCCGAGCTTTCCGACGCCGACATGGTGATCGAGGCGGTGTTCGAGAGCATGGACGTGAAGAAGGAAGTGTTCCGCAAGCTCGACGCGGTCGCCAAGCCGGGCGCGGTGCTGGCCAGCAACACCTCCTACCTGGACGTCGACGAGATCGCCGCCGCCACCTCGCGGCCGGCCGACGTGCTGGGCATGCATTTCTTCAGCCCGGCCAACGTCATGCGACTGCTGGAGGTGGTGCGCGGGGCGAAGACCGCCGACGACGCCCTGAAGACCGCGCTGGAGATCGGCCGAAAACTCGGCAAGGTCGCGGTGGTGTCGGGGGTGTGCGACGGCTTCATCGGCAACCGCATGCTGAAGACCTACAAGACCCAGATGGACTACCTGATGGAGGACGGCGCCCTGCCGCAGGAGATCGACGCGGCGATCACCGGCTTCGGCTTCCCGATGGGGCTGTACGCCATGGGCGACCTGGCCGGCCTCGACATCGGCTACATGACCCGGCGACGCGAGGACGCCACGCGCCCGGCCGACGCCCGCTACGTGGCGATCGCCGACCGGCTGTACGACCTCGGCCGGCTCGGCCAGAAGACCGGCGCCGGGTGGTACCGCTACGAGGACGGCCGCACCCCGATCCCGGATCCTGCGGTCGAGGCGATCATCGTCGAGGAGTCGCAGAAGAAGGGCATCAACCGGCGATCCTTCAGCGCCGACGAGATCCGTACCCGGGCGCTGTGCGCGCTGGTCAACGAAGGGGCGAAGGTGCTGGCCGAGGGCATCGCGCTCAGGCCGGTCGACATCGACATGGTCTGGCTGTTCGGCTACGGCTTCCCGTCCTACGAGGGCGGGCCGATGTTCTGGGCCGACCGCCGCGGCCTCGACAAGGTGCTGGCCGACATCCGCGGCTTCGCCGACCATGACCCGAATAGCTGGGCGCCCGCGCCCCTGCTGGTCGAACTGGCCGAGGCCGGCCGGACCTTCAAGGACTGGAGCGACGCGCGCTGAGCGCAGGAGGACTCCCATGGACCTGAACTTCACGCCTGCCGAGCAGGCCTTCCGCGAGGAGGTCCGCGCGTTCCTGAAGGCCGACCTGCCGGCCGACATCGCCGCCAAGATCAAGGGCGGCCGGCGGCTGACCCGCGACGACCACATCCGCTGGATGACGGCGCTGTCGAAGCGCGGCTGGCTGGGGGTCAACTGGCCGACCGAATTCGGCGGCACCGGCTGGTCGCCGGTCCAGCGCCACATCTTCGAGGAGGAGTGCGCCGCCGCCGGCGGGCCGCGCATCCTGGCCTTCGGCGTCAGCATGGTGGCGCCGGTCATCATGAAGTTCGGCACCGAGGAGCAGAAGGCGCACTACCTGCCGCGCATCCTCGACCTGACCGACTGGTGGTGCCAGGGCTACTCCGAGCCGGGCGCCGGCTCCGACCTCGCCTCCCTGAAGACCCGGGCGGTGCGCGACGGCGACCACTACGTGGTCAACGGCCAGAAGACCTGGACGACGCTCGGCCAGCACGCCGACTGGATCTTCTGCCTGGTGCGCACCGACCCGCAGGCCGCCAAGCCGCAGGAGGGCATCTCCTTCCTGCTGATCGACATGAAGACTCCCGGCATCACCGTGCGCCCGATCATCCTGCTGGAGGGCGAGCACGAGGTGAACGAGGTGTTCTTCGACGACGTCCGGGTGCCGGTGGCCAACCGGGTCGGCGAGGAGAACCAGGGCTGGACCTGTGCCAAGTACCTGCTGACCCACGAGCGCACCAACATCGCCGGGGTCGGGCTGTCGAAGGAGGCGCTGCGCCACCTGAAGACCATCGCCCGCGACCAGCTGAAGAACGGCAGGCCCCTGATCGAGGACCCGATCTTCCGGGCCCGGATGGCGCAGCTCGAGATCGACCTGATGGCGCTGGAGACGACCAACCTGCGGGTGCTGGCCGACGTTCAGGCCGGCGGCGCGCCGGGAGCCGAGAGCTCGATCCTGAAGATCAAGGGCACCGAGGTCCGCCAGGCCATCACCGACCTGGCGCGGCGGGCGCTCGGGCCCTACGCCCTGCCGTTCCAGTCGGAGGCGCTGGACGGCGGCTTCAACGGCGAGCCGATCGGCCCGGACTACGCCGCCCCGGTGGCCGCGCACTACTTCAACATGCGCAAGCTGTCGATCTTCGGCGGCTCCAACGAGATCCAGAAGAACATCGTCGCCAAGGCCAGCCTGGGGCTGTGAGGGACCGGCGACGCCCGTCGCCGCGTGGGTTCCGGCTCTCCGCGGCTTCGCCGTGTCGGCCGGAATGACGACAGGGAGGAAGGGACCGGGAGCAATGTCACCCCTCCCCTTCGTCATTCCGGACCGGATCGCCGCAAGCGAGACGGATCCGGAAGCCACGGTGCGACCGGCGCCGAGAAAACCGAGGAAGGAACGCTCATGGACTTCTCGCTGTCGGAGGAGCAGCGGCTCCTCAAGGAGACCGTCGACCGGCTGGTGCGCGACCGCTACGGCTTCGAGGCCCGGCAGAAGGCGGCCGGCTCCGAGGAGGGATTCAGCCGCGCGACCTGGGCGACCTTCGCCGAACTCGGCCTGCTGGCTGTGCCGTTCCCGGAGGACGTCGGCGGCCTGGGCGGCGGCGGCATCGACCTGATGGTGGTGGCCGAGGCGTTCGGCCGCGGCCTGGTGGTCGAGCCCTACCTGGCCACCGTGGTGCTGGCCGGCGCGCTGGTCGAATTGGCCGGCTCCGACGACCAGAAGGCCCACATCCTCGGGCACATCGTGGCCGGCGAGAAGCTGCTGGCCTTCGCCCATGGCGAGCCGGACGGGCGCTACGATCTGGCCCATGTGGCGACCCGGGCCGAGAACCCGGACGACGGCTGGCGCCTCTCGGGGCGCAAGTCGGTGGTGATCAGCGGCGACACGGCCGACACCCTGATCGTCTCCGCCCGGACCGCCGGCGGCACCGGCGACGAGGCCGGCATCGGCCTGTTCCTGGTGGCCAAGGGTGCCGCCGGCCTGACGGTGCGCGGCAACCCGACCATCGACGGCGGCCGCTCGGCCGAGGTCGTGCTGGACGGCGTCGCGGCCGAGCCGCTGGGCGAGCCCGGCGCCGCCTTCCCGGCGATCGAGGCGGCGGTGGCGCGCGGCATCGCGGCACTCTGCGCCGAGGCGGTCGGGGCCATGGAGGTGGCCTGCGAGGTCACCCTCGACTACCTGAAGACCCGTAAGCAGTTCGGCCGGCCGATCGGCAGCTTCCAGGCCCTGCAGCACCGCATGGTCGACATGCGCACCGAGCTCGAGCAGGCCCGGTCCATGGCGATCCTGGCGGCCGCCAAGCTGTCCGCCGGCCGGGTCGAGCGCGAGCGCACGGTCAGCGCCGCCAAGGTCACGATCGGCCGCGCCGCCCACCACGTCGCCGAAGAGGCCATCCAGCTGCACGGCGGCATCGCCATGACCTGGGAATACGCGCTGGCCCACTACGCCAAGCGGCTGGTGATGATCGACCACCTGCTGGGCGACGTCGACCACCACACCGAGCGGTTCATCAGGCTGACGGACGCGGCCGAGGCGGCATGAGCCGCCGGACAGCCGTGCCGGTCCGCCTTCCGGACGGAGCGCGGGCCTACAAGCGAACGCCGGTCTTCACCGAGGCGACCGTGCCCGCCGCGCTGCGCACGGATCACAGCACCAAGGCCGGAGTCTGGGGCCTGCTGCAGGTGAGCGCCGGGAGCCTGACCTACGTGCTGGCAGGGACAGGCGAGGAGACCGTAATCGGCGCCGGGGCAAGTGCCGTCATCCGGCCGGAGGAGCGGCATCGGGTCGTCGTCGACGGGCCGGTCGCGTTCTTCATCGAGTTCCATCGGGTCGTCGGGTCCGGGTAGCCCGCGGTCCATGCGCCGACCGATCGCATGAAGGCGGGGTAACGGTCACGCTCCGGCCGGCGCCGAGTGGCTCCCCTACCCCAGCCGCTCCACGCAGTACCAGGCACCGCGGTCGAACAGCCCGTCCAGCGCCGAGGTGACCGCCGCCACGAACGCCTCGTTCGCCGGCAGGTCGTCGCCGAACACCTCGCGCACGCTCAGCAGCGCCGGGGCCAGGCGGCCGGCGACCGGGCCGGCGTCCTCGGCGAGGCGGCGCAGCCGCTCGGCCAGCGGGTCGCGCACGTCGATCGGGGCGCCGGTCTCGTCGACCCCGCGGACGTAGCGCATCCAGCCGGCCACCCCGAGGGCGAGGCGGTCGAACGACAGGCCGAGCGCCAGCCGCTCGCGGATCGTCTCCAGCAGGCGCTGCGGCAGCTTCTGGCTGCCGTCCATGGCGATCTGCCAGGTCCGGTGGCGCAGCGCCGGGTTGGCGAAGCGCGCCAGCAGGGCGGCCTTGTAGCCCGTCAGGTCGGTCCCGGCCGGCATCCGCAGCGACGGCGTGATCTCGTCGTCCATCATGGCCGCGACGAAGCGCTCGAAAGCCTTGTCGGCCACGGTCTCGGCGACGGTCTGGTAGCCCGCGAGATAGCCGAGATAGGCGATGCAGGAGTGGCTGGCGTTCAGCAGCCTGAGCTTCATCGCCTCATAGGGTCGCACGTCGGCCACCGGCTCGGCGCCGAACGCCTCCCAGGCCGGGCGGCCGGTCGGGAAACGGTCCTCGAACACCCACTGGCTGAACGGCTCGGTCACCACCGGGGCCGCGTCCTCGACGCCGAGCGCCGCCGCGATCCGGGCCCGGTCGTCGGCGGTCGTGGCCGGCACGATGCGGTCGACCATCGAGCTCGGGCAGGCCACCCGGTCCTCGATCCAGTGGTCGAGGTCGGGCTCGAGCAGGGCGGCGTAAGCGCGCAGGATCCGCGCCGTCACCTCGCCGTTGGTCGGCAGGTTGTCGCAGGACAGCACGGTGAACGGCGGCGTGCCGGCGGCGCGACGGCGGCGCAGCGCCTCGACCAGGAAGCCCGGCAGGGTGCGCGGCTGTGTCGGGTTCGCGAGGTCGCGGCGGATGTCCGGGTTGCGGTCGTCGATCTCGCCGGTGGCCGGGTTGTGGCAGTAGCCCTTCTCGGTGACGGTGGCGGTCACCACCCGGACCCGCGGGTCGGCCAGCCGGGCCAGCACGGCGGCCGGGCTCTCCGGCGCCACCAGGGTCTGCAGGACCGAGCCTACGACACGCAGCCGCTCGCCGTCCTCGTCGCGCACCGCGGCGGCGTACAGCCCGGCCTGCGGCGCCAGGGCGTCGCGGACGTCCGGGGTTCGCAGCGAGACCCCGCAGATTCCCCATGGTCCCGGCGCGGCGTTCAGGGCGTTGTCGGTGTAGATCGCCTGATGCGCGCGGTGAAAAGCTCCCAGCCCGATGTGGACGACGCCCACATCCAGGCCGCCACGGTCGTAGCGCGGCCGGGCGACGGCGGCCGGGACCGACGCGAGGGTGTCGGGCCCGAGGCGCCTGGAGATCGGATGGACGGTCACAATCGGTAGGCCTGCTTTGCCAGTCGGTAGGCGAGGTCGACCGCGACCTCGCGGGCCTCATCTTCGTCGATCCGGTGCTCGGCCACCAGCCGGGCCAGAAACGCGCAGTCGATGCGTCGGGCGACGTCGTGACGGGCCGGGATCGAGGGGAAGGCACGGGTGTCGTCGTTGAAGCCGACGGTGTTGTAGAAGCCGGCGGTCTCGGTGACCCGCTGGCGATATCGCCACATCCCCTCGGGACTGTCGTGGAACCACCAGGGCGGGCCGATGCGCAGCGCCGGGTAGTGGCCGGCCAGCGGCGCCAGCTCGCGCGAATAGGTGGTCTCGTCCAGGGTGAACAGGATCAGGGTCAGGCGCGGGTCGTTGCCGAACCGGTCGAGCAGCGGCTTCAGGTTGTCGACGAACTCCGAGCGGGTCGGGATGTCGTCGCCGCGGTTGGCCCCGAAGACGCACTGGATCCAGGCATTGTGGCTGCGCCGGACCCCGGAGTGCAGCTGCATGACCAGCCCGTCCTCCAGGCTCATCCGCGCCATCTCGGTCAGCATCTGGCCGCGGAACAGCTCGGCGTCGCCCGGCCCGGCCAGCCCGTCGACCACCCGGCCGAACAGCACCTCGGCCTCGGCCGGCGGCAGGTCGGCGGTCCGGGCGGTCGGGTGGCCGTGGTCGGTCGCAGTGGCACCGGCCGCCATGAAGGCGCGGCGCCGGGCCGCCAGGGCGGCGAGATATCCCCGCCAGCTCAGGGTGTCCTCGCCGGTCAATTCGCCCAGCGCCTCGACGTTCCGCTTGAAGCCCGGGGTGTCGGGGTCGACCACGGTGTCGGGCCGGAAGGTGGTGACCACCCGGCCCGTCCAGCCGGACTCCCGGATGGCCCGGTGATGGTCGAGCGGGTCGAGCGCGCCTTCGGTGGTCGCCAGGGCCTCGATGCCGAAGCGCTCGAACAGGGCGCGCGGCCGGAACTCGGGGCGGGTCAGGCAATCGGCGATCCGGTCGTAGACCGCGTCGGCATTCGCCGGACTCAGGCGATCGGTCACGCCGAACACATCGGCCAGCGAATGCTCCCACCACAGCCGGCTCGGGGTCGCCCGAAAGGCGTGCCAGTGCTCGGCCACCAGGCGCCAGATCCTGCGCGGGTCGGCCTCGACCGGCCCGCCATCCGACCGCGGCACCCCCAGCTCCTCGAGCCGCACCCCCTGGCTGTACAGCATGCGCAGGACGTAGTGGTCGGGCACCACCAGCAGTTCGGCCGGGTTCGGGAACGGCTCGTCATAGGCGAACCAGGCCGGGTCGGTGTGACCGTGCGGGCTGACGATCGGCAGGCCGGCGACCTCGGCATACAGCCGCCGGGCGATCGCGCGCTCCCCGGGGTCCGCCGGGAACAGGCGATCCTCATGCATGCGCTTGGCCTCCGGCTACATCAGGGCGTTCGGGACAAACAAAACGAGCCCCGGCCACAGCGTCAAGACGGTGATCAGGACCAGCACCGCGCCGACGAACGGCAGCGACTCCACGACGTACTCCTCGACCGGACAGTCCAGCAGGCTGCACACGGTGTACATCGCCACGCCGACCGGCGGGGTCATCGAACCAAGGGTCACGACGGTCATCATCAGGATGCCGAAATGCACGCCGTCGACACCGAGCGGCTGGACGATCGGCAGGAAGATCGGGGTCAGCAGCAGCACCAGCACCGTGCTTTCCACGAACAGCCCGGCAACGAACAGGAACACCAGGACCAGCGCCACCACCAGGACCGGCTCCTGGGTCAGGGCGGTCAGCGCCGCCGCGATGGTCTGCGGCGCCTGCTCGAACACGATGGCGTAGCCGACCATGCCGGAGAACAGGATGATCAGCATGATCATGCCGGTGTCCACCACCGCCTCGGTCAGCGCCTCGACCAGGCCCTTCCAGGTCAGTTCCCGGTGCAGCACGAAGCCGACGACCCCGGCATAGACCACCGCGAAGGCCCCGACCTCGGACGGCGTGAACAGCCCGCCGCGAATCGCCAGCAGCAGCGCCAGCGGGAACAGCAGCGCCCACTTGGCGTCGGCGACCGCGCGCCGGACCGCGGCGAAGCTCGGCGGTCCCTTCGCCTCGGTGCCGTAGCCTCGGCGGCGCGCGATCAGCCAGGCCGTGACCATCAGGAAACCCATCATCAGCAGCCCGGGCACGATGCCGGCCAGGAACAGCCGGCCGATCGAGACGTTGCCGACGAAGCCGTACAGGATCAGCCCGAGGCTCGGCGGGATGGTGGCGGTGATCAGCGAACTGACGGCGATGACCGCCGCGGTGAAGCCCCTGGAGTAGCCGCGCGCGATCAGGCTGGGCCCCAGGATCCGGGCCTCCATGGCGGCATCGGCGACCGCCGATCCCGACACCCCGCCCATCAGGGCCGACAGCACGATGCAGACCTGGGCGAGACCGCCCGCCATCCACGACACCAGGACGCTGGAGCAGCCGATCAGCCGGGAGGTGATGCCGGTGCGGTTCATCATGTGGCCGGCCAGCACGAAGAACGGCACCGCCAGCAGCGGGAAGCTCTGCGAGGCCGAGGCCACCTGCTGCACGCCGATCGACGGCGGCATCGGTCCGGTGGCGAAGAACGAGAACCCGGCGATGCCGATGGCGAAGGCGACCGGCAGGCCGAGGATCATCAGGACGAAGAAGGTGACCGCCAGCAGGATCACGGCACCATCTCCTCGATCTCGCCGCGGCTCTCGGCCACGAAGATCGGCCGCGCCTCGGTGCGCAGTCGGCTGAGCGACGTCCAGGCCTGGCCGATCAGCGTCGATGCCAGCATCACGCAGCCGGCCGGCACGGCGATCGTGACCAGGGCGTAGGGGATGCCGCTGTCGCCGTAGAGCCGCTCCAGGTTCAGCATGGTCAGCCGGTAGCCGAGCACCGCCATGATCCCGAGGAACGCGACGCACACCGCCGCCAGCAGGGCGTCGAGCAACACCCGCGGCCGACCCGGCAGGCGCCGGACCAGGTAGTCGATGCCGATATGGGCGCGCTTGCGCAGCGCCATGTCGGCGCCGAGGAAACTGACCCAGACGAACAGCAGCTGCGCCAGGTCGACCGACCAGACCAGGGGGTAGCCGAACCACCGCGTGATGCCGGCGCCGAACACCAGGAACACGATGACGGCGAGCAGGACGTTCGCGAGCAGGGCCTCGGCCTTGTAGAGCGTGCCGGTCATGCGTGGCTCATGGTGGGCATGTGCATCTCAGGGAGATTGGCCGGTTGCAGGGCCCGTCGCTTCGTGGGTCCCGGAGCAGCCCGCTCGCGCGGGCCCTCCGGGATGACGATGTTGTGTTCGTCCGTCATTCCGGAGGGGGCGCAGCAGCGCCCGGCTCCGGAACCCACCCGCCGCTGCGGGTACCGACCCGTTCGCTCAGTTCGTCAGGAACTTGTCCAGTTCGGCGTGCAGTTCGCCGTAGCCGAGCTTCTCGTACACCGACTTGGTGGCCTCGCGGAACGGCGTCACGTCGATCTCGGTGACCACCATGCCCTTCTCGGCCATCTGCTTCTCGTAGTCGGCCAGCGACGCCTCGGTGCCGCGCGACGCGATGTCGCCGGCCTTCAGGGCCTCCTCGCGGACGATCTTCTGCAGGTCGGCCGGCAGCCCGTCGAACCAGGCGGCGCTGGTCACCACGCCGGTGATCAGGTTGATGTGGCCGCTCTTGGTCAGGTACTTGGCGACCTCGAAGAGCTTGGAGTTGTAGACCGCCGGGCTCTGCGCCTCGAGCGCGTCGATCACCTTCTGCTGCATGGCGGTGTAGACCTCGGCCCAGCCCATCGGGGTCGGGGTGGCGCCCATCGCCCGGATGGTCTCCATCCACACCGGCGCGCCCGGGGTGCGCATGCGGATGCCGGCGAGGTCGGCCGGCACCTTGACCGGCACGTTGGTGACCAGGTGCCGCTCGCCCTGCCACCAGTTGAACGACAGCACCTGCAGGCCGGCCGCCTTGCGGAGGTTCCCGACCCAGGTCTCGAACATCGGCGAGGTCACGACCTTGCGCACCCCGTCGTAGCCCGAGGCCAGGTAGGGCGCGCCGAGGACGCCGAATTCCTTGGTGTAGACCGCCAGCCGGCCGCCGTCGACGACCACCGCGACGCCGGCGCCGGCGCGCGCCTGCTCCAGCACGTCCTCGTCCTTGCCGAGCTGCGAGCCCGGGAACAGCCGGACCGAGATCTTGCCTTCCGAGCGCTTCTCGACGTTCTCCTTGAACGCGTTCAATCCCTTGAACAACGGGTCCTGCGGCTGCAGGGCGGTGTTGACGCTCAACGAGAACTCGGCCGCCCAGGCGGCGCCGCTGCCAGCCATCAGGATCATGCCGACCGCGGCCGCCCTCAGGGTCCTCTTGACTGTGTTCATGGTTTCCTCCTGCGCCCCTCTGTCCCGCCCTGTGACGGGCGTTGATGCTTGGTTGGAATTCTAGTATGGTAGTATGGTTCATTTCGAATGACAATGCCGTCGCGGCTTTGGTGCAGAATCACCGGGGACACGGACGAAACCGGCCGAAAAGGGGACGGCGATGCTCAATCCGATCAGGCCTGAAGGCGCCGAGCCGGTTGCGCGGCGGGTGTTCCGGGAGCTGCGGGCCGCCATCGTCGAGATGTCGTTCCAGCCGGGCCAGGCTCTGTCCGAGAAGGAGATCGCCGACCGGTTCGGGGTCAGCCGCCAGCCGGTCCGCGAGGCCTTCATCAAGCTGAGCGAGGCCGGCCTTCTGAGCATCCGCCCGCAGCGCGGCACCTATGTCGTCAAGATCTCGGCGCGGCAGGTCTACGACGTCCGGTTCGTGCGCGAGGCGGTCGAGGTCGCGGTGGTCCGCAAGGCCGCCCAGGAACTGCCGGGCAGCGCAATCCGCGCCCTGCGCGACATCGTCAACGAGCAGCGCAAGGTCGCCGCCGACGAACGCCCCGACCGCTTCTTCCCGCTCGACGAGGCGCTGCATCGGGGCCTCGCCCTGGGGGTCGGCTGCGACTACGCCTGGCGCGTGGTCGAGGACATGAAGGTGCAGATGGACCGGGTGCGGTATCTCAGTCTGCCCGAGGCGACGCCGCTGTCCCGCCTGATCGACCAGCACGAGGCCATCGTCGACGCCATCGCCGCCCACGATCCGGCCCGGGCCGAAGCCGCGATGCGCACCCATCTGAGCGAGATCCTGACCTCGCTGCCCGAACTGGCGGAGCGCTTCCCCGACCTGTTCGAGCCGGAGTCGTCGGACTTCGCGGATGCAGAGACCGCCGCATGAGAACCGCCACCATGCGCCCGTCGTCCCGTGGGTCCCGGAGCCGGCTGCTCACGCAGCCCCTCCGGGATGACGATCCTTTCTTTTCCGTCATTCCGGAGGGGGCGCGGGAGCGCCCGGCTCCGGAACCCACCCGCCGCTCCGCCACCGACAGGCAAGCCGCCCCATGAAGATCGCGAACGCCCGCATCATCGTCACCTGCCCCGGCCGCAACTTCGTCACCCTGAAGATCGAGACGACCGACGGCCTGCACGGGATCGGCGACGCCACCCTGAACGGACGCGAACTGGCGGTCGCGGCCTACCTGACCGAGCACGTGATCCCCTGCCTGATCGGCCGCGACGCCCATCGCATCGAGGACATCTGGCAGTTCCTCTACAAGGGCGCCTACTGGCGGCGCGGGCCGGTGACCATGGCGGCGATCGCCGCGGTCGACACGGCACTCTGGGACATCAAGGCCAAGGCCGCCGGCCTGCCGCTCTACCAGCTGCTGGGCGGCCGCAGCCGCGACGGCGCCATGGTCTACGCCCACGCCAACGGTCGCGACCTCGCCGAGACCGTCGATCGTGTCGGAGAGTACCTGGAGAAGGGCTACAAGGCGGTGCGCGCACAGTCCGGCATCCCGGGGATCGAGGGCACCTACGGCATCGGCAAGAAGGACGGCCACTACGAGCCGGCGACCAAGGGCCTGCCGCAGGAATCGGTCTGGTCGACCGAGCCCTATCTGGACTTCGCGCCGAAGCTGTTCGAGGCCCTGCGCGACAGGTTCGGAATGGGCCCGCATTTGCTGCACGACGTCCACCACCGGCTGACCCCGATCGAGGCGGCCCGGCTCGGCAGGTCGCTGGAGCCGTACCGGCTGTTCTGGATGGAGGATCCGACGCCGGCCGAGAACCAGGAGTGCTTCCGGCTGATCCGCCAGCACACCGTGACGCCGATCGCGGTCGGCGAGGTGTTCAACACGATCTGGGACTGCAAGGACCTGATCCAGGAGCAGCTGATCGACTACATCCGGGCCTCGGTGGTGCATGCCGGCGGCATCACCCACCTGCGGCGGATCGCCGACCTGGCCTCGCTGTACGGGGTGCGGACCGGCTGCCACGGCGCCACCGACATGTCGCCGGTGTGCATGGGGGCGGCCCTGCACTTCGCGCTGTGGGTCCCGAATTTCGGGGTGCAGGAGCACATGGCGCACGAGCCGCTGACCGACGAGGTGTTCCCGCACGGCTACCGCTTCGAGGACGGCTACATGCACCCGGGCGAGGCACCGGGGCACGGCGTCGAGATCGACGAGACGCTGGCCGCCAGATACCCCTACGACCCGGCCCAGCTGCCGGTCGCCCGGCTGCCCGACGGCACGCTCTGGAGCTGGTGAGCGGTTCGACTTCGAGTGCCCGTCGCTATCTGGGTTCCGGGTCTTCGCCCGGAATGACGACCTGAAGGAGAGCGGTCAAGCTCCCTCCCAGTCGTCATTCCGGAGCGAACCGCCGTCGGCGGTACGCATCCGGAACCCACGAAGCGACAGGCCTACCCCCGCGGCAGCTTGGTCTCGACCAGCTTGGCGAAGAACGAGGCGCCGACCGGCAGGGCCTCGTCGTTGAAGTCGTATTTCGGGTGGTGCAGGCCGTAGTCCTTGCCCGGCGCGCCACCGCCGAGCCAGACGAACGCGCCCGGCCGCTTGGCGAGCATGATCGAGAAATCCTCGCTGCCCATCGCCTGTGCCGGCTCGCGGTCGACCTTGTCGGCACCGACCAGCGCCTCGCCGACCTCGGCCGCGAAGGTCGCCTCGTCGATGTCGTTGACGGTCGGCGGGACCCCGCGCAGGTACTCCAGCTCGACCCGGGCGCCGTACATCCTGCCGACGCCGTCGCACAGTTCGGTCAGCCGCCGCTCGACCATGTCCTGGACCTCGGTGTCGAAGGTGCGGATCGACGCGATCAGCTGGGCGGTCGCGGGGATCACGTTGTTGGCGGTGCCGGCGTGGAACTGGGTGATGCTCATCACCACCGACTTCAGCGGGTCGGTGTTGCGGCTGACCACGGTCTGCACCGCCTGATAGAGCTGGACGCCGACGGCGATCGGGTCGACGCCGTCATGCGGCCGGGCCGCGTGGGCGCCCTTGCCGTGCACGGTCATGGTCGCGCGGTCGGCCGACGCCAGGATCGGGCCGCCGCGGAACGCCATGGTCCCGGCCGGCATGTGCGGTGCGTTGTGGATGCCGAAGATGCTGTCGCAGGGGAAGCGCTCGAACAGGCCGTCCTCGACCATCTTCTTGGCACCGCCGCGGCCTTCCTCGGCGGGCTGGAAGATGAAGTGCACGGTGCCGTCGAAATTCTTCGTCTCCGCCAGGTACTTGGCGGCGCCCAGCAGCATCGTGGTGTGGCCGTCATGGCCGCAGGCGTGCATCCGCCCCGGAATCTGCGACTTGTAGGGAACGTCGCCCTCCTCGTCCATCGGCAGCGCGTCCATGTCGGCGCGCAGCCCGATCGTGCCGGTGCCCGAGCCGTTGCCCCGCAGCACGCCGACCACCCCCGTCACGCCGATTTCGCGATGCACCTCGATTCCCCAGGACGCCAGCTTCTCGGCGACGATCGCCGAGGTCCGGACCTCCTCCAGGCCGATCTCCGGGTGGGTGTGGAAGTCGCGCCGCCACTCGGTCATCTCGTCGTGGAAATCGGCAATGCGGTTGTTGATGGGCATCGGGGTCTCCGGCAGAGCTGCGTTCGGGACAGCGCCGGGCCGCGCAGCGGATCTTTCGGCCGCCGGGCCCGGTCGCGGGGTGAGGCTGCCGATCCTATGCCCCGTCCGCGGCCCGGCGCCAGAGGCTTGTCGCCACCCGGTCAGCCGGCGGCATCGACCTTTCGCCCCCACAGCTTCGGGGCATAGGCGACCGCATACAGACCGAAAGCCAGCATCCAGGCGCCGCCCGACAACTCGACCGCATGGCCGGCGAGCGCCGGCGCCAGCGCCGCCAGCACCCGGCAGACGGCCGCCGCGCTGACCAGCAGATAGATCGCGGTGGTGACCCGGTCCGCGACCAGCGCCCGGCCGGTGTGGCCGAGGGTGGCCCGCGTCATCATGGCGAGCGTCATCGTGCCCATGGCGCCGACCCCGAAGGCGTGCGGGACGGCCGCCGCGGGGACCAACTCCGGCATCAGCGCGGCGCCGGCCGCCAGCGCCAGCCCGACCGGAACCCACAGGAAGCCCAGGTGCAGGACCCAGACCAGCGGCTCCGCCAAGGTCCGCCAGCCGCACCAGCGCGCAAGCCGCACCGCACCGCCAGCCGCCGCGACCGCCGCCAGGATACCGGTTGCCATCGCCTCGGGCGCCGCCAGCCAGGCCGCCAGGGCCAGGACGGTCGTCGCCAGCACCAGCCCGTCGACCCAGTCGGGCTCGCTCGGCAGCGGGCCGCCGCGGCCGGTGTTGTTCAGCCAGTTGCGCGTGAACGCCGGAATGATGCGGCCGCCGATCATGGCGATCAGCAGCACGATCACCGCCAGCCCGGCCTTCGCGCCCAGTTCGGCGCCGCGCGACGCCAGGCCGGCGGCCTCGGCGTGGACCAGGGCGTTGCCGGCCAGCATCAGCAGCGGCCCGGCCGCGACCGGGAGGTTGCGCCAGTTGCGGCCGGCACGGACCTGCAGGAACCCGCGGCCGGACAGCACCGCCAGGAAGCCCAGGTCGACCGCCGCGACGACCGCCACGCCGGGCAGATCCGGCACCAGCATCAGGACCCGGCCGAGCGCCCAGAGCCCGACCAGCAGCGCCAGCCCGCGACCTGCCAGCTTCGGCTGCCCGGTCCAACCCGGCATCGCGGTCAGCAGGAAGCCGCCGACGATCGCGCTGCCGACCCCGAACACCATCTCGTGGGCGTGCCAGGCCAGGGCGCCGTAGCTGCTGCCGCCCGGGTCGACGAGACCGGACAGGGCGGCCAGCCAGATCGCCAGGACGAGCACCGCCCAGACCGCTCCGGCCAGGAAGAACGGCCGGAACCCGACCTCCAGGACCGGGAGTCCCGGCGCCGCCCGATCCGGGCGGATTGCCGATGTCGCGCTCATGACGCCGTCTCCATGCGGGCCGACGCCCCAATCGTCGCGATGAGATCCTCCGAGAACAGGCGCTCCGACAGATCGTAGGACCGCGCCGCCTCGGCCACCGTCATGAACGGCGCCATGGCGCAGCCGGGGCATGCCATCCGCCGGCGGTGGAAGATCTCCACGGTCTCGGGCCAGCGATCCATCACGTCGCCGACGATCATCGACAGAATCTCGGATTGGGTCATGACGGGCCTCTTTGCCGCGAGTATCGGGTGGCAACGGACCATACGCTTCCCGGCAGGCCGGGATTTGCGCTGGCGCAAGCTCGCGCGATCAGGCCTGCTCGGCGATCTCCACCAGCCGGTGCGGCTGCGCAATGACCAGGTGCGAAGCACGCTTGCCGGACAGGATTCCCTCCTGTTCCCAGGCCGCCAGCGTCCGGCTGACGGTGTGCAGCGTGGTCGCCGTCATCTCGGCCAGATCGTTGCGCGAGACCACGAACGGAATCTCGACCCCGCCTTCGACGCGCCGGCCCGACTGGCGCACCATGCGCAGCAGGGTCGACGCGATCCGTCGCTCGACCCGGTGGGTGGCGACCTCGCGCAGGCGCTCCTGCAGTTCCTCGACCCGGCCGCCGATCACCTCGATGGCGTTCAGCGCGATCGCCGGAAACCGTGTCATGAGGTCCGCCGTGCGGCCGGCGCTCCAGGCGAGCAGCATGCTGTCCTCGATCGCCACGGGGGTGGCCGGGAACGGGATCCGACGCAGGACCGCCACGGTGCCGACCAGGTCGCCCGGCCCCATGTAGCGGAGTACCACGTTCTGGCCGTCCGGCGTGGTCTGGTCGAGGCGCAGGCGCCCCCAGCCCATCACGTAGTTGTGGGCCGCGTCCTCGCCCTGCTGGAACAGGGCGTCGCCCTTCTTCAGCGGCCGCTCATGGGCCTCGCGGGCGACGGCCTCGCGGTCCGCTGGCGCCATTCCCTTGAACAGCGGCACCCGCTCAAGCACGGTCATCCGGGCCGGGATGTCCATCTCGGTCTCTCCTTCGGCACCGTTGTACCAGGCGGTTGTGGTCCCCCGGCGCGGCCGCGGTCAAGGCCGTTGGCCGGAATCTTCCGTGGAGTTGCGCGAGCACAAATTCCCTTGCGCGGCGGCGCCTATGTTCCGGGCTGTCGATAGCACGACAACATCGCAGCCAAGGAGCGGAGCAATGTACGCTTTCAAGAAGGCCCTGGTTCACTCGGTCAGCGCGCTGGCCCTGACCGCCGGGATCGCCCTTGGCGCCGACGCCGCAGAGCCCTACGACGCCGACGCCTTGAACGCCCTGCAGTCGATCGCGTTGGATCCGACGGCCCTGCCGGCCCCGATCGACCGCAACTATGCGACGACGGTGAAGATCGACCTGGAGACCGTCGAGCGGGTCGCCAAGCTGGCCGACGGCACCGCCTTCAAGTACTGGACGTTCAACGGCAAGGTGCCGGGACCGTTCGCCCGCGTCCGCGTCGGCGACACGGTCGAGGTCACGATGAAGAACGCGGCCGACAGCACCTTCATGCACTCGGTCGACTTCCACGCGGTCACCGGTCCGGGCGGCGGCGCCGTCGCCACCCAGACCGCACCCGGCGACAAGACCGGCTTCACCTTCAAGGCCCTGAACCCGGGGATCTACGTCTACCACTGCGCCACGCCGATGGTGGCCGACCACATCCAGGCCGGCATGTACGGCCTCATCCTGGTCGAGCCCGAGGGTGGCCTGCCGAAGGTCGACCGCGAGTTCTACGTCATGCAGGGCGAGATCTACACCGCCGACCCGATGGGCACGCCCGGCCTGGTCGAGACCGACTACGACAAGCTGCTCGACGAGAAGCCGGAGTACTACGTGTTCAACGGCGCCGCCGGCGCCCTGACCGGCGACAACGCCATCCACGCCAGCCGCGGCGAGACCGTGCGGATCTTCTTCGGCGTCGGCGGTCCGAACAAGACGTCGAGCTACCACGTCATCGGCGAGATCTTCGACAAGATCTACACCCACGGCTCGCTGACCAGCCCGGCGGCGACCGACGTGCAGACCGTCACCGTCGCGCCCGGCGGTGCCACCGTCGCCGAACTGAAGTTCGACGTGCCGGGCAAGTACCTGATGGTCGACCACGCCCTGTCGAGGCTCGAGCGCGGCCTGGTGGCCCATATCGAGGTCGACGGCGCCAAGGATCCGGCGGTGTTCGACACCGGCAACGCCCAGCTGAGCATGAAGGGCCACTGAGCCCGAGCGCCGGGGGAGCCGATCTCCCCCGGCCCACTTTCGAGGAGCGCATATCATGAGACCGACTTTCGCCATGGCCGTCGCCGTCGCCGGCGTGCTGGCCACCCTCGCCGCCGCAACCCCGGCCACCGCCGCCGACCATCAGGTCAAGATGCTGAACCGCGGGGCCGCCGGCATGATGGTGTTCGAGCCGGCCTATCTGGCCGTCCAGCCCGGCGACACCGTGACCTTCCTGCCGACCGACAAGGGGCACAACGCCGAGGCGATCGCCGGCATGCTTCCGGACGGCACGGACGGGTTCAAGGGCGGGATGAACAAGGAGATCACCGTCGCCTTCGAGACCCAGGGCATCTACGGCTACAAATGCGCGCCGCACTACGCCATGGGCATGGTCGGCGTGATCAAGGTCGGCGACGGCGGCACGAACGCCGACGCCGCCGCCAAGACCAGGCATCCGGGCAAGGCGAAGAAGGTGATGGCCGCCCTGCTCGGCGAGGCCGGCAACCCGGTCGCCGCCCTGCCGAAGTAACCGACCGCCGACAGGACGACCGCCGATGGCCGGTCCCGCGGGGCCGGCCATCGGTCGTTGGGCCCCCGCCGCGGCGACGGGCCGCGAGACAGGTGCCGTGGAACCGGTCATAACTCCCCGCTGAATGCCCCGACTTCAGACCGTGGCCCGGGAACACCGCGATGAACCTCGACGCCCTCAGGACCAACGCCCGCCGCGTCCTCGACGACGCCACCATCCCGGAGCTGCCGAACCACTATCACGGCAAGGTGCGCGAGAATTACGACCTGCCCGACGGCCGGCGGATCCTGATCGCCACCGACCGGCTGAGCGCCTTCGACATCAGCCTGGCGGCGATCCCGTTCAAGGGCGAGGTGCTGACCCGAACGGCGCGGTTCTGGTTCGAGCAGACCGCCGACATCTGCTCGAACCACGTGCTCGAATACCCCGACCCGAACGTAGTGGTGGCCAGGCGGCTGACCATTCTGCCGGTCGAGATCGTGGTGCGCGACTACTTGGCCGGCACCACCTCGACCGCGATCCTGACCATGTACAAGGCTGGCCGGCGCGAGATGTACGGCCACCGCCTGCCGGACGGACTGCGCGACAACGAGAAGCTGCCCGAGACCATCATCACACCGACCAGCAAGGCCGCCTACGGCGCCCATGACGAACCGCTGACCGCCGCCGAGATCCTGGAGCGCGGGCTGCTGACCGCCGAGCAGTGGGACACCGTGTGCGGCCACGCCCTCGCCCTGTTCGCGCGCGGCCGCGAGATCGCCGCCCGGCGCGGCCTGATCCTGGTCGACACCAAGTACGAGTTCGGCACCGACGCCGACGGCAAGATCGTGCTGGCCGACGAGATCCACACCCCGGACAGCAGCCGCTACTGGTTCGAGGCGAGCTATGCCGAACGGGTGGCGCGCGGCGAGAAGCCGGAGAGCTTCGACAAGGATTTCATGCGCAACTGGGTGGCGGCGCGCTGCGACCCGTACAACGACCCGATCCCGCCGATCCCCGAGGAGGTGATCGTGCAGACCGCCGAGGTCTACATCCGGGCCTACGAGACCATCACCGGCCGGGAGTTCGAGATCCCGGCGATGGACGGCACGGTGCTGGAGCGGATCCGCGGGAACCTGGCGCGGTATTTCTGAGGCCGAGGCGCCCGTCGCCGCGTGGGTTCCGGCTCGGCCGCGCTCGCGCGCGTCCGTCCGGAATGACGACAGGGGGATGGGCGCGCCGACGCGCGCTCAATCTGGTCGTCATTCCGGACCGGACCGCCGCAGGCGGGACGGAGCCGGAACCCACGCGGGACGGGCGTCTCCCTACTCCGCCGCCGCGGCGGCCGCCCTTCGCGCACGCCATACCGAGACCAGCGGCCACAGGGCGGAGAACAGGGTGAGCGCCAGGAAGGTCACCACGATCGGGCGCTCCAGGAAGCGCAGCCACTCGTGGTCGAAGATGATCAGCGACTGCTTGAGGCTGTTCTCCACCAGCTCGCCCAGGATCAGCCCCATGATGATCGGCGCCGCCGCGAAGCCGTAGCGCTTCAGCACGAAGCCGAGCAGGCCGGCGAACACCATGATCCACACGTCCAGCACCGACTGCTCCAGCGCGTAGGCGCCGATGCAGGCCAGCACGAACACCGACGGCCACAGGAAGCGCACCGGGATCAGCGTCACCCGCGCGAACAGCTTGGCGCCGATCAGGCCGAACATCCCGAACACCAGGTTGGCCAGCAGCATCGCCAGGAAGATCGCGTACAGCAGGGTCGGGGTCTCGGTGAACAGGTGCGGCCCCGGCCGCAGGCCGTGCACCAGCAGGGCGCCCAGGATGATCGCGGTGGTGGCGCTGCCCGGGATGCCGAGCGCCAGGGTCGGCACCATGGCGGCGCCGGTGGCGGCGTTGTTAGCGGTCTCCGGCCCGGCGATGCCGCGGATGTCGCCCTTGCCGAACTGCGACTTGTCCCTGGCCCAGCGCTTGGCCTCGTTGTAGCCGATCATGGCGGCGACGGTGCCGCCCTCGGCCGGCAGCAGGCCGATGAAGGTGCCGATGCCGCAGGACCGGGCGATGGTGCCGGCGCATTTCCGGAAGTGCTCCATCCCCGGCAGCCGTACCGCATCGAGGGCGGCGCGGACCTGCACCCGGTCGAGCTGCCCGGCTTGCGTGAGGAACTCGGCGCCGGCGAACAGGCCGATCATCACCGGGATGAAGTGGATACCCTCGGACAATTCCCAGAACCCGAAGGTGAAGCGGTCGACGCCGGTGGTGAAGTCCATGCCGATGGTCGCAAGCAGCACCCCGAAGGCGCCGCCGATCAGGTTCTTGACCGCCGACTCGCCGCTGATGGTGGCCAGCATCGACAGCCCGAACAGCGACAGCGCGAAATACTCCGGCGGCCCGAAGTCGTAGGCGACGCGGGCCAGCAGCGGCGCCGCGACGATCAGCACGACCACGCTGAACAGGCCGCCGATCACGCTCGACACCGCCGCCATGCCGAGCGCCAGCCCGGCCCGGCCCTGCTGGGCCAGCGGATAGCCGTCGAAGGCGGTGGCGGCGGCCGGCGGCGCGCCCGGCGCATTCACCAGGATCGCGGTGATCGACCCGCCATAGGTGCCGGCGCAGTACAGCGCGCTCAGCAGCGCGATCGCCGGGATCGGATCCATGGTCAGGGTGAACGGCAGCAGCAGCGCCGTCGCCATGGTCGAGCTCAGCCCCGGCATGGCACCGACCAGCACGCCGCCGACGGTGCCGATCAGCACCAGGCCGAGCAGGTAGGGATCCATGAAGGCCGCACCGGCGGCCAGGAACGCGTCCATCGTCGACACCGCGCGTGAGGTTCAGTTGATGCCCAGCAGGCCTGGATCGAAATGCACGCCGAGGCCGACCACGAACACCAGGTAGATCGCCGCCGGGAACAGCACCGCGAAGGGCAGCACCAGGCGCCACCGCCGCTCGCCCCACAGGAGCGGCATGGCGGCGGCGAACAGCACCATGGCGGCGATGAATCCCAGGATGTCGAAGGCGATGACGAAGGCGACCATCATGACCGCGGTGGCCACGACCATCGGCCTGACCGGCCGCTTGCGTGCGGAGTCGGCCCGGAACGACATCAGCGCCAGCACCCCGGACAGCACGGCGATCACCGCGATCACCAGGCGCGGGAAGGTCGCCGGCTGGACGTTCTGGGCGACCGCCGCCGGCGCCTTGGCGAAGCCGAGGGTGATACCGTAGGCGACCGCACAGAACGCCAGGATCGCGCACGCGACCAGCAGGTCGCGCGGGAAGCGGGCCGCCGGTGCGGCGGCCCCTCCCTCGCCCGGGGACATGCCCATGGCGGCCGGCCTCAGAGCATGCCGAGCTCGGTCAGCGCGGTCTTGCTCTCCTCGAAGATGCGGCGGATCTGCTTGTTCCAGACCTCGCGCCCGGCGACGCTGGAGACCGGCATGCCGCTGGTCGTCAGGTAGTTCTGGTAGACCGAGTGCTTCATGGCCTTGACCATACCGGCCTCGAGCCGAGCCATCCGCTCCTCCGGCACGCCCGACAGCACCGCGAAGCCGCGCACCGTGGAGGCGAGCGCGTCGATGCCCTTGTCGCGGGCGGTCGGCACGCCGCCCAGGGCCGCGATCGGCTCCTCCGAGAGACTGGCGACGCCACGGATCTCGCCGGCGGTGAACTGCGACTCGCCCTCGGCGTAGTTCAGCAGGGCCACCTCGACGTTGCCGCCGACCAGGTTGGTGACGATGTCGCCGCCGCCCTTGAACGGCACGATGGTGTAGGGGATGCCGCCGGCCGCCTTGGCGAAGTTGTGGATACCGACATGGTCGGCGCCGCCGGCGAAGGTGGTCCCCCACTTCAGGCCGCCCTTGGCGTCCTTGGAGGCGGCGATCAGGTCCTCCAGCGTCTTGATCTTGCTGTTGACGTTCACCGCGATCACCGTCGGGTCGTCGGTCGCCCGGGCGATGCCGACCAGGTCGTCGATCCCGAGCGGCACCTTCTTCTGGATGATCTGGAAGATGTGCGACTGGGTGATGGTCATCACCGTGTAGCCGTCGCGCGGCTGGCTGTTGGTGTACATCAGCGCCGCCGAGCCGCTGCCGCCGCGCTTGTTCACCACCACCAGATCCTGGTCGAACTCCTTGCGGGCCCGCAGCATCATCATGCGGGTGGTGATGTCCGTCCCGCCGCCCGGCCCGGCGTGGGTGACCATGTTGATGGCCTGCGACGGGAAATCGTCGGCCGCGAAGGCCGGGCGACCGAGGCCCGGCAGCAGCAGCGAACCGGCGCCGGCAGCTGCCCCCCACAGGATCGTTCGACGCGTCGGGTGCCCGGGTGTCGTCGTCATGGCTTCCTCCTCGTTGGCTCCGGGGACGTGCCGGACCGGCCGCCTCCTTTTTGGTGACGGGCCCTTGTCCGGGCCCTTTCAGTCAGGCGGCCTTCCCGCCGCACCCGGCGGGCGGCCGTGGGCTAGTCGGTCGCGCCGGCGGCCCGGCGGGTATCATCGCGGCGCTCCTCGGCGACGGTGCCGTCGAGGGTGTCGAGGAACCGCCTGCAGCCGTGCACCACATGGAGGCGGCCAGCCTCGCGGGCGGCGTCGGCGTCGTCCCGCTCGATCGCGTCCATGATGTCGCGGTGCTCGGCCAGCGAGGCGTCCACGTTCGGAACCTTCGACAGGCTGCGGCGGCGGAACAGGTGCATCTCCTTGACCACGCCCTCGTAGATCGAGCGCGCCCGCGCGTTGCCGGAGAATTCCAGGAGGCTGGCGTGGAACTCGACGTTCAGGCGGTAGTAGGTCGCGAGTTCGTCGCGCGCGACCGCATCCTCCATGCCGGCGACCTGCTCGCGCAGGGTGGCCAGCATGGGCTCCGTGTACCGGCGCGCCACCCGCTCGCAGGCATAGGCGAAGATGGTGCCGCGCAGTTCGTACAGGCACACCACCTCGTCCAGGCCGATGCTGCGCACGATCGCGCCGCGGTTGGCGATGATGGTCACCAGGCCGGACCGCTCGAGGGTCCGCATCGCCTCGCGCACCGGGCCGCGGCTGACCCCCAGGCTGTCCGCCAGGGCCGCCTCCCCGATCTTCTCGCCGGCCTTGATCTCGCCGGTCAGGATGCGCCGCTCGATCTCCCGATGCACGCGCGTCGTCAGCGTGGCGAACTCGCTGGCGTGGAACGGTTTTTCGGCGTCCGAGGGCATTCGGCCTCCACGGGATTCTGATCGGAACGGTAGATTCCAGACAGTAGATTGTCAACAATCTGCCGGGACGCTACGGTGCTTGCACAACCCCCGGCACCTGACGTCACCATGGGGGCAAAGGAACAAGTCGCCCCGGAGGAGACCCGCATGCCAATCGAGCGAGCCAGCACGGCGCTGTCCCGGTTCAAGGTCCTCGACCTGACCCGCGTCCGGTCCGGGCCGACCTGCGTGCGCCAGTTGGCGGACTGGGGCGCCGACGTCGTGAAGATCGAGATGCCGGTGACCGACGACGGCGGCCAGCTCGGTGGCCCGCGCTCCGGGTCCGACTTCCAGAACCTGCACCGCAACAAGCGCAGCCTCACCCTCGACCTGAAGAAGCCGGCCGGCATCGAGGTGTTCCGGCGGCTGGCGAAGGAAGCCGACGTCATCGTCGAGAACTTCCGGCCGGACGTGAAGCGCCGGCTCGGGATCGACTACGAGACCCTGAGCGCCGACAACCCGGGGCTGGTGTATGCCAGCATCTCCGGATTCGGGCAGGACGGGCCGTACCGCGACCGCCCCGGCTTCGACCAGATCGCCCAGGGCATGGGCGGCCTGATGTCGATCACCGGCAAGCCCGGCGACGGCCCGATGCGGGTCGGCATCCCGATCGCCGACCTGACGGCCGGCATCTTCTGCTCGCAGGCCATCATGATCGCCCTGCTGGAGCGCGAGGTGTCCGGGAAGGGCCAGTGGGTGCAGACCTCGCTGCTGCAGGCCCAGGTCTTCATGCTGGACTTCCAGGCGGCGCGCTGGACCATGGACGGCGAGGTCCCCAAGCAGGCCGGCAACAACCACCCGACCAGCATTCCGACCGGCGTGTTCAAGACCACGGACGGCTACATGAACCTGGCGGTCGCCGGCCAGGAGATCTGGATGCGGTTCTGCCGCGCGATCGACCGGATGGGCCTGGCCGAGAACCCGGACTACGCGGACGGCAAGCTGCGCTCGAAGAACCGCGACGCTCTCAACGCCGAGATCGAGGCGGTCACCCTCACCCGCTCCACCGCCGACTGGGTCGAGCGGTTCAATGCCGCCGGCGTGCCGTGCGGCGAGATCAACGACATCCGGCAGGCGTTCGAGAACCCCCAGGTCGAGCATCTCGGCATGGCGCAGCCGGTCGATTCCCAGGAACGCGGCCCCAGCCATCTGGTCGGCCAGCCGATCATCATGAGCCGGACGCCGAGCCGCATCGCCGCCCCGCCCCCGACCGCCGGCCAGCACAGCGACGAAGTCCTGCGCGGCGCCGGCTACAGCGACGACGACATCGCCCGGCTGCGCGCCGACGGCGTGATCTGACGAAGAGGACCGACACCATGTCTGACAAGATCATCACCAGCGTCGACGGGGCGATCGGGCGGATCGTCTTCAATCAGCCGGAGAAGCGGAACGCGGTCTCGCTGGAGATGTGGACCGCGGTCGACGAGGCCCTGGACCACTACGCCGCCGACGACAACGTCCGGGTCGTCATCCTGTCGGGCGCCGGCGGCAAGGCCTTCGTGTCCGGCGCCGACATCTCCAAGTTCGAGAGCGAGCGGGCGAGCGAGGAGGCGGTGGCGCACTACAACACCACCACCGCCCGGGTCTACACCAAGGTCCACGCATTCCCGAAACCGGTGATCGCCCAGATCGACGGCTTCTGCGTCGGCGGCGGCTGCGCGCTGGCGGTATGCTGCGACATCCGGGTGTGCGGCGAGGGCGCGCAGTTCGCGGTGCCGGCCGCCAAGCTCGGCCTCGGCTACGCCTATGCCGGGCTGGAGCGGCTGGTCGCCCTGGTCGGCCCGTCCTTCGCCAAGGAGATCTTCTTCACCGCCGACCGCTTCAGCGCCGAGGACGCCAAGTTCATGGGCCTGGTCAACCGGGTGGTGCCGGACGGCGAGGTCGAGGCGTTCTGCACGGCGATGGCGAACCGCATCGCCGGCAACGCGCCGCTGACCGTCGGCTCCGTCAAGTTCATCGTCGGCGAGGCCGTGAAACCGGAGTCCGAGCGCGACCTGCAGAAATGCGCCGACCTGGTGAAGGGCTGCTTCGACAGCCAGGACTACATCGAGGGCCGGCGCGCCTTCATGGAGAAGCGCAAGCCCAACTTCGTCGGGGCCTGACCGCCATGTTGTACGAACTCGACGGCAAGCGGCCGGTCTACGACCCGGCCAGGAGTTGGGTCGCGGACTCCGCGACGGTGATCGGCGACGTGGTGCTGGAGGACGATGCAAGCGTCTGGTTCGGCGCCGTGGTGCGCGGCGACAATGCCCGCATCCATATCGGACGCGGCAGCAACGTGCAGGACGGCTCGGTGCTGCACGTCGACCCCGGGTTCCCGCTGACCCTCGGCGTCGAGGTCTCGATCGGCCATCTGGTCATGCTGCACGGCTGCACGGTCGGCGACGGCACCCTGATCGGCATCGGCGCGGTCGTGCTGAACGGCGCGAAGATCGGTGCCGGCTGCCTGATCGGCGCCAACGCCCTGATCACCGAGGGCAAGGAGATCCCGCCGCGCTCGGTCGTCATGGGGTCGCCCGGCAAGATCGTGCGCGAGGTCAGCGACGAGGACCTGGAGCGCATCCGCCGCCCGGCCCAGAGCTACATCGAGCGGATGCGCGCCTACCGCGACAACCTGCGGCCGATCGTCGGCTGAGCCGCTCCAGGAGGTAGCACGTTGGCTAGACAACGGAAATGAGGCGACACTGAATTCCGGGGCGTCGCCCCGGATGCCCCGGCCGTCCGGCCCAATGAACCAAGCAACTGCCGAAGGCAGATTTCTCAGGAGGAAGCCCATGCGTTCCATGATGCTCTGCGCGACGGCGCTCGCCGTCTCGATGGCGGTGACCGCCGCCGCCAACGCCCAGACCGTTCTCCGCTTCGGCCATGTCGGCGAGGTCGGCTCGCACTTCGACGTCGCCGGCAACGAGTTCGCCAAGCGGGTCAAGGAGAAGAGCGGCGGCAAGATCGAGGTGCAGGTGTTCCCGTCGAGCCAGCTCGGCAACGACAAGGACATGCTGCAGAAGATGAAGCTCGGCCAGATCGACTTCTTCCTGCCGTCGTCGATCATGTCGTCGGTCACGCCCGAGTTCGGCGTGTTCGACATGCCCTACATCATCAAGGACCGCGACCATGCCGCCCGGGTGATGGCGAAGATGGGCGACACGGTGTTCCGCCCGGCCGCCGAGGCCAAGGGCGTCATGATCCTCGGCTTCTGGGAGAACGGCTTCCGGCAGGTCACCAACAATGTCCGGCCGATCGTGAAGCCGGAGGACCTGAAGGGCGTGAAGCTGCGCACCCCGCGCGGCGAGTGGCGCGTGAAGATGTTCCAGTCCTATGGCGCCAACCCGTCGCCGATGGCGTTTTCCGAGGTGTTCACCGCCCTGAAGACCGGCGTCATGGACGGCCAGGAGAACCCGCTCATCAACGTCTGGAGCGCCAAGTTCTACGAGGTACAGAAGTACCTCTCGATGACCGGGCATGTGTACATCCCGGCCTACATCGTCACCTCGCCGAACACGTTCAAGAAGTGGCCGGCGGACGTGCAGAAGATCATCAGCGAGACCGCCGTCGAGATGGAGCCGTTCGCCCGTGAGGCCGGCAAGAACTTCGACGACGACCTGCTCGGCAAGCTCAAGGAGAAGGGCATGGCGATCAACGAGGCCGACAAGGAAGCCTTCGTGAACGCCTCCAAGGGCATCTACGAGGAGTTCGGCACCTCGGTCGAAGGCGGCAAGGCCCTGATCGACCAGATCTCGGCACTGCGCGGCTGATCCGCACCGCGCCTATCCTGCCGGCGGCCGCGCCCAGCGCGTGGCCGCCGGTTCCCGACCCGACCGCCGGAGACCGCCGACGCCATGATCCCCAGTATCCGCCGCAATATCGACGTCGCCCTGCAATGGGTCGTCATCGGCCTGATGATCACCCTGACCGTGATCGTGCTGGTCGCCGTGATCTACCGGAAGTTCGGCGCTTCCCTCAGCTGGTACGACGAGGTCGCCTCGGTGATGCTGGCCTGGATCACCTATTACGGCGCCGCCCTGGCAGCCCTGCGCCGCCAGCATCTGGGCTTCGACGGCCTGCTGCTGCGGATGCCGGTCGATATCCGGATGATCGCGGTCGCGATCGCCGAGATCCTGGTGATCGGCTTCTTCGTGCTGCTCGCCTGGGCCGGCTGGAAGGTGCTGGAGGTGGTCGGCGACGAGAACCTGATCAGCCTGCCCTGGATCTCCGTCAGCCTCACCCAGTCGGTGATCCCGGTCGGGGCCACGCTGTTCGTGATCTGCGAACTGCTGAGCATGCCCGAAGCCTGGCGGGCAGCCCGGGTCGGACGCTCGCTCGAGCATCCCGAAGTCCCGTTTGCGGAGAACTGAGTCATGATTCTCGCGCTCATGTTCTTCGCGATGGTGGCGATGATCCTGATCAACGTCCCCATCGGCATCGCGCTGGCGATCGCCGCCCTCCTGGGCCAGACCGCCTTCCATGGGGTCAGCAGCCTGCTGTCGCTCGGTATCGAGATGTACCGCGGCGCCACCGGGTTTGCGCTGATCTCGATCCCGATGTTCGTGCTGGCCGGCGCCATCATGAACGCCGGCGGCATCTCGCGCCGGCTGATCGCCTTCGTGGCGGCCATCATCGGCTTCGTGCGCGGCGGCCTCGCCATGGTCAACATCGGCGTGTCGCTGTTCTTCGCCGAGATCTCCGGCTCGGCGGTGGCGGACGTCGCGGCCCTCGGCTCGGTGATGATCCCGGAGATGAAGAAGCGCGGCTACTCCGCCCCGTTCGCGGCCGCCGTGACCTCGTCCTCGGCGTCGCTCGCCATCATCATCCCTCCGTCGATCCCGATGATCCTGTACGCGGTCTCGGCCAACGCCTCGGTCGAGCAGCTGTTCGTCGCCGGCCTGGTCCCCGGGCTGATGGGCGGACTCGGGCTGATGTTCGTGGCCTATCTGTTCGCGCGGAAGTACAACTTCCCGGTCGAGAAGGCGTTCAACCTGCACGACCTGCGGACCACCTTCGTGGACGCGCTGCCGGCGCTGATGCTGCCGGTCATCATCCTGGGCGGCATCTTCTCCGGGCTGGTGACCGCGACCGAGGCCGCCGGCCTGGCCGTGCTGGCCTCCGTCGTGGTCGGGCTGTGGTACCGCGACTTCGACCTCAACCATCTGCGCGAGTCGATGCTCGACGGCGGCCTGCAGACCGCAGTGGTGATGATCCTGGTCGCCGCCTCGGTGCTGATGGGCGACCTGCTGACGGTGTCGCAGGTCCCGCAGAAGCTGGCCCAGGGACTGGTCGAGCTGACCGACAACAAGTACCTGATCCTGCTGATCCTGAACGTGTTCTTCCTGGTGATCGGGTTCTTCCTGCACTCGGCGGCGGCGATCATCCTGGTGGTGCCGATCATCGTGCCGCTGATCGAGACGGTCGGCATCAACCCGGTGCATTTCGGCCTGATCGTGACCCTGAACCTGGCGATCGGCCAGCAGACCCCGCCGGTGGCGAGCGTGCTGATCACCTCCTGCTCGATCGCCAAGGCCGACATCTGGGAGACCACCAAGGTCAACCTGCCGTTCATCGGCGTGCTGCTGACGGTGCTGCTGATCTGCACCTATGTGCCGGCGATCCCGATGTTCCTGGTCGACCTGATCTACGGGCCCTGATGACGCCATGCAGCCCGGAGCCGGTTCCCTCGGCTCCGGGCTGCAGCGCGGCACCGTGGCGCGGCGTAAGGGGCCGGCCCGGCGGCGGCGGTGAACGACAGCGGCGGCCCGCACCTTGCGGTGGCCGATGCCACGCCCAACCTCAGGAGACACGCCCGTCCGAGGAGGCCACGATGTCCGCAACCGCCGTCGCCAATCCCGCCCCCGGTTTCGCCCGCAAGCCGGACCACGTCGTGGCCTTCAGGCCCGCCGGCAGGCGCGTGACGGTCAGGCTCGGCGGCGAGGTGATCGCCGAGTCGGACAAGGCGGTGCTGTGCGAGGAGACCGGCCACGGCCCGGTCTACTACCTGCCGATGACCGATACCCGGGCCCACCTGTTCCGGCCGACCGCCACCAACAGCTACTGCCCGTTCAAGGGCGAGGCGAGCTACTGGTCGGTCAGCGCCGGCGGCGTCGACGGCCGCGACGTCGCCTGGTCCTACGACCTGCCCTATGACGAGGCGATGGCGATCCGCGGGCACGTCGCCTTCTACCCGGACCGCGTCGACTCCATCGACGTCGCTTGACGGCGGCACGCCGGTGGCAGGGGCCGCATCGATCGCCGGGATCCGGGCACGCTACGCCGACGAGGTGACGGCCGCCGCCGGATCGCCGGCCGTGCGCGACGCCTTCGCGGCGGTCCCCCGCGAGCGCTTCCTCGGGCCCGGTCCGTGGAAGATCCTCGAGCTGGGCTCCGGCTATCGGTCGACCCCGAACGCCGATCCGGCGCATGTCTATCGCGACGTGCTCGTGGCGCTGGACGCCGAGGCCGGGATCAACAACGGCCAGCCGTCGCTGCACGCGAGCTGCCTCGCCGCCCTCGACCTCCGGGCCGGCGAGACCGCCGTCCACATCGGCTGCGGCACCGGCTACTACACCGCGATCATCGCCGAACTGGTCGGCCCGGCCGGCAGGGTGCAGGGCTGGGAGATCGAGCCGACCCTGGCCGAGATCGCCGCCGAGAACCTGGCGGACCGGCCGAACGTCACGGTCGTCCCCGCCTCGGCGACCGAGGGCGCACTCCCCGACGCCGACGCGATCTATGTCAGCGCCGGCGCCACCACGCCGATGCGGGCCTGGGTCGACGCCCTGCGGCCCGGCGGCAGGCTGCTGTTCCCGCTGGTCGGCCCGGACGGCGGCGGCATGTTGCTGGTCACCCGCCGGATCGCCGGCTTCGCCGCCCGCTTCGTGTGCGGCTGCCGGTTCATTCCCTGCATCGGGGCGCAGGACCGGTCCGACGCCGCAGCGCTCGACCGGGCCTTCCGGCGCGGCTGGAGCGATGTCCGCTCCCTGCGCCTGGACTCCCGGGCGGACGACACCGCCTGGGTCGCCGGGGACGGCTGGTGGCTGTCGACCGCCGCCGTGGACTGACGGTCGAGGGCGTGGCACGGGTGGCGCAGGGTCATGCGCATTTCCGGGCGACGGCACTGCGGATTTTTGCCGGTGCCGGGACCGGGCGCACGACGCACACTGCACCGCCCTGCAGCACCGCACCGGGAGCCGTCCGTGGACCTGCTGGTGATCCTGTCTTCAATCGTCCTGGCAAACCTGATCGCCTGGATCACGCCGGGCCCGAACATGATCGCGGTCATGAGCGCATCCCTGACCGGCGGCCGTCGGGCCGGGCTTCTGACCGGGCTCGGCCTGTCGGCCGGCGCAACCGTCTGGGCGGGTCTCGCGGTGCTCGGGGTCGCCACCCTGTTCGAGCTGTTCCCGAACGCGCTGCTGGCACTCCGCCTGGCCGGCGCCGGCTATCTGCTTTGGCTGGGCTTCAGGTCGCTTCGAGCCGCACTCCTCGACGACGCGTCCGGGCTGGTGGCGTCGGTCGGTTCGGCCCGGACTCCGCGCGCGTTCCGCACCGGGCTGCTGGTCAGCCTGACCAACCCGAAGGCGGCGCTGTTCTTCGGCTCGATTCTGACGACGTTCGTGCCGATCGACGCCTCGCCGACCCTGCTCGGCGGGATCGTGGCGCTCTGCGCGGTCCTGGCCGTGACCTGTCACAGCGTCACGGCGACGCTGTTCTCGGCCGGCCGTGTGATCCGCGCCTTCGAGCGGATGCGGCGCACGGCGACGGCCCTGTTCGGCGTGGTATTCGCCGGCCTCGGCCTGGCGGTCGCCTGGGACTCCGTGCGCCGGCTCTGATCGAACGACCGGCCGCCTCCGAGCCGCTAGACTGACCGCCATGGACGGCACCACGCCCGCGACTTCCCTGCCCCCGGCCTTCGGCGACTGGTTCGCTGCCAAGGGCTGGGCCCCGCACCCGCACCAGATGGAGATGCTGGCGGCGGCGCGCGAGGGTCGCTCGGCCCTGCTGATCGCGCCGACCGGCGGCGGCAAGACCCTGGCCGGCTTCCTGGCCAGCCTGGTCGACCTGGCCGAGAACCCGCGCGACGGGCTGCACACGCTCTACGTCTCGCCGCTGAAGGCGCTGGCGGTCGACATCCACCGCAACCTGACGACCCCGATCGAGGAGATCGGGCTGGCGGTGACCGCCGAGACCCGGACCGGCGACACCCCGCAGGCCAAGCGCCAGCGCCAGCGCCGCGCGCCCCCCAACCTGCTGCTGACCACGCCGGAGAGCCTGGCGCTGCTGATCTCCTACCCGGACGCCGAAAAGGTGTTCGCGGGCCTGCGCTGCGTGGTGGTCGACGAGCTGCACGCCCTGGCCGGCAGCAAGCGCGGCGAGTTGCTGGCGCTCGGCCTCGCGCGGCTGTCGCGGCTGGCCCCCCGGGCCCGGCGGGTCGGGCTGTCGGCGACGGTGGCGCATCCGGCGGCGCTGGAGGTGTTCCTGTCGAAGACCGGCCGGGCACCCGCCGACGACGTGGCGGTGGTGCGCGGCGGCGAGGCGGCCCGGGCCGAGGTCAGGATCCTGATGCCGGACGGCCGGCTGCCGTGGTCGGGGCATATGGGCCTGCACGCGGTCGACCGGATCTACGCCGCCATCAAGGCGCACCGCACCACCATCGTGTTCGTCAACACCCGCGCCCAGTCCGAGCTGATCTTCCAGGCGTTGTGGCACGCCAACGAGGACCACCTGGCGATCGCCCTGCACCACGGCTCGCTGGCGGCCGAGCAGCGCCGCAAGGTCGAGGCGGTGATGGCCCGCGGCGGCCTGCGCGCGGTGGTCGCCACCTCCTCCCTCGACCTCGGCATCGACTGGGCCGCCGTCGATCTGGTGATCCAGGTCGGCGCACCGAAGGGCGCGTCGCGGCTGCTGCAGCGCATCGGCCGCGCCAACCACCGCCTGGACGAGCCGAGCCGGGCGCTGCTGGTCCCCGCCAACCGCTTCGAGGTGCTGGAGTGCAAGGCGGCGCTGGACGCCGTGCGGGCCGGCGACCTGGACGGCGACGAGCCGCGGCCGGGCGGGCTCGACGTGCTGGCCCAGCACGTGCTCGGCAGCGCCTGCGCCACGCCGATCGACCCGGACGCGCTGTACGCCGAGGTGGTGACCGCCGCGCCCTACGCCGAGCTGCCGCGCGCGACCTTCGACGAGGTGGTGGAGTTCGTGCGCTCCGGCGGCTACGCACTGGCCGCCTACGAGCGCTGGCAGCGGTTGCGGCCGACCGACGACGGCCGCTTGCGCCTCGCGCACCCGCGGCTCGCCCAGGCCTACCGCATGAACGTCGGCACCATCGTCGAGGCCGACGTGCTGAAGGTCCGGCTGTCGCGCGGCCGCGTCCTGGGCGAGATCGAGGAGTATTTCGTGCAGGGCCTGAGGCCCGGCGACACCTTCATGTTCGCCGGCCGGCTTTTGACTTTCCAGGGCATCCGCGAGCGCTTCGTCGAGGCCACCCCCGGCGGCAGCGGCGAGCCGGCGGTGCCAGTCTACGGCGGCGGCCGGCTGCCGCTGACCACCCGGCTGTCGGCCCGGGTCCGCGCCATGCTGGAAGACACGGACGCCTGGGCCACCCTGCCTGGCCCGGTCTCGGAGTGGCTGGAGCAGCAGCGCTGGCGCTCGGTGCTGCCGCGCGCCGACACCCTGCTGGTCGAGGCGTTCCCGCGCGCCGAGCGGCAGTACCTGGTGGCCTACACCTTCGAGGGCCGCAACGCCCACCAGACCCTCGGCATGCTGCTGACCCGGCGGATGGAGCGCATGGGCCTCGGCCCGCTCGGCTTCGTCGCCACCGACTACGTGATCGCGATCTGGTCGGTGAAGGAATGCCGGGACGTCGACGCGCTGTTCGACCAGGACATGCTGGGCGACGACCTGGAGGAGTGGATGGCGGAGTCCAGCCTGCTGAAGCGGACCTTCCGCAACGTCGCGGTGATCGCCGGGCTGATCGAGCGCAAGCTGCCCGGCCACGAGAAGTCCGGCCGCCAGGTCACCTTCAACGCCGACCTGATCTACGACGTGCTGCGCCGCCACCAGCCCGACCACATCCTGCTGCAGGCGACCCGCCAGGACGCGGCGCGCGGCCTGACCGACATCTCCCGCCTCGCCGGCCTGCTGACCCGCGTGCAGGGCCGGATCGTGCATCGCCGCCTCGACCGGGTGTCGCCGCTGGCGGTGCCGATCCTGCTGGAGATCGGCCGCGAGCAGGTGGCCGGCGGCGCGGTCGACATCCTGATGGACGAGCTGACGGAGGAACTGGTGGCGGAAGCGACGGGTGGGGAGATGCAGGGGAGTTTGATGGTTTAGATTCTCCCTTGGTCCCGAAAACCGGCCACCGCGTGACATAGCCGTGCCACTGGGAGTTCTCTTCCGGTTGTTCTTGAGGATCGATCGTGGATCTCCTGCCGGACCTGCCATTCGAGTTTATCGTTCGCGGAACCGCGGTCAGCCTGCAGACCTCTCCTCGCTCCCGGATCGAATGGAAGATGATCGTGCAAAGCTCTGCCAGGGCTCAATTGCCCGAGGGAGCGTGGCTCCTGACCGAGCCGCTCGCGGTCACGATCTACATCTTTCCCGATGCCGAACTGCAGGGGGACGTGGACAACCGAGTGAAGCCGATACTGGATGCCATGAACCGGTGCGTGTACGCGGATGATGGCCAGATAGAACGCGTCGTGGTGCAGAAATTCGAGCCTGGACGCGTTTTCGGCTTTCGCGGTCCGACCGGCACCCTCCTTTCGGCCTTAGAAGCCGAGGAGCCGGTAGTGTACGTTCGAGTGTCCGGCGATCCTCACGAGGAGCTGTCATGACAATGCCCGCACTTGCCGACGAACGAACTGCGCTCGACCTGATCGAGAATCGGCTGAAGAAGGATGGGTACACGCTCGTGCGGTCGCCCGGACCCGAGCAGTTGCCGGCCTTCCTCCGCGGCTTTCGACCCGACGCCATCGCGGTGGGCGCCGATCCCTCGCTCGTGATCGAGGTGATGCACTCGCGGACCGCCTCGGCGACGACGCAGATCAGGCAGATCAACAGCCTGCTGAGCGGACACGAGGACTGGCGCCTGGAGGTCGTCTACGTTTCGCCGGACGGCACGGCCGTCGGCTCGACAACCCCGGAGGAGGTTCGAGCCACCCTGCGCGGGCTTCAGAAATTGTCGGAGATCGAGCCGAGAGGCGCCTTGCTGTTGGCGTGGAGTTCAATGGAGGCTATCGGCCGAATCCTTCAACCTGCATTGGCGGCGCGTAGCATCTCGCCGAACTCCTTGATCGACTTGCTGATCTCCCATGGACACGCGTCCCAGGGTGACGGCCCGCTGCTCAGACGTCTGGGAAACATGCGGAACGCGATCTCGCACGGTCAATTGAGCCTGACCCCCTCGTCCGAGGATCTTGCCGAGTTGCTCCGGATCGCCGAGCGCCTCGTCGAAACAAGCATCAATCCATCGCACTGACGGGCCACCACATGTCCCCTCCCCTCCGCCTCGGCATGATCACGCCGTCGTCGAACACCGTGCTGGAGCCGATGACGGCGGCGCTGCTGGCCGGCACGCCGCACATCTCGTCGCATTCGGCGCGAATCCGTGTAACCTCGATCTCGATGGCCGGCGGCTCGACCGCGCAGTTCGACACCGCGCCGATGCGCGAGGCCGCGTCGTTGCTGGCCGACGCCAAGGTCGGGGCGATCTGCTGGAACGGCACCTCGGCCGGCTGGCTCGGCCCCGACCGCGACCGGGCGATCCTGGCCGAGGTCACGGCCGAGACCGGCATCCCGGCGACTTCCGCAGTGCTCGACACCCTGGCGGCGCTGCGCCTGCTCGAGGCGCCCGGCTTCGGGCTGGTCACGCCCTACGTCGCCGACGTCCAGGACCGGGTGCGCGCAAACTTCGAGGACGAGGGCTTCGCCTGCGTCGCCGACCGCCGGCTCGACATCACCGACAACTTCGCCTTCGCCAAGGTGCCGGAGGCGACGGTCGAGCGGATGATCCGCGAGGTCGCCGAGGACGGCGCCGAGGCGGTCGTCGTGCTGTGCACCAACCTGCGCGGCGCCCGCCTGGCGGAACGGCTGGAGGCCGAGCTCGGCATCGTCCTGCTGGACAGCGTCTCGGTCGCCCTGTGGGGCGCGATCCGGGCGGCCGGCGGCGACCCGTCGGGGATCCGCGGCTGGGGCCGGCTGTTCGAGCTGGCCTGACTCAGGCCCGGACCATCCGCGCGGCCAGCGGCCAGCGCGGCGCCGGCGGCACCGGCGGCGCGAAGCCCAGGCGGCCGAGCATCTGCACCGCCTCGCCGAGCTCGGCCAGCAGCTCGTGCGCCCGGCGCCGGTGCATCGACAGTTCGCGATACTCCTGCAGGGCCTGGCTGACCGGGTGCAGCGACAGGCCGAGCCCGGTGGCCGCCAGGTTCAGCCGCAGCCAGCGTCGGCCGGCCTCGATCTGGTCGAGCCTGGTGTTGCCCGGGGTGACCACCGTCGCGAACGCCGGGGTCGCCCAGAACACCCGCTCCTGCAACCGCAGCATCACGTCGAAAGCGGCGGAGTCGCGGTCCAGTAGCGCCGTTCGGTCGAGGGCGCCGACCGCCATCAGCGCCTCCAGGGTCGGCCCCCCGACCGCGATGCCGTCGGGACGGGCCTCGATCTCGGCCTTGCCGAACCGCATCAGGTCGACATTCTCCTTCAGCGCACGCGGGGTCTTGGCCTCGACCTCCCAGGCGGCCCGGGCGAGCCCGGCCAGGCTGCGCACCAGCTCCGGCTCGACGACGATGCGGGCATGGCTCGACAGCGCCGCGGCCATCTCCGGCGGCACCGGCCGTTCCTCGTAGGGCTCCTTGCCGGACCGGCGGTCGAGCGCGTGCCGGAACAGCGGATCCGGCGTGCCGCCGGGCTGCAGATGCAGGATCGCCACCGGCCCGTCCTCGCCGTCCGGGAACAGTTCTGCGTCGGCGGTCGTGCCGTCCTCGGCCAACGCCATCGCCAGCAGCTCGAGGAAGCAGCCCATGGCGATGGTCAGCTGGCGGCCGTAGGGGTCGGTCTCGGGCAGGGTCCGCGCCGGATCGCGCAGGATGACGATCCGGCCGGGCTGCCGCAGGTCGGCCAGCCAGGGCTGCAGGTTGTGCGGGCTGGGCGCCAGGATGGCGTAGGACAGGGCCCGCATGCGCGGCTCGTCGTAGCCGCCCGCGAGGTGCCACGGCTCCAGCGCCTGCGAGGGCCGGCGGGTCCGCGAATACCAGTGCCAGCCGCCCCAGCCGATGGCGGCGAGCACCACGCCGCCGCCGACCAGGGACAACGCCTTCCGTCTCGTGATCCGCTTGCGTCTCATCGATCAACCGTCGCGATCGCTCGGCCCATAGGTAGGACGAGCGCCGGGCCGCGTCGAGACGGTTGGCCCGGGCCGGGACCGCCGCCAGTATGTCGGGGTGGCCACCCCGGCCGACGGTTCGGGAGACCGCCATGCCCGCGCAGCCCTTCCACGGCGCTCTCGCCATCCGCCGGGCGGTCGCGGCCGACCTTCCGGTCCTGGCCGAGCTGAACGGCCAGTTGCTGGCCGACGAAGGGCATCCATCCCGCGCGCCTCTCCTACGAGCAGCTTCTGGCCCGCCACCGGGGCTGGCTGGACAGCGGCGACTGGCGCCAGGAGATCCTGGAGCTGGACGGCCGGGTCGTCGGCTATGTCGCCCATGCGCCGGAGCCGGACGGGGCCGCGATCCACGTCCGGCAGTTCTGCATCGACAGGGCGTGGCGCGGCGTCGGGCTGGGACGCGCCGGCTTCGCGCTGTTCCTGCGCGAGCGGGTCCCGCCGGGGACCCGCGTCACCCTGGACGTGCTGGAGAGCAACCCGGTCGGCCAGGCATTCTGGCAGGCACTCGGGTTCCGATCCTTCTTCCGGCGCCTGGAGATCGTCGCGGGCCAGGACTGACCGCCGGCGCTCAGGCCGCGGCGTCGACGGCCGGGAACGGCTCGCGCCAGGCCGGCAGTTCCTCCAGCCGGGCGTGCCAGCGCGCGACCTCCGGATAGTCGGCGAGCGGGATGCGGGCGCGCGCCGCGTAGGGCAGCGCGATCGCCACCGCGAAGTCGGCGACCGTCAGGCCGTCGCCGACCAGGAAGCGCCGCCCCTTCAGGTGGTCGTCGAGGATCCGGGCGTATTTGCGGACATAGCCCATCGCTTCCTCGACCGCCGCCGGGTCCGGCTCGCCGATACCGAAGTCCGCCTTGATCACGTGCTCGAAATACAGCTCGCCGGTGTAGCGGGTGAAGTGCATCAGGTCCCAGCACAGCCAGCGCATGGCCTCGACCTGCCGGTCGCCGTCGCCCGGCCACAGGTCGGAGCCGGCGGCCCGGGCCAGGAAGCACATGATGGCGTTCGACTCCCACAGGCTGCCGCCGTCATGGACCAGTACCGGCACCTTCAGGTTCGGGTTCAGGGCGGCATATTCCGGCGTGCGCTGCTCGCCCTTCTGCAGGTCGACCCGGACGAACTCGACCGGCGATCCCAGGTGGCGCGCGACCGCGCAGGCCTTCCGCGGCATCAGGGTCTCGGCGTAGTAGAGCTTCATGGCGTGCCCCGCTCGGTTCGGTTTCTTGAAAACATGTTGATATCAACTTGCTTGATCGGGACCGCCTCGTCAAGACGCACTCGCTAGCCTGCCTCCTCGCGGTCGGCCCCGGCGCGTTCCAGCCAATTCAGCAGCCGGCGGCGCAGGACGGGAATGTCGAGCGCCACCAGGGCGAGGCCGAGCGGCAGCATCCAGAATCCGAGCACCGGCAGGAAGCCGAGGACGCCCCCGACCATCAGCAGCAGCCCGACCACCGACCGCACGCCCGGCGGCAGGCGCTCGTCGCTCCAACGCGCGGCGTCGCGCAGCGCCGTCATCGGCCGCCGTCCGGCGATCCTCATCCACTGCCTCCTGTCGAAACGGTCGTGCCCAGCGGGGCAACCTGGGGTATCCGACCTTGGTTCCGCAACCGCGTTGACGTTTCGACCGGCGCGGCTAGGGTCGCGCCATGACGTCCCCCGTCCTCCGTCTCAACGGCGCCGAACTGGTCGCCGACCCGCTCGGCGTCCTGCTGTGGCCGGCCCGGCGGACCCTGGTTGTCGCCGACCTGCACCTGGAGAAGGGATCGGGATTCGCGCGCCGCGGCGTGCTGCTGCCGCCGTTCGACAGCGCCGCGACGCTGTCCCGGCTGGCCGAGGCGATCGACGCCCATCGCCCGAAGCGCGTCGTCTGCCTGGGCGACAGCTTCCACGATTCCGGCGCCGGGGACCGGCTGGGCGAGGCCGAGCGCGACCGGCTGCGCGGCCTGACCGAAGGCCTCGACTGGATCTGGATCGCCGGCAACCACGACCCGGCGCCGCCGGCGGACTGGGGCGGGCGGGTGCTGCCGGACCTGGTAGACGGCCCGCTGCTGTTCCGCCACGAGGCCGCCGACGGCGCGGTGCCGGGCGAGGTATCGGGCCACTACCACCCGAAGGCCCGGGTCCGGCTGCGGGCGCGCAGCGTGTCCGGCCGCTGCTTCGTCACCGACGGCAGGCGGCTGATCCTGCCGTCCTTCGGCGCCTATACCGGTGGCCTCGACGTGCTGCGCCCGGACCTGCGCCGGCTGTTCGCCCGCCGGTTCGAGGTCCTGCTGCTGGCCGCCGACCGCATCCTGCGGGTGCCGCAGGACCGGCTGGTGAAGCCGGCGCCGGACCTGGCCGGCCCGGACCTGCGCGCGCTCGGGTGATCCGCCGGCCATCGCCGCCCGTAGACCGCCCGATGACCGAACCCGCCCCCACCCTCGTCTGGTTCCGCCGCGACCTGCGCCTGACCGACAACCCCGCCCTGACCGCGGCCCTGGCCCGGGGCCGGCCGGTGATCCCGGTGTTCGTGCTGGACGACGAGGACGCCGGCGCCTGGGCGCCCGGCGGCGCCTCGCGCTGGTGGCTTCATCACTCGCTCGAATCCCTGGCGGCATCCCTGGAAGCGCGCGGCAGCCGGCTCGTCCTGCGGCGCGGGCCCGCTGCCGCCGCGATCGACCGGCTGGTCTCCGAGACCGGCGCCGACGCGGTGTACTGGAACCGCCGCTACGAGCCCTGGGCGACGGCGCGCGACGAGACCATCAAGACCGGGCTGAAGCGGCGTGGCATCGAGGCCCGCAGCTTCAACGCCGCCCTGCTGTGCGAGCCCTGGGACATCCGGACCGGGGCCGGCGGCCCGTACAAGGTGTTCACGCCGTTCTGGCGGGCCCTGCGCAGCCGGCTCGACGCCGGCACGCCGGGACCGGCGCCGGATCGCTTGGCGATCCCGGCCGCGGTACCGCGGGGCGACCGCCTGGCGGACTGGGCGCTCACCCCGCGCCGGCCGGACTGGACCCACGGGCTGCGCGCCGCCTGGGTCCCGGGCGAGACGGCGGCCCTGGGCAGTCTCGACCGGTTCCTCGACGATCCGGTGCGGCGCTACGCCGCGCGCCGCGACGTCCCCGGCGAGCCCGGCACCTCGCGGCTGTCGCCGCACCTGCATTTCGGCGAGATCGGCCCGCGCCAGGTCTGGCACGCCGCCACCGTCCGCCACGAAGGCGCCGACACCGGCAAGTTCCTGGCGGAACTCGGCTGGCGCGAGTTCTCCTACCACCTGCTGTATCACTTCCCCGACCTGCCGCACCGGCCGCTGCGGCCGGAGTTCGCCGACTTCCCCTGGGCCGACGACAGCGCGGGGCTGACGGCCTGGCAGCGCGGCCGCACCGGCTATCCGATCGTCGACGCCGGGCTGCGCCAGCTGTGGGAGACCGGCTGGATGCACAACCGCGTCCGCATGGTTGTCGCCTCGTTCCTGATCAAGGACCTGCTGCTGCCCTGGCAGGCCGGCGCCGCCTGGTTCTGGGACACTCTGGTGGACGCCGACCTGGCCAGCAACTCGGCGTCCTGGCAGTGGGTCGCCGGCTGCGGCGCCGACGCCGCCCCGTTCTTCCGGGTATTCAACCCGTCCCTGCAGGGCCAGAAATTCGACCCCGGCGGGACCTATGTGCGGCGCTGGGTGCCGGAGCTGGCCGGCTTGCCGGACGCCGTCGTCCACATGCCGTGGAAGGCGCGCCCGCTGGACCTCGCCGACGCCGGGATCCGGCTCGGCCGTGACTATCCGGTGCCGGTGGTCGACCATGGCGCGGCGCGCGACCGGGCCCTGGCGGCGTTCAAGGGCCTCCGGGACGGCGCGACGGCGTAGTGCCGCCCGTCAGGTCGACAGGTCGATGCCTTGCCCGCGCGCCGGATCGGCGAAGTCCAGCGCGAGGGCGCCCAGCTCGGCGATGTAGCCGTCGAGCTCCCGGACCGCCTTGTGGCGCTCCCTCGCCGCCTCCGGGTCGATCAGGGCCTCCATCCGCTCCGCCTGGCTGACGGTGTCGCGCATCTTCTTCAGGATCTCGGCCGCATATTTCAGCAGGGCCCTGGTACCGCCGCGGCCGGCATCGCCGGACTCTTCGCGCGGCGCGGCACCCTGCTCCAGCCCGGCATCGGACGGCGCGGTGTCTCCCGATGCCGCCGTGGCGTCGCCGGCCGACGACGTCTTCTCGTCCGTCGCAAGGTCCGATCGGCCTTCCGCCGCCTCCGCCTCGGTTTCGCCCGGTCGCCCTCCGCCGGCATCCGTGTCAGCGGCCGACGGCGTCGCGGCTGCAGCCGCCGGCGCCGGCGGCACCGCGACCGCCGGCACGCCGCGCCGGGCGGCCGCCGGCAGGGCGCGCTCGGCGTCGGCCAGCGCCCGCGCCACCTTGGCGATCTCCCGGGCGAGCGACTGCAGGGCGTCGGCGTTGCTGCGCAGGTCGCCGACCCCGTTCAGCTTGCGGGCGACCTCCAGCAGTCGCTGCAGATCGCGGGCCAGCGCGTCGCGTCGCGCGGTCCGGGACTTGCCGGCCGCCTCGCCGGCGCCCGCCAGGGACCGGGACGTCCCGGTGTCGGTAGGTGCCCGCTCGATCGTCGGCCCGGCGCCGGTGGCGGGCATGCGCTTCGGGACGGGCGCCGGGACGCCCGCGAGCGGCGTATTCGAGACGAGCATGGCCCAACCTCCAACCGACCTTCTGTCGGCAGCATCAGCTTGCGACCGGCCGCGACCGCCGGCAAGGGCATCCGCACCGGGCGGGTTGGCAGGCGGCCGCCGAACTCTGATATACCGGGGGCATCAGCCGACGGAGACCGCATGGCCGACGCCGAACGCTTCACCGGAGACGAGCACGACCACGATCACTGCGTGGCCGACGCCCTGGCCGCTGCCGAGGTGGTGTGCCGGCAGCGCGGCGCCCGGCTGACCGACCTGCGCCGGCAGGTGCTGGAGCTGATCTGGGAGAGCCACGCGCCGATTGGCGCCTACGAGCTGATCGACAAGCTGTCGCGGGCCCGCGAGAGCGACGGCGAAGGCGGACGGGTGGCGCCGCCGACGGTCTACCGGGCGCTCGAGTTCCTGATCGAGCAGGGACTGGTGCACCGGATCGAGAGCCGCAACGCCTTCGTCGGCTGCGCCCAGCCCGAGCACCCGCACCGCGGCTACTTCCTGATCTGCGAAACCTGCGGGGTTGCCCACGAGCTCGGCGGCGGGGCGCTCGATGCCAACCTGCGCGCCACCGCCCGCGACATGGGTTTCGAGATCCGCCGCATCACCATCGAGGTGGCCGGCCGCTGCCCGGCCTGCTGCCGGGCCGGCACCGACGCCCGGCCCCGACCGCCCCACGCCGGAGAACACGCATGACCGATGACGCCGCCCCCTCCCCGCTCGACCGCATGCCGGTCTCGATCCTCACCGGGTTCCTCGGCAGCGGGAAGACCACGCTGCTGAAGGCGCTGCTGGCGCATCCCGGCATGAACCGGGTCGCGGTGATCATCAACGAGTTCGGCGAGATCGGCCTGGATCACAGCCTGATCGAGAAGATCGAGGAGGACGCGGTCCTGCTGAATTCCGGCTGCCTGTGCTGCACCGTGCGCGGCGACCTGCTGGACACCCTGAAGTCGCTGTACAAGCGCCGCGCCAAGGGCGAGGTCGCGCCGTTCGACCGCATCGTCATCGAGACCACCGGCCTGGCCGATCCGGCGCCGATCCTGCACACCATGATGTCGGACGGCTTCCTGGTGACCCGCTTCACCCTTGACGGGGTGATCGCGGTGGTCGACGCGGTGAACGCGCCCTGGCAGCTCGACCAGCAGTTCGAGAGCGTCAAGCAGGTGGCGGTCGCCGACCGCATCGTGCTGAGCAAGACCGACCTGGTCCCGGACGGCGCGACCGCCGCGCTCGAGCAGCGGCTCTACGCGATCAACCCGGCCGCGCCGATCCTGCGTGCGGTCAACGGCGCGATCGAGCCGGCCGCGCTGTTCGACGCCGGGCTGTACAACCCGATGACCAAGTCGAGCGACGTGCAGCGCTGGCTGAAGGAGGAGGCCTACCGGGACACCGAGGGCCACGTCTATCACCGCCCGCACGAGCACGGTCATGAGCATGCCCATGGGCACGGGCATGACCACGGGCATGACCACGGGCACGGGCACCACGACCACGGCCATCACCACCACGACGTCAACCGCCACGACGACCACATCCGGGCGTTCTGCCTGACCTTCGACGAGCCGTTCGCCTGGAACGCCATCGCCCCGGCGCTCGACATGCTGGTCCAGAGCCACGGCCTGAACATCCTGCGCATGAAGGGCATCCTGAACGTCAAGGAGGTCGACCAGCCGGTGGTGGTGCACGCCGTCCAGCACCTGTTCCACCCGCCGGCCAAGCTCGACGCCTGGCCGGACGACGACCGCCGCTCCAAGCTGGTGATCATCGCCCGTGACCTGGAGAAGGACGCCATCGAGCGCATCCTGAACTCCTACCTGGCGCTGGAGTTCGCATAAGGAAACATGCGGGTCGTTCCATGGGTTCCGGCTCCGTCCCGCCGCGGCGGGTCGGTCCGGAATGACGACCAGTATTGAGGGTTGGAGACAGCACCCCTTCCTCACCGTCATTCCGGACGGACGCGCCGCCCCGGCGCGGCTGAGCCGGAACCCACCGACTGCCTCGAGCACCTTCGGAATTGCACAGCAAACGCCGGGACGCCGCCGCGCCCGCCGGCACCTAGCTTCCCTCCATCGCAACGATGGAGGCCGCCATGGATTTCCGCATCACCGGGTTGTCGCCCGAGCCGTTCCGCCATCTGTACGGCCTGTCCGACGCCGCCCTGGCCGGGCACGGCGCCCGGCGCTACGTGGCCGACAGCAAGCCGGGCTTCCCGGATCGCGTCGAGCTGCGCGACGCCGAGCCGGGTGAGAGCCTGCTGCTGGTCAACCACACCCACCAGCCGGCCGACACGCCGTACCGCTCGAGCCATGCGATCTTCGTGCTGGAGGGAGCCGAGTCGACCTACGACCGGGTCAACGAGGTACCGGAGGCCCTGAAGCTCCGGCCGATCTCGCTGCGCGCCTTCGACGCCGGGCACATGATCGTCGCCGCCGACCTGGCCCAGGGCGACGAGGTCGAGGTGCTGATCCGGCGCTACCTGGCCGACCCGGCGACCGCCTACCTGCACGCCCACTACGCCACGCGCGGCTGCTACGCCGCCCGTGTGACCCGCGCCTGACCGTCGAGCCCCGGACGAGATCCCGCCATGTCGACCACCGCCGCGCGGCTGCCCGCCGCCTTCCACCGCCTCGCCTGGTCCAACCTGACCGCCCAGTCGGCCGAGCAGGTGGCGCTCGCCGCCGCCCCGCTGGTCGCGGTGCTGGCGCTCGGTGCCGACGCCGCCGAGACCGGCCTGCTGCAGACCGCGCTGACCCTGCCGTTCCTGCTACTGGCGGTCCCGGCCGGGGTGCTGGCCGACCGGATGTCGCGGCGCGGCCTGATGGCCGGGGCCGAGGCGATGCGGGCCGCCGCCCTGCTGGCGATCCTGCTGCTGATCCTGACCGGGACCGTCTCCTGGCCGCTGCTGGCCCTGCTCGGCTTCCTGGCGACCTGCGGGACCGTCGCCTACAGCGTCGCCGCCCCGGCGATCGTGCCGGCCCTGGTGCCGCGCGACCGGCTGGCCCCGGCGAACGCCCGGCTCGAGCTGGCCCGCACCCTGGCCTTCACGGCCGGACCGGCCGTCGGCGGCGTGCTGGTCGGCTGGACCGGCGCCGGCGCCGCCTTCGGAGCGGCAGCCGCGCTGTCGCTGCTGGCCGCCTTCCTGCTGGCCGGGCTGCGGGAGCCGCCGCGGACCGCGGCACCGCGCCGGCGCTGGCGCTGGCGGCAGGAGATCGCCGAGGGGGCATCCTTCGTGGCCCGCCACCCGCTGCTGCGCCCGGTGCTGATCACCCAGTTCGTCTTCAACACCGCCTACTTCGTCATCATGGCGGTGTTCGTGCCCTATGCGGTCCGCCACCTCGGCATGACCGCCTCCGGCATCGGCGCGGTGCTGGGGCTGTACGGCGCCGGCATGCTGGTCGGCGCCGTGCTGGCCCCGGCGGTGATGCGCCGGCTGGCCTTCGGGACGGTGATCGCGGTCGGGCCGGTCACCGGCCTCGTCGCCTCGCTGGTAATGGCCCTGACGATCTGGGCGTCGACCCCGGCGCTCGCCGGGCTGAGCTTCTTCCTGCTCGGGCTCGGGCCGATCCTGTGGGTGATCAGCACCACCACCCTGCGCCAGGCGGTGACCCCCCAGGGCCTGCTCGGCCGGGTCTCGTCGTTCAGCGTGCTGGCCCAGGGCTCGCGCCCGCTCGGCGCGGCGCTGGGGGCCGCGGTCGCGGCGCTGTCCGGTGCCGAGGCCTGCCTGCTGCTGGCGGTCGGCGGGTTCCTGGTCCAGGCCCTGGTGATCCTGGCTTCGCCGGCGGTGCGGCTGGTCCTCCAGCCGGAACCGGCGGTGGCGGGCTGAGTCAGAACGAGATTCCGGCGAACCGCACCAGCCAGATCACCACCGGCAGGCTGACGAAGCCGAGCAGCGACGACAGCACCACCGCGCCGGCCACCGCCTCCGGGCGGCGGCCGTAGCGCAGCGCGAACAGGTAGCTGAACACGGCGATCGGCATCGACGACTGCAGGATCAGCACGCCGGCGGCGTCCGGCGGCAGGCCGAAGCCCCAGGCGACCGCGGTGCCGACCCCGAAGCCGATCAGCAGCCGGGCGAGCGCCACCGCCAGGCCGTCGCCGAGCGACCGGACCTCCAGCTTGGCCAGCGACACCCCGAGCGCGATCAGCATCACCGGGATGGTGAAGCCGGCCAGCAGGTGCAGGGTCTTGGCGGCGACCGCCGGCACTTCCCAGTCGAAGGCCATGACCGGCAGGGCCGCGGCCACCGCGTACAGCACCGGCGAGGTCAGCGCCATCCGCAGCGAGGCCCGCCCCGAAGCGATCGCCACGCCGACCGTGAACTGCAGGATCACCATGGCGGCGAAGAACGAGATCGCCAGCGCCAGCCCCCGGTCGCCGAACGCGAACAGGCAGATCGGCAGCCCCATGTTGCCGGTGTTCGGGAACATCAGGGCCGGCAGGAAGGTCGCCCGGTCCAGCCTGGCGGCATACAGCCAGGGCAGCGCCAGCACCGCGAAGCCGACGACGGTGGCCGCCGTCGCCGCCGCCATGATCGCGAAGTCGGCGAGGTTCAGGTCGAGCCGGGTCAGGGTGTCGAACACCAGGCACGGGGTGCCGATCTGGACCGTCAGCCCGGTCACGGTCTCGCTGTCGAACGCCTTGCCGAGCTTGGCCCAGGTCCAGCCGATGAGGGCGCATACGAAGACCGGGAACACGATTCCCAGGAGATCCAGGACGACCACGCGCTCGTTTCCCCCGCTCCGCCTCGCACCGGCCCGCCACGGGCACCGCACCGTTTCCGCCGCCGCCGTTGCGCCGGCCGGGATTGTGGGCCAAGTGTCGTGTCGTCTTAACGCGTGCGGGAGGGATTCGCATGATCTTCTATGAGCCGGGCCGCCACAAGGACCAGGGTTTCCGCCACGACCCGTTCAAGGCCTTCGTGTCGCCCCGGCCGATCGGCTGGATCTCCACGGTCGACGCCGAGGGCCGCACCAACCTGGCGCCGTACAGTTTCTTCAACGCCATGTCGTTCCTGCCGCCGGTGGTGGTGTTCGGCACCGGCACAAGGTCCGACGGCTCGCCGAAGGACAGCCAGCGCAACGTCGAGGCGACCGGCGAGTTCGTCTGCAACATCGTCTCCGAGGCGCTGAAGGAGCAGATGAACAAGACCGCCGTGCACCTGCCGCACGGCGAGGACGAGATGACCCTGGCCGGGCTCGAAGGGGTCGCCTGCCAGAAGGTGAAGCCGCTGCGCGTGGCCGCCGCCCCGGTGGCGCTGGAGTGCCGCTACCTGCAGACCGTCGAGCTGCCGTCCTGGGATCCGACCCACGGCAACTACGCGATCTTCGGCGAGGTGATCGGCGTCCACGTCGACCCGGCGATCGTCGAGGACGGCCTGGTCGACGTCACCCGCTACCGCCCGGTTTCCCGCCTCGGCTACTTCGACTATGCGACGGTGACCGAGGTGTTCCAGATGTTCCGGCCGGACTGAGGCGGCCCGGGAGACCGACCTTCAGGCCCGGGCCGCCGCCTCGGCGTCCTTGCCGAGCGCCAGCAGGGCCGTGGCCACGATCCCGGCGGCGTCGAGGCCGGCCTGGGCGTACTGCACCTCGGGCTTCTCGTGGTCGATGAAACGGTCGGGCAGGGTCATCGGCCGCACCACCAGGCCGCGGTCCAGCAGGCCCTCGCTCGCCAGGTAGTGCAGCACCTGGGCGGAGAACCCGCCGATCGAGCCTTCCTCGACGGTGATCAGCACGGCGTGCTCGGCCGCCAGCCGGCGGATCAGCGCGGTGTCGACCGGCTTGGCGAAGCGGGCGTCGGCGACCGTGGTCGACAGCCCGCGCGACGCCAGCTCGTCGGCCGCCGTCAGGCATTCCTGCAGCCGTCCGCCGAGCGACAGCAGCGCCACCGACGTGCCCTCGCGCACGACCCGGCCGCGGCCGATCTCCAGCGGCGTGCCGCGCGCCGGCAGCTCGACCCCGACGCCCTCGCCGCGCGGGTAGCGCACCGCGCTCGGGCCGTCGTCGATCGCCGCCGCGGTGGCCACCATGTGCACCAGCTCGGCCTCGTCCGACGGCGCCATGATCACGAAGCCCGGCAGGCAGCCGAGATAGGCGAGGTCGAACGACCCGGCATGGGTGGCGCCGTCGGCGCCGACCAGCCCGGCCCGGTCGATGGCGAAGCGCACCGGCAGCCCCTGGATCGCCACGTCGTGCACGACCTGGTCGTAGCCGCGCTGCAGGAAGGTCGAGTAGATGGCGCAGAACGGCTTCATGCCCTCGGTCGCCATGCCGGCGGCGAAGGTCACGGCGTGCTGCTCGGCGATGCCGACGTCGAAGCTGCGGTCCGGGAACCGTTTCGCGAACCGGTCGAGGCCGGTGCCCGACGGCATGGCGGCGGTGATCGCCACGATCCGCTCGTCGGCCTCGGCCTCGGCGCTCAGGCTTTCGGCGAACACATGGGTGTAGGACGGCGCGTTGGCCTTCGGCTTGGTCTGGGCGCCGGTGACCAGGTCGAACTTGGCGACTGCGTGATACTTCTCGGCGCTGGCCTCAGGGAACGGATGGCCGCGGCCCTTCTCGGTGACCACATGCAGCAGCACCGGCCCGTCGCCGGGGGTATCGCGCAGGTTCTTCAGCACCGGCAGCAGGTGCTCGAGGTTGTGGCCGTCGACCGGGCCGACGTACAGGAATCCGAGCTCCTCGAACAGGGTGCCGCCGGTCACCAGGCCGCGGGCGAACTCCTCGGCGCGCCTGGCGGTGCGCTCCAGCGGCTTCGGCAGGTGCTGGGCGACCTGCTTCGCCAGGTGCCGCAGCGACCGGTAGGAGCGCGACGAGACGATCTGCGAGAGATAGGCGCTCATGGCGCCGACCGCCGGGGCGATCGACATGTCGTTGTCGTTGAGGATCACGATCAGCCGGCTGTCGGACGAGCCGGCGTTGTTCATCGCTTCGTAGGCCATGCCGGCGCTCATGGCGCCGTCGCCGATCACCGCCAGCACGTTGAACTTCTCGCCCTTCAGGTCGCGGGCGACCGCCATGCCGAGGCCGGCCGAGATCGAGGTCGAGGAATGCGCCGCGCCGAACGGGTCGTACTCGCTTTCCGAGCGGCGGGTGAAGCCACTCAGGCCGCCGCCCTGGCGCAGGGTGCGGATCCGGTCGCGCCGGCCGGTGAGGATCTTGTGCGGATAGGCCTGGTGACCGACGTCCCAGATCAGCTTGTCGCGCGGCGCGTCGAACACGTGATGCAGCGCAACCGTCAGCTCGACCACGCCGAGCCCGGCGCCGAGATGCCCGCCGGTGACCGAGACCGCGTCGATGGTCTCGCGCCGCAGCTCGCCGGCGAGCTGCTTGAGCTGGGCGACGTCGAGCCCCTTGAGGTCGGCGGGGATCCGGACCTCGTCCAGCAGTGGTGTCATGCTCTCGGCCATCCCCAATCCTTCAGTCCGTCGGCCTTCAGTCCGTCGGCCTTCACTTCGTCCGCGCGACCACGAAGCGCGCAGCCTCTCTCAGAAGATCCGCCTTCTCGTCGAACACGTCGAGGGCCCTGATGGCCTGGTCGATCAGCAGTCCGGCCTGGGCGCGGGCCCGCTCGGCGCCGAGAATCGACACGAAGGTCGCCTTGCCGGCCTCCGCATCGCGGCCGGTCGGCTTGCCGACCCACTGGGAGTCGCCTTGGGCGTCCAGCAGGTCGTCGACGATCTGGAACGCCAGGCCGAACTCCTGCGCGTAGTTGTGCAGCGCCATATAGGCCCGGTACGAGCCCTTGCCCAGGACCGCCCCGGCGACCGCCGAGAACGCGAACATCTCGCCGGTCTTCAGGCGCTGCAGCCGGGTGACGGCGCCGATGTCCATCTCGGCCTTCCCGGCCAGCAGATCGATCATCTGGCCGCCGCACATGCCGTGCCCGCCCGACGCCCGCGCCAGTTCGCGTACCAGTTCGACCCGGACCGCCGGATCCGAGTGGGTCTCCGGCACCGCCAGCACCTCGAAGGCCAGCGCCTGCAGCGCGTCGCCCGCCAGAATCGCCGTCGCCTCGTCGAACTTGGCATGGCAGCTCGGCCGGCCGCGCCGCATGTCGGCGTCGTCCATCGCCGGCAGGTCGTCGTGGATCAGCGAATAGGTATGCATGAACTCGACGGCGGCCGCCACCCGGGCGGCACACCGGCGGTCGACCCCGAACAGCCGGGACGACTGCATCACCAGGAACGGTCGCAGCCGCTTGCCGCCGGCGAACGCGGAATGCCGCATCGCCTCGTACAGCCGCGCCTCCGGTCCGTCCGGTTGCGGAAGCAACAGGTCCATCATGCGCTCGATGTCCTCGGCGCACTCCGCCAGCGCAGCCTGCAGCCCGTTCATCTCAGACACCACCATCGGGTCAGCCGTCGAGGCCGGTTGTCCCGGCCGGCTGGCCGCTGTCGTCGAGCTTGATCTTCTCGACCTTCAGCCGGGCCTCCTCGAGCTTGGCCTGACAATATTTCTTCAGCTTGGCTCCACGCTCATAGGCGGCGATGGCATCGTCCAGCGAACCCTGGCCTCGCTCCAGGGTCTCCACGATGCGCTCCAGTTCCTTGAGCGCGTCCTCGAAGCTCATGGCCTCGGGGTCGGTCCCGGCTGCGGTTTCGGTCGTCACGGCATCCCTCCGAAAGAGCCGCGGAGTGTATTCATCGGCCGATGGCGAAACAAGGGCGGCGGGCCGCGACCGAGCGCCACTGTTCGGGTCGCCTGGCCTCAAGCCGTCGCTTGTCGACCGCAGTGCGAGATGAGAGTATTCACCCCCGCCACTAGGGATTGCTCCGTGATCCGATTTCTCAAGCGCTCCACCGGGCAGAATCTCGTTCACCGTCTCAAGGAAGACATCGGCGACCCGGCGATGGCGCAGCTCCTCGATTCGTGGCTGCGGGTCGCACCGGACGACGGGCTGCCGGACAAGGCGCTGTTCGATCCCCTGGACCATCCGACGCTGCTGCCACGGATGTGGATCTACGAACTGATGCCGGACAGAAGCGATTTCGTGTGCCGCCTGTCGGGCGAGGAGATCCGGCACGTCTGGGGACAGACCAACAAGGGAATGACACTGTCCCGGCTCTCGTCGCCGCAGCATTTCCGGCCGGGACACCGGCGTTGGCTGTACTGCGTGACCGCCCCGGCCGTGTTGCTGGGACGCTCGATCGAACAGGAGCGGTTCGTCGTCCATCGGCTGTCCTTGCCGTTCACCGACAATACCGGCCGGCGCTATCTCATCGGCGCCAGCCGATACGACTTCGACCATATCGACCCGTATGCCGACCGCGACCCGTTTCGATACTCGCAGTACGCCGTCGCCGTTCGCGCAGTCGATCTGATCCGATCGGCGAGAGACCAGGAGGATGACGGTCAGGCCGCCAGCAGCTCCCGCACGTGGGCGGCGCAGGCCTCGCCGAGAGCATGAAGGTCGTAGCCGCCCTCCAGGCATGACACCACCCGGCCGTCGCACAGCATGTCGGCCACCCTGATCAGTTCACGGGTCGCCCAGGCGAAGTCCTCGGTCTCCAGCGCGACCGACGCCAACGGATCGTCGACATGGGCGTCGAAGCCGGCCGAGATGATCAGCAGGTCCGGGTGGAAGTCGATCAGGGCCGGCACCACCACCTCGCCGATGGCATGCCGGAACTCGGCCCCGCCGGCCATCGGGCGAAGCGGCACGTTCAGGATGTTGCCGACCCCGCGCTCGCCCGGGGCGCCGGTACCCGGATACAACGGCACCTGGTGGGTCGAGGCGTAGAACAGACTGCCGTCGGCCTCGAACGCCGCCTGGGTACCGTTGCCGTGGTGGACGTCGAAGTCGACCACCGCGACGTGCCGCAGGCCGTGTACGGCGCGGGCATGAGCGGCAGCGACCGCGACATTGTTGAAGAAGCAGAACCCCATGGCGCGGGTCGGCTCGGCGTGATGGCCCGGCGGTCGGGTCGCGCAGAACGCGTTGCGGGCCTCACCGGCCAGGACGGCATCGACCGCGGCGATCGCCGCCCCCGCGGCGCGCAGCGCGGCATCGCCGGTGCCGGGCGACATGAAGGTGTCGGCGTCGATCGCCGCCATGCCCTCGGCCGGCACCGACGCCAGGATCTTCCGCACATGGGCCTCGGGATGCACCCGGGCGATCTGCTCGATGCTGGCCTCCGGCGCCTCGCGCCGCTCCAGCGCCGCGAACTCCGGCCCGGCGAGCGCCATCAGCACCGACTTCAGACGGGCCGGGTGCTCCGGGTGCATGCGGCCCGGATCGTGTGCGAAGCAGGCCTCGTGGGTGAACAGCAGAGTCGTCATGGCAACCACCGTAGCATGGCCGAAAGATGCTGACAGCTGCCACCGGCGAGCCCGGTGACGCCGTCAGTCGGCCGCGTCTGCCAGCAGCCGGCGGCGGCGGCCGAGCGGCATCGGAAGGTCGAAACGCACCAGGCGCTCCGGGCACAACCGGCAGATCTCCTCCTCCTCCCGCGCAAAGAAGGCGTCGAGTTCGGCATCGCCGGCCGACGGCTCAAGCGGCATGTACCCGCCGAACAGCGCATGCGCCGACGGGTCGGCACGGCGGGTCTGCGACACCAGCTCGAAATAGGCAGCCGGTGCGCACTTCCACAGCATGCCATCGTGCAACTGCGTGCAGTACTTGCCCATGCAGGCCTTCCAAGCCCGGCGCGCATCGCTGTCACAGAACCGGATCGCCTCGTCGTCGGCCTCGTAGCGCCGGGTCCAGAAGCGGCTGGCCTCGGTCATGTGCACGTTCACCCCATGGTTCTGCCGCCATTCGCCGACCAGCGCCCGGACCGGCTCGAACCGGCGCTGGAACGCCTCGGACGCGTGGTGCGACGAGACGACCAGGGTGGAGCGCTTCGCCCGCGACAATACTTCCGGCAGGCGCGGATGACGGTGCAGGAAGAAGCCGTTGGTCACGACCCGGATGTGGCTGTTCGGCCAGCATTGCACCGCCGCCTCGACGATTTCGACGAACTCCCGGTTCATGGTGGGCTCGCCGCCCAGGACGGAGAACGACGCGGGCTCCAGGCGGTCCCGCCAGGCGTTCATCCATGACAGGCAATCGTCCGCCGACGGCCCGCCGCGCAGGTCCAGCGACGAGAAGTGGGAACAGCTCTCGCAGGCCAGGTTGCAGCCGTGCCACGCATGTATCTCGAGATTGCGTATCGGCTTCATGCTTCCGTGCCCCGAAAGGTCGCCCCGACGGATCCGATCCAGACATCCACGACGCCGCCAAACCAGACACGCCTCGACCGGCGCGTTCACGCGCCCACCCAACCGGCGGCAAGGAGCAGTTCTTTGCTGTGAATCCGGACCGCGTCGATCCGGCTGAGTGACGGCGGCAGAAACGGAAATGCGGAAGCGCCCCCAAGCGTCCCCTACACCCCTGCGGTCAGCCTAACCCTGCGCATTATTGTGTGACAAGCTTCGCCGCGGGCGGTTGTGGCTGACTCACGATCTGTCCGGATTTTTTAATCTGGTGACAGTGCACTCATCTCCGGCTTCGGCCCCGGCCTCCCGGGCTTGAGGCGACGGCCGGTCAGCGCCTCCAGGCGGCCGAGGAATTCGTCGTCGCCGACCGGCCGCCCGATGCTCTCGGCCCGCCGCAGCGCCCGGAACTCGTCGGCGGCGTCGCCGGCCGCCAGCAGCCCCGCGAAGTCCGGGTAGCGCTCGCGCACCGGCGCCGTGTCGGTCACCCCGTCACCGGCGGCCCCTGCGAGCTGGGCGTGCACGCTCGACCACGGCCAGTCCTCCGGCCGCGCGGCGAGACCGGCCCGCACCGGATTGCCCGCGACGTAGCGCAGCGCCGCCAGCAGGTGCGGCTCGTCCATCGCCACGCAGCCGAACCGGCCCTGCCAGAAATGCCCGCTGCGCCCGAGCCGCGCGTGGATCCGCCCGGCATGGGCGCGGTGCACCTTCGCCAGTGCCCGCCGCAGGCCGTCCTCGTCGGACGGCGTGAGGATCAGATGGACGTGGTTCGGCATCAGCACCCAGGCCCACACCGCGACCCCGGCCGCGCGGCACTCGGCGCCGAGCCGGTCGCGGTAGAAGCGATAGTCGTCATCGTCGAAGAAAGTCCGCGCCCGGCCGTTGCCACGCTGGGTGACGTGGTGCGGGATGCCTGGGATCACCGTGCGTGCCATGCGAGCCATCGGCGGATCCTGTCATGGGCGCTCGGACCCGTCAATTAAATGCACTGTCACCGGAACTTGACACCGCCTGTTGCGACTGCCCTTACAACCACCGCATCGTCATTCCCCGTATTAACACAGCTGGCGACGCAAACAGTTGAAGTGCTGACGGAACAATGTCGTGGTAAAATAAAAATTCACTATATCTTCCAATTACCTGTTCATCGGAATTTGTAAAGATTATCGTGTTCTCGATTGATCCAAACAGATTTACGTCGTTCCGTTGCTCTCGGAATACAAGTTTCCTTGTGTTGCAACTTTCTTCTGGTTTTTTGGCAACGCATATGTCGAAGCTCGTATTGTCGTATTCCGGACGTGTTGATTTTGTGCAAGGATCGCTAGGCCCAGTACGTTTGAAGTATACGATATCAATTTCACATTTCCGTTCGGGATGATTGTTCTGATGAACGATAACCCCATTGAGATCATACGAACTGAGATATTTTCTGCAAGATATACCGCACGACTGGTCATAGTGATTGATAAAGACAAGTATTTTTTTGGTAAAATGCGAGTCGTTTGGCGAGAACGACTGAATCACAATTATTAGTCCAAATATTAGTAAAGCACTATATCTAACGATTGGTAAAACAATATAAATACAAAGTCCCACCATAGTCAGCGTGCCAATTGAATTGGCAGTCCATGACGGCCCACTCAACAACGTGCGATTGTTAATGATCAATACGGAAACTGCAAGCGCGCTTGTTATAATGGTCATAACGCCAGGAACTTCTGCTTCGTCAATGACTCCATTTAACAGAATAATCAATAACGGCACTATAAGTGCAATTACATTAGCGATGAATATCACAAATAGCAGCACTACATGTGACGCTTTGTTCATCCGGCTGAATGCAGATTTGGCTGAATTCATCTTTCCCTCAAACCCTCCGCCGCGTATCGTAGCACTGGCTGCAGCACGAACTCGATCAGCCTTCTCTGACCGGTCCGCACGTCGACCATCACCGTCATCCCCGGGGTCGGGCGCACCGGGCGGCCGTCGACCGCGATCCTGTCGGTATCGAGCCTGATGCGGGCGGTGTAGGACGGCGGCGCCTGCGGGTTCTGGCCGGACTGCGCGGCGGCGCCGGCCGCACCCGCTCCGGCGCCCGAGCGTGCCGCCGCCGTCGGGTCGACGGCGGCGGCCGACAGGCCGACCACCGTGCCGCTCAGGGTGCCGTAGCGCAGGTAGTTGAAGGCGTCGAGCTTCACCACCGCCTCCTGGCCTACATCCACGAAACCGATGTCGCGGTTCAGAATGGTGGCGCTGATCTCGAGGATGTCGTCGCTCGGCACGATCCGCATCAGCGCCTCGCCGGCGCTCACCACCCCGCCCACCGAGGTCACCCCGAGCTGGGTGACGATGCCGTCGGCGGGTGCGGCCACAACGCGCCGGGCGTTGCGGTCGGCAGCCTTCACCAGCTCCTGCGTCACGGCCGCGGTCTGCTCGCGGATCTGCGACAGGTCCTTGACCCGCTCGGATTCCGCGCGCGTCAGCCGGGCGTCGCGGTCGGCCCGGGCCTTGGCGGTGTCGGCGGCGGCCCGCGCCATCTCGGCCTCGGTCACGGTGATCTCGTGGCGGGCCTCGACCAGCCGGCGCTTGACCTCGAGATACTCCGAGCGCGCCACCAGCTGGCTGGCCAGCTGGCTGGCGAGCGCCTCCTCGCGCTCGGCCAGGATCGGCACCACCGCCAGGTCGGTGACCATCGCCCGCCAGTCTGCCGCCAGGCGCTCGGCCGCCGCCCGCGCCATCGCCGGGTCGGTGCCGGCCGGGGCCTCGAAGAAGTCGGTCGGATCCAGATCGCGCTGGTCGGACACCGGCACGCCGAGGCCGATCAGGGTTTCCAGGCGAGCGATCTCCAGGGTGCCGGCCTCGACCTGGCGGGCCAGCTTGCCGCGCTCGGCCCCGGTCTCGGTCGGGTCGAGCACGACCAGCGCCAGGAATACCGTCGGCAGGATCACCAGCACCCGGCCCGGCGGCGCCACCGAGGCCTCGATCCGCGAGGCTAGGTAGTCGCGGTGCAGACCCGACATCGCCATCCGGTCGTCGGCCAGGGCGGGGGCTCGGCGGGGGTACCCGTCGCTTCGTCTACGGTGTTCACACATTTCTCGGCGGCTGGTGGGTTCCGGAGCCGGACGCTCACGCGTCCCCTCCGGAATGACGGAAGTTTGGCGGAATTCGGCCGATTTCACCGCGAGATCCCACCCCCCTGTCGTCATCCCGGAG
>NZ_JAVJSE010000018.1:0-20759 GCF_040219615.1 Thalassobaculum sp.
CGGCCGGGTCGACGACGTCATCAACGTGTCCGGGCACCGCATGGGCACCGCCGAGGTCGAGAGCTCGCTGGTCGCCCACCCGAAGGTCGCCGAGGCCGCCGTGGTCGGCTATCCGCACGACATCAAGGGCCAGGGCATCTACGCCTACGTCACCCTGAACGCCGGCGAGGAGCCGACCGAGGAGCTGCGCAAGGAACTGGTGCAGTGGGTCCGCAAGGACATCGGCCCGATCGCCTCGCCGGACCTGATCCAGTGGGCGCCGGGGCTGCCGAAGACCCGGTCCGGCAAGATCATGCGCCGGATCCTGCGCAAGATCGCCGCCAACGAGCACGACCAGCTCGGCGACACCTCGACCCTGGCCGACCCGGCGGTGGTCAACGACCTGGTCGACCAGCGGATGAACCGGGCGTAGCGGCAGGTCCTGCTACCCGGTGCCGATCCCGGCGAGGTGCCGGGCGACCGCGGTGGCGATCGGCTGGCCGCGGCCGACGTCGAAATAGCTGAAGGCCGGGCAGGTGTTGACCTCCAGGCACCACGGCGTGCCGTCGTCGTCGACCATCAGGTCGATGCCGGAGAACTCCAGCCCGAGGGCCCGGGTCAGCCGGCGGCACGCCTCCGCCCAGTCCGGCGGCAGCGTGACCGGGGTGAGTTTCGGGTCGCCGGCGCCCTTCATCCGGGCGTAGCGGTAGTCGAGGGCGTCGGTCTCGATCCGGCAGGCGTGCACGGTGTCGCCGACCACATGGACCCGGCAGTCGGTGCCGGCGATCCGGCGCTGGAACTGCACCGGGCACGGCCCCAGCGCGTCGAGCCGCTCGATGTCGTCGGCCTCGACCGCCATCACGATCGACCGCTCGCCGCTGACCGACTTGTAGATCGCGCCGGTATCGGCGCAGTCGACCTCCACGAACCGGCGGGCCGCCTCCGGGTCGTCGGTCACCAGCAGGTCGGGGACGTGGAAGTGGTCGCGGATCACCTGGGCCTGGGCCGGCTTGGAGGCGTTGGTGCCCATCGGCCGCAGCCGGTTGACGACGGTCGCCGGGCCGATCTGCAGCCAGGCCGACAGCAGGGACTGCAGGCGCAGGGCCCGCAGTGCGTCGGGGGCGTCGTCGTCCAGGCCCTGCATCTCCGGCACCACGCCCGGGTCGGTGGCGCGGTCGTAGGCCCCGGTCACCTCGGCCAAGGCGATTTCGCGGTCGCCCAGCACCAGGGTCCCGTCGACGCCGTCCGGCCCGATCTCGAGTTCGATCGCGTGCCGGGCGGTCTCGCGCTGGTTCACGATCTCGAAGGGCAGCCGCAGCCGGCGCAGCGCGTCTGCCACCATCGCCAGCGGCGGCTCGCTCGGGATGCCGATCAGCAGGATCACGGACGGTCTCCTTGTACGGGCCGGTTGCCGGCGACAGCCTGCAGCGCCTCGACCAGCGCCGGGCCCGGCGCGTGCCGGAACTCGACGTCGCCGGAGCAGCCGTGGAACACCGCCTCGCCGTCGGGGCCGGCGGCGAAGTCGACCTGCATCAGCGGCAGGCCGAGGATCCCGGCCAGTTTCCGGGCGCCGCCGGCGAGCGGCTCGGGCAGCGCGGGCAGCACGGCGTCGCCGACCACCAGGTGGGACGACAGCGGGCCCGGATCCTCGTCGGCCCAGAACGGCGAGTCCTCGGTGATCCGCTGCGGCGCGACCGGAAGGCCGCATAGTGCCGCGAAATGCAGACTTTCGAGCTCGCCCGGCGGATAGCCGCCGGGCGAGTCGCTGAACGGCGGGTTGAGCACCGGGCCGCCGCAGCAGGCCAGCAGGCTGGCCAGATAGGCGGACCACTCGGATCGGACATAGTCCCGCTCCTCGGGTGCGCAGCGCGCCAGATGGGTCTCGGGGACGGCCCGGAACCGGTTGATCAGCAGGGTCAGCCCCGCCGGGTCGAGCACCGAACCGTCGCGCAGGCGGACGCAGGCCGAGGCCCCGTCCGCCCCGATGCGATGGCTGTGGGTCGCCCGCACGAGGTGCTCCGGGCACAGGACCGTCAGGTCCAGTCCCGCCTTCTCGAGGAGCACGGCCAGCGCCAGCGCCGACTCGTCCTCGACTTCGCACAGAATCGCCCACATGGGATCCGACCCTCTCGAGGTTGCTGCGGCAGGCGGCGATCAGCGATCGATCAACCGCCGCCGAAGCGCATCCACCTCGAGGGCGTCGGGCTCGAAGCCCAGGGCACTGGCCCGCAGGTCCGGCCGGAGCTCCGGCCGGATGAACGGCCGGTCGAAGTCGGGCACCTCGCGGAGATCCTTCGGGTTCTCGCGGATGTCCTTGTTCTCCTTCGGGCCGAGCTCCTTGAACTCCTTGGGCGCCCGCTCCTTGAGCTCCTTCGGGCCGATCTCCTTGAGCTCTTTCGGCGTCCGTTCCTTCAGCTCCTTCGGAAGGCGTTCCTTGAGTTCCTTGGGCGCCCGCTCCTTCAGCTCCTTGGGCAGGCGGATCTTGCCGCCGCCGTCGCGGATGTCCTTGACGACGTTCTTGACGACCCGGATGCAGGTCGGGTCGAGGGTGTCGTAGTCGTAGCCCAGGGCCCGGTGGTCGATCAGGTCGGCCGGGCTCACCATCTCCGGCGAGTTGGTGTAGGGCGGCACCGAGAACGGCACGTTGCCGCCGTTCCACGGCCACATGTTGTCGTTCAGGTTGTGCCCGGTCGGGCCGCCGGCCGCCGGCTTGTACGGCTCGAACCCGGGCGTGCCCTCGTGCCGGTCGATCCACTCGGCCCACAGCCGGTCGACGTTGCAGTGGATCATCCAGAAGTCCGGGGTGCGGGCGGTCTGGGCGAAGCTCTGCGGCTCGCCCCCGATGAAGACATGGGCCGAGCCGTGCGGGCCCTCCATCTGGCGGAACACGTTGTAGTCGGGATTGGCCATCTGCGTGGCGATGGTGCCGCCGGTCCCCGGGAACGCGAAGATGCTGAACGGCTTGCGGGTGAACAGCCCGGCGAACGGCCCGCTGGTGACCGGATAGCCGCCGTTCGGCCCGGTCGGGCCGCCGCCGCCGGCGTTGTCGCCGGGGCCGCCCAGGAAATCGTCGCGCCAGATGTAGGACTCGGTGCCGGCGGCGTTGAGGTTGTCCTCGGTCCAGTCCCAATACGGCAGGTCGACATTCGGGTCGACCGACTGCAGGTCCTCCTCGAACCGCCGTACGAACTCGCGGTGCCAGGCCGTGAAGGCCGGGCCGCCGTGGCCGTGGACGTTGGCGCCGGAATGGATCAGCCGGTAGTGCTCCAGCCGGCCCGACGTGTGCAGTGCCAGGAACGCGTCGACGAAGGCCGAGCGTTCGGCCGCGGTCAGCCGCTTGATGTTCTTTCTGCAGCCCATGTCACGCCCCCTTTCCCGCATGTTGGTGCCAATAGCGGATCAAGTGGCGGGCCATGTCCTCGGGCGTCTCGAACATCGAGTACGCGCCCTCGCACATCCAGAGCTTGATGTAGTTGTCCTCGGGCTTGCCCTCGGTGTGGAGCATCGCCTTGAAGGGCTTGCCGTCGATCGTCACCGTCGCCTTGTCGGCGGACTTGTTGAGCTCGATCTTGACGGCCTTGCCCATGTAGGTGAACGCGTTGTCCATGCCTTGCTCTCCCTTGCTGGAGTGGCTGGTTCACGTTCCCTTCAATCGCCTTCCCATCGACAACCATACATGGCTTGTCGATTAGTTTCAAACGATTCCCGGTAATCGGTGTTTTCTTGCGAAAATCAGGGGGTGCGCGACATGTTCCGGTCGCGTGACGCTGGCAGGTGCGGCTAAGGCCGGATCGGCCGGCGCGCGGCGTCGGCCAGGCCGGCCAGCACGCTGCTGCCGTCCGCCGCGACCTTGAGGATGCCGAACCGGGCCTCCGAATACGCGTCGGCGTGGCCTTCCTGGAACAGGAAGCTCTCGGCGCCGATGAAGATCTCCATCTGGTCGGGCCGCGGCTCCAGCCCGGCCGGGGACCGGCGCTTGTAGCGCAGGCGCTGCTCGTCGGGGGCGAGATCGCCGCCGCCGTCGAAGCGCAGGAAGCGCGCCACCCCGTCGCCGTCCAGCGCCACCACCACCCGGCCGTCGATCCCCGGCGCTTCCTGCGCCACCGGGACCAGGGCCTCGGCGTAGCGCAGCTCCATATAGTCGCCCTGCATCAGCGACCGCGGGTCGGCGGGTCGCAGCGCCAGCAGCACCGTGCGGCCGTCGTCCAGCACGCGCTGCTTCTGCAGGATCAGGAGGTTCGTCGCGACCAGGACGAGGGCGAGGCCGCCCCACAGGCCGAGGGCCGGCAGCCACCTAGTCATGGCCGGCGTCCGGCTCGCCCGACCGGGTCCAGAGCCACCACAGGCCCAGCAGCAGCAGGCCGGTCGCCGTCAGCATCCCGGACTTGTCCAGCAGGGTGATGTCCAGGTCATAGTAGAAACGCGACACGAACCAGACATGCGCGGCCGCCCCGAGCGCCGCCAGCATGCGGCTGCCGAGCAGATAGGCGAAGCTCAGCAGCATCAGAGACCCGGCGATTCCGGCCGCCGCCACCGTCCCGACCAGCACCGCGATCGCGCCGCCGGCCAGCACCACCATGCGCCGGTCCGGCGCCGTCGCCTGCCAGACCATCGCCAGCACCGCGACCAGCCCGGCGGCATAGGCCGCGCGCGGCAGCCAGTCGGCGTTCAGCCCGCCGACCCCGGGAACCGACATTGCCATCAGCGGTACCAGCAGCAGCGCCCAGCCCAGGCCGCGCAGGTCGACCCCGGCGGGCGGGCGGACCAGCAGGCCGATGGCGACCGGCAGGGTGACCGCCGCCAGCACGCCGGCGGCCTGCGGCACCTCGCGCTCGAGCAGGGCCAGGAAGGCGACGGCCACGGTGCCGGCGGCCGACAGGAACTGCAGTTCCTGGTCGCGGATCAGGGCGACCAGCAGCGCCGTGACGGCCAGCGACACGACGGCCGCCGCTGCCATGTCCTCCAGCTCGATGCCGATGCCGCCGACCACCAGGGCCTGGCCCGCGAGGGCGCCGGCGACCGCAACCTGCGAGCCGAACTCGCCCCGGCTGCCGCGGCGGAGGGCGATGGCACCGGCCAGGATCGCGGCGCCGATCCCGGCGGCGGTCAGCGGCAGGTTCTCGTTGTCGAAGGCCGGCAGGATCGCCAGCCCGACCGCCAGGATCATGGCGCCGGCGGTCATCCACGCGCCGATCGCGGTGGCCACCCGCAGGTACCAGGGCGAGTCGGCGCCGGACGCCGCCGCGACGGCGGCCCGGGCGGCCGCCGGGGCGACGCCGAACTGCGCACACAGCCGGTCGAGCGCGTCGTCAGCCACGGCCCGCCCCCTCTGCCGCCGCTTCGGCCGCCATCGCCGTCCGGACCCGGCGCAGCAGCGAGAGCGCGCCGCCGAAGATGATCGCCACCGCCGCCAGCAGCAGGAACGAGCCGCCGATGTCGTCGCCGGCCTCGAAGGCGAGCCGGCCGCTCGCCAGGTTCAGGAACAGGCAGCCGGCCAGCACCGCCAGGGCCACCACCGGCAGGTCGCGCCACCGGCGGCCGGCGAAGCCGAGGCCGGCGACGGCGGCGGCGAACAGCGCCATCGCCATCCAGCCCGCCGGTTCGGGCGGCTCGTCGAACACCGCCGGCGCCGCCGCCACGAAGCTGATGGCGAGGATCACCGTCGCCAGCAGCCGCCGCAGCCATAGCGCCCGCAGCCAGCCGATCCCGCGCCACGCCGCCAACTCGGTCAGGGCCAGCGCCGCCGTGTAGAACAGCGCCAGCAGGGCGGCGACCGCCTCCGGCCCGATCCAGTCCATCGGGATCGCGATCTGCGCGGCATAGGTGGCGCCCCCCGTGCCGGCCACCGCCAGCCACAGCACCAGCGGCGCCAGCCCGCGCGACAGCGCCACCCAGGGCAGGATCAGCACTCCCCAGCCGACGAACAGCGAGTAGGCGTCGGCCCCGGTCTGGTAGATCTGCCCGAACACCGCCAGCAGCACCCCGACCAGCACCGCCGCCGCGGTCAGCAGTGCCTCCCAGGCCAGCCGGCTGGCCCGCCCGAACCAGGCGCCGGCCGCGCACAGCACGATGCCGCCCTGGATCAGCCCGAGCTTGGCGAGCGGCGGCAGGTCGGCCCAGTTGAAGGCGAAGAAGAAGACGATGCCGGCGAGGATCTGGCCGACCGCCAGGACCAGCAGCGCGGTCCGCCCCCAGCGCCGCCAGAAGCCGTCGTCGCGGACCAGCCGCACGGCCTCCAGATAGCGGCCCGGCGGCAGCAGCCCGGCGCGCAGCAGCGCGTAGGGCAGGCCCTCCGCGGAAACTGCGATCGGCGGGACGTCGGGATCCGGCATCGGCCTCGGGGCGTTCGTGTCGCCCGGATGCTCGGCGCTTCCAGGGCGTTGCGCAAGCGAAACGGCACCCGGGTGCCGGACCCTACGGTCTCCCGGTCTCGAAGCCGGCCAGCACGGCGGCCAGGTTGTCGCCGAGAATCCCGGAGATGTAGCCGCCCTCCTGCACGATCAGCGTCGGGTACGGCGTCCGGCCCAGCCGCTCGCCGATCCGGCGGAAGCCGTCGGTGGTGACCGCCAGGAACGCCAGCGGGTCCTGCTCCGACGGGTCGAGGCCGAGGGCGACCACCAGGGCGTCGGGCCGGAATGCGTCGACCGCCGCCAGCGCGGTCTCCAGGGTCTCCAGGTAGCCGGCGTCGCCGGTGCCGCGCGGCAGCGGCAGGTTGGTGTTGGCGCCGCGGCCGGGGCCGGCGCCGATCTCGTCGGCATAGCCGGTGAAGAACGGGTAGTAGGCGCGCGGGTCGCCGTGGATCGACACGGTCTGCACGTCGGCGCGGCGGTAGAAGATGCCCTGGGTGCCGTTGCCGTGGTGCACGTCGACGTCCAGCACCGTCACCCGCCCGGCACCGGAGTCGCGCAGCCGCTGGGCGGCGATCGCCGAGTTGTTCAGGAAGCAGAAGCCGCCGGCCTGGTCGGCATAGGCATGGTGCCCGGGCGGCCGGCACAGCGCATAGGCCGGCCCGCCGTCGGCGGCGACCAGGTCGGCGGCGGTGACCGCCACGTCGGCCGAGGCGCGCGCGCCGGCCCAGGTGCCGGGGCCGATCGGGCAGGCGGTGTCGGCCTGGTAGTGGCCGGACTTGCCGACGATGTGGGTCGGGTGGATCGCCATGTTCCGGCCGGGATGCACGTTCGGCAGGATCTCCGGGGCGTGGTCCGGCAGCGCCTCCCACTCGGCCCAGCCGTGCTCCAGGAAATCCAGGTAGTCGGCGGCGTGGATCGCCGCGACCGGGGCGATGCCGTGCTCGCCGGCCTCGATCAGTGCATGCCCGCCGGCCTCCACGGCGCGCCGGAAGATCGCCGCGCGCTCCGGCGTCTCCGGGTTGGCGACGCGGTTGCCGCGGGCGATGAAGCCGCTCGGCGCGTGGGCGGCGTGACGGTCGGTGGCGACGACGCGCATCGGGGATCTCCGGTTGGTTCCGCCGCGACGTTCGCCGAAGCGCGGCGGCGGATCAAGGGAACGCGACGGAAAGGCGGGTGGGTTCCGGATGCCGTCCACCTGCGGCGGCCCGCTCCGGAATGACGAAGGTGGAAGGAGAGCTTCCCCTCCCTGCCGTCATTCCGGACGGATGCGCCGCCCCGTTTCGGTGCCCGTTTCGGTGACAGTGCACTGTTCTTGACGAAGTTCAGGCCGATCCTCCGCCTTGCGGCAGCACCTGGTCCACGGCAAACGGATCATCGACCGACCGCAACGGCATGGATCGTCGATTGAGTGCACTGTCACCGAAATTCCCTGTCACCGAAATTCCCGGAATGACGAAGGTGGAAGGAGAGCTTCCCCTCCCTGCCGTCATTCCGGACGGATGCGCCGCCCCGGCGCGGACGATCCGGAACCCACGGAGCGACGGGCTGGTCAGCCGGCCAGCGGCGCCAGCCGCGGATCCTCGGCGGCGTGGGCGCGGGCGTATTCGCGCGCCATCATCATGCCGGCGACATGCAGCGAGGTCATGCAGAGCCGGCCGGCCATCAGGTCGCCGAACGCGTCGGTCGCCGGCCGCAGCACCACCTCGATGGTCTCGCCGGGGTCCAGGCTCCGGGTGCCGGTCGGGCGGGCGTCCAGCGCCAGGAAGCTGTGCGCCCGGTTGTTCATCAGCGCCGGGTTGGCCCACATGACCGGCAGCGCAATCCAGGCCGCGGCCTCGTAGCCGGTCTCCTCGGCCAGTTCGCGCGCCATGGCGGCCTGCGGGTCCTCGGCCTGCTCGACGGTGCCGGCCGGCAGCCCGCGCACCACCGCACCGCCGCCGTGCCGGTACTCCTCGATCAGCACCAGTTCGCCGGCCGGGGTCAGGGCGACCGCGTGGCACCACTCCTTCAGCTCGACCACGTGATACGGGTCGAGCACGAAGCCGCGCTCGGTGACGCAGCGGTCCATCCGGTGGGTCAGGAACCGGTCGCTGAACTCGACCCGGCTCGACTCGACGGTCCAGGGGCCCGGCTTGATGGCGTCGGTGCTCACGCCGGCCCCGAGACCCCGGCGTCGGCGAAGGTCGCCATGCCGGTGTGGCACTCGACGGCGGCCCGCAGGACGCCGAGGGCCAGGGTCGCGCCGGAGCCCTCGCCGAGCCGCATGCCGAAGTCGAACAGCGGCTCCTTGCCGATCGCCTCCAGCACCCGGCCGTGGCCGGGCTCGACCGAGCGGTGGCCGACGATGCAGTGCTCCAGCGCCTTGGGGTCCAGCTTCCACAGCACCGCCGCCGCCACCGTGCAGGCGAAGCCGTCCAGCACCACCGGGGTGCGGGCCAGCCGCGCCGCCATCACCGCGCCGGCGATCGCCGCCAGTTCGAGCCCGCCCAGTGCGGCCAGCAGGTCGAGCGGGTCGCCGGCATCGCGGTGCCGCTCGACGCCCTTGCGGATTACCTGGGTCTTGGTCTCCAGCGCCTTGCCGGCGACCCCGGTGCCGCGCCCGACCCAGTCCTCGGCCTCGCCGCCGAACAGCGCGCAGGCCAGCGCCGCCGCCGCCGTGGTGTTGCCGATGCCCATCTCGCCCAGGCACAGCACGTCCAGGTTCGGCTCGACCGCCATCATCCCGTAGGCCATGGCGCGGGCGCATTCGCCGCTATCCATCGCCGGACCCTGCGTGAAGTCGCCGGTCGGCTGCTCCAGCGCCAGCTCGTAGACCCTGAGGTCGGCGTCGAACGCCCGGCACAGCTGGTTCACCGCCGCCCCGCCGGCCACGAAGTTCTGCACCATCTGGGCGGTGACCTCGGACGGGTAGGCCGAGACGCCCCGGGCGGCGACGCCGTGGTTGCCGGCGAACACCGCGGTGCGCGGATGCTGCAGGCGCGGCGGGTGCCGGCCCTGCCAGGTGGCCAGCCACGCCGCCAGTTCCTCGAGCCGGCCGAGCGCGCCGCGCGGCTTGGTCAGCTGGGCCTCGCGGGCCGCCGCCTGGGTGCCGGCCTCCAGGTCGGGGCCGGGCAGCTCGCGGAACAGCGCCCGGATCTCGTCCAGGGAGACTGTGGTGGGATCGAGCGACTTGTCGGACATCGGGCCTCGCGGGCCGGCGGATGGGCGCCGGCGGCATTGCGTTTTCGGTGCCGAGGCTATAACCGCGGGGAGACGCGCAGGAAAGCCCCGAGACCGACCGGCCGGCGATGGACGACGACAGCAATCACCCGGGCGGGCCGGTTTCCGGCCGCCCGACCCGCCGCTGGCCGGAGGAGATCGGCCTTGCGGTCGGGTTCCTGACGCGGCTGCCCTGGCCGGGCGCGTTGCCGCCGGACCGGCCGCTGATGGACGCCGCCTGGGCGTTCCCGGTCGCCGGCGTTGCAGTCGGGCTGGCCGCCGCCGCCGGCTGGTGGCTGGCCGACGGGCTCGGGCTGCCGGCGACGGTCGCCGCGGTCGTCGCGGTCGCGGCTTCGGCGCTGGCGACCGGCGCCCTGCACGAGGACGGGCTGGCCGACATGGCCGACGGTTTCGGCGGCGGCCGCGATGCCGAGGCCAAGCGCCGGATCATGCGCGACAGCCATATCGGCAGCTACGGCGTGCTGGCCCTGGTGCTGGTCACCGCCGCCAAGCTGGCGGTGCTGGCCGCGTTTCCGGACGCCGGGACCGCGGCGGCCGCCCTGGTGGCGGCCCATGCGCTCGGGCGGGCGGCGATCCCGGCGCTGGCCTGGTGGCAGCCGCCGTCGGCGGCGGACGGAAGCGGCCGCGCCGCCGGCCGGCCGGACGCGGCCGGGGCACTGTCGGCGGCGGCGATCGGCGCCGTGCTGGCGCTGCTGGTGCTGCCGGGCGGCATCGGACTGGTGGCGGCGCTGGCGGCAGCGGCTGCCGCCGGGGCGGTCGGCTGGCTGGCGCGCCGGCAGATCGGCGGCGTCACCGGCGACGTGTTCGGCGCCGCCGAGCAGGCCGGCGAGCTGGCGGTGCTACTGGTCGTGGTGTCTTATCTCGGCGCATGAGGAGAACCGCATGACCCCGACCCGCTGGTGGCTGGTGCGCCACGCCCCGGTCGTCAATCCGGACAAGCTGATCTATGGGCAGCACGACATCGACTGCGACGTCGACGACGCCGCGGTGTTCCGCGCGGTCGCCGAGTTCCTGCCGGCGAATGCCCTTTGGCTGCAGAGCCCGCTCGGCCGCACCCGGCGGACGGCGGCGGCGATCCGTGCGGCCGGCCGCGACGGCGACGAGCCGGTCGACGAGCCGCGGCTGATGGAGCAGCATTTCGGCGACTGGCAGGGCCGGGTGCGGGCCGAGATCCTGGCCCGCCAGCCCGAGCAGTACCGTCGGTTCTGGCTGGCCCCGGCCGACGAGCGGGCGCCGAACGGCGAGAGCTTCGTCGACGTGGTCGACCGGGTCCGGCTTGCCCTGGACGACTGGTCGGAGCGGGCGGCCGGCCGCGATGTGGTCGCGGTGATCCATGGCGGGCCGATCCGCGCCGCCCTGGCGATCGCATTGGACCTGTCGCCGCTGCGCGCGCTGTCCTTCCACACCGAGACGGTGTCGGTGACCCGGATCGACCGCTATCCCGACGGCGCCTGGGGGGTCGGCTTCGTCAACGCCACGCCGGGACGTCCGTCGACGCCGGGCTGACCCCGGCCAGGGTCGCCGCCACCCAGTCGAGCGCCGCCTCGGCCGTGCGGGCCGGCACCTCGCCGCGTTCCAGCGGCCGGCGGATCATTACCACCGGCAGGTCGAGCGCGCGCGCCGCCAGCACCAGCGGCAGGTCCTCGTCGCTGCCGGTCGCCCGCATCACCACCACCTGGGCCCCGGTGCGGCGCAGCAGCCGGGTCTCGGCCTCGCGACTGGACGGCGGCGGGCAGACCTGCGGCGCGAACCGGGCGGGCCGGTCCCACCGCGCCGGCGGCCGGGCCAGCCGGACCGGGAAGCGCAGCCCGCCGACCGCCTCGAACGGTGCCAGGTCGCGGATCGGTAGGGCCAGCAGGACCGTGCGGGCGATCGCGGCGACCGCGCCGGCGGCGCCGGCCAGGTCGCGCACCTCGACCCAGCGGTCGAGCGGATGGCGCTGCCAGACCGGCGGGCGGAAGCCGAGGCGGGGAATGCCGGCGCGCAGCGCCGCGTCCCGTCCGGCGCGGATCGCCTGCCGGGCGAACGGGTCGAGGCCGTCGATCACGGCGGCCGCCCCGGCCAGCAGCGCCGGGCCGCCGAAGCATTCCCAGCCGGAGATCGCGTCGACCCGGCAGCCGCGCGGGGTGTCCGACGCGCCGGCCAGCGCCACCGCGACCTCCAGCCGGTCGCCGAAGTGCCGGGCCGCCGCCTCCGCCAGCCGCACCGCCGCCCGGGTGCCGGCGAGGATCCGCAGGGTCGGCAACGGGGCGCGGTCGGAGGTCATCGCCTCCGCAGCCTAGCCAGGGTCGCCGGCTGCGGCAATTCGGCCGGCCGTGCCATCCTTTCCTTGACGGGCCGGCGCGCCATATGCCCGATGCCGGACGTTCGACCGACCGCCGTTCACCCAAGCTGCCGGAGCCTGCGATGTCGACCCGCGTGTTCGTTGTTGTCGTTGCCCTGCTGTCGGCCGTGCTGGCCGCCACCGTGGTCGGCGGCTACCTGCTCTGGAACCGCGGCGACCAGGGGGCGGTGGTCATGATCGGCGGGCCGTTCACCCTGGTCGACCAGCAGGGCCGGACGGCCACCCAGGACACCCTGAAGGGCAAGTGGAGCCTGATCTACTTCGGCTACACCTACTGCCCGGACGTGTGCCCGACCTCGCTGTCGGTGATGACCCAGGCGCTCGACGCCCTCGACCCCGCGGTCGCCGCCAAGGTCACGCCGGTGTTCGTCAGCGTCGATCCGGAGCGCGACACCGTCGAGCAGCTCGCGCTGTACCATCAGAGCTTCCACCCGAGCTTCCTGATGCTGACCGGCACGCCCGAGCAGGTGCGCGCCGCCGCCAAGGCGTACCGCGTCTACTACCGCAAGGCCGAGAGCGACAGCGCCACCGAGTACCTGATGGACCACTCGTCGATCACCTACCTGATGAACCCGGACGGCGAATACGTGACGCATTTCGCCCACGACGCCACGCCCGAGGGCATGGCCGATACCCTGCGCAAGGCGGTCGGCGGGTAACGGCGGTGGATTCCCTGACCCAGCTGGCCCTCGGCGCAGGGGTCGGCGCCGCGGTGCTGGGCCGGCGGATCGGGCCGCGCCGGGCGGCCGTGGCCGGCGCCGTGCTCGGCACCCTGCCGGACCTGGACGTGTTCTGGCCGTTCGCCGACCCGGTCGACGCCTTCGTCCTGCACCGCAGCGCGACGCATTCGCTGGTCGTTCAGGCACTGGCGACGCCGGTGATCGGGGAGGCGCTGATCCGTGTCTTCCGGGACCTGCGCGAACGGCGATGGCAGGCCTGGATCGCGGTCTATCTCTGCCTGTCGACCCACGCCCTGCTCGACGCCTTCACGGTCTACGGCACGCAGCTGCTGTGGCCGCTGTCCGACCATCCGTTCGGGGTCGGCTCGGTGTTCATCATCGACCCGCTCTACACCCTGCCGCTGCTGGTCGCCCTGGCCTGGGCGCTGTGCGTCCGGGCCTGGACGCCGCGGTTCGGGCGGGTGCTGGCGGCCGGCCTGCTGCTATCGACCGGCTATCTCGGCTGGGGCGCGGCGGCCCAGGCGATCGCCGAGACGCGGGCCGGGGCCAGGCTGGCGGCGGCTGGGATCGAGCCGGCCCGGGTGCTGGCGACGCCGACGCCGTTCAACAGCCTGCTCTGGCGGGTGATCGCGGTCGACGGCGACCGCTACCTGAACCTGTACGTGCCGATGCTCGGCGGGGCCGAGGCCGTCACCGCCTACGCGCACCCGCTGGGGCCGGACTGCCTGGCCGGCATCCCGGTCGCCGGCCGGCTCGGCCGCTTCGCCCACGGGTTCGTGCGGGCCGAGCACGACGGCGACGCGTGGCGGATCGCCGACCTGCGCATGGGGTTGACGCCGAACTACGTGTTCCGCTTCGAGGTCGCCGGGACGGCCGAAGGGCAGCCGGTGGCGGTCGCGCCGCGCCGGATCCGCGGCGCGCGCTCGGACGACGGCGACATCGACTGGCTGCTGGCCGGCATGCGCGGCGAGCCGGCGGTGCGCCCGGCCGAACGCGGTGCGCTGCTGGAGTTGGACGGCGTGGTCCTGGCGGCGCGTCCGGCGACGGCGAAGGCCTGCTGACGCCCGTCGCGCGCCGACCGGCTCTTCCTGTGGCTTGCGGCTGCAGCTCGGCCGAGGCGCCGTCGATGAGCTGCATGGGCTGCTCCGGACTGCGGAAGGGCGGCGCGGGGACGCAAGGATCCGGCCGTTGTGGGAATGCGCGACCCGGCCCGCCGTTTCTCCCAACCGATTGTCCCGATCGATTGTCAGGGAACGCCCGTGGACCGGCGGTGGTTCGTCAGCACGGGGCGAGCCCCCGTTGCCCGCGCCGGGCCGGATCGCTATACCTCGCGTGGCTCCGGCCGACTTGCGTTCACCCAGACACGGGATGCCGATCCGATGATCAACCACCACGTCGCCCTCATCTACGCGATGGTCCTGGGGGCCGCGGCCGACGGCTCGCTCGCCGACTCCGAACTCGAGACGATCCGCGACATCGTCGCGCATCTGCCGATCTTCGCCGACTTCGAGCACGGCAACCTGTCGCAGGTCGCGTCGGCCTGCACCGACCTGCTGACCGTCGAGGACGGCATCGACGCGGTGATCGACCAGATCAAGGAGAACCTGCCGGCCAAGCTGCGGGCGACCGCCTACGCCCTGGCCTGCGACGTGGTGGCGGCCGACGGCGAGGCAACCCAGGAGGAGCTGCGCTACCTGGAGTTGCTGCGCCACGAGATCGAGGTCGACCGGCTGACCGCCGCCGCCATCGAGCGCGGCGCCGGCGCCCGCTACGCCCGGATCTGAGACCGCGATGACGGCCGGCGCGGGGTCGGGCAGGGAACTGGCGGGAAACGAGCTCGCCGGGCGCCGGGTCGGATTCGTCGGGCTCGGCCTGATGGGCGTGCCGATGGCGCGCCGGCTGGCCGCCGCCGGGGCGGAGCTGGCGCTGTGGACCCGCAGCATCGAGAGGGCCGAGGACCTGGCCGCCGCGCTGCCCGGGGCCGCCGCGCTGCCGTCGCCGCGCCACGTCGCCGAGGCGGTCGACACGGTGATCGTGATGGTCACCGATGCCGACGCCGTCGAGGCGGTGGTGTTCGATCCCTACGAGGACCAGTGGGGCGTCGCCCACGGCCTGGCCGAGGATGGCCTGGTGATCGACATGGGCACCACCGCGCCCGGCCGGACCCGCGACTTCGCCGGCCGGCTGCGGATGGTCGGCGCCGACTGGGTGGACGCCCCGGTCTCCGGCGGCACGGTCGCCGCCGAGGCCGGGACCCTGACCATCATGGCGGGAGGCAGCGATCCCGACATCGCGCGCGCCGAGCCGCTGTTCCGGGTGCTGGGTGCCCGCATCACCCATGTCGGGCCGGTCGGCGCCGGGCAGATCGCCAAGACCGCGAACCAGATGATCGTCGGCCTGACCATCGGCGCGGTCGCCGAGGCGCTGGCGCTGTCGAAGCGCGCCGGGGTCGAGCCGGCGCGGGTGCGCGAGGCGATCTTCGGCGGGTTCGCCCACAGCCGGGTGCTGGAGTTGCACGGCGAGCGCATGGTGACCGGCGACTTCCAGGCCCGGGCCAAGGCGACGATCCAGCGCAAGGACATGCGCGCCGCCCAGGCGCTCGCCGACCAGGCCGGGCTGGCGCTGCCGGGGCTGGCCGCCAACCTGGCGCTGTGGGAGGCGCTGGTCGAGGGCGGTCGGGGAGACCTGGACCATTCGGCCCTGGTGCTGGCGATCGACCCGGAGGAGTGGGACGGTGACTGAACGCGCGATCGACGCGGTGGTGTTCGACGTCGGCCAGGTGCTGATCGAATGGGACCCGCGGCACCTGTACCGCCGGGTGTTCACCCATGCCGACGCGACGCCTGACGAGGCACGGGTGGCGTGGTTCCTGACCGAAGTCTGCCACCCGGCCTGGAACGTCGAGCAGGACCGCGGCCGCAGCATCGCCGACGCCGAGGCCGAGGCGCTGGCCCGCCACCCGGAGATGGGCCCGGCGATCCGGTCGTTCTACGGCCGCTTCCAGACCATGATCCCGGGCCCGATCCCGGGCACGGTGGCGGTGCTGGAGGCCCTGAAGGCCGCCGGCTTCCCGGTGCACGGCCTGACCAATTTCGGGGCCGAGACCTTCCCGCCGACGCGCGCGCGCTTCGGCTTCCTGAACGCCTTCGACACCGTCGTGGTGTCGGGCGAGGAGGGGGTCGTCAAGCCGGACCCGCGGATCTACGAGATCCTGATCGAGCGGGCATCCCTGACCCCGGCCCGCACCGCCTTCGTCGACGACTCGGCCGCCAACATCGAGGCGGCGGAGAAGCTGGGCTTCCAGGCCCATCTCTTCACGGGCGCCGGCGGCTTCCGGTCCTGGCTGAAGGGCCTCGGCGCGCCGGTGTGAGGAGGCGATGGCGGGAATGCTGACGGTTTACGGCTTCGGGGCGTCGGGCAACTGCTGGAAGGTCGCGCAGATCCTGCGGTCGACCGACCGGCCGTTTGCGTGGATCGAGGTCGACAGCAACGCCGGCGGAACCCGCACCGACGCCTTCCTGGCGGTGAACCCGAACGGCAAGGTGCCGGCGGTGGTGCTGGCGGACGGCGAGGTGTTGACCGAATCCAACGCCATCCTGGCGCATTTCGCCGAGGGTACGGCCTGGCTGCCGGCGCCGGGGCTGGCGCGCACCCGGGTGTTCGAATGGCTGTTCTTCGAGCAGTACAGCCACGAGCCCTATATCGCCGTCGCCCGCAACTGGATCGGCTACCTGAAGGCCCGCACCCGCTATGCCGACCGGCTGCCGGAGGTCATGGAACGCGGCTATCGCGCGCTGGCGGTCATGGAGCGGCGGCTGGCCGGCGCCGACTGGCTCGCCGGCGGCGCCCCGTCGATCGCCGACCTGGCGCTGTTCGCCTATACCCACGTCGCCCATGAGGGCGAGTTCGAGCTGTCGGCCTATCCCGGCATCCGGGCCTGGCTCGAGCGGGTGCGGGCGATCCCCGGAATCGAGCCGCTCGGCTGACGTCTCGCTTGCCGGATCGGGGTTCCGGCTCCGTCCCGCCGCCGGCGGTCCGGTCCGGAATGACGTTGGGTTGGGGTAGCCGTGAGGCTCCCTCCGTTTCGGCGCCGTAACTCGTTACGCGGGCCGGTTCTCCTCATTGACGTCATTCCGGACGGGCGCGCCGCCCCGGCGCGGCCGAGCCGGAACCCACGGAGCGTCCGACCCCAAACGAAAAGGGCCGGGGATCGCTCCCCGGCCCTCGCCGTATTCGATGTCAGTCGCTAGTTCGGCTGGATCAGAAGTCCATGCCGCCCATGCCGCCGCCCGGCATCGCCGGCGCCGAACCCTTCGGCTCCGGCTTGTCGGCGACCATGGCCTCGGTGGTGACCAGCAGGCCGGCGACCGAAGCCGCGTTCTGCAGGGCACTGCGCACGACCTTGGTCGGGTCGATGATGCCGGCCTTGATCAGGTCGACGAACTCGCCGTTCTGGGCGTCGAAGCCCCAGTTGGCGTCCTTCGACTCGAGCAGCTTGCCGACGATCACCGAGCCGTCATGGCCGGCGTTCGAGGCGATCTGACGGGCCGGGGCCTCCAGCGCGCGACGCACGATGTTCACGCCCATGCGCTGGTCGTCGTTGGCGTACTTCACCTTCTCGAGCGAGCGGATGGCGTACACCAGGGCGGCACCGCCACCCGGCAGGATGCCTTCCTCGACCGCGGCGCGGGTCGCGTGCATCGCGTCGTCGACGCGATCCTTGCGCTCCTTCACCTCGACCTCGGTCGAGCCGCCGACGCGGATCACCGCGACGCCGCCGGCCAGCTTCGCGAGGCGCTCCTGGAGCTTCTCGCGATCGTAGTCCGACGAGGTCTCCTCGACCTGCGCGCGGATCTGCGAGCAGCGGGCCTCGATGTCCTTCTTCTTGCCGGCGCCGTCCACCAGGGTGGTCTCGTCCTTGGTGATCGAGACGCGCTTGGAGGTGCCGAGCATGTCGAGGGTGACGTTCTCGAGCTGGATGCCGAGATCCTCGGAGACGACGGTGCCGCCGGTCAGGATCGCGATGTCCTCGAGCATCGCCTTGCGGCGATCGCCGAAGCCCGGGGCCTTGACGGCCGCGACCTTCAGGCCGCCGCGCAGCTTGTTGACCACCAGGGTCGCCAGGGCCTCGCCCTCGACGTCCTCGGCGATGATCAGCAGCGGCTTGCCCGACTGCACGACCTGCTCGAGCACCGGCAGCATGGCCTGCAGGTTCGAGACCTTCTTCTCGTGCAGCAGGATGTACGGGCTCTCGAGCTCGCACACCATCTTGTCGGCGTTGGTCACGAAGTACGGCGACAGGTAGCCGCGGTCGAACTGCATGCCCTCGACGACGTCGAGCTCGGTGTGCAGCGACTTGGCTTCCTCGACGGTGATCACACCCTCGTTGCCGACCTTCTCCATCGCCTTGGCGATCATGGCGCCGATCTCGCGCTCGCCGTTGGCCGAGATGGTGCCGACCTGGGCGACCTGGTCGGAGGTGGTGATCTTCTTGGAGCGCTTCTCGAGGTCGGCGACCACCGCCTCGACGGCGGCGTCGATGCCGCGCTTCAGGTCCATCGGGTTGATGCCGGCGGCAACGGCCTTGGCGCCCTCGCGGACGATGGCCTGGGCCAGCACGGTCGCGGTGGTGGTGCCGTCACCGGCGGTGTCGTTCGCCTTCGAGGCCACTTCGCGCACCATCTGCGCGCCCATGTTCTCGAACTTGTCGGAGAGCTCGATCTCCTTGGCGACCGTCACACCGTCCTTGGTGATGCGCGGCGCGCCGAACGACTTCTCGAGCACCACGTTGCGGCCCTTCGGGCCCAGGGTGACCTTCACCGCGTCGGCGAGAACATCGACGCCGTGCAGCATCTTGTTCCGCGCGTCGACGCCGAACTTAACGTCCTTGGCAGCCATGTGCGTTTACTCCTTGAGAGTGGAATTGCCCTTCGAGGAAGCGGCTATCGAGGCCCCTTCTCAGGCGGCCTTCTTGCCGGACTTGGCCGCGCCTTCCAGCACGCCCATGATGTCCGACTCCTTCATGATCAACAGGTCCTGCCCGTCGATCTTGACCTCGGTGCCCGACCACTTGCCGAACAGCACCCGGTCGCCGGCCTTGACGTCCAGGGCCTGGAGCTTGCCGGACTCGTCGCGCGCGCCGGGACCGACGGCGAGAACCTCGCCCTCCTGCGGCTTTTCCTTCGCGGTATCCGGGATGATGATCCCGCCGGCGGTCTTCTGGTCAGCCTCGATGCGGCGGACCACGACCCGATCGTGCAGGGGCCGAAACTTCATGACCATTCCTCCGTAACACTCAAGTTGGAGACGTGTGTTGGACGACGTCGCCCGGGAGGAGCCGTGTTAGCACTCGCCCCCGGTGAGTGCCAGCGATGTAGGGAACCGGCCTTTCCGAGTCAAGCCGGCTGTCGTGAAATCGGCGCACATATCGGCGAATTGAAGAGCGACATTTAGCAGCAGTCTCCATCGACTGCTGCTAAAGTGCTGTAAATGCTACAAATTTCTTGCGGGCGCGGTCGTTCTACCAACATCCTTGAACCGGTCAAGTGGTTCCACCCGCGAGGATCGCCCATGCAAGTCAGCGTCCGTGATCTGCACCGCTTCCGCCTCACCACCGCCGAGATCCTGTACCGGTTCCCCGACTTTCCTGGCCTGCTGCAGAGCTATCTCTGGCAGGACATGGACGTCGCCCCGGACTTCCCGCGGCTGACCAGGTTCCTGGACTACTGGGAACGCAACCTGGACGGCCGGCTGCACTCGGTGCGGATCGCCAACGCCGAACTGGTCCGCCCCCAGGAACTCGCCTACGCCGAACACGAGATCCGGCTGCACTGAGTTGCTGGGCCGATCCCGCCCCCGTCGTCATTCCGGACGGACGCGCCGCCCCGGCGCGGCCGAGCCGGAACCTAAGGTGCGACGGGTGGGTTCCGGCTCCGTGCCGCCTCCGGCGACCCGGTCCGGAATGACGACACGGGAGAGGGTCACTCCGGCGCCAGGGTGACCTTCAGGCCGTCGAGTTCGGGCGTCATGGTGACCTGGCAGGACAGGCGCGAGTTGTCCTGCACCTCGAAGGCCAGGTCGAGCATGTCGTTCTCCTCCTCGCCGCGCGGCTCCAGCCGGTCGACCCAGGACGGGTCGACGTAGACATGGCAGGTCGCGCAGGCGCAGGCGCCGCCGCACTCGGCGGTGATCGGCAGCCCGGCGTCGCGGATGATCTCCATCACGCGCCAGCCGTTGGTGGCCTCCAGCTCGTGTTCGCCGCCGTCGCGGTCGGTGACGTGGATCTTCATGCAACCCCCAGTTTCTGCTGCAAGTCGGAACTCGATGTCGTGTACTGGAACCGGATCTTGCGGTCCGGGTGGACGATGCGCACGGCGGCCTGGGCCATCAGCGCGGCCTCGTGGAACCCGGACAGGATGAGCTTCAGCTTGCCGGGATACCAGTTGATGTCGCCGATCGCGAAGATCCCCGGCGTCGAGGTCTCGAACCGCTCGGTATCGACCGGGACCAGGTTCTCGTGCAGGTTCAGGCCGAACCCGGCGACCGGTCCCAGTTTCATGGTCAGGCCGTAGAACGCCAGCAGGGCATCGCATTCCAGCCGCCGCTCGCCGTCCCTGTCCTTCAGGATCACCGCCTCGAGCTTGCCGTTCGTGCCCTCGACGCCGCCGATCTGGGCGATCTCCAGGGTCATCCCGCCGTCGGCCACCAGGCTGCGCATCTTGTTGACCGTGTCGGGTGCGGCGCGGAACTCGTCGCGCCGGTGCACCAGGGTGAGCGACTTGGCCAGCGGCTGCAGGTTGACCGTCCAGTCGAGGGCGGAGTCGCCGCCGCCGGCGATCACCAGCCGCTTGCCGCGGAATTGCTCCATGCGGCGCACGGCGTAGAACACGCCCTCGCCGTCGCCGGCCGCCTCGAACGCCTCGATGCCCTTGATCGGCGGCTTCTTCGGCACGAAGCTGCCGCCGCCGGCGGCGATCACCACCACCTTGGACTCGATCACCGTGCCGAGGTCGGTGGTCAGCCGCCAGCCGTCGTCGGCAGCTTCGTGCCGAAGAAGCCGCCGATCAAGGGCATCGAGGCCTATGAGGGCCAGGGCGACGGCAGCGGCGTGTACTACGCCGTCCGCAGGATGGAGCAGTTCCGCGGCAAGCGGCTGGTGATCGCCGGCGGCGGCGATTCCGCGCTCGA
>NZ_JAVJSE010000019.1:0-48275 GCF_040219615.1 Thalassobaculum sp.
CGGCCTTCATCGAGAAATACAACGCCAGGCGCCTTCACTCATCGCTTGGCTACCTCAGCCCTGAACAGTATGAGAAGCAGCACGCCCGGCCGCCGGTCAAAGACGCCGCCTGATCGTGTCCGGCCCGAGGGGCCCACTCCATCGGAAGATAAATCCTCGATTCTCGAGAGCCGAAACGTGACCGTCGGCGGTCGCCGCACGAGCATGCGGCTCGAACCGCAGATGTGGGACGCGATCGAGACCATCGCCAAGCTCGAAGGGATGTCGATCAACCGGCTGTGCGCGGAGATCGATCAGCGCCGGCGCGACGTCGGCCTCACCTCGGCCACCCGGGTGTTCATCATCAGCTACTACCGGCAGTTGGTCCGGAGCTACGAGGGGCAGGGCCTCGGGCCGAACGGCAACGGTTCGCTGGCTCGGATCGTGCTGGATTCGGTGGTCGGGAAGCCGATCGACCGCGTGACGGCGCTGCGGCCGGTGGCGGACCGCAACCTGGCGGTGACCGGCGAGGACTGACGCCGCGGTTCGACCCCGCGGGCCGGCGCCGGCGCTATCCGCTCGTGCGGGCCTTGGCGGCCTCGACGTCGTCTGCCGGGCGGAACCATCGCGGCCATAGCTTGGCGACGACCGGGCTGGATTCCCCGAATGCGTGGCAGGAGTTGAGCAGGGGCGGCTTGCGCTCGCCGTCCTCGCGGACCGGCGCCTCGCCGCGGGCCTCGGCCTCGCGACGCTCGCGCGAGCGCTCCCCGAAGATCGTCTGGTAGGCGGTGGTGGCCATCGGGCCGAGCAGTTCGACCAGATGGGTGCAGCCCTCGACGCCGCCGAGCCGCTCGCGCACCGCCCGGCGCCAGCCGCCGGCGATCGACAGCCCGACGAGGCGCTGGAAGTTGGGGGCGATGTCCGGGCAGATCGGGAACGGCCCGCTGTCGGTGACCGCCTCGACCCCGACCACCGTCAGGTCGCGGTCGATGGTCAGCCGCAGCCACATGTCGTGGATGGCCTGGCCGGGCTGGATGAAGCCCTTGTACTCGTTCGGGAAGCCGTAGGTCTTGGTGTCGACCAGATGGCCCTCGATATCCCAATGGCCGTCGGTGCGGCGCCAGCCCCGGCAGACGACGGTACGGTCGTGGACGAGCTCGCGCTCGACGGGAGGGCTCAGGGGCATGGTTCGGCTCCGTCGGGGAAACGTCGGCGGTGGGGCGCACCGAATCTCACGCGTCCGACTGATTGTCCAGATGGGTGAGCCGCAGCAGCGTGATCTGGTTGCGCTGGCGGCGCAGGATCCGGAAGCGGAACCCGTGGAACATGAACTCCTGGCCGACTTCCGGGATCCGCCGCGCCTCGTGCAGCACCAGGCCGGCGATCGTCGACGCTTCCTCGTCCGGCAGGTCCCACCCGAACTCGCGGTTGAGGTCGCGGATCGTCACGGTCCCGTTCACGACGATCGAGCCGTCGGCCTGCACCCGCACCCCGGCCACCGCCACGTCGTGCTCGTCCAGGATGTCGCCGACGATCTCCTCCAGGATGTCCTCGAGGGTCACCACGCCCATGAAGCTGCCGTACTCGTCGACCACCAGCGCGAAATGCTCGCGCCGCTCGCGGAACGCCTGCATCTGGTCGAGCAGGGTGGTGGCGTCCGGGATGAACCACGGGTCGTTGGCGATCTCGACGATCTGCAGGTCCTCGGGCGCGGAGCCGCCGTGGGCGCGGATCGCGCGCAGCAGCGCCTTGACGTGCAGCACCCCGACGATGTTGTCGGACTCGCCCTTGTACAGCGGCAGCCGGGTGAACGGGCTGTCCAGCACCTGCTCCAGCAGCTCGGCAAGCGGGGCGCCAGCGTCCAGCATCCGGACGTTGCGCCGGTGCGTCATGATCTCCGAGACCTCGACATCCGCGAGGTCGAGGATGCTGCGCAGCATGGCGCGCTCGTGCTCGACCTCCTCGCCGCCGTCGGCGTGCATCTCGATCAGCCCGCGCAGCTCCTCCTCGCGCTCGTCGTGGCCGAGCCCGGCGTTGACCGACACGCCGCACAGCCGCAGCACGCCGGACACCATCGCCTGCACGGTCACCGAGATCGGGGTCAGGACCCAGACCAGGGCCTGGATCACCGGCCCGACCGCGATCGCGGTCTGGTCCGGGCGGTTGATCGCGAAGGTCTTGGGCAGCACCTCGCCGAAGATCACCACCACCACCGTCATGCCGATCGTCGCATAGGCCACGCCGCTCTCGCCGAACAGCGTGATCAGCGCGCTGGTCGCCAGCGCCGAGGCGAAGATGTTGACGACGTTGTTGCCGATCAGGATGGCGCCGATCATCCGGTCGCTGCGCTCCTTGAGCGCAATCACGGTCGCCGCACCCTTGCCGCCCTTGCGGGCGAGCTGCGAGAGCCGGGCCTGGCTGGCCGCGGTCAGCGCGGTCTCGGAACCGGAGAAGAATCCCGACAGCAGCAGCAGCAGGAAGATCACACCGACGGTGAGGGCGAGCGAGGTGTCCATCTGGCTGGGTCTGTCGCGTCTCGTTCAGGCCGCTTTCGGCCGGTCCAGCAGGGTGCGGACCGCCGCGCGCTCGACGTCGTCGCGCACCACCGCATGACCGAGCCGGTCGAGCAGCACGAACACGATGCGGCCGTCGAGGGCCTTCTTGTCCTTCGTCATGTGGCCGAGTAGCTCGTCGGCGGACCAGTGCCGGGCCGCGTCGACCTGATCGAGCTCGGCCGGCAGGCCGACCGCTGCCAGATGCGCGGCCAGCCGCTCGGCGTCCTGGCCGGTGCACGGGCCGAGGCGCGCCGACATCCGGGCCGCCAGCACCATCCCCGCGGCCACCGCTTCGCCGTGCAGCAGCGTGCCGTCGTAGCCGGCCATGGCCTCCAGGGCGTGGCCGAAGGTGTGGCCGAAGTTCAGCAGCGCGCGCCGGCCGCCGGCGGTCTCGCGCTCGTCGGCGGCGACCACGGCGGCCTTGGCCCGGCACGACGCCACGATCGCATACCGTCGGGCGTCGTCGTCGCCGTCCAGGAGACGGCGGCCGTTCGCCTCCAGCCACTCGAAGAAGTCGATGTCGCCTATCGCGCCGTATTTCACCACCTCGGCATAGCCGGCGAGCAGCTCGCGGCGCGGCAGGGTGTTCAGCACGGCGGTGTCGATCAGCACCCGGCGCGGCTGGTGGAAGGCGCCGACCAGGTTCTTGCCGTGCCGGGTGTTGACGCCGGTCTTGCCGCCGACCGAGCTGTCGACCTGGGCCAGCAGGGTGGTCGGGATCTGGACGAAATCGAGGCCGCGCAATGCGACCGCGGCGGCGAAGCCGGCCAGGTCGCCGGTCACCCCGCCGCCGAGCGCCACTACCACGGTGCGGCGGTCGATGCCGATCGCCAGGATGCGGTCGAGCAGGTCGGTGAGGCCGGCCATCGACTTGGCGGACTCGCCGGCCGGCACGGTCAGGGCGTGGACCGCAGAGGCGGTGCCCTCGAGGCTGCGGACCAGCGTCGGCAGGTGCAGCGTCGCCACGGTCTGGTCGGCGACCACCACGGCCTTGCGGCCGGAGAGCAGGTCGGCGAGTTCGGTGCCGGCGCGCTCGATCAGGCCGGCGCCGACCCGGATGGCGTAGCCGCGCTCGGCAAGCTCGACCTGGACGGTCTCGATGGCTGGGACGTCGGTGGCGGCGCTCATGGCGCGGAGGTCCTCAAGGGCCAGACCTGCACTGGTTCGGGCCTTCATTGGTTCAGATGCGAGACCACAGCCTGATAGACCTTCTCGACGGTGGTCTCAATGGGCACGCGTCGGGTTTCGACCACGATGTCGGCTTCGGCATAGACCGGATAGCGGACCGTCATCAGACCGCGCAGGGTCTCTTTCGGGTCGGCGGTCTTCAGCAGCGGGCGGTTGGAGCGGCGGGAAACCCGCTCGAACAGCGTGTCCAGATCGGCCTTCAGCCACAGCGACAGGCCCTTGTCCTTGATCGCGGCGCGGGTGTCGGGCGCCATGAACGCGCCGCCGCCGGTCGCCAGCACGTGCGGCGTGCGGTCCTCCAGCAGCCGCCGGATCACGCGGCGCTCGCCGTCCCGGAACGCCGGCTCGCCCAGTTCCTGGAAGATCTCGGGGATGCTGCGGCCGGCGGCCGACTCGATCTCGGCGTCGGCATCCAGGAAATCGACGCCGAGGCGCTGGGCCAGGCGGCGACCGATGCTGCTCTTGCCGGCCCCCATCAGGCCGACCAGCACCAGGGTCCGCGGCAACAAGGGTACATTCTGACCGGGCACGATCGGCGGGTGGTCCGATTCGGACGCCTCGACACGCGCTTCGCTGGCGACGGTCATGCGGGGGCTCCCCGGCCGCGCCGGGTTCGGGCCCTGCGTTGCGTCGGATTCCTCGGGTCGGTACAGTGCCGAAGTCGTGCCATAGTCCGACGGTACCACACGCCTCGCGGCGGTCGCCAGACCGGGCTCGGCCGGCCGGCGGCGCCTGCAGCCCGCCGCATGGAAGCGTTCACCGGATCGAGGCCTGCGGTCATGCGTTTCGTCGCCGTTCTGCTGGTACTGCTGGTCCTGCTCCTCGGGGGCGGGGCGGCGTTCCTGATGACCTGGGATATTCCCCCGCCGACCGCGCCGGTTCAGAAGGTGATCCCGAATGACCGCCTGCCGAAGTAGCGGCCGGCGGCCCGCCGCCGCGACCGGCAGGCGCAACGCTCTCGGATCCGTCGTCCGGGGGGCCGTACTGACAGCCGTCGTCTTCCTGGCCACCGCCGGGGCGCCTCCGGCGGCGGCGCAGACGCGCGGGCCGATCCTGCTGGGGCCGCCGACACCGCTCGCTCCGGCGGCGCCGGGCGACGGATCCGCGCCGACACCGGCGGCTCCGCAGCCGTTCGCCGCGCCGTCGCTTGACGTCGCGACGCCGCCGCCGCCGCGGACCACCGCCGACGGTGCCATCCGCATCGAGGGCCTGAAGCGGGTGACCGCCGATGCCGCCGGGACCCTGACACCCGCCAGCGGCGGCCTGCGCAGCGACCTCTGGCAGGGCACGCCGGGCCCGATCGCACTGCGGTTGCTGGCGTTGCTGCCGGCCGCCCCGGACAGCCAGGGCATGCGCGGCCTGCAGCGCCGCATGCTGCTGTCCTCGGGGCCGGCCCCGGCCGACCTGCCGGGGGAAGGTGCGATGCTGGCGGCCCGCGCCGAGCGGCTGCTGGCCATGGGGGCGCTCGACGAACTGCTGGTCCTGGCCGGGTCGGTGCCCGGCCGGACTGACGACCCGGCGCTGGCGAGATCGTTCGCCGAGGCGGCCCTGGCGCTCGGCGAGGACGCCACGGCCTGCGGCCATCGCGACGCGGTCGCGAGCCGCGCCGACGACCGCTTCTGGGTCAAGCTCGGCGTGCTCTGCGACCTGGCGCGCGGCGATGCCGCGAAGGCCGAGTTGGGGACGCGCCTGCTCGGCGAGATCGGCGAGCAGGATCCGCTGCTGCAGGAAGCCGTACAGGCGGCGGTCGCCGGCCGGGCCGGTGGCCCGAACCGGCTGGCCGGGGCCGAGCCGCTGCACCTGGCGGCGGCGCGGATCGCGAAGATGCCGATCGACCCGGACGTCGCGATGATCGAGTCGCTGCCGGTCCTGGTGGCGCTGTCCCGCGGCATCGGCGATCCGCCGTTCGCCGCCCGGCTGGCCGCCGCCGAGCGGGCCGAGCGGGCCGGTGCCGTCAGCGCCCAGGCGCTGATCGAACTGTATGCCGAGATCGCGGTCGAGGCCGGGCCGGTCGACGGCGCCCTGCGTGTGGCCGAGGCCGACCAGACCGCGTATGCCCGGGGGCTGCTGTGGCGCACCGCCGAGATGAACGGTGATTCCGGCCAACGTGCCCGGGTCATCCGGACCGCGCTGGAACTGTCGGAGGACGGCTCGTCCTGGCGGCAGACGGCGCGGCTGTTCGCACCGCTGATCCGGCGTCTGACCATCGATCCCGCCGCCGAGCCGCTGGCTCCGGAGGCGATCCGTATCCTCGTCGCGGCCGGCGAGCCGGCGGCCGCCCGGCCTTGGCTGGAGTGGCTTCGGACCCGCGTCGAGGCGGGCAGCCCGGAGGCCCGCACCGCGCTCCGCCGGCTCTGGGTGATGGCCCGGATCGGCGGTGGCGACCTGCTGGTGCCGTACCGGGAGGCGTCTGTCGCGGCCTGGTGGGACGACCTGCGCGACGCCAGTCCGGAGGACGCCTCCAATCTCGGCGGGGCCGCACTGACGCTGCTCGACGCGCTGGGAGCGCCGATCGGCGTGGACGCCTGGCGCGGCCTCGCGGCGGCGCCGTCGACCATCCTTTACGAGGCGCCCACCGCGGCGTTCCGCAACGGCGTCGCGGCCGGTGCCGAGGCCGGGCGGCTCGCGGAGACCGTGGCGCTCGCCACGGCCGGCTTCGGGGAGGTGCCGCTCCACGATCTCGATCCGACGGCGGTCGCCGGGGTGGTCCGGGCGCTGCGCCGGCTCGGGCTGGAGGACGACGCCCGCCGGCTGGCCGGCGAGGCCGCAGTCGCCTATGGCCTCTGACCCGCTACGGATACGCTGAGATGGCGCGGCGGGCAGCGTTGCGCGACCGGTCGACGGCGGTCGAGAGCTTTCTCGAGATGATGGCGGCCGAACGCGGGGCGGCCCGCAACACGCTCGAGGCCTATGGCCGCGACCTGAGCGATGCCGAGGCCTGGCTGGCCGGCCGCCGGCGCCAATTGGAGGCCGCCGGGACCGACGACCTGCGCGGCTATCTGGCGGCCCTGGAGGCGGCCGGGGTGGCGCCCCGCACGGCGGCCCGCCGGCTGTCGGCGCTGCGCCAGTACTTCCGGTTCCTGTTTGCCGAGGGCCGGCGCGGCGACGATCCGACCGCGACCCTGGATGCGCCGCGCCGCGGCCGGCCGCTGCCGAAGATCCTGTCCGAGGGCGAGGTCGACGCACTCCTGGAGACCGCGCGCGAACGCCCCGGGCCCGACGGTCTCAGGCTCGTCTGCCTGCTGGAGGTGCTGTACGCCACCGGCCTGCGGGTGTCGGAACTGGTCGGGCTGCCGTTCGCGGCGGTGGCCCGTGACCCGCGGGTGCTGATCGTGCGCGGCAAGGGCGGCAAGGAGCGGATGGTGCCGTTGACCGAGGCGGCGATGGCGGCGATCGTCGCGTACAAGGGCGTTCGGGGCGCGTTCCTGGCTGCCGGCGAGACCTCGCCGCACCTGTTTCCGTCCCGTTCCGGGGCTGGCCACCTGACGCGACGGCGGCTGGCGCAACTGCTCGACGAGACCGCGGTCCTGGCCGGCCTCGATCCCGCGAAGGTATCGCCGCACGTGCTGCGCCACGCCTTCGCCACACATCTCCTGGACCATGGCGCCGACCTGCGCAGCGTCCAGCAGATGCTGGGGCACGCCGACATATCGACCACGCAGATCTACACCCATGTCCTGGCCGAGCGCCTGCGCGCTCTGGTCGAGGCCCACCACCCGCTGGCGCGGGCCTGATCCGGGCGGTCCGGGGAGCCCGCGGAGCCCGACTTGTAGGGCGTGGGCGCCGCCGGTATGGTGCCGCCGATTTTTCGACGAGGTTTCGAACGCATGCGTCATTTTCTCGATTTCGAGAAGCCGATCGCCGACCTTGAGGGCAAGATCGAGGAACTGAAGCACCTTTCCGGCAGTGGCGAGATCAATATCGCCGACGAGGTCGGCAAGCTGCAGGCCAAGGTCGAGCGGCAGTTGCGGTCCACCTACCAGCGGCTCACGGCCTGGCAGAAGGTGCAGGTCGCCCGGCATCCCGACCGGCCGCATGCGGTCGACGCGATCGCGCATCTGATCGAGGACTTCCAGCCGCTGGCCGGCGACCGCGGCTATGCCGACGATGCTGCCATCGTGGGCGGCCTGGGCCGGTTCCGGGGGCGCTCGGTCGTGGTCATCGGGACAGAGAAGGGCGCGACCACCGAGCAGCGGGTGCGCCGGAACTTCGGCATGGCGCGGCCCGAGGGCTACCGCAAGGCCCGGCGGCTGATGCAGATGGCGGACCGATTCGGCCTGCCGATCCTGACCTTCGTCGATACCGCCGGCGCCTATCCCGGGGTCGACGCCGAGGCGCGCGGACAGGCCGAGGCGATCGCCCGGTCGATCGAGACCTGCCTGGCGGTGCGGGTGCCGCTGGTGGCGGCGATCATCGGCGAGGGCGGCTCCGGCGGCGCGGTGGCGCTGGCCGCCGGCAACCGGGTCCTGATGTTCGAGCACGCGGTGTATTCGGTGATCTCGCCGGAAGGCTGCGCGTCGATCCTGTGGCGGTCCGCCGAGTTCGCCAAGGACGCCGCCGAGGCCCTGAAGATGACCGCCCAGGACCTGGAGCGCCTGGGCGTGATCGACGGGATCGTTCCCGAGCCGCTGGGCGGCGCCCATCGGGAGCCGGGCAAGGCGCTGGACAGCCTGGCCAAGGCCATGGGCGACGCGCTGGACGACCTGGCGAAACGCGACGGCGGCCAGCTCCGGGCCGAGCGCCGCGACAAGTTCCTGGAAATGGGCGCCGTCGAGGGCTGAACCGGCGGCCCGGAACCGGCCTCGAAACCGGGCTATGTCATTCCGCGAGCCGGTGGTGCAGGCTGGACGATGCGTCCGGCAGGAGGACTCCCATGACGATCCATGACACGGACTACAAGCTGGCGGTGTTCTGCGACTTCGAGAACGTGGCGCTGGGGGTCCGCGACGCCAAGATCCCGAAGTTCGACATGCGGCTGGTGCTCGAGCGGCTGCTGCTGAAGGGCAGCATCGTGGTCAAGAAGGCCTATTGCGACTGGGAGCGCTACAAGGAGTTCAAGTCCAGCATGCACGAGGCGGCGTTCGAGCTGATCGAGATCCCGCACACCCGGCAGTCCGGCAAGAACTCCGCCGACATCCGCATGGTCGTGGACGCCCTCGACCTCTGCTACACCAAGGAACATATCGACAGCTTCGTGATCATCAGCGGCGATTCCGACTTCTCGCCGCTGGTCAGCAAGCTGCGCGAGAACGCCAAGACGGTGATCGGCGTCGGGGTGCGGAACAGCACGTCCGACCTGCTGATGAACAACTGCGACGAGTTCATCTTCTACGACGACCTGGTGCCCGGCGACGTTGCCAAGCGGGGCGTCGGCAAGCGCCCGGCCAAGCCCAAGGAAGCGCCGAAGACCGCGGCCGCCGCCAAGGCGCCGGCGCCCGAGTCTCCGGCCAAGGCCGGATCCGCCAAGACCGCGGACGCCAAGGCATCCGAGCCCAAGGTCCCCGATTCCAAGGCCGTGGACGGCTATGCGGAAGCCATCGACCAGGTCCTGGAGACCGCCGCGGCGATGCTGGCCGAAGGGGCCGACCGGGTGTGGGGCTCGGCGGTCAAGCAGACCCTGAAGCGCCGCCGGCCGGGGTTCAGCGAGACCGCCTACGGCTTCCGGTCGTTCAGCGACCTGCTGGAGGAAGCCGAGGAGCGAGGCCTGCTGGACATGGACATGGACGACCGCTCGGGCGGCTACGTCATCCGGTCGGTCAAGCGCGATGAGTGACCGGCGCCCGCCGGTCCGGTCCCGCGCGACATGAGCGCGCCGACCGTCGACCCGCTGCTGCTCACGGCGGCCCGCGTCCTGACCTTCGACGGGCAGATCAGCCTGACCTCGGCGAGCGGCTTCTTCTTCGAGCGCGACGATCGGCTGTACCTGGTGACCAGCCGGCATGTGCTGGCCGACGAACCGAGCAAGCACTTCCCCGACCGGCTCGAGATCGAGTTGCACACCGACCCGGACAACCTCGCCGAATCCACCGGCTTCTCGATCCCGCTGTACCGCGGCGGCAAGAGTGTCTGGCGGGACGCGGTCGACGGCGCCGGGGCGGTCGATGTCGGGGTGATCCGGATCGAGCGTGGCGCCCTGCCTGAGAGCACCGTCTACCGGGCCTTCACGCCGGCGCATCTGCCCGGTTCGGGCGAGCGGGTCGAGATCGACACCACGCTGCTGGTGATCGGCTTCCCGCTGGGATTCCACGACACCCTGCACCACATGCCGGTGGCCCGGCAGGCGTCACTCGCCTCGGCGTTCGGCCTGCGGTTTCAGGGGCAGGGATATTTCCTGACCGACGCCCGCACTCACCGCGGCACCAGCGGGGCGCTGGTGGTGACGCGCATTCATGGTGCCGGCGAGGAATGCGGCGACCTGCCCTGGATGCTGCTCGGGGTTCATTCGTCACGCCTCGACCTCGGCACCCGGGATCTGGTCCAGGACGAGGCGCTCGGCCTGAACTGCACGTGGTACTCGGACATCCTGCTGACCCTCACAGAGGCATGAGCCGCGGTCCGAGGCGTGCTATGGCTGAGCCGGGACATTCGTTCGGAGAGCCCTATGCCTGACAGCGTGGAGTTCCGCCTCGGCCTGATCGGCGACGGCATCGGCCGGTCGTCGGCGCCGCGCCTGCACGAGTTCGCGGGCCAGATCGTCGGCCGCACGGTCAGCTACACCCGGTTCGACCTGGACGGCCGGACCGACACGACCTTCGAGGAGACGCTGTCGGCCCGCGGCCGCGACGGCCTCGCCGGGGTCAACGTCACCCATCCCTACAAGGAACGGGCCGCCCGGATCGTGCCGATCCAGGACCCGCGGGTGCGGCGGATCGGGGCGATCAACACCGTGCTGTTCCGCGACGGCGTCCCGGCCGCCGGCCACAACACCGACCACAGCGGCTTCGTCGCCGCCTACCGGGCGCAGATGGGCGACGGCCGCCCGGGCACCGTCGCCCTGATCGGCGCCGGCGGGGTCGGACGGCCGATCGCCGTGGGGCTCGGCGAGCTGGGTGCCACCGAGATCCGGGTCTACGATATCGATGCCGGGCGCGCCGCCCGGCTGGCCGCCGACCTGACGACCGCTGATGTGCCGGTGCGGGCCTGTGCGTCCGTCGACGAGGCGCTGGACGGTGCCGGCGGGATCGCCAACGCCACGCCGATCGGCATGTACCGGTACCCCGGCAACCCGGTGCCGGAAGCCGCCATGGGCCGTCCGCGCTGGGTGTTCGACGCGGTCTACACCCCGCGCGACACCGAATTCACGATCGAGGCCGGGCGCCGCGGCGCCGAGGTGATCTCCGGCTACGAGCTGTTCTTCTGGCAGGGCGTGCACGCGTTCCGGCTGTTCACCGGGCTGGATGTCGACCGGGCGGCGCTGCGGGCGGCGCTCGACGAGCCGGTGCCGGAGTAGCTCAGCCGCAGCAGCGGCCGGAGGCCTGCACCGGCGGGCAGGCGACCGTCCCGTAGGAACAGAACACGCAGCAGTCGCCGGGCTTCGGCCGCAGCAGCGCCCCGCAGCCTTTGCAGTCGTAGAACCACTGGCAGGCGTCGGTCGGCATGGTCTCGACCGCCCTGTGCCCGCATTCGGGACAGGCGATCTCGGACTGCAGCGAGATGCTCGTATCGGTCATCGGCCTCGAGTTTCACACGTCGCCCGCATAGGGCGGTGCCGGATCATACTGCATCTGGCGCTGCACCCTGCGGGCGAAGGCCGGTTCCCAGATCTCGCCGACCAGCCACAGGGCCATGTCGATCCCGGCGGACACCCCGGCCGAGGTCACCACGTTGCCGTCGCGGACATAGCGGACGTCGTCCAGCACCTCGCCGGCCTCGCCGCGGCTGCGGACCAGCTCGACCGCCGCCCAGTGGGTGGTGATCCGCCTGCCGCGCGCCGGGCCGGCGGCCGCCAGCAGCATCGAGCCGGTGCACACCGACGTCACCCAGGTGCAACCGGGTGCCACCGCCTCGATCCAGCCGAGCAGCGCCGGGTTGTCGACTTCGCGGCGGGTGCCCTGGCCGCCCGGCACCACGAGTATGTCGAGGGCCGGGGCATCGGCGAAACCATGGTCGGCGAGCACGCGCAAGCCCTTGGCACAGCGCACCGTCCCGCTGTCGTGCGCGACCGTGACGCACTCGATGCCGAGCTCGGGCCGGATCTTGGCGGCCATCGTGAAGACCTCCCAGGGGCCGACCATGTCGAGCTCCTCGAGGCCGTCGAACATCAGGAATCCGATCTTCATCCCGCGATCTCCCCCGGCAGATCACGATCGTCCGCGATCGGGATCTGCCTGTTTGTGTCGTGAATCAGAGCGGATTCACACGGTCAGATGGCTGCATCTGACCGTGATCCGCTCTGGTGGGTGAGCCGAAGCGTTGGCGGTAGTCGGCCGGCGCGATCCCGAGCTGGCGCAGGAAGCTGCGGCGCATGCGCTCGGGGTTGCCGAAGCCGGTGTCGTAGGCGATCGCCTCGATCGAAGCGGTGCCGGCCTCCAGCCGGCGGCGGGCGGCGTCGACGCGGGCGCGCTCGACGAAGCGGGCCGGGCTGAGGCCGACCGCCCGGGTGAACACCCGGTTGAAGTTGCGCGGGCTCATGGCGGCGCGTTCGGCCAGTTCCTCGACGGTCAGCGGCGAGGACAGGTTCTCGAACACCCAGCCCTGCAGCCGCGCCAGCCGCGGCTCGTCGGCGGTCTGCAGCGCCAGCTCGGCGCTGAACTGGCTCTGCCCGCCGGGCCGGTGCATGTACATGACCTTGGAGCGCGCCAGCTCGAGCGCCGGGCGCCGGCCCAGGTCCTCGGCGATCATCGCCAGTGCCATGTCCATGCCGGACGTGACCCCGGCCGCGGTCCAGATGTTGCCGTCATGGACATAGATGCGGTCGGGTTCGATCCGGACCCCTGGAAACGCCGCCGCCAGATCCTCGGCGTGCCGCCAGTGCGTGGTGGCCCGGCGGCCGTTAAGCACTCCGGCCTCGGCCAGCAGGAAGGCACCGGTGCAGACCGAACCGAGGCGGCGGACGCGGCCGGCGGCGCGCCGCAGCCAGTCGAGCACGGCCGGGTCCGAGAGCGGCCGGCGGGCACCGACGCCGCCGGCCACCAGGACCGTGTCGAAGGCGTCCGGCTCGACGTCGGCGATGCCGGCGTCGGCGTTCAGCGACGGGCCGACGCTGGGCCGGACCGGACCCGGGCGCAGGCCGACCAGCCGGCAGTCGTAGGCGTGGGTGCCGTCGTGGCGGCCGTCGAAGGTGGCGGAGGCGAACAGCGCCAGCGGGCCGGCGACGTCCAGCAGTTCGAAGGCGTCGACCGCGATCACGGCGACCCGGCGGATCGTGCCGGCGGGCGCGGGCGAGGCGGCGGAGACGGGGTCGTGTGTCATGGCGGAACCATCCTGGTCCGGCCGGGCGTTGGCCGCAATGACTGCAAACCCTCGTTTTCGGCCATGCCGCCGAATCCTCCCCGCCGGCGCGATCCCGGCCCTGCCCCGTCCATAGCCCGGGGGTGACGGGTGGCCGGGAGGACGCGTGATGGAGGCGGCGATGGACGACGGCGGTACGGCTTGCGGTGACCTGCCGGAGACGGCGGGCTGGCTGGAGCGACTGGTGGCGGTCTGGCAGGATCAGCGGGCCGGGGCGGTCCTGCCGGACGCGCATGAGCTGTTCCTGGCCGACATGGCCGAGATGATTCCGAATCTGTTGCTGGCCTACCGCGACGAGGAGACCGACGAGTTCGAGATCGAGTTCGCCGGTGCTGCGGCGCGGGCGCTGCTGCCGATGGAGCCGGTCGGCCTGGTACCCGAGCGCTGTCCGGACGGGCATCCGCTGGCCTGGCTCGGCACCGGCTTCGCCCGGGTGCGGCGGCCGGCGGTGCCCGGGCTGATCTGGATGCGGGCCGAGGCGCTGGTCGGCCTGTTCCTGCCCTATGGCGGGTTCGACGGGCGGGTCACCCTGGTGCTCGCCGGCATCGCCCGTTGGCCGGCCGGCGACGCGACCGTCGTTCCGCTGCGACCGACCGGCGGCAGCGGGCGTGGCGGGAATCGCTGAGCCGGCCTACACTTCACGGGGGAAGACAGGATGACTGCGATGAACACGCTTCGAGCCATTGAGAGCCTGACGCAGTCTGGCTTCAGCGAGGAGCAGGCCCGTGCCGTGGTCGGCGTGGTCGCCGAGGTCGTTGACGACACCGCGGCGACCAAGCTCGATTTCGTGGAGTTGAAGGCGGCGATGCATACCGAGACCGCCGAGGTCTCGCGGCAGATAGGAACGCTCGAGGCGAAGCTCGATACGACGGCCGCGAGGCTCGAATCGAGCATCGCCAACGCCAAGGTGCAGATGGTGCTCTACACGGGCGCGATCGTCGCCGGCATCGCCACGATCTCCCGATTGTTCGGCTGACGCCGGCCGGCGCTCAGGCCGGCGCCACCTCGACCCTGGTGTCGTTGTAGCAGGCGCCCTCGCACAGGTCGGCCTTGTCATTGACCATCAGCACGTTGACGGTGTCGCCGGTCGGGCTGGTGCGGGCCCAGGTGCCCTTCGGCGAGTAGATCACGCCGGGCCGGACGGCGTCGGTGACCGCCGCCAGCAGCCGGGTTTCGCCGCGCTCGTTCCAGACCCTGACCGCGGCGCCATCGACGATGCCGCGGGCGGCCGCGTCGTCGGGATGGATTTCCAGCGGCGGCATGCCGGCGGACGCCTCGTGGCCGCCGAAGGTGGCGTTGGTCCGGTCGGCCGAGGACGGGGTGATCAGCGCCAGCGGCCAGTCGCTCTTCAGCGGGCGGTAGACCGGGATACGGAAGCCGCGCTTCGCCTCGGTCAGTTCCGACGCCAGCTCGGCCTTGCCGCTCGGGGTGGTCGGGAACACCGTGGCGAACGGCACGATCGGCGACCGGCCGTCGGGCGCGGTCATGTTGCGCGCCGAGGCGAGCGGCAGTTCGCTCGGCCGGATCCCGCCGAGCCGCGGGTCGGCGCCGTCGATGGCGTCGTCCATCAGCTCGGCGTCGGTCGCCCTGAAGCACGGCTCGTCGAAGCCGAAACGGGCGGCCAGCCGGCGGAAGATCTCGGTGTTCGGCAACGCCTCGCCGACCGGCGGGATCACCGCGTCGGCGCGCTGCACGTAGGTCTGGCCGTAGGCCGGGAACAGGTCGGCGTGCTCGAAATGGGTGCAGGCCGGCAGGATCACGTCGGCATAGGCCATGCTGTCGGTCATCTGCACCTCGCAGCCGACCACGAACAGGTCGGGCCGCGACAGCGCCTCGCGCACCAGCCGCTGCTCGGGATGGGTGGCGACCGGGTTGTGGTTGTAGACGAACAGCGCGCCGATCGGCGTGGCCGCGCCGGGGGCCAGGATCATCCTCGGCACGTCCATGATGTTGACGGTGCGGGTGCCCTCGGGCGCCAGGTCGGGACGCTGCAGCCTGGCCATGGTCTTCGGCACGGCGGCGCCGGCACGGACCACGGCGCCGCCGCCGACCACGCCCCATTTGCCGGCCAGCGCCGGCAACGCGACGATCGCGCGGATGCCGTTGCCGCCGTTGCGGTTGCGCTCCAGCCCGTTGCCGACGGCGATCAGCGCCGGGCGGGCGTCGGCGTACCAGCGCGCCAGGGTGCGGATCTGCTCGGCCGGGACGCCGCACTCCTCGGCGGCCCGCTCGACGGTCCAGCCGCGGGCCTCGGTCAGCAGCTCGTCGGCGCCGACCGTCCAGCGTTCGACGAAGCCGCGGTCGATGGCGTCGAGCCGTTCCAGCTCGGCCGCCAGCGCCAGCGCCAGGACCGCATCGGTGCCGGGTCGCGGCGCGATATGCAGGTCGGCGCGCTCGGCCACCTTCACGCGCTTGGGATCGATCACCACCAGTTTCGCGCCCCTGGCCTTGGCGCGGTTGATGGTGCGGATGAAGTGCAGGTTGGAGACCGTGACGTTATTGCCCCAGACCACGATCAGCTCGGCCTCGGCGCCCTGCTCGGGCGGCGTGCCGGGCATGTTGCCGTAGACGCTGACACAGGCCTCGGTCTTCACGCCGCCGCACATCGGCGGGCGGTCCAGCTTGCTGGCGCCCAGCCTGTGGAAGAACCGCATGTCCATCGAGCCGACGGCGAGCATGCCGTGCGGGCCGGCGTAGTTGAACGGCACCACGCTCTCGGGCCCGAAGCGGGCGATCGCGGCGGCGATGCCGTCATGCACCCGGTCGATCGCCTCGTCCCAGGAGATCCGCTCGAACCGGCCGTCGCCGCGGGTGCCGACCCGCAGCAGCGGGTGGCGCAGCCGGGTCTCGCCGTGCACGAAGTCCGGGTAGTAGCGCGCCACCTTGTTGCAGACCACGCTCTCGGTCAGCGGATTGGCTTCGGAGCCGCGGACCGCGACCACCCGGTCGTCCTCGACCGTGACCGCCAGGCTGCAGGTGTCGGGGCAATCCAGCGGGCAGACGCTGTCGCGGGTCACGGCTGCATGTCCGTCGGGCATGGCGCCCTCCTGTCGTCCTGTAGGTTGCGTCACTATCGGCGCCACTTGGCCCGATCGATAGGGCCATATTCCAGGGTGGCGTCGGGCCAATGCCGGCCGCCGCGACCATCCGTTCACGAACGGTCACGCTATATTGACTGGCGGCATTCCTGCGTGTGCATAGGTTTCGATGATGTCGAGCCAGCAGGAACAGGATCACCGGGCGCCGATGGATGATGGGGCAGACCAGGGCGGCGGCCGCAGCGGTCTTCGGCGCTGGGGCATGGCGGCCGTGCTGGTCGCGGGGTTCGCGGCGTTCTTCGTGTTCGACCTGGGCCGCTACGTCTCGCTCGACGGACTGGCCCGCAACTGCGAGACCCTGGAGTCCTGGGTCGCCGATCATCCGGTGCTGTCGCGCGGCACCTATGCGGCGGCGTATTTCCTGGCCATCGCCTTCTCGCTGCCGGTCGGGCTGGTGCTGACCGTCGGCGGCGGCATGGTGTTCGGGCTGCTGGAGGGCACGGTGATCACCGTGCTGGCGGCGACCGCCGGGGCGCTGGCGGTGTTCCTGGCGGCCCGCAGCGCGATCGGCGACACCCTGCGGCGACGCGCCGGCCCGTTCGCCAAGCGGCTCGAGCGGGGCTTCCGCGAGAACGCCCTGTCCTACCTGCTGGTGTTGCGGCTGGTGCCGTTGTTTCCGTTCTGGCTGGTCAACATCGTTCCGGCGCTGCTGGGGGTGTCGGTGCGGACCTACCTGGTCGGCACCCTGGTCGGCATCATCCCCGGAACCTTCGTGTTCGTGTCGGTCGGCAACGGCCTGGAGACGATCATCGATGCCGGCCGGATCCCGGGGCTGGAGATCTTCCTGGAGCCGTCGGTGCTGATCCCGATCGCCGGACTGTCGGTACTGGCCCTGGTACCGGTCGCCTACAAGCGGCTCCGTGGCCGGTAGTCCGCCGGGTAACGTTCCTGGATCGCCGGCATCTTTCCCTGTATCAACGGGCAGGATGAGCGCCCGGGAAACCCGTCGGATCGCGCATGACTGAAACCATCGACGTCGATCTCTGCGTGATCGGAGCCGGTGCCGGCGGCCTGTCCGTGGCCGCCGGGGCGTCGCAGATGGGTGCCTCGGTCGCGCTGTTCGAGCGCGGCGTCATGGGCGGCGACTGCCTGAATGTCGGTTGCGTGCCGTCCAAGGCCCTGCTGGCGGCGGCGCATGCCGCGCACACCGTCCGCGGTGCCGCGCGCTTCGGCCTCGACATGTCGCTGTCGCCGGTCGACTGGCACCGGGTCCGGGACCATGTGCGTGGCGTGGTGGCGGCGATCGCCCCGGTCGACTCGGTCGAGCGCTACGAGGGTTTCGGCGTGCGGGTGATCAGGGCCCATGCCCGGTTCACCGGACCGCGCGAGGTCGAGGGCGGCGGCGTGACGGTCCGGGCCCGCTTCATGGTGATCGCCACCGGCTCGACGCCGTTCCTGCCGCCGGTCCCCGGCCTCGCCGAGGTGCCGTACCTGACCAACGAATCGATCTTCGAGCTGGATGCGACGCCAGAGCATCTGCTGGTGCTCGGCGGCGGCGCGATCGGTTGCGAGCTGGCGCAGGCGCATGCCCGGCTCGGCTGCCGGGTGACGCTGGTCGAGGCCGCCGGTCTGCTCGGCGCCGAGGACCCGGAGGCGGCGGATGCGGTCCGGCTGTCGCTGGCTCGCGACGGCGTGCGGGTTTTCGAGGGCGTGTCGGCGCGGGCCGCCGCCCGGACCGACGACGGCGGCGTCGCGCTGACCGTCGACGGGCCGGACGGCGGGGCCGAGATAGCCGGCAGCCACCTGCTGGTCGCCGCCGGTCGCCGGGTGGCATTCGACGGGATGGAGCTGGCGCGCGCCGGGATCGACGTCGACGACCGCGGCCGGCTGGTGCTCGACGCCCGACTGCGAACCAGCAACCGGCGGGTGTTCGCAGTCGGCGACGCCGCCGGCGGCCCGCAATTCACCCATGTCGCCGGCGCCCATGCCGGCGTGGTGATCCGGAACGCGCTGTTCCGGCTGCCGGCCAAGGCCGGGCAGGGCGGCGTGCCGCGGGTCACCTATACCGCCCCCGAGCTGGCGCAGGTCGGCCCGACCGAGGCCGAGCTGACGGCCGCTGGCACGCGCTACGGCGTGCTGCGCTGGCCCTATGCCGAGAACGACCGCGCCCAGGCGGAGCGCTCGGTCGATGGGTTCGCCAAGCTGCTGGTGGCGCCGAACGGCCGGATCCTGTCGGCGACGGTGGTCGGCGAGGCGGCGGGCGAGACGATCTCGGTCATGGCGCTGGCGATCGCACGCCGCCTCAAGGTGTCGGCGCTGGCCGGGCTGGTGGTGCCGTACCCGACCCGGACCGAGGTCCTGAAGCGGGCGGCGTCGAGCTGGTACGTCCCGCGCCTGTTCGGCGACCGTACCCGGGCCGTCGTCCGTTTCCTCATGCGCTTCGCCTGACGGTCGCCATCATGCGCTTTTCGTTCCGGTCCCTGTCGTTCCGCCTGCTGCTGCTGACGATCTTCTTCGTGATGCTGTCGGAGGTGCTGATCTACACGCCGTCGGTCGCCAGGTTCCGGCTGGTCTACCTGCAGGAGAAGCTGGATTCCGCGCATCTTGCGGCGATGGCGGTGAACGTGGCGCCGGACCGCATGGTCAGCGAGGAGATCACCTACGAACTGCTCGACCATGTCGGGGCCTGGGCGATCAAGGTGGTGCGCGACGGCGTGCCGATGGAGATGCTCAAGCGGCCGCTGCGGCCGGAGCCCGACGTGCGCTACGACCTCGACCGGGCCGGCGTGGTGACGCTGATCCTCGACGCCTTCGACTCGCTGTTCCAGACCCGCAACCGGGTGATGCAGATCCGCGGGACCGCGCCGAAGGACCCGATGGCGGTGGTGGTGGTGACCCTGGACGAGCTGCCGCTGCGCCGTGAGATGTACGACTACTCCTGGCGCATCCTGAACCTGTCGATCGTGATCTCGGTGATCACCGCAGCGCTGATGTTCATCAGCCTGCGCTGGCTGATGGTTCGGCCGCTGGAGCACCTGACCCGCAGCCTGACCGCGTTCCGGCGCACGCCCGAGGACCGTTCGAGCGATCTGTCGGACGAGGGCCGGCGCGACGAGATCGGCGTGGCGCTGCGCGAGATGGCGGCCATGAAGGAGGGGCTGCGCGGCGCGCTGCGGCAGCGCACCCGGCTGGCGGCGCTGGGTACCGCGGTCAACAAGATCAGTCACGACCTGCGGAACATGCTGGCGACCGCGACCCTGATCTCGGACCGGTTGGTGATGAGCCAGGACCCGGAGGTGCAGCGCATCGCGCCGACCCTGGTGCGGGCGATCGACCGGGCGGCGGCGCTGTGCTCGACGACCCTGAACTTCACCCGGGAGACGCCGCCGCTCAGGGTCGAGCCGGTGACCGTGGCCGAGCTGTTGCGCGACGTCGAGCACGGGGTTCCCGCTTCCGAGCTGGGGGCCCTGCGGATCCATCTCGCCGAAGGCGGCGACCTGACCGTCAGGGTGGACCGCGACCAGATGTTCCGGGCGCTCGCGAACCTGATCGGCAACGCCGCCGGGGCCGGGGCAGGCCGGGTGACGGTGACTGCCGCCCGCCGCGACCGTCGGATGGTTCTCGACATCGCCGACGACGGGCCGGGTATTCCCGAGGACGCCATCGGCAAGCTGTTCCAGCCGTTCCAGTTCAGCAGCCGCAAGGAAGGTACCGGCCTCGGGCTGACCATCGCCCGTGACATCGTGCAGGCCCATGGCGGTCGGCTGACCCTGGAGCGGACCGGGCCGGACGGCACGGTGTTCCGCATCGATCTGCCGCAGGCCGATCGCTGACCACTGCGGCGGCGCGTCGCAACTTGGCCGCCACCGCCGCGGGTGGTAGCTTCAGCGCGTTCTCGGGCCTGCCAGGCGGGCCCTGCCGTGGAGGAGTAGTCGTGGAGCGCACACCGTTCGGTGCCGCGCCGGGGTGTCCGGTCGATCTGCCGGAGCAGTGCGGAAACTGCGAAGTCCGCCACCTGACCCTGTGCGGGCCGCTCGACAACGGCGAGATGCGGCGCCTGGTCGAGCTTCTCAAGGTGATCGACGTGCCTGCCGGCGCCGGGATCGCCGAGGAGGGCGAGCCGGCCGAGCACGTGTTCAACGTGACCGGCGGCTCGGTGCGGCTCTACAAGCTGCTGGCCGACGGCCGGCGGGCGGTGACCGGCTTCCTGTTCCCGGGCGACTTCCTCGGACTGACGGCCGGCGACACCTATGCCTGTTCGGCCGAGGCGATGACGCCGGTCCGGCTGTGCCGGTTTCCGCGCCGCAAGCTCGAGGCTCTGTTCTCCGAGCTGCCGAAGCTCGAGCGGCGGCTTCTGGCGATGGCATCGAACGAGCTGGCGGCGGCGCAGGACCAGATGGTGCTGCTCGGGCGCAAGACCGCGGCCGAGAAGCTGGCCTCCTTCCTCCTGCAGCTCAGCCGCCGTCAGGAGGTCCGCAACCTGCCCCCGGACCCGGTGTCGTTGCCCATGGGGCGCACCGACATCGCGGACTACCTGGGGCTCACCACCGAGACGGTCAGCCGCACGATCACCCAGTTCAAGACGACCGGGTTGATTTCCCTGCAGCCGCAAGGCCGGGTGGCGCTGCGGGATCGCCAGGCGCTCGAGGAGAGCGCCGAGGGCAGCTGAAGCTGATCTGGTCGGACCGCCGGATGGACCCTGGGGCATCGATGGATCCGGAGACACCCATGAGCATCGGCAGCGGGATTCCGGGCCTCGGAGTCGAGGTCGCGCGCGTGCCCGAGGCGGTGCGGCGACGGGTCGATGCCTGGGCGCGGGAAGGCCTGACGGTCGCGCTGGTGCCGACCATGGGCGCGCTGCACGAAGGCCACCGGACCCTGATCCGCGCGGCCCGGTCCGGCGCCGACCGCGTGGTCGTGTCGATCTTCGTCAACCCGCGGCAGTTCGCGCCGAACGAGGATCTCGCGACCTACCCGCGGACGGAGATCGAGGATCTGGCGGCCTTGACCGATGAGGGCGCCGACCTCGCCTGGGTCCCGGCGCCGGACGTGGTGTATCCGCCCGGCTTCGAGACCACGGTGCGGGCCGGATCGCTGGGCGAGCCGCTGGAGGGGCTGCACCGTCCCGGCTTCTTCGACGGGGTTGCCACGGTGGTCGCCAAGCTGTTCGCCCTGGTCCGTCCGCACCGGGCGTATTTCGGCGAGAAGGATTACCAGCAGCTGCTGGTGGTCGCGCGCATGGCGGTCGACCTGGACCTGGGGGTGCAGGTGGTGCCGGTGCCGACCGTGCGCGAGGCCGACGGGCTGGCGATGTCGTCGCGCAACGTGCACCTGTCGGCCGCCGACCGGGCGGTGGCGCCGGTCCTGCACCGCACGCTCAGCCGGATGGCGGCGCGGCTCGCCGACGGCGCCAGCGAACCGGCGGCCGAGATCGCCTGGGGCCGCGAGAAGCTCCTGGCGGCCGGGTTCTCTGCGGTCGACTACCTGGAGGTCCGGGATCCCCGCACGCTGGCGCCGGTCGCCCGCGCCGGCGTGGCGGCGCGGATCCTGGCGGCGGTCAGGCTCGGTCCGGTCCGGCTGATCGACAACCTGCCGGTCGGCTGAACCGGCTCGGTGCGGTGCCGGTCAGCGTGGCAGGCGCAGGGCGGCGATCGGGTCGACCGGCCGCTGCTCCAGGTCCCACGGGAAGTAGATCCAGGTGTCCTGGCTGACCTCGGTGATGAAGGTGTCGACCAGCGGCCGGCCGGCCGGCTTGGCGTAGATCGTGGCGAAATGCGCCTTCGGCAGCAGCGCACGCACCGCCCGGGCGGTCACGCCGGTATCCACCAGGTCGTCGACGATCAGCCAGCCCTCGCCGTCGCCCTCGATGGACGGGGGCTTCACGATCTTCAGGTCGCCGCGCGTCTTGTCGTCGCCGCTGGTGCCGTAGGTGGTCACGCAGACGGTGTCGACGACGCGGATCGCCAGCTCGCGCGCGACGATCGCCGCCGGCACCAGGCCGCCGCGGGTGATCGCCACGATGCCCTCGAAGGGACCGGCATCGACCAGGCGCCAGGCCAACGCCTTGCCGGTCCGGTGCAGCTCCTCCCAGGAGACCGGGAATGCCTTCTCGGGCGCGGAAGCCTCCGCCATCGCTCACCTCCCTGTTCGGTGGACCGGCTATAGCGCGGCGGCGGGGCCTCGGCAATGACGGCCGTCCGCCCTATGTCGTCCGGTCGGCCACGGGCAGCAGGACGCAGCCGCCGATGCGCCAGCTGCCGTCCGGTTGCCGTTCCATGAAGTACAGGGCGCGGTGGGCAATTCCGTCGGGCCCGACCACGAACACCGGCTGGGTCGGGCGGCCGTCGACGACGGTCGCCGGCTCGTACTCGAACACCCGGGGCCTGGCGACCGGCCGGTAGCCGTCCAGCACCATCTGCCGGAACCGCTCGACGTTGCCGAACTGGGCGCGCACGCCCGGCGAGGCGAAGCCGAAGGCCGCGGTCCAGTCGTCGCGTCGGAACGCCTCGACCTGGGCGGAGATCACCGCCTGGAAGTCGGCGCCGTCGTCGGCGCGCGCGGCGGCGGTCAGCGGGCCGGCCAGCGCGAGCAGCAGCCAGCACAGGGCGAGGGAAACGGCGAATCGGATATCGGCGAATCGGGTCGTCATCACGCACCTCCGACGACTATACGCCGGAGGGGACGGGACGGATCAGCCCTGGAGGACGGGCGCCGGCCGGAAGCCCGGCGGTCAGCGCACGAAGATCCGGACCTCGTTGGTCGAGGCGTCGGATGCCGTGGTCGCCGACAGCGCGATCCGGCTGGTCGGCAGGCCCATGTCGGTCAACGCCCGCATCACGCCCTGCGCGTTGCGGCGCGCGGCGTTGGTGTCGAGCGCGGCGCGGCCGGTATTGTTCGACTGCGGGCTGACCGCGACCACGTCGAAGAACGCGTCGGGCCGGCGCTCGAGCGCGCGGCTGACGGCGCTGTAGAGCGGCTGCTCGTACTGCACGTTCGGCCGGTCGAAGCGGATCACCACCAGCGGCCGCCGGTCGGCGCCCTGGCCGACGAAGCCGCGCGGCGCCGCACTCGGCGTCGGCGCGAAGCTGGTCTGCGGGATGGTCCGGTTGGCCAGGCTGGTACCGAACAGCTCGCCATGCTTGATCGCGACGGCGAGGGCGTTGAGGTCCTGCCGCTCGGTCGCGACATAGGCACTCTGGCGGCGGATGTCGTCGCTCAGCTCGGTCAGCAGGCGGTCGACCAGGACAACGGTCTGGTTGGTGTCGTCCTCGAGCACGGACAGCTGGCGATGGTCTTCCTCCACGGCGCCCGACAGGCCGTAGGCGGCGCGCACCGATTCCAGCATGTAGGTCGACAGCGCGGCGTCGGCGGAAACCCGGTTGGCGAGGCCGTTCATCAGGCCGATGTCGCCGTTCACCATTTCGAGCTCGCGCTGGGCGCGCGCCCAGCCGTCGACCAGCTGCGGGTTGCCCGGGGTGGTGCCGACCTGCAGGCGCGACTCGATGGTGGCCACGGTCGAGTGATAGTTCATCGCGTTCTGGACGGTCTGCTCGCGCAGCTGCTGCAGCGAGCTGTTCTGCGCACGCACCGAGTCCTGGAGGCGGATCAGGTCCTGGCGCAGCTGGTCGACCTTCTGGCCCACGAAGGTGCCGGTCGGCTGGCCCGGCTGCGGCGGGGTCAGCTTGAAGTTGGTGGAGCCGAGCTGCGGCGGGGCGTTCAACGGCTGACCGGAGATCTCCCCCGCGGATGGCTTGATGGCGATCCTTTCCCCCGAGCCCTGGGCGGCCGGCGGCTCACCGCTGAGCGACGGCCACAAGGTATCGGTGGAACAGCCTGCTAGCCCTAGCACGCCCACGCCGATGGCGGCGAGGCGACGCAACGAGTGGAACGATACGGTCACCGCGACTTCCCTTGTTGTCCCTGTCCGAGGAGGGCACCCCGGATACCCCATTGCGTTACGACTGCCCGCCCCCGTCGTACGCCCGACCGATCGAGCCCGCGTCGCCTCACGCCGATTGCGTGCAGGGTCGCGAATCGTGCGGTCGATACTACTTAAACCCAGGAATCAGAACAAGTTATTTTGGTTCCTGAATTCGTGGCGCTCAGGCCTTGCCAAGGTAATCCTGTTTGAGTAGGTTGCGCGGCCTTCGGGGGGCGTTGCCCCGAAGCACGCGCCCGTAGCTCAACTGGATAGAGCACCTGACTACGGATCAGGAGGTTAGGAGTTCGAATCTTCTCGGGCGCGCCATTCTGAGGCCCTGAAAGCGAGAGCTTTCGGGGCCTCGTCATTTCCGGGTGGATTTCGGTCGAGCGACGGTCCGCTCCCGATCCGCAGGCGCCTGCGGACCGCGGGCTACGCCTCTTCGAATCAGCCGACCGATGGACGGCCCCGTGGGCGGCCGGCGGATTGCGGCGCAGGAGCCGGCCATCGCGCAGTCGTGGCGCTCGCACCGGACGCCGGTTCTCTGGAGTTGGAACCGCTGCTCGCCGATTCGGCTTCGACGCCTGCGAGTTCGTCCCTGCCGCGGTGGACGGGCCGGGCGGCGGCCCGGTTCCCCGGTCAGTAGAAGTTGTCGATCAGCAGGTCCCGGTAGTCGATTCCCAGCAGCACGAGGGTATCGCCGTCGCCGAAGTCGAGCACGGCGTTGCCGGAGCCGTCGTCCGAGGCAACCGCGTCGAGTTCCGTCTGACCGGTGATGCCGAAGCCGTCGTCCAGGTCGACCGAGTCGGCGCCGTTCAGAAAATCCATGATCGTGTCGGCCCCGTCACCGGCGTCGAACACGAACACGTCGTTGCCCGCACCGCCGGACAGAAGGTCGGCCCCCGTGCCGCCATGCAGCACGTCGTTGCCGGTGGCGCCGAACAGGCTGTCGGAGCCGCCGCCGCCCGACAGGGTGTCGGCCCCGCCGGCCCCCACCAGCAGGTCGTTGCCCTGGCCGCCGGCGAGCAGGTTGTTGCCGGCGATTCCGTTCAGGACGTCGTCGCCCTCGCCGCCCGAGAGCACGTCGTTGCCGGCGCCGCCGGACAGGATGTCGGCGCCGGTACCGCCGTACAGGGTGTCGTTGCCGTCCATACCCGACATGTTGTCGGCCCCGTCGCCGCCATACAGCACGTCGTTGCCGGTGACGCCGAACAGGAAGTCGCCGTCGCCGCCGCCATACAGGGTGTCGTCGCCGTCGGCACCGACCAGGATGTCGATGCCCTGGCCGCCGTCGAGCCGGTTGCTGCCGGCGACCCCTGCCAGGAAGTCGTCGCCGTCGCCGCCCGAGAGCACGTCGTTGCCGGCGCCGCCGGACAGGATGTCGGCGCCGGTGCCGCCGTACAGGGTGTCGTCGCCGTCCATGCCCGACATGTTGTCGACGCCGTCGCCGCCATACAGCACGTCGCTGCCGGTGGCGCCGAACATCAGGTCGTTGCCGCCGTCGCCGTACAGGGTGTCGTCGCCGTCGGCGCCGACCAGGGTGTCGACGCCCTGGCCGCCGGCCAGCAGGTTGCTGCCGGCGACCCCGGCCAGGAAATCGTTGCCGTCACCGCCGGACAGCACGTCGTTGCCGGCGCCGCCGGACAGGATGTCGGCCCCTGTGCCGCCCAGCAGGGTGTCGTCGCCCTCCATGCCGGACAGCTGGTCGTCGCCGTCGCCGCCCGACAGCACGTCGCTGCCGGTGACCCCGTACAGGAAGTCGGCACCGGTGCCGCCGAGCAGGGTGTCGTCGCCGTCCGCGCCGACCAGGGTGTCGACGCCCTGGCCGCCGGCCAGCAGGTTGCTGCCGGCGACCCCGGCCAGGAAGTCGTTGCCGTCGCCGCCGGACAGCACGTCGCTGCCGGCGCCACCGGACAGGAAGTCGTTGCCGGCCCCGCCGAGCAGGGTGTCGTCGCCATCCATGCCGGACAGCCGGTCGTCGCCGTCGCCGCCGAACAGCACGTCGCTGCCGGTGACCCCGTACAGGAAGTCGTTGCCGGTGCCGCCGTACAGGACGTCGGCGCCGTCGCCACCGACCAGGGTGTCGCCGCCTTCGCCGCCATACAGGCTGTCCAGGCCATCGCCGCCGGACAGCACGTCGTTGCCGCCGTCGCCGTGAACCACGTCGTCGCCGGCCAGCGCCAGCACGGTGTCGGCCCCCTCGAGCGCGCTGACGACATCGTTGCCGACCGAGCCGGTCAGCAGATCGGCCGCTGTCGTGCCGTAGAGGACGTTCGCCGCGGTCGACCCGACGATGTCGGAGCCGAAGGTCGACGCCACGGTCGAGAAGCTCAGCCCGGCGCCGCCGGCCACCAGCAGGTTCAGGTCGACAAAGCTGTCGCCGTTCATGTCGACGCCCAGCAGGACGTCGCTGCCGACGGTGGTCGCGGTCAGGACGCTCGCGGCGGTGGCGCCCAGCAGGCTGATGGTGTCCTCGCCCGCGGTGTAGTCGCCGACGGTATAGGTCCCGCCGGTCAGGTTCCCCGGGAGCACGAAGCGGTCGGCGCCGCCGCCGCCGACCAGCAGGTCCGCCCCGGTGCCGGCGATCAGGCTGTCGTCGCCGGCGCCGCCGTACAGCGAGTCGAACCCGTCTCCGCCGAACAGGGTGTCGGCATCCGCGCCGCCGATCAGCAGGTCGTCGCCGGCGTTGCCCAAGAGCGAGTCGGCCCCGGCGCCACCGCTCAACGAGTCGCTGCCGTCGCTGCCGAGCAGGACCTGGGCCCCGGTCGATCCGGTCACCACGAAGCCGTCCAGCCCGCCATCGCCGGCCACGAGCGTCATGCCCGAGGCGTCGGCCGCGGCGAGGGTGATCGTCTGGGTCGCCGCGTCGGCCGCGGTGGCGATCGTCTCGATGGCCGCGATGTTGCCGCCCGCGACCGTCCCGGTCGTCGCCAGGGTCACGGTCTCGGTCCCGGCCGCCGTGACGGCGCCGGTGAAGCCGTTCAGCTGCGCGACGGTCATGGTGACCGAGGCCCCGCTGGCCAGGGTCAGGTTCTCGAAGCCGGTCAGCGTGAAGCCGGCGGTCGAGAGGTCGCTGCCGTTTGCCAGCACGATGGTGTCGGTGCCGGCACCGCCGTCGGCCACCGAGGTGGCCGAGATGTGGCTGGCATCGGCGATCGTCAGCGTCTCGTCGCCGGCCCCGAAGGCGAAGGACGGTGTCAGATTGGTCCCGTCGGTGGTGTCGAAGCCCGCGCCGGTGGTGTTGGCGGCGGTCATCGGGGCGGCCGTGAACTTGATGTTGTCGAGGCCGACCCGCCAGGTCTCCGTCCCGGTATAGGACACCGTGAAGGAGGTGATGCCGGTCCAGTCGCCGGGGTTCAGGGTGGCGATCGCGCCGACGATCGAGCCGCTGTTGTCGGCGATCGTGACCGTGGTCCCGGTGTCCGGGGTGAAGACGTAGTTGCTGCCGGCGGAGCGGTTGGTGAACTCGCCGATCTGGAACTGCGTGATGTTGACGGCCGTGTCGAACGTCAGCGTGTAGCTCACCGTGTTGCCGATCACGCCGGGGTCGAGGAAGCCCGAGCTCACACCGGCCATCGGCGTCGAGTCGCTCTTCGTGACGCTGATCGTCACGCCGGATTCGTTCGACGTCAGGGTGCTGACGGTGTTGATCGTGGTGACGATGCCGAAGGTGGCGGTCGCCAGTCGATGCGGATAGGCGGCCATGCCGGCCGCGCCGAATGCGCAGAGGTCACCGGTGAACGGCCGCCAGGTCCCGCCGCGCCCGACCGGGGCGTCCGAGGCGGTCACCGGGGCGCCGAGTACCGCCGACAACCCGGACACGAACCGGTCGCCCGAGGGGCCGGCCGCGACCGCGCAGCCGTACAGAACGATCTCCGCATCGTCGGCGAGCGCCGCCCGCAGCGTCGGCAGGGCCGGATGATCCAGAAAGGCCTCGAGGCCGAGATCCCGACCGGCGAGCCGCAGTCGGCCGGGCGCGCCGTGCGAGAGGACGTGAAGACGCCGAACCCCGGGCGCCTCGGCCAGAACGGCGGCGATCTGTGCGAGCGGGTCACCGCCTTGCCGCAGGCGCTCGACGATCGTCGGGCGGGCAAGGTGATTCAGCAAAATTTCGGCGCTATCGACCTCGGAATCGACGAACAGGAAGTCATTCGCCCGATCGGTCAACTGAAACGGTGCGGCCGCCATCCCGAAGGACGAAGTGTAATCAAGAAATGTCATGGCCGCACCTCTTCCGTTTCGATAAGTCAGCGCTTATCGATTGATTGTCATTTGAGTTCGGAAGGCTAATCACCCGCAGGTCGCGAGTATGCTCTGCGTTTAGCAGCTTTCAACTGTCAATTATTAGGGTGACAAGCTATAGCGTCAACAGGGAATTTGTGAAAATTGCATGCAATTGGGAATTGTGGATCGAATCCCGCCGGGTCGGACGTAGCGGTGCGTGGGCGGCAGCCCCGGACTGGCCGGCAGTCGCGGCCGCCTATCGGTCCGTGCACTTCAGGGTCAGGCCGCCGTCGACCACGATCTCGGCACCGGTGACGTAGCGCGCCTCGTCGGACACCAGGAACAGGCAGGCATGGGCGACGTCCCAGCCGGTGCCCATGAAGCCCATCGGGATCCGGGCGTTGCGCCGGGCGATCAGGGCCTCGGCGTCGCCGCCGGACTGCTGCCCGGCCAGGTGGGCCTCGACCAGCGGGGTGTGCATCTGGCCCGGTACCACGGTGTTGCAGCGGATGCCCTTGGGCGCGTATTCCAGCGCGACCGAGCGCGAGAACCGCACGATCGCCGCCTTCGCGACCTGGTAGCCGATCTGCTGCTGGCCGGTGAAGGTGACCCCCGAGGTCGAGCCGATGTTGACGATCGCGCCGCCGCCGGCGGTCTCCATGACCGGAATGGCGAATTTGGTGGCGAGGAAGACGTGCCGCAGGTTGATCGACATCTGGTCGTCCCAGTCCTCCTCGGACAGGGTCACCGGGCCGCCGGGAACGGCATACCCGACGTTGTTGTGCAGGATGTCGAGGGTGCCGAAGGCGGCGACGCAGGCCGTCACCATGGCGGCCACCTGGTCGGAGCGGGTCACGTCGCACACATGGGTGGCGCAGCTGCCGCCCTCGTCCTCGATGATCCGGCGGGTCTCCTCGACCGCCTCGGCGCGGTTGTCGACCAGGAACACCCGGGCGCCCTCGCGCGCATAGAGCGTCGCCGACGCCTTGCCGTTGCCCCAGCCCGGTCCGATCGAGCCCGCCCCGGTGACCAGCGCCACCTTGCCCTTCAGTCTCTCGCCCATCGTCCGGTCCCTAGCTGCCGCGTGCCGCCCGTGCGGCCCCGCCCTCTACACTTCCCAGGAGTGCGGGCGAGTGCAACCGCTCAGCGTCGCCGCCGGGCGATTGGGCGGAAGCGCTGGCGATAGCGGGCTGGGCTGAGGCCGGTCCGGCGCCTGAACAATCGGCGGAAGAAGGCCGGGTCCTCGTACCCGACGGCGCTCGCCACGGCATCGGTCGGCTCGTCCGAGGTCTCCAGCATCTGCTTGGCCTCCTCGATCCGCACGGCCTGGACGTAGTCGACCGGGGCGTAGCCGGTGGCGGCCTTGAACCGCCGCTTGAAGGTGCGCTCGGCCAGGCCCGACTGTCGGACCATCCGGGCGACCGGGTTGGGCCCCGAATAGTGCTCGGCGATCCAGGCCTGGCAGGCGCCGATCACCGGGTCGTCGTGCTGCGCCCGGCGCGGCATGGCGGTGAACGGCAACTGGCCCTCGCTGCGATCGCCGAGCAGGAACACCTTGGCGATCCGCACCGCCTCGGCCGTCCCGCAGAAACGGGCGATCAGATGCAGCGCCAGGTCCTCCCAGGCGGCGGCCCCGCCGCCGGTGATCAGCCGGCCGTCGGGGTCGGATTCGCACAGGATCAGTTCCGGCCGCAGCCGGACCCGCGGGTAGCCGGTCCGGAACAGGTCGACCGCACCCCAGTGGGTGGTCGCCTCGCGGCCGTCGAGCAGCCCGGCCTCGGCCAGGAACAGCGAGCCGGTGCAGACCGAGCACACGGTGGCGCCACGACGGTACTGCTCGCGCGCCCACCGGGTTTCGCGCGGCCAGCGTCCCCGCGTCCCCACCGGCATCGGCAGTGCCAGGTCGGTGACCAGCACCAGGTCGGCGACGGTATCGTCGGTCAGCCCGTGATCCGGCGCGATCACCGGGCCGACGGCCGTGGCGAAAGGCTGCGTCTCCGCGGCGACGATTCGGGTCTGCATCCGGCGGGCGGTGACCGGTTCGCCGGTCAGCTCGGTCCACGCCACGCCGACCGCCGAGAAGACCTCCAGCAGCCCGTAGAGAGCGCCGGGCGTCGACTCCGGCAACGCCAGCAGGCTGACGGCGACCGGCTTCTGCTCCTGGACGGCAACCATACCGCCTAGTGGCATGAATGCCTCTGTTTTGTCCATTCGGCCTCTCGCGGGCCGTGTCTTCCGGCGCTACCCGTCACCGCTTCCACCCACGGACCCGGAGGACCAGGATGTCCGCAGTCACCGAAGCCGAGACTTTCGACCAGACCGTTGCCGAGAACTTTGCCGGGCGCATCGGCGATGTTCTCGATGCCGGGGCGGTCGCCGTCATGCTGTCGATCGGGCACCGCCTCGATCTGTTCGATTCGCTGGCGGGCCTGCCGTCCGCGACCAGCGCCGAACTCGCCGACCGTGCCGGGCTGGCCGAGCGCTATGTCCGCGAATGGCTCGCCGTCATGGTCACCGCCCGGATCGTCGACTACCGGCCGGCCGCCGGGCGATACAGCCTGCCGGCGGAGCACGCGGCCTGTCTGACCCGCGGGGCGCCGCTCGGCAACCTGGCGGTCTACGGCCAGCACGTCGCCATCATGGGGGCGATGCAGGAGCGGGTGCTCGACTGCTTCGCGACCGGCGCCGGCACACGGTATGACGACTATCCGTGCTTTCACCGGATCATGGCGGAGGACAGCGACCAGACCGTCACGGCGCCGCTGTTCGACGCCATCCTGCCGCTCGCCCCGGGGATCGTCGACGCGCTCGAGGTCGGGATCGACGTGCTCGACGCCGGCTGCGGCCGCGGCCGGGCGCTGCTGGCCATGGCCCGGCGCTTTCCGGCCAGCCGCTTCGTGGGCTACGACCTGTGCGAGGACGCCGTCGCCCATGCCAGCGAGTCGGCTCGCGCCGCCGGCCTCGCGAACCTGCGCTTCGAGGCCCGGGACCTGACCGGCTACCGCGCAACCGGCCGGTTCGACCTCATCGTCAGCTTCGACGCGGTCCATGACCAGAAGGACCCGGCAGCGCTGATTCGCAGCCTTCACGGCGCCCTGAAGCCGCGCGGCACGTATCTGATGCAGGACATCGGCGGCTCGGCCCGCCTGGAGAACAACCTCGATTTCCCGATGGCGTCGCTGCTCTATGCGATCTCCTGTGTCCATTGCACGCCGATCTCGCTCGGCCAGGGCGGCGCCGGGCTCGGCACCATGTGGGGCTGGGAGACCGCGGAGGCGATGCTGCACGAGGCCGGATTCGCCTCGGTCGCCCGCCATGTGCTGCCGCACGATCCGATGAACGTCTGGTTCGTCGCCCGGCGGTCGTGATCGGGGATCCGGCCGGGCGGCCCGGTTTCGAGCCGCCCGGCCGCCGAATTCCGCCCTCCGGATACCGGGATACGGCGGATTCCTGCATGGCCTGTCCGCAAGGCTATGCCCACACCCCGGCGACGGCGATATACTCGCGCGCGCAGGACCGGCCGTCGGGCGCGGGCGGTACTTGTCGAGCAATTTCCGGGGGCAACGGATGTCGATCAATCTGTCCACCAAGATCCTGGCGCTGGTGATCTTCATGGCGCTCGTCCTATGCGGCGTCACCGCCTACTCGATCTATTCGCTGGCCTATGTCGGAAAGCAGGTGGATCACATCACCTCCTCGGACATGCCGCTCCTCAAGGGCATCTCCACGGCGGTCAAGTATCAGCTCGAGCAGGAACTGCACGTCCACATCGCGTTGTCCGACGCGGCCCAGGGCCGCGGCGACATGGTCGAGGCGCACGCCGAGAAATTCCAGCACTACGCCGCCTTGGCGGAGGCCGAGTTCGCGAAGGTCGTCACGCTGCTGAAGTCCGACCCCGACATGGATGCCTTCCGGGCCGCCGAGTTCAGCGCCTACGAGGCGCTGATCCGCAAGATCGAGAAGGACCACGACGAGATAACCGCGGCCGGCACCGTCGTCTTCAACCAGCTGAAGCCGCTGCTGAGCGCGTCCGCGGGCCGGATCCCGGCGCTCGGCATGTTCAGTCCGAAGATGGAGCTGATCAACGCCGCCCAGGACCGCTCCTTCGAGTACATGGAGCAACTGTTGAAGCGGGCGAACCTGTTGGCCGGCAACTCGGCCGAGATGGTCCAGGCCGCCCCGCGTGAGGCGATCGAGCATCTCTCGGCCGCCGCCGCCGTGGCCATCATCGTCGCACTGGCTTCAGGAATCCTGCTCGCATTGCGCATCCGCAGCCGCCTGAACAGCACGGTGAAAATGGTCGACCGCTTCGCTTCGGGCGACCTGTCGGTCGCCGTCGACGCCAGCGGGCCGCATGACGAGATCGGCCGGCTGCTGGCGGCCGTCGCCCGCATGCAGGACAACCTCACGCAGATCCTCGGGACCATCCAGACCGCGTCCAACGGTGTCAGCAGCGGAAGCTCCGAGCTTCGGCAGACCGCCCAGCAGGTGTCGGACGGCGTCAACGATCAGGCCTCCAGCGTGCAGGAGACCTCCGCCGCCATGGAGGAGATGACCGCCGGCATCCGGCAGAACGCCAAGAACGCGGAGGAGACCGAGAAGGTCTCCGAGCGGATGGCCGAGGAGGCGGCGCGCTGCTCCGACGCCATGGGCCGCACGGCCTCGGCGATGAAGCACATCTCCGACAAGATCCTGGTGGTCGAGGAGATCACGCGGAAGGTCGAGCTGCTGGCCCTGAACGCCTCGGTCGAGGCGGCCCGGGCCGGCGAGCACGGCCGCGGCTTCGCGGTCGTCGCCTCGGAAGTGTCGCGGCTGGCGGAGATCAGCAAGCAGGCCGCCAGCGAGATCCAGGACGCCTCGGCCGACGGCCGGGAGGCCGCCGAGAACACCAGCCGGCTGCTCAACGACCTGCTCCCGGGCATCACCCGGGCGAAGGATCTGGTGCAGGGCATCAGTGCCGCCAGCGAGGAGCAGTCGATCGGGGCCGACGAGATCAACGTCGCGATCCATCGGCTCAACACCGTCATCCAGCAGAACGCCGCGGCCGCCCAGCAGATGGCCGCGACCTCGGGCTCGCTGGCGCAGCGCGGCCGGGAACTGCAGCAGTCGGTGTCGCGCTTCAAGCTGAACGGGACCATGGGCCGCAACGACGACGATGCGCCGGCCCCCGCATGGTCGCCGCCCGCCGGTGCCGAGGCGGCCGCCGGCGCCCGCGCCCAGGAGCAGATCAAGTCGGGCGACTTTGGCAAGTATTGACGTCACCGGGGCCGAGTTCGGCGCATTCCGCCGGCTGATGCACTCGAGGTTCGGCATCGTGCTGCCGGACGACGCCGAGAACTTCCTGCGGTCCCGCTTGCTGGGCTACATCGGGCAGTCGGGGCATGCGTCGATCGCCGAACTGATCCGCGACGCGCGAAGCGAAGGGCGCGACGAACTGCTGGGCGAGGTGGTCGAGCAGCTGTCGACCAACCACAGCTACTTCTACCGCGAGCCGGCGCATTTCGAGTTCCTGCAGGCCACCGTGCTGCCGGAGCTGGAGCGGCGGCTGTCCCGCGGCGGGCGGGGTGACATCCGGATCTGGAGTGCTGCGGCCGCGGCCGGCGAGGAGGCCTATACGATCGCCATGGCGATGCGGTCGTTCTTCGGGCCGCGCTACGACAACCTCGACGCCGGCGTGCTGGCGACCGATATCGCCGCCCGGTCGCTGCGGCGCGGCGCGATCGGCGAGTTCAAGGCGGACGCGTTCCGGCATCTCCCCGAGGCGTGGCGGAGCCGGTTCCTGGAGCCGGCCGGCGGCGACGTGTACCGGGTCGTGAAGGCGGTTCGCGACGACGTGATGTTCCGGTGGCTGAACCTGGTGGAGCCGCTCGACCGGCTGAAGGGCGGCTTCCACCTGATTTTCTGCCGCAACGTGATGATCTATTTCGACGACGCCACGCGCGAGAAGCTGGTCCGCGAGCTCGAGCGCCTGCTGGCGCCGGGCGGATACCTGTTCATCGGCCATACCGACAACCCGGATCACTCGCGGCAGTACCTGGACCAGGTCCGGCCGGCGATCTTCCGCAAGCGGGGGACGGCATGAGCCGGATCCTGGTCGTCGCCGCCGATCCGCTGCTGCGCAAGGCGGTCGCGGGTGCTCTGGCGACCCTGGCGGACGGCGACGTCGAGGCGATCACCCCGGTCCGGGTGGCGCCGGACCGGCTCGCGGCCGCCGAGGTGGTGGTCCTGGCGGCGTCGGCGGCCGATCTCGCGGATCTCGAGAAGGCCGTCAAGACGATCGTGGTGGCGGCCCGGCCGCTGGTGCTGGTCACGGTCGGGAGCGGCGACGCCGGCGACACCCTGGCGGCCCGCCTGAAGGTCCCGTCCCCGCTGCGGATCGCGGTGCCCGACCTGAACGTCCGCGACGAGCTGTCCCGGGCGGCACCGCGGCTGGCGGCGGCGCTCAAGCAGGCGCGCCTGCAGGGGCCGTCGACGCCGGAGCGCCGGCCGGCAGAGCCGCCGGCCGGCCGCGACCGCGCGCCGGCGCCGGGGGCGCCCTATCTCGGCCCGGTGGTCTGCATCGGCGCCTCGACCGGCGGCACCGACGCCCTGCTGACGGTGCTGTCGGCCATGCCGGCGAACTGCGCGCCGATCGTCGTCGTCCAGCACATGCCCGAGGCCTATGTCGGATCCTTCGCGGAGCGCCTCGACCAGGCCTGCGCCATCGACGTGGCGCTGGCCGGCGACGCCGTCCCGCTGCGTCGCGGGCTGGCGCTGGTCGGACCGGGCGGCCGCCAGTTGCGGCTCCGCAAGGATGCGCGCGGCATCTGGACCAGCCTCGGCGAGACCGACCGGATCGGCGGTCACTGCCCGGCCGCCGACGAACTGATGAAGTCGGCCGCGCACGAGCTCGGACGCCGCGCCATCGGCGTGCTGCTCACCGGCATGGGGCGCGACGGCGCCGACGGCCTGCTGGCGATGCGGCGGGCAGGGGCACGGACCGCCGCCCAGGACGAGGCCACCTCGGTGGTCTACGGGATGCCGAAGGCGGCGGTCGACATCGGTGCCGCCGACACGGTCCTGCCGCTGCCGAGGATGGCCGGCTGGATCTCCGGGCTGACGCCGACGCTGCTGAAGTAGCGCCGATCGTTCGCCATGCCCGGGTGGGCGCGTCACGCGCCGGCGATGGCGATCAGGGTGTCGGGGTCGAGCACCAGCAGCGGCTGGCCCTCGCCCATCACGGTGGCGCCGGCCAGCACGTCGACCGAGCTGAGCGCCGGGTGCAGTTCCTTCATGAAGACCTCCTGGCGGCGCTTGATGCGCGCGACCGCCACGCCGACCCGGCGCTCGGCGGTGCCCAGGATCACGACCGGGAAGGCGGACCGGTTGGCGGCCGCGTCCGGCGTGTCCCAGCCGAGCATGGACTCGATCGACCGCACAGGCAGAAAGCCGTCGCGATGGTGGATGCCCGCCAGCTCGCCGACCGTCTGGATGGCGCTCCTCTCGACCTCGATGACCTCGATGACCGCGCGTTCCGGCAGGCCCAGGTCGCGCTCGCCGTCGCTCACCACGACGATGCGCTGCAGCGCCGCCGACACCGGGAAGTTCAGATAGAAGGTGGTGCCCTCGCCCTCGACGCTGTCGATGTCGATCGATCCGCCGAGCCGGCGGATGGTGACCAGCACCACGTCCATGCCGACGCCGCGGCCGGAGGTCTCGGTGATGGCCGATGCGGTCGAGAAGCCGGGGGCGAAGATCTGCCGCTGGATCTCGCGGTCCGACATCCGGGCGGCGTCCTGGTCGGAGATCAGCCCGCGCTCGATGGCCTTGGCCCGGATCACCGCGGTGTTCAGGCCGCGCCCGTCGTCGGCGATCATGATCCGCGCGACGTTGCCGTTCTGGGTGGCCTTCAGCGTGATGGTGGCCTTGCCGGGTTTGCCCAGCCGTTCCCGGTCATCCGGCGCCTCGATGCCGTGGTCCATGGCATTGCGGATCATGTGGACCAGCGGTTCGGTCAGGGCATCGACCATCGACTTGTCGATCTGGATGTCGCCGTCGTCGATCTCCAGGGTCACCTGCTTGCCCAGGCTGCGCGCCAGGTCGCGGACCAGCCGCGGCATCCGGCCCAGCACCATGCTGATCGGCACGACCCGCAGGTCCAGCGTCACCCCGTGCAGCATCCGCAGGGTGGTCTCGGCCCGGGCGATCTGGCTGGCGATCACCTTGCTGGCGTTGTCGATCTGGCGGGCGGCGGTGCGCAACCGCTCGGCGGTGCGGGGGCTGGTCTGGGTCGCCGCCGACCGCAGCTCGGCGGTGGTGCTGGGGAACCCGGCCTCGGCCACGCCCTGCTCGAGCCGCGACAGGCACAGCCGCAACTCGGCCACCGAATCCAGGTAGCTGTCGACCAGGTCCGACGACACCCGCAGCGAGCTGCCGCCGGCCGCCTTGGCCGCCACCGGTTCCTTCGCATCCTCCAGCGACCGGGCCGGGGCCTCGGGCGGCGACGGGACGAGTTCGGCTGCCGTGGAACTGCCGGTCGGCGATGCCACCGCCATCGGCATCGGTGCCGGTTCCGGCGGCGGTACGGCCGCCGGTCGGGCCGGGCGCGCAGCGGGCCGCGCTGCCGCGGCCGGTCCGGGTCGCGGCACCGGCTTCGGGGCGGCCTTCGGGGTAGGCTTCGGGCGGGCAGGCGGCGGCGCTCCCTCGGCCGTGCTCTCGATCAGCACCGTCCAGGACTGCAGCACCGTCCGGTCGCGGTCGATCGACTGCATGTCGGCGACCAGATCGTCAGGCGTGCCCTCGATCCCGATCAGGAACTGGTACAGGTTCGGGTCGATGTCGATCAGGATCCGATTGGAGATCACCCGCTCGCCGCTGAGCCGCCCCATCAGCTCCTGGGCGCCGGGATCGTCGTCGGCCATCAGGGCGCGCACTTCCAGCAGCGCGCTGCCGGGGGTCTTCAGGAATTCGGCGATCTCGTTGCGGGCGGCCGGCGACAGGCTGTTGAAGATGTCGTCGCCGAGCTTGTCCCGCAGTTCCGCGACCGATGCCTCGGCATTGGTCAGCAGCATCGCCATCTCGTCGCGCAGCCGGTCGTAGACCGCGTGCCGCACGTCCAGCGACGAGACGTCGAGGCCGGCGATGCCGATCACCGGGGTCTCGCGGCGGATCTCCTCGACCACCGCCAGCGCGCCGGGCCGGTCGCGCCAGCCGTCCATCGCGGTCAGCTCGCTGGTCAGGCGCGCCAGGGCCGACAGCCGCGGGACGCCGAGCGCGCGCGACAGGATGCCGACCAGTTCCCAGTCCCTGGTCTGGCCATGCTCGACCCACAGCCGGTCGATGACCTCGCGGGCCTCGGTGGCGATGTGCGGCGACAGCGAGTCCTCGACGTTCTCCATCGACAGGCCGGAGTCCGCCAGCTCGGAGAGTATCCGCAGGCGATGCACGAAGATGCAGAGGCCGCGCGTCAGTGCTGTCCGGTCGAGTTCCTCGGACTCGCGCAGCACCGTCTGGATGTCGTTCAGCACCGCGGCGATGCCGAAATACCCGGCCTCGTTCGCGGCCTCGCGGATCGGCAGGATCGAGCCTTCGATCTCCTGGGCGTCGAGGGACGGGTTCTCGAGGGCCTCGGCCAGGTTCCCGAGCTCGCCCGACACCACCTCGTCGAACGCGCCGACGACGTCGTCCTGGAATTCGGTCTCCGACGGGTCCGCGGCCTCGCGCGAGACCTGCAGCGTCATGGCACCCGGGCCGGCACCCGGCGCCTCGGTGTCGAGGGACATCGGCTCGTCGACCTCCTCGGGCTCATCGTCGCCCTCGGGGAGGGCGTCGTCCGCCGCCTCGGCCGGCTCGTCGTGGTAGCCGCCGGCCGGGACGGCTGGCCGCCGGGCGGCCGGCGCCGGGCGCCCGCTCTTCAACCGGGCCTTGGTCTCGGCGAGCTGGGTCAGCAGGCCGCTGTCGCCGGCCAGGTCAGCACGCTGCGCCAGACAGTCCTCGCGCAGCGAGGACAGCGAGTCGGCGGCGAAGAGCAGCAGATCGCGGGTGGCCTCGTCCGGCACCGCCTCGCCGTTGCGGAACATGTCGAGCAGGTCCTCGGCGCGATGGGCGATCGCCTCGAGCCCGGTCAGGCCGAGCGACGCCGCGACCCCCTTGAACGAATGCATCGCCCGGAACAGCGCGCTCATCCGCGCCGGGTCCTGCAGGTCCGCCGCCGTGCCGGACAGCGACTGCTCCACCTGCGCCAGGTAGCTCTCGCTCTCCTGCTCGAAGAGCTCCCACATCTCCCCCGACGCGCCGGTCTCGAAATCGTCCATGTCGCTCAGGCCCTCGACCCGTCGGGCCGAACGAAATCGGGAACATGGGCCGAGATCAAGGCCCGCAGGTCGATCACCTCGTGGAACCGGCCCTTGCTGGAGATCACCCGCTCCTGGGTCTCGTCCCCGACTGGCCGCGCCGGGCTCTCGTTCGCCACGATACCCAGCACGCGCTCGGTCGCGATGGCCCATTTCTGGTCGAAGAAATTGACGATGATGTAGATCACGTCGGCGCCCAGGTCGTCGGCCGACAGCCGCAGCACCGGCAGCACGTTGCCGCTCACCTCGATGACCGAGTCGAGACGGACGCCGGGGCGGTTCGGCAGCATGGCGACGCTGGCGTCGTCGACCGCGCGTTCGACCAGGCGCGAGTCCACCGCGAAGTACTGGTCGCCGATGGTCAGCGCCATGTAGCGGGTCCGCGACGCCTCCGAGGGCGCCGCGCTCTCGGCCTTGGATCTGGCGGAGCGCTGGTCCGACAGCAGCGGCAGTTTCGGCTGGGCCGCGAACCAGCGATCGACGTCGACCGCCTGGATGAGCCGGCCGTCGTCGTCGAGATAGGTCTGTTGCGGGCGGTCCTCGGCGACCAGACCGGCCACCGTGCGCTCCGGCCGGAAGTTCCGGATGCCCAGGATCCGCTCGACCGCCAGCCCGATCACGGCGGCGCCGCTCTGCAGCACGATGCAGATCGGCAGGGACGGGGGGATCTCGGTGCCGGCCGGCCGGACGACCGCCAGCGGGATCGGCTCGTCGCGCAGCACCATGACCCCGACATAGTCCTCGGAGCGGCCTTCCAGCGGCTCGATCGCCTCGATCTCCGCGACTTCGCGCACCTTCGCCAGGCGAATGCCATACCGCCGGCCGCCGGACTGGAACAGCAGGACCGATACCTTCTCGCCGTCGGCGACGCCGTCCGCGAGGCTCATCGAGCCGCCCTGCCAAGCCCGGCGTCGCCGTCGTCGAGCAGCCGCCGGATGGTGTCGATAAGCAGGTCGCCGCCGGAGGCGTCGACGTCGCGGCTGACCGATCCCGACGGTTTGCCGATCACCGCGTCGGCGCCGACCAGGCGGGCCTCCACCGCCTTCGGCGACGCCGGGTGGGTCAGCGAGGACAGCACGACCACCTTGGCCGGCGACAGGATGCGCAGCCGGCGAAGGCACTCGATGCCGTTCATCACCGGCATCTCGATGTCGAGGGTCACGACGTCCGGGCTGAGCTCCCTGGCCATGTCGACGCCTTCGCGGCCGTTCTCCGCCTCCCCGACCACGTCGAATCCGTCGGCGCGGCGCAGGATCGAGCGGACGGTCATGCGGACCAGGCGGGAGTCGTCGACGATCAGTATCTTGGGCATGCGGCGACCGTTGTTTTACGAGGCGCGGCCGGCGAGGCCGCCGGCAGCTTTGTCGTTCCTAATCCTAGCAGGTTTCCCTAACATGGCTGCCGGGAATATCGGCGATCCGGAGCGCGTGCGGCGGGCCGTAAGTCGCTGGTTTCGCGTACTGGTCCACCTGGGGATGGCATCGATGTCGGTAGCGGCCTGGCACTTCGTCGGCGATGCGCTCCGCGACGGTCGGCCGGTTCCGCCGGACGGCGAATCGCTGGTCCACGACGACGAGCCGGCGGTCTGCGTGTCCGGGCTGCATGCGTCCGAGCGCATCCTCGACGCCCTCAAATACGCTCCCGGCGACATCATCTGCCGGGTCGCCTGCGAGGACGTGGTGGCGCGCCAGGAGGACAAGCTGGTCTGCCGGTCGCGCACCGTCGAGTGGCGGGTCGACGGCGAGATCGTGCTGCGCGAGTTCGCCCGGCGTGTGGCGCTGGACGTCGCGCATCTCTGGGATATCCCGGACGACGTGCGGAGCTTTCTGGAGACCGGCAACGACAACCTGCGAATTGCGGCCCGCGCCGCCGCCCGCGAGGCGTCCCGGGCGGCCGCCGGGCGCGGCGACGTGACCGCCGCGATCGCCGGCGAGGCGGCCCGCGCGGCCGCGGCCCGGACCCATGCCGCGCGGGCGACCGGCCTGGCGGCGGCCTGGGCGGCCACCAAGGCGTCCGACGACGACGGCAGCTGGGACCGCTACAGCGCCCTGCTGGAGACCATGGTCGAGGAGGCCCGGCAGGACGGCGGCGAGGAGCTCGACGAGTGGTCGGACCTCGACGAGGACTTCGCCATGGATGCCGACTGAGCGTCGGCGAACCACGCCGCCCTTCCGACGGACCACCCGCCTACCCGAAGAAGCCGCAGCGGTTCAGCTGCTCGTGGAACTGCCGCAGGACCTGCGCCTTCTCGGCCGCGTCGGAGATGGTGGCCACCATCTCCTTCTCGAAGTTCGGCCGCCGCAGGTGCTTGATGATGATCTCGCGGGCCAGCGACGACGCCCGGCCGTTCGGCAGCATCTCCGGCTGCACCATGCTGACCAGCATGCGGGCGCGGATGTGCAGCGGCCGCTCCGGGTTGTCCAGCTTCTCGAGCAGCTTGCCGTCGACGATGTAGGAGGTCAGCAGGTCGTCCAGCCGGCTCTTGAGCTTGTCCTTCTGCTCGTCCGACAGGCTCGACTGCTCGATGCGGTAGTAGATCGAGGTGATCTTCCGCATCTTCAGGTTCGGCGGCATCTTGTCCCGGACGATGTGGTTCACCGACGGCGGCAACACCAGGATCTTCTCCAGGTGCTGGTCGATGTCGTCGCGCAGCAGGTCCTGCCCCAGGGCGCATTCCAGCAGCGCCAGCAGGTAGCCGGCCTTGCGGCCGGGATCGGCGAGCGACGGCAGCATCGAGGCGGCCGCCTCCTTCAGGCCCTTCTGCCCGCCCTTGTTGATGATCATCGACTGCCGCTGGGTGACGGCCTCCGCGATCGACGGCCCGCCGACCACCTCGATGTCCGGGATCAGCTTGCTCAGCAGCCCGGAGAATACCTCCCGCTCCTCCTCCCGGTCGCCGCGCGACAGCGGGTTGACGCCCTCGAGCTGCCGTTTGACCCGGTCGAACAGCACGGCCTGGCTGTCCGGCAGCCGGCCCTCGGCGAGGAAGCGGTTCAGGGTGAAGTTGATGAACTTGGGGTGCTCGGGGTCGAGGTCCTCGGGGATCCCGTCGTCGATCGGTTCGCCGCTGGCGAAGCAGATCAGCGTGACCAGCGCGCTGCCGAGGTCGCGCTGGGAACCGAGCAGCTCGCGCAGCACGTCGGTGTTCCACAGGATGTCCGAGATGAAGACGTCGATGACCTGGAAAGACGTCTCGTCGTCGACCTCGGTCGCCCACTCCAGGAGCGTCGCCAGCTTGCCGAACAGGTTGCGGTTGTCGATCAGCTCGGCGGTGACCGCGACCCGCGCCATGAACCCGGCGTCCGGTCCGGCGAAGGATCCGTTGACGGCCTGCATCAGCCCGTTGAAGCCGACATCCCGGACCCGTGGCAGCTTGCGGTCGGTGGCGGTCTTCACCCGGGCGTTGATGTCGCGGATGAAGTCGTAGATCTCGTCGCGCCGCGCGTTGGTGTTGCCGTCGGTCTTCTTGGCCTGCAGGGCGGCGACCTTGGCGCTGGCCGAGTTGATCAGCGTCCCCTCGTCGAGCAGCCGCTTGATCTCCTTGGCGGAGTGCATCAGCTCGGTGGCGGTGAGGTTGACCTTGTCGAGATAGGTCCGCATCAGCTGGTTGATGGTCGACCGGGCCGGCCACTCGTAGAGGTCGTCCGTGGTCGAGCAAAGGGGCGCGTCCAGGATCTGCTGGACGAAGACCTTGCCCTCGGTCTTCTGCTTGACCTTCTCGAACAGGATGTCCGTCGGCTCGAGCTGCGCGATGGACTTCTTCGATTCCTTGATGATGCGGACGCCGTCGATGAACGGGCGGTTGAGCATCCGCCCGGCTTCGACCTGCGCCTCCTGCTGGGAGGTTGCTGTCGCCTCTATCGACCAAGATCCGCCACGCAGGGTGAGGATCTCGAATACCGTGCCGCCGGCCACGTCAGTCCCCGTCTAAAGCAGCCGAAACCGAGCAATAATCAGCATTCTGCCGGTTCGGCCGACTTGCACGTTCCCCATCCATAGGAAACCACTGCAAGTCGCTGGGAACAAGGAAAACTGCTTCACCGGCGCTGCGGCGCGTTGCCGTCCGCCACGCGGCGGCCTAGCCTCGGCCCCGCCGGTCCGGACTACGCCGGTCGCCAGGAGGCTCCATGCGTGCCCGGATCCGCGGTACCGAAATCTACTTCGACGTCGACGGCGCGGGACTGGTGCCCGACGGCCCGCGAATGCGCGAGAAGCCGACCGCCTTCGTGATCCACGGCGGTCCCGGCGGCGACCACTCCGACATGAAGCTCGGCTTCGCCCGGCTCACCGACCGCATGCAGGTCGTCTATTTCGACCACCGCGGCCAGGGCCGTTCGGCGCGCGGCGACGTCGCCAGATACACGCTGGACGAGAACGTCGAGGACATGGAGGCGCTGCGCGACCACCTCGGGCTCGGGCCGATCGTCAGCATCGGCACCAGCTACGGCGGGATGGTGGCGATGGCGCATGCCGCCCGCTACCCGGCGTCGGTCTCGCACCTGATCCTGGTGGTGACCGCCGCCCATGCGGGCTTCAACGCGCGGGCCCGGCAGATCGTGGCCGAGCGCGGCACGCCGGAGCAGGTCGCCGCCTGTGACGACCTGTGGGCCGGCCGGCTCGACACCGTCGCCAGGCTGCGGCGCTACTACGAGATCATGGGGCCGATGTACTCGCGCCGCCACGATCCGGCGGCGGCCGCCATCGGCCTCGACCGGCGCATCCTGTCGCCGGACGCCATCAACATGGCGTTCGCGCCCGGCGGGTTCCTCCAGACCTTCGACCTGCGCCCCGAGCTGCCGCGCATCACCGCGCCGACCCTGATCCTGGCCGGCCGCCACGACTGGATCTGTCATCCGGACTTCTCCGAGGAGATCCACCGGCTGATCCCGGGCTCCGACCTCCGGGTGTTCGAGGACAGCAGCCACTCGATCCGGGTCGACGAGACCCAGGCCTTCCTGGACGCGATCGCCGGATTCATCGTCTACAAGGCCCGCCCGTAGTGGATCCCGCCGAGCGGGGACGGAACCGTCGGGTCGACATCGGCGGTCGCCGTGGCGTCGCCGACAGATCGGCCCCGGCCCATCCGACCTGCGGAAGCGCGCAGGTCACCGGAAGGGGCGGTCCCGTCGTGCAGTCGATGCGATGCCGCCCACGCAGAGGTTCTTTTTCCGTACCGTCATCGCTATGTCATATTGGCCGATGGGACGTCCGTCCCGGCGAGTCAATTCGAGGTGCCTACCGGCGGCCATGAACGACGCAGTACAGTTCCTGCGTGCCTGGATCGCAGATCCGAGGCGCGTGGCCTCAATTACCCCGTCCAGCAGTGCGCTGGCGGCGCTGATCACGTCCGAGATCACGCCGCATACCACGCCGGTGATCGAACTCGGCCCCGGCACCGGGGTGTTCACCAAGGCGCTGCTGGCCCGCGGCGTCCCGCCCGAGCGGCTGCTGCTGGTGGAGCGCGAGGCCAAGTTCGCCAAGATGCTGTCGGAGCGGTTCCCGGGGGTCGGCATCCTGGCGATGGACGCCACCGACCTCGGCCGGGCGGAGCTGTTCGACGGCGAGCCCGTGAAGGCGGTGGTCAGCGGCCTGCCGTTCCTGTCGATGCCGGCGCGCGCCATCATGGGCGTGCTGGACGGCTGCTTCGCGCACATGAGTCAGGACGGCTCGTTCTACCAGTTCACCTACGGTGCGCGCTGCCCTGTGCCGCGTCTTATCCTGGAGCGTCTCGGACTGAAGGCGCTGAAGATCGGCCGGACCTTCTCGAATTTTCCGCCGGCCACGGTCTACCGGTTCCGGCGCCGGCCGATGCGCCGGTTGTATGCGGTGCCGGCCGACGGTCAGCCGCGGCCGTAGGCGTCGTCGTAGCGCTCGATGTCGTCCTCGCCGAGATAGCCGCCGGACTGCACTTCGATGATTGCGACCGGGGTGTCGCTCGGGTTCTCGAGCCGGTGTACCCAGCCCAGCGGGATGTCGATCGAGCGGTTGATCGCCAGGTCCACGGTCTCCAGCCGGTCGCGGTCGGGCCCGCGGGTCACCCGGGCGGTGCCCTCGATGACGACCCAGTGCTCGGCCCGGTGCCGGTGGCTCTGCAGGGACAGCCGGCCACCCGGGTTGACCCGGATCTGCTTGACCTGAAAGCCCGGTCCGATGTCGAGCGTACGGTACGATCCCCAGGGGCGGTGCACCTCGGGGTGCCCGTCGGCCTCGGCGCGGCCCTCGGAGCGCAGCCGGTCGACCACCGACTTCACGTCCTGCGCCCGGCGGGCGTCGGCCACGAGCACGGCGTCCGGGGTGGCGACGACCATCAGGTCGGACACGCCGAGGGTCGCGACCAGCGGTCCCGTGCTGTGCACCAGGCAGTTGCGGGTGTCGACCGCGACCGCATCGCCGACCAGGGCGTTGCCGGCCGGGTCGCGCGCCGCCAGGGCCCACAGCGACGCGAACGAGCCGACGTCGCTCCAGCCGGGATCGCAGGGAACCACGGCGGCCCGGTCGGTCTTCTCCATGACCGCGTAGTCGATCGAGATCGCCGGGGCCCGGCCGAACGCCGCCGGGTCGAGACGCTCGAAATCGAGGTCGCGGGCGGCCCCCGCCAGTGCCGCGCGGGCGGCCGCGTCGATCTCCGGGGCGAACCGCGCGATCTCGCCGGCCAGGGTCGCCGCGGCGGCCAGGAAGTTCCCCGAGTTCCAGAGATAGCGGCCGTCCGCCAGATAGGCGGCCGCGGTCGCGGCGTCGGGCTTCTCGACGAACCGGTCGACGCCGTGCACGCCGCGCGCCTCCGGGTGCTCGCGGCCGGCCAGGACGTAGCCGTAGCCGGTCTCCGGCCGGTCGGGCCGGATCCCGAAGGTCACGATGCTGCCGGCTGCGGCCGCCGGCCGCGCCCGCTGGACCGCCTCCACGAAGGCGGCCGGTCGCGACATGGCATGGTCGGCCGCCAGCAGCAGGATCAGCGCGTCCGGGTCCACCGCCATCGCATGCAGGGCGGCGATCGCGGCGGCCGGCGCCGAGTTGCGTCCCTCGGGCTCGAGCACGATCGCGCGCGGCCGGATCCCGGCCTCCTGCAGCTGCTCGGCGACCAGGAACCGGTGCTCGACGTTGGCGATCACGATCGGCGGGCCGAACACGGCCGGGTCGGCCACCCGCCGCGCCGTCGCCTGCAGCATCGTGCCGTCTCCCAGCAGGTCGAGGAACTGCTTGGGGTGGTCGGCCCGCGACAGCGGCCAGAGCCGGGTTCCGGCACCGCCCGAGAGGATGACGGGGACGATCGGCGCTGTGGGCCGGACAGGGGTGGGGAGATCGCTCACCGCGCCGGGCTCATCGCACGCGATCCCGGCGCGAGGTGCCGCGCCACGATGCCGAGCCATCCGATCCGCCAGTTCATGACCCCGTCTCCTCTCCGCCCGCGCCCGAGATACCGGCTGGCTCGGCCGCGATCAAGCGTGCCACGAAGGCGTCGAGGTCGCCGCCGCCGTAGTGGTGTCCGGCAATCCCGGCCGCCGCCGCCGCCGCCATGTCGCTGTCGCGGTCGCCGATCAGGAAGGATCCGGCCCGGCGGACCGGCCACCGTCGCATCAGGTCGACCAGCATGCCCGGGGCCGGCTTGCGCCAGTCGGCGTAGGCGGCGAAGCGCTCGGGCCGGTGGTCGGGGTGATAGGGGCAGTAGCGCCAGTCGTCGACGGTGGCTCCGTGCTCGGCGAGCCGTACGGCCATCCAGCGGTGCAGGTCCTCGACGTCGCCGGAGTCGTATAGCCCGCGGGCGACGCCGGACTGGTTGGTGACGACGAAGACCAGGTATCCGGCCCGGTTGAGCCGGCGCACGGCGTCGATCGCGCCGTCGACCCAGACGATCTGGTCGGGTCGGTAGGCATAGCCGACGTCCTGGTTGAGTACGCCGTCGCGGTCGAAGAACGCGGCGGGTCGGGGCGCGATTTCTGGCATTCTGTCCTGGCCGAACGGCAAGCGACGGCGGCGTTCAGACCATGCAGATGGTCAACACCGAGCGGGGCGTCGGATGGGTTCGACGATACAGCGGCAGGCTGAGGCGCACCCAGTCGAAGGGCTCCGGCCCGCCCTTGGTCATCAGGACGCCGCGGCAGCGATGCACCACCGGCGATCCGCGCCGGACCGCCGTCTGCACGTCGAGTTCGACGCGCCGGCCGAGCCGCCGGTCCGGAACGTCGATCAGCCGCTTGCCGACCATCTGGGCCGGGGTGATCTCGTCCCACAGCCGCAGGTCGCCACCCTCGTAGGCGGCGATCCGGAACTGGTTGTCCTGGTCGAGCTCGACCAGCTTTGCACGGGCGGAGCTGGCGCCCTCCCGCTCGATCGCCTCGATCAGGCCCGACCCCTCGTCACCGTTGCCGCCATAGGCCCACCAGGTCCGGACCGCGCGGCCGATCAGCTCACGGTGATGCGGCGCGACGTCGTTCGGCAGATGGTCCGGCTCGATGGCGATCGACTGGATGGTCGTCGGGAACTGGGCGTACTGACGGGCGGTGACCAGGTGCCGGATCCGGTCGGCCACCTGCTCGGCGCGCCCGAATTCGTTCTGCCAGGTGGCGCCGTCCCACCAGGCCAGCGAGATCGGCTCGAGCCCGTCGGACCAGACCGCGCACAGGTCGATCAGCCGCTCGACCGTCGCCGGCTCGGCGCCGTGCGGATCGACCACGATCCGGGTCGGCGAGATCGTGTCCAGGCCTGTCCCGGCATGCAGCCAGGAGCGCTCGATCGCCGCCCAGCCGAGCGAATGCAGGGCGAACAGCACCATGTCCGGGGCGTCGTGGGGCAGGTCGTCGCCGAGCCGCCGGCGGTAGCGGCCGTCGGCGTCCAGCCATTCGGCGGTGCGCAGCCGCGCCGCGAGGGATTCCGCGGAGATCATCGCCATCTCGATCGAGCTGATCGACCGGGCGCCGGCGTCGGGCTGGGTCGCGATCGGCGCCGGCGACCGGCCGCTGCCGTCGACCTCGGCGTGCTGGGTCCCGGCGCCGCGCAGTATCTCGTCGATCGTCGGCGGGCTGTTCTTGTTGCCGCGCCGTGTCCGGACCGTGCTTTGCAGGTAGCGCATCGCCGACTTGACGTCGGCGAAGCAGACCGAGGCGGGGCGGGAGTCGGCCCGGACCAGGTTGATGGTTATGCGCCGGCCCTGCGCACGGCGCTCGAGCGCGTCCGGCAGCAGGCCGAGGACTTCGTCGCCGACCACGTCCGGGTCGACATGCACGTCGGCGATGCGACCGCCGACCTCCACATCGATCCAGCCCATGAGGTTGATCGCGGTCGCCCACATGGTGCGCTCCGCGCCCTTCCCGTCCGACAACCGGGGGCCGATTCCCTTCGGGGTAAGCCAGAACGAAGCGAGTGGGACATCCATAACCGCAATTCCGACCGGTATTCCCGGCTCAAAGTCTGGCACGTCAATGCAAATACGAACAAGAAGCAATTGAGGCGGCTGTAGCTGACTCACGATCTGTCCGGATTTTGTAGCGCGTGAAGTGTCCGGTTTTTGAATCGCTCCAAAGAGGGGGCGCAGATGAACCGGGCCGGAGTGCTGCAAGGGGTACGACAGATGCGGTTCGAGGGTCTTCTCGAT
>NZ_JAVJSE010000020.1:0-60012 GCF_040219615.1 Thalassobaculum sp.
CTCGTCGAACGCTTCTTCAACCGACTCAAACACTTCCGGGCCATCGCAACCCGATATCACAAGCTCGCCAGAAACTTCCTCGCCGCCATCGCACTCGCATCCGCCAGACTCTGGATCAGGCAATATGAGTCCACGACCTAGACGATAACCCGGCCGAGAATATCGAGGAGCGGCTTCAGTTCCTCGGCGGTCAACCGGCCGTCCTCGGCGTGGCGGGTGCGCTGGCGCCACACCGCCACGCCGTGGTTCAGGGCCGAGATCGACGCCGCGATGTCCCAGAACAGAGTGGCCGAGTCCCGCAGGAACTCGATGAACGGACGGGCGTCGCCACCGCGCACGAACAGGTCCTCGTAGCCTTGATTGTAGATCCGCAGGATTTCAGAGCTGTTCCGCAGGTGGCGCGCGAAGGCTGTGGCGACCTCGCGCGCCGCGGCCGCCAGTTCCTCGCGCTCGGCCGCCTTGACGTAGGTCGTCGGAGCCGCCTTGCCGTGCATCCAGTCGGCGAAGCCGAGCAGCTGCTTCTGGCCGCGCTTGTACTGGTATTCGTAGTAGGTGACGCCCTTCCAGGAGTAGTAGATCTCGCCGGCCTGGGCCGGGTCGACCCGGAACGCGTCGGTAATCGGCTTGAGGTAGTCGAGGTCGCTGGCCTCCCACAGCTTCATGATGAAGCGCTCGCTCAACTCGGCGGCGTTCGGCGCGGCCGGGTCGACGACCCGCTCGGTGATCGGCCGGAACTTGCCCAGGATGTATCGCTTGATGTCCTGGAACTCCTCCTCCGAGATCGAGAAATAGGCGCCCGGTACCGTCATTTCCTCGAGCGCGACCCGGTCCTTCAGCAGGAAGGGGTCGAGCGACGGCAGGTCCACGATCAGGTCGAGCAGCCGCAGGTCCCGGCGGACGCCGTCGCTGTCGGCCCGCGAATCGAAGCCGGTGGCGTCGAACAGCGCCTGGATGCGGCCGCGGCCGTCCAGGTCGAAGCTCGTGCCGCCGCCGGCAATGTCGTCGGTGTCGTACGGGACGTAGACGACGGTTGCGATGTCGCCCTTCTCGACCCGGTTGTGGCTGTCGAGGCTGATGGTCCGCAACTTTCCATTGTCGATGATCTCGGCCGAGGTCACCAGCGGCGAGGACGGCGGCGGGGCGAACTCCTTCGGGCGCTTGATGAAGACCACCCGGTTCAGGCCGCGGTGGCCGAACAGCAGGCGGTCCGGTGGCGCGTTGCCGGCGGCGCCGGCGGTCTCCTCGAGCTGGCGGGTGATCGCCGCAACGTTGAGGATCCGACTGGCGCCGGAACTGAGGGTCTCGCGCAGGGACCGGTCGACGTCGGCCATCGGTTTGGTGATCACGTTGTGTTCAGCTTGATTCCATGCTTTCACACAGCGGTGGCAGCCGCAACGGCGCCCGGCGGGGCGCCGCGGTGGAGGAGTCCGTGATGGAAACGAATCGACACCATTGCGAGCGTCGGCCGGCCGTGTTGGCGCTCGTGCTTGCGGTCTGCCTCATGGTCTGGACGCCGACCGCGGTCCGGGCCGGGCCGCCGGCGGTGTTCGACGGCAGGCCGACGCTGGTGATCGTCTACGAGACCACCCCGAATCCCCCGCGCCACCTCGGCGAGGGGACCGCGATCGACTGGGGCCGGCCGGGCCTGACCATCGAGCTTCTGAAGCTCGTCGGCGAGCGGCTGCGGGTCAACCTCGACTTCAAGCGGGTGCCGTGGAAACGCGGCCTGCTCCTGCTGGAGACCGGCGAGGCCGACGCCATCTTTCATTCCAGCTACGTGGCCGAGCGCGAGGCGATCGGCGCCTATCCGAAGACCGCTTCCGGCGAGCCGGACGCGCGCCGGGCGATCTTCACCCAGTCCTATGTGCTGTTCGTCACCAAGGACAGCGGCGTGACCTGGGACGGCGCCACCCTCGGCGGCCTCGGCGGCCGCCCGGTCGGTGCCACCGCCGGATATTCGGTGGTGCGCGACCTGGAGCGCAGCGGCGTGGCGGTTCAGCCCGGACGCGTCCCGGCACTCAACCTGGCCAAGCTGCTCGAAGGACGGATTGCCGCCTATGCCGAACTCGAAGGCCTGGCGGACCAGATCATCCGGCAGGATGCCGAGCTGTTCCGGCAGGTCGTGAAGCTGCAGCCGCCGCTGATCACCAAGCCCTACTACCTGATGCTGTCGCGGCCGTTCGTGGCGCGCGATCCGGCCCTCGCCGACGCGGTCTGGGACGCCCTCGCCGACGTCCGGGCCTCGGAGGAGTTCCGAAAGCTCGAGGACCTCTATGCCGGCGGTTCCTGACGCATGACGGCTACCGTTCCGGAGCGTTCCCCGCAGGACGCAGGCGCGGTGCGCTCTCCGGTCACCCGGAAGCTGTTCAGGGCCGCGTTCCTGCTCTACCTCGGGGCGGCTGTCGCGATCACCGGTGCGTTCGTCGCCGAGGCCTGGTTCTCCGCCCGCGGCGATCTCGAGCGCGAGCTGTCGATATACCGTCGCACCCTGGAGGAGGCCCTGGCGGCTCCGCTGTGGTCGATCGACATCGAGAGCGCCACGGCGATCGCTGCCGGGATGCTGGAGAACCCCAACATCGCCGGGGTGCGGATCACCGACCATACCGGCACCCGTGACTTCGTCGCCGTCGGCCAGCCGACCCGGTCGACCGGCTGGCTGGGCGGCCCGATCACCGTCGAATTCCCGATCCATTACCGCCATGCCGTCGGCCGCGACCTGGTCGGAAGGGTGGCGCTGGCCGCCTCGCCGCTCACCCTGGCCGAGCGGCTGCGATGGCGGATCGGCCTGATCCTGGTCGCGGCGGTCCTGAAGACTGCGATCCTGTGGATGATCTTCGAACGGATCGGCCGCTCGATCCTGGTGCGCCCGCTGACCGGCCTGACCCGGGCAGTGCGGGCGGCCGGCAGCGGCCGGCTCGAGCAGGTGACCTTCGACGACGCGACCGCCGACGCGGCCGCCGGCACCGAGATCGAGGAACTGCGGAACGCCTACAACGACATGGTCGTCTCGCTCCGCCGGAGCCAGGGCGAGATCGCCGCCCTCAACCGCGAGCTCGAGGACCGGGTGGCGGATCGCACCAGGGCGCTCGAGGCCCGGGCCGCCGAACTGTCGGCGGCGGTGGCCCGGGCCGACCAGGCCCGTCGGCAGGCGGCCGCGGCCCTGCATGCGGCGCAGCGCGCCGGCCGGGCGAAATCGGAGTTCCTTGCGCTGGTCAGCCACGAGTTGCGGACGCCGCTCAACTCGATCCTCGGCTTTGCCGAACTCGTGCGCAGCCAGCTCGAAAGCGGCCGCAACGCCGAGCGGCTGCCGGAATACGCCGAGGCGATCCACAGCAGCGGCAGCCACCTGCTGGGGCTGATCAACGACATCCTCGACCTGTCGAAGATCGAGGCCGGCCAGATGGAGATCCATCCGGAATGGATCGATCCCGCCGGCGCCGCCCGCGCCGTCGTCGAGCTGATGCGCGAGCAGGCTGTGCGCAAGGGCCTGACCCTGGAGTGCCGGATCGACCCGGCGATCGGTCCGCTGAAGGCGGATCCCCGGCGGTTCCGGCAGATGCTGATGAACCTGCTGTCCAACGCCGTGAAGTTCACCGGGGAGTCCGGGACGGTGACGGTCGAAGCGCGGGTCACGCCGGAGGGCTGGATGGCGGTGTCGGTTGCCGACACCGGCATCGGCATGCGCGGCCAGGATATCGCCCGCGCCATGGAGCCGTTCGGCCAGATCGACGATCCCGCCACCCGCACCCAGCAGGGCACCGGGCTCGGACTGCCGCTGGTGGCGCGCATGGCGCGGCTGCACGGCGGGCGGCTGGCGGTCGACAGCACCCCCGGGGTCGGAACCACTGCGACCGTCTGGTTTCCGCCGGACAGCCGCCGGGACGTGCCGGAGTCCATGCGCCGGGCGTGATTCCGCAAGGGCGTGAGCCGGCGGGCGTCCCGGGACTACCAGGTCGAATCGGACAAATCGATGCTTTCATAGTTTTTTCATCGGCTTCCCAGTATAGTTTGAAGTAGTGCTTCAGAAACTGGGGGCGGGGTTATGGCCCGCACGACCGCAGCCGGCCGAAGGCCTGCCCGGAACGCGGCGGCCGGATCGAAGGCCCGGCCCAAATCGAGGTCCGGGTCGGCGACCGGCAAGCGCAGCAGGCGATCCGCTCCGCGACCGGGCGGCCTGACCGGCCGGCTGCTGCGGGCCGGACTGCTGTGGAGTGCGGTGGCCGGGCTGTGGGCGCTGGTGGCGGTCGCCGGGGTGCTGGTCTGGCAGGCCTACAAGCTGCCGGACATCGGCGACCTGGACCGCTACACCCGGGCCGGCGCGGTGCGCATGACCGGGGCCGACGGGCGGATGTTCGCGTCCTTCGGACCGATCTACGGCGATCCCCTGACGGTCGCCGAGCTGCCGCGCCACCTGGTGCAGGCGGTGATCGCCACCGAGGACCGCAGGTTCTACGATCATCCCGGCATCGACCCGATCGGCCTGGCGCGGGCCGCCTGGACCAACCTGATGGCCGGGCGCGTCGTGCAGGGCGGCAGCACCCTGACCCAGCAACTCGCCAAGAACGTCTTCCTGACCGCCGACCGCAGCCTGGAGCGCAAGCTGCAGGAACTGCTGCTCGCGTTCTGGCTCGAGCGCAACTTCAGCAAGGACGAGATCCTCGCGATCTACCTGAACCGCGTGTATTTCGGCGCCGGCGCCTATGGCGTCGACGCCGCCGCCCGCAAGTATTTCGGGATTCCGGCGAGCCGTCTCGGCCTGGCGGAATCGGCGCTTCTGGCCGGCCTGCTGAAGGCCCCGAGCCGCTACAACCCGGCGGTGGCGCCGGAACGCGCCGGCAAACGCACCTCGGTGGTGCTGGCGAACATGGTCGACGCCGGCTATATCGACCGCGATGCCGCCAGGGCGGCGGCCGGGCAGCCGATCGCCATCGCCGGGCCGGCCGGGCGCGGCTCCGGCCCACGCTACTTCGCCGACTGGGTGTATGACAGCCTGCCCGACTTCGTCGGCCGGCCGGCCAGCGACCTCGAGGTGATCACCACCCTCGATCCCGGGCTGCAGGCGATCGCCGAGCGCGCGGTTTCCGAGGGACTGGCGGCCGCCCGCAACGCCGACGGCCTGCAGGCGGCCCTGGTCGTGCTCGATCCGGCGAGCGGCGCGGTACGAGCCCTGGTCGGCGGCCGCGACTACGGCGACAGCCAGTTCAACCGCGCGGTCCAGGCGCGCCGGCAGCCCGGCTCGGCGTTCAAGCCCCTGGTATTCCTGGCCGCCCTGGAGGCCGGCTGGTCGCCCTCCGACTCGATCGACGACGCGCCGATCCGCATCGCCGGCTGGGCGCCGGAGAACATCGACGGCAAGTTCGACGGCCGGATCACCCTGGCCCAGGCGCTGGCGCGTTCGCGCAACGCCGCCACGGTGCGGCTGCAGGAGACCGTCGGCCGCGGCCGGGTGCGCGCCCTGGCCGAGCGATTCGGCCTGTCCGGGCCGCTGCCCGAGGGCCCCAGCCTGGCGCTCGGCACCGGCGAGGCCAGCCCGCTAGAGGTCGCCGGGGTCTACGCCGCCATCGCCAACGGCGGGCGGGCGGTACTCCCCTTCGCGGTCGCCGGGGTCCGCGACCGCGAAGGCCGGCCGCTCTACGAACGCTCCGGCTCCGGCCTGTCGGCGGTGGTGTCGCGGCGCTCGGCCGCCGCCCTGACCGACATGCTGGCCGGCGCCGTCGCCGCCGGCACCGGCAAGGCGGCCCGGCTCGACCGGCCGGCCGCCGGCAAGACCGGCACCACCCAGGATCACCGCGACGCCTGGTTCGCCGGCTTTACCGCCGATCTGGTGGCGGTGGTCTGGGTCGGGCGCGACGATAACGCGGCGATGGACAAGGTCACCGGCGGCGGCCTGCCGGCCGACATCTGGAAGCGCTTCATGACGGCGTCGCACAAGGGCTGGCCGGAGCGGCCGCTGCCCGGCCTGCGCGAGCAGCAGGCCAGCCTGGCCGGGGAGCGGCAGCCGCGATGACCGACCGGTCCGACTCGAACCCCCGGTCCGCGGCCGGGGTCGAGGCCCTGCTGCCGCCGGAGACCGCCAGGGCCTGCGAGGCTGCCGGGACCGCCAAGGCGGCGCGCGACGCCGCGTCCCTGGTGGTCCTGGGCGTGCTGGCCGGCGCGTTCATCGCCTTCGGGGCGCTGTTCATGACCGTGGCGGTCACCGGGTCCGGCGACCTGCCCTGGGGGGTGGCCCGGCTGCTCGCCGGCCTGGCTTTCTCGCTCGGCCTGATCCTGGTGATCGCCGGCGGCGCCGAGCTGTTCACCGGCGACTGCCTGATGATCGTCGCCGCCGCCAGCCGGCGGATCACGGTCGCGGCGCTGCTGCGGGCCTGGGGGTTGGTCTATGCCGGCAATGTGATCGGCGCGGTCGCGACGGCGGCCCTGGTGTTCCTGGCCGGCCAGCACGGCTTCGCCGGCGGGGCGGTCGGCCGGACCGCGCTGTCGGTCGCCGCGGCCAAGGCGGCGCTGCCGACCGTCCAGCTGTTCTTCCTGGCGGTGCTCTGCAACGTCCTGGTGTGCCTGGCGGTGTGGATGGCGCTCGGCGCCCGCAGCACCGCCGGCAACGTTCTGGTGATCGTGCCGCCGGTTGCGGCCTTCGTCGCCGCCGGGTTCGAGCACTCGATCGCCAACCTGTACTTCCTGCCCTACGGCCTGGCGATCAAGGAGTGGGCCGGGCCGGGGTTCTGGGCCGCGATCGGTCAGACCGCCGCTGACTACCCGGCGCTGACCGTCGCCGGCGCGCTGCACAACGTCGCGGTCGCGACGGTCGGCAACCTGATCGGCGGCAGCCTGATGGTTGGCGCGGTCTACTGGTTCGTGTATCTGCGCCGCCGGTCGTAGGGGCGCCGGTCGTGGGGGCGCCGGTCGTGGGGGCGCCGGTCAGCTACGCAGCCGCAGCGGCCAGACGATCACCCGGAAGCTCAGCAAGGTCAGCAGCGAGGCCAGCGCGATGCCCGTGGCCATCGGCCGCGCCGTGCCGTCGAAAGCGTAGCCGATGCCGAGCCCGACCGCCGCCGCCACCCCCATCTGGCTGAAGCCGAGCAGCGCCGAGGCGGCCCCGGCCATGGTCGGGAACGGCCCGATGGCCCCGGCCTGGCAGTTCGGGAACACCAGCCCGACCCCGAACATCGCCACGATCTGCGGGAGCACGATGGTGGCGACCGTGGCTTCGCCGGCCCAGGCGAAGCCGGCCATCGCCAGCCCGGCCGCCGTCGACACCGCCGCTCCGGCCAGGATCAGCCGGTCGATCCCGACCTTCCGGCCGAACCGGCCCGACAGGAAGGTGCCGGACATGTAGCCGATGACCATGGTGGCGAAGCACATGCCGTACAGGTCGGCAGACAGCCCGACCACCTCGATCAGCACGAAGGACGAGCCGGAGATGAAACTGAAGATCACGCTGTAGCAGGCCGAGATCGTGGCGACGTAGCCGAGGTAGCCGCGGTGCGACAGCAGCGCCCGGTAGCTGTGCAGCAGGCCGCGCAGCGAGGTGGCGTGCGGGTTCCGGTGGGCGTTGGTCTCGTCCAGCATCAGCAGCACGCCGACCAGGGCGAGGCCGGAGAACGCGGTCAGCACCCAGAACGTCGCCTGCCAGCCATAGGCGACCTGCAGCCAGCCGCCGGCGATCGGCCCGATCGCCGGGGCCAGCGCCATCGCCGTGCCCATGTAGGACAGCACCGTGGCCGCGCGGTCGCGGCCGTAGACGTCGCGCACCACCGCCCGGCCCAGCACCGGCCCGGCGCAGCAGCCGACGGCCTGCAGCACCCGGGCGGCGATCAGCCATTCGATGCTCGGCGCCAGCGCGCAGGCGACCGAGGCCAGCAGGTAGACGGTGATGGCGCCGATCAGCACCGGCCGCCGCCCGAACCGGTCGGACAGCGGCCCGTAGGCCAGCATCGCCACCGCGAACGCCACCAGGAAGGCGCTGAGCGTCAGCTGCACCGTCGGCACGTCGCTCCCGAAATCGGTGACCAGGGCCGGCAGCGACGGCAGGTACATGTCGGTCGAGATCGGCCCGAACGCGACCAGCGTGGTCAGCAGGGCGGCGACCGCGACGGAATCGGGGCGGGGGCGGTTCATCGGGGATCCGGCAGGGCGGTACGGGAACACCCGGATACGCTCGCGCGCGGGTGGGTGCAAGGCCTGTGGGGGACGGAGCGGCGGGTGGGTTCCGGATGAGCCGCACTTTGTGCGTCGCTCCGGAATGACGACAGAAGAGGTCAGATCCCTCCTTCGTCATTCCGGCCGCCCTCAGCGCGAGCCGGAACCCACCCGCCGCTCCGGCGTCGGCCGGATCCGCCCCGGCCTCACCCGTAGGCGTGCAGCTTGCCGCCGTGGCGCTTCAGCCAGGTCCGCTCGGCCTGGTAGCCGGGCATCAGCCGCTCGACCAGCCGCCAGAACCGCGGCGAGTGGTTCATCTCGACCAGATGCGCCGCCTCGTGCGCGACCACGTAGTCGAGCACCGGTTCCGGCGCCAGCATCAGCCGCCAGGAGAATGACAGGTCGCCGCGCGCCGAGCAGCTGCCCCAGCGCGAGGCGGTGTCGCGCACCGTGATCCGGCCGACCGCGCGACCCAGGCCGGCGGCGTGCGCCCGGGCCCGCGGCGCGATCTCGCGCCGGGCCTCGGCCTTCAGGAAATCGGTGACCCGGCGGGCCAGGTGCTCGCCGTGGCCGGCGGCGTGCAGTTCGGCCGACCCGTCGGGGTCGACCAGCCGCCAGACGCCGCCGCGCTGGTCCGGGCGATGGCGGATCCGGTGCGGCACCCCGAGGATCGGGATCTCGGCGCCGTCGACGAAGCCGATGCGGGCCGGCAGCCGGGCTAGCCGCAGCCGCAGCCAGCCGAGATGCCGGCGCGCGAAGTCGGCCCCGACCTCGGGCGCCACCCCGGCCGGCAGCACCAGTTCCGGGCCGCCGCGCGCCGGGTCGACGCGCAGCAGCATCCGGCGCGCCCGCGCACTGCGGCGGGTCGGCAGGCTGAACTCGGTGCCGTCGGTGTCGGTGATGACGATCGGTGCGATCGGGGCCGCGGGCATGGTCCCGTAAGGGCTGGAGACGATGGCGGCGATCCTAGCTGATTCGCGGCGCCGCGTCGTGGCTCACACGGCGCGCTTCGGCAGCAGGATCTCCTGCGACAGGAAGCACAGCAGGCCGCAGGCGAAGAACACCATCCCCATGATCAGGTGGTGGTCGCCCTCGATCCGGCTGACCGCCAGCGAGGCGAGCACGGCGGTGCCCATCTGGGTGAAGCCCATCAGCGCCGAGGCCGAGCCGGCGATGTAGGGGAAGCCCTGCAGGGAGCCGGCCATGGCGCTCGGGATGCCGATGCCCATGCCGAACAGGAACAGCGTCATCGGCGCGATCACCCCGACGGTCGACAGGTGGCCGGCCAGCGGGATGGCCAGCAGCAGCGCGCCGCTCGCCAGCACCACGATCGAGCTGGCCCGGACCATGCGCCGGATGCCGAGCCGCGGCGCCAGCCGGGCGGCGGTGAGGCTGCCCGAGAGGAAGCCGAACACGTTGAACAGGATCAGCAGGCCGTAGGCCTGCGGCGACCAGCCGAGCTCGGTCATCAGCACGAAGGGCGAGCCGGTCTGGTAGGCCATCAGGCAGCCGAACATGCCGCCGATCGTCAGGATGTAGCCGAGATAGCTGCGGTCGCGCAGCAGCCGGCCGTAGTTGCGCAGCATCGGCACCAGCTGCATGGCGTCGGGCACCTTGCCGCGCGTGGTCTCCGGCAGCCGGGCCGCGGCGATGGCGGCCAGGACCAGTCCGACCACCGCCAGCAGCACGAAGTTCGAGCGCCAGCCGAAGAAGGCGTGCAGCTGCCCGCCGATCGACGGGGTGATCGCCGGCGAAAGCGACATCGCCAGCGCGATGTAGGACATGACCTTGGCGGATTCCGCGCCCTCGGTGGTGTCGCGGACCACCGAGCGCGACACCACCTGGCCGGCGCAGGCGCCGATCGCCTGGAAGAACCGGAACGCGATCAGCTGCTCGACGGTCTCGGCCATGGCGCAGGCAGCCCCGGCGGCCGTGAACACCGCCAGCCCGATCAACAGGGTCGGGCGCCGGCCGAACCGGTCGGTCACCGGCCCCCAGACCAGCTGGCTGACCGCGAATCCGGCCACGAACATTGTGAGGGTGAGCTGGACCTGGCCGACGGTCGTGCCGAGGGATTCCGCCATCGTCGGCATCGACGGCAGGTACAGGCCCATGGACATCTGGTTGAGCGCCACCATGAAGGTAAGCAGCGCGATCGAGCCGGGATCGGTGGCCCGGAAGGTGCTGGGTGGCATCGGGGAGTCCGGGACTGTGCCCAACCGATATAGGACGCGCCTTGCTGCGGTGCAACGAGGGTTTGCCGCGACGCCGCCGCCGGCCGCGCGCTAGGCTGGCGCCAGAGACCCTGGAGGCCGCCATGTCATCGACCGTTCCCGTCCGTCCCGCAGCAACCCCCGTCGCAGGCCCTGCCGCCGGCGCCCTGATGGGCGATCCGCCGGTCCGGGCCGCCACCGCCGCCCAGGCCCGGGCCCGGTTCTTCAACTCGGCCAACGCCTTCAATCTCAAGCTGCCGGCGGTGCCGCGCGCCCGGTTCGACGCCGCCCGCGACGCCGCACTCGCCGATGCCGCCGGGACCGGGGCCTACCCGATGGACCAGTCGGCGGCCTTCGGCTGCGGGTTTCCGGCGACCACGCCGCTGGTGCTGGCCCGCTACCTGCGGATCGGCGCCGGCGAGACCCTGTCGACCCGCTTCGCGGCCAGCGGCGAGGTGCACTACGCGATCGCCGGCAACGGCGAGACCCGGGTGGCGGGCGAGACCATCGCCTGGGGACCGGGCGACGTCATGGTGCTGCCGGGCGGCGAGGCGGTCGAGCACCGCGCCACCGGCGGCGCGGCGGCGGTGCTGTGGACCGTTACCAACGAGCCGGCGCTGGCCTTCGAGCGGCTGAACCCGCCGGCCGCAGGGGCCGCCGCGGTCGACCCGGTGCATTACCCGGCGGCCGAGATCGCCCACCAGATCGAGGTGCTGCAGGCCCTGCCGGCGGCCGCCGACCAGGCCGGGGTGGCGCTGATCTTCTCGGCCGAGCGCACGGCGGACAGCCGCAACGCCATGCCGTCGCTGACCCTGGCGCTGAACACCCTGGCGCCCGGCATGCACCAGCGCGCGCACCGGCACAACGCCGCCGCCATCACCCTGTGCGTCGAGGGCGAGGGCTGCTTCTCGATGATCGACGGCCATCGCATCGACTGGTCGCCCTTCGCCACCATGGTGACGCCGCCGGCCGAGGTGCACAGCCATCACAACGGCGGGCCGCGGCTGGCCCGCTTCCTGATCGTCCAGGACGGCGGCTGGCACTACCACGCCCGTACCATGGGCTTCGAGTTCGCGGAGTGAGGGAGCGGCCGTGAGCGGCGCCCGGGACCCGGCGGGCGGGACCGCCGAGGTCCGGTTCCCGGAGATCCTGGACCCGGGCGGCACCGTGCTTCGCCGGCTGCGGCTGTCCGACGCCGAAGCGGTTTTCGAGCGCTATGCCGCCGACCCGGCGGTCACGCGCTGGCTGAGCTTCCGCACCCACCATGACGTCGAGGACGCCCGCGGCTTCTGCGCCCTGATGGAAAGGCAGTGGGAGGCCGGCAGGGTGTTCGCCTACGCCCTGCTCGAGCCCGGCGACCCGCGGCCGTTCGGCACCGTCGATGCCCGGGTCGACGGGTTCCGTGTCGCCTTCGGCTATGCCATGGCCCGCGACCGCTGGAGCCGCGGGCACGCCACGCGGGCGCTGGCCGCCCTGGTCGAGGTCGCGCTGGCGCAGCCGGGGGTCTGGCGGGCCTGGGCGGTCTGCGATGCCGAGAACCCGGCATCGGCCCGGGTCATGGAGAAGGCCGGGATGAGCTACGAGGGCCGGCTGCGACGCTGGCACGTGGCCCCGAACCTGTCGCCGGAACCGCGCGACTGTCTCGTCTACGCCCGGGTGCGTTAGGATCGGTCCCGGGAGGGACGGATCCATGGATATCGCGGTTCCCGAGCGCATCGCGCTCGACGGCATGGTGCTGCGCCGGGCGCTGGTGAGCGACGCCACCGCACTGTTCGAGGCCTATGCCCGCGACCCGGAGGCTACCCGGTATCTGGCGATCCGCACGGTGACGGCGGTCGAGCAGACCCAGGAGTTCCTGGTGCGCTGCCAGCGCGACTGGGATTCCGGCCACACCTTCGTGTTCGTCATGACCCTGCCGGAGGACGACCGGCCCTTCGGGGCCATCGACATGCGGATCGAGGAGTTCCAGGCCAGCTTCGGCTACGCGCTGGCCCGCTCGCACTGGGGCCGCGGCCACGCCTCGACGGCACTGGCGGCGCTGGTCGAGCTGGCGCTGGCGCAGCCGGGGATCTGGCGGGCCTGGGCGTTCTGCGACGCCGGGAACTCCGCCTCGGCCCGGGTCATGGAGAAGGCCGGGATGCACTTCGAGGGCCGGCTGCGGCGCTGGCACGTCGCCCCCAACCTGTCCGACGAGCCGCGCGACTGCCTGGCCTACGCCAAGGTGAAGTGAGGGCGCGAAAGTGAAGCGGGGGCGACGGGCGGCTATCCCCGGCCGGCCGCCGCCCGCTCGGCCTCCAGCAGCGCCCGCTTGCGCTCCACCCCCCAGCGGTAACCGCGCATGCTGCCGTCGGTGCCGATGGCGCGGTGGCAGGGCACGATCAGCGCCACCGGGTTGTTGGCGCAGGCGCTGGCGGCAGCCCGCACCGCCTTCGGCCGGCCGGCGGCGGCTGCCAGTTCGGAATAGCTCCGGGTCTCGCCCATCGGGATCGCCTTCAGGGCCTCCCAGACCTGGCGCTGGAAGGCGGTGCCGCGGACGTCGACCGGCAGGGCGGCGTGCGGCTCGCGGCCGCCGAGCGCGGCGGCGACCTCGGCCACCGTCTCGCCCAGGCCGTCCGGGTCGGCGGCCAGCGCGGCCTTCGGGTAGTCTCCCTGCAGTTCGGCCAGCAGCAAGTCGTCGCGGTCGCCGATGCCGACGAAGCAGATGCCGGCGGCGGTGGCGCCGACGATCACCCGGCCGAGTGCGGTGTCGGCGAAGGCGTAGGCGATGACCGCCCCCTCGCCGCCCTTGCCGTAGCTGGCCGGGGTCATGCCGAGCTGGGCGCCGGCCTTCTCGTACAGCCGGCTCGAGGAGCCGTAGCCGGCACCGTACAGCGCCGAGGCCACGCCCTCGCCGGCCTTCAGGTTGGCCTTCAGCCGGCCGACCCGGCGGGCGTCCCAGTACTGCCGCGGGGTGATGCCCATGACCGCCTTGAAGGTGCGCTGCAGGTGGAACGGGCTGAGCCCGGCGGCCTCGCCGAGTTCCTCAAGGGTCGGGGCGGTGTCCTCCGCCGCCTCGATCAGCCGGCAGGCGGCACGCACGGCGTCCAGGCGGGCGTCGCGCGGCGCCGAGGCGTCGGGGTTGCAGCGCCGGCAGGCCCGGAAGCCGGCGGCCCGCGCCTCCTCGGGACGCAGGAAGAACCGCACGTTCTGCCGCTTCGGGGTACGCGAGGGGCAGTGCGGCCGGCAGTAGATGCCGGTCGACGTCACCGCCAAGATGAACCGGCCGTCGGCCGCCCGGTCGCGCGCCTCCACCGCCCGGTAGCGGGCGTCGTCGTCGGCGTAGCGGGGATCCGGCTCGGACTTCAGGACCGTCATGGGCGGGATGGTAGCGGATTGGGCGTTCACGGTCGCCTCCATGGCTCGTCGCATGCCGCCAAGATGGCCGCAACGCCGACCGGCTGCGCTCCGGTTCTTGCGCCGGCGGTGAGAATGTTGCGACAGTCGCTTGCCCGGATCCCGGATCGGCGGTATCCGCCGACCGCATGACCGTGATCGTCACCCCCCGCCTGATCCTCCGGCGCGCCCGGCCGTCGGACCTGGACGACCTGCACGCGGTGATGAGTCATCCCGAGGCCATGCGCTACTGGTCGACGCCACCGCATGGCGATATCGCCCAGACCCGCGATTTCCTGGCCGCCATGATCGCGGGAACGCCGGACGACAGCGACGACTTCATGGTCGAGCTGCCGGCGGCCGGCGGCAGGGTGATCGGCAAGGCCGGCTGCTGGCGGGTCCCGGAGATCGGCTACATCCTGCATCCCGACTTCTGGGGACGCGGGCTGGCGCGCGAGGCGCTGGAGGCGATCCTGCCGCATGTCTTCGCACGCTTCCCGGTCGACGCGCTCACCGCCGACGTCGATCCCCGCAACGCCGCTTCGCTCCGCCTGCTCGCCCGCCTGGGGTTCCGCGAGACCGGCCGGGCCGAGCGGACCTGGCTGGTCGGCGACGCATGGTGCGACAGCGTCTACCTGGCGCTGCCGCGGCCGGCCGCGGGCTGAGGCCGGGCCCGCCCGGGAACCGCCCGCTTTCCCGGTGCGTTGGGACAGCCGAAGACAGAACCTGGAGAATTCGAGATGCAGGTCCAGTCCGGAATCGCGCCGATCGGCCGGGTCGAGTGGGGCACGCATTTCTGCCACTTCTACAAATCCGCCGCCGATCTCGCCGAGACGCTCGTCCCGTTCTTCAAGGCCGGGCTGGAGTCCAACGAGCGTTGCCTCTGGGTGACGGCCGCGCCGCTCGGCAAGGAGCAGGCGCGGGCCGCGCTGAATGGCCATGTTTCCGGCCTCGATCGCCGGATCGCGAGTGGGCAGATCGCCATCTACGACCATGCGGAGTGGTATGCGCGCCACGGCGGCGGCGATCCGAAGGCGATCGCGCAGCTGTGGGTCGACACGACGGAGGAGGCCCTGCGCCGCGGCTATCGCGGGCTCCGGATCACCGGCAACACGGCGTTCCTGGACAGTGGTTCCTGGGATGGTTTCATCGACTACGAGTCCTATCTGCGCGAGGCCTTCGAGGGCCAGCGGCTGCTGGCGCTGTGCAGTTACGACGCCGAGCGCTGCGACGCCGACGCGGTGCTCGACGTGGTGCATGCCCATGATTTCGCCCTGGCCCGCCGGCGCGGCGCCTGGGAGGTCGTGGAGCACGCCTCGGTCAAGCGCTCGCGCGAGGCGCTGGAGTCGCTGAACACCGAGCTGGAGCAGCGGATCGAGGCGCGGACCCGCGAGCTGAGCGGCGCCCTCGCGCACCAGCGGATGATGACCGCCGAGCTCAGCCACCGGGTCAAGAACACCATCGCCAGCGTTCAGGCGCTGGTCGACCGCAGCCTTCGGGGCGGCGGGTCGTTCGAGGACGCCCGGGCCACCATCCGCGGACGCCTGTTCGCACTGGCCCGGGTGCACGACCTGCTGGCGGCGGCCGACTGGCACGGCGTCGGCCTGCGCGAGTTGCTGGAAGCGGTGCTCGCGCCCTACAACGGCCGGATCCGGCGGGCGGTCGACGAGGTCTGGCTGAACCCGCGGGCGGCGCTCGGCCTCGCCATGATGGCCCACGAGCTGGCGACCAATGCCGCCAAATACGGGGCGCTGAGCGGCCGGGAAGGCGGCGTGGCGGTGCTGGCCGAGGCCGCCGCCGGCGAGCCGTCCACCCTCGAGCTGAGCTGGCGCGAAACCGGCGGGCCGCGGGTCGAGCGGCCCGGGCGCGAAGGCTTCGGGACCCGCCTGATCCGGCGGATCGCGACCCACGACCTGCGCGGTGAGTGCGAGCTGGCCTTCGACCGCGCCGGCCTGGCGTGCACGGTGCGGGTGCCGGTCCGGGAGATCCTGGCGACGGCGACGGCATGCCCCCATGGCAGCCTCCATTAGGCAGGCGCCGGGCCGGGCCCTCCTGGTCGAGGACGAACTGCTGGTCGCCGTCCATGTCGAGGAACTGCTGGAGCAGGTCGGCTACGTCCGGGTGGCGATCGCCGCCCGGGTGGAGGAGGCGCTGGTGGCGCTGGCGGCCGGGCCGGACCCGACGGTGGCGGTGCTGGACGTCAACCTGGCCGGCGAGCAGAGCTGGCCGGTGGCGCGCGAGTGCCGGCGCCGGGGCATCCCCTGGGTGTTCGTGACCGGCTATCTGGAGAGCCACGCCGCGGTGCCGGCGGACCTGGCGGGCGCGGTGCTGCTGGCGAAGCCGCTGGGCCGCGAGGAACTGGCGGCGGGTCTGGCGCGGGCGGCCGCGGCCTCGGAGCCCGGCGGACGCTGACGGCCGTCGTCAGGCTTCGGGGGTTGCTGCGGCGCCCGGAACTTTCTCGCCTGGTCCGGGATCGGCCAGACACCGCCCGGCCGGTGCGCCGCGTCCCTGGTCAACCGGCCGGCGGAAGGTCTTCGATGGCCTTGCGGATCGCGGATTCCAGTCCGGCCAGCCGCACCAGGGAGTCGGCGGCGGACGGCGCCTCGCCGCGGGCGAGGTTCGAATGGCAGGCGCCGAACAGGCGGGCCTGCCGCCGCTTGAGGTCGACGAGTTCGGGGTTCAGCCTCTCGAAGAAGGTGGCGAAGTCGAGCGCTCGCTTGGCGCCGAGCGGCAGGGCGAAGCGCAGCAGGTGCCCCGACTGTGCCGGGGTCAGGCCTGAGCCGCGCACCAGGCCGGCCACGTACTCGATCGCGGCGGCGTCGGTCAGGCAGCCGGCCGCGGGGGCGAGACGGTCGGCTTCGGCGTAGAGCCTCCGGAAGGCCACGACGGCGGCCGCCGCGAGCGCGTCGGCACCGGGCCGGGCCACCCGCCGCGGCCGTGTCCAGTAGCGGTAGCCGCCACGCCTGTAGCCGATCTCGTCGGCCCGCCATGCCGCGTCCAGCCCGGCGACCGGGATGGTCGCCTCGGCAAAGCCGGCGGGATCGTAGACGACGGCCCGGGCGGCTTCCATGCGGACCGCCAGGACATAGTGATCGATGCCGGGCGACGCCGGCCGGCCCGGATTGTAGGACAGCAGGGACATGTCGAGCGGGCCGAGGATCGCCGGCGAACCCGCCAGCACCGCCGACAGCTCGGCCAGCGGCGCCGCCCCCGGTCCGTCGGACGCGTGCTCGTCGAACTCGAAGCCGAGGAGGGTCAGCGCCCGGGAGATGCCGGAATCCGGCGGGCCCGCCAGGCTGCTGAAGAACGGCAGGCCACCCGCGGTGGCCGCCTCCGGTGCGACGAAGGCCCCGAGCCCGACCCCGGACAGTACCTCGATCAGGCGCGGCGAGACCTCCTCGCCGATCGCCGAGAGAAGCATCGCCGTGGAGTTGGCGTAGCAGTACCAGCCGCCGTCGTGGAAGGTGATGGGGTGTCCGGCCATTGCAGAGCCTTACCGGGTCGAGCCGGCTCCATCGTGGCGAAATCTGCGCCATCGGTCACGGCTACCCGTTGCCCGGGGCGGTCGACATCAGCCGTCTCGGTTCCGCGGAGACCGCCGCGCTATCCGGCCTCTCACCGGCACCTCCAGGTAGGGAACACCCTTTCATTGGTGAGCCCTGCCCTGCCGGTCAAGACGGCCGTCAGCCCCCGCTGACCGCGGTCATCACGATCACCGTCGATCCCTCGCGCAGCCGCGTCTCGAGCGCCGCGCGCTCGCCGTCGACGAACACGTTCATGTGCCGGCGGATCGCCGGGCGGGAGTCGCGGATGCGATCGGCCATGCCCGGCCAGCGCGCGTCCAGGCCGTCGATCGCCTCGGCCACGCAGGCGGCCCGCAGCTCGACGCGCCGGGGCGCGCCGGGGAACAGCCGCTGCAGCACCCCCGGCAGGATCGCCACCACGCCCGGGGTGTTCGCCGGCGGGTTCGCGGACGCCGTCACGGTCAGCCCTCCAGCACCATGGTCTCGACCGACAGGATGGTCGGCAGGTGCTCGGCGATGCAAGCCCAGCCCTCGCCCTCGTCGGCACTGGCGTAGAGCGACCCGGAGCTGCTGCCGAAATACACCCCGGCGGGGTCCAGCCGGTCGGTCGCCATGGCCTGGCGCAGCACCCCGAAATACACGTTCTCCTGGGGCAGGCCGCGGCGCAGGTCCTGCCAGGTCGCGCCGCCGTCGCGGGTGCGCCAGACCGCGGCGCTGGCGTCCGGCACGGTGCGGCCGGCGGTGTCGCCGTTCAGCGGCAACAGGTACAGGGTGTCCGGGTCGCGCGGATGGGCGGCCGCCGGGAAGCCGAAACTCGACGGCAGGCCGGCCTCGACGCTGTGCCACTGCCGGCCGCCGTCGTCGCTGCGGTACATGCCGCAGTGGTTCTGCTGGTACAGCCGCTCCGGCAGGCCCGGCGCCATCACCAGGCAGTGCACGCACTGGCCGACCTCGGGGTAGCGCATGCCCTCGGGCATGAAGTCGCAGCGCGTGCCGTGGTTGCGCGGCTCCCAGGTGGCGCCGCCGTCGGCGGTATGGAACACCCCGGCCGTCGAGATGCCGACCCAGAGGCGGCGGTCGTCCTCAGGGTGCGGGACCAGGGTGTGAAGGATCAGCCCGCCGCCGCCCGGCTGCCAGTCGGGACGGCTGGGGTGCTCGCGCAGGCCGGCGACGTGGAACCAGGTCGCGCCGTCGTCGTCGCTGCGGAACAGGCCGGCGGGCTGCACCCCGGCATACAGCGGTCCGCCGGCCTGCCGGGCCGGAGCCAGGCTCCAGACCGCCTTGATCGGCTCCTCGCCGGCCGCATAGGCCAGGCCGTCGCTGGAGTGGCTCCAGCTGGCGCCCAGGTCGTCGGTCCGCCACACCGCGGGCCCGAACCACTCGTTGCCGCCGCCGGCCCACACCGTGCCGGTCGTCGGGTCGCCGGCGACGTGGTTGATCGGCCAGGATTCGCAGAACGGGCCGCGCAGGGTCCAGTCGCGGCGATCACGGTCGCTTTCGAAAATGAACGCACCCTTCTTGGTCCCGATCAACAGCAGGACTCGCGTCGCCATTCCGACCTCCCTCGGCAAGTGGTGTTCCCGATATTATTAAGTTGATATCAACTATATGCTGTCCCGTCAAACCCCCGGGCTGCGCGCTGGCCGCCGACGGCACGCCGGTGGTCGGCGCCGGCCGTAGGATCGTGTGGATTAACGGAAGCGTCACAAACACTTCACCGATCGGTCATCGACCGCCAATAGGGTCGCGCCAACCCTGCGCGCCGGGCCGTTCCGACCGAGCGTGCGCGTGTCCCCGGGAGCAGCCGGAACTGGCGGCGATCCGGTGTTCGAATCCGAAAATCTCGGATGGACGCGCCGCACGCTTCGACTACTATGGAAGGGATGGCCGGATCGTGGGGGACGATCCGTCCCGATTGCTGACGACAACCCCCAAAAGGGAGACGATTTCATGACGTTTCACCGGAAACTCGCCGCCGTGGCGGCGGGCGCCTTTGCCCTGACCGCCGCGGGTCAGGCATTCGCGCAGACCGAGGTCCAGTGGTGGCACGCGATGGGCGGCAAGCTCGGCGAGAAGGTCGAGTCGATCGCCGCCGGCTTCAACGCCAGCCAGAAGGACTACAAGGTGGTGCCCGTCTACAAGGGCAACTACACCGAGACCATGACCGGCGCGATCGCCGCGTTCCGGGCCAAGAAGCAGCCGCACATCGTGCAGGTGTTCGAGGTCGGCACCGCCACCATGATGGCGGCCAAGGGCGCGATCTATCCGGTCTACCAGCTCATGAAGGACGCCGGCGCCGAGTTCGATCCGGGCGCCTACCTGCCGTCCGTCACCGGCTACTACTCGGACACCGACGGCAACATGCTGTCGATGCCGTTCAACAGCTCGACGCCGGTCCTGTACTACAACAAGACCGCCTTCGCGAAGGCCGGCCTGGATCCGAACACGCCGCCGAAGACCTGGCCCGAGGTCGGCGAGTTCTCCAAGAAGCTGCAGGCCGCCGGCATGGCGTGCGGGTTCACCACCGGCTGGCAGAGCTGGGTGCAGATCGAGAACTTCTCGGCCTGGCACAACGTGCCGATCGGCACCAAGGAGAACGGCTTCGCCGGTCTCGACACCGAGTTCAAGATCAACAGCCCGCTGCATGTGAAGCACATCGCCCAGCTCGCCGAGTGGCAGAAGACCAAGATCTTCGACTACGGCGGGCAGCGGTCCGACAGCGCTCCGAAGTTCTACAATCAGGAGTGCGCCATGTACATGAACAGCTCGGCCGCCCAGGCCGGAATCAAGGCCAACGCCAAGGACTTCGAGTTCGGCGTCGGCATGCTGCCGTACTGGCCGGACGCGGCGGGCGCGCCGCAGAACTCGATCATCGGCGGCGCCACCCTGTGGGTGCTGCAGGGCCACAAGGCGGCCGAGTACAAGGGCGTCGCGGCGTTCTTCAACTACCTGTCCTCGGCCGAGGTCCAGGCCGACTGGCACCAGTTCACCGGCTACCTGCCGATCACCACGGCGGCCTACGAGCTGAGCAAGAAGCAGGGCTTCTACGAGAAGAACCCGGGCACCGACGTGTCGATCAAGCAGATGACCATGAAGGCGCCGACCGCGAACTCCAAGGGCCTGCGGTTCGGCAACTTCGTGCAGATCCGCGACCTGTTCAACGAGGAGCTGGAGTCGGTGTGGTCCGGCAAGAAGACCGCCCAGCAGGCCCTCGACTCGATGGTGGAGCGCGGCAATGCCATGCTCCGCAAGTTCGAGAAGGAGAACAGCGGCTCCTGACCGGATCCGCTGACCGGCGCGCGCACGGGGCCCCCGGGCCCCGTGCGGCGTCATTCCATGCCGTCGAAAGAGCAGCGGGTCCGCCGTCGTGATCAAGCGCGTTACCTTCCGGCACAAGTGGCTGCCCTACGCCCTGCTGGCGCCGCAGCTGCTGATCACGCTGGTGTTCTTCATCTGGCCGGCCAGCCAGGCGCTGTACCAGTCGGTGCTGCAGCAGGACGCCTTCGGGCTGCGCGTCGAGTTCGTCGGGCTCGACAACTTCGCCTACCTGTTCTCCGACCCGTACTATCTGGAGTCCTTCGAGATCACGATGGTGTTCAGCGTGGCGGTGGCCGGGCTGTCGCTGTCGTTCGCGCTGCTGCTGGCGGTGATGGCCGACCGCATCATCAAGGGGGCCACGACCTACAAGACCCTGCTGATCTGGCCCTATGCGGTGGCGCCGGCGGTCGCGGGCGTGCTCTGGTACTTCATGTTCAACCCGGCGGTCGGGATCAACGCCTGGCTGCTGCGCACGCTGTTCGGCTACGACTGGAACCACCAGATCCATGGCAGCGACGCGCTGATGCTGGTGGTCATCGCCGCGGCGTGGAAGCAGATCAGCTACAACTTCCTGTTCTTCCTGGCCGGCCTGCAGGCGATCCCGCGCTCGCTCATCGAGGCGGCCGCGATCGACGGCGCGTCGCCGCTCAAGCGGTTCTGGACGATCATCTTCCCGCTGCTGAGCCCGACCACCTTCTTCCTGCTGGTGGTCAACATCGTCTACGCCTTCTTCGACACCTTCGGCACGATTCACGCGACCACCCGCGGCGGCCCGGCCGGCTCGACCAACACGCTGGTCTACAAGGTGTTCAACGACGGCTTCATCGGCCTGGACCTCGGCGGGTCGGCGTCGCAGTCGGTGGTCCTGATGGCCATCGTGGTGATGCTTACCGTGGTGCAGTTCCGCTATATCGAGCGACGGGTGGAGTACTGACATGGTCGAGAACCGCCCCTGGCTGACGGTCGTCTCCCATGTCGTGCTGATTCTCGGCATCGGCGTCGTGGTGCTGCCGCTGTGGGTGGCGGTCGTGGCCTCGACCCATGCCGGCGAGGACCTGCTGACCGCGCCGATCCCGATGTGGTTCGGCGGCCACGCCGTCGAGAACTACTCGCAGATGCTGAGCACCGGCATGCAGCATGTCTCCGGCCAGCCGCTCACCCTGATGCTGTTCAACAGTCTGGTGATGGCGCTGACCATCGCGCTCGGCAAGATCGCGATCTCGCTGATCGCCGCCTTCGCGATCTGCTACTTCCAGTTCCCGTTCCGCATGACCTGCTTCTGGGTGATCTTCATCACACTGATGCTGCCGGTCGAGGTGCGGATCCTGCCGACCTACGAGGTGATCGCCAACGTCTTCACGCCGGTCGTCAAGCTGCTGAACCTGCTTGGCATGGAAGGCAGCGAGATCGTGCTGCCCGGCTTCACGATCGACCTCGACCTCAGCATGCTCGACAGCTACGCCGGCCTGACCCTGCCGCTGATCGCCTCGGCGACCGCCACCTTCCTGTTCCGCCAGTTCTTCCTGACGGTCCCGGACGAGCTGACCGAGGCGGCGCGGATCGACGGCGCCGGGCCGATGAAGTTCTTCCGCGACATCCTGCTGCCGCTGTCGCGCACCAACATCGCGGCGCTGTTCGTGATCCTGTTCATCTACGGCTGGAACCAGTACCTCTGGCCGCTGCTGATCACCACCGACCCGGGCTACGTCACCATCGTCATGGGCATCCAGCGCATGGTGAACGTCGCCGACATCGAGCCGCAGTGGAACCTGGTGATGACCGCGACCGTACTCGCCATGCTGCCGCCGGTGGCGGTGGTGATCGGCATGCAACGGCTGTTCGTCAAAGGCCTGGTAGAAACCGAGAAATAGGAACGCGGCGTATGGCGGAACTGCAGATTTCGGGCGTCGAGAAGGTCTACCCGAACGGCTTCAAGGCGATCCACGGGATCGACCTGGAGGTGACCGACGGCGAGTTCATCGTGCTGGTCGGCCCGTCGGGCTGCGGCAAGTCGACCCTGCTGCGGATGATCGCCGGCCTGGAGACCGTCAGCGCCGGTACCATCCGGATCGGCGACCGGGTGGTGAACGAGCTGGAGCCGGCCGACCGGGACATCGCGATGGTGTTCCAGAACTACGCCCTGTATCCGCACATGTCGGTCTACCAGAACATGGCCTACGGCCTGCGCAACCGCGGATTCCCGAAGGCCGCGATCGAGGAGCGGGTGCAGAAGGCGGCCGGCATCCTGCAGCTGAACGGCCTGCTCGACCGCCGTCCGCGCCAGCTGTCCGGCGGCCAGCGCCAGCGCGTCGCCATGGGCCGGGCGATCGTGCGCGAACCCTCGGCCTTCCTGTTCGACGAGCCGCTGTCCAACCTGGACGCCAAGCTGCGGGTGCAGATGCGGGTCGAGATCAAGCAGCTGCAGCGCCGGCTCGGCACCACCAGCGTCTACGTCACCCACGATCAGATCGAGGCCATGACCATGGCCGACCGGCTGGTGGTCATGAACGCCGGCGTCGCCGAGCAGATCGGCACGCCGATCGAGCTCTACGACCACCCGAGCAGCGTGTTCGTCGGCGGCTTCATCGGCTCGCCGGCGATGAACTTCCTGCCGGCCCAGGTCGATACCGACGGCCGCCACCTGCTGCTGTCCAACGGCGCCCGGCTGGTGCTGCCGATGGACGGCCCGCAGGCCGAGCCGAACCGCCAGGTCACCGTCGGGGTCCGGCCCGAGCACCTGATCCCGTCGGACGACGCGGTGCTGAAGCTCGAGGTCGAGCTGGTCGAGCATCTCGGCGCCGACACCCTGCTGTACGGCGAGGCTTCCGGCGTCGACGGCAAGGGCGAGGGCGGCCTGATGACGGTCCGGGTGCCGGGCCATCAGGCCCTGGCCATGGGCACCATGGTCGGACTGGCCGCCGACCCGGCGCATCTGCACCTGTTCGACGCGGTCACCGGCAAGCGGCTCTGAGCGGCGGCCGGACGGGCGCTCAGCGGCGCCAGAAGCCCGGGTCCAGCATCACCAGCACGGTCAGCAGTTCCAGCCGGCCGAGCAGCATGGCGAAGGCCAGGATCCACTTGGCGGCATCCGGCAGCGGCGCGAAGGTGCCCGACGGCCCGGCGATGCCGCCGAGCGCCGGCCCGACATTGGTGATCGCGGTGGCGGCGCCCGAGAAGGCGGTGACCAAATCGACCCCGGTGGCGGTCAGCGCCACCGTGGTCAGCGACGTCACGCCGCCGAGCAGCAGGATGAAGGCGCCGACCCCCTGCACCACCTCCGGGCCGACCGGCCGGCCCTGATAGACCTGGGCGATCACCCGGTGCGGTCGGATCATCTCCTGGACGATGATGTGGAACCGCCGCAGCAGCACCTGCCAGCGGAAGATCTTCACGCCGCCGGCGGTCGAGCCGGTGCAGCCGCCGCAGAACGTCAGCATCAGCACGGTCGAGGCCGCCAGCGGCCCCCACAGCTGGTAGTCGTGGGAGGCGTAGCCGGTGGTGGTGATCACCGAGGCCACCGTGAAGATGCCGTGGCGGATCGAGTCGTGCAGGCCCAGGCCGGCCTGCGTCGCCGTGAACGCCAGGATCAGCCCGCCGACCAGCACCACGCCCAGCATCGGCGGGATCTGGCTCCACGGCACGAAGCCCGAGGTGCCGCGCACCACCTGGACGTAGAGCAGGAACGGTACCGCACCGGCCAGCATGAACACCACCGACAGCCACTGCGCGGTCGCCGAGAAGGCGCCGAACGACATGTCGTGGGTCGAGTAGCCGCCGGTCGAGACCGTGGTCATGGCATGGTTCAGGGCCTCGAAGCCGCTCATTCCGGCCAATCCGTAGCCGATCGCCGAAACCGCGGTCAGGCCGACATAGATGCCCAGCAGCCAGGTCGCCATCTCGCGCGGGCGGGCCAGGATCTTGTCCGAGGTGTCCGAGGATTCCCGTTTCATCAGCTGCATGCCGCCGACCTTCAGCAGCGGCAGCACCGCGACCGCCATGGCGACGATGCCGATGCCGCCGACCCACTGCAGCAGCGACCGCCACAGCAGGACCCCGGGCGGCAGGCCGTCGAGCCCGGTGAGCACGGTCGAGCCGGTGGTGGTGAGCCCGCTGACCGCCTCGAAATAGGCGTCGGCCAGCGACAGGTTCGGCACCGTCCACATGAACGGCAGGGCGGCCACCAGCGGCAGCACGATCCAGACCCCCGAGGTCAGCAGGTAGGCCTCGCGCAGCCCCAGCTTCAACGGGGTACCGCGGGTCGCCAGCATGGCGGCGGCGCCGAGGAAGGCCGGGACCGCCACGCAAGGCAGGTATTCCGCCGCGTGGTCGGCGTCCAGCCACAGCTCGACCAGAGCCGGCACCACCATGGTGGCCGCCAGGACCAGCACGAGAATGCCGCCGATGAACACGACGGGACGGAATTCGGGCATCGACGGACCCTCGAACGGAGGACCGGTCTCGGACGAGGTCCTCGGGCGGGCGGGAGAGTGCTCCCGGCCGCCCCGAATCGCAAGCCCCTATGCTGCGACTGCGAACAGGCTACGGCGCACCACCAGATGACTCAGCGGCGCCAGAAATCCGGGTCGAGCATCACCAGAACCGTCAGCAGTTCCAGCCGACCGAGCAGCATGGCGACCGCCAGGATCCACTTGGCGGCGTCCGGCAGCGGGCCGAAATTGCCGGCCGGCCCGGCGATGGTGCCGAGCGCCGGCCCGACATTGGTGACCGCCGCGGCGGCGGCCGAGAACGCCGTCACCAGGTCGACACCGGTCGCCGCCAGCGCCACCGTGGTCAGGGCCGTGACGCCGCCGACCAGCAGCACCAGGCCCATGACCCCCTGCACCACCTCCGGCCCGACCGGTCGGCCCTGGTAGACCTGGGCGACCACCCGGTGCGGCCGGATCAGTTCCTGGACGGTGATCCGGAAGCGGCGGATCAGGATCTGCCAGCGGAAGATCTTCACCCCGCCGGTGGTCGACCCGGTGCAGCCGCCGCAGAACATCAGCACCAGCGCCAGGGCGGCGGCGAACGGCCCCCAGGCCTGCCAGTCGTAGGAGGCGTAGCCGGTCGTGGTGATGATCGAGGTCACCGAGAAGATGCCGTGGCGCAGGGCGTCCAGCGGGTCGTGGCCGGCCAGCACCGCCGACCACGCCAGCAGCAGGCCGCCGACCACCACGACACCGAGCATCGGCGGGATCTGGCTCCACGGCACGAAGCCCGAGGTTCCGCGCAGGGTCTGGACATACAGCAGGAACGGCACGGCGCCGGCCAGCATGAACACCACCGACACCCACTGGGCGGCCGGCGAGAAGCTGCCGAGCGAGGCGTCGCGGGTCGAGAAGCCGGCGGTCGAGACCGTCGTCATGGCGTGGTTCAGGGCGTCGAACCCGTCCATCCCGGCCAGGCCGTAGCTGATCGCCGCCAGCAGGGTGATGCCGAGATAGACGCTGAGCAGCCAGGTCGCCAGCTCGCGCGGGCGGGCCAGGATCTTGTCCGAAGTGTCGGAGGACTCCCGGCTCATCAGCTGCATGCCGCCGACCTTCAGCAGCGGCAGCACGGCGACCGCCATCATGACGATGCCGATGCCGCCGATCCACTGCAGCATCGAGCGCCACAGCAGTACCCCGGGCGGCAGGTCGTCGAGCCCGGCGATCACCGTGGCGCCGGTGGTGGTGAGCCCGCTGACCGCCTCGAAATAGGCGTCGGCCAGCGACAGGTTGGGTACCGTCCACATGAACGGCAGCGACGCCGCCATCGGCAGCACGGCCCACAGCCCGGTGGTCAGCAGGTAGGCCTCGCGCAGGCCGAGCTTCAGCGGGCCGCCGCGCGACGCCAGCATGGCGGCGCTGCCGAGGAATGCCGGCACCGCCACGCAGGGCAGGTATTCCGGCGCGTGGTCGGCCTCGAGCCACAGCTCCACCAGCGCCGGCACCGCCATGGTCGCCGCGAGAACGAGCACCAGAATGCCGCCGATGAACACGACGGGCCGTAGCTCAGGCATCCCCCTCCCTCCGGTGGAACCCCAGTCCGGAACCCCCGGCTCCGGCAATGCGTTGGGCGACGCGGGGTCGTCGACGCGGTTAAGGTGTCGCGATCCCCATCGAGGCACAAGGGCGTCCATGAACTTCGACCAGTCCGCCATCCTCACCGTGCTCGTCGCGGTGGTTGCCCTGTTCGTGTGGGGGCGGCTGCGGGTCGACGTGATCGCCCTGCTGGCCCTGACGGTCTCCGTCGCGATCGGGGTGGTGCCGGCCGGCGAGGCGTTCGCCGGGTTCGGGCACCCGGCGGTGATCACGGTCGCCGCGGTGCTCGGGCTGTCGGCGGCGCTCGGCCGTACCGGAGTGATCGACCTGATCGCCTCGCGGATCGGCCGACTGTCGGGCAACCGCATGATCCAGACCTCGGCGCTGTGCGGCCTCGGCGGCGCGCTGTCCGGCTTCATGAACAACGTCGGCGCGCTGGCACTGCTGATGCCGGTGGCGCTGTCGATGGCCCGGCGCGGCGGCTTCCGGTCCGGCATCGTGCTGATGCCGCTGGCCTTCGCGACGATTCTCGGCGGCATGACGACGCTGATCGGCACCCCGCCGAACCTGCTGGTGTCCAGCTTCCGGCGGGAGGTCGCCGGCTCCAGCTTCGGGCTGTTCGACTTCGCCTGGGTCGGCGTGCCGCTGGCGCTGGCGGGCATCGCCTTCGTCACCCTGGTGGGCTGGCGGCTGCTGCCGGTGCGCGGGCGCAGCGGCGGAACCGACGACCAGCCCTTCGACATCGAAGCCTACCTGACCGAGCTGCGGGTCCCGGAGGGCTCGCCGGTGATCGGCCGGCGTCTCAGCGAGGTGCTGAAGGAGGTCGAGCAGCCGCCGGTCATCGACGCCCTGATCCGTCGCTGGAACCAGGTGGTGCGCCGGCTGCACCATGCGGTGCTGCAGCAGGGTGACGTGCTGATCGCCGAGGGCGAGACCGAGACGATCCAGGCGCTGGTGGCGCGCGGCTTCGAGCTGGTGCCGGCCAAGGAGCTCGAGCGCAGCGACGGCGGCGGGCTGGTCGGGCGCGAGGCGCTGGCGCTGATGGAGGTGGTGGTGCCGCCGCGCGCCTGGATCGAGGGCCGCACCGCCAAGACCATCGACCTGCGCGCCCGTTTCGGCCTGAATCTGCTGGCGATCGCGCGGTCCGGCTCGACCCTCGAGCGTCGACTGCGCGACCAGCGCTTCGCCGCCGGCGACGTGCTGCTGCTGCAGGGTGAGCGTGAGGGGCTGCTGGAGGCGGTGCGGGCCATCGGCTGCCTGCCGCTGGCCGAACGGCGCATCGGACTGCAGCCGGGGCGGGCGCTGGTGCCCATGGTGCTGTTCGCGGCTGCCGTGGGCGCGACCGCCTTCGGCGTGTTCCCGGCCGCGGTCTCGCTGGTCGCGGCCCTGCTCGGCATGGTCCTGGCGCGTGTCGTGAGCGCGCGCGAGGTCTACGAGGCGATCGACTGGCAGGTGATCGTGCTGCTGGCCGCCATGATCCCGGTCGGCGGCGCGCTCGACAGCACCGGGGCGGCGCGGCTGCTGGCCGAGGGCCTGGCATCACTGGCCGGCCAGCTGCCGCCGCGGGTGCTGCTGGGGCTGGTGCTGGTGCTGACCATGACCCTGTCCGACGTGATGAACAACGCCGCCACCGCGGTGGTGATGGCGCCGATCGGCGTCGGCATCGCGGCGGCGCTGGGCGTCGACCCGGATCCGATGCTGATGGCGGTGGCGGTCGGCGCCTCGGCGGCGTTCCTGACGCCGATCGGTCACCAGAACAACCTGCTGGTCATGGGCCCCGGCGGCTACCGGTTCGGCGACTACTGGCGCATGGGGCTGCCGCTGGAGGTGCTGCTGACGGGTCTCGCGGTGTGGCTGATCCCGGTGATGTGGCCGTTCTGACGGCTGCTGGACGCTGCGTGGGTTCCGGCTCCGTCTCGCCTCCGGCGACCCGGTCCGGAATGACGACGAGAGAAGAAGCGCCTCCTCCAAACCTGTCGTCATTCCGGACGGACGCGTCGCCTCGACGCGGTCGAGCCGGAACCAACGAAGCGACGGGCGCGTCAGTCCGGCTGCCAGCTCACGGTGTCGGAGGCTGGCGCGACCTCCGCGATGCGGCCGTCGTCGAGCCGGCAATAGGCCTCGGACACGGTGGCGCCGACCCTGGCGCCGCCGCGGTACACCGGAGTCCCGAGATACACCGCGCCGGAGGTCCAGCCGGCGAAACCGGCGAGCGACGGGTTGGCGCTGACGATCCGCGCGACCGCGCCGTCGGCGCCCAGCCAGAGGCCGTCCTCGGACCCGGCCTCGACCGTCATTCCGGCCGTCAGCCGGACCGCAGGCGGCAGCGGCAGGGCGGACTCCAGCACCGTACGCGCCGCCCCGGCGGCGAGTGCCGCCAGGCCCTCGAAGGGCTGGATGGCGTTGTGCAGGACCGCCACCTCGGCGGCGCCGCCGCGCACCGTCAGCCGGGCCGAGCCGCGGTCGCAACGGCGCCGGACCCGGTCGGTCTCGGCCATGCCGATGCCGGCGGCGGTGACCGCGATCAGGCCCGCGTCGAGCTCGGGGTTGGCGTCGAGCACGGCCGCGACCGCGATCTGCGGTGTCGTGCCGTCCGCCAGCAGGCGTAGCGCCGCGATGTTGACCGCGATCCCGTCGCTGCCGGGCCGGTCCGGCCGCCGGTGCCCGGTCACCAGCCCGGCCGGTCCGGCGGCCAGGAACTGGGTCAGCGGCTCGGGCCGGTTCGGACCGCTGGAGATCAGCGCCGCGACGGTCGCCGCCCCGGCCCGCTCCAGCAGGCCGCGGCGGGCGAGGTCGGCGGCCAGCGCGTCGTGGCCGCCGTCCTGGGTCTCGGCGTCGATCGGCACGCCGTCGGCACCGAGCGCCCGGAACACCCCGAAGCCGCGGATCTCGCCGGATCCGACCGCCTCGACGGCGGCCAGCCCGGCCAGCACCGCGCGGCCGGCGGACGCGCCGCGGGCGGCGATCCCGATGGTCATCGGCTCAGGCCGTCAGGCCGCCATCGCCGGCAGCCGGAAGTCGACCTTCTTCATGTCGGCCACCAGCTGCTCGGCACGCTCGGCCGGCAGCGGCAGGAACGGCGCCCGCACGTTGCGCCAGGACGGCCGGCCGCTCTCGCGGGCCAGCAGTTCCTTCAGGCCGGCCGCCGCCGGGTAGGCCTGCAGCGCCAGGCGCTGGGCGGTCAGCTGCTCCTGCAGGCGCTCGGCGTCCGGCGCCCCGGCCTTCCAGGCGGCGTAGACCGCGCCGCACATCATCGAGGTGCAGTTGCCGGTGGCGGTGATGGTGCCGACGCCGCCGGCCCTGAGGGTGTCGAGCAGGTAGCGCTCGGTGCCGGCGAACACGTCGAAGCCGGGGAACTTGGCCGCCATCGCCTTCATGTTCTCGAAGTCGCCGGAGCTGTCCTTGATGCCGCAGAACACGCCCGGGAAGTCGGCCAGGAAGCGGCCGATCAGCTCGTGGCCGAACGGCACCGCCGACATCTGCGGGAAGTGGTAGAGATAGACCTTGAGCCTGGGGTCGGCGACCTGCTCCAGCACCCGCGCGAAATGGGCGTACAGGCCGTCGTCGGACGGGTTCTTGTAGTAGAACGGCGGCAGCATCAGCGCCGATTCGATGCCGATCTCCAGGGTCTTCCGCGTCAGGTCGACGGTGTCCGGCAGGGCGCAGCAGCCGGTCCCGATCATCATCCGGTGCATCGGCAGGCCGGAGGCGGCGAGCGCGTCCAGGAAGTCCAGCCGCTCCTTCAGCGACAGCGAGTTGGCCTCGCCGGTGGTGCCGAACAGCAGGACGCCGTCGCAGCCGTTGGCGAGCAGCCACCGGCTGTGGGCGATGGTGCCCTGAACGTCGATCGACAGGTCGTCGTTGAAGGCGGTCAGGCCGGCGGCCATCACGCCCTTGATCCGCTCGCTCATGGTGTCCTCCCGGGGAGAGAAATCGCGGCGCACATTAGGCGGGAGGGGGCGCGCCGGGCAAGCGGGAGCGACGCACCGGCCGGTCGCGATCCGCCTGCACCGTCCCGGCACCTCACCGGTTCCCGAACCGGCCCTCGACAGGCCCCGGTCGCCACCCTAGCCTCCGGCCCCATGCAGCCCGTGTTCGACGTCGTCCTGCCGGTGTTCGCGATCCTGGCGGCCGGATGGGCGGCCGGGCGCATCGGCCCGTTCCCGCCGTCGGCGACCGCGGTGCTGAACGACTTCGTCTACTGGGTCGCCTTCCCGGTGCTGATCTTCCGGGCGATGGCGACGGCGCCGCTGACCGACACCTTCGACCTGCCGTTCCTGGCCGCCTATTCCGGCGGGGTGTTCGGGGTGTTCACGATCAGCTACGTGGTCGGGATGCTGGTGTTCCGGGCCCGGCCGGCGGCGCTGGCGCTGCAGGCGATGTGCGTGATCTTCGCCAACACCGGCTACATGGGCGTACCCCTGCTGCCGGTCGCCTTCGGCCCCGAGGCCCTGCTGCCGGCGGTCATCCTGACGGTCTACAACGCCGCCTTCATGGTGGCGCTGTTCGTGGTGCTGATCGAACTCGACCTGCGCGCCGCCGACCCGCCGCTGCAGGTGGTGGCCGGGGTGCTGCGCGCGGTCGCCCTGAACCCGCTGGTGCTGTCGACCGCCGCCGGGGTGGCGTGGTCGGCGGCCGGGCTCGGCCTGCCGACGCCGATCCGCACCTTCTGCGACATCCTCGGCGCCGCGGCGGCGCCCGCGGCGCTGTTCGCCATGGGGCTGTTCCTGGTCGGCAAGCCGCTGCGCGCCGGCCTCGGCGAGGTCAGCTGGCTGGTGTTCCTGAAGCTGCTGGTGCAGCCGGCGATCGTCGCCTGGCTGGCGCTCGGCCCGCTCGGGCACGGGCCGCTGGCGCTGGATTCCCTGCAGGCGCGATCGGTGATCCTGGGGGCGGCGCTGCCGACCGGCTCGCTGGTGTTCGTGCTGGCCTACCGCTACCGTCTGTACGTCGAGCGGTCGACCTCGGTGATCCTGATCTCGACGGTGCTGTCGGCCGTGACGCTGTCGGTCCTGCTGCTGCTGCTCGGCACCGGCTGACCGCGCCGGCTCAAGAATACTCCCGGAGGATTCCAATGACCTCAGAAGCGCTCTCCCTCGGCTATGTCGGCCTCGGCCTGATGGGCGGTCCGATGGCCCGCAGGCTGCTGGCGGCCGGCTACCCGCTGACGGTCTGGAACCGCGACCCGGCGAAGTCGGCCGCCCTGGCCGCGGCCGGCGCGACGGTCGTCGGATCGGCCGCCGAGGCGGCGGCCGCCAGCGACGTGGTGTTCACCTGCCTGACCGACACCGCAGCGGTCGAGGCGGTGGTGTTCGGGGACAACGGCATCGCCGCCGGGGCGAAGGCCGGCTCGGTCCTGGTCGACTTCTCGTCGATGCGCCCGGACGCCGCCGCCGCCTTTTCCGCCCGGCTGCGCGGGCAGGCCGGCATGGGCTGGATCGACGCCCCGGTCTCCGGCGGCGTACCGGGCGCCACCAACGGCACCCTGGCGGTGATGGCCGGCGGCGAGCAGGCCGATTTCGACCGGGTGGCGCCGGTGGTGGCGCATCTGGCCGGCCGCTTCACCCTGATGGGGCCGAACGGGGCGGGCCAGACCACCAAGCTGATCAACCAGATGATCGTCGGCTGCGGCTTCGCGGTGGTCGCCGAGGCCTGCCAGCTGGCCGAGGACGCCGGCATCGACCCGGCCAGGATCCCGCAGGCCCTGGCCGGCGGCCGCGCCGACTCGCCGATCCTGCAGCAGTACATGCCGCGCATGGCGGCGCGCGACCGCGAGGTGCAGGCCCGCATCGCCATCCTGATCAAGGACCTGAACACCGTCATGGACGAGGCCCGGCGGCTCGGCTCGGCGCTGCCGATGACCGGGCTGGCGACCGAACTGCACAAGCTGGTGGCGCGCCACGGCCTGGCCGACGCCGACAACGCCGAGTATGTCAGCCTGTTCGACGCCGGCTGACACATCCGGCAGAGGCCGCGACTCGCTGAACACGCCGGTCTCGGGTACCCTCGCGTGCGGGGGAACGGAGCAGGAGCGCGCGGGGCCGAGCGAGGGATGACGGCGGCATGACCGTTCTGGGTACCGACGATCGCGTCCGGGTCGGCGACACCACGGCCTACCCGTTCTCTGCCGTCGTCCAGGTCCGCGTCGACTTCGACGGCGACGGCGCCTACGACGGCTGGGGCACCGGCGCGATGATCAGCGCCAACGACGTGCTGACCGCCGGCCACGTGCTCTGGGATTCCGAGTACGGCTACGCCAGGAACGTCCAGGTGATCCCGGCGCGCGACGGCAACTCGGTGCCGTTCGGCACCGCGCTCGGCACCGCCTGGCACGTCCCGGACGCCTATGTCGCCACCTCCGGAAGCACCTACTACGACATCGGCGTGATCAACCTGAACTCGGCGATCGGCAGCGCAACCGGCTCGTTCGCGCTGCAGGGCAACGACAACGACGACCTGGTCGGCACCATCGTCACCACCGCCGGCTTCCCGGGCGACCTGTCGTCGAACGGCTCGGTCATGATCACCACCGGCGGCGACATCGACGGCGCCCAGGGCGCGTCGCGGATCTACTACGACGGCGCGCTGGATTCCTACGGCGGGCAGAGCGGCTCGCCGCTGTGGGTCACGATCAACGGCACGCCCACCATCGTCGGCGTGCACACCACCGGCGGCAGCCTCTACAACGGCGGCACCGCGGTCACCGACGCCTTCTTCGACCTGATCTCCGGCTGGACCGGCGGCGACATCACCGCCGTGTCGTCCGCCGCCAGCACGACCGCCGGGACCGACGCCGCCGACACCATGGTCGGCAGCAGCGGCGGCGACGTGCTGGCCGGCCTGGACGGCGGCGACCTGATCACCGGCGGCGCCGGTGACGACGTGCTGTACGGCAACATCGGCAACGACCTGCTGAGCGGCGGGGCCGGCACCGACACCCTGTATGGCGGCCAGAACGACGGGCCTGCCCTGGCCGACGGCAGCCACCGGAGCGGGACCGAGACCGTCGTGGGCGGCGACGGCGACGACCTGGCGTACGGCAACTTCGGCGCCGACCTGCTGTTCGGCGAGAACGGCGCCGACATCCTCTACGGCGGCCAGGATGCCGACACCCTGTACGGCGGCGACGGCAACGACGTGCTGTACGGCAATCTCGGCGACGACCTGCTGTATGGCGACGGCGCCGCTTCCTCCACCGGGTCCGGCATCGACACCCTGTATGGCGGCGGCGGCGAGGATACCGCGGTCTACCTGGGCGACCTGGCGGCCTACAGCCTCGCGAGCCTGGCCGACGGCGGGGTGCAGATCAGCGGCTTCGACGTGGTCTACGACGTCGAGTACCTGCGGTTCGCCGATACCGTCGTGACGGTCGACAGCCTGATATGATGGGTCGCCGCGGCGCGCTGCTGCTGCTCGCCCTGGCGCCGGCGCTGTCCGGCTGCCCGGCGGCTTCCGGAGGCGGATATCCGATGCAGGTGCACGGCCTGACGATCGAGCGGATCGACCCCGACCACCGGGTGCTGCTGGCCGACGGCCTGCAGATCGCCGGCGACGCCCGGCTGGCCGGGGCTTTGAAGGGCGGCGGCGGCACCATCCGCGACGTCACCGTGCTCGAGCGCTTCCCGCCGGTCTTCGTCGTCACCTACGACGACGGCGAGTCCCGCCGGTACCGGAGCCGCCGCCCCCGACCTTGAAGGACGCCTCCGGTCAATATCGAACGGTTGTTAAATATCGCTCAATCGGCCGGGATGGTTGCTCTTGTCGTCGAATTTCCACAGTCTGTTGGGATGATGGGGCGGTGCGATCGCGCACCGGAGGGAGCGTTCGATGACAGTTCTGGGAGTCGACAATCGCAGCCAGGTCGGCGGCACTACGGCCAATCCGTATTCCGCCGTCGTGCTGGTCCGGGTCGACTTCGACGGCGACGGCGCCTACGAGAGTTGGGGCAGCGGCGCGATGATCAGTGCGAACGACGTACTGACCGCCGCCCACGTCCTGTGGGACCCGACCTACGGCTACGCGAAGAACGTCCAGGTCGTGCCCGCCATGTCGGGCGGATCGACGCCGTTCGGCACCGCCCAGGCAACCGCACTGCACGTCACGGACGGCTACGTGGCGGCCGGCGGTGACCTGAACGTCGACTTTGGCGTGGTCAACCTCGGTTCCTCGATCGGGGCAGCCACCGGGACCTTCGCGCTGCAGCCGAGCCGCGACAGCGCCGTCCTGATCGGCGACACGGTGGTCACCGCCGGCTATCCCGGGGACTGGTCCTCCGACGGCTCTGTCATGGTGACCGCCAGCGGCGAGATCCACGGCCGGTTCGGCGGAACCCGCGCGGTCTACAGCGACACGCTGGACACCTATGGCGGCCAGAGCGGGTCGCCGCTGTGGCAGATCGTCAACGGCCAGCCGACGGTCGTCGGCATCCATACCGCCGGCTTCGCGACCTACAACAACGGCACCGTGGTCACCACCGACTTCTACAACGTAATCGCGGCCTGGACCGGTGGCGACACCAGGACCAGTATGACCAGCCCGACCACCACACACGGCGACAGCGTCGCCGGCACCGACACCGTCGACCTCATCACCGGCAATGCGTACGGGAATCGGCTGTTCGGCTATGGCGCGGACGATGCGGTGCTGGGCGGTGCCGGCAACGACCTCATCTACGGAAACCTCGGAACCGATCTGCTGAGCGGCGGCGACGGCGCCGACACCATCTTCGGCGGCCAGAATTCCGGTCCGGTCGGCGCCGACGGCTTCATGCGGTCTGGAAACGAGACCGTGATCGGCGGCTCCGGCGACGACGTTCTCTACGGCAACGTCGGCACCGACTACCTGTACGGCGAGAACGGCAACGACCGGCTGTTCGGCGGCCAGGACGCCGATGTGCTCCTGGGCGGCGGCGGCGACGACCGGTTGGCCGGCAACCGCGGCAACGACTTCCTGTCCGGCGGCGACGGGTACGACACCCTGTCCGGCGGCGCTGGCGACGACGTGGTGGTTGGCGGCCTGGGCAGGGACAAGCTCGACGGTGGCGATGGCAGCGACCGGCTCAGCGGTGGCTCCAGCGACGATACCATCTCCGGCGGCGCCGGCGACGACCTCCTGAGCGGTGGCGACGGCTTAGACACCCTGATGGGCGGCGCCGGCAACGACACGGTGATCGGCGGGTACTATCACGACCGGGTCAGCGGCGGCGCCGGCGACGACCTCCTGTACGGCGATGGCACCGATATCTCCACCGGCGGATCCTGGGACCTGATCGACGGCGGCGAAGGCGAGGACACCGCCGTGTACCTGCTGGACTCGTCGCGCTACACGGTGACCCGGTCGGACAGCGGAGTGTACTACCTGAACAGCTGGGAGAGCCTGCGCAACGTGGAGTATCTCCGGTTCGCGGACACCATCGTCGCCATCGACAGCCTGCTCTGAGCCGAAACGCGCGGGACTTCTTGCCCTTGCCGCGCGCCCGGTCTCGCCCCTCCGCTTCCGCTTGCCCGCCGTGGGCCGGCCGTGCGACCGTTTGGTCCCGCCCAGACGTGCTGCGAAATCCAGCCGATTACCCAAGCGATCCTGGAGAGTGAGATGGCCAACTTGCCCGCCGATCCCTTCGAGAGCGGCATCGCGCCGTTCGCCATGGATTTCCGCGGCGGCCGGATCACCGCGGTCGAGGCGGTCGAGGCCTGCCTGGCCCGGATCGCGGCGCTGAACCCCAGGCTCAACGCGTTCGAGCTGGTCGACGGCGAGCGCGCCCGGCAGGCGGCGCGCGGCATCGACGCGCTGTATGCCGCCGGCACCGACCTCGGCCCGCTGATGGGCGTGCCGCTGGCGGTCAAGGACATCATCGCGGTCGACGGCCTGCCGACCAGCAACGGCTCGCTGTACCCGACCGCCCATCTGACCGGCGACGAGGGACCGCTGATCCGCCAGCTCAAGGCGGCCGGCTGCATCGTCATCGGCAAGACCAGGACGGTCGAGTTCGCGCTCGGCGCGACTGGCGTCAACGAGGCCCGCGGCACGCCGTGGAACCCCTGGGATGCCGGGGTCCACCGGTTCCCGGGCGGCTCGTCCAGCGGTTCCGCCGTCGCGGTGGCGTCCGGTCTCTGCGGCTTCGCGCTCGGCACCGACACCGGCGGCTCGATCCGCATCCCGGCCAGTTTCACCGGCCTGTTCGGGCACAAGACCACGGTCGGGCGCTGGCCGACCGAGGGGGTCTTTCCGCTGTCGCCGACCCTGGATTCCATCGGCCCGCTGTGCCGCAGCGCCGGCGACGCCGCGCTGATCCACGCCGTGGTCACCGGCGAGCCGCTGCCGATGCCGGCCCGCCTGGAGGGGCTGAAGCTGGGACGGCCGAAGCAGATGTTCTTCGACGACCTGGACGACATCACCCGCTCGACCGTGGAATCGGCGCTGCTGGCGCTGTCGGCCGCCGGGGTCGAGATCGTCGAGATCGACATCCCCGAGGTCGAGGAGCGGGCCCGGCTGTTCCCGGCCATCGTCCCGGCCGAGCTGATCGCCCGGCTGACCCCGGAAGGCTTCGCCGAGGCCCGGCCGGCGATGGACCCGACCACCGCCGCGCGCGCCGCGCACGGCCTGGAGGTCGGCGCCATCGAGTACTGCGCCGCGCAGTTCCGCCTGCGCGAGCTGGAGACGATCGCCGCCGAGCGGTTCGCCGGGCTGGACGCCTGGGTGGCGCCGAGCACCCCGTTCACCGCCATGCCGGTCGAGAACCTGCAGTATCCGGAGGAAGCCAGGCGGGCGATGCTGTCGTCGCGCAACACCCAGCCGGCCAACATCTTCGGGATCTGCGGAGTCAGCATGCCGATCCAGCAGTTCGGCGCGCCGCTGCCGGTCGGCCTGCAGCTGATGGCGCCGCGCAACGACGACGCCCGGCTGCTGTCGCTGTCGCTGGCCTTCGAGCCGGTGCTGGGCGTCGGCACCCCGCCGGACCTGAGCGGGTTCCTGGGCTGAGGCGCGCGCAGGGCAGGGCTGCGGGGGCGGCCGGCATCGCCGGATCGCCGCGGCGCCCGGAATCCGCTATGCTGGCACCCGGCGCCGATGCGAGGCGCCCCGACCCCCAGCACCACGAGGCATGTCCGTGAACGCCGTCCGCCCCCGCAAAGGCCCGCGGGAGATCTTCAAGTACCGGAAATACTGGGCCGAGCGCTTCGGCACCGCCCCGTTCCTGCCGATGAGCCGGGCCGAGATGGACCTGCTCGGCTGGGACAGCTGTGACGTGATCCTGGTGACCGGCGACGCCTATGTCGACCATCCCAGCTTCGGCATGGCGGTGGTCGGCCGCACCCTCGAGGCCCAGGGCTTCCGGGTCGGCATCATCGCCCAGCCGGACTGGACCAGCGCCGAGGCGTTCACGGCACTGGGCCGGCCGAACCTGTATTTCGGCGTGACCGCCGGCAACATGGACAGCCTGGTCAACAACTACACCGCCGACAAGCGGGTCCGGCGGGACGACAACTACACGCCGCACGCCGCACCGGGCAAACGGCCGGACCGGGCGGTCCTGGTCTACTCCCAGCGCTGCCGCGAGGCGTTCCCGGACGTGCCGATCGTGATCGGCGGGATCGAGGCGTCGCTGCGCCGGATCGCCCATTACGACCACTGGAGCGAGAAGGTCCGGCGCTCGGTCCTGATCGACAGCAAGGCCGACGTGCTGCTGTACGGCAACGCCGAGCGCGCGGTGATCGAGGTCACCCACCGCATCGCCCGCGGCGACGACCCGCGCGAGCTGTTCGACGTGCGCGGGCTGACCCTGGTCAGGACGCCGTCCGCGCCCGATTTCCGCGAGGTCGACATGACCTCGATCGACGACGCGCCGGAACGGGCCGCCCGCGACGACGACGCCCAGGTGATCCGCCTGCCGTCCTACGAGACCGTGCGCGACGACCCGGAGGTCTACGCCCAGGCGTCGCGCATCCTCCACCTCGAGAGCAACCCCGGCAACGCCCGGCCGCTGGTGCAGCGCCACGGCGACCGCGACATCTGGGTGACCCCGCCGCCGATCCCGCTGTCGACCAGGGAAATGGACTGGGTGTTCGACCATCCCTATGCCCGGGCGCCGCATCCGTTCTACGGCGACGCCCGGATCCCGGCCTGGGAGATGATCCGGTTCTCGGTCAACATCATGCGCGGCTGCTTCGGCGGCTGCACCTTCTGCTCGATCACCGAGCACGAGGGCCGCATCATCCAGAGCCGCAGCCAGGACTCGATCCTGCGCGAGATCGAGGACATGCGCGACAAGGTCCCGGGCTTCACCGGCCAGGTGTCCGATCTCGGCGGGCCGACCGCCAACATGTACCGCATGGCCTGCAAGGACCCGGAGATCGAGAAGTCCTGCCGGCGCCTGTCCTGCGTCTACCCGACCATCTGCAAGAACCTGAACACCGACCACAAGCCGCTGATCGACCTGTACCGCGCGGCCCGCGGCACCGAGGGCGTCAAGAAGGTCTCGATCAGCTCCGGCCTGCGCTACGACCTGGCGGTCGAGAGCCCGGAATACGTCGAGGAGCTGGTGACCCACCATGTCGGCGGGTACCTCAAGATCGCGCCGGAGCACACCGAGGAGGGCCCGCTCTCCCGGATGATGAAGCCGGGCATCGGCTCCTACGACAAGTTCAAGGCGATGTTCGACGCGGCGGCGGCCAAGGCCGGCAAGAAGTACTACCTGATCCCGTACTTCATCGCCGCCCATCCCGGCTGCACCGACGAGGACATGATGAACCTCGCGCTGTGGCTGAAGAAGAACGGCTACCGGGCCGACCAGGTGCAGACCTTCACCCCGACCCCGATGGCGATGGCGACCGCGATGTACTATTCGGGCCGCAACCCGCTGCGGCCGGTGCGCCGGTCGGGCGCCGAGCGGGTGGAGACCGCCAAGGGGCTGCGCGAGCGGCGGCTGCACAAGGCGTTCCTGCGCTACCACGACCCGGAGAACTGGCCGCTGCTGCGCGACGCGCTGAAGGCGATGGGGCGCGGCGACCTGATCGGCAACGGCAAGCACCACCTGATCCCGCGCTGGCAGCCGGCCGGCACCGGCAAGGCCGGCGGCGAGGGCCGTCGCCGCAGGGCCGGCGATCCTACCCCGGCCGGCTGGAAGCTGCCGCACCGCCCGGCGGAGCTGGAGCGCGAGGGCGCCGGCCGGCCCGGCCGCAAGCCGCGGCCGTCGCCGCGCGGCCGCGGCGCCCGGTAGCGCGCGCCGGCTATTCCCCGGTCTGCAGCAGCCGGCCGTCGCGCCGCGCGGCGGCGAACGCCCAGGCGAACACGCCGGCGCCGATCGCCACGTAGACCGCGTCGAGCGCCAGGGCGCCGGCCAGCAGGTCCCAGCGGAACACATGGTCGACCATGACGGCGCGCATGCCCTCGAACACATAGGCCGACGGGGTCGACCAGGCCAGCCACTGCACCGAGTCCGGCAGGGTCGAGACCGGGTAGTAGACGCAGCTGATCGGCGCGAAGGCGAACAGCGCGACCCAGGCCAGGGATTCGGCGCCGAGCCCGTAGCGCAGCACCATCGCCACGATCACCATGCCCATGCCCCAGCCCATCAGCAGCAGCGCGGTGAAGAACGCCACCAGCGGCAGCCCCAGGTCGAACAGCGAGAACGCGTACAGCAGGACCGCGATGACCGCCGCGATGCCGGCGCCGAGCGAGGTCCGGATCAGGCTCATGGTCATCAGCGAGGCCACCAGTTCCCAAGGCCTGAGCGGGCTGACGAACAGGTGGCCGAGATTGCGCGACCACATCTCCTCCAGGAAGCAGATCGAGAACCCGATCTGGCCGCGGAACAGCACGTCCCACAGCAGCACCCCGGCGATCAGCACCCCGGCGGCGTCGGCCAGCCAGTTCGAGTGGCTGGTGAAGAACTGGCTGATCAGCCCCCACAGGATCATCTGGATGGTCGGCCAGTAGGCCAGCTCGGCGATCCGCGGCCAGGACCCGCGGATCAGGTACCAGTAGCGGCGCACCATGGCGGCGACCCGGCGGGCCGAGGCCAGCGGCCCGGCCTGCGGGCGGCGGTACGGGATCGCGGCTTCGCTCACGGCACCGCCTCCAGCCGGTCGCCGCTGCGGCGTTCGCGGGCGATGTCCAGGAACACGTCCTCCAGGGTCTGCCGGCCGTAGCGTGCCAGCAGCTCGGCCGGCGAGCCCCGGTCGACGACGCGGCCGCGCCGCAGCATCAGCACGTCGTCGCACAGCCGCTCGACCTCGCCCATGTTGTGCGAGGCCAGCAGGATGGTGGCGCCGGTGCGGTCGCGGTAGTCCTCGAGATAGCGCCGCACCCAGTCGCCGGTGTCCGGGTCGAGCGAGGCGGTCGGCTCGTCCAGCAGCAGCACTTCCGGCCGGTTGATCAGCGCCTTGGCCAGCGACACCCGGGTCTTCTGGCCGGCCGACAGCTTGCCGGTGGCGCGCTTCAGCAGCTCGCCGAACTGCAGCCGGTCGGCCAGCTCGCGCACCCGCTCGCGGGGGTCGGGCTCGCCGTACAGCTCGGCATAGACCAGCAGGTTCTGCTCGACCGTCAGGCGGTGCGGCAGGTCGACATAGGGCGACGAGAAGTTCATGCGCGGCAGCACCGCGTAGCGGTCGGTCGCCAGGTCGTGGCCGAGCACCCGGACGCTGCCGGCGGTCGGCGTCAGCAGGCCGAGCAGCATGGAGATGGTCGTGGTCTTGCCGGCGCCGTTGCCGCCCAGCAGGCCGACGGTGCGGCCGGCGGCGGCGCTGAAGCTGATCTCGTCGACCGCGACGACCTCGCCGAAGGTCTTGCGCAGGCCGCTGACCTCGAGGGCGTCGGTCATCGGGGTACCGGGGTGAATTGCAGGGGCGCTGAGGGCGCAAGGAAGATAGGGGCGGGTGGGAAACCCGGCAACCCGGCGATATCGGCCCGGCGCCGGAGCGTGCGGCGGCGAGGCAGCCCTGGCCGGCCCTTCGCGGCCCGCCGCTGCGCGGCGTGCACCTCAGGGCGACAGTAGATAGCGAATCCACACACAATCTCTATCGCCCTGAGGTGCCCGAAGGGCCTCGAAGAGCCGGCCGGAGACCGGTCCGCGCCCTCAGGTCAGCCCCTCGAACAGCCTGGCCACCGCCTCGGCGCCCGGGTCCGGATGCCCCGCGAGGTCGCCGGCCGACACGTAGGCCGAGCGGCCGGCGCGGGCCGGCATCGATCGGGTGGCGTCGGCCCCCGCCCTTGCCACCCGCGCGGCCGCGGCGACGCCCTCGCCGGCCGCCAGCGCCGCCAGCGCCGGTTCCAGGGCGTCGATCATGGTGCGGTCGCCGGGCCCGGCGCCGCCGGCCGCGGTCATGCGCTCCAGCCCGGCCTGCAGGGCCGCGGGCCAGTCCGCACCCTCGGCCGCCGCCTCCCCCGCCCCGGCGAAGAAGATCGCCAGCAGCACGCCGCTCGACCCGCCCATGCTGGTGCCGAGCGCGATGCCGATGGCGGTCAGCAGCGCCGGGGTGTCGGCCAGCGGCAGGCCGTCGACGCCGCCCAGCAGGCCGCGCGCCGCGGTCGCCAGGGTCGAGCCGGTGTCGCCGTCGCCGACCTTGGCGTCGAGCGCGTTCAGCTCCGCTTCCCGGGCCGCCAGCAGGGTACAGCAGCGCTCCAGCAGCGCCCGCATCACGGGATCGGCGGACGGCGTAAACCGCTGTGGCACCAGGCCGTCGGGCAGCGGCCGGATCTCCGGGTCGCCGAGGGCCCGCAGCGGCGCCCAGGCCGGGCAGCCGGTCGGGGCGGACAGCAGGGTCTCCTCGCCGTCCTGCAGGGCCAGCAGCGACACCGAGAATCCCCGCATGTCGAGCGAGGTCATCAGCGGCGCCGGGCCGATCATCCAGCCGAGCGAAGGCGCCAGCTCGGAGCGGCACAGCTCCTCGGCCAGCACCGCCATCTCCAGCGGCGTGCAGCCGCCCAGGTTGTTCAGCAGCAGGGCGTGCCGGCGACCCTGCGCCAGATGCGGCTTCAGCCGCGCGGCGACCAGGGCGACCGCGGCCCGCGCGCCCTCGAACGCGACCTTCTCGCTGCCCGGCTCGCCGTGGATGCCGAGGCCGAGCTCGGCCTGGCCGGCGGCGATCCGCTGCTCCTTCGGCGAGCCCGGGATCGTGCAGGTGTCGAGCGACATGCCGATCGAGGCCAGCCGGCCGATCGCCGAGCGGGCCGCGGACGCGACCTGGTCCAGGCCGACGCCGCCGGCCGCCAGCGCGCCGGCGATCTTGTGCACGAACAGGGTGCCGGCGACGCCGCGCGCCTGCACCGCGTCGGGCAGGGCGACGTCGTCGTCGACCACCACCATCTCGACCCGTTTGCCGAGCGCCCGGGCGCGGGCGGCGGCGAGGCCGAAGTTCAGGCGGTCGCCGGTGTAGTTCTTGACCACCAGCAGGCAGCCGGCCGGCCCGGTGACCGCCAGGATGCCGGCCAGCACCGCGTCGACGCTGGGCGAGGCGAACACCTCGCCGCACACCGCCGCGGTCAGCAGCCCCTCGCCGACGAAGCCGGCATGCGCCGGCTCGTGGCCGGAGCCGCCGCCGCTGATCACCGCGACCCGCTCGATCCCGTCCTTCGCGGGCCAGTCGGCGCGGACGATCACCTTGACGTGCGGGTAGCCGTCGAGCCGGGCGAGCCGGCCGCCGGATCCGCGCAGCAGGCCGTCCAGGGCCTCGGTGACCAGGGTGTCGCGGGCGTTGATGAACTGGTTCACGGGCGGGCTCCGGCGGTCAGGAGAGGGATGCGACCGACCGGCCGGCCGAGCGCAGCTGCGCGAATGCGGTGCCGAGCCGCTCGACCATCCCGGTCTCGCCGATCCGCAGCCATCTGCGCGGATCGTAGGCCTTCTTGTACGGCTCGCCGCTGTCGGGATCGATCTGGTGGCGGAACGCCGCCGGGGTGTCGAGGACGTAGCCGCCGATCGCCCGGGCGAAGGCGAACTGGGTGTCGGTGTCGATGTTCATCTTGAACACGCCGTAGCCGATCGCCGCCTCGATGTCGGCGATCTCCGAGCCGGAGCCGCCGTGGAACACCAGGTCGAGGGGGTTGCGGCCGAGGCCATGGGTCCGCGCCACGAGTTCCTGGGAGGCCTTCAAGATCTCCGGCCGCAGCTTCACGTTGCCGGGCTTGTAGACGCCGTGCACGTTGCCGAACGCGGCCGCCACCGAGAAACGGCCGACCGGCGACAGCCGGTCGTAGGCGGCCAGGACGTCCTCGGGCTGGGTGTAGAGCCGGGCGTTGTCGATCTGGTCGAGTTCGGCACCGACTCCGTCCTCCTCGCCGCCGGTCACCCCGAGTTCGATCTCCAGGGCCAGGCCGATCTTCGCCATCCTGGTGAGCATCGCCTCGCAGGCGGACAAGTTGGCCTCGATCGGCTCCTCCGACAGGTCGAGCATGTGCGAGGTGAACAAGGGCGTCCCGGACAGCGCCACGCTCCGCTCGCTGTGGCCGACGAGGTCCTCGACCCAGGGCAGCAGCGGCCGGTTCGCGTGGTCGGTGTGCAGGACCACGCAGATCCCGTAGTGCTCGGCCAGCAGTGCCGCGTGGCGGGCCGCGGAGACCGCGCCGAGGACCATCGCCAGATGCGCGTCCGGCAGCCCCTGGCCGGCGAAGAAGCGGGCGCCGCCGTTCGACAGCTGGACGATCACGTCGGAGCGATTCCGGGCGGCGGCCTCCAGCACGGCATTGAGCGAGCTGGTGCCGACCACGTTGACCGCGGGCAGGGCGTAGCCGCCTTCCTTGCAGTGCTGCACCAGGTCGGCGTAGGCGGGGCCCCAGACCAGGCCGGGTCTCAGTGCGAGCGCCATCGGGTAAGCCCTCGGGGCGGAACGGAGGCGCTATCCGACCACCAACGCGGCCCTGTTGGCAAGGCCGGCCGGGCGTTTCAGGGCGACGGGGAGGGGATGGAGCGGGTGAAGGGAATCGAACCCTCGTATGCAGCTTGGGAAGCTGCCGTTCTACCATTGAACTACACCCGCACGGCGCCCCGAACATGCGTCAGCCGAGGCGATCTTGCAAGTCCCCGGTGGGGGCCGTCGAACGACCCCGGTGACCGTGGCGCCGGATTTTGATAAAATCTTAAATGGCACGGACTTATGGCAGGGCAGAACGCCCGGGAGCCTCGAGAAGCAGGAGAGCGCCATGGCTACCGTATCGAGTTCGGTCACCGGACTGGCGGCGATCGCCGACGACGGGACCGACACCGGCACGCTGAACGTCACCTCGGGTACGCTGGCGAGCACCAGCCTCGCCCAGTTCACCGGCTATTCGACGATCAACGTCAGCGCCAACGCCGCGCACATCATCAGTGTGCCGACCACCATCCTGGCGTCCACCAGCGCGACCCTGACGATGGTGGTGACCAGCACCATCGGCATCTCGTTCACCGGCGTCGATCTCACCGGGTCCCAGCTCAAGGTCAACCTCACCGCCTCGGAAGGGGCCGACACCATCACCGGCGGACCGGACGACGACACCCTGGTCGGCGGCGACGGCAACGACTCAATCGTCGGCGGCGCCGGCAACGGCGACGACCTGGTCTCGGGCGGCGCCGGCATCGACAGCATGTACGGCAACAACGGGGCCGACAGCATGTTCGGCAACGACGGCGCCGACCTGATCTACGGCAACATCGGCAACGACGCGCTGTCCGGCGGCGCCGGGGCAGACACCATCTTCGGCGGCCAGGACAACGACACCCTGGGCGGCGGCGACGACAACGACCTGCTGTGGGGCAATGCCGGCAACGACTCGATCCTGGGGGATGCCGGCGCCGACATCGTCTACGGCAATGCGGGCGACGACATCCTCAGCGGCGGTGCCGGCGCCGACAGCCTGTTCGGGGGCCAGGGCAACGACACGCTCCAGGGCGGCGCCGATTCCGACGTGGTCTACGGCAACCTGGGCAACGACGCGCTCACCGGCGGGGCCGGCGTGGACTGGCTGTACGGCGGGCAGGGCAACGACTTGGCGCAGGGCGGGTCGGAGGCCGATATCGTCTACGGCAATCTCGGCAACGACACTCTGCTCGGCGGCGCCGATGCCGACTGGCTGTACGGCGGCCAGGGCAACGACACCCTGTCCGGCGGCGCCGGCAACGACGTGCTGGCCGGCAACAACGGCAACGACGTGCTGGTCGGCGGCGCCGGCGGCGACACCTTCCGGATGGGCACGCCGAGCGGCAACGACACCATCAGCGACTTCGATTTCAGCGCCGGCGACCTGATCAGCCGGACCTCCGGCATCACCTGGAGCGCCGCCGACGTCAACAGCGTGGCCGTGGTGACCTTCTCGAACGGCGCCACGGTGACCCTGACCGGCATCGCGGCGGCGTCGGTGGTCGACGGCTGGTTCACCACCTGACGGGTGCCCCTGTACCGGCATTGGAAACCGGCGCGTCGACGACCTAAGTCTTGGAGAACTGGATATCCAAGGACGGACTGATGTACAGCTGCACCACGCACGACATCCGGGTCACCGTTCAGCCGATGTATCTGGACGAGCAGTCGTCTCCCGACGACCAGCAGTTCGTCTGGGCCTATCAGGTGCGGATCGAGAATCTCGGCGAACGGACGGTCCGGTTGCGCAACCGGTACTGGTCGATCACCGACGCCCGCGGCCGCACCCAGGAGGTGCGCGGCCCCGGCGTGGTCGGCGAGCAGCCGTTGCTGCGCCCGGGCGAGAGCTTCGAATACACCAGCGGCTGCCCGCTCTCGACCCCGTCGGGCATGATGGTCGGGGCCTACGAGATGGAGGCCGAGAGCGGCGAGCGGCTGGAAGTGGACATCCCGGCCTTCTCGCTCGACAGTCCGCACCAGCGCGTCAGTCTGAACTGACGTCCCCGGAATCCGGACCGGCCGGCCGATCACACGGCCGTGACCGAGCGTTCTTTGATCCGGACCGGATATCCGGCGTATAACCAAAGTCGAATCCCCGCACGCCTTGGATGTGCACTTCGGCAACTGGCTCTGCCCCCGGGGCATCCCCTCCCGAAACAAGGATCCTGCAATGAGTCCCTACGACAACGCGCTGGCCAAGGCCGACGACTCCGTGCTGCCGGCGATGCGCCGCAAGCCGACCCGCGAGCAGGCGGAGGGCGCGGTCCGCACGCTGATCGAGTGGATCGGCGAGGACCCGGACCGCGAGGGGCTGGCCGACACGCCGGCGCGCGTGGTCAGGAGCTACGAGGAGCTGTTCGGGGGCTATCTGTCCGATCCGGCGGACATCCTGGCGCGCACCTTCGACGAGGTGGAGGCCTATGACGAGATCGTGCTCCTCAAGGGGGTTCGGTTCGAGTCGTTCTGCGAGCACCACATGCTCCCGATCATCGGGACCGCCCATGTCGCCTACTATCCGCGCGGGCGGGTCGTCGGCATCTCCAAGCTGGCCCGCGTCATCGACGCCTATGCCCGGCGCATGCAGATCCAGGAACGCCTGACCGCCCAGATCGCCGGCGCCATCCAGTCCGTGCTCGACCCGCTCGGGGTGGCCGTGATGATCGAGTCCGAGCATCACTGCATGAGCACCCGCGGGGTTCGAAAGCATGGCGTCGGCATGGTCACCACCCGTATGCTCGGCTGCTTCAAGGAGGATCCCGCGCACCGGCGCGAGTTCCTGCAACTGATCCGGCAAGGCGACTGAGCGGGCAAACATGACCACCGGTTCCGACGGGCGGCTGGCGCGTTCGATCGCGATGATCGAACGCCTGGTGGGCTACGACACCACTTCGCGCAATTCCAACCTCGAGCTGATCGAGGACGTCCGCGGCTATCTCGCCGAGCACGGCGTCGAGGCGCGGCTGACCCGCGACGAGACCGGCGGCAAGGCCAATCTGTGGGCGACCATCGGCCCGGACGTGGCCGGCGGCGTCGTGCTGTCCGGCCATACCGACGTGGTGCCGGTGGACGGCCAGAAATGGACCTCCGATCCGTTCGCCGTGGCCCGCCGCGACGGGCGGCTGTACGGCCGCGGCACCTGCGACATGAAGGGCTTCGTCGCAACCGCCCTGGCGCTGGTGCCGGAGATGGCGAAGGCCGGGCTGAGGGTGCCGATCCACCTGGCGCTGTCCTATGACGAGGAGGTCGGCTGCCTGGGGGTGCGCGGCATCATCCAGGACGTCACCGGCAACCTGCCGCGGCCGCGCGCCGTGATCGTCGGCGAGCCGACCTCGATGCAGCTGATCGGCGGCAACAAGGGCACCCGGGTCTACCACACCGACATCACCGGGGTGCCGGCGCATTCCAGCCAGCCGGCGCTCGGCGCCAGCGCCATCGACGCCGCGGCCCGGCTGGTCGGCTTCCTCGGCGAGCTCGGCCGCGAGTTCGAGGCCGACGCCGATCCGCTGTCGGCCTTCGACCCGCCGTGCTCGACCTTCAACGTCGGCGTCATCCACGGCGGCACCGCCCACAACATCGTCGCCGAGACCTGCCATCTGACCTGGAGCGTTCGGCTGGTGCCGACCGACGACGCCGACGCCATCGAGGCGCGGATACGGCGGTTCTGCGACGACGAGCTGGAGCCGGCGCTGAAGGCGGCGGCGCCGCATGCCGGGGTGGTCACCGTGCGGGTCACCGACGTCCCCGGCCTGCAGCCCGACGAGACCTCGGCGGCCGAGGCGCTGGTCCGCCACCTGACCGGGCTGAACGCCTCCGGCGTGGTGGCCTACGGCGCCGAGGCCGGGCTGTTCCAGCAGGCCGGGATCCCGGCGGTGATCTTCGGCCCCGGCAGTATCGACCAGGCCCACAAGGCCGACGAGTTCGTCGACGTCTCGCAGATCGACGAGTGCGGCGCCTTCGTCGAGAAGCTGATCGCCTGGGCGAGGACGAGCTGATCTTAATTGTCTGGGGTGCGATGCCCTGCTTCTCCTGATCCTAGCAGCGACATAAAGACAACCGACGATACCTTGACACAAATTATATTCTCGCTTTCGATGCTCCCATTCTTGATATGGAGGGGGCAATGATAAGCGACGGCTCGCGTCACAGACTCTTAATAATTTTTTTGGTCGCTACAGTCTGTCTTGTAGGAGCGTTAGTTCTTGAGCGAATGCCTACCGAGATGGAGCATATGTCAGTTCATGTAGAGCAGGTGGACGGAAAAATAACCCACATATTATCACAAGAAGATGGATTTTTTCTTTTTAAAAAGTATACATGGATTGCTGTTCTTAAGGAATTATTTTTTGCATTGGTCATTGCTTGCGTGGTTTCGGTGGGAATTGAAGCGACCGCAAAGAAGGAATTAAATAATGAAATCTCTGAAAATCTTAGACGAATACAAGAAAATGTTCTGGCAGCGACATTCGGAAAACAAATTCCAAGTGAACTGTTCTCAGAAACTCGTGATTTAGTATTAAAAGCTGATTTTGTTAGAACAAGACATAGGGCTCAATATGTATTGTCTGTTGTTAATTTGAAAGATCTAAAAATAACATCATATGATTTAAAAATGATAAAGATGGTGGTTATTGTATATTCCACTGTAAAGAATGTTTCGGGAACAAAGAAAGATTATGATGTTAGGCTTGAAGTGGAAAAAGCCCCGTTTATCGAACTAGAACCATTGACTGTTATCAAGAGAATTCAAATAGGAGAAACTGAACTAGGAAAAGGAAGCATTAGATTCGCTGACGCATCCGAGCGCGATACAGATATGTATAAGAAACTTCACCATACTGTCAGCTCGATCGAACCAGGAAGCGAGATTAATATTGTAACTGAAATAAATAGTTTTAAATTTATGACAGATACGGAGGTCTGGAGAAGCTTGTACCCCGGATTAAATATGGATCTGGAGGTACAATTTCCTCCTGAAATTCTGAAAGTCGGCGCTAGTGCGTTGCATCGAACCGGAGCGAGGAGTGTTTTGACCGATTCAGCATCAGGCCGATACAATTGGCAAATTGATCAACCCGTATTACCCCATCAAGGTATGCTATTTTGGTGGCGAGAATGCGACAACTCTGCCGAGCATTTTTCTAGGCGAATTGCCATGAAAGACGGTGAAATATCGGAGCATGGCACGGAACCTGCCTAGCTATTGGATGTTAATCCGTTTATAACCAAATACGGATTAGCATGTTTCCCCATCTCATCGCAGATGGGAGGAGTTACAAAAGGAGGATACTATGATGTGTCATCTGAATGGAAGCGGCAGCGCCAACTAAGTGAGCGCCGCGACAGCATGCGGCTTCAGCGAGAGGGGGGGGGCTATACCCCCCCTCTTTTTTTTGGTGGGCAGAATTTGCAGACCGGCAATCGATGCCCACGGATGACGCTAGTCGAGCCTCCGATCCGGCCTCGTGCAAGATCGGTACGATCGGCTCATCTCTGAACTTCGACATGCACATCGCTGCCTGCCACCGAGAGGCAGCCTCTCAAGTTTTCCATGGAACGAAAACCCGGTAGCAGGCCAGGGGAGCCACAAGAGCAGCGGCATAATGAGCGCTACGCCAAGCCCGGCACCGGCACGCCGAAGGTCTGCAACAGAAGTACCAGGTTGAGCGTCAGCACCACCGCGCTGCCGAGCACGGCGGCGACCGTGGTGAGCTGGCGGTTGGCGAATTCGCCCATGACGGCGCGGCTACCGGTGAACAGTACCAGCGCGATCATCGGCACCGGCAGGGTCAGGCTGAGGATCACCTGGCTCAGCACCAGGGCCTGGGTGGAGTCGACGCCGGCCGCGACCACCGCGCAGGCCGGCAGCATGGTGACCAGCCGGCGCACCCAGATCGGGATCCGGAAGCCGACGAAGCCCTGCATGATCATCTGCCCGGCCATGGTCCCGACCACCGAGCTGGAGATCCCCGAGGCGATCAGCGACACCAGGAACATTGCCGCCGCGCAGGCGCCGAGCAGCGGCGTCAGGGTGTGGTAGGCGGTGTCGATCTCGGCGACTTCGCTGTGGCCGAGGTGGAAGGCGGCGGCGGCCATCAGCACCATCGCCATGTTGACCAACCCGGCGGCGGCCAGCGCGACCACCACCTCGCGGTTCGAGTAGCGAACCAGCATGCGGCATTCGCCGGCGTCGCGCGGCGGCGTGCGAGCCTGGATCGGCCCGGAATGCAGATAGCGTGCGGCATCACGGTCGCGCCAATGATGCCGACCGAGATAGTCAGGGCGTCCAGGTCCAGCATCCGAGGGGTGACAACTAGGCCGAGCCCCAGGACACCGGCGCGATGAACAGCTCGATCACGTAGCAGAGGCCGATCACCAGCACGATCGCACAGATCACGATCTCCATGGCGCTGAAGCCGGAGCGCTCCAGCAGCCGGAGCGCTCCAGCAGCAGGATCGCGTAGGTCACGGCTGCGGTGACCGCCATGCCGGCCAGCAGCGGCATGTCGAGCAGCAGGGCCAGCCCGATGGCGCCCCCCTAGGAACTCCGCCAGGTCGGTCGCCATCGCGGCGACCTCGCTGACCACCCACATCGGCCACACGATCCACGGCGGGAACCGGTCGCGGCACATCTCGGCGAGGTTGCGCCCGGTCACCAGGCCGAGCTTGGCCGACAGCACCTGGAACAGCATGGCGATCAGGTTGGCGGTCAGCACCACCCACATCAGGGTGTAGCCGAACCGGGACCCCGCCTGGATGTTGGTCGCGAAGTTGCCCGGGTCCATGTAGGCGATTGAGGCGATCACCGCCGGCCCGGTGAACAGCAGGAACGACGCACCGCCGCGCCGTTCGCCGGACAGTACCGCGCGCGGCCGCGGCGGTGCGGTCGGACAGGGTCCCCGGCTGCTGCCGGCCGATTGCGGCGAGGGCCATGTCGAGCGTCGGGTGGTCGCGGCCCGGAGATCGGTTCGCTCGATACCGAGGCCCCGGTCGGATGCCGGGGAGCGGATGGTGTGACGGTGTATGCGGGCGGCGGGAGCCTCAGGCCTTCACGAAGGTGAAGAACTCGGCGTAGCGACCACCGATGGTGCGGGTTTCGAGCCGGCCGCGGCCCTCGGCCGCCCGATAGGCGAACCAGTCGCCTACCTCCGGGCGATGGGCGACGTGGAACTTCTCGAGCCACCACGCCAGGAGGTCCCGGAACCCGTCGGGCAGGCCGCGGGCGTCGCCGAAGTCGACGACATGCAGCGACCCGCCCGGCTTCAACTGGTCGAGCGCGTTGTCCAGCGCATCCAGCGGCCCGGGGATGATCGACAGGGTGTAGGAGAACACGATCCGGTCGAACGGCTGCGTCCGGGTGAAGATCTCCGGCGTGAAGGTCTGGGCGAAGGCCTGGGCCAGCGGGATGCGGCCGGCCAGGCCGGCCCGGGCGACCTTCACGGTGGCGGTCTTCAGCATCTCGTCCGACGCGTCCAGGCCGTAGAACCGGGCCTGCGGGTAGCGGCGCGCCATCTTCACCAGGTTGCGCGCTGTCCCGCAACCGATCTCGAGCACGGCCTCGCCCGGCGCCGCGCCAAGCCGCTCGATCAGCCCGTCCCGTCCGAACAGGTAGTATTTGCGGGTCAGGTCGTAGAAGTGGCGCTGGAGCCGGTACATCCGGTCCATCGACTCGCGGGCGTCGTCGACCGGCTCCCCGGCGCTGTCGTGGTCAGTGGCGGCGCCGTGCAGGTTCGAGGCGCTCATGCGTCACGCAGCGTGTAGACGTGGAAGCCGCCGTAGATCGACGACCGGTCGCGCCGGTTCAGCTCCACGCTGGTCTCCGCCTCGTAGCGCCAGCGGTCGAGCAGCGCCGCCGGCAGATGGTCCGGCAGGATGGTCTTCACGCCGGCGGTGCGGAACACCACCTTGGCGTCCGGCCGGGCGGTCCGCAGGATCTGCGCCCAAAGCTCGTTCATCTGCCGGCTGTCCATCCAGTCCTGGGCGTCCAGCAGCACGTAGCGGTCGAGGCTGAGCGCCGGCTCCTCGGCCAGTCGCGCGGTGATCGAGGCCTGGGTGATCTCGACCCGGTCGACGGTCTCTCGCAGGCTCTGGAAATGCGCCTCCTGGAGATAGCGCGGCACCGCCTTGCGGTTCTCCCGGTCGTAGCGCCGGCCGAAGGCCTGCCAGGCGAAATAGTTGTCCTCGAGCGGGAAGTCGCAGGCCAGCCGTTCCAGCCGCTGGCGCAGCAGGGCCGCCATGTCGCCGTCGGCGGCGTCGGACTTCAGGTCGTCGAACTGCGCCGGCGGGATCCCGAGGCCGTACAGGGAGCTGGGGTTGCGGCACAGCGCGCGGACCAGCCACGACCGGAAGACCGGAGCCAGCTGCTCGTCGAAGATCCGGCGCTGGTCCTCCATGGTCTTGGCTTCGAGCATGCGGCGCGGGTCGACGCCGTGCAGCCGGGCGAGGATATGGACGATGGTGATGAACCGTCCCAGCAGCCCGTACTTGTAGATGTTGCGCGAGAACAGCGAGATCCGACGGCCGGACCAGGTCAGCTGGTTCCAGTAGGCACGGGTCTCGGGGTCGAGCTGGCCGGCGAGGTGCCGGTCGTAGGCCGCGGCGTTGTCGGCGCGGTCGGCCTCGCCGAAGAACCGGAAGAACGTCTCGAAGTCCGGCAGGTGGGTGATCGCCGCGTGCTTCAGGCGGTTCAGCGCGACGTGATGCCGGTTCAGGTCGACCGTGATGATCTTCTCGGGCCGCTCCGTCAGGTAGGCCAGGGCGTTGCAGCCGCCGGACGCGATGCTGACGATCCGCTTGCCCTCGAGCGGGCCCATTGCCGCGATGTCGATCTCGGGATCTTCCCAGATCTGCGGGTAGACCAGGCCGGAGAACGCCAGGGTGAACAATCGTTCCTGCAGGCCGCGCCGGGTATATACCGGCGCCTTGATCACCGCAGCCTTCAGGACGTTGGCCGCACCCATCGCATCCTCCGTTTCGAATCAGACCCCCGTTGATACCCGCTTTATATGACAGAATCGCTGCAATGCGGGATAGCGGTGGAAAGCGTGGCCTGCGACGGAAAACTCAGCGGACGTAGGGCGCCAGTTTCCCGCGAATCGCAGCTTCCATCGAGGCGGCGAAATCGGTCGCGGTCGCCTCGACCAGATTGTACCACAATCGTTGCCGGTCGTTCAGCGACGCATCCTCGGCGATCGTCTGGTAACGGGTGGCCTGGGCCTCGGCATTGCCGAGCAGGCGGCCGTCGGCGCCGTACAGGTCGAGCCGGCCCTCGATGGCGGCGTCGTAGCGCTCCGCCTGGTCGACGGTGAACCAGCCCTTCAGGCCGCCGGTGGTCTTCAGCCGGTTCTCGACCAGGCTGCCCTTCGTGATCCGGAACACCGCCCGGCCGCCGGCGCCGGAGGCGCGCAGCACGTCGCGCGCCCAGCGCTCGGTCGCGGCCGCCGGGGCGAGCGGCGCGCGGTGCTCGACGTTGGGGTCGGCGAGCGGCATCCGGTACTCGTCGACGATCTCGATCCGGGCGGCGTCCAGGGTGATCGGCGCCCGGCCGGCGAAGGTCAGGTCGGCGAAACGCACGGTCGGGTCCGGGCGCGCGCAGCCGGCGGCGAGGCCGGCGGTGGCGAGGGCCAGGAAGGTCCGGCGGCGGATCGGGCGGTGGGCGGCAGGGGCGGTCATCGGGAGCCTCGCGAGGGGGAGCGACTCAGGGAGAATGCGTCTCGGAATGCGGCAGGAGGACGGCCGGCGTCAGAAGCCCGGCGGCTCGTCGTCGGCGCGCAGGGCGTCCAGCGCGGCATCATCATAGCGCCATTCCCGCTTGCAGAACTCGCAGACCACCACGACGTCCTCGTCCTGCCGCAGATCCGCCAGTTCCTCGGCCGACAGGGCCCGCAGCACCCGCTCGACCCGGACGTTGGAGCAACGGCAGGAATCGGCGACCGGCTGCGGCGGATAGGCCCGCACGCCCTCCGAATGGAACAGTCTCAGCAGCAGCTGGTCGGGAGACAGCTCTTCGGCCAGCAACTCGGCGGCGGTGGCGCTGCTCATCAGCGTCACCGCGGTGCGCCAGGTCTCGTCGTACTCGTCCTCGCTCGGCCGGCCCGGCAGGTCGCGCTGGTACGGCAGCCGCTGGATCATCAGGGCGCCGGCCCGCCAGGCCGGGCCGTCGGCGGTCGCCACCCGGCCGGCCGCCAGCTTCACGCCGGCCTCGAGCTGCTCGGAGTTGCGGAAATAGGAATGGGTGCACTCCGACAGGGTATGGCCCTCGAGCTGGACGATGCCCTGGTAGCGGTCGGTGTTGGCGCCCTGGTCGACGGTGAAGGCGATGTAGCCGCCGCCCAGCAGTCGAGGCACCGACCGCTCGGCGATCGCGGTGGCGTCGGCCGCCGCCAGGCGGTCGGCGTCGTAGCGCGCATAGGCCCGCATCTCGCCGGCGCTGGTGATGTCGGCCATCAGCGTGCTGATCGGGCCGTCGCCCTTGGTCTGCAGGGTGAAGATGCCCTCGTATTTCAGCGCCCCGGCCAGGCAGGCGGCGAGCGCCATGGTCTCGGCGAGCATCGCCGCCACCGGCTCCGGGTAGTCGTGCCGGCCGAGTATCCGGTCGACCACCGGTCCCAGGCGGATCAGCCGGCCGCGCAGGCCGTAGGGGTCGATCTGGAAGGGCAGGATGATGTCGTCGCGTCCGGTATGCTCGAACAGGGCGTCCCGTGCGCTCATGGGGTCTCCGCTCGGACCGCGTCGCGGCCCTTCGTAGGGATTTACGGGTGGCCGGCCGCGCGACCGCGCGGCCGCTCCGGGTCAGGCGTCCGGTTGGTCGGGTGCCAGGCACCAGGACAGCACCGCCATCTGGGTGTGCATGCGGTTCTCCGCCTCGTCCCAGACGATCGACCGCGGCCCGTCGATCACGCCGGCGGTGACCTCCTCGCCGCGGTGCGCCGGCAGGCAGTGCATGAACACCGCGTCCGGCCCGGCCCTGGCCATCAGCGCCTCGTCGACCCGGTAGGCCGCCAGCAGGTTGTGCCGGTTGATGTCCTCGTCGCCCATCGACACCCAGGTGTCGGTGACCACCGCGTCGGCGCCAGCCACCGCCGCCGCCGGATCGTGCAGCACGGTGATCCGGCCGCCCTTGGCGCGCGCCCAGGCGATCACCTCGGGCGGCGGGCCGAGCTCGGGCGGACAGGCGATGCGCAGCTCGAAGTCGAACTGCACGGCAGCCTGGATCCAGGAGGACGCCATGTTGTTGCCGTCGCCCGACCAGGCGATCACCCGGTCCTTGATCGGCCCGCGGTGCTGCTCGAAGGCCATCACGTCGGCCAGCAGCTGGCACGGGTGGGTATGGTCGGTCAGGCCGTTGATCACCGGCACGCTGGCGTATTCCGCCAGCTCCAGCAGGGTGCTGTGGCGGAAGGTGCGGATCATGATGCAGTCGACGTAGCGTGACAGCACCCGGGCGGTATCGGCCACGGTCTCGCCGCGGCCGAGCTGCAGGTCGGCGCCCTGCAGCACGATCACCTCGCCGCCGAGCCGCTTCATGCCGGACTCGAAGGAGACCCGGGTGCGGGTCGACGGCTTCTCGAAGATCATCGCCAGGACCTTGCCGTCCAGCGGCCGCGCCGCCAGGCCGTCGCCGGCCTTGTAGGCCTTGGCCTGCTCGATCATCGACCGCAGGGTCGCGGCGTCGAGCCGGTCGAGATCGAGAAAGTGACGCACACCGTTCATGGGCGGCCCCCCGGCCGCGATCGGATCAAGCGGCATCGCGCGCCAGCCCGGCGCAGGCGGCGTCGATCGCCTTCACCGCCTCCTCCACATGGGTCTCCTCGATGTTCAGCGGCGGCAGCAGCCGCAGCACGTTCTCGGCGGCACCGACGGTCAACAGGCCGTGCTCCTCGCGCAGACGGGTCTGAAGGTCGCCGCTCGGAACCACGCATTTCAGGCCGAGCAGCAGGCCGCTGCCGCGCACCTCCGAGACCACCTTCGGGTGGCGTTTGGCCACGGCCTCCAGCTTGCCGCGCAGCAGCCCGGAGATGCGCTCGACCTGCGGCAGGAAGCCGTCGGCGAGGATCACGTCGAGCACTGCGTTGGCGGCCGCCATGGCCAGCGGGTTGCCGCCGAAGGTCGAGCCGTGCAGCCCCGGCTTCATGCCGGATGCCGCCTTCTCGCTGGCCAGCACCGCGCCGACCGGGAAGCCGCCGCCCAGGCCCTTGGCCGAGGCCATGATGTCGGGCGCCATGCCGGCCCATTCGTGGGCCCAAAGCCTGCCGCTGCGGCCCATGCCGCACTGCACCTCGTCGAACACCAGCAGCAGGCCGAACTCGTCGGCGATCTCGCGCAGCGCCCGCAGATAGCCCTCGGGCGCGGCGTTCACGCCGCCCTCGCCCTGCACCGGCTCAACCAGGATCGCGGCGGCATCGTCGGAGATCGCGGCGCGCATCTCGTTGAGGTTGCCGAAGGCGACGTGGCTGAACCCCTGCACGCGCGGCCCGAAGCCCTCGCGGTAGGCGTCCTTGTCGGTCGCCGACAGCATGCCGAGGGTGCGGCCGTGGAACGAGTGGGTGCAGCAGATGATCCGGGTGCGGTTCGGCTCGCCGTTGTGGAAGTGGTAGCGGCGCGCCACCTTGGTCGCGCCCTCCAGCGCCTCGACGCCGGAGTTGCAGAAGAACACGGTGTCGGCGAAGGACGACGCGACCAGCCGGTCGGCCAGCTTCTCCTGCTCGGGAATCCGGTACAGGTTCGAGACGTGTATCACCCGGGCCGCCTGCTCGCTGATCGCGCGCACCAGATGCGGGTGGGCGTGGCCGATCGAGTTGGTCGCGATGCCGGCGGCGAAGTCCAGGTATCGTCGGCCGTCGGTGGCGAACAGGTAGGGGCCCTCGCCCCGCTCGAAAGCGATGTCGATCCGGCCATAGGTCGGCATCACGCTGGTCACCACGATCCGCACTCCTCGGGACTCCGGGGCCGCCATTCGGTCCCGGGAAAACCGCGATACTCGGAACCTGACCGGAGGTTGTCAACGATTCGCGCGCGGCTGCGACGTTAAGGGTCGGCGGCACGGCCGCCCCGGGTGGGCGTCCGCCACGAATCCTGCGACAGTCCGCCGATGAGCGACGCAGACACGAGGAAGCCGGCCGGCCGCCGCCCGCGCGGACCGCTGAAGAAGTCCAGCCTGGAGAACGCCGCGCTGTACTACCTGGAGCGCCATGCCAGCTCGGTCGAGGGCCTGCGCCGGGTGCTCGCCCGCCGGGTGGAGCGGGCCGCCCGCGAGGAGCGCTGCGACCGCGACGAGGCGGCGAAATGGGTCGAGGACATCGTCGGCCGGTTCGCGCGCTCCGGCCTGGTCGACGACCGGCTGTTCGCCGAGGGCAAGGTGGCGAGCCGGCGGCGGCGCGGCGATTCCGCCCGGCGCATCCAGATGGTGTTGCGCGAGAAGGGCGTCGATCCGGAACTGATCGACCAGGCGCTCGCCGGGCAGGACGGCGACGACCGCCGCACTGCCGAGCTGGAGGCGGCCTGGCGGCTGGCCCGCCGCCGCAGGCTCGGCCCGTACCGCGCCGCCGAACAGCGCCCGGAGCTGCGTGACCGCGACCTGGCCGCCATGGCCCGGGCCGGTTTCGACCTGGACACCGCCCGGGCGGTGATCGATGCCGAGGCGCCGCCGGCCTGACCGTGCCGGCCACCGCGGTTTGTCGAGTTCGGCCTGTAAATCATTGACACGCGAACCGGTCGCGGGCGCCCGAAGCTGACATATCTTCACGCGCGGGGATCGCCGGCGTTGCCCCGTTCGCCCGGGAGCCGCTATCGGTAGGCGACCGCCGGTGGGGCAGGGCCTTGTTCCGGCCTGTGCGGTGTGGATACTGCGCAGTAAGTGAACGACAAGCGTCCCGACGCCGACCGTCATCCGGTCGAAAGCAAGGTCGGGCGGACCAGCAAGGGAGACGGTCAATGTCCGAAGACATGGTCATCGCAGTGTCGGAGGCCGCAGCTCGGACGGCGCATATCGACAAGGCCAAGTACCAGGAGATGTATGCCCGCTCGGTGTCCGACCCGGAAGGCTTCTGGGCCGAGCACGGCAAGCGGATCGACTGGATCAGGCCGTACTCCAGGGTCAAGGACGTCTCCTTCGACGAGAGCGACCTGCACATCCGCTGGTTCGAGGACGGCACCCTGAACGCCTCCGCCAACTGCCTGGACCGCCACCTGGCGACCCGCGGCGACCAGACCGCGATCCTGTGGGAGGGCGACGACCCGTCCGAGAGCAAGGCGATCACCTATCGCGAGCTGCACGCCGAGGTCTCGAAGTTCGCGAACGTGATGAAGAGCCTGGGGGTCAGGAAGGGCGACCGGGTCACGATCTACATGCCGATGATCCCGGAAGCCGCGGTCGCCATGCTGGCCTGCACCCGGATCGGCGCCATCCACTCGGTGGTGTTCGGCGGGTTCTCGCCGGACAGCCTGGCCAACCGCATCCAGGACTGCGACAGCAACATCGTCATCACCGCCGACGAGGGCCTGCGCGGCGGCCGCAAGGTGCCGCTGAAGAAGAATGCCGACGCGGCGCTGAAGAGCTGCCCGTCCTGCAAGACCTGCGTGGTGGTGCGGCGCACCGGCGGCGCCGTCGACATGACGGCCGGCCGCGACCACTGGTACCACGACCTGATGGCGTCGGCCTCGGCCGACTGCCCGCCGGCCGAGATGGGGGCCGAGGATCCGCTGTTCATCCTCTACACCTCCGGCTCGACCGGCAAGCCGAAGGGGGTGCTGCACACCACCGGCGGCTACATGGTCTACGCCTCGATGACCCACGAATACGTCTTCGACTACCAGCCGGGCGAGGTGTACTGGTGCACCGCCGACGTCGGCTGGGTCACCGGGCACAGCTACATCGTCTACGGGCCGCTGGCCAACGGCGCGATCAGCCTGATGTTCGAGGGCGTGCCGAACTACCCGGACGCCAGCCGGTTCTGGCAGGTCGTCGACAAGCACAAGGTCAACATCTTCTACACCGCCCCGACCGCGATCCGCGCGCTGATGCGCGAGGGCGAGGACCTGGTGAAGAAGACCTCGCGCAAGTCGCTGCGCCTGCTCGGCTCGGTCGGCGAGCCGATCAACCCCGAGGCCTGGCTCTGGTACCACCGCGTCGTCGGTGACGAGCGCTGCCCGATCGTCGACACCTGGTGGCAGACCGAGACCGGCGGCATCCTGATCACCCCGCTGCCGGGCGCCACCGACCTGAAGCCGGGTTCCGCCACCCTGCCGTTCTTCGGGGTGACGCCGCTGCTGGTCGACAACGACGGCCAGCCGCTCGAGGGCGCCACCGACGGCAATTTGTGCATCGCCGACAGCTGGCCGGGCCAGATGCGCACGGTCTACGGCGACCACGAGCGGTTCTTCCAGACCTATTTCGCGACCTTCCGCGGCCTGTACTTCACCGGCGACGGCTGCCGGCGCGACGCCGACGGCTACTACTGGATCACCGGCCGGGTCGACGACGTCATCAACGTGTCCGGGCACCGCATGGGCACCGCCGAGGTCGAGAGCTCGCTGGTCGCCCACCCGAAGGTCGCCGAGGCCGCCGTGGTCGGCTATCCGCACGACATCAAGGGCCAGGGCATCTA
>NZ_JAVJSE010000021.1:0-39565 GCF_040219615.1 Thalassobaculum sp.
GATGACGAAGTGAGGGTTGGAGTCGGGAGGGAAGCCGACCAGATCCTCCCCACTTTCGTCATTCCGGAGGGTCTCGGACTTGATCCGGGACGGCTCCGGAACCCACCCGCCGCCGAGAAATGTGTGAATCCCGTAGGTCGCACGGTGGGGCCCGGATTCGGCGCGCCGATGGCGGTCCGCTCCGAATTGACGGAGGGTGAGGGGGCGTCGGCAGGGAAGATCCATTGGCACGGTCGTTCCTTCTGCCGTCATCCCGGGCAAGCGAAGCGCGACCCGGGACCCACCCGCCGCTCCGTCGCCGCCCACCGGCTGATTGCCTTTCCTGCCGCTGCCGGGTAGCGAGGAGGGGAAGCGGACGCAGCCGGAGGCGACACCATGGACGGAAACCTGATCGGGGCACGGGTCGAGCGGGTCGAGGACCGCCGGTTCCTGACCGGCACCGGGGCGTTCGGCGACGACCTGCGGCTGCCGGGGCAGGCGGTCGCCGCGGTCGTGCGCTCGCCCTATCCGCATGCCCGGATCGCCGGCATCGACGCCGAGGCGGCGCGCGCGGCGCCGGGCGTGCTGCTGGTGCTGACCGCCGCCGAGCTCGCCTCCGAGGGGGTCCGCCCGATCCCGTCGCTGTCCAACCTTCCGCCCTACGATCTCGGCAAGCTCGACGGCGGGCCGGCGGCCGACGGCTCGCAGCCGGTGCTGGCGACCGGCCGGACGCGCTATCTCGGCGAGCCGGTCGCCTTCGTGGTCGCCGAGACCGCCGACCAGGCGCGCGACGCCGCCGGCCTGGTCGAGGTCGATTACGACCCGCTGCCGGCGGTCATGACCTATGACGACGCGGTGCGACCGGACGCCCTGGGGATCTGGGACGAGCTCGCCTCGAACCGGTCGTTCGAGTGGGAGGGCGGCGACGCCGCGGCGGTCGACCGGGCGTTCGCCGAGGCCGCCCACGTCACCCGCCTGGATGTCGTGAACAACCGGATCGTCGCCGCCTTCATGGAGCCGCGCGGCGCTGTGGCCGAGGTCGAGGCCGGGTCCGGCCGGCTGGTGCTGCACGCCGGCTGCCAGAGCGCCCACGGGATGCGCGCGGGGCTGTCCGGCATGCTCGGGCTGAAGCCGGAGCAGCTGCGCGTCGTGGTCCCGGACATGGGCGGCGGCTTCGGCGCCCGGGCGCCGGTGTACCCGGAGTTCGCACTGCTGCTGGTGGCGGCGCGGCGGCTCGGCCGGCCGGTCGGCTGGACCGCCGACCGCGGCGAGGCGTTCCTGACCGACGCCCAGGCGCGCGACCACCTGCTGCGCGGCGAGCTGGCGCTGGACGCCGAGGGCAATTTCACCGGCCTCAGGCTGACCGCCGACTGGCGGCACGGCGCGTACCTCACCGGCCGCAACATCTACGTGATGATCCGGTTCCTGCCGCCGTCGCTGGGCGGCGCCTACCGGGTGCCCTGCGCCCACACCCGGATCCGCGGCGCCTTCACCAACACCACCCCGCTGGCGTCGTTCCGCGGGGTCGGGCGGGTCGAGACCAACTACCTGATGGAGAGCCTGGTCGACGCCGCCGCCCGCGAGCTCGGGATCGACCGCCTGGAGCTGCGCCGCCGCAACCTGCTGACCGCCGCCGACCTGCCGTGGACCGCGGCCGGCGGCAACCGGATCGTCACCGGCAACTTCGGGAGCCATCTGGCGCGCGCGCTCGATCTCGCCGACTGGCCGGGCTTCGCGGCCCGCCGGGAGGCCGATGCCGGGCGCGGCCTGCTGCGCGGCTTCGGGATCGGGATCTACGTGGAGAACGACGGCGGCGTGCCGACCGAATTCGCCGGCGTCGGCGTCGAGGGAACCGCCGACGACGACGGGATCGTGACCGTGCGGGTCGGCACCCAGGACTTCGGCATGGGCCACAGCACCATGTACGCCCAGGTCGTCGCGGACGAGCTGGGGGTGCCGTTCGACCGGATTCGGGTGGTGTTCGGCGACACCGACGCGGTGGCGCGCGGCGCCGGCTCGCACGGCTCGCGCTCGGCCCGGATCGGCGGCGGCGCCGTGGTCACCGGCGCCCGCGAGGTGGTCAGGCGGGGCCGGGTGCTGGCGTCCGAGCTGATGGAGGCGGCCGAGGCCGACATCGAGTTCCGCGCCGGCGGCTTCCGCGTCGCCGGCACCGACCGGTCGGTGACCCTGTTCGAGGTCGCGCGGGTCGCGGCCGAGCGCGGCGACCCGCTGGCCGCCGACGCCGACTTCACGACCCCGGAGGAGACCCACCCCAGCGGCTGCCACGCCTGCGAGGTGACGGTCGACCCGGACACCGGAAGCGTTCGGCTGGAGCGCTATGTGGTGGTCGCCGACGTCGGCCGGATCGTCAACCCGCTGATCGTCGAGGGCCAGATGCACGGCGGCGCCGTCCAGGGCATCGGGCAGGCGCTGCTGGAGCGCATCGTCTACGACCCGGACAGCGGCCAGACCCTGACCGGCAGCTTCATGGACTACACGGTGCCGCGCGCCGACGACGTGCCGTTCGTCACCCTGGCGTTCGACGAGGTGGTCGAGGCCGACAACCCGCTCGGCGTGAAGGGTGCCGGGGAGTCGGCCACCTCGGGTGCGCCGGCGGCGGTGATGAACGCGATCCGCGACGCCCTGGCGCCGCTCGGCGTCACGCGGCTCGACATGCCGGCGACGCCGGAGCGGGTGTGGCGGGCGATCCGGGAGGCAGCAGGCTAGCGGGCGGCAGTTGCGGCAGCTGGTGGGTCCCGGATAAGCCGAGCTGTGCTCGCCTTTCCGGGATGACGACCATCAATATTTCGACGTCATACCGGCCGAAGCGGCGAAGCTGCGTAGAGCCGGGACCCACGGAGCGACGGGCGCTCCGTCAACCCGTCTGCTTGAACGACAGGCTCGACCAGTCCTCCCAGAGCTGGGCCAGGGCAGCGTAGTCCAACTCGCCCATGCCCTTGGCCTCGGCGATCTCGTAGGGGGTGTGCGAGGCGAGCGTGGCGAACAGCGGCACGCCGAGCTGCTGGGCGGTCTCCAGCGCCAGCACCGAGTCCTTGCGGGCGTTGCTGACCGACATGCCGGCGCCATAGTCGCCCTGCTGCATGCGCTCCTGCACCCGGTGCACCAGCGGCCGCAGCAGGCCTTCCTCGCGGTTCAGCACGTCGACCATGGTCTGCACCGGCACACCGAGCTTGGTGGACATGGCGAAGGCCTCGATCAGCACCACCATGACGGCGTGCATGACGCCGTTGTTGACCACCTTCACCCCCATGCCGGCGCCGACCGGGCCGAGCTCGAAGATCCGGTCGGCCAGCAGGTCCAGCACCGGCCGCGCCTTCGCCACGTCCTCCGGCGAGCCGCCCAGGAAGAAGGTGATCTTGGCGGCCGCCATGCTGGCCACCCCGCCGGCGATCGCGGCGTCGACGAAGGCGACCCCGTGGGCGGCGCAGCGGCCGTGGCAGTCGATCGCGGTCTTCGGCGTGACCGTGCTGGTCTCGATCACCACCTCCGGCCGGTGGCCGGCGGCGAGGATGGCGTCGACCACGGCGATCGAGGCCTCCGGCTTGGGCAGCGACAGGATGATCCGGCCGGCCTGTGCCGCGACCTCGGCGACCGAGCCGGCGCAGGTCATGTCGAGACTGGCGACGGCGTCGCGCCTGGCCGCGCTGAGGTCGAAGCCGACCAGGGGCACGCGCCCGGAAAGCGCCTTGCAGAGCGCCGAGCCGGCGTTGCCCAGACCGATCACCCCTACGGTGTCCGACATTGATTCCTCCTGTGCTGTGCGTCGCGTCGCGTGTTCCGCGTTCATGAGATACCGCCGCGCTGCCGCCGGAACCAGGGGGAGAGCGCGGGGTTGATCAGGCAGGACCGACAGCGAAAGGAGGCACTCATGCTCGGCTGGGCCCTGATGTTCTTCGTCCTGGCTATCATTGCGGGCGTACTCGGCTTCGGCGGCATCGCATCGGCCTCCGCCGGCATCGCCCAGATCCTGTTCGTGGTGTTCCTGGTGCTGCTGGTGATCAGCGCCCTGGTCGGGGTCCTCCGCGGACGCAGCCCGCTATGACCGGGTGCCCCGGGTTCCGTAGGGTCGCCAGGCCGTTCGCGATCGTGATCGCCCTGACCGTGACGACCCTGGCGGCGCCGGTGCTCGGCCTGCTCGGCGTCGCCGCCTGGCAGCAGCACGACCCGGCTTCGCTGCGCTTGGTGGTCCATGAGCTGTCCGTCCTGACCGAGGCGGACGACGTGCGCGGGGTCGCGCACAACGTCGTCGCCACCGTGGGCCCGGCCGCCGGCCGCCCCGGCTGATCCGCTCACCGGGTCGCGGCGACCGCGGCCCCGTCCCGGCGCGCGTCGGCGGCGCCGGCAAAGGCGCCGGTCTGCGGATCCCGCGACACCGCCTGCATGCCGCCGGCCGACCACGAGACCGGGCCGACCACCTCGACCGCGTGGCCGCGGGTTCGCAGCGCCTCGACCGTCCCGGTCGGCACCCGGTTCTCGAGCGCCACGCGGGCACCGTCCCACAGCCGGCCGCGCGGCGCGTCGATCGCCGCCTGGAGATCCAGGCCGTAGTTCAGGTAGTGGACCATCGCCTGGGTCTGGGTCTGCGGGATGCCGTAGCTGCCCGGCGTGCCGAGGCACAGCACCGGCTTGCCGCCGGCGGTCGACACCGACGGCGCCAGGCACATGGCGTAGCGGTCGCCGGGCTTCAGGTGGTTCGGCGAAGCCGGGTTCAGGTCGCCCCAGTTCATGAAGTTGTTCAGGCACAGCCCGGTGCCCGGGATCACCGTGCCGGAGCCGAATGGCGAGCCCAGGCTCTGGGTGACGCACACGGCGTTGCCGTCGGTGTCCATCGCCGAGAACGAGGTGGTGTGTTCCTTCAGGCTGGGTCCGGTGGCGAGCGGGCCGTCGCCGTACTGCTCGGTGCGGCCCCAGACCGGCGAGCCGTCGGTCAGCCGGGCGCGCAGCGGCGCCAGCGACTCCTCGGACAGCAGCGTGCGGACCGAGTCCGGCTCCGACTTGTTGCGTCGGATGCGCAGCTCGGCGGCGATCCGGATCGCCCGGAACACCCGGTCGAGATGCTCCTCGCCGAGATGCGGCAGCGCCGAGAAGTCGGTGTCGGCCAGCAGCCGCAGGGTGGTGAGGAACTGGAACGATTCCGCCGGCGGCGGCGGGACGTGGACGCTGAGGCCGCGATAGTCGGCGACCAGCGGCGCCTCCCACAGCGGCTCGACCGCCTCCAGGTCGTCCATGCCGATGCAGCCGCCGAGGGCGGCCAGCCCGTCGACCACCTTCCGGCCGAGCGACCCGCCGTACAGGATGCCCGGCCCCTCGGCGGCGATCGCCTCCAGGGTGGCCGCCAGTTCGGGCTGCCTGAGCACCATGCCGACGCGGGCGGCGCCGCCGAACGCGAAGATCGGCGCCCAGCCCTCGGACATGTTGCGCTTGCCGCAGACCTCCAGCATGTCGAGGTAGAACGGCGAGATCGGGAAGCCGTCGCGGGCCAGGGTGATCGCCGGCGCCAGGGTCTCGGCCAGCGACTTGCTGCCATAGGTGCGGCTCAGGGTCGCCCAGCCGGCCAGGCTGCCCGGCACGCCGCCGGCCAGCGGGCCGTCGACGGTCGCGGCCTTGCCGATGCCGTCGGTCGGGAACCGGCGCGGCACCGGGGTCTGGAAGTCGAGGGTGCGCATCCGGCCCTCGGACGCCACCCAGCAGGTCGCCATACCGAGCCCGAGCAGCCCTGACATGAACGGCTCGGTGACGTTCAGCGCGGCGGCGCTCGCCACCACGGCGTCGAAGGCGTTGCCGCCGGAATCCAGCATCGCGGCGCCGGCGGCGGCGGCCAGCGGGTGGGCGGCGGCGACCATTCCCTTGACCGAACGAACGGACGGGCGGCTCTGATGAGCGGGCATCTCTGGAACCTCGACTGGAGCGGACGGGAAGCGACACGCGGGCGGGACGCCAGCATGACGCGGACCGGCCGCCTTCGTCACGCCTGTTCTTGCACGCGCAGCCTGGACACCACGAAGGCCCCGAGAAGCAGCAGCAGGATGGCGACGCCGGTCGGGGCGATCGCCGCTCCGCCCAGTTCCCGTAGCACCACCCGCCAGTGGATGCCGACCGCGACGCGGTACTGCGGCGTGTAGAGTCGGCGCGGCCGTACCTCGTAGATCGCGTCGAAGTATCCGTCCGGGTGCTGCCAGCGTCGCGCGCCGGCGTCCAGACCGCTGGCGGCCGCGATCCGGTTGCCCTCAAGCAGCGCCACGTAGCCGATGATCTGGTTGGAGTCCCGATACTCCTTCACCACGTCGTCCAGCCCGGACAGCCCGTCGGGCGAGATCCCGAGTGCCACCGCCTCGCCGAGCCGGGCGCCGAGCGAGTAGGCGTAGGCGCCGGCGGTCTCCTCCGCCTGCTCCGCCGCCAGTCCGACCAGGGTGGAGGCGGCCAGTGCCAGGCCGAGCGCGCTGATCGTCGCATAGGTGCCGATCAGGTCCCGGCGCGACTGGAAGAACTCCGGATTGGCGATCGCCAGGCCATGGACCACCAGGCCGATGGTGAGCAGGGTGATGGCCGCCAGACCGGCGAGCGCGGCGTTGCGGGCCAGGTCGCGCATCGGGTCGCGCTCGAACAGCAGCTCCAGGCTGCCGGCCGGGCCGAAGCGATTGAAGATCGGCATGGCCACGCGGGCGTAGCCGCCGGCACGGTCGACCACCACGGAATCCAGCTCGACCGGCGGGACGAAGGCCGGTCCGCTCCAGTCGATGGCGCCGTTGCCGACCGGGCTGGACAGCACCGGGCGTCCGCCCGGCTCGCGCACCACGATGGCCCGGACGCTCGGGTTGACCTGGAAGATCCGGGCCGAGACCGCCGGAAAGCCGATGAAGTCCTCGAGCGGCAGGCCCATCGACAGCATGCCGGACATCGCGTTGCGCACCGTCTCGGCCTCGGTCCGCAGCCGCGCGGTGTCGAAGCGGGCGGCGACCTGCAGCCAGACCAGCGCTCCCAGCACCAGGATCGCCAGCAGCGTGGCCGCAAACGCCAGCACGGTCCGGATCCGCGCGGCGGCCAGGGCCGAGCCGTCGGCGTCCATCTCGAGTTCCGTGGTCGCCAGGTCGCTTGCCACTGTCGTCCGTTCCAAACTGGGGGCGACAGAATAGGCGCTGGCGGCAGGGTTGCAACGGCGTGTGCGACAGTGCCGGTGCGCCAGCGGGCGTTGCCGCGGATTGCCCGACTGTGAAAGAGTGCCCGGCGCGCGCCGGAGCGGCCGCGCGGGTCGATCGATCGGGCAGGGGGGATCATGGACGCGTCCGGCAGCAGCAGGGCCTCCGCGCGGTCGGAGCGCACGGCGCTGACCCGTCGATATGCCCTGATCCTGGGCCTCGCCTACGGTGTGCTGGTGGCCGCGGCAGTCGGGTTCTTCCTGTACCAGACCGACGAGCGCGAGAAGGCCGAGTGGCAGGCGGTCGCCGGGCGGGTCAAGGAGCACGCGCTGATCCTCGACGCGTTGGCCGGCGCGGTGTCCGAGCGCGTGGAGGAACTTCAGGAAGAGGCCGAGTCCGACACCGGTGGCGCGGCCGCGGCGGCCAGCGTCGAGGTCGATCAGGCGGGGCGGCTGGTCTTCAGGGCCGGAGGCTCGGACGAGGTACCGCCGACGGCCGGTATCGCGGGCTGGGCCGGCGCGGCGGCGCTCGAGGACATGCGCGGTGAACTGGGCCTGGCCCTGCATCTGCTCGACGATTTCCGCTACCTCGTGACGCTGCTGCCGATCGTCGATCGCGCCTACTACGTGTCCAGGCGCGGATTCGTGGTGATGCTGCCGGCGACCGCGCCGGAGGCCGAGGAGATCCATGCCAGCACGCTGCCCGCGGCCGTGCTGCGGGCGGTCTCGCCGGCGGTCGACCCGACCGGCAGCCCGGTCTGGCTGGACGGCGGCGACATTCCCGGCACCGACAACCGGATCGTCCACGCGGCCCCGGTCGGCCGGGATGGCCGGTTCCTCGGCGCGATCGCCTTCGAGGTGTCGGTCGAATACCTGAACCGGGTGAACGGCGACTTCGACTATCCGGTCGGCACCACGCTCCTGCTGGGGCCGGGCGGCACGCTGCTGGCCTATCCGCGGACCCGAGGGCAGCCGGTGACGCTCGGCGCGCCATACGGCGAGGCGCTGCCGGAGACGGTCGCGGCGCCTGTCGACCGCGCACTCGACCTCGCGGATCGCGAGTTCGACGGGCAGGGCGCCGCGCTGCTGTATGCCGAGCGTCTGGAGTCGGCGCCGTGGACCCTGGTCTATGTCGGCGATCGCTGGGCCGTCCTGGCGACGCTGGTGGTCGACTACGGGCCGCAGACCCTGGCGCTGGTGGCGGTGCTCACCGTCATGCTGCTGATTGCCGGCGGCCTGACCCGGCGGGAGTTCGTCGATCCGGCGAGCCGGCTGGTCGAGCACATCCGGGCGGCCGGCGAGATCGGACCCGAGGGGCCGCCGCGGGTGCCGCTCGCCTGGCGGCCGTGGTTCCGGACCGTCACCGCGGTGTTTCGCGAGAACGCCGACCTGGTGCGGCTGCGCCAGGAACTGCAGATCGCCCGCGACATGCAGGCATCCGTCCTGCCGCGCCAGCCGCTCAAGCATCGCGACCTGGTGATCGTCGGCCGCATGAAGCCGGCGCTCGAGGTCGGCGGCGACTTCTACGACTATTTCCGGATCGACGACGACCGGATCGGCGTGGTCATCGCCGACGTGTCCGGCAAGGGCGTGCCCGCCAGCCTGTTCATGATGATCACGCGCACGCTGCTGAAGGCGGCCGGGCTGTCGGGCGACGGTCCGGGCGCCTGCCTGGAGCGGGTGAACGACCTGCTGGAGGCCGAGAACGACCAGGCGATGTTCGTGACCGTGTTCTACGGGGTGATCGACCTGTCGAGCGGCACGATGCTGTACGCCAACGGCGGCCACAACCCGCCCATGATCCGTCAGGTCGACGGTACGGTGCGCTCGGTCGCGCCCCTGGGCGACCCGATCCTGGCGGTGGTGCCCGGCGCCGGCTTCCGGGAGGCCAGCGTCGAGCTGACGCCGGGCGACGCCCTGCTGCTGTACACCGACGGGCTGACCGAGGCCTTCAGCGCCGCCGGCGAGGAGTTCGGCGACCAGCGGCTGGTGGATGCGCTGGCGGCCGCCGACGGCGGCGAGGCGGCGGCGGTGGCCGACCACTGCCTGACGACCGTCGACGACTTCGCAGTCGGGGCCGCGCAGTCCGACGACATGACCTGCCTGGTCGCCCGCATCACGCCGGTCGCCGCAGCCTGAGATCCCCGGCCTCCGTCCGATACGGGCGGATTGTGCATCCCCGGTGTGCATTCTGCGACAACCGAGAGCCCTGCGTTGCCGGCGGCCCGGCGGCTCGCCATCTGCCTTGTTGGGAACGGCGGTGCGTCACCGAGTAGACGAGTACAGGAGGACAGTCATGAAGAAGTGGTCCCGAGTTGCCGTGACGTCGGCCGTCGCGCTGGCGCTCGCTTCGCCGGCCTTCGCCCAGTCCGCCGACACCGATCCGATGGCCAAGCCGTCCGCGGAGTCCCCTGCCGCCGGTTCCTCTTCCACAGTCGCCCCGGCCGCGGAGGCTCCGGCCGTCACGACCGACGGGGACGTCATCGTCGCGCAGGAGAGCGGGCAGACGCTGTCTTCCGACCTGATCGGCATGAAGGTGATGGGGACCAGCGACGAGAGCATCGGTTCGGTCTCCGACCTGATCATCGCCGACGGCCGGGTCGTCGGCGCGGTCCTGGACGTCGGCGGCTTCCTGGGTCTGGGCGCCAAGCAGATCGGCGTGCCGTGGGATGCCATGAACGTGACCAGGCACGACGGGTCGACGCTGGCGACGCTCCCGCTGACCAAGGAGCAGCTCACCAGCATGCCGGAGTTCAAGACCCTGGCCGATATCGAGGCCGAGCAGGACCGCAAGGCCGCGACCAGCGCCACCGGCACGGGTGCCGGCAGCGCCACCGGTACGGTCGGCAGCGGCACCCCGAAACAGTAACCGCGGCCAGCAACGGCGCAGACAGGGGCCGCCCCGCGAGGGGCGGCCTTTTGCATGGGCGGCCCTTCCGTCCGCAGGGCCGACATCCTATCCTGCCGCCTTCGATCGCTCGGACTGCCCCTGTTTACCGGGCGTTTACCGGCCGGCCGATACCGTCGACCGCGTTGTGGTCGGATGGTCGGCCGGGAGTTCGACCTCCCGGGCCGGTGCCACCCGAAAAGCGCGGGGAGGATCGGTGGCGGTGCGAGCTGGTTTGGGACTCCTGGCGATCTGCCTGGCCTTGGGCGCCGGCAGCGTATCCGCCGCCGACCAGTACGAGTGGCTTCGGCTGGAACGCCACCATGTCAAATGGGGAGCGCCCGCCGCCGGCATCGGGTCGGTCGTTACCTATGCGCTAGCAACCGGGTCGATCCACTTTGAGGATGCCCGCAACTGCCGCGACATGCAGCCGCTGGACGGCCTGCGGGCGGCGTCGGGCATCGCTGCGAACGAACTGGGCGGCGAGGTCCGGGCCGCCTTCGCCATGTGGCAGGCGGTGGCCGACATCCGGTTCGAGCCGGCGCCGGACGGAGTCGCAGCGGACATCCTGATCGGCGCCCAGTCGGTCCCGCGCGGCGTCGCCTTCGCCGACGTCGCCTATCACGACGGGGTCGCCACGGATGGGATTCGCAGTATCCGTCGGTCGCTGGTCTGCCTGAACCCTGAGAAACGGTGGATGGCTGGATTCGACGGCGACCCGGAGACCTTCGACCTGCGCTATGCGCTCGCCCACGAGATCGGCCATGCGATCGGCCTGGATCACCCGGGGCCGTCCGGCCAGCTCATGTCGTTCCGCTACGAGGAGGCGTTCCGCGACCTGCAGCCGGGCGACGTGGCCGGGGCGGTCGGCCTGTATGGCAGGGCGGCGCCCGGCGCCGCCACCCCGCAGGGACCGACGGCACCGGTGTCCCGGACCGGGCCGCTCGCCGGCGGCTGTCCGCCGGGCACGCGTGAGACCACGGCGCTTACCGCCGGCGGATCCTGCTGAAGCAGTCGCCTGGGTGTCCTGGATTCGGCCGTTGCGGTGCGTCGGCGCCGTGAGTTCCGCTGACGCTTCGATCATTTTCGATGTATGGACATGCCGCCCGCCGGACCGCGGCGGAACCCGAGCGGGAAGACCGATGTCGACCGAAGCCCTCGTGCTGACCCTGTTCGCGGCGGTCATGCACGCCAGCTGGAACGCGATCGTGAAGGTCGGCATCGACCGGGCGGTGGTGCTCGGCCTGATCGCCTTCGCCCACACCGCCGTTGGCGCGGTGATGATCGCCATGGCCGGCATCCCCGACCCGGCGAGCTGGCCGTTCATCCTGGCCTCGACCCTGCTGCACTACGGCTACTACATCTGCCTGCACCACGCCTACCGGGTCGGCGACCTGAGCCAGGTCTACCCGCTGGCCCGCGGGCTGGCGCCCTTGCTGGTCGCCCTGGGCGCCTGGGCGTTCGCCGGCGAGACCCTGTCGGCGGCCGGCTGGGGGGCGGTGCTGCTGGCCTCGCTCGGCATCTCGGCGATCGCGTTCTCGCGCCGGGGCGGCATGTGGGACCACCCGCCGACCCTGTTCTACACCGTCGCCACCGGGCTGATCATCGCCGCCTATAGCGTGGTCGACGGCATGGGGGTGCGGCTGTCCGGGGCGCCGTTCGCCTATATGGGCTGGCTGTTCGTGTGGGAGTTCCCGGTGTTCGTGACGGTGCTGCTGCGCCGGCGCCGGACCCTGCGGGCGATCCCGGTGAGCGGCGTGGTCAAGGGGCTGGGCGGCGGCCTGCTGTCGGTCACCGCGTATTCCCTGGTGATCTACGCCGCGACCCTGGCGCCGCTGGCGGCGATCTCGGCGGTGCGCGAGTCCAGCGTGATCATCGCCGCCCTGATCGGCACCCTGCTGCTCGGCGAGAGCCACTGGCGCCAGCGTTGCGGTGCGGCCGCCGTGGTGGCGGTCGGCATCGCCTTCCTGGCGACCATGAAGTAGCGGGGTTCCCTCAGCGGAACAGCACGACCGGAATCATGCAGGACCGGATCATCTGGGTGGTGGTCGACCCGATGATCAGGTTGCGGATCCGCGAGTGGCCGTAGGCCCCCATCACCAGCAGGTCGATGCCGTCGGCCTCGACCCGCCGGGCGATCGCCGCGTCGGCCGGGCCGGGCTCGATGTCGGCCGTGACCGCGTAGCTGGCGGCGCGCAGCTGGGTGGCGGCGGCGTCCAGGCGCCTGCGGGCCTCCGGGGTGTCGGCGCCGGCCGTCAGCAGCCGGCAGTCGAGCCCGGCGAACAGCGGGTTGCGGGCCACGTCGTCGACCGCCTTCATGGCGCTGGTCCCGCCGTCGAACGCGATCATGAAGCGCTTGATCGGCCGGAACGCCCGCGACGCCACCAGCACCGGGCGGTGCGTCGAACGCACGACGCGCTCGAGGTTGGAGCCGAGATGCAGCCTGGCGAAGTCGGCGGCCTCGCCGCGCTTGCCGATGACGATCAGGTCGGCGTCGGCGGCGAACTCGGTCGCGGTGTCGACGATGTCGCCGTTGCGCAGCCGCGTTACGACCTCGCCGACCCCGGAATACTGCAGGCGGGCCTTGGCCTCGTCGAGGATCACCCGGCCGCGCTTCTGGGCCAGCTTGGCGCGCTGGGCGTCGAGCTCGGTGAGTTCCTCCAGCAGCGCGGTGCGGGCGCCGAGCCCGATGCTGCCGCTGAGGTTGGCCGGCTCGCTCGACACGTCACGGCGTCCGAGGACGTGCAGGATCTCGACGGCAGCGCCGGTCCGGCCGGCCACCCAGGCGGCGTGGTCGCACACGCTCTTCGAATAGATCGAGCCGTCGATCATGGCGATCAGTCGGGTCAAAACGGTGCCTCCCTGCGGACGTGACGGACCGTCACCCCGTTAGTGCCCCATCAGGCGCTCGATGGCGCCGGGCTTGTCGTGGATCGCGAGCTGGTCGACGATCGTCTCGCTGGCCACGTTCAGGCCCACGATATCGACGTCGGCGCCCTCGCGGCGGAATTTCAGCATGACGGTGTCCAGGGCGGCGACGCTCGAGATGTCCCAGATATGGGCGCGGCTGACGTCGATGGTCACCTTCGCCAGCACTTCCTTGAAGTCGAAGGCGGCGGCGAAGTCCTCGGCCGAGGCGAAGAACAGCTGGCCCTCGACCACATAGGTGCGGGCCATGTTGTCGGCCGACAGGGTCGAGGTGACGCGGAACACCTGGGCGATCTTCCAGGCGAAGAAGATGCCCGACAGCAGGACGCCGACCAGCACGCCGATCGCCAGGTTGTGGGTGGCGACCACCGTCACCACGGTCGCCAGCATGACGGCGCTGGAGCTGCGCGGGTGGGTCGCCAGGTTCTTGATCGACGACCAGCTGAAGGTGCCGATCGACACCATGATCATGATGGCGACCAGGGCGGCCATCGGGATCCGGCTGACCAGGTCGCCCAGGACCACGATCAGGAACAGCAGGAACACCCCGGCGCAGAAGCAGGACAGCCGGCCGCGGCCGCCCGACTTCACGTTGATCATCGACTGGCCGATCATCGCGCAGCCCGCCATGCCGCCGATGAAGCCGGTGGCGACGTTGGCGACGCCCTGGCCGACGCATTCCCGGTTGCGGTCGCTGGAGGTGTCGGTCAGGTCGTCGACGATCTGCGCGGTCATCAGCGATTCCAGCAGGCCGACCGCCGCCACCCCGGCCGAGTACGGCAGGATGATCATCAGGGTGTCGAGGGTCAGCGGGACGTCCGGCAGCAGGAACACCGGCAGGGTCGACGGCAGCTCGCCCATGTCGCCGACTGTGCGCACGTCCAGGCCCAGGCCCATGGCGGCGCCGGTCAGCACCAGGATGCATATCAGCGGCGACGGCACCGCCGTGGTCAGGCGCGGGAACAGGTAGATGATCGCCAGTCCGGCCGCGACCATGGCATAGGTCAGCCAGGGCACGCCGATCAGCTCCGGCAGCTGCGCCATGAAGATCAGGATGGCCAGCGCGTTGACGAAGCCGGTCATCACCGAGCGCGACACGAAGCGCATCACATAGCCGAGCCGGAAGGCCCCGGCGACGATCTGCAGCAGGCCGGCGAGCACGGTGGCGGCCAGCAGGTACTGCAGGCCGTGTTCCTTGACCAGGGTGACCATCAGCACCGCGGTGGCGGCGGTCGCCGCCGAGATCATGCCGGGCCGGCCGCCGAGGATGGCGGTGATCACGGCGATCGAGAACGACGCGTACAGGCCGATCTTCGGGTCGACGCCGGCGATGATCGAGAACGCGATCGCCTCGGGAATCAGGGCCAGCGCCACCACCAACCCGGACAGCAGGTCGCCGCGGACGTTGCCGAGCCACTCGGATCGCAGCCGGTACAGAACATCGGTCGTCAATAGGTCCTCCACGCACCGTGCCTGGGGCGACGGCGACGTCACATCGGCTGGGAATGGTTCGGGAACGGAAATTCATGCTGCAGTGCAGCAAAAGCTTTGATACAGGCTTCGACGAGGCACGGCAACCCTTTATGCCGCGATCCGGCGGGCCCTACGGGTTGAAACCGCCGGGCGGTTCGGGCAGCTTGCGGCCGGCCCGGACGGCGGGCCCGGCGGCGTTCGGGGGATTCCGGTTGCGCGTACTTTCGATGCTGGCAGGGGCCGCGACCGGCGGTGCCGAGACCTTCTTCGTCACGCTGGTCACGGCGTTCGCGGGCGCCGGGATCGAGCAGCGCGTGGTGATCCGCCGCAACCCCGTGCGCGCCGGCCTGCTGCGCGACGCCGGCGTGCCGGTGCGCGAGGCCGCCTACGGCCGCTGGCTCGACCTCGGGACCCGGCTGGCGCTGCGGCAGGAGGTCAGGGCATTCGACCCGGACGTGGCCATCGCCTTCATGAGCCGCGCCGCCGACCGGATGCCGGCCGGCCGACACCTGAAACTGGCCCGGCTCGGCGGCTTCTACGACATCAAGTACTACCGGCGCTGCGACCACCTGGTGTGCATCACCCACGGCATCCGCCGGCACGTGATCGCCCAGGGCTGGCCGGAGGACCGGGCGCATTATCTCGGCAACTTCGCCGAGGCGGATGATGCGCCGGCCGCCGACCGGGCGGCCCACGACACCCCGGCCGACGCGCCGCTGGTGTTCACGCCCTGCCGGCTGCACGGCGCCAAGGCGATCGACGTGCTGCTGAAGGCGGTCGCGAAGCTGGACGGCGTCTATCTCTGGGTCGCCGGCGACGGGCCGGACCGGGCGGCGCTGGCGGCGCTGGCCGACGAGCTGGGGGTGGCGTCGCGGGTCCGGTTCCTGGGCTGGCAGGTGGCGACCGGGCCGTTCTTCCGGGCCGCCGACGTGGTCGCCTTCCCGTCGCGACACGAGCCGTTCGGCACCGTGAGCCTGGAGGCCTGGGCCTATGGCAAGCCGCTGGTCACCACCGACGTCGACGGTCCGGCCGAGCTGGTGCGGCCGGAGCAGGACGCGGTGATGGTGCCGCGCGACGACGTCGAGGCCCTGGCCGGCGGGTTGCGCCGGGTGATCGAGGACAAGGCGCTGGCGACCCGCCTGGTCGAGGCCGGCCATGCCCGGCACGCCGCCGAGTTCACCCGCGACATCTGCGTGGCGAACTACCTGGCGCTGTTCGATCGGCTCCGGTGATGGTAGGGGAGGGCGCGGCGGCTGCGACCGCCGCACTCCGACTGCGCAACGAGGCATGGCCCCGATGACCGACGCCGGTGACAACCCGCCCGGCCCGCTGTCCGTCGTCGTTCCGGTGTGCGACGAGGCCGACAGCATCCCCGTGGTGCTGCGCGAACTGCTGGCCAAGGCCGGTGCCGCCTACGACCTGGACGTGGTGGTGGTCGACGACGGCAGCCGCGACGGCTCGGCCGAGGTGGTGGCGGCAATAGCCGCCGGCGAGCCCCGTGTCCGGCTGATCCGTCACAAGATGCGCTGCGGCAAGAGTGCCGCCCTGCGTACCGGCGTCGCGGCGGCCCGCAACCGCTGGGTCGGCATGATCGACGGCGACGGCGAGAACGACCCCGACGACCTGGTGGCGATGGCAGGGTGGATCGACACCGCGCGGATCGGCGCGGTCGGGCTGGTCGCCGGCAACCGGCGCCGGCGCACCGCCGGGCCATGGCGGCTGGTCGCCTCGCGGATCGCCAACGGCATCCGCCGGCGCGCCCTGCAGGACGACTGCCCGGACACCGCCTGCGGCCTGAAGGTGATCCCGCGCGATCTGTTCCTGGCGCTGCCGTATTTCGACAGCCTGCACCGCTACATGCCGGCGCTGGTGCGGAAATACGGCTTCGACGTGCTGAACGTGCCGGTCGACGACCGGCCGCGGATCTCCGGCCAGTCGAAATACACCAACCTGCGGCGCGCCCTGGTCGGTGTCGTCGACCTGCTGGGCGTCTACTGGCTGCTGCGCCGCACCAGCGTCGGCGCCTTGCCCTTCGCGCGCGACGGGGACGCGGAATGAGCTCGACGACTTGGATGGAGGGCGATGGCCCGGCCGGGATGTCCTGGCGGGCCTGGGCGCTCGTGCTGGTGATCGCGGCGGCGGCGCTGTTTCCCGGGATCACCGCGGTCCCGGTCATGGACCGCGACGAGGGCCGCTATCTCCAGGCCACCAAGCAGATGATGGAGACCGGCGACTACGTCGACATCCGCCTGCAGGACACCACACGCTACGGCTATCCGATCGGCACCTACTGGGCCAAGGCCGCCACCGCCAACCTGTTCGGCGGCGCCGAGGCGCCGGCCTGGGCGTACCGGCTGCCGTCGTTCCTGGCCGGCGCGATCGCGGTGCTGGGCACGGCCTGGCTGGCGGCGCGGATCGGCGGCCCGGCGACCGGAGTCGGGGCCGGCCTGCTGCTGGCTGTCTCGCTGGTGGTGGCGGTGGAGTCGCGGACCGCCCGCAGCGACGCCCTGCTGCTGGCCTGCGTGGTGGTCGCCCAGGCGGCGCTGTGGCGGCTGGCCCGGTCGACCGAGGACCGGCCGGCGTTCAGGGGGGCGCCGCTGGTGTTCTGGGCGGCCCACGCAGTCGGGGTGCTGATCAAGGGGCCGATCATCACGCTGGTGGTCGCCCTGACGGTTGCCGCCTGGTGCGTTTGGAACCGCGACCGGGCGCTGCTGCGCCGGCTGCATGTCGTTAAGGGCCTGGCGATCACCGCGCTGGTGGTACTGCCCTGGCTGATCGCGATCACCCTGAAGACCGACAACGCCTATCTCGAAGAGGCGATCGGTCGCTCGCTGATGGGCAAGGTGGCGACCGGCGACCGGGCGCATGGCGCGCCGCCGGGCTATCACCTGGTGGCCCTGTTCATCGCCTTCTGGCCGGGCGCGCTGCTCGCCGGGGCGGCTGCAGCGATGGCCTGGGCGCGCCGTCAGGACCCCGACATCCGCTTCCTGGTGTGCTGGTTCGTGCCCACCTTCCTGGTGTTCGAGGCGGTGGCGACCAAGCTGCCGCATTACACCATGCCGACCTATCCGGCGCTGGCGGTCCTGGCGGCGCTGGTGCTGACCACGGGGTTCAGGCCCGGGGGGCGCTGGAACTGGGGCCATCGCGTGGTCGTCGGGATCTTCTGCGTGGTGACGACGGTGCTGGCGCTGGTGCCGCTGGCCGGCACCGTGCATTTCGGGATCCCGGTGACGTTGGAGCCGGTGCTGGCGACCGCCGCCGGCGCCACGGTCCTGGCGGCCGGGCTGCGCCTGCTGCGCGACTCCTCTGCCAAGCGGCTGCGGGACCTCGCGATCGCCGTCGCGGTGTTCTACGGCCTGACCTTCCAGGGCGTGTTCCCGAGCCTCGACGTCATCTGGCCGTCGCGGACCCTGGCCCGGACCGTCGACGGGCTGTCGGGATGCGCGAGCAAGCCGGTCGCCATCACCGGATACGCCGAGCCGAGCGTGGTGTTCTATCTCGGCACCGAGACCGGTCTCGGCGAGCCGGCGGACGCCGCCGAACTGCTGAAGAGGAACCCGGATTGCGGGATCGCGGTGACGACGGCAGGCGACCGGGAGGCCTTCCTGGCGGCGGCAGTCGCCGTCGGCGCGAATCCGCGGGAACTGGTGAGCTTCGACGCCTTCAACTACACCCGCGGCAAGCCGGTGACGATGACGGTCTATCTCGCCGAAGGCACGAAGCTGCGTCGCAGGTGACCGATTCGCGCCGTTCCGTCTGTCCTATTGCGAACAATTTGACAGTTTTCGAACGGAGCGGAATGATCGTCTCCACGAGGCAGAAGTACGGCACCTGCGGTCCGCGCGACCGTCACGAGACTGTCACCGAACCGTAGCGAGAACGACATCGGTCGCCGTCGACACTGCCCGCCGAGGCCAGGAGGTGCGCCCGGGGACGCCGCCGATGGGGCGGCAGTCGCGGTTGCATTCGGCTATCACAGGGAAGGGGAAAACGGAGATGATTGTGCGGGGGCTTAAATCCACCGTCGCGGCCAGTGCGCTGGCGCTGGCGGCAATGACGGCGAGCGCGTACGCCGAGACCACGCTGACGGTCTACACCGCGGTCGAGGCCGAGGACCTGAAGCGTTACGCCGAGACCTTTAACGCCGACCATCCGGACATCAAGATCAACTGGGTCCGGGATTCCACCGGCGTCGTCACCGCCAAGCTGCTGGCCGAGAAGAACAACCCGCAGGCCGACGTGGTCTGGGGGCTGGCGGCCACCTCGCTGCTGCTGCTGAAGTCCGAGGGCATGCTCGAGCCCTACGCGCCGAAGGGCGTGGAGAAGCTCGACAAGAAGTTCGTCGACAAGTCGAACCCGCCGACCTGGACCGGCATGGACGCCTGGGTCGCGTCGATCTGCTTCAACACCGTCGAGTCCGCCAAGGTCGGCATCAAGGCGCCGACCTCGTGGAAGGATCTGCTGAAGCCCGAGTACAAGGGCCACGTGATCATGCCGAACCCGAACTCCTCGGGGACCGGCTTCCTCGACGTGTCGAGCTGGCTGCAGATCTTCGGCGAGGCCGAGGGCTGGAAGTACATGGACGGGCTGCACGAGAACATCGCCCGCTACACCCATTCCGGCTCCAAGCCGTGCAAAATGGCGGCCGCCGGCGAGATCCCGATCGGCATTTCCTTCGCTTTCCGCGGCGCCAAGGAGAAGGCCAACGGGGCCCCGATCGAGATCATCGTTCCGTCCGAGGGCATCGGCTGGGACATGGAGGCGACCGCGATCGTCGCCGGGACGTCCAAGCTCGACGCCGCCAAGACCCTGGTCGACTGGACGATCACCAAGAAGGCCAACGAGATGTACAACACCGGCTATGCCGTCGTGGCGTATCCGGGCGTGGCCAAGCCGGTGCCGAACTTCCCGGAGAACATCATCGAGAAGATGATCGACAACGACTTCGAGTTCGCCGCCAACAACCGCAAGGCGATCCTCGAGGAGTGGCAGAAGCGTTACGACAGCAAGTCCGAAGCCAAGTCGTAACGGCCTGAGCCTGCACTGGGCGGCGGGCGCCGGCACGGCCGGCAGCCCGCCGCCGTTTCGATCGGACGGCACTGAATGACCAGCACCGCGCAGCCGCGCGCGCAGACGGCCGAGCCGTTCCTGCGCGTGCGAAACCTCGTAAAGTCCTTCGGGGCGTTCGTCGCCCTCGAGGACATCTCGCTCGACGTCAACGAGGGCGAGTTCGTCTGCTTCCTCGGACCGTCCGGATGCGGCAAGACCACGCTGCTGCGGGCCATCGCCGGGCTCGACCTGCAGTCCGCCGGCCGCATCGAGCAGGCCGGCCGCGATATCTCGCTGCTGCCGCCGTCGCAGCGCGATTTCGGCATCGTGTTCCAGTCCTACGCGCTGTTCCCGAACCTGACGGTCGCCAAGAACGTCGCCTACGGCCTCGAGAGCCTGGGCCTGGCGCGCGCCGAGATCGACCGCCGGGTCGCCGACCTGCTGGAACTGGTCGGCCTGCCCGAGCAGGGGACCAAGTATCCGGCCCAGCTGTCCGGCGGCCAGCAGCAGCGCATCGCGCTCGCCCGTGCCATCGCCATGTCGCCGGGGCTGCTGCTGCTCGACGAGCCGCTGTCGGCGCTGGACGCCAAGGTGCGCGTGCACCTGCGCCACGAGATCAAGTCGCTGCAGCGCCGCATCGGGGTGACCACCATCATGGTGACCCACGACCAGGAGGAGGCGCTGTCGATGGCCGACCGCATCGTGGTGATGAACCACGGCGTGATCGAGCAGGTCGGCAGCCCGGCCGAGATCTACCGCGAGCCGGCGACCCTGTTCGTGGCCGACTTCATCGGCGCCATGAACAAGCTGCCGGCGGTGGTCGAGGATGCCGAGCATGTCCGGTTGGGCGAAGCCGTCCTCAGATGCCGCCGCCACACGCTGGAGCCGGGCGCCGAGGCGACCCTGGCGATCCGGCCGGAGGATGTGGTTCCGGTGGAGGCGAACGGCGGCGAGGGTATCGTTGCCGACGTCGGCAACCGGTTCGCGATGACCATCGCCGAGATGGAGTTCCTCGGATCGTTCTGGCGGGCTCGGCTGACCGGCCCGGCGCTGATCGAGCCCGGCCTGGAGGCGGACTTCTCGGTCAACGCGATCCGCCGCCTGGGGCTGGAGCAGGCGGCGACCCTGTCGGTCGCGCTGCCGGCCGACCGCCTGCACGTGTTCCCCGGCCGCGGGATGGAAGACGATGGCTAGCTTCGGCCTCGGCACCGCGGCGGTCAGCCCGAAGCTCGACCGCGACGCCTGGGCGGTCCGCGGCTTCATGCTGGCGATCGCCCTCTACCTGGTGGTGGCGCTCGCGCTGCCGCTCTACGTCATGCTCTCGAAGTCGCTGTCGACCTACCGCTTCGACCTGAACGCCTTCGAGCTGCAGGTCGACAAGGGCGATGGCTGGAGCCCGCCGACGACCCTGGCCCCGCTGGCCGCGGCGCTGCCGGAGGACAAGCGGCCGGAGCTCGACACCAGTCACGACGGCCGGCTGTCGGTGGTGTCGCTGCTGCCGGACTTCAGCTTCCGCGCCAAGACCATGTACCGGCTGCGCAACGCCGGCGACGGCGCGGTGTACCTGTACGGCTCCGAGCGGATCGCCGACCGGGACTGGCACGAATACAGCTCCAACGAGTTCCGCAGGGTGGTGGTGCGGCCGGCCGGCAGCCGCGGCCTGGAGAACTACCGGACCTATTTCTCGACTCCGTCTCTGGTGCAGTCGATCGAGAACTCGGTGTGGATCGCGGCGCTCAGCACGGTCGTCACGGTGGCGCTGGCCTTCGCCTTCGCCTGCGCCCTGGCGCGCAGCTGCATGCCGTTCAAGGGGGTGTTCCGGCTGGTCGCCCTGATCCCGATCCTGGTGCCGTCGCTGCTGCCGGGCATCGCGCTGATCTACCTGTTCGGCAATCAGGGCTTCCTGAAGGACCTGCTGTTCGGGCAGTCGATCTACGGCCCGATCGGCATCGTCATCGGCTCGGTGTTCTTCACTTTCCCGCACGCCTTCATCATCATCACGACGGCGCTGGCGATCTCCGACTCGCGGCTGTACGAGGCGGCGGTGTCGCTGAAGGCGAGCGCGTGGCGGCGGTTCTGGACCGTGACCGTGCCGGGAGCGCGCTACGGCCTGATCTCCGCCGCCTTCGTGGTGTTCACCCTGGTGATCACCGATTTCGGCCTGCCGAAGGTGATCGGCGGCCAGTTCGACGTGCTGGCGGTCGACATCTACAAGCAGGTGATCGGCCAGCAGAACTTCGAGATGGGCGCGGTGGTCTCGGTGGTGCTGCTGGTGCCGGCGGTGTTGGCCTTCGCGGTCGACCGGGTCATCCAGCGCCGCCAGGTGGCGGCCCTGTCGGCCCGCTCGGTGCCGTTCGAGCCGAAGCCGGACCCGGTCGCCGACTGGTCGGCCTTCGCGCTGTGCCTGACGGTCGCGCTGTTCATCATCGGCATCCTGGCGGTCTGCCAGTTCGCGGCCCTGGTGAAGCTGTGGCCATACGATCTCAGCCCGAGCCTGCGCAACTACGAGTTCGACCGCACCGACGGCGGCGGCTGGGAGTCCTACGGCAACTCGATCCGGCTGGCGCTCTACACCGCGGGCATCGGCACCGCCGTGGTGTTCGTCGGCGCCTATCTGGTGGAGAAGACCCAGGGTTTCCGGAGCGGGCGCACGCTGTTCCAGTTCCTGGCGATGATGCCGATGGCGATCCCCGGCATGGTGCTCGGCCTCGCCTATATCTTCTTCTTCAACGACCCCGCCAACCCGCTGAACTTCCTGTACGGCACCATGGCGATCCTGGTGCTGAGCACGGTGACCCACTTCTACACCGTGGCGCACCTGACGGCGGTGACCGCGCTGAAGCAGATGGACCACGAGTTCGAGAGCGTGTCGGCCTCGCTGAAGCAACCGGTCTGGCGGTTGTTCAGCCGGGTGACGGTGCCGGTCTGCATGCCGGCGATCCTCGACATCTCGATCTACCTGTTCGTCAACGCCATGACGACGGTGTCGGCGGTGGTGTTCCTGTACTCGCCGACCACCAAGCTGGCCTCGGTGGCGGTGCTGAACATGGACGATGCCGGCGACGTGGCGCCGGCCGCCGCCATGGGGATGATGATCTTCTACACCAACGTGACCGCGCGCCTGGTCCATCTGGCGCTGACCCGCGGGCTGCTGACCCGCACCCAGGCCTGGCGTCGACGCTAGCGGGCCGGCGGCCCTATCCGGCGTCCTGGTCCTGGTTGCCGCCTGGCTTCGGCGAACCTGACCACCAGCGGAGCCACCAGACCATGGTCGCCGCCGCCCCGGCCGCGACCAGCCCGAGGCCCGCGATCAGCCCGTGGCGCACGGTGTCGCCGCCGGATTGCCGGGCCGGGGGCGGCGCGGCCACCTGGTCCCGGCCCTCATTCCGGACCGCCGTCGCCGCTCCCAGAGAATCCGCGGAGACATCGGCCGCGCCGGCCCCGGCCGCGGGCTCCGGTGTGTCCGCCGACGCAACCACCGACGCGGCGGGCTCGTCCGGCACAGCCTGAACGGTCCCGGGCGCCGGCAGTGCGCTGATGGCGATGTCGGGCACCGGGACTGCCCGCGGCACCGGCGCCGAGGAGCCGGCGGGGGCGGTCCGCACGGTGGCCGCCAGGGCGGTCCCGGTCTGCCAGTCCAACTCGCCGGTGACCGGCAGGTCGCGCCTGCGCTGGAACGCGCGCAGAGCCTCACGGGTCCGGTCGCCCATGACCCCGTCGATCGGGCCGGGCGACAGGCCGAGAGCCTCCAGGCGCTCCTGGGCCTGGAGGACCTGCTGGGTCTGCGCGAAGGCCGGGGGAGCCGCGAACGCCAGCCACAGGCCGCAGGCGACGACCAGCGAGGTTCGAAGGGGGGCCGCGATGTGCATCGTTCAGAAGCGTCCGCCCGCGCGTTTCATCGATCCGGATCAGTCCGGCTCAGGAGGAAACCCGTAACGGCCCGCGACGTTGCGGGCAACCGGCAACGAAATGTCGATTTGAGTGCGCGGGGTTACCGCTTCCAGGGATCGCCGCCGGTCTCGGCCAGCACGAACGGGCCGCCCTGGTAGACCTGGGCCGGATCGCCCGGGTCGGGCGGCGAGCGGTCGATCGAGTCCGCATGATCCATCGAGTCGTCCTGCGGCGCATAGCCGAGGCGGTAGGCGGCGGCGTTGTCCCAGCAGGAGCCGGTGTTGCGCGACATGCCGAACACCACCTGGTGGCCGATGCGCGGCGTCTCGATGCCGATCCGCACCAGCTGCGCCAGGTCGCGCGGGCTCAGCCAGGACGTCAGGCGGCGGCGGTCGACCGGGCGCTCGGCGACGTTGCCGATGCGGATCGACAGCACGTCGAAGCCGTATTTGTCGGCATACAGGGCGCCGAGCGCCTCGCCGAACACCTTGCTGACCCCGTAGCGCGAGTCCGGCTTGAAATAGGCGTCGGCCGAGATCGTCTCGTCGAGCCGGTAGAAGCCGACGGCATGGCAGGAACTGGCGAACACGACCCGGTTCACGCCTTCCAGCCGGGCCGCCTCGAACAGGTTGTAGGCGCCGACGATGTTGCGGTCGAGCACGGCGTCCCAGGGGCCTTCGACCGACTGCCCGCCGAGATGCACGACGGCGTCGATGCCCGGCATCAGGGCGCGAAGGGCGTCGATGTCGCCGAGGTCGGCGGCCTGGAACCGCTCGTTCGACCCCAGGTCGTCGATGATCCGGAGGTCGGACAGGACGAGGGCATAGACCTGCCCGAACTCGCGCCGGAGATAGCCCGCGACGCCACCGGCGGCACCGGTGACGAGAATGGTCTTGGGCACGCAATTCTCCCGTGTTGCGTCCGGCCAACTAGTACGGTTATATGATGAATTTAACCGCTGGTGCAACCGGCGCCGGAGGGGTCGGACCGCCGCAAGGCGGACCGGCGGAACAAAGCAAAAAAGCGATAGGGAGGACCAATCCGTGACAGTGATTCCATTCCGCGGCCTGCGCCGCAGCCTCGCCGCGACCCTGGTCGCGGGCTCCGTCCTCGCGGCCCCGGCCGTCCAGGCCCTGGAGATCAAGTCCAGCGACGTGCACCCGATGGGCTATCCGACGACGGATGCCATCCAGTACATGGGCGACCTGCTCGACACCTGGACCGCCGGGCGGATGAAGATCAAGATCTTCCACTCGATGCAGCTCGGCGGCGAGAAGGAGGCACTTGAGCAGGCCCAGCTCGGCGCGCTCGAGATGACCCGCGTCAGCGTCGGCGTGGTCGGCCCGATCGTCGAGGAGTTCAACGCGTTCAACCTGCCTTACTTCTTCCGCAGCGTCGACCACATGCACAAGGTGGTCGACGGCGAGATCGGCACCGAGCTGCTGAACAAGCTGGAGAAGGGTGGCCTGATCGGTCTCGGCTACATGGATGCCGGGTCGCGGTCGTTCTACAACAACTCCAAGCCGATCAAGTCGATCGAGGACCTCAAGGGCCTGAAGATCCGGGTCATGCAGAACCCGATCTTCATCGAGATGGTCAACTCGATGGGCGGCAACGGCCTGCCGATCTCGTTCAGCGAGCTCTACACCTCGCTGCAGACCGGCGTGGTCGACGGCGCCGAGAACAATCCGCCGTCCTACGAGTCGGGCAAGCACTACGAGGTCGCCAAGTACTACACCCTGACCGAGCACCTGATGGTGCCGGAGATCTTCGTGTTCTCGAAGAAGGTCTGGGACAAGCTGTCGCCGATGGACCAGCAGCTGATCCGCAAGGCCTCGGTGCTGGCGGTCGAGAAGGAGCGCGAGCTGTGGGCGGCGCGCGAGAAGAAGTCGCTCGAAGCCGTCAAGGCCATGGGCTACGAGGTCATCACCGACATCGACAAGGGGCCGTTCATCGCGGCGACCGAGCCGGTGCGCATGAAGTTCGGCGAGAAGTTCACCGACCTGATCAAGCGCGCCGCCGCGATCAAGTAGGCGCCACCTGTTGACCACCATCGGGCGGGACGGCGATCGGCCGTCCCGCCCATCCGGTTCGCTCGACGGGGACGGAACATGCGAGACCGCTATGTCGCGGCCATGGATAAGCTCTACCTGGCCTGCGCCTTCATCTGCTGCGCGTCGGTCGTCGCCATGACGGTCCTGATCGCGACCGGGGTATTCTCCCGCTACGTGCTGCACATCGGTGCCTTCTACTCCGAACCGATCTCGATCTTCCTGGCGATCCAGCTGACCTTCTACGGGGCGGCGGTCTGCTACCGCGCCAACGCGCATCTCAGGCTCGAAATCGTCGAGAACGCGGTGCCGCCCCTCATGGGCCGCATCCTGCGGGGCGTGATCGACCTGCTGATGGCCGGGGTTTCCGTTTTCATGGTCGTGTTCGGCGCCAACCTCGTCGACGCCACCCTGTTCCAGTCCTATCCCGAGTTCGAATATGTGCGGGTCGGCGTGGTCTACACCGCGATCCCGCTCGGCGGCCTGGTGACCCTGCTGTTCGTCATCGAGAAGGCGCTGGTGGCGCCGGAGTCGCGCGGCACCGTCGAACTGCCGGGCACTCCCCCTGCCGGCGGCGACATCACGGGGAGGACGATCTGATGGGCGGCGACGTCGGTCCGATCCTGCTGATCGGCAGCCTGCTCGGGCTGATCGCCATGGGCACCCCGGTCGCCTATGCGCTCGGGATCTCCTCGCTGCTTACCGCATTCTACGTCGACCTGCCGCTCGAGGCGGTGCTGCTGAAGGTGTCCGACGGGGTCGACAACTTCGCGCTGCTGGCGATCCCGTTCTTCATCCTGGCCGGCGCGCTGATGGCCGAGGGCGGCATGGCGTGGCGGCTGGTCAACCTCGCCAACGTCTGCGTCGGCTTCATGCGCGGCGGCCTGGCGATGGTGAACATCCTGGCCTCGATGTTCTTCGGCGGGATCTCCGGCTCGTCGGTCGCCGACACCTCGTCGATCGGGTCGATCCTGATCCCGATGATGAAGAAGCACGGCTACGACGACACCTTCGCGGTCAACGTCACCATCACCTCCTCGACCCAGGGGGTGGTGATCCCACCCAGCCACAACGCCATCATCTACGCGCTCGCGGCCGGCGGCACGGTGTCGATCGCCCAGCTGTTCCTGGCCGGGATCATTCCCGGAATCATGATCGGCCTGTCCCTGATGATCCTGTCCTACATCATCTCGGTCCGGCGCGGCTATCCGAAGGGCGAGTTGGTGCCGCTGCGCCAGGCGCTCAAGACGGCCTGGGAGGCGGTGGCCGGCCTGCTGACGATCGGAATCATCGTCGGGGGCGTGGTCGGCGGCATCTTCACGCCGACCGAATCGGCCGCGGTCGCCGTGGTCTGGGCGTTCTTCGTGACCATGTTCATCTATCGCGACTACACCTGGGCGCAGCTTCCGCAGCTGCTGCACAGCGTGGTCAAGACCGTCGCGATGGTGATGATCGTGATCGGCTTCGCGGCCGGCTTCGCCTACCTGATGACGCTGATGCAGATCCCGTTGAAGGCGACCGAGTTCCTGCAGTCGCTTTCGGACAACAAGATCGTGCTGCTGATCATGATCAACGTGATGCTGCTGGTTCTCGGCACTTTCATGGACATGGCGCCGCTGATCCTGATCTGCACGCCGATCCTGCTGCCGCTCGTGAAGTCGATGGGGATGAGCGAGGTGCAGTTCGGAATCGTCATGATGCTGAACCTGTCGATCGGCCTGCTGACCCCGCCGGTCGGGACGACGCTGTTCGTCGGATGCGCGATCGGCAAGGTCTCGATCGAGAAGGTCTCGAAGACTCTTTGGCCGTTCTGGCTCGCAATGCTGGTGGTATTGTTGCTGGTGACGTATATCCCGGCTCTGACCTTGTGGATCCCCAGCCTTCAATATCCGGGAATCCGATACTGACCTCTTGAGTGGTGGGGCGACGACGCGACGATGACGATGCCCAAGTTCTCCCCCTTGCCGCCGGCCCGGAACCTCACCGAGGAACTGACGGCCACCCTGGCAGCCCGGATCCGCAGCGGCGAACTCGTGCCGGCGGAGAAGCTGCCGACCGAGCAGGAGATGATCGCCGCCTTCGGTGTCAGCCGGACGGTGGTGCGCGAGGCGATCGCGGCGCTGCGGGCCGAAGGGCTCGTGGAATCCCGGCAGGGAGCGGGGGTGTTCGTGGTCGGCGACAAGCGTCGGCGGCCGTTCCGCCTCGACGCCGACGGTGCCGAGACGGTCGAGGGCGTGCTGGCGATCATGGAACTGCGGCGCAGCGTCGAGATCGAGGCGGCCGGGCTGGCGGCGGAGCGGCGCGGCGAGGCGGACCTGAAGGCGATCCACCAGGCGGTCGAGGCGTTCGACGCGGCGATCGCGAGCGGCGACGCGGTGGCGGCCGACTTCCAGTTCCACAAGGCGATCTGCAAGGCGACCGGCAACCCGTACTTCTCGTCGTTCCTGGAGTTCCTCGGCTACCACATCATCCCGCGGCAGACCGTGCGGGTGCAGGTGTCGTCGTCGGAGGAGATGACCCGCTACCTGCAGAAGGTGGCGCGCGAGCATCACCAGATCGTCACGGCGATCGAAGCCCGGGACGGTGCCGCGGCGCGCCGGGCCATGGGCCGGCACCTGACCCGCGGCCGCGACCGCTACGCAAACCTGGTCTCCACGGTCGACGGCTGACGTCGCGGCGACTCGACATCATCACTCGACGTGCATGCGAAGACATCATATGACATGATGAGATGACTTCGCAGAAACGGAGATGAGTCGATGGCCTCGACACCCGAGGAGCTGAAGCTGCAGGTCGGATCGGGACTCCTGTCGTTTCCGGTCACCGACTTCGCCCCGGACCTTTCGTTCGACCGCGACGGCTACGCCGCCAGGCTCGACTGGCTCGGCGGCTACGGCGCCGCCGCGCTGTTCGCCGCCGGCGGGACCGGCGAGATGTTCTCCCTGACCCCCGGCGAGTATCCGGCGATCGTCGAGACCGCGGTGCAGGTCTGCCGCGGCCGTACCCCGATCATCGCCGGGGTCGGATACGGCACCCGGCTGGCGGTCGAGATGGCCGAGGCGGCCGAGGCGGCCGGCGCCGACGGGCTGCTGGTGCTGCCGCAGTACCTGATCACCGCCGAGCAGGAGGGACTGTTCCGGCACATCAAGGCGATCTGCGACGCCGTGAAGATCGGCGTGATCGTCTACAACCGGGACAACTGCCTGTTCGCCGCGGAGACCGTGGCGCGGCTGGCGGAGGCCTGCCCGAACCTGATCGGCTACAAGGACGGCTCCGGCGATATCGAGCGCATGGTCAGGGTGCGCCGGCGCCTCGGCGATCGCGTGGTCTATGTCGGCGGCCTGCCGACCGCCGAGGTCTATGCCGAGGCGTACGACGCCATGGGCGTGACGACCTACTCGTCCGCGGTCTTCAACTTCATCCCGGAGACGGCGCTGACCTTCTACGCCGCCCTGCGCCGCGGCGACGGCGAGACGGTGGGGCGGCTGCTCACCGATTTCTTCCTGCCCTATATCGCGATCCGGGACGAGGCCAGGGGCTATGCGGTCAGCATCGTGAAGGCCGGGGCCAGGCTGGTCGGGCGTGACGCGGGGCCGGTGCGGCCGCCGTTGCTCGACCTGAATCCGGACCAGATGGACCGCCTGGGCACGTTGATCCGGTCGCTCGGCGCCGGGACGGCCAACGCCGCCTGAGCGCGGGAAGGGGAGGGACGTCGTGAACATCTGCATGGTCGGCTACGGCATGATGGGGGTCTGGCACAGCGACGCCCTGCAGGGCCAGGACGTCCGCCTGCACACCCTGGTCGGACGGCGGCCGGAGGCCGCGCGCGAGTTCGCCGAGCGCTACGGCTATGCCCGCTGGACGGTCGATCTGGACGAGGCGCTGGCCGACCCCGAGGTCGACCTGGTCATCGTCGCCTCGCCGAGCGAGACCCACCCGGCATTCGCCCTGAAATCGATCGCCGCCGGCAAGCCGACCCTGCTGGAAATCCCGATCGCCATGACGCTGGAGGAGTCCGAGGCGGTGGTGGCGGCGGCCGAGGCGGCCAAGGTCCCGTTCGGGCTGGTCCACCCGATGCGCCTGCAGCCGGAATACGCGCCGATCCGGGCGGCGGCGCTGGCCGGGACCGATCCGATCCGGCACATTACCGGGCGGTTCTACATTCATCGGCTGTCGAATGTCGGCGCCACCGGCTACCACCGCAGCTGGACCGACAACATCCTGTGGCACCACTTCGCGCACTTCGTCGATCTCGGCCTGTGGCTGCTCGATTTCGAGGGCGAGCTCGCCTACAGCTTCCTGGGGCCGCTGCACCCGCAGACCGGCATCCCGATGGAGTGCATCCTGTCGATCGAGACTCCGCGCAACCAGACCCTGCTGGTCAGCGGGTCCTACCATTCGCGCGAGCGGGTCTACGATTCGATGATCGTCACGGACCGGCAGTCCTACCGCCTCGACATCCTGCGCAACCAGATGGTGACCGGCGACGGCCCGGTGGCGGTGGCGGCCGAGAAGGACAACCTGGCGCTGGTTACCCGCGACTTCGTCACGGCGGTCCGGGAAGGCCGGCCGCCGGCCGTGCCGGGCCGCTCGGTGCTGCCGGCGATGCGGGTCCTGGATGCCGCGCAGCGCCGGTGGGACGCGATCCACGGCCGGCAGTCGCTGCCGGGCAGGCGACTGCCGGACTAGTCCGCGCGACGGGCCCCGAGCAGGGCCGTCAGCGCTTCGATCTCCAGGGGTTTGCTCACGATCCCGTCGAACCCGGCGGCACTGCAGAGCGCTGCGACCTGGTCCCGTGCATGACTGGTCACGCAGACCATAACGCCCGGCACCCGGCCCGACAGCGATTCGCGGATCGCCCGGGCGGCACTCGGTCCGTCGCCGCCGGGCATGTCGAAGTCCAGCAATGTGAGGTCGAAGACCTGCCCGTGCGTCTCGATCGCCAGCCGGGTCTCGTTGGCCGCCGCCGAGCCGGAACTCACCGCGATCACGGTGTATCCCAGGCTGTGAAGCAGGCCCGCATGCATCTCGCGGGTGATCGAGCAGTCGTCCGCGATCAGGGCGGTGCGTACTGGCATTGGGGTGGCGACACCAAACGGTTGCAGCATGAGCGTCGCGCCGGCGTGGGGCATTCGACAATTGCGGACTTCCACAGTGTGCCGCGTATACTCGGGTCGAGGCTGGGCACAGGCGTGGCCGGGCCGGTTTCGGAACGGGGTTGGGTGTGTGACCGCGGATACAGTCGGGCCGGAAGGCGGCAGGGAGACCGATGGGCCATGCGCCTATGTGGTCGACGATATTCAGCTGAACCGCGAGATGATGGCCGGGCTGCTCGGGTCCGCCGGCATCGCCGCCGAGAGCTTCGCCTCGGCACGGCAGTTCCTCGACGCGTTCGACCCGGACCGGCCGGGCTGCATCCTGCTCGACATCCGCATGCCGGGGATGAGCGGGCTGGACCTGCAGGCGGAGCTCAACAAGCGCGGGGTGGTCGTGCCGGTGGTCATGATCACGGCCCATGCCGACGTGCCGATCGCCATCCAGGCGATGCGCGAGGGCGCCTACGAATTCATCGAGAAGCCGGTCGACAACGCCCACCTGCTTGACGTGGTCAGGCGGGCGTTCGAGACCTGCGCCGAACGGCTGCGCGAGCAGGCCGAGCGGGTCAGCGTGAAGGCCCGCTACGACATCCTGAGCGCCCGCGAGCTGCAGGTGCTGGAGGCGATGGTCGACGGCCGGCTGAACAAGCAGATCGCGTTCGACCTCGGGATCAGCCAGCGCACCGTCGAGGTGCACCGGGCCAATGTGATGGAGAAGATGCAGGCCCGTTCGCTGGCCGAGCTGGTGCGCATGACCATCCGGCTGGGCGAGGGCGGCGAGCGGTCGGCCTGACCGTCAGCCCCGGGCCGCCGCCAGGGCCCGGTCGATCAGCAGGTCGTTGGACCCCAGATAGCAGGCCGGATCGCGCAGCCGGTCCCAGTCGACCGCCGCCTCGGTCCGCTCTTTGAGCGCGTCCACCAGGTGTCCGCCGCCGGCGGTCACGGCGCGGGCCGCCTCCTTCACCAGGGCCTGCGCCGCCGGCCGCGGCATGTGGACGGCCAGCGCGAAGGTCGCCGCCTCGGCCAGGATCAGCCCGTCGCCGGGGCCGAGATTGGCGCGCATGCGGTCGGCGGATACCGCCAGCCGGCCGAGCAGGGCCTCGGTCTTGGCCAGGGCCGATCCGGTGGCCACCACCATGGTCGGCAAGGTGGCCCATTCCATCTGCCAGCCGACCCCGCCGCGCTCGTGCTCCTGGATCTGCGCCTGGTGCAGGGTGCCGAGCAGGCCGGCAGTCAGGCGGGCGGCCGCGGCCAGCGCCTCGCCGGTCACCGGGTTGGCCTTCTGCGGCATGGTGCTGGAGCCGCCGCGGTCGCCGCCGGCGCTCTCGTCGATCTCGCCGACCTCGGTCTGCGCCAGCAGCACCGCGTCCTGGCCGAGCTTGCCGAGCGCGCCGGTCACCAGCGACAGCCAGGAGCCGAACTCGGCGATGCCGTCGCGCTGGGCGTGCCAGGGGCCCGGCGGGCAGGCCAGGTCGAGCTCGGCCGCCATCGCCTCCATCACCGCCACGCCCCGGTCGTCGAGCGCCGCCAGGGTGCCGGCGGCGCCGCCGAACTGCACCGCCAGCAGGCGCAGCCGCAGGGCCGGCAGCCGCTCGCGGCAGCGCACCAGCGGCAGCAGCCAGCCGGCGCATTTCAGCCCGAAGCTGGTCGGCAAGGCCTGCTGGTAGCGGGTACGGGCCGCCATCACCGTGGCGCGGTGGGCGTCGGCGAGGGCCGCCAGGCCAGCGATCACCCGGTCCAGCCGACCGGCGATCACCGCCAGCGCGTCGCGCAGCTGCAGGACCAGGGCGGTGTCGACGATGTCCTGGCTGGTCGCGCCCCAGTGCACCCATTGCGCCGCGTCGCTGCCGACATGGGCGCGGAACTGGCGCACGAACTCGATCACCGGCACGCCCGACTGCTCGGTGCCGACGCCGAGCGCATCCAGGTCGGCGGCGAAGCTTGCGGCAGCATCGGTGATCCGGCGAGCGGCCTCGACCGGGACGATCCCCAGCCCGGCCTCGGCGCGGGCCAGCGCGGCCTCGGCCTCGGCCATCGCCCGGACCGCGGCGGCGTCCTCGAACAGCCGGGCGGTATCGGGGTCGCCGAACAGCGGGCCGAGGATCCGGGAGTCGTAGGCGCTGACCATGGCGCTCAGGCGGCGGCGGGCAGCGACAGCAGCGACCGCGCCTCGGCCACGGTGGCCGGGCGGCGGCCGTATTCCGGGCACAGCTCGACCACCCGGCGGACCAGGGCGGCGTTCGACGGCGCCAGGGTCTCGCGGTCCATCCGGACGTTGTCTTCCAGCCCGGTTCGGCAGTGCCCGCCCAGCTCCAGCGACCAGCGGTTCAGGGTGATCTGGTCCTTGCCGATGCCGGCGCCGGTCCAGGTGGCGTCCGGCGCCAGCCGCTGCAGGGTCGCCACGTAGAACTCGAAGGTCGGCCGGTCGACCGGCATGGCGTTCTTCACGCCCATCACGAACTGGACGTGCAGCGGCGCCCTGATCCGCCCGGCCTCGGCCATCTTCACGGCCTGGAAGATCATCGACAGGTCGAAGGCCTCGATCTCCGGCTTGACGTCGTATGCCAGCATCTCGTCGGCCAGCCAGTCGACCAGGTCGGGGGCGTTCTCGTAGACCCGGGTCGGGAAGTTCACCGATCCGGTCGACAGCGACGCCATGTCCGGTCGCAGCGGCAGCATGCCGCCGCGCTCGCGCCCGGCGCCGGAGCGGCCACCGGTCGACAACTGCACGATCATGCCCGGGCAGTGCTTGCGCAGGCCCTCTACCAGCCGCCCGAAACGCTCCGGGTCCGAGGTCGGGGTGCCGTCGTCGTTGCGGACATGGCAGTGCGCCAGGGTGGCGCCGGCCTCGAACGCCTCCTGGGTCGACTCCACCTGCTCGGCGACGGTGATCGGCACCGCCGGGTTGTCCTTCTTGGTCGGCAGCGAGCCGGTGATCGCGACGGTAATGATGCAGGGCGTTGGCATGGCGGGCTCCTTCAAGCGCTGCCGCGACGATCGTCATGCACGGCGGAGCGGCGGGTGGGCTCCGGCTCGGGCGCGCCGGGGACGGCGCGCCCGTCCGGAATGACGGTAGAGGGTGGAGGTCGGCGTTCCTCGAGCCGACTGCGGGGGACAAGCATCCTGCGTCTCATCCTTCCTGTCGTCATTCCGGACCGGGCCGCCGCAGGCGGCGTGGAGCCGGAACCTACGGAGCGACGGGCCGAACTCGTTGCGCCGAAATCGCTCACACGTCGAAGAACACCGTCTCGTCGGCGCCCTGCATGTGGATGTCGAAGCGGTATACGGTCCCGGTCGGGCCGTCGCGGCGCTCGGCGACCAGGGTGTGCCGGCGGTCCTCCGGCACCGACGACAGCACCGGGTCGGCCGCGTTCGCCGCCGCCTCGTCGGAGAAGTACAGCCGGGTGAAGGCATGCACGAGGATGCCGCGCATGAACACGATGACGTTGACGTGCGGCGCCTGGCCGTCGCCGATCGCGCCCGGCTTCACCGTGTCGAAGATGAAGCGGCTGTCGCCATCGGTGCCGGTCCCGAACCGCCCGAAGCCGCGGAAGTCGGCGTTCGAGCCGCGCGGGTCGGCGGGATGCGCGTAGCGGCCCTGGGCGTCGGCCTGCCAGATCTCGATCATCGCGTCCGGGATCGCCGCACCGGCGCCGTCGTAGACCTTGCCCTCGATGCGGATGCGCTGGCCCTCGGCGTCGTCGCCGGCCAGCCGGCCGCTGGCGATCTCCGCGAGCGGATAGCCGTACTGCTGCGGCGTCAGGCCGTAGGCGAAGTAGGGGCCGACGGTCTGCGACGGGGTCTGCCCCAGCAGGGTCTCGGCGGGTTGGTCGGCCATGCTCAGCCCTCCATCGGGGTGGCGGCGCTGCCGCGCAGCACGATGTCGAACACATAGCCGAGCGCGAAGTCCGGCTCGGTAACGTCGATCGAGAACTTCGAGATCAGCCGCTCGCGCGCCTTCGGGGGCGTGCCGAGAAAGATCGGGTCGAGATCCAGCAGCGGGTCGCCCGGGAAATACATCTGGGTGACCAGCCGGGTCAGGTAGCTCGGCCCGAACAGCGAGAAGTGGATGTGGTTCGGCCGCCAGGCGTTGGGGTGGTTGCCCCAGGGATAGGCGCCGGGTTTCACGGTGTAGAACCGATAGCGGCCCTCGGAATCGGTCGCGCAGCGCCCGCCGCCCACGAAGTTCGGGTCGAGCGGGGCGTCGTGCTGGTCGACCTTGTGGACGTAGCGCCCGGCGGCGTTGGCCTGCCAGATCTCCAGGAGCGTGTTCGGCAGCGGCCGGCCGTCTTCGTCCATGACGCGACCCGAGACGATGATCCGCTCGCCCAGCGGTTCGCCGGAATGCTGACGGGTAAGGTCGCTGTCGGTCGGCAGGACGCTTTCCCGGCCATAGACCGGACCGCTGAGTTCCGAGATGGTTGGGTCGAGGCCGATCAGCGGACGCTTCGGGGAGCGCAGGATGGTCGACTTGTAGTCGGGCGTGAGGGCGGGCGGCTCGGAGGCCAGGCTCTCGCGTGGATACTGCATGGTCATCGAATGTCCTCCCGCAGAGTTTTCAGCCAGCCACGGCCTCGAAAGCCATCGCAGCGCCCTGACCGACGCCAACGCACATGGTGGCCACGCCGTAGCGGCCGCCGCGCTTCGGCAGTTGCCGGGCAATCTCCGCGGCGATCCGCGCGCCGGACATGCCAAGCGGATGGCCGAAGGCGATGGCGCCGCCATTCGGGTTCACATGCTCGGAGTCGTCAGCGAAACCGAGTTGGCGCAGGCAGGCGAGCGACTGGCTGGCGAAGGCTTCGTTGATCTCCAGCAAGTCGAGGTCCGTGGTCTGCAGCGCCAGCCGGTCGAGCAGCTTGCGGGTTGCCGGGACAGGCCCGATGCCCAGGATGCGTGGCGGCACGCCGGCGGTCGCCATGCCGAGGATGCGGACCAGCGGCGTCAGGCCGTGGCGCTCGACCGCATCGGCAGATGCGACGATCACGGCGGCTGCGCCATCGTTGACGCCCGAGGAATTCCCGGCGGTCACGGTGCCGCCTTCGCGGACGATCGGCCGGAGCCCAGCCAGGGCCTCTATTGTCGTGTCGGCGCGGGGGTGCTCGTCGCGGGTGACGAGAGTCGCTCCCTTGCGGCCCGGAACCTCGACCGCGACGACCGGACCGTCAAAGGCGCCGGCGGCTTCGGCCGCGGCGGCGCGCTGCTGGGAGCGGAGCGCGAAGGCGTCCTGGTCGGCGCGGCTCACCTGAAAGTCCTCGGCGACATTCTCACCAGTCTCGGGCATGGACTCCACACCGTATTGCGCCTTCATCAGCGGGTTGATGAAGCGCCAGCCGATGGTGGTGTCGTGAATCTCGGCGGAACGCTGGAAAGCGGTCTCGGCCTTGGCCATGGCCAGCGGCGCCCGCGACATGGACTCAACGCCGCCGGCAATCGCGAGCTCCATCTCGCCGGCCTTGATGGCGCGCGCGGCGAAGCCGATCGCATCGAGGCCCGAGGCGCACAGCCGATTGATCGTGGTGCCGGGCACGGTTTCGGGCAGGCCGGCAAGCAGCAGCGCCATGCGGGCGACGTTGCGATTGTCCTCGCCGGCCTGGTTGGCGCAGCCGAGGATGACTTCGTCGACCGCTTCTCCGACGCTCGGGTGACTGGCGAGGAGGGCACGGATGGGCACCGCTGCGAGATCGTCGGGGCGGATCATCGCCAACGCGCCGCCGTAGCGGCCGATGGGCGTGCGCGCGGTGTCGCAGATGAAAACGTTGCGGATCATGCGTCTTCGCCTCCATGGGCGCGGCGGGTGCGGTCGTGGAGTTCGCGCAGGACGCCGAGTTCCTCCTCAGTGGGGGGTGGCGTCTCCTCGGGAACGGCGACGAAGCGCAAGTCCCAGCCGCAGTTCTCCCGCAGCTGGTCGCGGGTGACGCCGGGATGCAGCGAAACGACCGACATCTCGCTTGTCTCCTGGTCCGGCTCCAGCACGCAAAGGTCGGTGATCAGTCGGGTCGGGCCCTTGGTGCTGACTCCGAGCGCTTCGCGGCTGCCCTTGCCGGTGCCGTGGCCGAGCGAGGTGACGAAGGGGAGCTTGGCAACGAAACCGCGTCTCGACATCGCCATGGTGATGAAGATCTCGCCGCAATGGACGGCGATCTCCGGCGCACCGCCACCGCCCGGCAGCCGGACCTTTGGGTTGTCATAAGCGCCGACAACGGTGGTGTTGAGGTTGGCGAAACGATCGATCTGGGCGCCTCCGAGGAAACCGACAGTCACCCGGCCGCCCTGCAGCCAGTAGCGAAACATTTCTGGGACGGAGACGGTGGTCAGCGCCGTCTCGCAAAGCTCACCATCGCCGATCGACAGCGGCAGGACCTCCGGTCGCGTGTCGATGGTGCCGGACTCGTAGATCAGGGTGATGCCCGGCGCGTGGGTCAGGCGGGCGAGATTGCAGGCCGCGGACGGCGCGCCGATGCCGACGAAGCAGACATCCTCGTTGCGCAGCGCCCGGGCGGCGGCGACGGTCATGATTTCAGTCGGGGTGTAGGGTTCGGTCATGGTCAGGCAGCCCGCGCCGCGTATTGTCGGAAATCGTCCGGGCCCTTTTCCAGCACGTTCTTCCGCATCCATGCGCGGAACGTGTCGCGGTCGCGGGCGATGGCGTCCCAGGCCTTGTAGAAGGCGTTGGCGCGCTTGTAGTAGCCGTGGGCGTAGGACGGATAGGCGCCGCCGGGGACCAAGGCGATGGCGGTGACGGTCCAGGCCGGCAGGATGACGGCATTCGGCGAACGCGGGCCGAAGTCGTCGACGATTTCCTCGACCGTGACGATCGAGCGCCGGGCGGCGAGCACCGCTTCCTTCTGGGCGCCGACGATACCCTCAAGCAGGACGTTGCCGGCGCGATCGGCGCGCAGCGCATGGATGACCGCGACATCCGGTCGGAGGGCTGGGACAGTCGCCAGTATCTCGCCGGTATAGGGGCAGGTGACCGAGCCGATCCTCGGATTGACCTTCGGCAGGTCGACGCCGATGTAGCCGCGGAACATGGCGAAGGGCAGGTTGGCGGCGCCCGCCTCATAGGCATTGGCCATCGCGGCGTGGGAATGTTCCTCGATCGCCAGTGGCCGGGGCCAGCGGTTCTCGACCGCGTCGCGCATGCGGTGCAGCGAGCCGACGCCGGGATTGCCGCCCCAGGAAAAGACCAGCTTGTCGACGGCGCCCATGCCGATCAACTGGTCGTAGATCAGGTCGGGGGTCATGCGGCTGACGGTCAGGTCCTTGCGACCCTGGCGGATGACCTCATGGCCGGCGGCAAAAGGGATGAGGTGGGTGAAGCCCTCCATCGCGACGAAATCGCCGTCGCCGATGTTGGCCTCGACCGCGTCCTGCAATGAGAGGAATTCTGCCAAGAGACGCCTCCCTAGTCCGATCGCGCTTCGAAAGCGGCGATCTCGTCACCGAGTTCCTCGCGCACCCAGCGGATCGCGGCATTGCCGGCCGGAATGCCGGCATAGATGCCCGTCTGGAGGATCATCGCGCGCAGTTCCTCAAGGCTGACGCCATTACCGAGCGCCGGCTTCAGGTGGATCTTGAACTCCTCCTCGCGGTGAAGGGCGACCATCATCGCCAGTGTCAGCAGCGAGCGGGTCTTGCGTGGCAGAGTCGGGTCGCCCCACACGTCGTTCCAGGCGTGGCGGGTGATGAAGTCCTGCCACGGCATCGCGAAGGCGCCGGCCCGCGCCAGCGACCGCTCGACATAGGCATCGCCGAGCACCTCGCGACGGATCGCCAGCCCCCGCACGAAGGCGCTGTTCGGCGCGTCCGGCTCGTGGCGGGCGAGGAAGGCGGCGAGCTGCGCGGTGACGGCGTCGGGGCTCTCGACCGAGACGATATGCGAGGCGTCGGGGATCACCACCATCTCCGCGTGGGGGATCCGCTGGCGGAGGTCCTCCGACATCGCCGGCGGCGTTGCCGGATCGTCCGCACCGACGACGATCAGCGTCGGGGCGGCAATCGCGCCGATGCGTTCGCGAAGGTCCATGCCGCCGATCGCCTCGCAACAGCGGGCGTAGCCGGCGACATCCGTGGCGGCGAAGCGCTGTCGGAAGCCGTCGATGATGGCCGGTTCGCGATCGATGAAATCGGGCGTGAACCAGCGCGGGATGACGGCGTCGAAGACCGAGGCCATGCCATCGGCGCGGACGGTCGCGGCGCGGGTCGCCCAGAATTCGAGCGTCGGCAGGAGGGCAGTGGTGGACACCAGCATCAGGCTCTTCACCCGCTCCGGATGGGCGACGGCGAAGGCCTGGCCAAGCATGCCGCCGATCGACAGGCCGGCGATATGGGCTCTTTCGATCTCAAGCGCGTCGAGCAGGCCGCCGAGGTCGGCGGCGAGGTCGTCGATGGTGGTCGGGATGTCGACCGCGGCCGACCGGCCGTGACCGCGGATGTCGTAGCGGATGCAACGGTATCGGTCGCCGAGGGCGGCGACCTGGGCTTCCCAGATTTCGAGCGAGCAGCCGACCGAATGGGCGAAGACCACCACCGGCGCATTGGCGGGCCCGCTGCTCTCGTAAAAATGTTCGATGCCGTTGGCGAGAAGGGTCGGCACGGGTCAGCGGCTCCTTTTTCGGGGGGCGAGGCGGGCGCGGATGGTCTTCGCCTCGGCAACGATCGGGGAAACAGCCGCGCTGGCCGCCGCGACGGCGGGGCCGGTGTCGAAGGCAGCCTCGGCGACGGGCCGCGCTTTCGCCGGGCTGTCGGCGATGACGATGTCACGAAACGAACGACCGGAGTCGCGCGCGGCGCTGGCGGCCGTCTCGACGAGGCGGTGCGCGGCCTCGCGTCCGAGCGATGGTGCAAGGGCGGCAGCGACTGCTCCAGCCATCAACATGCCGCCGGTGATGTCGAGGTTCTTCGCCATGCGGGCCTTGTCGACGGTCAGGCCGGCGGCGAGGTTTCGTGCTTCCCGCAAGGCGCCGGAGGCGAGGCCGAAGAGCTGCGGCAGGGCGTGCCACTCGGCATGCCACAGGCCGACGGGACGCTGATGCTCCGCCGCCATGGCGTCGAG
>NZ_JAVJSE010000022.1:0-56948 GCF_040219615.1 Thalassobaculum sp.
GGGTTCCGGAGCCGGACGCTCGCGCGTCCCCTCCGGAATGACGAAGGTGGGCAGGATTTGGCCGGTTTCCCTCCCGGATCCACCCCTCACTTCGTCATCCCGGAGGGGCTGCGCGAGCAGCCGGCTCCGGGATCCACTGCGGGACGGGCACTGCCAAATACTTCAAGAAGCTGACGTTTTCGCGATGTGTGAACACCATAGACGGCGCGACGGGCATTACTCCCCGCGCACGGTCTCCCTGGCCTGGTGGGCGATGCGCCGCGGCAGGATCCGCCGGTACGGTTCGTTCAGGAAGCGGTTGAGGGCGGCCGCCAGCGCCGGCACCCGGGCGGCGTTCGGGGCGACGGCGACCTCCTCGCGGACCGCGCACAGCATCTTGGCGAGATGCGCGGTGACGATGTACTCGGCCTGCCCGTGGTCGATCACGCCGGCGGCGGCCGACGCCAGGAAGCCGTCGACGTCCGCCACCTGCCACTGCCGCCAGTCGTAGCCCGGGGCGACATAGCCGCCGTTGCGGCCGAGGAAGCAGGCGACCTGCAGCAGCACGTCGGGCCACAGCATGCGGTGCCGCGCCGCCATCCGGCGACCGGCGTTGGCGAAGGTGATGGCGTGGCTGAAGTCGAGCCGGTCGACGTTCCGGCTGACCGGCTGGTCGGCGCGGGCGGCGTATAGCGGGTCGGCGCGCAGCAGCTGCCAGGCCGCCGCCTCCAGCATGGCGTCGTACAGCCGCTCGACGTCGCCGCTGGCCGCCAGCGCGCGCTCCAGGCACTTCGAAACCGAGGCCCGGCAGAAATCCGCCGGCTTGGCCTTGGCCGACCCGCGCCCGGTCCAGGCCTCGCGGGCCGGGCGGTAGGCCCGGAACTCCGGGATCAGGTCCTCGCGCCGGGCATAGACCAGGCTGCGCACCAGGGCCAGGACCAGCGCCTCGACCGGGGCCTGGTCGCCGAGCCGGGCGATCGCCTCGCGGGTCTTCTCGACATAGATCGCCGAGTGCCCGAAGTCCTGGTAGTGGCCCAGCGCCGCCCGGCACAGGCCGCGATCGACCGCGTCGAAGCCGGCAGCCCCGGGGCCGCCGGCCGCCAGCCCGCCGCGCGCCAGCCGCACCGCCGCCGCCTCGTCCTCGGCCTCGACCGCCGCGACGAAGCCGTCCTCGTCCCAGGCAAGGCTGCCGGCCGGATAGGGAAAGGCCGGATGGCGCAGGGCGTCGTCGGCCAAGTGGCCGACGGTCTCGACCAGGCAGGCCAGCCGGTCGACCGGGTCGGCGGCGGCGTCGGCCAGGGCCAGCCAGTCCGGCAGGGCGGCATAGCCGTGCTCGGTGCCCCATTCCAGGCGGTCGTGGGTCCAGGTCACGGCGGCGGCCAGGGCCCGGCGCGGGTCGCCGCCGGCCGCCTCGATGCGCGCCAGGTCACGGGCGAAGCGGTCGCGCCGGGGTCGCCGGAATCCGTCCCGCAGCCCGGCCAGGGCGCGGTCCATGCGGGCCTCCGGCGGCGGGTCGGTGACGTCGAGGTGGACGACGCCGTCGCGGATCTCGACCGGGTACACCCGCACCGCGTCGCCGCCGCCGACCACCTCGCCGGTATCCAGGTCGAACTTCCAGTTGTGCCAGTTGCAGGTCAGCGTGCAGGCCGCGCCGTCGGCCCCCGCTCCCTCGGCCGCGCCGCCGTCCGCCAGCGTGCCCTCGGAGAGCGGGTAGCCCTCGTGCGGGCAGCGGTTGGCGATGGCGCGCACCCCGGCGGCGGTGGCGAACAGCGCGATCTGCCGGCCGTCGCGCCTGACCAGGGCCCGGCCCTTCGCCTGCAGGTCGGCGAGCGGCAGGGCGGCGACCCAGCGGCGCCCGCCATCGGCAGGCTTCGGGCGGGCCTCGGTGACGATACCCTCGATAACGGCGGACATGGCGACCTCCCTCGGTGGCTCGGGAAGCAGTATGTGGCGGTGGTGATTTTAAAACAAGAATTCACTTGGTAAATAAATGTTCGGCGCGCGTTCGTTTCCGTCCGCCTCAGCTCCCGAACCGGCGCGACCGGCGGCCGCGCCGCCGCCCGGTCGACAGCAGCAGCAGGGTCGCGACCAGGCCCAGCGCCAGCCAGGCCGGCGACAGCAGCACGGTCAGCATCACCGGGTCCCACAGGAACGGGTGGATGTGGCGGGCGATCGCCGGCTCGGCGAGCTGCAGCGAGCCGGGATGCACGGTCCACCACAAGGCACCGACGTCGATCGGCGACCAGTTGCCCGACTGCGCCAGCACGAACAGGTCGCGGCCCAGCAACGCCAGGGCAAGCCCGCCGGCGACCAGGCCGAGGACGCGAAACAGGATGCGCATGAGCTACCCATCACCGCCGTTGCGGGATCGGCGGCCCAAGCCGGCCCGCACGCCAATCCCTTTTCCCGCAGGAAGTTAACCACGGCCGGCGGGATCGCGGAACCCGCGGCGCGCAGCCCGCCGGCGGGCGCGACGATCGGCCCGCCCCCGGCCCGTCTCCCGGACCGCCCTCCGGCCCCCATCAGGGCCCCCATCAGGGCCCCCATCAGGGCGTTGCAAAGCCGGACGCGGTCCATTAGGTTGCGCGGCTTCCGGAGGGGTGGCCGAGTGGTTGAAGGCGCACGCCTGGAAAGTGTGTAGGGGTGAAAGCCCCTCGCGGGTTCGAATCCCGCTCCCTCCGCCATCCTCCGCGCCCTGGGCGAAGGAGTGTCCCCCGTAGCCTTGGCGTAGGGGGACCGGGACGTGTGGTACGTCTACTTCCGCGAGCTGGCCAGCGGCGACGTCTACGTCGGGTCGACCAACGACCTGCGGCGGCGATTCGACTCGCATGCGGCGGGGCAGGTCGCCTCCACCAAGCCGCACCTGCCCGCAACGCTGAAAAGCCATGTCGCCGTCGCGACGGAGCGGAACGCCCGGGAACTCGAGGCCTACTTCAAGTCCGGCTCCGGCAAGGCGTTCGCGAAGAAGCGGTTCTGGTGAGATGCTCGCGACCCTCGGGGCGTGCCGCCGGCGAATGCGCCGGACAGGCGACGGATGAGCGATCGGCGCCGAAAACGCCGGTGCTGAAGCGCGCGGAACTCGGTACCGCCAGATGCTGAGCAGGGTGTCCGCATCCTTTGGCAGCGACTCGCGCTGTCGATCAAGTGCACTGTCACTGAGATCCGAGAAAACCTCTCCTTGGCCAGATCAAGCCCGCCCCTAGCGCCCCTCCTCGAGACCGGCATCGACGCAGTTCAGCGACCTCAGCTCAGCGGAAATCCATCTCGAGATAGAAAGAAAGGAGCGTCGAGAAAAAAATCCATTGCACTCCCGCATCTCGAAGAGTAGAAACGAAAACGCCCGATCGGGAGTTCCCCGACCGGGCGCCGAGGACCCGAAGGTCCCCTTCTTGGACGAAGCGACGATACCTCCGGGCGCCTCGGCACGCAACCACGTGACAAGGAGCAGGTCATGACGACCGAAGCACCGGTTAAGCTCAACCCAACGCAGGGCAACAATATTGCCGGCGTGGAGATCAACACGCACCTCTTCCTGGCCCGAGTTCCTGCAACGCAGCTCTTCCAGATCGCGCCGGACCCGCGCGATGCCGAAGACCGCCGCAAGGTGGAGGCTCGGAAGGAGCTACAGGACCTCCAGGAGATCCGGCAGGAGGTGCAGCGCCTGTTCGCCGGGGCCAAGGCGCGGAACGTCCAGCCGTATGCCAACTACATCATCGATGTCCACCACGGGCATCTCGACGGAATGACCCCCCCGATCATCTTGTTTACCGAGCAGCCCCTTCTCTCGGAGATCGACGAGTACGGAAAGGGGTTCATCCAGATCCCGTTCGATCAGAGGCTGGTCGCAATCGACGGCGAAACGCAGCTCGCGGCTCGATACGAAGCCGCGCAGCTCGACCCGGAGACCAAGAAGCAGCTCATCCCCGTGTACATTGCGCACGGGTACGATAAGGCATGGGCACGTCAGTGCTTCCACGACCTGAACGTCTTGGGTGTTCGTCCGAACGCCGCACTCAGCATCGGCATGGACGCGCGCGACCCTTTGACCCGGGTGACGCGGGACATCGAAAGGCACGTCCCCTTCTTCCGAGACCGCGTGAACAAGGTCCGTCGACAGCTTCGGACTCAGGACCGCGAGGTCGTTACGATCACGTCCCTCCGCGGGGCGTGTATCACCTTCGCGGAGGGCATCGCGGGCGTGAAATATGGATCCCGACCGGTCCACATCGCCGACCATCGCCTGCCGCTCGTCACCCAAGCGGCGATCGAGTGGTTCAAGCTGGTCACGGACCAGATTGGCGCAGCCATGGAGGACCGGGAGAACAAGATCGCGTCCGCCCCGTCCGTTCTGGCGGCAATTGGGGCGATCGGTCATCCGCTGGCCGAGACCGAGGACTCTGCGGAACGCTCGCAGAGGGCCACCGAACTGGTCGCGATGCTGCGCGATGTGGACTGGCGGCGGGGTAAGCACTGGGAGGGCATCGCTGGAAAGTTCACGCCTCGAGGCGCGTTCTCGGTCGGCGGGACCAAGGAGACGGGGTACGCGGTCTTCGATGCCCTCTCCGATACCGGGTCCCCGGCCTACCGCCAAATCCGGCGCCCTACGGCGTCGGCAGCTGAGTGAGGTGGGCCATGCCATACCGCGCAGACCCAAGCGGCATCTCCCTGACCGAAGCTGACGCTGCGGTCGTCAAGGGCATGCTGAACCGCGGGGACCGTCAGCACGACATCGCAGCCTGGTTCGGTGTGAACTCCGGGCGGATCGCTGAGATCGCCACTGGGCACCGCTTCCACAACGTTCAGCCCGCCGCGAACCACCTGTTACCTCCGAAGGGGCCCTACCTGCCCGGTCGGGAGGCAGCGGAAGCCGTAGAGGCCTTGCAGGCAGCTCGAGCGGCCCTGGTCCAGGTCGAAGCAGCCCTGGCGCACAAGGGGGCATAACGGTCGCCCGGCGGCGATGCACACGGGGGGCGGCGAGAACCGCTGCCCCCCCTCCGCCGCTTCAATTCCTTGGTGGACGGGCTCGAGGCCTGATAGCTGTACCGCTGCGGTACAAGCTCGACTGGTACAGATATTGGCAATTTATTCACGATATTTCAGATAGTTACAGATCTTGGCCGAGGGTCCCTCTTCCTCCGCCACCCTCCGCCCTGCGGGCTTCGGCCGGCAAGCCACCCGGAACCGCCTCCCGCGCGAAGGGGTCCTCCCTCGAAGCCTCGGGGCCGGCGCCCTGCCGTGCGTCCCCGGCCCGGGACACGCTCATTTCCGGGCCACGATGAACAGCGCCTTGCGCCGCCCCGGCTGCCAGCGGTGCTCGGTGCGGAAACCGGCCGCGGCCAGGCTCGCCTCCAGCTCGGCCGCCGTGAACACCCTCACCATCGGGATCAGGCCGAGGGCGTGGCCGAGCGGGCCGACCAGCCGGAAGATCCGCAGGAAGTCGCCCAGGCACGGCGTGCTGGTGACGAACAGGCCGCCGGGCCTCAGCAGCCGATGAACCTTGCGGATCGCCGCGTCGCGGTCCTCCAGCAGATGCAGGACGCTGTGCGCCAGCACCGCGTCGAAGCACGCGTCCGGCGCCTCGAAATCCTCGATCCCGGCCTGCCGGAACTCCAGGTCGCCGGCGCCGGCCGCGTCGGCCTTGCGGCGCGCGATCTCCAGCATCCGCGCCGAGACGTCGACCGCCAGCAGCCGGCGCACGGCCGGCGCGTGGACCAGTGCGGTCGAGCCGGTGCCGCAGCCGAGCTCCAGGACCTCCATGTTCGCCCGCAGATACTCCCGGGTGACCCGCAGCTTGGTCCGGTAGGTGGCCTCGTCCGCCACCGGCGTGCGGGCGTATCTGTCGGCGATCCGGTCCCAGAACCGCGCGCTGCGCTGCATCGTCGTCATCGGTCTTCCGGCTGCTGTGTCGTCGGCCATCGGCGGGGGTGATACCCCTGCGTCATTCGAATGTGAATTGACCGATCATGATCAGCCAGTATGCATTTCTGCATGGACTGGCATGCCGTGACATTCGACTGGAACCGCGCCCGGGCCTTCCTGGTCACCGCCGAGGAGGGCTCGCTGTCGGCCGCCGCCCGCGCCCTCGGCCTGGCGCAGCCGACCCTCGGCCGGCAGGTCCGGGCCCTGGAGGAGGAACTCGGCGTCGCCCTGTTCGAACGGGTCGGCCGCAGCCTGTCGCTGACGCCGGGCGGCCTGGAGCTGGCCGAGCACGTGCGGGCCATGGGCGAGGCCGCGACCCGGGTGTCCCTGTCGGCATCGGGGCGATCGCAGTCGATCGAGGGCAGCGTGCGGATCACCGCCTCCGAGATCACGGCGGCCCATGTGCTGCCGCCGGTCATCGCCCGGCTGCGCGCCGCCGAACCGGGCATCGCGGTCGAGATCGTGGCCAGCAACAGCCTGGCCGACCTGCGCCGGCGCGAGGCCGACATCGCGATCCGCAACCCGCGCCCGACCGACCCCGACCTGATCGCCCGCAAGCTGTCCGACGACAGCGGGCACCTGTACGCGTCGCACGGCTATCTCCGGCGCGCCGGGCGGCTCGACACGCCCGAAGCGCTGGCGGCCGCCGAATTCGTCGGCTTCGCGGACAACGACCGCCTCATCGAGGCGCTGAACGGCCGCGGGATCGCGGTCGGCGCCCGCAACTTCCCGCTCCTGACCGGCAGCCACCTGGTGCTCTGGGAACTGGTCAGGCAGGGCCTCGGCATCGGCGTCATGGCGTCCGGGGTCGGCGACGCCGAGCCGCTGGTGCGCCGGGCGGCCCCGTGGATGGATCCCTTCGCCTTCGAGGTCTGGCTGGTGGCGCACCGGGAGCTGCGCACCAGCCGCCGGATCCGCCTGGTGTTCGACTGGCTGGCCGACGCCCTCGGCGACGCGGCCCGGACCCGGTAGCCGGCCGCTCACCCCAGGCCGCTCACCCCAGGCCGCTTACCCCAGCACGAAGTCGAACCGCCCGAACCGCTCGGCGCCGTCGCCCGCCATGCGCAGCAGCAGGCGCTCGTCGTACAGGAAGTCGCGGGCGTTGCCGGGCTCGCCGGGGAAGAACAGCTGGGTCGTGAGGACCCGGCCGGTGCCCCCAGCCTTGCCGGGGCCGACCTTGACGTGGATGTGCCGGGTCCGGCCGGGATAGCGCCCCGGCACCACCGTGGCGAACCACCAGCGCCCGGCGGCGTCGGTCTCGACATGGCCGCGCAGCCGGTAGCCGTCGTTGTCGTAGCGGCCCCGATGGTCGGCCTGCCAGACGTCGACCACCGCGCCGGCGACCGGCGCGCAGGCCGGGCCGACCACGAAGCCGCCGACCAGCAGCGCCTCGCCGCCGTCGACGTCGGCCGCCAGGTCGTGCCGGCGCGGGCTGAGGGGCGTGAAGAACGGACCCTCGGTGGCCCGCGGCGTCGGATCGGGGCGATCGTCGCAGGCCGGCGTCGGCGGCAGGGCCGGCGCGGCGGCGACCCGCATCGGCGACAGCAGCACCGGCGCGGCGAACAGGCCGGCTGTCAGATCGCGGCGGCTGATCGGCATCGGCTTGTCCTCGGCTCCCTGCGTTGTCCCGCCATCAGGGCAGATGGGGTGCCGGCGGGCACAAGTGAACAACCTCCCCGCCATCGGCCGGCCGGTCGGCCGCGTCGTGGGTGACCAGCACCGCCGGCAGGCCGGCGTCCCGCAGCCGGGCGAACACCAGGTCCCGGACCTCGCCGCGCAACGCGGCGTCGAGCCTGGAGAACGGCTCGTCCAGCAGCACCGCCCGCGGCTCCGACAGCAGCAGCCGCTGCAGGGCCACCCGGGCCTTCTGGCCGCCGGACAGGGTCGCCGGGTCGCGGTCCGCGTAGCCCTCGAGCCCGACCTCGCGCAGCGCCGCCCGCATGCGGTCGCGGCGGTCGCATTCCCGGGGGGCGCAGTTCCGGGGGGCGCGGTGCCGGGGCATGCCGAACAGCAGGTTGCCGCCGACCGAGAGATGCGGAAACAGCAGCGGGTCCTGGAACAGCAGGCCGATCCGGCGCGCCTCCGCCGGCCGGCCGGTCACGTCCTCGCCGTCCAGCAGCACCCGCCCGCCGGCGCTGAAGGCCGGATCCAGGAAGCCGGCCAGGAACGCCAGCAAGGTCGACTTGCCGGACCCGGACGGGCCCATCACGGTCAGCACCTCGCCCGGCCCGACCGTCGCGTCGATCGCCGCCAGGGTGACGCCGCCCAGGGCGATCGTCAGCCGGTCCAGCCGCAGCCGGTGCCCGGTCATCGGGCCGCACCCAGCCCGCGGCGCCGGCGCCAGGCCAGCCGCGGCAGCAGCAGCGCCAGCGCGAAGCCGGCGGCCGGCACCGCCGCCTGCGCCAGCGCCCATGCCCCGACCACCCGCCGGTCGCCGCCCGACGCCAGCGCCACCGCCGCCGTCGTCACGGTCTCGACCCGCCCGGCGCCGAGCAGCAGGGTCGGCAGGTACTGTCCGACGCTGACCGCCAGCCCGACCGCCAGCGCCGCCAGGCAGGGCCCCAGCAGGATCGGCAGCCGGACCGTCCAGAAGGTCCGGGCCGGCGACGCCCCGAGGGTCGCGCCCAGCATGATCCAGCGCGGGTCGAAGCGGCGGTAGGGCTCCGCGAGGACCAGGAGGACATAGGGCAGCACGAAGACCACGTGCCCGACCAGCACCAGGCCGTGGCCCGGCGCCAGGCCGACGGTCTCGGCGCCGACCACGAGGCCGAACACGAACGGCACCTGCGGCAGCAGCAGCGGCAGGTACAGCAGCCCGTGCAGCGCCCGGCCAGCCGCCCGATCCGCCGCCCGCCCGCGGCGCGCCGCCTGCTCGAGCACCGCCAGCACCGCGACCGTCGCCAGGACGGCGGCGAGGGCGGCCAGCAGCAGCGTCGTCGCCAGTCCGCCGGCGATTGCCGGCAGGCTGCGCGCCCAGACCGCCAGCGTGAGGCCGTCGGGCAGGGCGTCGGGAAACCGCCACGGCCCCGCCAGGGAACTGACGGCGAGGCCGAGGATCGCGACGGTCAGCGACATCGCGACCGCCGGCAGGCCGGCGAGCCCGAGCCAGGACACCGCCCGCCCGGCGACGCCGGGTGCACCGCCCGTCAGCCAGCCTCGGCCAAGCCCCGCCACGACCCGCTCGCCCGCCCACCATGCGGCCATGGCCGCCAGCGACACCAGCAGCTGCAGCAGCGCGCCGGCAGAAGCGACGAGGCGCATCGACAGGTCCGGATCGGCGAACCACCGCAGCACCGCGACCGCCAGCGGCGGCGGATTGGTCGGCCCCAGGATCAGCGCGACATCGGCGGTCGAGCAGGCGAAGGCCAGGACCGCGAACACCGGCAGTCGCACCAGCGGGTACAGCCCCGGCGCCACCGCCTTCAGCCAGGCGGTGAACGGCGGCTGGCCCAGCGACCGGGCGATCGCCAGCCGTCGCGTCGGGTCGAGCGAGGGCAGAACGGCCAGGCACATCAGCAGCAGGAAGGGCACTTCCTTGGCCACCAGACCGGCGATCATCGCCAGGCCCCAGCCGTCGTGCACGATCAGCAGGTCGGGCGGCCGCTGCCAGCCGGTCGCCCAGGGCGAGGCGAGCCGCGCCAGCAGGCCGGACGGCGCGATCAGGAACGCCACGCCGACCGCCGCCGCGGCGTGCGGCACCGCCAGCAGCGGCGCGACCAGCCGGCGCATCCATCCGAGCAGCCGGGTCCCGTCGGCCGCGGCCAGGAACAGGAACACGAGAAGGACGGCGATCAGGGTCGACCCCAGACCGGCGAAGAGGGCGACCGCCACCGAGCGGCCGAGCCCCGGCTGGTCGAGCAGCCGGAACCACGGGGCCAGGGTCGCCATGTCGCCGCCGAGGCCCGGCAGCAGCCCGAAGGCCGGCAGCGTCACGCCCAGCAAGCCGACGGCGATCGGCCCGGCGACCAGGCCGGCCGTCAGGTACGGCGCCAGCCTCAGCATCCGCCCGAGCGCGTCATCCGGCTTCCATCAGCGCGCCGTGTAGCGCGCCGCCCAGGCGGTCTCGAGCCGCTCGGTCCAACTCGGATGCGGTTCCGGCAGGACCGCGCCCTGGGCCGCCGGATGCAGGCCGGCGGGGCCGAGATCCAGGCCGTCGAACAGCGCCCGCGCCGGCGCCGCCAACCTGTCGACCGCCAGCACGGTCTCGCCGCCCCACACCGCGGGATCGTGCTTGCGGGCCTGGGCCTCGGGCGACAGCAGGAAGTTCGCCAGCACCATGGCGCCGGCCTTGGCGGTCGCGTTGAACGGGATCGCCAGGAAGTTGACGTTGCCGATGGTGCCGCCGTCGAGGCCGTGGGTCCGCACGCCGGCCGGCAACTCGCCGGCCAGCACCGCCGCGGCGACCTCGGTCGCACTGAAGGCCGGCGCGATGGCGAGCTCGCTGTCGCCGACCAGCCGGCGCAGGGCCGGGCCATCGGGCGGGAACGCCCGCCCGCCGCGCCAGAGCAGCGGGTGCAGCGCGTCGAGCCAGGCCCAGAGCGGCGCGGTCACGGCCTCGAACCCGGCCTCGTCCACCGGTCGGTAGAGCGGGGCGGTATCGACGGCCAGGCCGAGCGTCGCCTGCTTGAGGAAGGTCGATCCCAGGAAGTCCGGCGGCCGGGGATAGGCGAACCGCCCGGGATTGGCGCGCGCCCAGTCGAGCAGCGCCGACAGGTTGCGCGGCGGTTCGGCGACGTAGGCGGAGTCGCTCATGAGCACCAGCTGCGCCTTGCCCCAGGGCGCCTCGTAGCCCTCGACCGGCACGGTGAAGTCCTCCCGTACCGCCGGATTGTTCGCCGGATCGGTCAGCGCGAAGTTCGGCAGGGCCTCGGCCCAGGGCCCGAAAAGCAGTCCGCTCCGCTTCATCGCCGCGAAGTTCTCGCCGTTGATCCAGATGAGGTCGACACTGCCGCCCGCAACCTTGCCGGCGGCCTTCTCCGCCAGCACCCGCGCCACTGCGTCCGCCGTCTCGGACAGCTTCACATGCACGACCGAGACGCCATGGCGCGACGCGACCTGCCCGGCCGCCCAAGCGACGTACTCGTTGATCCGCGGCTCGCCCGCCCAGGCGTTCCAGTACACCGTCTGGCCCCGGGCGGCGCGCAGGACCGCGTCCCAGTCGGTCGGGTCGGGGGGCGCCGCGCCCGCCGGACCGGTCGACAGGAGCAGAAGCGTCACCGCGGCGATGAGACGAGTGAGGCGATGCATCCGCTTCCCGGCGTCGGTTGTCTGGGGTCGGTTGTCTGGTCCGGTGCGATTGTGTGCGCGAAAGCCGGGCCGGGGGCAACCCGCCCGCGGCCGCCTCACGCGCGAGTGACCGGCCGGGCCGGGACCGATGGAGCGGCTAGACCGCGGAGACCCGGTTGCGGCCGGCCGACTTGGCCCGGTAGAGCTGGGCGTCGGCCCGCGCCAGGGTGTCCTCCAGGGTGGACGAGGCGTCGACGACCGCGGTGGCGACGCCGATGCTGATGGTCACGCAGCCGGCCGCGCCGGCGCCGTCATGCGCGATCCCCAGTCCCTCGACCGCGGCCCGCATGCGCTCGGCCAGCACCCGCGCGCCCTCCGCCGGGGTCTCCGGCAGCACGCAGACGAACTCCTCGCCGCCGTAGCGCGCCAGCAGGTCGGCCGGACGGTTGACCAGCCCGCCCAGCACCGCCGCCACCTTCTGCAGGCAGGCGTCGCCGGCCTGGTGGCCGTAGTGGTCGTTGAAGTGCTTGAACTCGTCGACGTCGACCATCAGCACCGAGACCGGCCGGCCGTGCCGGCGGGCCCGCCGCCATTCGAGCTCGGCATACTCGTCGAACCGCCGCCGGTTCGCGACGCCGGTCAGCCCGTCCAGATAGGCCAGCTCGGCCAGGTGGTCGCGGTGGCGCTTCAGTTCCATGTGGGTGCGCACCCGGGCCCGGGTGATCGGCGCGCTGATCGGCTTCGCGACATAGTCGACGGCACCGGCGGCCAGCCCGGCCTCCTCGTCGGTCTCCTGGTCCAGGGCGGTGATGAACACCACCGGAATCTGCGCCGTCGCCGGGTTGTCCTTCAGCCGCCGGCACACCTCGTAGCCGTCCAGGTCGGGCATCACCACGTCCAGCAGCACGATGTCCGGCCGCTCGCTCTCGGCCATCGCCAGGGCGGCTTTCCCGCTGGTGGCGAACAGGATCTCGCCGTCCTCCTCGAGGATCGCCGCCAGCAGGTCGATGTTGGCGGGATCGTCGTCGACGATCAGGATCTTCGGCGGAACCGCGAAGTCAGCCATCGCCGTCTCCGATCTCGATCGCGTGCAGGGCGGCGACCGCCCGCAGGCGCCGGCGGGCCGACGGAAAGTCGAGCTGGGCGAGATCGGCCGCCATCCGCTCCAGCTCGCCGCCGGCGGAGTCCGCGCAGAGGCTGCGCAACTCGTCGAACCGCCGGCGTACCGAGATCCTGTTGGTCGCCAGTCCCGCATCGATCTCGCGGATCAGGGCCCCGAGGCTCGCCCGGTCGCCCGGTATCTCCGGCGCGCCGGACCCGCCGGACCCGCCGGGCGCGACCGCCGGGGACGGCGCCGGGACGGCCGCCGGTGCCATCGCCTCGATCTCGGCGATGACCCTGGCATGGCACCGGGTCAGCACCGTCAGGTCCGGCCGCTCGGGCCGGCCGGCTTCGCGGAGCACCGTCTCGATCCGGCGGGCCTCGGCCGACAGCGCGTTCGCACCGATCGTCCCGGCCAGGCCGACCAGCGAGTGCGCGTAGCGCTCGGCATCCTTCCAGGCTCCGGCGTCGAGATGCCCGGCCAGCACCGCGGGCGCGTCGCCGTAGCCGTCGGCGAACTGCCGGACCGCGCGCTCCAGCACCGGCATCGGAACGCCGAGCCGGGCCCGCGCGCCGTCCAGGTCGAGGGCGGGCCGGTCCCCGGAGGGCCTATCCTCAGGGGGTCGATCCTCGGCAGACCGGTCCGGCGGGGGTGCCTGGTCGGCGGAACCGACCCCGAAGAACTCGGACGGCGGATCGTCCGGCCGCTCCGCCTCGCCGGCGCCGGGCCGCGTCCAGCGCCGTACCGCCTCGAGCAGACGCCGCACCTCGACCGGCTTCGCGACATGGTCGACCATGCCCGCCGCCAGGCACCGGGCCCGCTCGTCGGCCGTGACATGCGCGGTCATCGCGATGATCGGGATGTCGGTCAAGCGCTCGTCGGCCCGGATCCAGCGGGTCGCCTCGTAGCCGTCCAGTTCCGGCATCTGCAGGTCCATCAGCACGGCGTCGGGCAGCACGGCGCCGGGCAGCACGGCGGCGTTGCGCAGGCTGGTCAGGGCCAGGGCGCCGTTCTCGGCGATCTCCACGGTGGCCCCGGCGTCCTGCAGGATCTCCTTGGCGATCTGCTGGTTGATCTCGTTGTCCTCCACCACCAGGACCCTGAGCCCGGCCAGGCCGCCTCCCTCCCCGTCGGGGCGTGACGACCGGTCGTCGCTCACCAGCCGCGTACCCTGCCCGACGTCCAGCGCCTCGGCGATGCCGTCCATCAGCATCGACACGTTCAGCGGCTTGAACAACACCTTCAGGATCGCCGCGTCCTGGGCCTGCTCGACCACCTCGGCCCGGGTTTGGGCGGTCATCAGCAGGATCGGCGGCACGGCGCCCGCAGCCGCCAGGGCCCGGAGGTTGCGGGCGGTTTCGATCCCGTCCATGCCGGGCATGCGCCAGTCCACCAGAACCACGTCGAAGGTCCGGCCGTGCTGCTGTGCGTCGCGGAACCGCATCACCGCCGAGGGGCCGTCGGCCGCCGCCTCGACTTCGGCGAACCGCAGGCCGCGGAGGGTATCCAGCAGGACGGCGCGGGCGACCGCGTTGTCCTCGACGACCAGCAGGCGGACATTCGCGGGATCGATGTTGCGCGGCAGTTCCCGGGGAAGCCCGGCCGCGTCACCGGTCTCGCCGACGACCACCGTGAAGGTGAAGGTACTGCCCTTGCCCAGGACGCTCTCGACCGCGATCTGGCCGCCCATCAGCTCGATCAGTTGCTTGCTGATGGCGAGCCCGAGGCCGGTGCCGCCGAACCGGCGGGTGGTGGAGCCGTCGGCCTGGGAGAACGCCCGGAACAGCTGGGCGACCTGCTCCGGCGACATGCCGATCCCGGTGTCCGAGACGTTGGCCTGCAGACGCAGCCCGCCGGCGTCGCGGCCGGCGGCGACGATCCGCACCACGATCTCGCCGGCGGTGGTGAACTTGAGGGCGTTGCCCACGAGGTTGACCAGCACCTGCCCGAGACGCAGCGGATCGCCGATCAGGGTCCGCGGAATCGCCGGATCGGACGAGAACACCACCTCGACCGGCTTGTCCTCCTGAAACTCGCCGATCAGCGTGGCCACGTCCTGCAGCACGTCGTCGAGATCGAACGGCGTCTCCTCGATCGACAGCCGCCCGGCCTCGATCTTCGAGAAGTCGAGGATGTCGTTGATGATCCGCAGCAGCGTCATCGACGAGCGGTTGATCTTCTCCAGGTAGTCGCGGGCGCGGTCCGGCAGCCCGGTCTTGAGCGCCAGCCCGCTCAGGCCGATCACGGCGTTCATCGGGGTGCGGATCTCGTGGCTCATGTTGGCCAGGAACTCCGCCTTGGCGCGCGCCGCGCCCTCGGCGTCGGCCTTTGCCATCGCCAGCCGGTTCACGGCGCGCTGCCGCTCGAGCTCCATGCCGAGCCAGCGGGCGATCAGCTCGACCAGGGCCAGCTCGCCGTCGGTGAACGGACGGGCGCGCGGCTCCATCGAGGAGAAGTTCACGGTGCCGTAGAGCTCGCCCTCGACGTAGACCGGCGCGCCGATATAGGCGCGGCGTCCGAAGGTCCGGAACGGCAGCGACCCTGCCAGCTCGCCGCCGGCCATGTCGCGGTCGGCCCAGGCGCGGCCGACCGCGAGCGTGCGCGAGCAGTAGGTGGTCGCCAGCTCGAAGCGGTCGCCCGGACGACGCGCCGGCTCGTCGGTCCCGACGGAGTTCTCCACGACATAGTCGCCGTCGCGGGTCCGGCTGACGTTTCCGAGGCTGAGACCGAAATGCGCGAGGCCGAAGGTCAGGATCCGCGAAATCCGCTGTTCCAGCGGCACGCTGACGTCGATCGACAGCCGCTGGAACTGCTGCAGGGTGGAGGCGTTCTGGGCCAGTTCCACCGCGTAGCCCTCGAACACCTCGATGGCGTCGGCCAGGGCCGACACCTCGGCGATCCGGCTCTGGACCCGCGTGGTGACCGCCCGGTCGCCCTCCGCCACCCGGTTCATGCCCTCGGCGATCTGGGTCAGCGGAGTCTGCACGGCCCGCAGCAGCACCCAGGCGACGAAGGCGCAGACCGCCGCGCCGACCGCGATCGCGATCAGCACCAGGGCGCTCGACAGGTCGGCGACGAAGCCGAGGGTGCCGTCGATCTGCCGGGCCCGCAGGCCGGCCTCGCGCGTGATCGCGAGTTCCAGGGACGCCAGACCGGCGACCGCCGCCTTGTCGTCGACCCGCACCGCGGCGTCGATCGTCCGCACGTCCGCGCCGGACGCCGCCATCGCCATGATCCGGTCGATCCGGCCGTCGTACTGGTCGAGCGCCGCCTCGATGTTCGTGAGCGCGCGCGCCTCGTCCTCGCCGCCGCCGAGAGCCCGGTAGCGTTCGAGGTGGGCCCTGGCCGCGACGATCCCGGATCGCGCCTCGTCCACCAGGGCGGGGTCGTGCGACAGCACCAGGTCCTTGAGGGCGTGGATCATGCCGCCGAAGCCGATCGCCCGGCGCAGGTCGTAGAGCAACGCCAGCTTGCTCGGCTGGTCGGCCCGCAACGCGCGCTGATCGCCGACCGCGGTCTCCAGCACCGCGAGCGCATCCAGCGTCGGCTGCACGTCGAACCGAATGGCGGCGTGGATCGTCTGCGGCGGCGCATTCGCCGCATGCATGGACTGCGCCGCGATCGCCGCATTCTCGATCTGCGAGAGCGTCGCCTCGATGGCGTCCAGGGCCGCCATCTCGCGGCTGCCCGGGCTCGCCGTCCGGTACCGGTCGAGCGCGGCCCGGACACCGCCGGCCGAGGTCCGCAGCCGCTCGACGTAGTACTGGTCGCCGCGCAGCACGTAGTTCAACAGATGGTGGACGGCGCCGCCGTAGCCGAGATGGGTGCCGATGTCGACCAGCGCGACCGCCTCGGGCGCGTTGGCGTCACGATAGGCGCGCCACTCCGCCTGGCTCGCCGCGATCCGGTCGGCGACCCACCAGGTGCCGGCGGTCGTGAGCACGCCGCTGGCGGCGATCGCCGCCACCAGTACGGTCGCCAAGGTCCGGAGCGATACGATGGCCATCGTCCCCCACGTCAATCCACCGGCCGACCATGGCCCCGACAGGGGGGCCACGTCCGGCATGACGAGAGGAACCTTAACGGCAACTGCGTATCGAAATCATTAACCGGTCCCGCTCACGCGAGGGACTCGCGCTTCAGCCGGAACCCGGCCGCCTCCCGGTCCCAGGTGCCGGGTGTCAGGCCGTCGGCCCGCAGGACGTGTTTCTGCAGCTTGCCGCTGGCGGTCTTCGGCAGGTCGTCGAGCACCCGGACGTAGCGCGGCACCATGTAGTGCGCGACCCGGTCGGCCAGGAAGCCGGTCAGCTCGGCCGGATCGATCGTCGCGCCCTCGACCGGCGTCACCACCGCCAGCACCTCGTCCTCGCTGTCGGCACTGGGGACCGCCACCGCGACCGCCTCCCTGACCGCCGGATGGGCGGTGATCTCGGCCTCCAGCTCGAAGGACGAGATGTTCTCGCCGCGCCGCCGGATCACGTCCTTCAGCCTGTCGACGAAGAAGAACCGGCCGTCGGCATCGACCCGGAAGGCGTCGCCGGTGTGGAACCAGCCATTGCGGAGCGCTGCCACGGTCGCCTCCGGATTGCGGTAGTAGCCGCTGAACAGCGCCCAGGGCCGGTGCGACCGCACCGCCAGCTCGCCGACGGTCCCGGCCGGCACCTCGACGTCGTTGGCGTCGACAACGCGCAGTTCGAACGGCGCGCGCGGCCGGCCGGCGAGCCCGGGCTCGCTGATCCCGGGACCGGCGATCAGCGGGCTGGAGATCTCGGTCATGTTGTAGACGGTGTGCAGTTCCACCCCGAAGCGGTCGTGGAACGCCCGGGCATCCTCGCCGAACGGCACGATGTAGACCTTGCGCAGCGGGTGGTCGCGGTCGCCGGCCGCAGCCGGTGCCTTCAGCAGGAAACTGGCCATCACGCCGAGCAGCAGCACCACCGTGCTGCCGGTCTCGCGCACCGCCGGCCAGAAATCGGCGGTGCGGAACTCCGGGATCATCGCCATGCAGCCGCCCTTCGCCAGCATGGCGTAGACATACAGCGTGCTGCCGCAGTGGAAGATCGGGCCGGCGATCAGGCAGCAGTCGTCGGCGCCGATCGCCTGCATCGCCTCCGGGCCCATGGTCCAGTGCTGGGTATAGGAGAACAGCACGCCCTTGGCGTTCCCGGTGGTGCCCGAGGTGTACATGATCGCCTGCACGTCCCACGGCTCGATCGGCCGCTCGAGCGCCAGGGCGTCGTCCGGCACGGTCGCGGGGTCGACCAGCCGGGAGACCGCGAGGCCGGCGGCCGCCGCGGCCTCGCCCGGCCCGGCCAGCAGCACCTGCTCCAACGCCCCGTGCGCGAGCCCGTCCAGCCGCGCGACCAGGGCCGGATGGGCGACCATCAGCCGCGCGTCGGCGTTTTCCAGGACGTGCGCCAGGGGCCGGCCGCGGGCCGCGGTGTTGATCGGGACGTAGACCGCGCCGAGGTAGTTGACCGCGAACCACGAGACCAGCAGCTCCGGCCCGTTGCCCATCCAGCACAGCACGCGATCACCCTGGCGCACCCCGGCCGCGCGAAGCGCCGCGGCGCGCCGCCGCACCCGGTCCAGGGTCCCGGCATAGCTCCAGGTCTCGCCACGCCAGAACCGCGCGAAATCCTGCACCGGCCGCTCGCGTGCCCGGCGCTCCAGGAGATGGCGCAGCACGCACTCCGACGCCGGGGGCACCGCCGCCGCGTCGATGTCGAATCCCGTGTCCATGCCCCGATCCGCTCCCGTCGCCGATCCCGTCGCCGCCGGCCGCGAGGTTGAAGCATGCGGCCCGACTGTGTCAAAAAGTGAAATCACCTTTCAAAAGGTGGAAGCCAGATCCGGCACCGGGGGCATCGATGCGGGTACTCGTCACCGGCGCGGGCGGTTTCATCGGCCGCCATCTCACCGACACGCTGCTGCGGCGTGGCCGGATCGCCGGTGCGGACGGGACGCCGACCGCCATCGACGAACTCGTCCTGGTCGACCGCGCGCCGGTCGCGCCGCCGACGGCCGCGAGCGGCGTAACGATCACCGCCCTCGCCGGCGACCTGCGGGACGACGGCCTGCTCGCCGAGGCCATGGCCGGCGGCGCCGACAGCCTGTTCCACCTGGCGGCGACCCTGACGATCGACGCCGAGCGCGACCTGGACACCGGCTGGGCGGTCAACCTGCAGCTGCCGTTCCGCCTGCTGGAGACGTGCCGCCGGGCCGGAACGCGGCCGCGCTTCGTGTACGCCAGCTCGATCGCGGTGTTCGGCGGCGCCCTGCCGGACCGGGTCTCCGACACCCAGGTGCAGACCCCGAAGACCTCCTACGGCACCGCCAAGGCGGTCACCGAGCTGCTGGTCAACGACTACACCCGCCACGGCTTCGTCGACGGCCGGGCGCTGCGCCTGCCGATCGTGCTGATCCGGCCCGGCGAGCCGGCCCCGGCGGTGTCCGACATCATCGCCGGGCTGGTGCGCGAGCCGCTGCGCGGCCGACCCGTGGTCTCGCCGCTGCCCGAGGACGCGCGGTTCCCGGTGGTGTCGGCCCGGCGGGTGGCCGAGAACCTGGTCCGGCTGCACGACGCGCCGGCCACCGCCTTCGGCGACAGCCGGGCGGTCAACCAGCCGGGCCTGACGGTCTCGGTCGGCGACATGCTGGCGGCCCTGGCACGGGTCGCCGGACCCGAGGCGGCGGCGCTGGTGCGGATCGAGCCGGACGAGGCGATCCGCCGGGTGGTGGCGGGCTGGCCGACCGAGTTCGTCAGCGACGCCCGGCTCGACCCGGCACTGCGGCCCGACCCGGATTTCGAGACCATCCTGCGCGGCCATCTCCGCGACCATCCCGACGCGACCGGAAGGGCATAGCCGCCATGGCGAACGCGGAGAGCGCGGAGACGGTCACGGCCAAAACCGGGGCGGCCGCTGCCGCCCAGGTCTGCATCATCGGCGCCGGGGTGTCCGGCCTGACCGCCGCCAAGGCCCTGCAGCAGGCCGGGGTGTCATACGACTGCCTCGAGCGCGGCTCCGATCTCGGCGGCATGTGGCGCTACGAGAACGACAGCGGCACCTCGTCGGCCTATCGCAGCCTGCACATCGACTCCAGCCGCCAGAGCCTGAACTTCCCGGACTTCGTTATCCCGGACGACCGGCCCGACTACCTGTCGCACGCCCAGGTGCTGGGCCATCTCGAGGCCTATGCCGAGCGTTTCGGGATCCGGCCTTCGATCCGCTTCGGGACCACCGTGCTGCGGGTCGAGCCGGCGCCGGACGGCGGCTGGGACGTCACGGCGGCGCCGACCGGGGACGAGGCCGGGCCGCATGCCGGGACCCGACGCTACCGCCAGGTCATCGTCGCCAACGGCCATCTGAGCGAGCAGCGCTATCCCGCGTTTCCCGGCCGGTTCGACGGCACGGTCGTGCATTCCCACCACTACCGGGTCAGCGACCCCTACGAGGGCAGGTCGGTCCTGGTGGTCGGCCTCGGCAATTCCGCCGTCGACATCGCGGTCGACCTGGCGCGGCGCGCCGCCACGGTCCTGCTGTCGACCCGGCGCAGCGCCTGGATCATGCCGAAATACCTCATGGGCCTGCCGACCGACCGCTGGTCGGCCTACCTGGTCCGCCGCTTGCGGCTGCCGGTGCCGCTGGCGCGCGGCATCCTGCGGCACGTCGCCCGCCTGGCGATCGGCAACCAGGAACGCTTCGGGGTGCCGCGCCCGGCGCACCCGATCTGGCGCGAGCACGCCACCATCAGCCAGGACCTGCTGCCCTATCTGGGCCACGGCTGGATCCGCATGAAACCGAACGTCGCCAGCCTCGACGGCGACGGCGTGACGTTTATCGACGGCAGCCGCGAGCCGGTCGACGCCATCGTCTACGCGACCGGCTACCGGACCCGGTTCCCGTTCCTGGACGAGGCGGTGTTCTCGGTCGAGGAAGGCCGGCCGCCGGCGCTCTACCGCCGTATCGTCGCGCTCGACCGGCCGGGCCTGTTCTTCGCCGGCCTGCTGCAGCCGATCGGTCCGACCATCACCCTGGTGGAGATCCAGGCGCGCTGGATGGCGGCGGTACTGTCCGGCCGCCTCGCGCTGCCGGACCGGCAGTCGATGCTGGCCGAGATCGAGCGCCACCGCGCCCGGGTGGCCCGGCGCTACGTCGACGCCGCGCGCTACACCCTGGAGGTCGACTTCAAGGAGTATGCCGGCCAGCTCGGCCGGGACCTGCGGTAGCGGGCGCCCGGCGCGCTTCAGATCGGCCCGCCTCAGATCGGCCCGCGCCTCAGATCGGCCCGTCCGGGCGGACCGCCATGACGCGCTGGCGCACCGCCGGCCGCGGGTCGGTTTCCTCGACGTCCTCGTAGGCCATCACCACCAGTTCGGGCCGGACCGCGATCAGCAGTTCCTCGCGGCGCAGCAGGTAGTCCGGGTTGGTCGGATGGCCGTAGGCCTCGTTGCCGACCGCGAAGGTGTCGTAGATCAGGACCCCGCCGGGCTCGACCGCAGCCACCAGCGCCGGCAGGATCGGCCGGTACAGGTAGTTCACGACGATCACCCCGGCGAACTGCCGGCCGGTGAGCGGCCAGGGCCGCCCGCCCTCCAGGTCGCGGGCGACGATCTCGACGTCGTCGAAGCTGGCCATGTCGGTGACCCGGGTGATGTCGCGGTCGAGCATCACCACCGGATGGCCGAGGCTTCGGAAGAACCGGCCGTGCCGGCCGGCCCCGCAGGCGACGTCCAGCACGGTTCCGCCGGGCCGGATCATGCCGCCATGCCTGACCACCCACTGCGCCGGCGCGGGAATCGTCCGATCGGCATCGTTGTCCATCATCGCCCCCCCTCCGCGGTCAGGCCGTCAGCCCCTCATCATGCCGGTACCCGGGCGCCGGTGAAACCACAGGCCGGGGTCGCCAGCCGCACGAACACGTCGGTGACGGCGGCCGGCTCGGTCAGCCCTTCCGGGTCTTCGGCCGGGAAGGCGGCGGCCCGCATCGCAGTGCGGACCTCGCCCGGATCGACGATGTTGACCCGGATCCCGGAGTCCCTGGTCTCGGCCGCGTAGCCGCGCGCCAGCGCCTCCAGCCCGGCCTTGCTGGCGGCATAGGCCGACCAGCCGGAGTGCTCGCCCTCGGCGGCCCCGGAGCTCACCACCAGCACGCGCCCGGCGGGCGACTCCGCGAGCAGAGGGTGGAGTTCCCGGACCAGCCGGAACACCGCGGTCAGGTTGACCGCCACCACCCGGTCGAACAGGCCGCCGTCCATGGCTGCCGTCGGCAGCACCTCGCCCAGCATGCCGTGGTTGGCCACCAGCACGTCGAGCCGGCCGAGCTTGCCGGCGAGCCGGCCGGCCAGCCCGGCCACCGCATCCGGATCGGCGAGATCGATGGCCAGGGTCGCGGCCTGGCCGCCGGCGTCGCGTATCCGGGCGGCGACGGCATCGAGGTCCTTCTGGCTGCGGGCCGCCAGCACGACCCGCGCGCCCTCGGCGGCATAGCGTTCGGCGACCGCCGCCCCGATACCCCGCGACGCCCCGGTGACCAGGCAGGTCAGCCCTTCCAGCGCGCGGCCGCCGGCGGTCGCCTCGGCCAGCGCCCGGTCGGCCTCGACCAGGCCGAGTTCGTCGCGGATCAGGTCCAGCACCTCGGCCAGGCTGTCGACGATGCGGTCGATCTCGGCATGGCTGACCACCAGCGGCGGCGCGACCACCAGGGCGTCGCGCACCGCCCGCAGGATCACCCCGCGCTGCTGCATCTGGTCGCGCACCACGGCCGCGACCACGCCGACCGGATCGAAGGCGATGCGGGGCTGGCGCTGCTGCACCAGCTCGACCGCGCCGATCAGCCCGATCGAGCGCACCTCGCCGACCAGCGGGTGATCCGCCAGCCGCTGCAGGGCGCCGGCGAGATAGCCCTCCAGGTCGTCGCGCACCCGCTCGACCAGGCCCTCGCGGGCGATGATCTCGATGTTGGCGAGCGCCACCGCCGCCGCCACCGGGTGGCCGGAATAGGTGAAGCCGTGGGCCAGGTCGCCGCCCTTGTCGATCAGGGAGCGGGCGACCCGGTCGCCGATCATCACCGCCGAGATCGGCTGGTAGCCGGACGACAGCCCCTTGGCGAGCGCCATGAAGTCGGGGGTCAGGCTGAACCGCTCGGCCGCCGACCAGGCACCCAGCCGGCCGAACCCGCTGACCACCTCGTCGAGCACGAACAGCACGTCGTGGCGCCGGCAGATCTCCTGCACCCGCTCCAGGTAGCCGGGCGGCGGGATGATGACGCCGCCGGCGCCCTGCACCGGCTCGACCACCACGGCCGCCACCTTGTCGGCGCCGATCTCGCGGATCTTGGCGTCGAACCAGCCGGCCGCCTCCTCGGCGAACGCGGCCGGGTCGGCGCCGGGCGCGTATCTGAACCCGTAGGGTGCGGCGACCTGGGCGAAGCCCGGCAGCGGCAGCCGGCCCTGGGCGCGCATGCCGGAGATGCCGCCCAGGCTGACGGTCGCCAGGGTCGAGCCGTGATAGCCCTCCTCGCGGCCGATCATCACCCATTTGTCGGGCCTGCCCTCGAGCGCCCAGAAGTGCCGGCTCAGGCGGATGATGGAATCGATCGCCTCGGACCCGGAGTTGGCGAACAGCACCCGCTCCAGGCCGGCCGGCATCAGCGCCGCCAGGCGGGCGGCGAGCGCCGCGGTCGGCGGGCTCGTGGTCTTGAAGAAGGTGTTGTAGTAGGCCAGCCGGCGCATCTGGTCGGCGGCGACGTCGGCCAGCTCGTCCCGCCCGTAGCCGACGTTGACGCACCACAGGCCGGCCAGCGCGTCCAGGTAGGACCGGCCCTCCTCGTCCCACAGCGTGCAGCCCTCGCCGCGGACGATCACCGTGGGACCGCCCTCGTCGATCAGAACACGCGGATCGGTGAAGGGATGCAGGTGGTGGTCGCGGTCCTGGCGCGCCAGATCGGACGAGTGTTCGGGCATCGGCCTCCCACCGGTGCGGTGCGACTGGATCGTCGCCGCTTTGAGCCTATATTAAGTTGCCCTTACGGAACGAACGACCATGATCCTGTACCGACTCCGCTGCAACGACGACCACGAATTCGAAGGCTGGTTCCGCAACGCCGACGCGTTCGACGCGCAGCGCGCGGCCGGCAGCCTCGAATGCCCGGTCTGCGGCAGCGCCGAGGTCGGCAAGGCGCTGATGGCGCCCAGCATCGCCTCGGGCGCCGCGAAGGGTCGCGAGGTGGCGGTTCCGGCCGCCGCGACGCCGGCCGCCGAGGTCCACTCCCCCGCCGAGCTGCAGGCCATGCACCCGGCCGTCCGGCAGGCCGCCGAGCTCAAGCGCCAGCTCCGCGCCCTGCGCCGGGTGGTCGAGGAGAACTGCGACTATGTCGGCCCGCGTTTCGCCGAGGAGGCCCGCAGGATCCACTACGGCGAAGTCGACCCGCGCGGCATCTACGGCGAGTCGACCCCGGAGGAATCCGAGCGCCTGAAGGACGAGGGCATCGAGTTCGGCTCGGTCCCCTGGGTGCGCGACGACGCCTGAGCCGCTACCTGGCCGTCGCCCCGGCCACGCGTTCCCGCACCACCTCCCGAACGATCGCGCACAGCTCCGCCGCCGCCGGCGACAGGCCGTCGGCGGCGAGCAGGCGCAACTCGATCGCCGGCAGGGCCGGCAGATCGAATTCGCGGCCGGCATCGCAGATGCCGGCCGGCACCCGATGCGCGGTTCGAACCGTGACGCCATGCCCGAGCCGCAGCGCCGCCCAGACCCCCGGCAGGCTGGGCGTCGTGAGCGCCGGCCGCCACCGCCGGCCGGCCCGCTCCAGGCTCTGCAGCGCCGTCTGCCGGAACAGGCAGGGGTGATCGAACAACACGAGCGGCAGCGGGACATCGACGCCGGGCGCCTGCGCCGCCCCGCCTGCGTACCAGTACAGCGGCTGCCGGCCGAGCATTGCCCCGTGGCCGTCGGAGCCTTGCGGGAAATACGCGATCGCCACGTCCAGGCGGCCGGCCCGCACCTCCTCCTCGAGCGCGAAGTTTCGCCCGGCCCGCACCTCGACATGGACGCCTGGCCGGCACCGCTCGAACCGCGCGACGGCGTCGGGCATCACGTCCTCGAAATAGTCCTGCGGCAAGCCCATCCGCACCGACGCCTCGGCCGCCGCGGCCCCGAGCGCGGCCGCCGCCTCGTCGTTCAGCGCGACGATCCGGCGGGCATAGGCCAGCAGGGCGTCGCCCGCCTCGGTCGGCACCAGGCCGCGGCCGTCGCGGCGGAACAGCGGCCGGTCGGCCTGCTGCTCCAGCTTCTTGAGCTGCATGCTGACCGCCGACTGCGACCGGCCCAGCCGCTCGGCGGCGCGCGCAAAGCTGCCGAGTTCGGTGCCGAGCACCATGGTGCGCAGGGCGTCCAGGTCGAAGGCAGGCCTCATTTACCCGATATTCCAAAGTAATTCTTCAATACTATTCGATATTCGAAATCAGGCCCAAACGCTAGCCTCTCCCTGTCGCGACCGAGAGGAGATCGCCGTGAACCGGAGCGCGTTCGAGAGCCTGGACCACCTGACCACGCCGCATCTGGCCGACGGCTGCCTGAGGGCCGGGGTCCCGGTCCGCTGCGGCCCCGCCGGGCTGCTGCCGCTGTCGCCCGGCATGCGCTGCGCCGGCCGCGTCCGGCCGGTCCGTCACGTCGGCAGCATCGACGTCTATTTCGAGGCGCTGGAGCACGCGGTTCCCGGCGAGGTGATGGTGGTCGACAACGGCGGACGCCGGGACGAGGCCTGCATCGGCGACATCGTGGCGCTCGAGGTCAAGGCCGCCGGCCTCGCGGGCATGGTGATCTGGGGCCTGCACCGCGACGACGGGGAACTCCGCGACATCGGCTATCCGGTATTCAGCCTCGGATCCTTGCCGACCGGCCCGCAACGGCTGCATTCGAGGCCGGCCGACCTGTTCGAGCGGGCGGCCGTCGGGCCGCATGGCGTGACCGCCGGCGACGTCGTGGTCGCCGACTCGAACGGCGTGCTGTTCCTGCCGGCGGATCGCCTGGACGCGATCGCCGAGGCCGCGATCGGCTACCGTGCGACCGAGGCGAGGCAGATCGAAGCCATGCGGGGCGGCCGCAGCTACCGCAGCCAGGTCCGGTTCGCCGACTACCTGTCGCGGCGCCAACGCGACCCCGGATACGATTTCCGCCGGCACCTGCGCGAGATCGCCGGGGCCGGCGAGGTCTGAGCCGCCACGCCACCGCCCGGGACGGACACAGGACAGGGAGCACGCAGCCGATGCCGACAGGATTGATCGTCACCGGCGGCAGCCGGGGTATCGGCGCCGCCACCGCCCGCCTCGCCGCCGGCCGGGGCTTCCGGGTCTGCGTCAACTACGCCCGCGATGCGCAGGCCGCGGAGACCGTCGTTACCGCGATCCGGGCCGCCGGCGGAACCGCCGTCGGCGTGCAGGCCGACATCGGCACCGAGCGCGGCGTCCGCGACCTGTTCGACGCCGCCGAGGCCGCGATCGGCCCGGTCCGGGCGCTGGTCAACAACGCCGGGATCACCGGTCCGATCGGCCGCTTCGAGACCGTCGAGACCGAAACCCTGCGCCGGGTCCTCGACGTCAACGTGCTGGGCAGCATGCTGTGCGCGCGCGAGGCGGTAAGGCGGTTCGGCAACCAAGGCGGCGCCATCGTCAACCTGTCCTCGGTCGCCGCCACCACCGGGGCGGCCGGCGAGTATGTCCACTACGCCGCCTCGAAGGCGGCGGTCGACGCCTTCACCCTCGGCCTCGCCCGCGAGGTGGCGGGCCGCGGGATCCGCGTCAACGCCGTGGCGCCCGGCTCGACCCTGACCGACATCCATGCCGCCGCCGGCGAGCCCGACCGGCCGGCCCGGGTGCGCAGTCGCATCCCGCTGCAGCGGCTGGCGGAGCCGGAGGAGATCGCCGAGGCCGTCGTCTGGCTGCTGTCGGACGCGGCCTCCTACGTGACCGGCACGGTGCTGCGCGTCGCCGGGGGTTTCTGAGCCGCCGGGGCCGCGCCGCTCAGCCCTCGCTCGGCCACCCCGCCAGCCGGTACACGTCGTCGACCAGCGCCAGGGTCGCCAGGTTCTCGGCGGCCGTGGTCTCGAACGCCGGCCCGCCGCGCAGCCAACCGGCGAACTGCGCCATCACCGCGTCGAACGAGGCCTGGTAGGCGGCCTCGCGCTCCCAGGTCTCGGCCGGCCCGCCGTCCGAGCAGGACAGCACCCAGTCGCGGAAGCCGATCGTCCCGCGCTCGCCGATCAGCGTCAGGGTGTCGCTGCTGCGCGGGGCGGCGCCCGGCACCGCCAGCGAATGCGACAGCGTGCCGATGGCGCCGGCCGGGCTCTCGAACAGGATCATCGCGGTGTCCTCGCCGACCACCCGGTCGCTGAGGCGGGCGAGCCGGGCGCCGGCGACCGACAGGCCGTCGAGCAGGAAGCGCAGGGTGTCGATCTGGTGGATCATGCCCTCGAGCACCGTGAACCGCGGCATGCCCGCCATGAAGGGCTGGCGGCGCAGCGCCGGCGGCGGCTGGCCCGGCAGGTCGGGGATCAGCCCGCCGGTCATCACCTCCATGGTGAAGGCCCGCACCCGGCCGATCCGCCCGTCGTCCAGCCAGCGCCGGATCGCGCGGTAGGGCGGCCGGAACCGCCAGTTCTCGTGCACCGCGAACGGCACCCGGCCGCCGATCTCCGCGACCAGGGCGCGGGCCTCCCCGAGGGTCGGGCACAGCGGCTTCTGGCACATGATCGCGATGCCGCGGTCGGCGGCGGCCCGGCAGATCCCGGCGTGAAACTCCATCGGCGCGGCGATGTCGACGGCGTCCGGGCGGACCGCGTCCATCATGGCGTCGGCATCGGCGAACACCTGCGCGACCGCGAACTCGCCGGCCCGGCCGCGCGCCGCCGCCTCGGACGGATCGGCGATCGCCACCACCTCGGCCCCCGGGCAGCGCCGCCAGGCCGTCAGGTGGTAGCCGCTGATCATGCCGGCCCCGACCAGGCCGATCCGCAGCGGCGCAGACGCCGTCATGGGACGCCCGGCTCCGCCTTGCGCGCCACCAGCGCGTAGTTGACCCGGGCGTCGGCCGACTGCCGGAAGCCGCCGTCGAGCGGATCGTAGGCGAGGCCGACCGGCGGCTCGACCGCGAAGCCGCGCGGCGCCAGCAGTGCCGTCAGTTCGTCCGGCGTGGGAAACTTGTTCCAGTCGTGGGTGCCGCGCGGCACCCAGCGCAGCACGTATTCGGCGCCGACGATGGCGGCGCCGTAGGAGCGCGGCGTGCGGTTGATGGTGGTCAGCACCAGGGCGCCGCCCGGCCGCACCAGCTCGGCGAGCGCGTCGGCGAAGGCCTCGCGGTCGGCGACATGCTCGATCACCTCGCTCGCCACCACGGCGTCGAAGCGCCGCCCCTCGGCGACCAGGTCCTCGGCCGCCGCGCAGACATAGTCGATCTCCAGCCCGGCCTCGCCGGCATGGGCGGTCGCGGCGGCGATGCCGGCGGCGTCGGCGTCGACCCCGGTGACCCGGGCGCCGAGCCGGGTCATCGGCTCCGACAGCAGGCCGCCGCCGCAGCCGATGTCGAGCACCGCGAGGCCGGCGAGCGGCCGCCGGAGCGTCGCCTCCACCGCCAGCGGCGCCAGGGCGTCGCGGATCACCGCCATGCGCACCGGCACGAAGCGGTGCAGCGGGCCGTGCGGCCCGTCCGGGTCCCACCACTGCCCGGCCAGCCGGGCGAACCGGTCGATATCGGCCGGATCGACGGTCGCGCGGGCGGCGGCCGACGGCTCGCCGACGGCGCGGGCGGGGGCCGCCTCGACGACCCGGCGGGCGGCCCGGAACGCGGTCCGGCACAGTGCAGCGATCATCGCGGACTCCCAGCCTCTCCAATACGTGCATTTCCGCGGCCGTTCCCGGGGCGGCGCGCTTGCCCGGCGGCCTCGCAAGTAATATGGATACGCCCGCCCGTGGCCGGCAAGCAAACGCCGTCCCGGCCGCGGCACCCCATTGGCTCGGATACGGATCCCGCGATGGCACGCATCGTGATGAAATTCGGTGGCACCTCGGTCGGGGACGTCGAGCGAATCAAGAACGTGGCCCAGCGCGTCAGGCGCGAGGTCGAGGCCGGCCACGAGATTGCGGTCGTGGTCTCGGCGATGTCCGGGACCACCAACCAGCTGGTCAAGTGGTGCAGCGACGTGTCGCGGCTGTACGACGCCCGCGAGTACGACGTCGTGGTGGCGTCGGGCGAGCAGGTCACGGTCGGGCTGCTGGCGATGGCGCTGCAGGACATCGGGATCAACGCCCGCTCCTGGCTCGGCTGGCAGATCCCGTTCGGCACCGACGGCATCCACGGCAAGGCGCGGATCGGCAAGATCGAGACCGCCGAGCTGGAGAAGCGCTTCGCCCAGGGCCAGGTGGCGGTGGTCGCCGGCTTCCAGGGCATCGGCCCGGACGACCGCATCACCACGCTGGGGCGCGGCGGCTCCGACACCTCTGCGGTGGCGCTGGCCGCGGCGCTCAAGGCCGACCGCTGCGACATCTACACGGACGTGGACGGGGTCTACACCACCAACCCCCGGATCGTCTCCAGGGCCCGCAAGATCGAGCGGATCACCTACGAGGAGATGCTGGAACTGGCGTCCCAGGGCGCCAAGGTCCTGGAGCCCCGTTCCGTCGCCATGGCCATGCAACACGGGGTGCGCGTGCAGGTGCTGTCGACCTTCGTCGACAAGCCGGGCACCCTGGTCGTCGATGAGGATGAGATCGTGGAACAGCAAGTCGTCACCGGCATCGCCTACAGCCCGGACGAGGCCAAGATCACCCTGGTCGGCGTGCCCGACCGGCCGGGCGTCGCCGGTGCGATCTTCGGCTCGCTCTCCGATTCGGCCGTGAACGTCGACATGATCGTCCAGAACGTCAGCCAGGACGGCAAGACCACCGACCTGACCTTCACCGTCGGCCAGGCCGACCTGGACCGCGCCACCCACGTGCTGGACAGGCTGAAGGCCGAGCTGTCCTTCGGCGAGGTCGTCGCCGACCCGAACGTCTGCAAGATCTCGGTGGTCGGCGTCGGCATGCGCAGCCAGCCGGGCGTAGCCAAGACCATGTTCCAGACGCTCGCCGAGAAGGGCATCAACATCCAGGTGATCTCGACCTCGGAGATCAAGGTCAGCGTGCTGATCGGCGCCGACTACACCGAGCTCGCCGTGCGCGCCCTGCACACCGCCTACGGCCTCGACGCCGACGCGGAAGTCTGAGGGCGAGGCAATGGGTCCCGACACGGTCTGCGTCGCGTCAGGAAGCCCGCCGGCCAGGAGCGGTGGCGAAGGCGATGCGGCGCATCGGCGAGGCGCCGCGACGCGGTCCGGCGGACTTCCTGACGTGACCCGAAGGGCCGGTCTTCCGCGCCCGTCCTCGGCGTCGGCCGGCTTGCCCGATGTCCCTGCATCGCGCTGCGCCGTCCTCCTGGCGGACGGGCGCGGAAGACCGGCGCAGACCGCGCCGGGGTCCATTGTCTCGCCCTGAGATGACCGGCGCCACCGCCTCCCGGGGTGTCGACCGGGGCGGTGGCCCCCGCGAGATGCTGCGCCACCTGCGCGACGTGATGGCCGGCAGCGGCACGCCGCAGGAGCGCCTGGACAGCATCGTCAAGGTCATCGCCGGCGCGCTCGGCGCCGAGGTCTGCTCGATCTACGTGCGGCGCACCGGCAACGTCCTGGAGCTGTGCGCCACCGAGGGCCTGAACCGCGAGGCGGTCTACCGCACCCGCATGAAGTTCGGCGAGGGCCTGGTCGGCCATATCGCCGAGACCGGCCGGCCGATCGCGCTGGCCGAGGCCCAGACCCACCCGAAGTTCGCGTATTTCCCGGAGACCGGCGAGGAGGTCTACCACTCGCTGATGGGCGTGCCGATCCGCCGCTCCGAGCGCGTGCACGGCGTGCTGGTGATCCAGCACACCGACAAGCGGCAATACACCGAGGAAGAGGCCGAATCGCTCGAGACCCTCGCCATGGTGCTGGCCGAGATGATCTCCGGCGGCGACATGCCGGGCTCGGCGACCGGTCGTGGCGACGGCACGCCGCTGCGCATCGCCGGAACCCGGATCAGCAGCGGCCTGGCGATCGGCCGGGCCCGCCTGCACCGGCCGCGGATCGTGATCCGGCGGGTGGTCGCCGAAGACCCGGAGGACGAGGCCCATCGCCTGGATACGGCGCTGTCGGCGATGCACCAGTCGCTCGACCGGCTGCTCGACTCCGACGCCCTGGCCGCCGCCGGCGAGCACCGCGACGTGCTGGAGACCTACCGCATCATCGCCAGCGACGCCGGCTGGATCGGCCGGATCCGCGAGGCCATCGTCGGCGGCCTGACCGCCGAGGCGGCGGTCCAGCGGGTGCGCGACGACACCCGGGCCCGCATGGCCGGGGTCGAGGACCCCTACATCCGCGAGCGGCTGGCCGATTTCGAGGATGTGGCGCTGCGGCTGATGCAGCACCTGTCGCCGGAGAGCACGCCGGGCGACGAGGCCGAACCGGAAGGCGACTGGATCCTGATCGCCCGCTCGCTCGGCCCGGCCGAGATCCTCGACTACGACCAGTCGCGGCTGAAGGGGCTGGCGCTCGAGGAAGGCTCGGCGACCGCGCATGTGGCGATCGTCGCCCGCGCGCTCGACATCCCGGTGGTCGGCCGGCTGGCCAACCTGCTGGGCGAGGTCGAACCCGGCGACCCACTGATCGTCGACGGCGACCATGCCCAGGTGTTCGTGCGCCCCGGCGAGGACGCCCGCGCCATGTTCCGCGCCAACGTGGCGGCGCGCGCCGAGCAGCGGGCCCGCTACGCCAGGCTGCGCGACCGGCCCGCGGTCAGCACCGATGGCGTGCGGATCAACCTGCTGATGAACGCCGGGCTGCTGGTCGACGTCACCCAGATGGCGGCGGTCGGCGCCGAGGGCATCGGCCTGTACCGCACCGAGATCCCGTTCCTGGTCCGCCGCGAGTACCCGGACGTCGACGCCCAGACCCTGCTGTACCGCCGGGTTCTGAGCGCCGCCGAGGGCCGCCCGGTCACCTTCAGGACGCTCGACGCCGGCGGCGACAAGCGGCTGCCGTCCTTCGAGCACGAGCCGGAGGAGAACCCGGCGCTCGGCTGGCGGGCCCTGCGCATCGGGCTCGACCGGCCGTCGCTGCTGCGCCAGCAGATGCGCGCCCTGATCCGGGCCGCCGACGGCCGGCCGCTGCGCGTCATGGTGCCGATGGTGACCACGGTCGACGAGTTCCGGGCCGCCCGGTCACTGCTCGACCTCGAGCTCGAACGGGCGCGCGCCCGCGGCGTTCCCGAGCCGGAGACCGTCGCGGTCGGCGCCATGGTCGAGGTCCCGGCCCTGGTCCTGGCGATCGAGGCGCTGGCCCGCGAGGCGGACTTCCTGTCGGTCGGCAGCAACGACCTGCACCAGTTCCTGTACGCCGCCGACCGCGGCGGCGAGCGGGTCGCGAACCGCTACGACACCCTCGACCCGGTGTTCCTGCAGGTCCTGCGGCGGATCGTGGCGGCCGGCGCGGCCGCCGGCATCCCGGTCACCTTGTGCGGCGAAATGGCCGGCCGGCCGCTCGAGGCGTTGGTCCTGGCGGCGCTCGGCTATCGCGCGATGTCGATGTCGCCCGCCTCGGTCGGCCCGGTAAAGGAGGCCATTATATCTTCGAACATCAACGATTTACGCCAATATGTTGAGTATTTGACTAAATTATCGGCATCGAGTGTCAGGAATAGATTGCAGAACTATGTTCGCGAACGTCTGTGCGATTGGTCTGACAACCATGCGACCGACACTCGGGACGATTGAACTCCAATCGCCAGTCTCGGCAATAGCTTATTGATATCGCAACAGATTCGAAGTAACTTGGTAGCCTATCAGATCAGACGCCGCGGGACAGGGGCGGGTTCTGCGTCGTTCAGGCGGTCCGCCATTCGTCCGAGGGACCATGGCTTTGAAGACGGAACGGTCGCGTATCCGGTTCAAGGATATCGAATCGGTTGAGCCGTATGAGGCGGTTCGCCCGACCGGGCGTCCGACCCCATTTTCCGAGCCGCCGGCCAACGAGGAGCGGGGGATGAGTTCACAACCGCTGTCGGTCGGTGACGAACTGCGGCGAGCCCGGGAGGACGCCGGTCTCGATCTGGCAGACGTCGCCGCGCATCTCCGCATTAGAAGCAATTTCCTGTCCGCGCTCGAGGAAGGCCGCCCCGACGCGCTGCCCGGGATCACCTACGCGATCGGTTACGTGCGGACCTACGCCGCCTTCCTGGGCCTCGAGCCGGACGCCGCGGTGCGGCGCTTCAAGGAAGAGGCGGCCGGACTGAACTCCAAGACCCAGCTGGTGTTCCCGTCGCCGGCGCCGGAGGGCCGGGTCCCCGGCCTGGTCCTGATGCTGGTGGCCGCGGTGCTCGCCGGCGGCGCATATGGCGGCTGGTACTGGGTATCCGAACGCGACGGCAGCCTGCGCGACCTGGTTCCGCCGGTGCCGGAGCGGCTGGCGCAGTTGATCGAAGGCGATGCACCGCCGCTGCCGCAGGTGGCGAGCGGCCAGCGCGCCGCCGGCACCTACGCCGACGCCAACCCGGCCGGAGTGGCGGTCCCGCGCAGCAGCCCGGCGGCAGTGGCGCCCGCCGTCCCGGCACCGGCGACCGGCGGCACCTCGACCCAGCCGACGGCGACACCGCCGGTGGCGGCGCTGCAGCCGACACCGCAGTCCATCCCGCAGGCCGTCCCGCAGGCCGCGCCGGTTCCGCCGACGCCGACCGCGTCGCCCGGTCCGGTCGCTCAGGTTCCGGTGGCATCGGCCCCGGCCGCGCAAGCCCCGGCCGCGCAAGCCCCGGCTGCACAGATCCCGGCAGTCGAGCCGTCGGTGCCGGCCCGGAGCGGCGTTCCGCGGTCCGCCCCGCAGGACGCGCCCCGAACCGCGGCGGCGCCGACCGCAACCACCTCGCCGACGGCCTCTTCCTCCTTGCCGGCGGCGGCCGCCGCCGACGGAACGCCGGACGTGACGGCGCCGCCGGAGACGGTGGCGGACACGGCATCCGCCGGCGACCCTCCCGCCAGCGACCCTCCGGCCAGCGCCCCTCCGGCCAGCGACACGCGCACCGCTACCGCAGCGACTGGCACCGCAGCGTCCGAGGCGGCGGCTCCGGCGGCCGCGCCTGCTGCGGGCGCCGGCGACGACGTCCCGGCAGCCCCGCGTATCGCCAGCCTGATCGGCGCATCGGAGGCGGCGGTACCGGCGGACCGGACGGCCGCCGGGCCGATCGACCGGGTGATGATCCGGGCCACCGGCGACAGCTGGGTGCAGGTCCGCGACGCCCAGGGCACCGCGCTGTTCACCCGGGTGCTTCGCGAAGGCGATGTCTACCGGGTCCCCGACCAGGCCGGTCTTCGCCTGGCGACCGGCAACGCGGGCGCGCTGCAGATCCTGGTCGACGGCAATCCGGCGCCCAGCCTCGGCGACTTCGGCGAGGTGGTCCGCAACGTCATGCTCGACCCGACGCGCCTGTCGGCCGGAACCGCGGCCGGCGGCAACCGCTGAGGCATCGGATCGCGTCGCGCCGAAGGCCCCGCCGCGGCTTCCGCGACCGGGCGGCTTTCGCTATAACGCGCTCGACATCGTCCGGCCGGTCCGCATCCGGCCATCCGCCGCGACCCCCGCGAGGCACCCCATGAGCGTGCGCCCGTATCGAGACATCCAGCGCCGTGCGTCCCGCCGCATCCATGTCGGCCGCGTGCCGGTCGGCGGCGGCGCGCCGATCACCGTGCAGACCATGACCAACACGCTGACGACCGACGTCGCCGCGACGGTCGCCCAGATCCAGCGGGCCGAGGCCGCCGGCGTCGACATCGTCCGGGTGTCGTGCCCGGACGAGGAGTCCTCGGCCGCCCTCGCCCGGATCGTGCCGCAGGTCTCGGTGCCGGTCGTCGCCGACATTCACTTCCACTACAAGCGCGCCATCGAGGCGGCCCGGAACGGCGCCGCCTGCCTGCGCATCAACCCCGGCAACATCGGCTCGGCCGCGCGCGTCCGCGAGGTCGTGCAGGCCGCCAAGGACCACGGCTGCTCGATGCGGATCGGCGTCAACGCCGGCAGCCTCGAGAAGCACCTGCTCGAGAAATACGGCGAGCCCTGTCCCGAGGCGATGGTCGAAAGCGCGCTGGACCACGCGAAGATCCTCGAGGACAACGACTTCCGCGAGTTCAAGATCAGCGTGAAGGCGTCCGACGTGTTCCTGGCGGTCGCCGCCTACCAGGGCCTTGCCGACGCCTGCGACTATCCGCTGCATCTCGGCATCACCGAGGCCGGCGCCCAGCGGGTCGGCACGGTGAAGTCGTCGATCGGCATGGGCATGCTGCTGTGGGCCGGCATCGGCGACACCATCCGGGTGTCGCTGTCGGCGGCGCCCGAGGAGGAGGTCAAGGTCGGCTTCGACATCCTGAAGTCGCTGAACCTGCGGCACCGCGGGGTCAACGTCATCTCCTGCCCGTCCTGCGCCCGCCAGCAGTTCGACGTGATCGAGAACGTCCGCCTGCTCGAGGAGCGGCTGGCCCACATCACCACGCCGATGACGGTGTCGGTGATCGGCTGCGTGGTCAACGGCCCGGGCGAGGCGCGCGAGACCGATATCGGCATCACCGGCGGCGGCAACGGCACGCACATGGTGTATATCGCCGGCCAGCCGCATCACCGCCTGAAGCAGGCCGACGTGGTCGACCACATGGTCGAGCTGATCGAGCAGAAGGCGGCCGAGATCGAGGCCGAGATGGCCGCCGCGGCGGCGGCGGCCGAGTAACCGCCGAGTAATCACGGGAGTTCCTGACTTGTCGAAGCTGCAGCCGGTCCGCGGTACCCACGACCTCCTGCCCGAGGAGGCACGACGGCACCGCCATATCGTGGACACCGGGCTCGCGGTCTCCGGCCGCTACGGCTTCGGCGAGATCGAGACGCCGATCTTCGAGTTCACCGACGTTTTCAAGCGGACGCTCGGCGAGGCCTCGGACGTGGTCGCGAAGGAGATGTACACCTTCACCGACCGCGGCGGCGAGGAGCTGACCCTGCGGCCGGAAGGCACCGCCAGCGTCTGCCGGGCCCTGATCACCGGCGGCCTGACCCAGAACCTGCCGGCGAAGTTCTACTACCAGGGTCCGATGTTCCGCTACGAGCGGCCGCAGAAGGGCCGGATGCGCCAGTTCCACCAGATCGGCATCGAGCTGCTGGGTGCCGCCGAGCCGCAGGCCGACATCGAGGTGGTGGCCTGCGGCGCCGACATCCTGGACGCCATCGGCGTGCTGTCGCGCACCACCCTGGAGCTGAACACCCTCGGCGACACCGACAGCCGCAAGGCCTACCGGGCCGCCCTGGTCGAGTATTTCGGCGGCCACCGCGACCGCCTGTCCGAGGACAGCCGGCGCCGGCTGGAGCTGAACCCGCTGCGCATCCTCGACAGCAAGGACGAGGGCGACCGCCGGCTGGTCGACGGCGCGCCGTCCTTCGACGACTACCTGAACGACTACTCCAAGGACTTCTTCGCGGCGGTGGTCGCCGGGCTCGACGCCCTCGGCATCGCCTATCACCGCAACACCCGGCTGGTCCGCGGCCTGGACTACTACTGCCACACCACCTTCGAGTTCGTGACCGACGCGCTCGGGGCCCAGGGCACGGTGATGGCCGGCGGCCGCTACGACGGGCTGGTCGAGACCATGAGCGGCCCGGCGATCCCCGGCGTCGGCTGGGCCGCCGGCATCGAGCGGCTGGCGCTGCTGGTCGAGGGCGTGACCGAGCCGGCGCGGCCGATCGCCATCGTGCCGATGGGCGGCGACAGCGCGATGGCGGCGCTCAAGCTCGCCCACCGGCTGCGGCGCGCCGGGTTCGCGGTCGAGCACGGCTATACCGGCAATGTCGGCAAGCGCCTGAAGCGTGCCGCCAAGGTCGGTGCCCGGGCGGCGCTGATCCTGGGCGAGGACGAGCTGGCCCGCGGCATGGTGCAGCTCCGCGACCTGGACGCCGGGGCGCAGGACGAGGCCCCTCTCGACCGGATCGAGGAGAGCCTCGCCCGTTTCCGTTAGCGCGGCGCCGTGACGGTCGCCCCCCCTCCGATCTCGGTGATCGGGGTCAATCACCGCACCTGTCCCGACAGTCTTCGGGAGCGGCTGTATGTCGACGACTCCGAGGTCGCGGCGGTGATCGGCACCCTGCGCATCCGCGGCGTCCGCGAGGCCCTGGTGCTGTCGACCTGCGACCGGGTCGAGGTGACGGCGGTGTTCCAGGACGGGCCGATGGCGCCGCTGACCGTGGCCACCGCGCTCGGCGCCCCGGTCGGGCTGCGCGGCGACGAGCTGGTGCCCTACCTGTACCGCCACGACGGCGGCGACGCGGTCCGCCACCTGTTCAGGGTGGCCAGCGCGCTCGACAGCCAGGTCGTCGGCGAGCCCCAGGTGCTCGGCCAGCTGAAGGCGGCGCAGCGGCTGTCGCAGGACCTCGGGGCCTGGGGGCCGTCGCTCGACCATGTCCTGCAGGCCGCCTATGCGGTCGCCAAGCGGGTCCGCACCGAGACCCGGATCGGCGAGGGCGCGGTGTCGCTGGCCGCCGCCGCCGTCGCGCGGGTCCAGGACCTGCACGGCGACCTGTCGGAGCGCTGCGGCCTGCTCATCGGCGGCGACGAGCTCGCGCTGATGGTCGCCCGCCAGCTGCGCGCCGCCGGCCTGCACGACCTCACCGTGCTCGACCGGTTCCGGCGCCGGGCCGCGGTCACGGCCGCCGAGCTCGAGGCCCATCACGGCCCGCTCGACGACCTGGCCGGCGCGCTCGACCGGGCCGACGTGGTGATCGCCGGGCTGGGCGCCGGGCGCTACCTGATCACCGCCGAGACCATGGAGGCGGTGCTGCGCCGGCGCCGCCGCCGCCCGGTGTTCCTGCTCGACATGGCGGTCCCGGCCGACATCGAGCCGGCGGTGCACCGGCTGGACGAGGCCTATGTGTACGACACCGGCGACCTGGAGCGGGTGACCCGCGAAGGCCGCGCCGGGCGCGAGGCCGAGGCGGCCAGGGCCGAGGCGCTGGTCGAGGAGGCGGTGGCCGCCTTCGACCAGAACCTGGCGGTGCGCGACGCCGGGCCTGACATCGCCCGGCTGCGCAACCATCTGGAAGCGCAGATCCGCGACGGCATCGGCGACGGCCCGGACGCCGACGCGATCGCCAGAAGGGTCGCCGGCCGGTTGCTGCACGCACCGAGCGAGACCATGCGCCGGCGCGCCGCCGCCGGCCGGCTGGACGACGAGACCCGCGGCCTGATCGCCGAGCTGTTCGGCCTGGACGCGGCGCGCGGGACGGCCGGAGGGGCCGAGGGAGACGGGAAGTGAGCCTGGACGAGAAGCTCGACCGCGTGCTGACGCGGGCGCAGGAACTGGAGGCCCGGCTGGCCAGCCCGGACGGCTTCAATTCCGACGAGTTCCGGCGCCTGTCGATGGAGTTCGCCGAGCTGGCGCCGGTGGTGGAGACCGTCGAGACGCTGCGGCGGACCCGCGCCGAGCTGGCCGAGGCCCGGGTGCTGGCCGCAGAATCCGACGGCGAGATGCGCGCGCTCGCCGAGGAGGAAGCGGAGGCGATCGAGGCGCGGCTGCCGGACCTCGAGCGCCAGGTGATGCTGCAGCTGCTGCCGCGCGACGAGGCCGATTCCCGCAACGCCATCCTGGAGGTGCGCGCCGGCACCGGCGGCGACGAGGCCGCCCTGTTCGCTGCCGAGCTGTTCGCCATGTACCAGCGCTACGCCCAGCTGCACGGCTGGCGCTTCGAGGTGATGGAGGTCTCCGAGAACGAGATCGGCGGCTACAAGGAGGCGATCGCGACGATCAGCGGCAACTCGGTGTTCGCGCGCATGAAGTTCGAGTCCGGCGTGCACCGCGTGCAGCGCGTGCCGGTGACCGAGTCGCAGGGCCGGATCCACACCTCGGCCGCCACCGTCGCCGTGCTGCCGGAGGCCGAGGAGGTCGACGTCGCCATCAACGACAACGACCTGCGGGTCGACGTCTACCGCTCCAGCGGGGCCGGCGGCCAGCACGTCAACACCACCGACAGCGCGGTCCGGATCACCCACCTGCCGACCGGCCTTGTGGTCACCCAGCAGGACGAGAAGTCGCAGCACAAGAACCGCGCCAAGGCGATGAAGATCATGCGGGCCAGGCTGTTCGACCTGGAGCGCGGGCGCCTCGACGCCGAGCGCGCCGCCGACCGCAAGAGCCAGGTCGGGTCCGGCGACCGGTCGGAGCGGATCCGCACCTACAACTTCCCGCAGGGCCGCGTCACCGACCACCGCATCAACCTGACGATCTACAAGATCGACAAGGTTATGACCGGCGAGGCGCTCGACGAGTTCGTCGACGCGCTGATCGCCGAGGACGAGGCCGAGCGGCTGGCGACCCTCACGTGACCGGGGCGGCGATCGACGCGGTGCTGCGCGACGCCGCCCGGCGGCTGGCCGGCGCCGGGATCGACACCGGCCGGCTCGACGCCCGGCTGCTGCTGGGCGCCGCCCTGGGTCGCGAGGTCTGGCCGCACGAATCGGCGCCGGTGCCGGCGGACGCCCTGGAGCGCTTCGCGGGATTGCTGGAGCGGCGGCTGGCGCGCGAGCCGGTATCGCGGATTCTCGGCCGGCGGGCGTTCTGGACGCTCGACCTCAGGGTCGGCCCGGACACTCTCGATCCAAGGCCGGACAGCGAGACGCTGGTGGAGGCGGCGGTCGCGGCGTTCGCCGACCGGGCGCCGCCGCGCCGCATCCTCGACCTCGGCACCGGCACCGGCTGCCTGCTGCTGGCGGTGCTGACCGAGTTTCCGCAGGCCGTCGGGCTCGGCGTCGACCGGTTGCCGGGCGCGGTCGAGACGGCCCGCGAGAACGCCCGGCTGGCCGGGCTGCAGGACCGTGCCGAGTTCCTGGCCGCCGACTGGGACGAGATGCCGCGGGACGCCGCCGACCTGGTCCTGTCGAACCCGCCCTATATCGTGGACTCGGCGATCGCGGAACTGGAGCCGGAGGTCGCGCGTTTCGATCCGCATGGCGCGCTGGCCGCCGGTCCCGACGGGCTCGATGCCTATCGCAGTCTGCTCGGGCTCTTGCCGCGACTGTTGGCGCCACAAGGAATCGTGGTGCTTGAATTGGGACTTGGCCAACGCCAAGTAGTATCTGCGCTTGCAGAAGGCGCAAATTTCACGGTGTGGCATGCCCGACGCGACTTGGGAGGCGTTGAGCGAGCGTTAGTTCTGAAATGGAACGACACTGCTGATGACTACCTGAACACGAACGATTTTTACTTGGAATAGGCCGGAATCCGGTCTACTGTTAACACGTACCGCAGGCCATAGGGGCCCGGTACCGCCACTCACTCGAACGACCAATGACCGCATGGCTGGCCCGCGATTTTGCGGGGTGGGCCGTGCCAGAGGGGCACGAGTGACCGAACGGACGAGGGGTCCGTTCATCGACAACGGGACTCGCGACAAGGCATGAGACAAGGCCCACACCAAAAGCGTGGACGCGGTCGCGGCAATCGCCGATCGAGCACGCCGAACCGCAACCAGACTTACGACAGCAACGGTCCCGACGTCCGGATCCGGGGCAACGCCAGTCAGGTGTACGAGAAGTACTTGAACCTGGCGCGCGACGCGACCGCTTCCGGCGACCGCGTGCTGGCGGAGAGCTACTACCAGCACGCCGAGCACTACTACCGGATCCTGGCCGCGTTCCAGGACGCCCAGGGCGGCGAGAACCGGGGGCAGCCCTTCTCCGGCGGCTCGCGCGAGTGGGACCAGGACGACGACGACCGGGAGTCCGGCGACGACGGGAACGGCAGCGAGCACTCGGGCCGGGGCGACCAGTCGGGCCGGGGCGACCAGTCGGGCCGGGGTGACCAGTCGGGCCGGGGCGACCAGTCGGGCCGGGGTGACCGGCCGCGTGGCGACAATGACCGCGGCGGCGATCGCAACGGCGACCGCGGCGACCGGTCCAATCGGGATCGCGGCGAGCGCAACGACCGGGCCGAGCGGGGCGACCGCAACGACCGGACCGAGCGCAACGACCGCGGTGACCGGGCCGAGCGCAGCGACCGGGGTGACCGGGCCGAGCGCAGTGACCGGGACGATCAGCGCAACGATCGGGGTGAGCGCCGTCCGGCCCGCGCCGAAGGCGACGCCGAGCCCCGGGGCGAGCGGGCCCCGTCGGCCGAGCCCCGGGTGGAGGCTCCGGCCGCCGCGCGCGAGCCCGCGCCGGTCGCCGTCGCCGTTCCGGCGCCCGAACCGGCTCCGGCCCCTGTCCAACCGGCGGCCCCTGTCCAACCGGAGGCCCCTGCCGAACCGGCGGCGCGTGCCGAACCGGCGGCCGACGGCAACGACGCCGACGGCATCCGGCGCACCCTGCGGCTGAGTTCCGGCCGTGCCGCCCGCGGCGCGGCGCCGGTGGTCGAGGAGCCGGTCGCACCGGTCCCTGCCGCCGTCGAGGCGACCCCGGAAGCCGACCCGGAGCGCAAGCCCCGGCGACGCCGGGCCAGCCCGAAGGCCGTCGAGGCGGACAGCGGCTCCGAGAAGCCGGTGGCAGCGCCGGTGATCGACGACGACGGGGCGGTCGCCGCGAGCTGATCGCGACGCGGCCCCCCGCTACTCGCTCCAGCGGTCGAGAAAATCGGCGAGCGTCCGGCCGGGCTCCGGTCGGAACCGCTCGTCGATCGACTGCACCGCCGCGATCCGGTCGAGCCGGAACGTGCGGAAATCCTGCCGCAGCTCGCACCATGCGGCGAGCAGCCACTTCGGCCCGTAGAACAGCAGTCCGAGCGGCCTGACCCGGCGCTCGGTCCGCTGTGCCGATTCGTCCTCATACAGAATCTGCAGCGTCTGGCGATCGCGGATCGCCCGGCGGTAGGGGCCGCTGTCGATCCGGTACTCGGGATCGACCGACTGACGCGGCGGCGCGAACAGCGCGAGATCGGCGATCCGCCGGTCCAGCTGTTCCGGGACCGCCGCGCGCACCCGGTCGACGGCGCGGCCGGCAGCCTCGGCCATCGCCGGGTCGGTCCAGCTCTGGACGATCCGGAGGCCGAACACCAGCGCCTCGATCTCGTCGGCATCGAACATCAGCGGCGGCATGTGGTAGCCCGGCCGCAGAAGGTAGCCGACGCCGGCCGAGCCCTCGACCGGCACACCGCTCGCCATCAGGTCGGCCATGTCGCGGTAGATCGTGCGCGACGACACCTCCAGCAACGTCGCGAGCTCGGACGCCCGCGTCGCCCGCCGCCGGCGGCGCAGTTCGTCGACGATCCGGAACAGGCGATCGGCACGGCGCATGGCGCAGTCTACCCCGGTCTGCTGTCAGGACGCTGTCAGGAAGTACCCGGGCTGCCGCCTCCCTGCTGACACCGTGCTGTCGGCAGCCTGGGCGCAGGGTGCGGGCATGGGACCTTGCTACGACACCGACAGACAGATCGCGCTCGGCCTCGACCCCCGGGTCCGGGCTCCCGCGCCGTCACGGCACGCGATGCCGGCATCGCCGTTCAGATGGCTCCTGAAGCTCTGGGTTCTGAGGCGCCGGCTGTGCTTGCGGCCGGTCCCGGCTCAGTCCAGCACGGTGACCGGGTCGCCCGGAACCACCTGACCGCCGAGCGTCACCCGGGCGTAGATCCCGCAGTCCTCGTGCCCGAAGCCGCGCAGCAGGTCGCGCGGAACGGTCAGGTCGCGCTGTCCGGTCGACGGATCGACGTTGGTCGCGGCGCAGCGGCCGATCCGTTCCTCGACCGTCAGCTCCGCCGACCCGATCCGCAGGCGGCGGCCGACCCAGCCGAACTCGACCCAGGGCGCGGCGCCGTCCAGCAGGATGTTGCCGCGGAAGCGCGCCGGGTCGACCGGCCGGCCGACGACCCGCTCGAGGTCCGCGACCGAGGCGCGGTTGATGATCGACACGAACGGCGCGTCGGCGTCGCTGAACGACTCGTCTCCGCGGTCGACCAGTCGCGGGGCACCGCGCAATTCGGCCTTCAGATAGGCCGCGAAGAACTGCTCGATCACGGTCCGCCCGGTCTGGGTGGACAAGGCGCCGCGCGCCACGGTGCGGCCGCCGCGCTGCAGCACCAGGGTGGTGGTCTCCGGATCGTACTCGACCGACAGCGCCGCCAGCCGTGGATTGCTCATGAGCTGAAGGAAATGCGCCTTGGACAGCCATTTCGGCGCCGCCGGGTCGATCGGCGCGGTGCCGTGCGCGACCGCGAACCGCCGGTCGTGCGGGATGGCCCGACCGGCGCGCAGTTCGACCGTCGCGAGCGCCTGCGCGGACAGGCCCTTGACCGGGTAACGTTGCAGTGCAGCGACGGTGATGCTCATGGTTCGAAAGAACGCCCGCCCCCGGCGGATGTCAACGTTCCGGCGAGGGGTCGACAAGGTGTCGCGGGCGCTTGTGTTGCAATACGGCAACACCCATATGCCATCGTGACGGAGGGCGGGGCCGTATCGGACCGTGCCGGGTCGGTCGAGAGTCCACGAGTCCTCGGCAAACCGGTATCCTCCGCCGAACGTCGCACGATCGCCTGAACGGGGTCGGCGCGGCGGTACTGGCGAAACGCGGTACTCGACGGAGACACTGATGAACTTCGAGAAACTGTCCGACCGCTCGCGCGGTTTCCTGCAGTCGGCCCAGACCTATGCGCTCGGCCAGGGTCACCAGCGCCTGCTGGTCGACCACCTGCTGAAGGTCTTCCTGGACGACAAGGAGGGTCTGGCCTCCAGTCTGATCGAACGCGCCGGCGGCGACCCGAAGGCCGCCCGGATCGCGGTCGAGGCGACGCTCGGCAAGGTCCCGCGCGTCGAGGGCAGCGGAGCCGGCCAGGTCTACATGTCGCCGGAACTGGCCCGGGTGCTGAGCCAGGCCGAGCAGGTGGCCGAGAAGGCCGGGGACCAGTTCGTGACGGTCGAGCGGCTGCTGCTGGCGATCGCGATGGCGGCCGGGACCGACGCGGCCAAGGCTCTCAAGGACGCCGGCGTGAACCCGCAGGCCCTCGAGCATGCGATCCAGGACATCCGCAAGGGCCGGACCGCCGACTCCGCCAACGCCGAAGGCAACTTCGATGCCCTGAAGAAATACACCCGCGACCTGACCGAAGCGGCCCGCAACGGCAAGATCGACCCGGTCATCGGCCGCGACGAGGAGATCCGCCGCACCATCCAGGTGCTGTCGCGCCGCACCAAGAACAATCCGGTCCTGATCGGCGAGCCCGGGGTCGGCAAGACCGCCATCGTCGAGGGGCTGGCGCAGCGCATCGTCAACGGCGATGTCCCCGAGGGCCTCAAGAACAAGCGCCTGCTGGTGCTCGACCTGGGCGCCCTGATCGCCGGTGCGAAGTTCCGCGGCGAGTTCGAGGAGCGGCTGAAGGCGGTGCTGAACGAGCTCGGCCATTCCGAGGGCGAGGTCATCCTGTTCATCGACGAGCTGCACACCCTGGTCGGCGCCGGCGCCGCCGAGGGCGCGATGGACGCCTCCAACATGCTGAAGCCGGCGCTGGCGCGCGGCGAGCTGCACTGCGTCGGCGCCACCACGCTGGACGAGTACCGCAAGCACATCGAGAAGGACGCCGCCCTGGCGCGGCGCTTCCAGCCGGTGTTCGTGTCGGAGCCCGGGGTGGTCGAGACCATCTCGATCCTGCGCGGCCTGAAGGAGAAGTACGAGCTGCACCACGGCGTGCGGATCACCGACGGCGCCCTGGTGGCGGCCGCCAACCTGTCGAACCGCTACATCACCGACCGCTTCCTGCCCGACAAGGCCATCGACCTGATGGACGAGGCCGCCAGCCGCCGGCGCATGGAGGTCGACAGCAAGCCCGAGGCGATCGACGAGCTGGACCGCAAGATCATCCAGCTCAAGATCGAGCGCGAGGCCCTCAAGAAGGAGGACGACAAGGCCAGCCGCGACCGTCTCGACAAGCTGGAGAGCGAGCTCGCCGACCTGGAGGATCGCGCCGGCGAGCTGACCGCGCGCTGGCAGAACGAGAAGGAGATGCTGTCCGGCTCGCAGAAGCTGAAGGAGAAGCTCGACCAGGCCCGCCAGGAGCTGGAGGTGGCCAAGCGCCAGGGCGACCTGACGCGCGCCGGCGAGCTGACCTACTCGGTGATCCCCCAGCTCGAGCAGACCCTGGCCCAGGCCGAGGACGCGTCGTCCAAGCGGATGCTGAAGGAGGAGGTCAACGACAGCGACATCGCGTCCGTGGTGTCGAAGTGGACCGGCATCCCGGTCGACAAGATGCTGGAGGGCGAGCGCGAGAAGCTGCTGGCCATGGAGGTCAACCTGCACAAGCGGGTGATCGGCCAGGACGAGGCGATCGGCGCGGTCGCCAACGCGGTGCGCCGGGCCCGGGCCGGGCTGCAGGACCCGAACCGGCCGATCGGCTCGTTCCTGTTCCTGGGCCCGACCGGCGTCGGCAAGACCGAGCTGACCAAGGCGCTGGCCGAGTTCCTGTTCGACGACGAGCAGGCGATGGTCCGCATGGACATGTCCGAGTACATGGAGAAGCACGCGGTCGCCCGGCTGATCGGCGCCCCGCCAGGCTATGTCGGCTACGAGGAGGGCGGCGCGCTCACCGAGGCGGTGCGGCGGCGGCCCTACCAGGTGGTGCTGTTCGACGAGGTCGAGAAGGCCCATCCGGACGTGTTCAACGTGCTGCTGCAGGTGCTCGACGACGGCCGCCTGACCGACGGCCAGGGCCGTACCGTCGACTTCCGCAACACGCTGATCATCATGACCTCCAACCTCGGCGCCGACCTGCTGGCCGGCCAGCCCGACGGCGAGTCGGTGGAGGCGGTCCGCGACGGCGTGATGGACGTGGTGCGCCACGCGTTCCGGCCGGAGTTCCTGAACCGGCTGGACGAGATCCTGCTGTTCACCCGGCTCGGCCGCGACTCGATGAAGCACATCGTCGACATCCAGCTCGGCCGCCTGCGCAAGATGCTGACGGACCGCAACATCTCGCTGGAGCTCGACGACGCCGCCCTGGCCTGGCTGGCCGACGCCGGCTACGACCCGGTCTACGGGGCCCGGCCGCTGAAGCGGGTGATCCAGCGCTCGCTGCAGAACCCGCTGGCCAACCGGATCCTGGAGGGCCGGATCCGCGACGGCGCCCGGGTGACGGTGTCGGTGCTCGACGGCCAGCTCGCCATCGACGGCGAGAAGGCGGCGCGCGCCGAGGAAGTCACCATCGAGGCGGCGGAGTAGTCGCCCGGTCTCGTCGCCGTCCCGGCCCGCCGCCGGGCGGCGACGAGATCCCGTATCGCCCCCCCCCCGATCCAGCGTAGTCTGATGCCAGCGACCTGCCGGAGGCCCGGAAAGGCGCGGGTTCGGTACCTCCAGCGGACGCGTGGCTCCCGTGCGGGAAGACAGCTTCACCGAAGTCAGCGAGAAGAGCTGGGCGAGCCGGCTCGGCGGATCCCTGGCCGGTGCGCTGGTAGGCGTCCTGCTGTTCGCCGGCAGCTTCTTCGTGCTGGTGTGGAACGAGGGCCGGGCGGTCGACGCCATCGTCGCGCTCGACGCCGGAGCCGGCATGGTGGTCGTGGTTCCGGCCGACCGCGTCGATCCCGCCAACGACGGCAGGCTCATCCACGTCTCCGGGCCCGCCACCGTGACGGCGCCGCTGGTCGACCCGGTCTTCAAGGTCGGCGGCGACCGGCTGCTGCGCCTGGAACGCCGGGTCGAGATGTACCAGTGGCGCGAGGACAAGGAGACCTCGACCGAGACCGGCGTCGGCGGCAAGGAGACGACGCGCACCACATACAGCTACGTCACCGGCTGGTCGGAGGCGGAGATCGATTCCTCGACGTTCCGGCGGCCGGAAGGGCACGGCAACCCGAGGCTGCCGTACCGCAGCCAGACCCTCGACGCCCGCCCGGTCCGGCTCGGCGCCTATACCCTCGGGGAGTCGCAGATCCGGCAGATCGACGACTTCGAGCCGTTGCCGGTGGACGGCGACGCCGCCCTGCCCGCCGGGTTCCGGCGCGACGGCGAGGCGATCGTGCGCGGCGCACCGGAGAGCCCGCAGGTCGGCGACCTTCGTATCCTCTTCCAGGCGGTGCCGGCGCAGACCGTCAGTGTCGTGGCCAGACAGGCGGCAGGCGGCCTCACGGCCTACCGCGCCGCGAACGGCCACGTGATCGAGCTGGTGCGGACCGGTGCCCACGACGCCGAGTCGATGTTCCGGGAGGCCAAGGCCGAAGAGGCCCTGTTCACCTGGATCCTGCGGGCGGCCGGCTTCCTGATGATGCTGGTCGGCATCGCCCTGCTGGCCAGCCCGCTGACGTGGCTGGCAAGCGTGCTGCCGTTCCTGGCGAGCATCGTCGGCTTCGCCGCGTTCGGTATCGCGCTGATCGCGGCGGTGCCGCTGACACTGCTGACCATCGCCCTGTCGTGGCTGGCGTTCCGGCCGCTGATCGCCGGCGGCCTGATCGTCGCCGCGGTGGTGCTGATGCTGGCGATACGACGGCTGGTCCCGCGCCGCCGGTCGGCGGCGCCCGCTCCCGCGGAAACCTGACGCCGCCCTCCCCCTTCCCCATGCCCGCCGGGCGCGGCACACTCCGGGAAAATCGAAACCGTCCCGGGGAGTGAGCATCCATGAACACCGTCGCCCAGCTTCGCGTCGACCTCGCCTGCGCCCTGCGCTGGGCCGCCCGCATGGGGCTGAACGAGGGGGTCGACAACCATTTCTCGGCGGCCGTCCCGGAGCCGGACGGCACCATCCGGGGCGACCGGTTCCTGATCAATCCGTTCGGCTGGCACTGGTCGGAGATCACCGCGTCGTCGCTGGTGCTGTGCGACGCCGACGGCACCGTGCTGGAGGGCGACGAGACGGTCGAGGCGACGGCGTTCTGCATCCACAGCCGGATCCACGTGAACCACCCGAGCGCCGCCGTCGTCCTGCACACCCACCAGCCCTATGCCACCGCCCTGACCCTGCTGGAGGGCGGCCGGCTGGAGATGGTCGAGCAGAACGCCCTGATGTTCGACGACCGGATCGCCTATGACGATGACTACGAGGGCCTGGCGCTGGCCACCGAGGAGGGCGACCGGATGGCGGCGCAGATGGACGGCAAGCCGATCCTGATGCTGGCGTCGCACGGGGTGCTGGTGTCGGGGCCGACCGTCGCCGACGCCTTCAACGACCTGTACTACCTGGAGCGCGCGGCGATGTTCCAGGTGCACGCCAAGTCGACCGGCGGCACCCTGCGCCGGATCGGCGACAACGTCCGGGCCCGGGTGATGGGGCAGATGGAGGAGGAGCGCCGGGCGGTCGCCGACCGGCACTTCAAGGCGCTGCGCCGCATCCTCGACCGCGAGGAGCCGGGCTACCGGATGTAGCCGGCGGCGCCGATGCAGTGCGGCACCGATGTCGGTGGCCGGTGGGTTCCGGAGCCGGGCGCCGACGCGCCCCCTCCGGAATGACGGAAGAGAGATGGAATCGTCATCCCGGAGAAGCCGCGTGAGCCGCTGGCTCCGGGATCCACGGAGCGACGGGCCGTCCCGACCGGTGCCTACGAGCCCTCGGCCGGCTTGGTCAGGGACTCGATGGTCGCCTGCAGGCGCTCCAGGTTGTAGGACGACAGCCGGTAGGCCCAGCCCTCGGTCTGCGCCCGTGCCGCCTCGCCGCGCTTGCGGGCCTCCTCGCCGGCGTCTCCGGCGATCGCCACCTCGACCCTGATCCACGGCGACGCCCCGTTGCCGTCCGGCGCCGCCGCCAGGTCCAGGCTGACCGTCAGGCCGTCACCGGTGGAGTACACGGCACCGCCCGGCCCGCCGTCGAAGTCCAGCCCGGCCGCCGACCGCACGTCGTCGAACAGCAGCCGCTCGATCAGCGTCGCGGCGTTGTTCACGCTGTACTGCGAGCCGATCTTCCGGCCCTCGGGCAGTCCGGCGATCCGGAAATCCTGGCCGTCCCGCTCCAGCCGCAGGATCTCGCCGGCGGCCGAGGTCAGCTCGGCCGCCACGATGGTCTCCTTCGGGATGTTCACGACCTCCTGCACCAGCCACTCGACCGGGCCGCCGCGCAGGTCCAGCTCGCCCTCGGCTAGGTAGCTCTGGTTCTCGCCGCCGCGCCGGACATAGACCATCGGCTTGCCGCCGGTCAGGCTCTCGCGCTTCTTGCCGATGAACAGGTCGGCCAGGGTGTCGCCGCCGGCGGTGGTCACGGCGATCCGCGACGCCTGCGAGCCCTTCTGCCCGAGATCCGCCAGGTCCAGGCGGTCGAGGCGGGCCGGGTCGGCGGTCTTGCGTTCGATCAGCTCGAGCTGGCCCAGGTCGAACAGCAGCTTGCGGACCAGGTCGGTGCGCGCCGGATACTGGTCGCGTTCCTTGAGGATCCAGCCGTTCTCGGTGCGCAGCAGCGTGACCGTGCCGGTCTCGGCCCCCTCCGCCCGGGCGATCCTGACCTGCTGCACCTCGCCGGCCCGCTCCTGCAGGTCCGGGAACAGCCGTTCGGCCTCGACCTCGCTGCGGGTCTCCGCGGTCCGGTCGATCACCGCGACCACGGCGGCGGCGGTGGCCACCAGGGTGGCGGCGCCGAGCAGGAAGACGGTACGTCGTCGGATCATGGCCCCCTCCTCACGCCTCGACCGCGCTGCGGCGCGACCGGCGGCGGACCCGCCAGGCGGCCAGGGCCAGCGCGAAGATCGCCACCAGCACCGGCATCAACGCGATGTTGGCGAACAGCACCTTGGTCTCCAGCCGCTCGACGTCCTCGCGCAGCGAGCGCTGGACCTCGCGCAACTCGTTCCGCAGCCGCAGGATCTGGCGCTGGTACTCGGTGACCTGCCGGCGCTCCTCGTCGCTGAGCGCCACCGGGCCGCCGGTGCTGGCCTGCCGGTCGCGCAGGGCGTCCAGCTTCGTCTGGGTCTCGGCCAGGGTCTCGCGCAGCTCCTGCTCCTTGGCCTGGTACTTGCGGTCGGCCTCGCGCTTGATCTGCTCGATCACCTCGAACGGGCGGTAGGACGAGCCCTGGCCGCGCAGGTCGAGCAACGCCGACGAGCCGGTCAGCCCGTCCATGACGTTGGCGACGAAATCGCCGTTGCCGGCCCCCGGCACCGCCACGCGGCGGCCGAAGAACTCGCGGTACTGCACCCAGAAGCGGTCGATCAGCACGTCGCTGTCGGCCACCACGACCGCCTGGATCGGGCCCTTCGACTCGGTCAGCACGGTGTCGAACACGGCGGTCGGGTCGTCGTCCTGGCCGTCGGCCAGGGCCGGTCGACCGTCCGGGAAGGCGGTCTTGACGGTGCCGGTCACCATGCCGGCCAGGACATAGGCGTCGCCGGCCTGGTATTCGCGCAGCAGCTTCTCCGGCTCCGGCACCGGCCCCATCAGCTTCTTCGCGTCGATCAGCATCGAGCCGGGGCTGGAGGTCACCAGCGGCGTCAGGGTGATCGCCGCGCCGTCCTTGACCGACAGGGCCCCGGCGCTGGCCACCGCGAGGGTGTCGATCTGCGCGGTGATCGGCGATTCCCGGTTCAGGTTGCGGGCCCCGCGCAGCAGCAGCCACGGCACGTAGGACACGTAGTCGCGACCGTTCGGCTGCCCGACCCGGCGGGCGGCGAAGCGGTCGCCCACCACCTTGTCGATCGGCATCTGCAGGCCCCAGGCCTCGAAGATCGGCTCCAGGGTGCTCGACGGCGCGTCGGCCATCGGCCCGCCGGTCATCGGGCCGGCCTGGGACTCGGCATAGGGATCGACGAAGATCGCCGCCTTGCCGCCGCCCAGGATGTACTGGTCGATCGCGAACAGCGTGCGCGGCGACAGGTTCTTCGGGTGCGCGACCATCAGGATCGCGATGTCGTCCGGGATCTTCTGGACGTCGTTCGGCAGAGTCTCGATGTCGAGGACCTCGCGGATGCGCTCGGCGACCACCATCGGCGGGACCTGCTCGGGCCGGCCCGTCTGGCCCATGCGGACGTCGCCGTCGATCTTCAGCGAGCCGATCAGCCCGACCTTGCCGGACGCCCCCTGCGACAGCGCGTAGATCATCTTGGTGAGGTCGTATTCCAGCAGCGCCTCGCGGTCCGGCTGCAGGAACGGGATGGTCTCGACGTCGTCGGTCATGTTCGACCCGGCGAGGCCGAAGAACACGTTGCCCTCGACGCCCTCGAGCGGGATCTGCTGCAGGCCGAAGGACACCGCACGGTCCTCGACCGGGGTGAACGGCGTCGGGTCGTAGATCTCCAGGATCACCTTGCCGTCGGAAAGGCTGGCGTATTCGCGCAGCACGTCCTGCACGCGCTCGGCATAGATGCCGTAGCCGGGCGCCTGGGTGCCGAGCCGCTTGGAGTAGAACAGCCGGAGCGTGACCGGCTCCTCGATGGCGTCGAGCACGCGCTGGGTGGCCGGCGACAGCGAGTACAGCTTGTCCGCCGTCAGGTCGACGCGCTGGGCCGTCAGGGTGAACGACACCAGGACGTTGACCGCGACGAACAGCACCGCCAGCAGGGCCAGCGCCAGGGCGGTCAGGCGGGCGGGGTCGCGGCGGCGCGCGGTGTCGGTCGCGGCGGGATGCGGGGTGGTCATGGTCAGTCCGCCTTCTTGAGGTCCACGATCAGCGCGTTGGCGAACAGCGCCAGCGCGATGGTCGAGCCGAAGAAGATCGCATCGCGCAGGTCGATCACGCCGCGCGCGATCGCCTGGAAATGCGTGAGGAAGCCGAAGCCGGCGACGATGTCGACGACCATGGCCGGCGCCCAGCCGCGGAACGCCTCCAGCACGAAGTCGCTGCCGGCGAGCGCGAACACGAACAGCACGGCGGTCGTCACCACGAAGGCGATGACCTGGTTCTTGGTGGCGGCCGAGATCATCGAGCCGACAGCCAGGAAGGCGCCGGCCATCAGCAGGCTGCCGATGTAGGACGCCAGGATCACCCCGTTGTCGGGATTGCCGAGCAGGTTGACGGTGATCCACAGCGGGAAGGTCAGCGCCAGCGCGATCGCGGTGAACACCCAGGCCGCCAGGAACTTGGCGATCACCGCCTCGCCCATGGTGATCGGCAGGGTCAGGAACAGCTCGATGGTGCCGGTCCGCCGCTCCTCCGCCCACAGCCGCATCGACAGCGCCGGCACCAGGAACAGGTACAGCCAGGGATGGAAGGTGAAGAACGGCTGCAGGTCGGCCTGGCCGCGCTGCAGCAGCCCGCCCAGGAAGAAGGTGAGCGCGCCGGCCAGGACCAGGAAGATGACGATGAAGATATAGGCCAGCGGGGTGGCGAAGTAGCCGCGCAGCTCGCGCCGGGTGATCAGGGCGACGTTACGCATGGGCCGCCTCCGTGCCGACGGTCCCGGTCGTCACGGCCCCGGTCGTCACGGCGCGGAACACGTCGTCCAGGTTTCCGCTGGGCGCCAGGCCGCGCAGGCCGTCCGGGGTGTCGTCGGCCAGGACCCGGCCGCGCGCGATGATCATGGCGCGCGAGCACACCGCGTCGACCTCCTCCAGGATGTGGGTCGAGATCACGATCGCCTTGTCGGCCGCCATCTCGCGGATCAGCTTGCGGACCTCGAACTTCTGGTTCGGGTCGAGGCCGTCGGTCGGCTCGTCGAGGATCAGCACCGGCGGCTCGTGCAGCAGCGCCTGGGCCAGGCCGACCCGTCGCTTGAAACCCTTCGACAGGGTCTCGATCGGCTGGTGGGTGACCTCCTCGAGCCGGGTCTTGGCCATTGCGCCGGCCACCCGCTCGCGGCGCTCGGCGCCGTCGTAGCCGCGCACCCCGGCGATGAACTCCAGGAAGCCGATGGTGGTCATGTCGGGATAGGCCGGCGCGCCTTCCGGCAGGTAGCCCAGCGCCCGCTTGGCGGCGATGGGATCCTCCAGCACGTCGTGCCCGCAGATCACCGCGGTGCCGGCGGTCGGCGCCAGGAACCCGCAGATCATCTTCATCGTGGTCGACTTGCCGGCCCCGTTCGGGCCGAGAAAGCCGAGGACTTCACCGGCCGCTACTTCGAAGCTGAGGCCGTCGACCGCGGTCTTCGGCCCGAAGCGCTTGACCAGACCGCGCACCGATAATGCGTTCGTCATGTTCGATGGACCATGATGACTGGAAAGACCGCCGCATGCGGTTGGCTGGTGTACCAATTTCCCTGCGAATTACAAGTTACCGCGGTAGTCTGCCCGACATTGTGGAGAGATCATGGCAGCGATCGTCGACCGTCCGGGACCGTCCCGCACCCTCTCCCTGAACGCCGCGATCGCCCGGATCCGGCTGGTCTCCGGGCTGATCCTGTTCGCCTACGTCCTCACCCATCTGCTGAACCACGCGGTCGGGATCTGGTCGCTGGAGGCGCTGGCCGCGGCCAGCGGCCCGTTCGTCGCCCTGTGGCGCAATCCGGTCGGCACGGTGCTGCTGTATGGCGGGCTGGCGGCCCATGTGCTGATCGCGCTGCGGGCGATCTGGCTGCGCGACTCGCTGCGCGCCATGTCGCCGGCCGAGATCGCCCAGCTGGTGCTGGGGCTGGCGATCCCGCTGCTGCTGCTCGACCACGCGATCGCCACCCGCTACGCCAGCGCGGTGCTGGGGGTGAACGACAGCTACACCTACGCGCTGCTGAACATGTGGGTGTTCTCGTCCTGGCAGACGGTCAAGCAGCCGGTCGCCCTGACGGTCGCCTGGGTGCATGGCTGCGTCGGCCTGTATCTCTGGCTGCGCTTCCGGCCGTGGTTCGAGCGGGCCGCACCGTGGCTGCTGGCGGCCGCGGTCGCGGTGCCGACGGCGTCGCTGGCCGGCTACGTCGCCGCCGGCATGGAGATCCGCGAGCTCGCCCGGGACCCGGCCTGGCTGAGCGCCGCGGTCGCCGCCATGAACCTGCCGGCGAGCCCCGAGATCGCCGCTACCGTTCGGCTGATGGACTGGGCCCGCATCGGCTTCGCGGCGGCGGTGGCGGCCGCCTTCGTCGCCCGGTCGGTGCGCCTGGCCGTCGAGCACCGCAGCCGCGACGCCACCCTGCGCTACGGCAGCGGCAAGAGCGTCCGCGCCATGGCCGGCATGACGGTGCTGTCGGTCAGCCAGCATTACGGCATCCCGCACGCCTCGGTGTGCGGCGGCCGCGGCCGCTGCTCGACCTGCCGGATCAGGATCGGCGCCGGCCTGGACGACCTGGCGCGGCCGAGCGAGGCCGAGGCCAGGGTGCTCAGCCGGATCGCCGCCCCGCCGAACGTGCGCCTCGCCTGCCAGACCGTGGTGGTCGACGGCCTGGAGGTCATGCCGCTGCTGCCGCCGCACACCGCCGGGGTGGGCCATGCGCGCGGCGGGCCCGACTACCTGCAGGGCCGCGAGCTCGACATCGCGGTGCTGTTCGCCGACCTGCGCGGCTTCACCCAGCTGTCCGAGCACCGCCTGCCATACGACGTGGTGTTCATCCTGAACCGGTACTTCGCCGAGATGGGGGCCGCGATCGAGGGCGCCGGGGGCCGCATCGACAAGTTCATCGGCGACGGCATCATGGCGCTGTTCGGCATAGACTCCGGCCCGGGCGAAGGCGCCCGCCAGGCGCTGGCCGCGGCCCGCGCGATGGGCGAGCGGCTGGCCGACCTGAACGCCAGCCTGGAGGGCGACCTGAACGCGCCGCTGCGGATCGGCATCGGTATCCATCTCGGCTCGGCGATCGTCGGCGAGATGGGCTACGGCCGGGTGCGCGGCGTGACCGCGGTCGGCGACACCGTCAACACCGCCAGCCGGCTGGAGGCGCTGACCAAGGAGCACGGCGCCCAGCTGATCGTCTCGCAGTCGCTGGTCGAGGCCGCCGGCGTCGACCTCGGCGCCGCCCCGACCCTGGAGATCGACATCCGCGGCCGCAGCCGGACCCTGGCGGTGCGGGTGGTGGCCGACGCGTCGGCGCTGCCGGGGTAGTAGCCGCCTCGACGCCCCGTCGCTCCGTGGGTCCCGGAGCCATCCGCTCGCGCGGATTCTCCGGGATGACAGATAGAAATTGCACCGTCATTCCGGAGAGTCCCGGACTTGATCCGGGACGGCTCCGGGACCCATCCGCCGCCTCGGCGCACACCGCACCCGTTCCCCTCCGGCGCTTGTCGCAGTGCAGCACGGGACCTAGGGTGGGTCGGTGGCATTCGCACCCCCCTTCCGTCGGCCGACGTCGATCCCCGCCCCGCTCGCCGGCGCCCTGATGATGGCGCTGGCCGCGGCGGCGTTCAGCATCATGCATGCCGGCATCCGGCATCTCAGCCTGACCGGCGAGATGCACCCGTTCGAGGTCGCGTTCTTCCGGGTGTTCTTCGGCTTCGTCGCGCTCGCCCCGGTGTTCATGCGCCAGGGCTGGGCCCCGCTGAGGACCGGCAAGCTGAAGCTGTTCGCGCTGCGCGGCGCGCTGAACGCCGCCGCCATGCTGATGTTCTTCTACAGCCTGTCGATCACGCCGCTGGCCACGGTCGCGGCGCTGGGCTTCACCGCGCCGCTGTTCGCCACCCTGCTGGCGATGCTGCTGCTCGGCGAGGTGGTCCGGCTGCGGCGCTGGACCGCCATCCTGGTCGGCTTCGCCGGCGCGCTGATCATCCTGCGCCCGGGCATCGTCGAGGTCGGGTTCGGGCCGCTGCTGGTGATCGGCTCGTCGGTGGTGTGGGCGGTCGCGCTGATGGTCATCAAGGTGCTGACCCGCACCGAGTCCAGCGTCACCATCACGGCCTACGCCTCGATCTTCCTGGCGCCGGTCGCCCTGGCGGCGGCCGCCCCGTACTGGACCTGGCCGGGGCTGGAGGCGCTGGCGATACTGGCCGGGCTCGGCATCCTCGGGACGGTCGCACAGACCGCGATGAACCAGTCGTTCAAGCTGGCCGACGCGTCGGCGGTGCTGCCGATGGACTTCAGCAAGCTGATCTGGGCCGCCGCCATCGGCTTCGTGATGTTCGGCGAGGTGCCGGACCTGTGGACCTGGGTCGGCGGCGCCCTGATCTTCGCCAGCGCCACCTATATCGGCATCCGCGAGTCGCGGCTGCGGCGACAGCCCGTCGCCGCGCCGGCTGTTGACCCGATGGCCGCGAGCGAGGATAAGCCCGGGCGAGCCTGACCGCCGTTCCGAGGAGTTCCCGCCCGATGGCCGAGATCGATCGCGTCCCCGTCGCCCGTGCCCTGATTTCCGTGTCCGACAAGTCCGGCCTGGTCGAGTTCGGCCGCGCCCTCGCCGGCATGGGCGTCGAGATCCTGTCGACCGGCGGCACCGCCAGGGCGCTGGCCGATGCCGGCGTGCCGGTGGTCGAGGTCGCCGACCGCACCGGCTTCCCGGAGATCATGGACGGCCGGGTCAAGACCCTGCACCCGGTGATCCACGGCGGCCTGCTCGGACGCCGCGACCTGGACGACCATGTCGCGGCCATGCAGAAGCACGGCATCGCGCCGATCGACCTGCTGGTGGTCAACCTGTACCCGTTCGAGGCGACCCGTGCGCGGGGGGCCGGCTGGGAGGAATCCGTCGAGAACATCGACATCGGCGGGCCGGCGATGATCCGCGCCGCCTCCAAGAACCACGACTTCGTCACCGTGGTGGTCGACGTCGAGGACTACGACGCGGTGCTCGACGAGATGCGCGCCAACGACGGCGCCACCAGCCTGGCGCTGCGCCGCAAGCTGGCCGCCACCGCCTATGCCCGCACCGCCGCCTACGACGCCGCCATCGCCGGCTGGCTGGCGGGCGAGCTGGGCGACGGCTTCCCGCGCCGCTTCACGCTCGCCGGCTCGGCCCCGCAGGTGCTGCGCTACGGCGAGAACCCGCACCAGCAGGCCGCCTTCTACAGGACCGCCGAGAACCGGCCGGGCGTGGCCAGCGCCGAGCAGCTGATGGGCAAGGCGCTCAGCTACAACAACCTGAACGACACCGACGCCGCCTTCGAACTGGTCGCCGAGCTCGACGGGCCGGGCATCGCGATCATCAAGCACGCCAACCCCTGCGGGGTGGCGGTCGCCGACTCGCTCAGCGCCGCCTGGGATGCGGCACTGGCCTGCGACCCGGTCAGCGCCTACGGCGGCATCGTCGCCCTGAACCGCACCCTGGACGGCGAGACCGCCGAGAAGATCGGCCGGATCTTCAGCGAGGTGATCATCGCGCCGGCATTCGACGACGACGCGCTCCGGGTGTTCGCCGCCAAGAAGAACCCGCGGATCCTGCTGCGCACCGGCGCGCTGCCCGACCCGACCGCGCCGGGCCATATGGTCCGCAACCTGGCCGGCGGCCTGCTGGTGCAGAACCGCGACAACGGCCGGGTCACGGAGGCCGACCTCAGGGTCGTCACCAGGCGGGCGCCGACCGCGCAGGAGATGCGCGACCTGCTGCTGGCGTTCCGGATCGCCAAGCACGTCAAGTCGAACACCATCGTCTACGTGAAGGACGGCTCGACCGCCGGCATCGGCGCCGGCCAGATGAGCCGGATCGATTCGGCGCGCATCGCCGCCCTGAAGGCCCAGGACGCCGCCCGGGCCGCCGGCTGGGCGGAGCCGCGCACGGTCGGCTCGGCCGCCGCCTCCGACGCCTTCTTCCCGTTCGCCGACGGCCTGCTGGCGGTCGCCGAGGCCGGCGCCACCGCGGTGATCCAGCCCGGCGGCTCGATGCGCGACGACGAGGTGATCGCCGCCGCCGACGAGAAGGGCCTGGCCATGGTGCTGACCGGCATGCGGCACTTCCGGCACTGAGGCCTCCGCTTTTCCTC
>NZ_JAVJSE010000023.1:0-92539 GCF_040219615.1 Thalassobaculum sp.
GCCCCTCCGGGATGACGAAATGGGGGTTGGAGGCGGGAGGAAAGACGGCCGAATCCTCCCCGACTTCGTCATTCCGGAGGGGACGCGCGAGCGTCCGGCTCCGGAACCCACCCGCCGCCGCGAGATGTGTGAATCCCGTAGGTCGCGCCGTGGATCCCGGAGCCAGCCGCTGTCGCGTCTTCTCCGGGATGACGAAAGTGAGGTGGGATCTGCCGGTACCATCGCCAGGATTTCCCCCTAATGCCGTCATTCCGGAGGGGGCGCGAAGGCGCCCGGCTCCGGAAACCACCCGCCGCTACGCCGCAAAGGCCGCCAGCCGCGGCTCGGCGGCCTTCAGGTAGTCGGCCAGCGGCATGAAGATCGAGCGGTCGAGGCGGGCGGCGTTGAAGCAGACCTCCTGATTGATCTGGATCGACGGGTCGGCGACCAGCGGCACGGCCGGGTGGAAGCTGAACGGCGGCACCGAGCCCATCACGCAGCCGGTCAGGCGCTGGGCGTCCTCGGGCGCCGCAAACCGCACCTTCCTCGCCCCGAAGGCCCGGGCCAGCGCGTCGAAGTCGACCCGCCGGTCGCCCGGCAGCACCGCTAGGCCGAAGTCCGTGCCTGCGTTCTTCAGCGCCACCACCATTGCCTTGAGGGCCTGCGACGGGTGGTTGCCGCGGATCACGCTGATCTCCTCGGACCGGCCCTCGGCGGCGTGCGAGACCACCCGGTAGCCGGCGCCGACCGCGTCGAGATACCCGACCAGCCGGGAATGGCTGTCGATACCGTCGGTCCAGTCCATCACTCGATCTCCACCGTCCAGGGCTCGCGCACCGCCTCGGCCTCCCACTCCCGCACATGCGGGTGGGCCAGCACCGCCTCCGAGTACGCGGTCAGGTCGCCCGGAACAATGACAAGGTAGCTGCGGAATCGGGCCACCACCGGCGCGAAGAAGATGTCGGCCACCGACCACTCGCCGAACAGGAACGGCCCGCCGGACCGGGCCAGGCAGCGCCGCCACAGGGCGAACACCCGGGCGACGTCGTCGGCGACGCCGGGCCGGTCCCGGCGGCCGTCGATGCGCTCGCGGATCGCCATCGGCATGTGGGTGCGCAGGGCGGTGAAGCCGGAATGCATCTCGGCCACCACCGAGCGCGCCTCGGCCCGCCGGTCGGGGTCGGCCGGCCACAGGCCGGCATCCGGCGACCGCTCGGCGGCATGCTCGAGGATCGCGAGGCTGTCCCAGACCACCAGGTCGCCCGCTGGACCATTGCGCCGCAGCACCGGCACCCGCGCCGGAGCATCGGAGAACGCCGCCATGCGCGCGGCGGTGTCGTCGCGGAACAGCGGCACCACCTCGGCCTCGAACGGCAGGCCGGACAGGCGCATCGCCAGCCAGCCGCGCAGCGACCAGGAGGAATGGTTGCGGTTGCCGATCAGCAGTCGATAGCGGTCCATGGGTCACCTCGTCGTCGGGGACCGGCGACAACTACGCCCGACGCGCACCTTGCAAAAGCGATCCTTTCTCCGATCTGTGTGAGATAATCTCACAGGACATCGCCATGACCCCGCTGCCGCCGCTGAACACGCTCCGGGCCTTCGACGCCGCGGTCCGGCACGGCAACCTGAGCCGCGCCGCCGAGGCCCTGCACGTCACCCACGGCGCCGTCAGCAAGCAGATCACCGCGCTGGAGGCCTGGCTCGGCACCCCGGTATTCGAGCGCACCGCCCGCGGCCTGATCCCGACCGAGGCCGGCACCGTGCTGGCGCCGGTGGTCGCCCAGGCCTTCGACGCGCTGGCCGACGGGGTCCGCCGGGTGCGGCGCGGCGCCGGCCCGTCGACCCTGACCATCAGCGTGCTGCCGTCGTTCGCGGCGCACTGGCTGATCCACCGGCTGCCGCGCTTCCTGGACCGGCATCCGGGCATCGACGTGCGGTTCTTCACCACCCGGCGGGTGGTCGACCTGACCCGCGAGGATGTCGACCTGGCGATCCGGTACGGCCGCGGCGACTGGCCCGGCGTGCATGCCGAGAAGTTCCTCGAGGAGAGCCTGACCCCGGTCTACGCGCCGGCTTTCCTGGACCGGCATCCGGGCCGCGCGCCGATGGACCTGCTGCGCCACGCCATCCACTCGCACCACAACGACGACATCAACTGGCGGCGCTGGCGCGAGGCCGCCGGCCTGCCGGCCGATGAGATCCCGGCGGCCTCCGAGTACGACGACACCGCGGTGGCCATGCAGGCGGTGCTCGGCGGCCAGGGCATCATGCTGGGGCGCAGCGCACTGATCCGCGACGACCTGGCGGCCGGCCGGCTGGTGCGGGTGTCGGAGATCGACATCCCCAGCACCGAGGCCAACTACATGGTCTGCCTGGAGCGCAGCCGCTCGCGGGCCGCGGTGCGGGCGTTCCGCGACTGGCTGGTCGAGGAGGCCAGGGACGCCTGATCCCGACGCTCAGGGCCAGCGACGCCGGGCCACCCGCGCCTGCCAGACCGCCAGCGCCGGCACCGCGAGCAGCTCAAGCGCCAGCCCGCCGAGATGCGGCCAGTGCGGGACGCCGACCGTCAGCAGCGAGCCGAGCCTTGCCAGCCCGCCGACCACCACCAGGAAGCCGAGCAGCCGGAACGTCCCGGTGCGCCGTTCGATCGCCGGCACGGTCGACCAGAATGCCAGCCCGAGGGCCAGGAAGATCCCCGACAGGTAGCGGAAGTGGCTGTCCAGGTCGGCCGGAACCGGCAGCCCCGCAGCCACGAAGCCCGGGCCGAGCAGCACCCCGGCGGCGCCGGCGCCGATCGGCACCAGGGCGAGGACGGCAACCGCCGCCTGCAGGGCGCGGCGTTCGGTCAGCACCGGCAGCCGTCCCATGGATCCGTCCCGGCCCGGCGGCCGTATACCGGACGACAAGGAGACTGCATGCCCAGCCCAATCCGGCCCAGCCCAATCCGGCCCAGCCGAATCCTGCCCAGCCGAATCCTGCAACGACTGCTCCGCCTGCCGGTGCTGCTGGCGCTCGCCCTGCTGCCGGCCTGCTCGGGCGCCGACCTGCTGAACGCCCTGGTGCCGGACGAGGGATACCGTGTCATCCGCGACCTCCGCTACGCCGCCGGGCCGCGCCGCGGCGCCGACGTCTACATACCCGACGGGGCCGACCCGGGCAGCCCGGCGCCGGTCGTCGTGTTCCTATACGGCGGCGGGTGGCATTCCGGATCCAGGGACGACTACCGTTTCGTCGGCGAGGCCCTGGCGTCGCGCGGCTTCGTCGCGGTCATCCCCGACTACCGGCTGTATCCGGAGGTCCGCTGGCCGGCCTTCCTGGAGGATTCCGCCGCCGCCGTCGCCTGGACGCGCGCCGGCGCCGACGGGAACCTCCGGCCGGGCCGCCCGGTCCTGCTGGCCGGGCATTCGGCGGGCGCCTACAACGCGGCGATGCTGACCCTCGACCCGCAGTGGCTGGCCGCCGTCGGCGAGCGGCCGTGCCGGGCGATCGCGGCCACCGCCGGGCTGGCCGGTCCCTACGACTTCCTGCCGCTGACGGGCGCCCGGCTGAAGGCGATCTTCGGGCCCGAGGAGCAGCGCCCGCGCACCCAGCCGGTCAACCATGTCGACGGCACGGCGCCGCCGATGCTGCTGATCGCCGGCACCGACGACACCACGGTGCTGCCGCGCAATTCCGAGCGGCTGGCCCGGCGGATCGGCGAGGCCGGCGGCCGCGCCGAACTGCGCCGCTACGACGGGGTCGGCCATGTCGAGCTGGTGGCGTCGCTGGCCCGGCCGCTGCAGGGATCCAGCCCGGCGCTCGACGACATGGTCGGGTTCTTCCGGGCTCACCCGGCGCCGGCGGGCTGCGGCCGGGGCGTCAGCGCCCCAGCACCGCCACCGGGCGGCACCAGCCGGCGCTCGCCGCCTTGACCTTGACCGGGAAGCAGATGACCTCGAAGCCGGTCGACGGCAGGGCCTCCAGGTTGGCCAGTTTCTCCATGTGGCAGTAGCCGCGCACCATGCCGGCGCGATGGCCCTCCCAGATCAGCGAGGCGTCGCCGGTCTCCGACACCTTCTGCGCGGTGTACACGAACGGCGCGTCCCAGCTCCAGGCGTCGGTACCTGTCACCCGCACGCCGCGTTCGGTGAGGTACAGGGTCGCCTCGCGCCCCATCCCGCAGCCGGTGTCGACGTAGTCGGCCTCGCCGTAGCGCGCGCCGGCGGCGGTGTTGACCAGCACGATGTCGAGCGGCTTCAGCGCGTGGCCGATGCGCGCCAGCTCGGCCTCGACGTCGGCGGCGGTCGCGACGTAGCCGTTCCCGAAATGCCGGAAGTCGAGCTTCACGCCGGGGTTCCAGCACCACTCCAGCGGCACCTCGTCGATGGTGATCGCCCGCTGCCCGCCGTCCATGGTCGAGTGGAAGTGGTACGGCGCGTCCAGATGGGTGCCGTTGTGGGTCGACAGCGTCACCCGCTCGACCGCCCAGCCCTCGCCGCCGGGCAGCCGGTCCGGCGTGACGCCCGGGAAGAACCGCAGCATGCCGGCGGCGGTGTCCCTGTGCGCCATGTACTCGATCTTCGGCGCCAGGCCGGGCGGGTCGGCGTATTCCGTATTCTCCAGCGGACGCGACAGGTCGACGAGCTGCATCGGGGCCTCCTGTTCTCGGCCCGATGCTAACCCGGATTGCCGACCGCTACAGGCTGGAACTCTTCAGCTTGGCGCGCTTCACGCCGCGCACGGTCTCGCGGTGGATGATGAACAGGCCGGACGCGCAGATCAGGGCGGCGCCGGCCAGCACCTGCGGGCCCGGGAAGGTGCCGAACACGAAGAAGCCGAAGGCCAGCGCCCACAGCATCGCGGTGTAGTCGAACGGCGCGACCACCGACGGCGGGGCCAGCCGGAACGCCTCGGTCATGAAGATCTGCGCGACCCCGCCGACCAGGCCGATCGTGACCAGCAGGGCGAGATCCTCCGGCGTCGGCGCCACCCACTGGGCCGGCAGCAGGAGCAGGCTGGAAAGCGCGCCGGCGACCGTGAAGTAGAACACCGTGGCCGACGACTTGTCGGTCGAGCCGAGCTTGCGCATGGCGATCATCGCCATGCCGTAGCCGAAGGCCGAGCCGACGGCGAACAGCACCATGGGGTCGAACTCGCCGGCGATCGGCCCGGCGGTCAGCAGCGCGCCGGCGAAGCCGAGCCCGACCGCCCCGGTCCGCCAGATGCCGACCCGCTCGCCCAGGAACGGGATCGACAGCAGGGTTCCGAACAGCGGCGCGGTGAACGAGATCGCCACGTAGTCGGCGAACGCCATGCGGCCGAGCGCGTAGAAGCCGACATACATCGAGCCGATGCCGGCGACGGTCCGCACCAGATGCCAGCCGGGCCGCCGGGTCTTCAGCGCCGACCAGCCGCCCTGCAGCGGCAGGTACAGGATCAGCGGCAGCAGCGCCGGCGCGCAGCGGAACAGGATGATCTGCGAGGTCGGGTAGCGGCCGTCCAGCAGCTTGATGACCATGCCCATGGACGCGAACATCGCGACCGCGATGACCTGCATGGCGATGCCGCGGCCGTAGCCGGCGGTCGAGGGAGCTTCGGCGGACAGGGCTGCCATGGGGACGAATCCGGATCCGGCCGCGGCCCGCCGCCGCAACCTGCCGACTCAGAATGCCCGATTGCCTAGGCAACGATACGTGCAATTGACGCGGGGGAGGCATGCGGCGCCGGCGGGGGCCGCCCGCCTGCCCGCTTCCGGTCAAATGCAACCCCGGAGGAAGAAATCCATTGACTCGCCGACGACTAACCAACTGGAATATTGACAGGGACACTTGTGGCGAACCGGGTAGCCAAGGATATGGAGACCGAGAGCTTCTAGGGAGGAGCAGAAACCAAGTGCAAAGCTTGGCTCGGTAACGACCCCGACCGCCGTTTTTTACAGCAATGGGAGACAGGGATGCTCACTCGCTTGAAGCGGTCGGGGTTGAGGCTGGGTGCGGCATGCCTGGCCACCGCCATGTTGTTCGGAGCCGTGCAGGCAAGCGCCGCGGAAGACAAGGTCCTGCGGGTCACCATGCACGCCGACGTGCGGACCATCGATCCGTTCTGGACCACCCAGACGATCGCCGGGATCCACGGCCTGATGATCTACGACACCCTGTTCTCCAGCGATGCCGACCTGCAGCCGCAGCCGCAGATGGTGGACAGCTGGACCGTCAGCGTCGACCGGATGACCTACAACTTCACGCTGCGCGACGGCCTGAAGTTCCACGACGGCTCCGACGTGACCTCCAAGGACGTGGTCGCCTCGATGAGCCGCTGGGGCAAGCGGGACGGCGCCGGCAAGCAGCTGATGGGCTACACCAAGTCGATCACCGCGAAGGACGCCAAGACCTTCGAATGGGTGCTGACCGAGCCGTACGGCCTGCTGATCGACACCCTGGCCAAGACCGGGACCAGCATCCCGTTCGTGATGCGCGAGAAGGAGGCGCTGGTCGATCCGTTCCAGCAGATCGAGGAAGTCGTCGGGTCCGGACCGTTCATGTTCAAGCGTGACGAATGGGTCCCCGGCAGCAAGACGGTCTACGTCAAGTTCAAGGACTACGTGCCGCGCAAGGAGCCGGCCTCGGGCCACGCCGGCGGCAAGGTCGTCAAGGTCGACCGCGTCGAATTCATCTGGCTGTCCGACCCGCAGACCGCGCAGTCGGCGCTGATGGCCGGCGAGATCGACTACCTCGAGAACCCGAAGCCGGACTTCCTGCCGCTGCTCGCCGCCAACCCCGACATCAAGCTCGAGGTGCACCCGGCGATGGGCACCATGGGCATTCTCCAGCTCAACCACCTGCACCCGCCCTTCAACAACGTGAAGGCGCGGCAGGCGATGTACTACCTCATCAACAACGCCGACTACCTGAACACCATCGCCGCCGATCCCGAGCTGCAGACGCTGTGCTACTCGTACTTCGGCTGCGGCGTGGCCATGGAGACCGACGCCGGCAGCGAGCCCTACAAGGGCGCGAAGGACTACAAGAAGGCCGAGGCGCTGTTCAAGGAGGCCGGCTACAACGGCGAGCCGATCACCATCCTGCACGCCACCGACCACGCCTACATCAACCCGGCCAACCTGGTGATGATCCAGCAGTTGCGGAAGGCCGGCTTCCTGAACCTCGACGTCCAGGCGATGGACTGGGGCTCGGTGGTGGCGCGGCGCGCCAAGAAGGAGAAGCCGGCCGAGGGCGGCTGGAACATCTTCATCACCGGCACCACGGTCCTGACCTCGTCGAGCCCGATCACCCACACCTCGATCGGCATGGGCTGCGACAAGGCCTGGTTCGGCTGGCCCTGCGACAAGGTCTTCGAGGACCTGCGCAAGCAGTGGGCGTTCGCGCCGGACATCGAGACCCGCAAGAAGCTGGCGGTCGAGCTGTCCAAGCGTGCCTACGACCAGGTGCCGTACATCTCGTTCGCGCAATGGCGGAACCCGGTCGCCTACCGGTCGGACCGGATCGCCGGCGTGCTGTCGGTGCCGTCGGTGCCGCCGATGTGGAACATCGAGCTGAAGTAGGCCGCGCTTGCGGCGGGCCGGCCCGGTGCCGGCCCGCCGCCCGACTTCCGGACATCGATGGCAGGCCGCCCGGCCGCGACGGCCGGCGCGACGGCAGGGCTTGTACGAGGGGACTGCACAGATGCGCGTGACGGACCCGGGGACCGGCCGATGACGGCCTATATCATCCGCCGGCTGCTCGCGACGATCCCGGTCATGATCGTCGTCGCGCTGTTCGTGTTCTTCCTGCTGCACCTCACGCCGGGCGACCCGGCGGCGGTGATCGCCGGCGACGACGCCTCGCCGGCCGAGATCGAGGGGGTCCGCAAGAAGCTGGGACTGGACCGGCCGATCTGGGAGCAGTTCGCGATCTACGCGATGAACCTGCTGCGCGGCGATCTCGGCACCTCGATCTTCTCCAACCTGCCGGTCACCACGCTGGTCGGCCAGCGCCTGGAGCCGTCGGTGGTGCTGGCGGTGTCGACCCTGGTGGTCGCCGTGACGATCGCGATCCCGATCGGGGTGCTGGCCGCCTGGAAGGCGCGCACCCTGGTCGACCGGGTGATCATGGGGTTCTCGGTGCTCGGCTTCGCAGTACCGGTTTTCCTGATCGGCTACATCCTGATCTACGTCTTCGCCATCGAGCTGCGCTGGCTGCCGGTGCAGGGCTACAAGCCGCTGTCCCAGGGCGTCTGGCAGACCGCCAGGTCGATCACCCTGCCGGCGATCGCGCTGGGCATGGTCTACACCGCACTGCTCGCGCGCATCACCCGGGCCAGCATGCTGGAGGTGCTGTCCGAGGACTATATCCGCACCGCCAGGGCGAAGGGCGTCGCCACCACCGGCGTCCTGCTCAAGCACGCGCTCAAGAACGCCGCCGTGCCGATCGTCACGGTGATCGGCATCGGCCTGACCCTGCTGATCTCCGGCGTGGTCCTGACCGAGACGGTCTTCAACATTCCCGGCCTCGGCCGGCTGACGGTCGACGCGATCCTCAAGCGCGACTACCCGATCGTGCAGGGCCTGATCATCATCTTTGCGGCGACCAAGGTGATGGTGAACCTGCTGATCGACATCAGCTACACCTTCCTCGACCCGCGGATCCGGTACTAGGGGCGGCCGATGGCAGCGACAGCCGAGATCACTCCCGCCATGCGCGTCCGCCGCTTCGACTGGGCGCGCCGCAACCCGACGATCATCATCGGCTCGGCCATCCTGCTGGCCCTGGCGCTGATCGCGGTGATCGCGCCGTGGATCGCCGACGACCCGCTCAGCTTCGATCCGCTCGAGCGGCTGCGCCGACCGTCGGGCGAGTTCCCGTTCGGCACCGACGAGTTCGGCCGCGACGTCTACAGCCGGGTGATCTACGGCGCCCGAATCTCGCTGATCGTCGGCATCACGGTGGCGGCGATCGCCACCGCCGCCGGCCTGGTGATCGGCGTGCTGTGCGGCTACTACCGCCGGGTCGACGACATCGTCATGCGGGTAATGGACGGGCTGATGGCGATCCCGCCGATCCTGCTGGCCATCGCCCTGATCACCCTGATGAAGGCCAGCCTCACGATCGTGATCATCGCGATCGCGATCCCGGAGATCCCCCGGGTCGTCCGGCTGGTGCGCAGCGTCGTGATGCAGGTCCGCAGCCTGCCCTACATCGAGGCGGCGGTCGCCAGCGGGACCCGCACCCACACCATCATGACCCGCCACATCCTGCCGAACACCTACGCGCCGCTGATCGTGCAGGCGACCTACGCCTGCGCCTCGGCGATCCTGACCGAGGCCGGGCTGTCGTTCCTGGGCGCCGGCACGCCGCCGGAGATCCCGAGCTGGGGCAACGTGATCTCGCTCGGACGCACCTACTTCCAGATCGCGCCCTGGATCATCTTCTTCCCCGGCGTGATGCTGGCGATCACGGTGCTGGCCATCAACCTGATGGGCGACGGGCTGCGGGACACGCTCGACCCGCGCATCGCCCGGCGAATGTGAGGCCCGCGATGGACGCGCTTTCCGTCGGGCCGCAGGCCGCCCCCCGGGCCGTCCCCCGGGCCGCCGCGGCGGCCGACCCCGACGTCATCCTGTCGGTCCGCGACCTGAAGACCCGGTTCTTCACCCGCGACGGGGTGGTGCGGGCGGTCGACGGCGTCTCCTTCGACGTCCGGCGCGGCGAGACGCTGTGCATCGTCGGCGAGTCCGGCTGCGGCAAGAGCGTCACCGCCCTGTCGGCCATGCGCCTGATCCCCGAGGACGTCGGCCGCATCGTCGGCGGCTCGATCCACTTCGAGGGCCGCGACCTCGCGACCCTGTCGGAACGCGAGATGCGGCGCATCCGCGGCAACAGCATGTCGATGATCTTCCAGGAGCCGATGACCTCGCTGAACCCGGTCCTGACGGTCGGCTCGCAGATCGCGGAATCGGCGCGCATACACCAGGGCCTCGGCAAGCGCGCGGCATGGGAGCGGGCCGTCGAGATGCTGTCGCTGGTCAAGATCGCCGACCCGCGGCAGCGCGCCGGCGAGTATCCGCACCAGCTGTCGGGCGGCATGCGCCAGCGGGTGATGATCGCCATCGCGCTGGCCTGCAATCCGAAGCTGCTGATCGCCGACGAGCCGACCACTGCCCTCGACGTCACCATCCAGGCGCAGATCCTGAACCTGATGCTGGAACTGAAGGAGCGGCTCGGCACGGCGATCGTGCTGATCACCCACGACCTCGGCGTGGTCGCCGAGACCGCACAGCGGGCGATCGTCATGTATGCCGGCCGCAAGGTCGAGGAGGCCCCGGTCGGCGAGCTGTTCCGCAATCCCACCCATCCCTATACGCGCGGCCTGATGAACTCGATCCCACGCCGGTCCGCCAAGGGCCGGGGGGCGGGCCTGCGTGGCCGGCTGCAGGAGATCGCCGGCATCGTCCCGTCGCTGCGCGAGGACATTCCGGGCTGCGCCTTCGCGCCGCGCTGCGGCTTCGCGGTGGAGCGCTGCACGATGGAGACCCCGGTGCTGGAGCCGCAGGGCCCCAGGCACCTCGCGGCCTGCTGGGAGGCCGCGCACGTCGCGGCGCAGCCGCGATGACCGAGGAGGTGCAGCCGCCACCCGCCGTGGCCAAGGAGACCGTCCTTCGGGTCCAGGGCCTCAAGAAGCACTTCCCGGTGCACCGCGGGATCCTGTCGCGCGTCGTCGCACAGGTCTACGCGGTCGACGGCGTGTCGTTCGAGATTCGGCGCGGCGAGACGCTTTGCCTGGTCGGGGAGTCCGGCTGCGGCAAGTCGACGGTCGCGAAGACGGTCATGCGCCTCCTGGAGCCGACCGCCGGCAAGATAGAACTGAACGGTTCCGACATCTCGGCTCTCGACGAAAGCGACCTGCGGGAACGCCGCCGCGAGATGCAGATCGTCTTCCAGGACCCCTACTCGTCCCTGAACCCGCGGATGTCGGCCGGCGCCATCGTCGCCGAGCCGATCCGGAACTTCGGGCTGGCGGAGGGCCAGGCCCTGGCCGACCGGATCGCCGACCTGTTCCGGCGGGTCGGGCTGCGGCCCGAGGCGGCGGCCAAGTATCCGCACGAATTCTCCGGCGGCCAGCGCCAGCGCCTCGGCATTGCCCGTGCGCTCGCGGTGAACCCGAGCCTGATCGTGGCGGACGAGCCGGTCTCCGCGCTCGACGTCTCGGTCCAGGCGCAGGTGCTCAACCTGCTGATCGACCTGCAGGAGGAGTTCGGCCTCGCCTATCTGTTCGTGTCGCACGACCTGGCGGTGGTCGAGCATATCGGCCACCGGATCGCGGTCATGTATCTCGGCCGGATCGTCGAGACCGCCGACAACGCCGGCCTGTTCGGCGAGCCGCTGCATCCCTACACCGAGGCCCTGCTGGCGGCGGCCCCGCTGCCGGACCCGGAGGCGAAGCGCGAGCGCCTGATCCTGCAGGGCGACGTCCCGAGCCCGATGCGGCCGCCGCCCGGCTGCCACTTCCACACCCGTTGCCCGTATGCCGTCGACCGCTGCCGGAGCGAAGTCCCGGCACTGGCCGAGGTGAAGCCCGCCCATTGGGTCGCCTGCCATCTGCGCCCCCCGGGCGGACCATTCGGCCCGCTCACCCCGACGGCCTGACGCCGCCGCAACACGCCGGAGTTCCCATGCGCCTGTTCTCCGCCACGATCGCGACAGAGACCAACACCTTCTCGCCGCTGCCGACCAGCATCGACGCCTTCAAGGAAAGCGTGTTCCTGCGCCCCGGCGAGCATCCGACCGACGCCCCGCGCATGTGCACGGCGCCGCTGTTCGTTGCCCGCAAGCGCGCCGCCGCCGACGGCTTCACCCTGATCGAGGGCAGCTGCTTCGCCGCCAGCCCGGCCGGCACCGTGAACAAGGCCGACTACGAGTTCATGCGCGACGAGGTGCTGGGGCAGCTCAAGGCGGCGCTGCCGCTCGACGGCATCCTGTTCGGGCTGCACGGCGCCATGGTGGCGCACGGCTACGACGACGTGGAGGGCGACCTGCTGGAGCGCGCCCGCGCCATCGTCGGCCCCGACGTCGTGATCGGCGTCGAGTACGACCCGCACTGCCACATGACCCTGAAGCGCATCCGCAACTCGGACATCTCGATCTGCTACAAGGAGTTCCCGCACACCGACGTGGTCGACCGCGCCGAGGACCTGCTGACCCTGGTACTGCGCACCCTGCGCGGCGAGATCAAGCCGGTGATGTCGCTCTACGACTGCCGGCAGATCGGCAGCTATCCGACCACCCTGCCGCTGATGCGCGGCTTCGTCGACCGGATGTTCGACCTCGAAGGCAAGGACGGCATCCTGTCGGTCTCGGCCGTGCACTGCTTCCCCTATGCCGACGTCGAGGAGCTGACCGGCCGTATCCTGGTGGTGGCGGACGGCGACAAGGCCAAGGCCGACGCGCTGGCCACCCGGCTCGGCGAGGAGTTCGTGTCGATGCGCGGCAAGACCATGCCGGAGTTCCTCACCCCGGCCGGCGGCATCGCCAGCGGCCTCGCGTTCAACGACGCCCCGGTGGTGCTCGCCGACCCGGCCGACAACGCCGGCGGCGGCGCCCCGTCCGACAATACTACCCTGCTGCGCGAACTGATCGCCCAGGACGCCCAGGAGGCCGCGCTCGGCCCGATCTGGGACCCGATCGCCGTCAAGCTGTGCTTCGACGCCGGCCAGGGGGCGACCTTCCCGCTGCGCTTCGGTGGCAAGATCGGCCCGACTTCCGGCCAGCCGGTCGACGCCATGGTCGAGGTCACGGCACTGGCCCGCGACGCCTGGCAGAGCTTCGGGCCGACCAAGGTGACGCTCGGCGATTGTGCTGCGATCCGGATCGGCGGCATCGACGTGGTGCTGATCACCAACCGCACCCAGGCACTCGGGCTCGAACTGTTCAGCAACCTCGGCATCGACCCGCTGACCCGCAAGCTGCTGGTGGTGAAGTCGACCAACCACTTCATGGCGGCGTTCGGCCCGATCGCCAAGAAGGTGATCTACGTCGAGTCCGACGCGCCGCTGTCCCGCGACTACACCAAGATGAAATACACCAAGGTCCAGCGCCCGATCTGGCCGCTCGACCCGGACGCCAAACCGGGCGGCCTGATCTACTGAGGTCCAGGCGGCGGGCAGGTCCCGAACGGCGCCGCCGCCGCCATGGCCGGCGGTCGAAGAAGCTTCGACGGTCAGCTCCGGGCGACGACGACTTCGCGACCCGGCTCCTCCGGCTCGTCGTCGACGAGCTGCGCCGGGAAGCCCGGGGCGCGCAGGGCGATCCCGCAGTCGTCCTCGTGGCGCCGCACGATCATCGACGACCAGGCCCGCGGCCCGAAGCGCGCGGCGCCGTCCTGGAAGATCCCGGTCAGCATCGGCGCGATCTCCAGGGTCACCCCGGCGCGCGCCGCGACCGCCTGGAACAGCCCGACGTCCTTCAGCACCAGGTCCATGGTGAAGCTGATGTCGTAGCTGCCGTTCAGGATCACCTGGCTCTCGGTCTCGTGCACGAAGGAGTTGCCGGACGAGATCCGGATCGCCTCGTAGGTCGTCGCGAGATCCAGCCCGGCCTTTCCGGCGACCGCCAGGGCCTCGCCCACGGCGACCAGGTTGGCGGTCGCCAGGTAGTTGGTCACCACCTTCAGCTCGGAGGCGGTGCCCAGGCCGCCGGTGTGCAGCACCCGCCGGCCCATGGTCGTCAGGATCGGCAGCACCCGCTCGAACGCCGCCCGGTCGCCGCCGGCCAGGATCGCGATGTTGCCGGTGGCGGCCCGGTGGCAGCCGCCGGACACCGGGCAGTCCAGCGGGATCGCGCCGCGCGCGGACACCAGGTCGCCGAGGCGCCGGACCTCGTCGGCGTCGGTGGTGCTCATCTCCAGCCAGATCTTGCCGGCGCCGAGCCCGGCCAGGATCCCGTCCTCGGCCTCCAGCACCGCCGCGCAGATCGCCGGCGACGGCAGGCAGGTGACCACCACGTCGACCGCCTCGGCGAGCGCCCTGGGGCTGTCGGCCCACCGGGCGCCGGCGGCCAGGAAAGGCTCGGCCGCCGACCGGTCGAGGTCGCGGACCGTCAGGTCGACGCCGTTGCGCAGCAGGGTTCCCGCCAGCTTGCCGCCGACATTGCCCAGCCCGATGAACCCCACCCGCATGCCCGCCTCCGCTGTTCAGCTACGGCTGAGGATCCCCCTGCATCTCCAGATGCAGGGCGTCGCCGTCATAGGGATTGGCCAGCGCCACCGCCTCGTTCAGCTCGACTCCCAGGCCCGGCGCGGTCGGCGGCAGCACGTAGCCGTCCTCCCAGCGGATCGGCGTCTGCAGGATCTCGGCGTGGAACCCGCCCCAGGTCCGGATGCTCTCCAGGATCAGGAAGTTCGGCGAGCAGGCCGCGAGCTGGATGTTGGCGGCCCCGACCACCGGCCCGCAATACAGGTGCGGCGCGATCTGGGCGTAGCGGGTCTCGGCCATGCCGGCGATCTTCTTGGCCTCCAGCAGGCCGCCGACCCGCCCCAGGTTCATCTGCAGGATCGCCGCCGCGCCGGTCTCCAGCACCCGAGCGAACTCGTATTTGGTGGTCAGCCGCTCGCCGGTGGCGACCGGGATCGAGGTGGCGCGGGCCACCTTGGCCATCTCCTCCGGCACCTCCGGCGGGGTCGGCTCCTCGAACCACAGCGGATCGTAGGGCTCCAGCCGCCGGGCCAGGCGGATCGCCCCGGCGGCGGTGAACTGGCCGTGGGTTCCGAACAGCAGGTCGGCCCGGTTGCCGACCGCCTCGCGCACCGCCCGGGTCAGGGCCTCGGCGCGGGCCAGCGATTCCAGATCCGGCTGGCGGCCGTCGAACACCGTGTAGGGGCCGGCCGGGTCGAACTTCACCGCCGTGAACCCGGCCTCCACCTCCTCGAGGGCCCGCTCGGCGGCCATCGCCGGGTCGGTGTAGACGTTGACCGGATCGCCGGGATAGGCCGTGCCGGTCTTCGGGTACAGGTAGGTGTAGGTGCGCAGCCGCTCGTGCACCCGGCCGCCCAGCAGCTCGTAGACCGGCTGCCCGGTCTCCTTGCCGACGATGTCCCAGCACGCCATCTCCAGGCCGCTGAACACGCCCATCAGCGAGACGTCCGGGCGCAGCGAGTAGCCGGAGCCGTAGACCCGCCGGGTCATGGTCTCGATCCGCCGCGGGTCCTGGCCCCGGATGTGGCGCTCGAACACGTCCTCGATCATCCGCACCACCGTGCGCGGCCCGAAGGTGGCGACATAGACCTCGCCCACGCCCTCGACGCCGGAATCGGTGACCAGCTTCAGGAAGACGAAGTACCGGCCGCCGTGATGCGGCGGCGGGTTGCCGACGACGAAGGTCTTCAGGTCGACGATCCTCATGGCGTGGCCTCTCGTAACCGCGGCGGCGAGCCGGACCGGGGCGGAACGTGCCTACAGGTCCAGCGCGACGCTCGCCAGGAAATCGCCGGACTGCACCAGTCCCGGGAAGTGCCGGCCGATCAGCAGGCCGCTGCGGCGCGCCACATAGACCGCCGGCTCGTGCGACGGCTCGTCCATGGAGTGGATGCGGGCGACCGGCTGGCCCTCCTCCACCTCGTCGCCGAGGTCGGCCAGCGGCTCGTGGATTCCGTTGCGCTCGGCCGCCACGAAGCAGCGCTCGTCCGGCATGTCGACCATCCGCGAGGGCACCGCTATCTCCGGATCGCCGGCCAGGATGCCCATGTGCTTCAGCACGTTGCGCACGCCGGTCGCGGCCACCCGATTGGAGCGCACCGTCGAGCTGCCGCCGCCGGCCAGCTCGGTGGTCACGAACAGCTTGCCCAGGCCCTCGACCCAGGTGTCCAGCATGCCCTCGGCGTCGAGTTCCAGCATCACCACGCCGACCGGCGCGCCGAACGCGCGGACCGCGTCGATGGCGCGCGCCTCCAGGGCCTTGTCGGGCAGCCGGTGGGTGGCGGCGAACGGCACGAAGTCCAGGGTCTTGCCGCCGGAATGCAGGTCGAGCACCAGGTCGGCGCGCGGCACCAGCACGGTCGCCACGTAATGCGCGATCATCTGGGTGACGGTGCCGTCGGCCCGGCCCGGGAACGACCGGTTCATGTTGCCGCCGTCGATCGGCGAGCAGCGGGTCGCCGCCCGCACCGCCGGGTAGTTCAGCCCCGGCAGCACCAGCACCGTGCCGGTGACCTCGGACGGGTCGAGGGTCCGGGCGAGGTCGCGCAGCGCCACCTGGCCCTCGTACTCGTCGCCGTGGTTGCCGGCGACCAGCAGGGCGCACGGGCCGTCGCCGTTGCGGATCACCGCGATCGGGATGCGGATCGAGCCCCAGGCGCTGTCGTTGCGGGAGTGCGGGACCACCAGGGCGCCGAAGCGCTTGCCGTCGGAATCCAGGTCGACGGTGGCGGCGATCTTCGAGGGACGCTCGGTGCTCATCCGACGAGACTGGCGAACCCGGCCGGCACGGTCAACGCCGCCGTCTTCGCGGCCCGGACCGATGGGCATTGCCATCTGATATCTGCCATAGCACGATCCGTCACGAGCCGCGGACCAAGTATCCGCGCGCCATCCTGCGCCGTTCGAATCCGGGCGGCCCCTCAGAGATTGGGAGGAATCCGATGCGCCTGACACCATACGTGCGTGCTGCCGGCCTCGCTTTGCTGGCCGGCGGCCTTGTCCTCGCCCAGGCATCGGGCGCGGACGCCAAGCGCGAGCGCTGGAAGCTCGCCAGTTCCTACGGCTCCAACCTCGACGTCATCGGGGGCAACATCACCCGGGTGCTCAAGAACATCGATGCCGCCAGCGACGGCGACCTGAAGATCCAGTTCTTCGAGCCGGGCGCGCTGGTCCCGGCCCTGCAGGTGTTCGACGCCACCTCGACCGGCTCGATCGACGCCGCCTACTCATCGGCGGGCTTCCACGCCGGCAAGCTGCCGCAGGCCATCTTCTTCGCCTCGGTGCCGTTCGGGCCGAGCGTGAACGAGTATTTCGGCTGGATGGTCGGCGGCGGCGGTTACGAGCTGTATGCCGAGGAATACGGCAAGTACAACGTGGTGCCGCAGGTCTGCGGCATCGTGGTCGCCGAATCCTCCGGCTGGTTCCGCAAGGAGGTCTCGTCGACCGAGGACCTGCGCGGCATGAAGATGCGGTTCTACGGCCTCGGCGCCAAGGTGATGGAGAAGTTCGGGGTATCGACCCAGCTGCTGGCCGGCGGCGACATCTACCCGGCCCTCGAGCTCGGCTCGATCGACGCCACCGAGTTCTCCTACCCGACGCTCGACAAGAGCCTCGGCTTCTACCAGATCGCCAAGCACAACTACTTCCCGGGCTGGCACCAGCAGGCCTCGCTGCTGGAGATCATCATGAACGGCGACAAGTGGAAGGGCCTGACCGACGCCCAGCGCAAGACCGTCGAGCTGGCCTGCGGCGAGGCCAACATCTGGTCGATGGGCAAGGCCGAGGCGACCCAGGGCGAGGCCATCGCCTTCCACAAGTCGAAGGGCGTGGCCGTCCACAAGTGGCCGGACGAGACGATCGCCAAGTTCCAGAAGGCCTGGGACGAGGTGGCCCAGGAGCAGGCCGCGGCCAACCCCGACTTCAAGCGGGTGTTCGAGGCCTACACGGCGTTCCGCGACAAGTACCGGCCGTGGAAGGAGCTCGGCTACCTGAAGTAGCCGGACGGGACCGGAGCCGCCGGCGTCGAGGTCCTCGCGGACCCGGCGCCGGCGCGCCGGCGATCAGTCGGCCGCCCCGAGCCCGACCGGCGGGTCGCCCATTCCGACCGCGCTCTTGACCTTCTCCCGGGCCCGCTGGAACACGACGTAGAGCATCGGGATCAGGAACACGCCGATCGACGAGGCGGCCAGCATGCCGCCGAACACCCCGGTGCCGATGGCCTTCTGGGTGGCCGCGCCGGCGCCGCTGGCCAGCAGCAGCGGCAGCAGTCCGAGCAGGAACGAGAAGGCGGTCATCAGGACCGCCCGGATCCGCAGCCGGGCCGCCGAGCACGCCGCGTCGACGATCGAAAGCCCCGCCGCCCGCTGCTCCATCGCGAACTCCACGATCAGGATCGCGTTCTTCGAGGCGAGGCCGATCAGCAGCACCATGCCGATCTGCGCATAGACGTCGTTGGACAGGCCGCTGACCCAGATCGCCGCGAGCGCCCCGGTGATGCCGATCACGACCGACAGCAGGACCACCGCCGGCATGCTCCAGCTCTCGTACAGCCCGACCAGGAACAGGTAGCCGAAGATCACCGCGAAGACGATGGCGAGCAGCGTCTGGCCGCCGGCCAGCTTCTCCTGGTAAGCGGTGCCGGTCCATTCGTAGCCGAACCCGTCCGGCAGGTTCTCGGCCGAGACCCGCTCCATCGCCGCGAGCGCCTGGCCGGAGGAGTAACCGGGCGCCGGCGCGCCGTTCACCGTGACGCTGCGCTGGTTGTTGTACCGCACGATGGCCTGCGGCCCGACCACCAGCCGCGTCTCGACGATGCTGCGCAGCGGCACCATCTCGCCCTGGGCGTTCCGAACGTGGATGCGGCCGATGTCGTCGATGCTGGTCCGGTCCGCCGCCTCGCTCTGGATGTTGACCTGCCAGGTGCGTCCGAACTTGTTGAAGTCGTTGACATAGAAGCTGCCCAGCGTGGCCTGCAGCGCGACGAAGACATCGTTGATCTCCACGCCCAGGGTCCGGGCCTTCGGCCGGTCGATGTCGAGGCGGACCATCGGCGTGTTGTTCGACCACAGCGTGAAGGCGTATTGGATCTCCGGCGCCTGGTTGGCGTTGACCAGCAGGCCACGCAGCGCCTGCGCCATCTCTTCGATCGGCTGTCCGGAGAGGTTCTGGAGCTGGTATTCGAAGCCGCCGGCATTGCCGAGCCCGGAGATCGGCGGCAGGTTGAACAACGAGATCGTGGCGCCCGGGACCGCCCGCAGCTCGGCCTGCAGCCGCTTCAGGGCGGCCCCGACGGTCAGTTCGGGCCGGGCCCGCTCCTCGAACGGCTTGAGCCTGCCGATGACGATGCCGTTGTTGGGCTGCGACAACCCGCTCAACAGGCTGAAGCCGATCACGGTGAAAACGTCAGAGACCGCCGGATCCCCGGCCACGATCCGTTCGACCTCGCCGAGCATCGCCGACGTGCGCGCGACCGAGGCGCCGTCCGGCAACTGGACCTCGCCCATGAACAGTCCCTGGTCCTCGTCGGGGAGAAAGCCCTGCGGGGTCGCGGAGAACAGCCCCGCCGTCCCGACCATCAGCCCGGCGACGGCGACCACGCCGACGACCGAGAAGCGGATGATCCGGTCGACGACGAAGGCATAGCCGCCCGTCACCTTGTCGATCTGCGCCAGCATCGCCCGGATCGGCGCGGCCGGCCGCTCGCCGCGCTTCAGGATCAGCGCGCAGACCGCCGGACTCAACGTCAGGGCGTTGAGCGACGAGATCGCCACCGAGAACGAGATCACCACGGCGAACTGCTGGAACAGCGAGCCGACGATGCCGGGAATGAAGCCGACCGGGACGAAGACCGACAGCAGCACCAGGGTGGTGGCGATGACCGGCGCGGTCAGCTGGCGCATGGCCTTGAGGGTGGCCTCCCGGGGGTCCAGTCCCTCCTCGTCCATCAGGCGCTGGACGCCTTCCACCACCACGATGGCGTCGTCCACCACGACGCCGATCGCCAGGACCAGCGCCAGCAGCGACACGGTGTTGAGCGTGACCCCCATGACCGCCATGGCCGCGAAGGTGCCGATCAGCGACACCGGAATCGCCAGCGCCGGCACCAGCGTCGCCCGGAACGACCCCATGAACGCGAAGGTCACCAGCACGACCAGCACGAAGGCGGCGATCAGCGAGGAATAGACGTTCTCGATGCTCGACTTCACGAACAGCGTCGTGTCGTAGGTGATCGAGTAGTCCAGGTCCTCCGGGAACCGGTCCTTGAGGCGGTCCATGGCGGCGGTCGCCGACTCCGCGGTGGCGATCGCGTTCGCCCCGGGCAGCCCGTAGATCGCGATGCCGGCCGCCGGGCGGCCGTTGAGGCGCGTGAAGGTGTCGGAGTTCTTCGCTCCGAGCTCGACGCGGGCGATGTCCCGCAGGCGGATGGCCGACCCGTCCGGGTCGGCGCGGACGATGATGTCCTCGAACTCGCCGACGTCCACGAGGCGGCCCTGGGTGGTCAGGTTGAGCTGCAGAGCGACGTCGTCGCTGATCGGCTGCGCCCCGATCCGCCCGACCGCAGCCTGGACGTTCTGGGAGCGGATCGCGGCGACGATGTCGCTCGGCGTCAGGTCGAGCGCGGCCAGCCGGTCGGTCTCGAACCAGATCCGCATCGAATAGTCCTGCACCCCGAACAGCTGGGCGTCGCCGACGCCGGGCACCCGCTTCAGGGCGTCCACGACGTTGATGACCGCGTAGTTGTTGAGGAACAGCGAGTCGTAGGTGCCGTCGGGCGAGAACAGCGTGAACACCTGGAGCAGCGAGGTAGACTTCTTCTTCACGCTCAGGCCCTGCCGCTGCACCTCCTCCGGCAGGGACGGGATCGCGAGGGACGCCCGGTTCTGGGTGTTGACGGTATTGAGGTCCGGGTCGGAGCCGACCGCGAAGCTGACGGTCAGCGAATAGGACCCGTCGTTGCCGCTCGTCGACTTCATGTAGATCATGTTCTCGACGCCGTTGATCATCGCCTCCAGCGGCTGGGCGATGGTCTGCTCCACGACCTCGGCGTTCGACCCGGGATAGAAGGCCGACACCTGGACCTGCGGCGGCACGATGTCCGGGAACTGTTCCACCGGCAGCGTGGCCTGGGCGACGATCCCGGCGATCGAGATGACCAGCGAGATCACGATCGCCAGGCGCGGCCGGCGGACAAAGATCGCTGAGAACATGGCCGGTTACGCCTTCGGCTCGGCGGCGGAGGCGGTCACCCGCATTCCCGGGCGGACCTTGAGCATGCCGTTGACGATCACCCGGTCGCCGGGCTTCAGGCCGGCCTTGACCGTCACGTCGGAGCCGAACTGGTCGCCCAGGGCGATCACGCGCTGCTCCACCGTGTCGCCCTCGCCGACCAGCAGAACGAAGCTGCCGCGCTGGTCGACGCCGACCGCCGCCCTGGGCACCACCAGGGCCGATACCGGCTGCTTCGACTGCACGACGACGACCACGTACTGCCCGTCGATCAGCAGGTCATCCGGGTTCGGGAAGGTGCCGCGGAGGGCCACGGTATCGGTGCTCGCATTCACCTGCACGTCGGCGAAGTCGAGCGTGCCGGGATGCTCGTAGGTCGTCTCGTCGGCCAGCCGGAGCCGAAGTCTCAGCAGGCCGAGCGCGTCGCCGGAATCGGCCTTCCCGGCGCCCGTGTCGCGCCGGAACTGCAGGAGCATCTTCTCCGAGATGCCGAAGACGACGTGGATCGGGTCGTTCCTGACGATGGTCGCCAGCACCCCGCTGTCCGGCGAGACCAGGTTGCCGACCTTGACCGACGACCGACCGATCTGGCCGTCGATCGGCGATCGGATCTCGGTGTAGGAGAAGGTGATGAGCGCGCTCTGCAACGCGGCCTCCGCCTGCGCGACCGACGCCTTCGCGACCAGGAAGTCGGCCCGGCGCTCGTCGACGGTCGCCTGCGAGATGTTGCCGCGCTTGGCCAACTGGTCCGCCCGCTCGAACTGCACCCGGGCGTTCTCGAGCTGTGCCTTCGCCGCCTCCAGATTGGCCTCGGCCTCCTGGACGCGGGCGGCGAACGGCGCCTGCTCGATCACGTAGATCAGGTCGCCCCGGCCGACCCGGGCGCCGTCGGCGATCGGCTGCTGCTCCAGAAAGCCGTCGATGCGGGCCCTGAGCCCGACCCTCTGAACGGCCTCCATGCGCCCGACGAAGCTGGCCTGCGGGGTGACGTCCTTCTCCGCCGCAACGACATAGGTGACGGCGGGCAGCGGGACGGCCGGGCCGCTCCCCGCGCTCTGCGCCAGGGCATGGCCGGAGGCCAGCAGCCCGGCCAACGCACAGGCGTGAACGATACGGCGACTCAGCATCCGGCTACTCCCCCTCGCAGGCCATCATCGCAATCGAGCGGTCCGACGGCGCCCCGCCTCATGCAGGCGCCGGCGCCTCGGCGCCCTTGATCTGGGTGCGGTGCATGACCCGGCGGGCCGCCGCGTCGAACGGGTCGCGCCGGTGCATGGTGACGCGGTTGTCCCACATCAGCACGTCGCCGACCCGCCAGCGGTGCTTGTAGGTGTTCTCGGCCCGGCAGGCATGGGCCCACACCCGGTCCAGCAGCGCCTCGGACTCGGCCAGCGGCAGCCCCATGACATAGGCGTTGCGGCGGCGCCCGAGATACAGCACGTCCGGGCCGCCGGCCGGATGCCGGCAGATCGCCGGGTGCGGCGTCCCCTCGCAGGTCTCCGGGTTGTCGTCGACCCGCACACCGGCGCGCAGGTAGCCGCCGGAATTGTAGGTGCCGTCATGCTTGATCATGCGGCCGTCCAGGGCCCGGCGCAGGTCGCCCGGCAGGGCTTCCAGGGCGGCGGCCATGCTGCACAGCCAGGTGTCGCCGCCGGCCGGCGGCACCTCCAGCGCATACAGCAGCGAGGCCCGTGGCGGCGCCGCGAGATAGGACATGTCGGTGTGCCAGACCGCCTCGCCGGCCCCCAGGCTGCCGATCGGCTTGCCGTCGGCGCCGAGCACGTTCGAAACCACGTAGATCTCGGGGTATCCGGGCACCGCGGTCCGGCCGTTCTCCATCAGCGGCGCCTCGTCGAGCGCACCGAACCGGCGGCTGAACGCCACCAGGTCGTCGGCCCCCAGTCGCTGGCCGCGAACCAGGATCGCGCCGTAGCGCTCGAACGCGTCGCGGACCGCGGCCGCCCGCCCGTCGTCCAGCGCCGCCAGGTCGACGCCACGCAGTTCGGCGCCCAGCGTCGGGGTCAGTGGCAGAACCTCGATCGCGCCGCTCGCCTGCGCCTCGCTCATCGCTTCCTCCCGGTGCTTCGTCGTCACCCGCCCGACACGGTGCGCCCGACGCCGGCTCCGGTCAACGCGCCGGCGCCACCGTTCAGCGCCGGACCACCCGGACCATCAGGATGACCGGGATCACCGCGAACGAGGTGATCGCGAACAGCGTGAAGGCGTTCAGGTAGCCGATCATCAGCGCCTGCCGGCCGATCTCGCGGGACAGGCCGGCCAGCGCCTGCACGCTGCCCAGCGACCAGGTGCCGAACAGGCTCTCCTGCATGTCCAGCGCCTGGTTCATCGGCGAGGCGTTGACCGTCAGTTCGGCATAGCTCTCGCGGGCGCTGCGAAGCGCCAGGGCGATCGACAGCGAGATGAAGATCGAGCTGCCGAAATTGCGCACCAGGTGGAAGATCGCGGTCGCCTCCGCGGTGTTGCGCTTGTCCAGCGTGGCGAAGGTCACCAGGGTCAGCGGCACCCAGATCACGCCGACCCCGAAGCCCTGCAGGCAGCTGGTCCACAGCACGCCCCAGGTGGTCATGTCGACGCTGAACTGCGCCATCGTCCAGCCGGCGATCCCCTGGCAGGCGAAGCCGGTGACGAGCAGGACACGCGGGTCGAACTTGTTGGCCCAGAACATCAGGAAGAAGCCGGCCAGCGTGCCCACTCCGCGGGCGCCCAGCACCAGGCCGATGATCGAATCCGGGTAGCCGCGCACCCCCTGCATCAGCGGCGGCAGCAGGGTGGTGGGCGTGAAGTTCAGCATCCCGAAGATGAACACGATGACCAGGCCGAGCGCGTAGTTGCGGTCGGTCAGCAGGGCCGGGTTCAGGAACGGCCGTTCGGCGGTCGCCGAGTGCGCGATGAACACGTACAGCGCCAGCGCCGCCACCGCCGCGCACATCAGGATGGTACCGGACGACAGCCAGTCGAGCCGCTCGCCCTGGTCGAGCATGAACTGGAAGCTGGCGATGAACACCGACAGGGTCAGGAAGCCGGTCCAGTCGAGATGCGAGGAGCCGGCGCGGCTTCGATCCTTGATGTAGACGAACACGCCGGTGAGCGCGACCAGCCCGCACGGCACGATCATGAAGAACACCCAGCGCCAGTTGTACAGCTCGGAGAGATAGCCGCCGACGGTCGGCGCGAGCACCGGCCCGACCACCACGCCCATGCCGAAGATCGCCATCGCCGAGGCCTGCTTCTCGCGCGGATAGCTGTCCATCACGATCGCCTGGCTGAGCGGTACCAGCGGGGCGCCGAACGCGCCCTGCAGGACCCGGAACAGCACCAGACCCTCGAGCGAGGTCGCCAGCCCGCAGGCCAGCGAGGCGCAGGTGAAGCCGATCACGCCCCAGATCAGGATGGCCCGGCGCGAGAACCTGGCCGCCAGCCAGCCGGTCATCGGCGTCGCCACCGCGGTCGCGATGATGTTGAAGGTCACCACCAGGGCGATCTGGTCGGTGGTCGCCGACAGCGAGCCCTGCATCTGCGGCAGCGACACGTTGGCGATGGTCACGGTCATCGCGTACAGCATCGTGACCATGGTCAGCGTGCCCAGGATCATCGCCCGGTCGAAGGCGGTCGGGGCGGAGCCGGTGTCGATGGCGGTCGTTGTCATGGCAACGACAATACGTCGGCGTCGGCCAGGACGCACGCGATTGGCGGCCGGGATCGAACCACGGAGTTGATCGGAGAGGCCTCGGTCGGTCGCGCCGCTGAGATCGGGACGGCAGGCGCCGGGACGGCGGGCGCCCCTCCCCCAAGGATGCGCCCGCCGCCGGCTCCCCCCAAACCTCCTCGATCGCTGTCGAAGCGCTCTCGGAGGGACCGGTCCACGTCCCGGATCCTGTCTACGGCCTTTGTCTAAACAATTCCTTAATTCGCCGGCCCGGCCCGGTTCAGCCGGCCTGGATGCGCGCCAGGAAGGACTGCACGGACTCGCGCATGCCCGCCGACTGGTCCGCCATCTCCTTCGCCACCGTCAGCACGCTGACGGCCTGCCGGCCGGACTCGCCGGCGGCGGTGTTCACACCCTGGATGTTCGCCACGACCGTATCGGTGCCGTGGGCGGCATGGTTCACGTTGCGGGAGATGTCCTGGGTCGCCGCGGTCTGCTGCTCCATGGCCGCCGCGATCCCCACCGAGACCTCCTCGACGCCCTTGATGATCCGGCCGACCCCGGCGATCTCGGCGACCGCGCGCTCGGTCTCCTGCTGGATCGAGGCGATCTGGGCGCTGATGTCCTCGGTCGCCTTGGCGGTCTGGGTGGCCAGGGCCTTGACCTCGGAGGCCACGACCGCGAAGCCCTTGCCGGCGTCGCCGGCGCGCGCCGCCTCGATGGTCGCGTTCAGGGCCAGCAGGTTGGTCTGCTCGGCGATGTCGGTGATCAGCTTCACGACCTCCCCGATCGTCACCGCGGCGGCCGACAGCGAGGCCATGACGGCGCTCGCCCGCTCGGCCGACTCGGCGGCGTCGGCGGCGTCGGTGCTGGCCTTCTGGGTCTGCCGGCTGATGTCCTGGATCGACGCGGTCAGTTCCTCGGTCGCCGCCGCCACGTTCTGCACGTTGGCGCCGGCCTCGGTCGCCGCCGTCGACACCGCGGTCGACTGCCGCTCGGTCTCCTCGGCGATCGCGCTCATCTGCTCGGCGGTGCCGCGCATCCGGTCGGCCTGATCGGTCAGCCCGGCCAGCATGTCGGCGGCCTCGGATTCGAACGCGGCGACCAGCTTCGCAACCTCCGCCGCCCGTGCCAGCTTCTGCTCGGCGGCCTTGTGCTGCTCCTCCGTCAGGCGCCGGTTCTCGGCAATGCCGTCCTTGAACACCTGGACCGCCAGGGCCATGCGCCCCAACTCGTCGCCGCGCTCGGTGCCGGGGATGTCGGAGTCGAGCTGTCCCTGGGTCAGCCTGCCCATCACCTCGGTCAGCCCGGCGACCGGCAGCCCGATGCTGCGCCCCAGGGCCAGCCAGGCCGCGATCGCGAACACCGTCGCCAGCAGCGCGCCCACCACCGCCACGGACAGGGTCAGGCGAAACGCGCTGTCCATCCCGGCCTGGCTCGCGACCAGCGAGTCCGAGCCGAGCTGCAGGAGCGCCTGGAGCTCGGTTCCGGTCGCCGCGAGGAACACCGTGCCGGCCCCGTTGGCCTCGATCACCCGGGCCTCGTCGACCGTCAGGGGCTTGCGCATCAGCTCGATCTGGCGGTCCGCGACGTCGCGCCGCCAGGTCGCGACATGCGCCTTCAACCGGTCGAGACTGGCCATGCCGACGGTACCGGCGAGCCGGCCCGCCGCGTCGGCCGCGGCCCGCTCGAACCGGGCGCCGGCGTCCTGGTACCGGGTGATGTTGGTGCGGTCGCCGGACAGCAGCAGCCCGCGAACGGCCAGCACCTGATCGGCGATCGCGACGCTCAGGTCATTCAGTACGCGGCTGGTCTCGGCGACCGCCACCGTCCGTCCGGCCCCGTCCTCGGCCTGCCGGATCTCGACCGTCGTGACGACGCCGCCGGCGACGATGATCGCGATGATCACGGCGAAGGCGGTCAGCAGCTTGCGGGATATCGGGACGTTGTTAAGCCAGGTCATGTCGGCTCTCCCCTCTCACGAGCCCTTGCCGGCGGCGGCGCGCCGCTCGAGCTCGGTCAGGTTCACCTCGGCGGTCACGGCGCCGATCCTGGCGCCGTCCGCGTCCGTCAGGGTCAGGTTGATCTGGCAGCGCCAGGTCGCGGTCTCGTCGTTGAACTCCGGCTCGTCGACGAACACCGCGTCCGCGCCGACGTCGAAGGTCTTCTGGAACTTGGCCTCGTCGGCCTGCCAGTAGTCCGAGGTCACGCTGCTCTGGCCGGCGTTCAGCCCCTTCGCGGTCATCACGAAGATCTCGGTGTAGAGCCCGGCCGAGCCGGCCTGGATGCGCAGCAGATAGCCGGACAGCGGGCTCGACAGCACCGCGGTGATCAGCGGCTGGTCGTCGGCCTTGCGCTCGTCGCGCCACTGCTTGTCGAGGGTATCGATGGTCGCGTGGTCGAGCTTGGCCTGACGGGCGTTCAGTTCCGCCAGGGTCAGGCGCACCACCGGGACAGACGAGAAGGCCCGGATCGACTGTATGAGGGCCGCCGAAACCAGGTCTTTCGACGGGGACTGCGCCGCCGCTTGCTGCACCGCAACAAAACAAGCGATAAACGGAATCAGTAACCATAAACCCGGATGTCTTGGCATTTTCATACGAACCTCCCGCTTCGAGAGCACTCGCAGGCCATGTCGGGCGACATTAGTTAATTTCTCGCATTATATCATGAACTTTCACTTAAACTCCAAGAGATGTCCGGAGACTCGACCGGCCTTCGCGCATGCCCTCTTAACCTGCGCCCCGATCCCCCCTAATCTGCGCGCCGCGTCCAGCAGAGGAGACCCGCGCATGGCCGACGCCAATCCGTCGCCGACCTTCCCGAAGGCCCCGATCCGGGCGATGCCGGCACCTGGCTGGCCGCCGACCCAGCGCGACTCCACCTCCGGCATCGATCCGGCGCAGATCCGCCGGATGAACCTGAACGAGTCGCCGTTCCCGCCCTCGCCCAGGGCGATCGCGGCGATGCAGGAGGCCGCGACCCGGGTGAACTACTACCCGGACCCGCGCTGGCGCGACCTGACCGAGGCGCTGTCGGCCCACACCGGGATCGCGCAGAACCGCATCGTGCTCGGCAACGGCTCCGACGAGCTGATCGTGCAGATCGCGCGGCTGGCGGTGTCCGAGGGCGACGAGGTGCTGGTGCCGACCCCGTCCTTCCCGAGCTACGGCAAGGTCACGGCGATCAACGGCGGCAGGCTGGTGACGGTGCCGGTGCGCCAGGACGGCGCCGCCGACATCGACGGCATGCTGGAGGCGGTCACCGACCGCACCCGCCTGGTGTTCCTGTGCACCCCCAACAACCCGACCGGCGGGCTGCTGTCGACCGAGGAGGTCGTGCGCCTGGCCCGCGGCCTGCCGACCAGCACCGTGCTGGTGGTCGACGAGGCCTATTACGAGTACGGCCGCCACGCCGGCGGCCAGGACCATCTCGCGGCCCTGGCCGACGTCCAGGTGCCGTGGGTGTCGTTCCGAACCTTCTCCAAGGCCTACGGGCTGGCCGGCCTCAGGGTCGGCTACGCGCTGTGCGGCTCCGACGCCATGGCCGAGGCGTTCCAGAAGATCCGCAGCGTGTTCAACGTCAGCCGGATCGCCCAGGCCGGCGCGCTGGCGGCGCTGGCCGACCAGGAGCACAGCCGGTCGATCCTGGAGCGCACCCGGATCGAGCGCGAGCGCATCGCGGCCGGCCTCGCCCGGCTCGGCTGCGAGGCGTTCCCGAGCGTCGGCAACTTCGTGTCCGCGAAGTGCCCGAAGCCCGCCGGCGACGTGTGCGCCGGGCTGGAGGCCCGCGGCGTGATGATCTCGCGCCTGCACGCGCCGGGCTACGACGACTACATCCGCATCACCACCGGCAACGCCGACGACACCGACGCCCTGCTGGCGGCGCTGGAAGAAGTGCTGGGGTAGCGACTTCGGGTAGGGCGTCCGTCGCTCCGTGGGTTCCGGAGCCGGACGCTCACGCGTCCCCTCCGGAGTGACGGAAGCACATGATCGTCATCCCGGAGAGTCCCGGACCCGATCCGGGACGGCTCCGGGACCCACCCGCCGCTTCGGAGCCGAACGCGACCCGCCTACCCGTGGTTCCAGTTGTCCGGGTCGTCGTTCTCGCCCGGCGACAGGCCGAGGATGTCGCCGTCGGTGTTGACGCCGAGGCCGAGCACCGTGCGGTTGGCGTAGGAGAAGTAGGCGGTCACCTGGTTGATCTCCAGGATCTCGCCGTCGTCCCAGCCGGCCGCCCGCATCGCCTCGACGCTGTCCGGCGTCATGCCGGCCGGGTCGCGGGTCAGCCGCTCGGCATAGCGCACCGCCGCCAGGTCCTTCGGCTCGAACGCGGCGTCGGCGGTGCCGGCCTCGAAAGCGGCGCGGATCGCGTTGGCGCGCTCGTCGTCGCCGAGCAGCCGGCGCAGCCCCTGGAAGTGGTGCTCGACGCAGTAGGAGCAGCCGTTCAGGTGGCTGACCAGCACGCCCAGGGTCTCCAGGAAGTGCTTCGGCACCTTGTTGGCGGAATGGTGCAGCACGTATTTGTAGAGGGTCATGTGGCCCTCCATCGAATGCGGCCGCAGCGAATGCGCCATCATGATGTTGTCGACGTTGTCGCCCGGCCCCTTGACCCGGTCGTACAGCGTCTTCAGCCGGCCGGTCGCTTCGGCATAGGGTACGGTGCGGATCCAGGTCATGCGCGGGCTCCCGATGGATGACGGCGATACTGTACGGAGGCCGCCGCCGCGACGCCACCGGCCGGAAACGCGACGCCGCCGGTTCCGCAACGCGGCCGACCGTGCCAGAGTCCCGGCGAGTGCCAGACACCCCGGCACGGCCATGCCCGCTTCGCGCGCCCCGGTTCCGGCCGGCGCCCGAACCTGGACCAACCGATGAGCCGAGACGGCTACGACCTGAAGCGATCCGCGTCCCTCGCCCTCTCGGAGGCCGAGGCAGAGGCGACGCGACTGTTCCTCGACCTCTGGCGCCGCAAGGCCGGAGACCGGTTCGCACCGGGCCGGGACGACTTCGACTGGCTCGAACTGCCGATGGAGGTGGTGCCGCGGATCATGATCGTCGACGTGCTCGACGACCCGCGCGACTTCCGGTACCGCTATTTCGGCACCTGGCACGTCGACTGCCACGGCCACGACATGACCGGGAAATGCGTCAGCGAGTACCCGGACCCGGACTACCGGGACTTCGTCGCGAACGACTATGCCAACGTCCTTGCCGTCCGGGCACCCACCCTGTCGACGGTCTCGATGACCCTGAACGACCTTCCGTACCGCTGCGAGATCCTGCGCCTGCCGCTGTCCGACGACGGCCGTACGATCGACAAGATCATGGTGGTCGAGAGCGAACTCGACTGATGCGCCCCGGCGGCTACCCCCGCCCGTACAGCGCGTCGAGCTTCTCCCAGTAGTTCTCGCGCACCTTGTGGCGGCGGACCTTCAGGGTCGGGGTCATCATGCCGTTCTCGGTGGTGAACGGCTCGCGCGCCACCACGAAGCGGCGGATCTTCTCGATCTGGGCCAGGTCCCTGTTCACCCTTTCGACCGCCTGGCCGACCGCCTTGCGGAAGTCGTCGTCGTCGCACAGCGCCTCGAGGCTGGCCGAGCGGCCGTTCTGCGACGCCCATTCCTCGACGAAGCTCGCCTCCGGCACCACCACCGCCACCAGGTAGGGCCGCTTGTCGCCGTACACCATGGCCTGCAGGATCTCGGACTCCAGGGTCAGCTTGCCCTCGAGCCGGGCCGGCGAGATGTTGTCGCCGCCGGAGTTGACGATGATGTCCTTCTTGCGGTCGGTGATCTCGATGTAGCCGTCCGGGTGGACCATGCCGACGTCGCCGGTGTGCAGCCAGCCGTCGACGATGGTCGCGGCGGTGGTCTCCGGGTCGTGCCAGTAGCCCTTCATCAGCAGGTCGCCGCGCACCAGGATCTCGCCGTCCTCGGCGATCCGGACCTCGACCCCGCGCAGCGCCGGGCCGACCGTGTGGATCTTGATCGCCCCCGGCGGGTTGGCCGACACCACCGGCGACGCCTCGGTCTGGCCGTAGCCCTGGAGCAGGGCGACGTCGAGGGCCAGGAAGAACTTCCCGATGTCGGGATTGAGCGCGGCGCCGCCCGACACGAAGGCCTTGAGCCGGCCGCCGAAGCGCTGGCCGACCTTGCGGCGCACCAGCAGCCCGAGCAGCCGGTCGTACAGCCGTTCGCCGAAGCCGAGGCTGGACGGATCGTCGTAGCGCTTCTGGCCGAGACGGACCGCGTCGTGGAACAGCCTGGCGCTGCGCCCGCCCTTGCGCTCGACCCCGCGCAGGATGCGGTCGTGCAGCACCTCGTAGAGCCGCGGCACCGCGGTCATGATGGTCGGGCGCACCTCCTGCAGGTTGGCGGACAGCTGGTCCGGCCCCTCGGCGTAGTAGATCTGCGCGCCGATCGAGATCGGGAAGAACAGCCCGGCGGTATGCTCGTAGGAGTGCGACAGCGGCAGCAGCGACAGGAACACCTCGTCGCCGAGGCCGATGCTGTGCAGCAGCCAGTAGGCGCCCATGCAGTTCGCCAGGATCGAGCGGTGCGTCAGCATCACGCCCTTCGGCCGGCCGCCGGTGCCGGAGGTGTAGATGAAGCAGGCGGTCTCGTCGCGGTCGATCGCCCGGGCCGACGCCTCGATATCGGCCTCGACGTCGCGGTCGCTCTCGTCGCCCATCGCCAGGACCTGGTCCCAGCCGTACAGGTTGATGCCGGAGGCGTGCGGGTCGCTCGGCGGCTCCATGCTGATGACGGTGTCGCAGACCTCGGCGCTGCGGGCCGCCGGGATCACCCGCTTGGCCAGCCGCTCGGTCGAGACGATCGCCGCCGCCGCGCCGGCGTGGTCGAGGATGTAGAGGTGATCGTCGACCGTGTTGGTGGTGTAGGCCGGCACGGTGACCGCGCCGATCGCCATGATCGCCAGGTCGGCGATCGCCCATTCCGGCCGGTTCTCCGCCACCAGCACCACCCGGTCGCCCGGCTTGATGCCGAGCTGGCGCAGGCCGCCGGCCAGCCGGCGGACAGACCCGGCGGCCGCCGCATAGCTGGTCGGTTCGTAGACCTTGTCGCGCTTGGCCCACAGGAACGGCCGTTCGCCGAGCCGCCGGGCCTGGTCGAAGAACATGGTCGGCAGATTGGGGACCGCCGCGTAGTCCATGGAACCTCCCTCGAACCCCCCGTCGCCCTGTCACCGGTGCCAGTGCGGGCCGGAATCGTGTGCCGGGCGCTTGGCGCACCCGCTGGGCATGGTTATATCGCTCGCAAGGGTCGGGTTTCCACCGCTACCGGGCCAAGGGATCGACTTTCCAACCGACGAGGATGCACAGAATGGCCGATACCGCCGCCGATCTCGGACCGCTGCCGCACTGGGACCTCGCCGACCTGTATCCCGGCCCCGACTCGCCCGAGCTGGCCCGCGACCTGGAGCGCTGCGAGGCCGACGCCAAGGCGTTCCGCGACCGATACGCCGGCAAGGTCGCCGGGCTGAGCGGCACCGACCTGGGCCGGGCGATCGCCGCCTACGAGGCCATGGACGAGATCCTCGGCCGGGTGATGTCGTTCGCGCACCTGACCTATGCCGGCGACATGTCCGACCCGAATGTCGGCAAGTTCTACCAGTCGATGCAGGAGCGGGTGAACGCGATCTCCACCGAGCTGCTGTTCTTCACGCTGGAGATCAACCGCATCGAGGAGGCCGAGCTGGAGGCCAAGCTGGCGGCGCCGGAGCTGGCGCATTTCCGGCCCTGGCTGCGCGACACCAGGGCGTTCCGCGAGCACCAGCTGTCCGACGACCTGGAGAAGCTGCTGCACGAGAAATACGTGGCCGGCCGGGCCGCCTGGACCCGGCTGTTCGACGAGACCATGGCGCGGCTGCGGTTCCCGATGGACGGCAAGGAGCTGACCACCGCCGAGGTGCTCGACCGGCTCAGCAACCGCGACGGCACCGTGCGGCGCAAGGCGGCGCAGGTGCTGGGCGAAGTGCTGGGCAGGAATGTCGGGCTGTTCGCGCTGATCACCAACACGCTCGCCAAGGACAAGCAGATCGACGACAAGTGGCGGCGCTACGCCAAGCCGATCTCGCTGCGCAACCTCGCCAACCAGGTCGAGGACGAGGTCGTCGAGGCGCTGGTGACCGCGGTGCGCGGCAAGTACGGCCGGCTGTCGCACCGCTACTACAGGCTGAAGGCGCGCTGGTTCGGGGTCGACACCCTCGACTACTGGGACCGCAACGCCCCGCTGCCCGAGGACGACGACGCGCAGATCCCGTGGAGCGAGGCCCGCGACACCGTGCTCGAGGCCTATGCCGGGTTCTCGCCGCGGCTGGCCGAGGTGGGCAAGCGGTTCTTCGACAACGCCTGGATCGACGCCCCGACCCGGCCCGGCAAGGCGTCCGGCGCGTTCGCGCACCCGACGGTACCGAGCGCCCACCCCTACCTGCTGCTGAACTACCAGGGCAAGACCCGCGACGTGATGACGCTCGCCCACGAGCTCGGCCACGGCGTCCACCAGGTGCTGGCCGGCCGGCAGGGCCAGCTGATGTGCGACACCCCGCTCACGCTTGCCGAGACCGCCAGCGTGTTCGGCGAGATGCTGACCTTCCAGGCGCTGCTCAAGAAGCGCAGCGACCCGGTCGGCCGCCGGGTCATGCTGGCCTCCAAGGTCGAGGACATGCTGAACACGGTGGTCCGGCAGATCGCCTTCCACTGCTTCGAGACCCGGGTGCACGACGAGCGCCGGACCGGCGAGCTGACGCCGGAGCGGCTCGGCGAGATCTGGATGGAGATCCAGGCCGAGAGCCTGGGACCGGCATTCCGCTACGACGACGGCTACAAGGCGTTCTGGTCGTACATCCCGCACTTCGTCCACTCGCCGTTCTACGTCTACGCCTACGCCTTCGGCGACTGCCTGGTGAACTCGCTGTACGCGGTGTTCCAGGGGGCGGAGGCCGGGTTCGCGGACAAGTACCTGGAGATGCTGGCGGCCGGCGGCACCAAGCGGCACAAGGAACTGCTGGCGCCGTTCGGGCTCGACGCCTCCGACCCGGCGTTCTGGGACAAGGGCCTGGAACTGGTCGAGAGCATGATCGACGAGTTGGAGGCGATGGGGTAGCGGCGCGCCCGTCGCTCCGTGGGTTCCGGATGCGTCCGGCATTAGGCAGCAAACGCACCTAAGCCAATCGCGGCGATTCTTCCGGGTCATCGAGCGGCACAACTTCATGCACCGCCGTTACGATGTAGGCTCGCGGCTCGCCCGCGATCCATTGAACGTGCGTATCCACAACGAAGGCGTTGGCGAGCGGGTTCACATCTCCCCTCACCATCTGATCCTTCAGGCTCTGGAAGCTCTTTCGGAAGTACACCGGGAGCGCCTTATCGGAGATATCTGGGATGATGCCCCGATCTCCGGTTCGTCCCGTCTCCTTCCCTGGCTTGCGGCTCGCCTGCTCAAAGAACAACATCACCTCGGCTGCCGGCTTCGTCGATGGCTCTATCTCTGACTCCAACATCAACGGCTGTTCATCGCCCGCTATCGCCTGATCGATATTGATGGCAGCGCGGTTGATTTCGGGTTCCGAAAAGATGTACTCCGCTACAGTCTCCTCATCGCCGGTCGTCTTCCGAAAGCGCGCATGCTTTATGCCGAGACTTGACCCTGTCTTGCCCGCTATCGGCTTAATGAAATTCTTAAGATCGGCGGCATCGTCTCTTGTGACAGACTGCGTAACATCGCGCTCAACGCGCGTCGGGTCAGAGAATGCCTTGATGCCGGCACTCAGGCGCCTTGTGAAATCAGCGACAATGACCGCGTGGTCCATCGCCACTATAATCTGCCCCATGAATAACGCATACGGGACGATCTCTGCATAGACGCTGCCGGTGGTCAGCTTGGTCACGTACAATTTCGGCGGCGGCTCTCCGCTCGGAGGATAATGCCGCTCATAATAGCGCGCCAGCGCGGCAAAACTGCTTGTCAGATCGTGCAACTCGATTGGCCCACCCGGATCAAGGTGGATCACGATCCGATCACTTGCTTCCTCTGCTGTCGCTTCAATCGTCATAGCTCAAGTGTAGCTCCCGCGTTCCGATAGCGGCTAGACACTGAATGAAGAACGCCGCCGAAAAGCCCCCGCGCGCGACCTTGTTTCGCAGGTTCACGGGCGTCTCGTGAGCGCCCCTTTCCGCCAGCCGTTCCGATAGCTGGTCGTAGGTGATCGCCCGCCTGGTCATCTCCGCGCGGAGAATGCCCTTCACCAGGTTCACCCACTTGTCGTCCGTCTTCATAGCGCCGTCCTTCATGTTACGGACGCCATCATATTTGTTACGAACGCCATTGACAACGCTACTGCGTGCCGCCATATTCGTTACAACAGTAACGCATTTGATGGCACAGACAGATGGCTCAGCACTTCCTCCTCTCCGCCAAGGCCCGCACGCTCAGCGTGGTTTCCGTGGCCCGCATGTCGGAAGACGAGGCGCGGGACGTGTTCCGTTCGTTGCGCTGGGCCGATGGCGAGCCGGTGTGCCCGCGCTGCGGCTGCGTGGCGGTCTACGAGTACAAGACCCGCCGCATCTTCAAGTGCCAGGGCTGCGGCCATCAGTTCAGCATCACGTCCGGTACGATCTTCGCGAGCCGCAAGCTGGCGGTGCGGGACATCCTGCTGGCCATCGCGATCTTCGTGAACGCAGCCAAGGGCATCAGCGCGTTGCAGCTCGGTCGCGATCTGGACGTGCAGTACAAGACGGCTTTCGTCATGGCCCACAAGCTGCGCGAGGCGATGGCTGCCGAGCACGCGGACATGATGCTGGCCGGCGATGTCGAGGTTGATGGCGCCTACTTCGGCGGCTACGTCCGTCCCGAGAACCGGAAGGAAGATCGCCGCGACCGTCGCCTGAAAGAGAACCAGACCGGCAAGCGCCGCGTCGTGGTCGTGATGCGCGAGCGTGGCGGTCGGACCCTGCCGTTCGTGGTCCGCAGCGAGGATCAGGCGGTGCCGACGATCCGCGAGCGGGTCGCCACCGGCTCGACCGTGTACGCCGACGAAGCGGCCTCATGGGACGATCTGCACGCAGCCTACGACACCAAACGCATCAACCACTCGGTCGCCTTCATGGACGACGGCGCCTGCACCAATCAGGCGGAAAGCTACTTCTCCCGCCTGCGTCGTGCCGAGTGGGGCCAGCACCACTACATCAGCGGCCGGTACCTGTACGCCTACGCTTCCGAAATGGCGTGGCGCGAGGATCACCGTCGGGTCACGAACGGCGAGGCGTTCCACCGCGTGATCGCCGCCAGCATGGCCCATCCGGTGTCGCGGGTGTGGAAGGGCTACTGGCAGCGGTCCATGAAGTAGCGCGGCGCGCGGCGCGCACCGAATGGCAGCGGGGCACAAAAAACCTGACCGGGGCGCAAAAAATCTGACCGGGGCGCAAAAACTTGAGCCCAAGCGCACGCTATGGCAGCGTAGTCACGCAACATTCGCGGTGATGACGATGCCCTTGTTCACTCATAGAGATGATGTGTTCGTGGCCGGCGGTCAGCCGACGATCACCTATGTAGACCGAGAAGAAACCCATATTGAGCGACAACTTGCACGAGCGATAGCGACACCAAATCAGATCGTATCGCTGTCCGGGGCGACCAAAACTGGCAAGACCGTTCTGTGCCGTAAGGTACTAGGTAAAAGGCAGTTCGTGTGGATTGATGGTGGGCAAATAGCGTCGGCCGACGGCTTCTGGAGTGAGGTTAGAGGCGAACTAAGCATTCCGGATGAAACAGAGTTTACGCGAGAGACCGGAGACACCATAACCGGGGGTGCTGATCTGGTAATCACAATGAAGGGATCTCATCTTTCAAAAACATCATTAAAAGAAAAAAGAAGCACAAAATCTCTGGCCGATACACTTTCTATTCTGATAAAAGAGAAAATTGCCATAGTTATAGATGACTTTCATTATTTAAATGAAGAAACAAGAAGATCAATTGTCAGAAATATTAAAGGCGCCGTTTTCAATGGTCTGAAAGTCGTGTTGCTTTCGGTAACTCACCGAGTGTTTGATGCAATAGAAGCAGAAACCGAACTGACCGGTCGATTTACTTCGATCATTCTGCCGGAATGGAGTTTAGATGACCTTAAGAAAATCCCGGAAATCGGATTTCACGCATTAAACGTTGAATGCCCAACCGAGATAATTGAGAATCTCGGAAGAGAATCACAAGAAAACCCATTTCTTATGCAGAAATTCTGTTGGGAGATTTGTTTCGATTGTGGAATCGAAGAAAAAAATTTAATAAGAAAGCAAAGAATACCAGATGATTATAATATTGAGGAAATGTTTGTGCGCATTGCGAAAGATGCTGGCCTTCCGATTTACAAAATTCTAGTCGCGGGACCACAGAGCCGAAAACAGCGGGCGAAAAGACCTCTGGCGGATGGCGGTAATGCCGATATTTATGAGGCAACAATGTTAGCGTTGGCAGGAACGGGGCCAAAGTCAACAATCAGTTATGAGGAATTACGATCAGAATTAGGATCTATGCTCTCTGATAAGATGCCACAAAAGCATGAAATCACGTCAGCATTAAAGCATCTCGCGCAAATATCAAGAAACAAGGAACTGGAGTCGGCCATCGACTGGGACGATACAAAGCGCGAGATTAATATAACTGACCCATACCTTAGATTCTATCTCAGATGGCAAGTACGAGAGCGATAGCGGATCTCAGAAGAGTTCGCTTAAGCGACCCGCCATGCCTCCCCATCTCTGACCACCGTCCCGCGCTTCTCCTGACGATTGAGCGCGGTCATGACCTTCTTATGGACGGCGGTTCGGATGTGCAGGTCGCCTCGGTCGGCGCCCTTCTTGGCAATGAGCGCGTCTCGTATCTGCGGGATGGTCTGCCGCCCGGCGGATCGCAAGTGCTCGAACAAGAGCCGGGTTAGCTCGCCCTGGTAAAACAGCCCTGCCGGACGCTTGTACCGAGGGAACGTCGTGCCGGTGCCGGCATGCCCGAGCAGTCCGAGAGTGGCGTCTATGTGCAGGATGTCCGCGTACACGGCGTCGAGTTGGTCGCAGACCTTCTCGGCATCGGCCAGGAGTTCGGCTTTCCGTTGCAAGAGCGCGTTGACGACGATGGGGTTTGTCATGCCCCGGAGTCTAGGAAATCCGCCGAAAATTCGTGAGGGGCTTCAAGGTGCGTTTGCTACCTAATGCCGGATGCGTCCCGCCTGCGGCGGCCCGCTCCGGAATGACGTCAGGAAGGGTAGCGGCGTCCCGGCCTACCCTATGACGTCATTCCGGACGGATGCGCCGCCCCGGCGCGGCCGAGCCGGAACCCACCCGCCGCCTGCCGACCGGCCAAGGTCAAAGCCCGGCGCTGCGGAACGCCTTCTCCAAAGCCCGGAAGCTGAGTTGCATCGAGCCGTGCCGGTTGGTGAAGCCGCGCGCCGGCTCCAGCGCCGCCAGTTCGGCGAAGGCGCCGCCCGGCGGCGGGCCGCCGCCGGTCAGCATGGCCTGCATCTCGGCCGCCGCCTGCCGCACCTCGGCGACCGTGCGGCCGACGATCGCGGCGCCGACGACCGAGGCGGCGGCGCTGCCGAGCGCGCAGGCCTCGACCCGCTGGCCGTAGTCGGTGACCCGGTCGCCGTCGAGCGCCACCTGGACCGCGATCCGCGACCCGCAGGCCCGGCTGTAGGCCGAGCCGACGGCGGTCGGCGACGCCACCTCGTGGCCGTCGCGGGCGATCTCGGCGGCGAGGTCGAGCAGCCTGTCCTGGTAGACGGTGTCGAGCGTGGTCACCGCCGGGCCTCGCTCAGGCGGCCGCGTCGAGTTCGGCCTGGGCGCGGCCCCTGATCGCCTTCAGCATGGCGCCGAGGCCGTTCTTGCGGGTCGGCGACAGGTGGGCGTCGAGGCCGATCGCGGCGATGAAGTCCGGCTCGGTCGCGACGATCTCCGCGGGGGTGCGCCCGGAATAGATCCGCAGCAGCAGGGCGATGATGCCGGACACGATGGCGGCGTCGCTGATCGCGTGGAACACCAGCCGGCCGTCGCGCTTCTCGCCGACGAACCAGACCTGCGACTGGCAGCCCTTCAGCTTAAACTCGTCGCGCCGGTACTCCTCGGGGAACGCCGGCAGCTTGCGGCCGAGGTCGATCAGGTACTCGTAGCGCTGCATCCAGTCGTCGAAGAACGCGAACTCGTCGATGAGCTCGGCCTGTTCCTCGGCGATCGACGGCCCGTTCACTGTGCTGGTCGCGGCATCCATGCGCGGCAATCCTCCTGGCCCTTCAGGTGGCGCGGAATCCGGCGGCTGTCAACGCGGCGGTCGGTCAGTGCGACACTGCGTAGAGGGCCAGCGCGGCCAGATCCGGCTCGACCCCCAGTCCCGGGGCCGCGGTCAGGCCGGCACGCCCGCCCTCGACCGTCGACAGCGGGCCGCACAGCAGCTCGCGCAGCGGGTTCGGGTTGCCGTCGATCTCCAGGATGCCGTCGCCGCCGGCGGCGGCCAGCAGATGCGCCGAGGCCAGCAGTCCGATGCCGCCACCCAGATAGTGCGGGCAGTAGCGCCGGCCGGTCGCCCGGATCCGCTTCGCCAGCGGCAGGCAGGCCGACAGCCCGCCCCATTTCGCCAGGTCGGGCTGGACCACGTGGAGTACGTCCTCGCCCAGCGCGGTGTCGAAGGCGGCGTCGCCCATCAGGTTCTCGCCGCCGGCCAGCGGAATCGCGGTTCTCTCCTTCAGCCGCCGCCACTCCGGCCACGGCCGGTCGGCCCGCAGCGGCTCCTCCAGCCAGTCCAGCCCGAATTCCTCCAGCCGGGGCGCCATGTCCAGGGCCTGCTCCAGCGACCAGCCCTGGTTGGCGTCGACCATCAGCCGGACCTCCGGCCCCAAGGCCTCGCGCAGCGCCGCCAGGTTGGCGAGGTCGCGCCCGGCTCCGAACCCGACCTTCAGCTTGAACGCCCGGTAGCCCTCGGCGTGGCGGCGCGCCGCCAGCACCTCGGGCGCCTTCGGGTTGAGCCCGCTGGCATAGACCCCGAATGACGGCTCCGTGCCCCCCAGCAGCCGCCACAGCGGCGCGCCGGCGAGCCGGCCGGACAGGTCCCAGAGCGCGGTGTCGAGGCCGGCGATCGCCTGGGCGAACGGCCCCGGCTCGGCGCATTGCAGGGCCAGCACCTCGGTCGACGCGGTGAGGTGGCGGAACGCCGCCGGCGCGTCCTCGAACGCGCGGCCGACCAGCAGCGGCGCCAGCACGCTGTCGATCAGCCGGGCCCGGTGCTCGGCCCCGACGCCGGGGAAGTTGCACCACACCTCGCCCCAGCCAACGGCGCCGCCGGTGTCGGTCACCCGGACCAGCAGCATCGGCCGGTCGGCCATGGTCCCGAACGAGGTCTGCACGACCGTCTCGAGCGGGTAGCGGAAGACATGCGCGTCGACGGAGCCGATCTCGAACGGCACCGCGCGCATCAGGTCAGCGCGCCGCGCGCCGCCACCGGCCACAGGCACTCGACCACGCCGTCGTCGAGGCCGCCGCGCACGCCGACATACCAGTCGTGCAGGTTCACCGTCGGGTCGACGTGGCCGGGTACCAGCCAGACCCGGTCGCCGAGCCCGAGCCGATGGGCGGACTTGCCGAGCGACAGCTTGCCGTGCTCGTCGGAGGCGCTGACATAGTCGGTATCGGTCAGCCGCCAGACCCTGGGCAGGCCGGAATCGACGGCCGAGGCCTTGTGGCCGGCGTCGACAACGGCGCGGCCCGGCGCCGACGCGCTCATGACCGTCGAGGCCACGAACAGGGCGTTCTCGAACTCCGAGCGCTCCTCGCCGCCCTCGTCGAGGTTGCGGCCGTAATCGGCGTCCATGAAGCAGTAGGAGCCGGGCTGCAGCTCGTTCCACAGGCCGGTCTCGGTCTCGAAGCGGAAGCTGCCGGTGCCGGCGCCGCCGATGGTCCGGCAGTCCAGACCGGCCGCCCCCAGCTTCTCGGCGGTCGCCTGCACGCCCTGGCCGGCGGTCTGGATCGCCGCCCGCCGCTCGCGGTGGCCGCGGATGTGCTGGGCCGAGCCGTGATAGGCCTGCAGCCCCTCGAAGGACAGGCCCGGCGTGTCGGCGATCACCTTCGCCAGCTCGACCGCCGGCGCCCCCGGCGCCACCCCGCAGCGCGCCGCCCCGACGTCGATCTCGACCAGCACATGCAGGTCGACCTGGGCCCGCCGCGCGGCCTCGCCATAGGCCCGCACCTGCTCGGCGTCGTCGGCGCAAACCCCGATCCAGGCGCGCCGGGCCAGCGCCGCCAGCCGCGCCACTTTGGACGCCCCGACCACCTGGTTCGACACCAGCACATTCTCGATGCCGGCCTGCACCAGCACCTCGGCCTCGCCGACCTTCTGGCAGCACTGGCCGACCGCGCCGCGGTGCATCTGGGCACGCGCCACCGCCGGCGACTTGTGGGTCTTGGCGTGCGGCCGCACACGGATGCCGGTGTCGTGCGCGAACTTCGCCATGCGGTCGAGGTTGCGCTCGAAGGCGTCCAGGTCGATCACCAGGGCCGGCGTGTCGATCTCGGCGGCGGCATCGCCGACGCGGGCGGGGGGCAGCGAGGTCATGGGGGGTACTCCTCGAAAGGCGCGGACGGGGGAGCATAACGCCTGATGCGCGGCGGTTCCCAGCGGGTTCGGCCGGCGCTGCCGGATCTCTCGACCGACAGTGGATCGGAACCGGGCTGAACGGCGAAAACCGTCGACATACCGCGCCGACCGGGCGAAACCTGGAAACCTGAATAGACGGGGGGATGTGCAGGTGGACCTTTTCTGGATTGTGCCGGGCCTCGCCCTGGTTGCGGCCCTGCTCGGCTACGGCTGGTACGTCTCGCTGATCGTGCGCCGCAACCGGGCGCGCGAGGCGCTGTCGTCGGTCGACGTGCAGCTGCGCAAGCGTTTCGACCTGATCCCGAACGTGCTGAAGCTGGCGCAGCGCTACATGGACCACGAGAAGGGGCTGCTGGCGGAGATCACCGCGCTCCGCGCCAGGGTGCAGGAGCCCTACAGCGGCCAGGATCCGTCGGCGGTCGCCGCCCATCTGGACGCCTCGCGGGCGCTCGAGACGAATCTCGGCCGGCTGTTCGCCCTGGCCGAGAACTACCCCGACCTGAAGGCCGACGGCACCGTCATCCGGGCGCAGCAGACCTACGAGGAGGTCGAGGGCCACATCTCGGCGGCCCGGCGGTTCTACAACTCGGCGGTCGGCGACCTGAACAACGCCGTCGAGATCTTCCCCGGCAGCGTCATCGCCGGCTGGGCCAACGTCCGGCCGATGCCGTTCTACGAGCTCGACGAGCCGGTCGCCCGGCAACCGGTCTCGGTGGACGACGTGATGCGATGACGGCGGCGTCGCCGCATCCGGGGTTCACCGACCGGCTGGCCGGCTTCGACGGGCACTGGCGGTCGATCGAGCCCGAGCTGAGGCGGATCGAGGCCGGCCGCTGGATCTCGCTGGTCGGCGGCGGCGTCCTGTGCGTGCTCGCCCTCCCCGCCTTCGTTCTGGGCATCGCCCTGGCCGACTGGCTGTTCGACCCCGCCGCCGGCTCCGACGGCCCCTGGCTGGCCGGCGCCCTGCTCGGCGCCGGGACGTTCATGGTCGGGGGCTACATCGCCCACGCGCCTTCCCGCAACGCGGGCCTCCTGATCAAGGAGCGGGTGGCGCGGTTCCTGGGCTTCTCGTACCAGGAGGACGCCTCGGACTTCCCGCTCGGCGCATTCGACGGCGGCGACATCCTGCCCTCCTACTCCGGGAAGTCCCTGCAGGACCATATCCGGGGCGAGGTCTCCGGCGTCCCGATCGCGATGTGCGACGCCGAGCTCACCGAGCGCCGCGGCAGCGGCAAGAGCTCGCGGACCGTGACCGTGTTCCGGGGACCGCTGGTCGTCTCGGTGTTCCCGAAACCGTCCGCCGGCCGAACCATCGTGGTCCCCGACGGCGGCGCCATCGGCAACTTCTTCGCCGGCCGCGGCCAGGACGTCGGCCAGCGCGTGAAGCTTGAGTCCCCCGACTTCGAGCGGGCGTTCGAGGTCTATTCCTCCGACCAGGTCGAGGCCCGCTACCTGCTCACCCCGACGATGATGGAGCGGCTGCTCGCATTCCGGGCTCGCTTCGGCAGCCGGATACGGCTGGCCTTCGCCGAGCGCCAGCTGCTGATCGCCATCGACGACCGGCGCGACTGGTTTCCCGATCCGGGCCTGTTCCAGAAGCTGACGGACCCGGCCCTGGTGCGCGAGCAGGCCGAGGAGATCGCCCGCATCACCGAGATCGTCGAGACGCTGAAGCTCAATGCCGAGACCCGGATCTGATCCGCCAGGCGGGGCCACCGCGTCGAGAGTCGCGGAGGCGTCAGCCCCGTCACTCGCCGACCGGCTCGCCGGGTTCGACGAGCACTGGCGGGCGCTAAGGCCGGAGCTCGCTCGGATTGAGGCATGGCGGTGGTTCTTCGTAATCGTCGGCAGCCTGATGGTGGCCGCAGGAGTGCCGATCCTTGGCTGGGGGATCGGCGAGTTCGTCGGTGCCGTGCGCTCCGGGTATCCGTGGATCATCTATGTGGCTGCCGGGTCGCTGCTGAGCTCCCTGGGACAGTGGATCGCCCGCAGCCCGGCACGCCAGGCCGGCCGCCTCATCCGCGGGAAGGTCATCGGCTGTTTCGGCCTGGGCTATCGGCGCGACGCCTCGGGTTTCCCGATCGACGGCTTCGAGCGAAATGATCTCCTGCCGCGTCACACAAAACGCGAGCTGGAAGATCTGGTCTATGGCGACGTGTCAGGCGTCCCGCTGATCTTCTGCGACGCGACCCTGAGCGTGAAGGGGCTCCGCAGGACGGAGCGCGTCGAGGTGTTCCGCGGACCGCTGGTGCTCTCGCGGTTTCCCAAGCGAGCCCGGGGCCGCACTCTTGTGGTCCCCGACGGCGGGGCCATCGGAAACTTCTTCGTCGGCATTGCCGGTCAGCACCGGCAACGGGTAAAGCTGGAGTCGCCCGATTTCGAGCGTGCCTTTGCCGTCTGGTCGACCGACCAGATCGAGGCCCGTTACCTGCTCACGCCGACGATGATGGAGCGACTGCTGGCCCTGAAGCAGCGCTTTCCCGGCGACATGACCGTGGCGTTCAACGGCCACGAGTTCATGCTGGCTCTCGACGACGGTCGCGACTGGTTTCCCGATCCCGGTCTGCTGCGGAGCCTCACCCATCCGGCCCGGGTGCGCGAGCAGGCCGAGGAGATCGCCCGGATCGCCGAAATCGTCGAGATCCTGAAGCTGAACCTCGATACGCGGGCCTGAGGCGGCACCCGCTCGACTACCCGCCGATCCCGAACGCCTTCAGCAGCCGCTCGGCCGCCAGCGCCGGCGTGGTCTCGCCGGCCGCCACCGCCGCCTCCAGGGCGCCGGTCTCGCTCCGCACCGCCTCGGACCCCTCGAGCGCCGCCATCAGCCGGTCGCGGACCATCGCCCACATCCAGCGCACCTGCTGGCCGGCGCGCTTGGCCTGGAAGGCGTCGGTGCCGCCGTCGCGCGCCGCCTCCAGCACCCGGCGGTGCTCCTCGACGCTGCCCCAGACCTCCTCGATGCCGGTCTTCGCCAGGGCAGAGCACGCCAGGACCCTTGCGGTCCAGTGCGGGTCGGCCGGCTGCATGATGTGCAGGGCGGTCTTGTACTCGCGCATCGCCTGCATGGCGCGGTCGCGGTTGTCGCCGTCGGCCTTGTTGACCACCAGCAGGTCGGCGATCTCCAGGATCCCCTTCTTGATGCCCTGCAGCTCGTCGCCGGCGCCCGGCAGCATCAGCACCAGGAACAGGTCGACCATCTCGGCCACCGTCACCTCGGACTGGCCGACCCCGACGGTCTCGACCAGCACCACGTCGTGGCCGGCGGCCTCGACCACCACCATGCTCTCGCGGGTCGCCCGGGCGACGCCCCCGAGGGTGCCGGCCGACGGCGAGGGGCGGATGAAGGCGGCGGGGTCCTGGCCGAGCGCGGTCATCCGGGTCTTGTCGCCGAGGATCGAGCCGCCGGTGCGCCCCGACGTCGGGTCGACCGCCAGCACCGCGACCTTGTGGCCCCTGCCCGTCAGGTGGGTGCCGAGCGCCTCGATGAAGGTCGACTTGCCGACCCCCGGCACCCCGGTGATGCCGACCCGGTGGGCGGCGCCGGCATGCGGCAGCAGGCGCACCAGCATGTCCTGGGCGAGCGCGCGGTGCGCCGGCTTGCGGCTCTCCACCAGGGTGATGGCGCGCGCCACGGTGGCGCGGTCGCCGGCGAGGACGCCGGACACGTAGTCGTCGAGCGAGAGCTGGCGGCGGGTGGGTTGCTGCGTGTTCACTATGGGGCCGTCACTGCGCTGGATGGTTCCGAACGCCCGTCGCTGCGTGGGTTCCGGAGCCGGGCGCTAGCGCGCCCCCTCCGGAATGACGAAGGGTAAAGAAAATGGTCGTCATCCCGGAGGGGCTGCGCCAGCAGCCGGCTCCGGGACCCACCGGCTGCCCCGACGCCGAAGACTGGCGCCGACACCGCCCCTCACGCCGCCTCGCTCTCGTGGCCGAGGGCCTTGATCAGGCGGCGCAGCAGGTCGGTGGCGGCCTCGGCGATCACCGTGCCGGGCGGGAAGATGGCGGCGGCGCCGGCGGCCTTCACCGCGTCGTAGTCCTGCGGCGGGATCACCCCGCCGGCGACGATCATGATGTCGTCGCGCCCCAGCCTGGCGAGGGCGTCGCGCAGTTCCGGCACCAGGGTCAGGTGGCCGGCGGCCAGCGACGAGGCGCCGACGATGTGCACGTCGTTCTCGACCGCCTGGCGGGCCGCCTCCTCGGGGGTCTGGAACAGCGGCCCGATGTCGACGTCGAAGCCGAGGTCGGCGAACGCCGTGGCGATCACCTTCTGGCCGCGGTCGTGGCCGTCCTGGCCCATCTTGGCGATCAGGATGCGCGGGCGCCGGCCCTCCAGCTCCTCGAACTCCCTGATCAGCTTCCTGACGGTGTCGACCACGCGGCTCTCCCCCACTTCGCTGGAGTACACGCCCGAGATCGACTTCACCTCGGCGACGTGCCGGCCCCAGACCTTCTCGAGCGCCATGGAGATCTCGCCGACCGTGGCCTTGGCTCGGGCCGCGTCGACCGCCAGCGCCAGCAGGTTGCCGTCGCCGGTGCGGGCGGCGGCGGTCAGGGCGTCCAGCTTCTCCTCCACATCCTTCGGGTCGCGCTCTTCCCGCAGCCGCGCCAGCTTCTCGAGCTGGCCCTTGCGGACCCGGGCGTTGTCGACCTTCAGGATCTCGATGTTGTCGGGGTCGTCGACCCGGTACTTGTTGACCCCGACGATGGTCTGGCGGCCGGCGTCGATGCGGGCCTGGGTGCGGGCCGCCGCCTCCTCGATCCGCATCTTCGGGATGCCGGCCTCGATCGCCTTGGCCATGCCGCCGTAGCCCTCGACCTCCTGGATGTGCGCCCAGGCCTTCTCGGCGAGGTCGCGGGTCAGCCGCTCGACGTAGTAGCTGCCGCCCCACGGGTCGATCACCCGGCAGGTGCCGGTCTCCTGCTGGATCAGCAGCTGGGTGTTGCGGGCGATCCGGGCCGAGAAGTCGGTCGGCAGCGCCAGTGCCTCGTCGAGCGCGTTGGTGTGCAGCGACTGGGTGTGGCCGTGGGTGGCGGCGAGCGCCTCGACGCAGGTGCGCGTGGCGTTGTTGAACACGTCCTGGGCGGTCAGCGACCAGCCCGAGGTCTGGCAGTGGGTGCGCAGGCTGAGCGACTTCGGGCTCTCGGCGCCGAAGCCCTTCACCAGCTTGGCCCACAGCAGCCGGGCCGCCCGCATCTTGGCGACCTCCATAAAGAAGTTCATGCCGATCGCCCAGAAGAACGACAGCCGCGGCGCGAAGCTGTCGACGCCCATGCCGGCGTCCATGCCGGCGCGGATGTACTGCACGCCGTCGGCCAGCGTGTAGGCCAGCTCCAGGTCCGCCGTCGCCCCGGCCTCCTGCATGTGGTAGCCGGAGATCGAGATCGAGTTGAACTTCGGCATCCGCTCCGAGGTGAAGGCGAAGATGTCGGAGATGATCCGCATCGAGGGCACCGGCGGATAGATGTAGGTGTTGCGGACCATGAACTCCTTGAGGATGTCGTTCTGGATGGTCCCGCTCAGCGCCGCCGGCGCCACGCCCTGCTCCTCGGCCGCCACGATGTACAGCGCCAGCACCGGCAGCACCGCGCCGTTCATGGTCATCGACACGCTCATCCGGTCGAGCGGGATGCCCGAGAACAGGGTGCGCATGTCGTAGATCGAGTCGATCGCCACGCCGGCCATGCCGACGTCGCCGGAGACCCGGGGATGGTCGCTGTCGTAGCCGCGATGGGTCGCCAGGTCGAACGCCACCGACAGGCCCTTCTGCCCGGCGGCCAGGTTGCGACGGTAGAAGGCGTTGCTGTCCTCGGCGGTCGAGAACCCGGCGTATTGCCGGATGGTCCAGGGCTGGTTCACGTACATCGTCGGGTACGGCCCGCGCAGATACGGCGGCAGCCCCGGCCAGGTGCCGAGATGGTCCAGGCCCTCCAGGTCGGCCTCGGTGTACAGCGCCTTGACGTCGATGCCCTCCGGCGTGGTCCAGGCCGGGGCGTCGAGCGACGGTGCCGCGGTGGCCTCGCCGTGACGGCCGACCGACGCGAAATTCGGGATCCGGCTCATTCGGAACCTCCTTCAGGCGACCACACACCCAGGTCCGACAGCAGCCCGCGCAGGGTGGCGAGCGTGTCGTCGCCGGCAAACAGGTAGCCGTCGATGCCGGCCGCCTGCCACTCCGCCTCGCGGTCGCCCGGACGGCCGGCGAGCCACACCCGCGACGCCCCGGCGGCCTTCAGCGCCCCGGCGACGGCGGCGGCCCTGTCCGCATAGATGCTATCACTCGAGCAGATCACCACCAAATCGGCGGCGGCGTCCTTGAGGATCTGGTTCGCCTGCCCGGGGTCGTCCAGCTCGGCGTCCACCGCCTCGATACCGCCGGTGCCCAGGTGGTTGCGGGCGAAGGTCGCGCGGGCGGTGTAGCTGGCGGCCCCGCCGAGGCCGAGCAGCAGCGCGCGCGGGCGCCTGCCGGTCTTGGTTTGGGCGGCGTCGCAGGCGTCGCGCAGTTCCTCGAACGCCTCGCCCAGGCGGTGCGCCGGCAGCGGGGCGATCTCCGGCTCGACCGGCCCGGCCGGCATCAGGGCGGAGAGATCGACCCCAGCCTCGGCGGCGCGCGCCCGGTCCTCGACGCTGGCGTCGCCCGGCAGCGGGTCCGAACCGTCGCCCAGCCGCTCGCGCGCCGCCGCCACCAGGGCGTCGCGGTCGACCGCGGCCACGTCCACCGGCACCTCGTCGACCTTCGGGAAGGCGTTGACGCCGGTCAGCTCCTCGCGGCGCCGGGCGATGCGGCGCTCCCGCGCGCTCCAGGCCTCGGCACAGGCCCTGGCCACGGAACCCGACAGCAGCGCCTTCGCCATGCCGCCGGCGGCCTCGATCGCCTGGAAGTGGCCCCAGGCGCGCTCGGCGAGCTTGTCGGTCAGCATCTCGACATACCAGCTCCCCCCCGCCGGATCGACGACCCGGGCCAGGTGCGACTCCTCCTTCAGCACCAGCTGGGTGTTGCGGGCGATGCGGCGCGCGAAGCCGTCGGGCAGGCCGAGCGCGTGGGTGTAGGGCAGCACGGTCAGGCTGTCGGCCCCGCCGGTGGCGGCCGCGAAGGTGGCGACCGTGGCGCGCAGCATGTTCACCCAGGCGTCGCGCCCGGCCCAGGCGCGGGGCGCGGTGGTGACGTGCAGGGTCATACCTCGCTGGCCTTCGGGCACGCCGCACGCCTCCAGCACCCGCGCCCACAGCGCCCTCGCGGCGCGCAGCTTGGCGATGCCCAGGAACACGTCGACCCCGACCGGCAGGCAGAACACCATCTGCCGGGCGGCGTCGGCCGGGGCCAGGCCGGCCGTCTCCATGGCGCGCAGATAGGCGACCCCGGTGGCCAGCGCATAGCCCAGGTCGAGCGCCTCGTCGGCGCCGGCGGCGTGGTAGGGCGAGCTGTCGACCGAGACCGCCGTGGCGTTCGGGAAGCGGTCGTGCAGGACGGCGGCGATCTCGGCCATGCGGGCGAGGGCGGCGTCCACCGGCTCGCCCGCCGTGCCGAGGGATGCCAGCGCCCCCAGCGGGTCGGCGCCGAGATGGCCGCGCGCTTGGTCGCCGGCGATGCCGCGCCGCTCCCACAGCCCGGTCATCAGCGCCGCGGCCGGCAGGAAGGCGGCACCCGGCTCCAGCGCCGCCGTGGCGGCCTCCAGGTAGACACCGTCGAGGGCGCGGTCGAGGGCGTCGATGCCGTCGATCATCACCCCGCCGCTGCCCGAGAAGTCGCCGCCGGTGCGCGCGGTGTGGCCGAGCTGCCCGCCGGCGTCGAAGCGCAGCGCCACCGAGTTGGCCCCGGCGGCCAGGTCGGCCAGGATCGCGGCGTTGGTGGCCGCCGGGTCCGGGTGGGCGTGCAGGGTGCGGACGTCCCAGCCGAGGGCCGTGCGCTCGACGGCGCCCTCGGAAGTGGACGGGACGTGGCGCGCGGCGGCGGGCGGCGCGATCGCGTCGTCGCGCGTGTAGATCGGCTCGGTGCGGATGCCCTCGGCCAGCTCGCCGACCAGCGCCTTCTCGTAGGGCACGCCCTTCAGCGCCTTCTCGACCAGCGCCCGCCACTGGTCGCGGTCGGCCGCCGGAAAGTCCGCGGCGAGGGTGAGGGATTCGGTCGAACCGTCGGTCATCGCGTCTCTCCCATATCGGTGAGGAGATACGACGGCGCGGGCGGGGTGGCAACGGTGACGCGGGGTCAAGGGGGAGGGGGAAGCCTGCTTCTACGGTGATCTCAGCAGTAGCTCCAGGCCACCAGGGCCAGCCCGACAATGTTCAGGATCGCAGCGGCTGCAGCACAGAGGAGTACGAGATGCAGCAAATTGAACCGCTGCTCTCTTCCGGCCTCAATCAGGGCGACGACGAAGCTGACGAGGGCCGACAGCCCGGCCGTCCCGACGAAGACCGCCGCCCTCCCGAACACGACACCCTTGTCGTCGCAGGTCCTAGCCAGGAAGCGGCCGACCCCGCTCAAATCGGTCGCCGCGACGATCAGAAACGCCGCCGCAGCCCCGCACGCCGAGATCGCGACCAATACCCACAATGCCCGCAGCAAGAGCATCACCAGATCACCCCGCCCGCAGGATCTTCTCCATCGCCTTGCCCTTCGCCAGCTCGTCCACCAGCTTGTCGAGGGTGCGGATCTCGCGCATGGTCGGCTCCTCGACCGCCTCGACGCGCACGCCGCAGACCACGCCCTTGACCAGGGCGCGCGCCGGGTTGGGCGTCGGCGCCTCGGCGAAGAAGGTCTCGAAGTCGGTCCCGGCGTCGATCTGCGCCTGCAGGCCGTCGCGGTCGTAGCCGGTCAGCCAAAGGATGATCCGGTCGACCTCGTCGCGGCTGCGGCCCTTGCGCTCGGCCTTGGCGACGTAGAGCGGATAGACGCTCGCGAAGCTGGTCGTGGTGATCCGGTGTTTCGCCATGGGATTCCGATCCTGCCTCAGTTCGCGGTCACCCTTCGCACCCTACACCGCCCGCGTCTCCACCCGCATCTCCTCGCCCATCGCCCTGAGCGCCGCATCCACCCGGTCCAGCCGCGAGGCGTGGTCGAAGCGGAACAGGCGGTCGACCGACTCGCGCTGCCAGCCGAGCCGGCGCTGCAGGTCGGCGCGGGTCAGGCCGGCGGCGCGCAGGCGGCGGTGCAGCAGGATCTTGACCTCGACCTGGGTGCCGACGGCGGCCGAGTGAGGCCCGAGTACCGACGGCCGGGGGATCTCCTGGCCGGTCGCGGCACGGGCTGCGAGCGCCTCCTCGATGGCGCCGGACGCGCGGGCTGCCGCCGTCTCGACGTCCTCGCCGAAGGTCGTCACCTCGGGCAGATCGGGGCAGGTCACCAGGAAGGTGCCGTTGTCGTCCGGGGTCAGGTCGATCGGGTAGCGCAGCATCACTTCAGCCCCCCTCACTTCAAACCGAGATCCTGCAGGACCTTGTCTACCAGCCCGGTGCCGAGCTCCTTGCGGGAACCGTGCATCGGCAACTGGCTGGTCCGGTCGCCGAGGCGCACGGTCAGGTGGCCGCTGCCGCCGCGGTGGGCCTCGAAGGTGGCACCGGCCCGCGCCAGCAGCCGCTTCAACTCACTGGCGTTCATGATGTAGGGGATTCAACACTTTCGTGGAAGTCTACATAAGTGTAGAGTGAGCTAAGGCGCCGATCCTGGCGCCGGATAGTGGCCATGTCCCTGTCCCGAAGCGGCGAGCGACACCACCGCTATGTGCGACGCAGGCTGGCTTTCGGGCGGTGGTGGCCGGCCCTTCGAGGCCCCCGCTGGCGCGGGGACGCCTCAGGGCGACAGGGTGGCGCGGGGTGCCGCCGTGCACCCAGCCTGCCCCTCACCCCGTCCAATCCTCCACCGCGAGCCCCTCGACCCGCCCGAACTCCCGCCGGTTGTTGGTCACCACGGTGCAGCCGGCGGCCAGCGCGTGGCCGGCGATCAGGGTGTCGTTGCCGCCGATCGCGAGGCCCTGTGCCGCCAGCGCCGCGCCCAGGGCGGCGGCCGCGTCGGCGGCGGCGCGGTCGAACGGCAGGACGCCGTGCAGCCGGGCGCAGAACGCGTCGATCTCGTCGCCCAGCCGCGGCGACGCCTTCGGGCTCGCCGCGCCGCGGCGCATCTCGAAACAGGTGATCGACGAAATGACGATCCGGTCGCCGCGGGCGGCGGCCTGCGCCAGACGCCCGCGCACCGCCTCGGGCCGGCGGCGGATGACGTAGGAGCAGATGTCGGTGTCGAGCATGAACGCGGTCACGCGCCGCGCCCCCGCACTCCGTCGGGCAGATCCTCGTCGGTCAGTTCGAAGCGGCCGGGCTCGACCACGTCGGCGCGCTCGCGCAGGAAGCCGTCGATGCCGTCCGGCACCGGGCGGTCCCAGAACGAGTCCCAGCTCGGCCGTACCGGCCGCAGGATGATGCGATCGCCCTCGCGGGTGACCTCCATCCGGTCGACGCCCTCGGGGTCGAACGCCTTCGGCAGCCGCACCGCGCGGCTGGTGCCGTTGCGGAAGATCGAGACGGTGTAGTGCTCCCCCGGCTCCGGGTGCTGGTTCTCCGGGCGATGCTTCACGGGCGCCTCCTGACGCGCGAATACCATATGGTCAATATATGGATAGGGCCGTCCTATGCCAACGGGCGTCGCGATACTGCCACTTTGATCGGGACAGACGGGATTTCGGGCGGCGGAGACCTTGTGGCCGCCTATTCCCGGTCGCGCGCGACCATGCGCCCGGCCCGCGCCTTCTGCCGGGCGAGGATGCCGTCGCGCAGGCGCTGGAACAGCCGCGGCGGCAGCATCCCGTAGTCGTAGCGGCCGGGCCGCCCGGGGATCGGCCGGAGATCGAAGCCGGGCCAGGCGAAGCTGTTCAGCTCGTCGAGGCGGAGCCAGTGCCGGCCGCCGTCCAGGCCGAGGCTGCGGCAGGTCGCGGCCGGGATCTCGATGGACGCCGTCGGGTCGTCGGGCGGCCGATGGGTGATCGGCGCGACGATCGTGCGGATGTCGCCGGCCGCCACGAGCCGGGCGGCGACCACGATCGCGCAGGGCCGATCCTTGGCCGCCTCGGCCGTGCGCTCGTGGCTCCACAGGAAGCCGTAGCGGATCACCAGACCCGGCCGGGGGACCGGCAGGCTCATCCACGCCGGCTCATTCACGCCGACTCATTCCGGCCCGGCGCCGTATTCCGCCGCCTCGATGGCCGCGACCAAGTCCTCGGGCAGCTCGCCGACCACCAGCGACTGCCGCTCGCGGCGCTTGAGCGCCTCGTAGTGCGCCGCCTCGCTCGCCGAGAGATAGGCCCCGATCACCCGGCCGTGGCTGGTCACGTGGATGATCCTGGACTCGATGGCCTGATCCCGGTACCGGGCGAAGTTCCGGGAGAACTCGGTCGCCGGCACGCCACGTCCTGACGTCATGCCATCCTCCTTCGTATCTGCGTAAAATGTGTAATTTACGCAGATACGTCAAGCCGCCCGGCGCCGCGCTCCGCCCCTACCCCTCGGCGCCCGAACGGTACGCCATGTACTGCCGGTGGGTCGCGATGTGGGCGGCGACATACATGGCGTCGTGCCACACCCCCCAGATGAACGACGAGCCGCGGCGCGACAGCCAGGGCAGGCCGAGGAAGTAGACGCCGGGCTCGGTCGACACGCCGCGCCGGTGCGTCGGCTTGCCGGCGGGGTCGAAGGCGTCGACCTGCAGCCAGGAGAAGTCCAGGTCGAAGCCGGTCGCCCAGACGATCGAGGTCACGCCGGCGGCCGCCAGGTCGAGCGCCAGCACCGGGTCGGTCACGCAGGCCGGGTCGGCCGGGATCTCCCAGGCCTCGGGCTCGGCCGGCAGGTCGAGGCCGTTGCGCGCCACATAGTCGTCGGCCTGCTGGAGCTCCGAGCGGTAGCTGCGGTCGCCGGCGGCCAGGTTGTCGGCGAGGTCGGGCGCGAACCGGACGACGCCGTCCTCGTAGCCGGCGGTGCGGCCGACCAGGGTCATGCCGCGCTGGGCGAGCCGGCGGAAGTCGATGGTGTGGCCGCCATAGGCGCCGCTGACCGCGATGGTGACGTGCCTCGTGTCCGGCTCCGGCGCCTCGATGTCCCAGCGGCCGAGCACGCCCAGCCACCAGCAGTAATCGCGCTCGCGGTAGCGCCTGGGGTAGCGGCTGTGCGGGCCGACCGAGAGATACACCCGGCGCCCCGACCGCAGCAGCTCGTCGGCGATCTGGGTGCCCGACGAGCCGCAGCCGACCACCAGCACCGCGCCGTCCGGCAGCTGATCCGGATTGCGGTAGCCGGTGGAATGCATCTGCAGCGGCCCGGCGGTCTCCGGCACCATCGCCGGCACCCTGGGGCGCTGGAACGGGCCGGTGGCGGCGATCACGTAGTTGGCCTCGACCGGGCCGGCCGTGGTCTCGACCCGAAACCCGGGCCGCCCGGCATTGCGCCGGACCGCGGTGACCTCGACGCCGCAGCGGATCGGGGCGGCGAACTTCTCGGCATAGGCCTCGAAGTAGTCGGCCACCCGGTCCTTCGGCACGAAGTCGTCGGGCCCGAAATCGGGGAAGTCGAGGCCGGGGAACCGGTCGTGCCAGGCCGGGCCGTTGGCGACCAGCGAGTCCCAGCGCCACGACCGCCAGCGCTCGGCGATCCGGCCGCGCTCCAGCACCAGGTGCGGCACGCCGAAGCGGCCCAGATGCTCGCTCGCCGCCACCCCGGCCTGGCCGCCGCCGACCACCAGCGCCTCCACCCGTTCGGCCTCACCCCGATCGACCGCCATGCCCGCCCCACTCCCGATCCGGCCCTGCCCGCGACTCAATCAGGCCGGTCGTCGCGGCGCAACAGCGGCGTCGGCGGTTCAGGACCGGCCGGACGCCGAAAGCTTTTCCGACAGATAGGCGATGCTGCCCTCGAGGCTCGCCACCCTGGGGTAGTCGATCTCCGGGATGTCGACCCCCAGGCTGTCGTGCAGGGCGATCGCGAAGTTCAGCAGATCCATGGAATCGAAGTCGAACTGGTCGCGGAACGCGATCGCCGGGTCGACCGCCTCGCCCTCCAGGTCCGGGGCCACGGAGGTCAGCGCCGCCAGCACCGCCGTCCTGATCTCGTCCTCGGTCATGCCAGCGTCTCCGGATCCTGAAGCCGCCGGTCGAGGGCCCGCAGGAACAGCGCCCCGCGGTGGCCGTCGCTGACCCGGTGGTCGGCGGCCAGGCTGGCGGTGATCACCCGACGCGATTCGATCCGCCCGTCCACCGACCAGGGCCGCTCGACGACGCTGCCGAAGCCGACGATCGCGACCTGCGGCGGGTAGATCACCGGGAACACCGCCTCGACCCCGTTCTCGCCCAGGCTGGTCACCGTCACGGTCGGGTCCGACAGCTCCGACGCCCGCAGCCGGCCGCCCCGGGCGCGCTGCACCAGGTCGCGGAGCGCCTGCATGACGGCCCCGAGATCCTTGCCGTCGGTGTCGTGGATCGCCGGCGCCACCAGCCCACCGCGCCGGAGCGCGATCGCCGCGCCGACATGGATGCCCGGGCCCGGCACGAAGCCGTCGTCGCGCCAGAAGCCGTTGAGCTCCGGGACCTCGCCCAGGGCCAGGGCGGTCGCCTTGACCAGCAGCGCGCCGTACAGCAGCCGGCCGGCGACCGGCAGCCGTCGGTTCTCGGCCTCCAGCCAGTCCAGCGCCTGGGTGAGATCGATGGTGGTCGACAGGTAGTAGTGCGGGATCTCGCGTTTGGAGCGGGCCATGGCGGCGGCGATCGCGCGCCGCATCGCCGCCGACGCGTCCGGCGGCGTGGCAGCCCGGGTCGCCGAGGCCGCTGTCGCCGGAGCCGCGGCGGCGGCGCGCTCGACATCCTCCAGGGAGACGGCGCCGCCGGGGCCGGTGCCCGCCAGCGTCTCCGGGTCGATCCCCAGTTGCCCGGCCCGGCGGCGCGCCACCGGCGACACCCGGACCCGGGTCGGTGCCGGGCCGGCCGGTTTCGCAGCGGCCGGTTTCGGCGCTTTCGGCTTCGGCTTCGGTTTCGCCTCCGGGGCCTCGGGCGCCGGCGCTTCGGGCGCCGCCGGCTCGCCCGCCCCGCGGATATGCGCGATCACCGTGCCGACCGGCACCTCGGTGCCCGGCTCGACCACCAGCCGGTCGACCACCCCGGCCTCGAAGGTCTCGATCTCGATCGCGCCCTTCTGGGTCTCGACCACGGCGACGATGTCGCCGCGCGAGACCGTGTCGCCCGGCGCGACCAGCCACTCGACCAGGGTCCCGGCCTCCATGTCGGAGCCGAGCGACGGCATGCGGAACTCAGTCATGGCTGCCCATCAGGTGCTCGACGGCCCGGATGATCTTGTCGGTCTGCGGCAGTGCCGCCGCCTCCAGGTGCCGGGCGTAGGGGATCGGCACCTCCTCGCTGCACACCCGGGCGACCGGCGCGTCGAGGTCGTAGAACGCCTGCTCCATGATGCGCGCCATCACCTCGGCGGCGATGCCGACGCTGCGCCAGCCCTCGTCGACGATCACCGCCCGGCGGGTCCGGCGGACCGAGTCCAGGATGGTCGCATCGTCGAGCGGCCGCAGCGTGCGCAGGTCGACCACCTCGGCCTCGATGCCCTGGCCGGCCAGGCTCTCGGCCGCCGTCAGGGTCTTGCCGAGGCTGCCGCCATAGGTGATCAGGCTGACGTCGGAGCCGGGTCGCCGGATCGCAGCGCGGTCGATGTCGACGGCGCCGGCATCCGCCGGGATCTCGCCCTTCTCGTTGTACAGCAGCGCGTTCTCGAAGATCAGCACCGGATCGGGACAGGCCAGCGCCGAGGCCAGCATGCCGCGGGCGTCCGCGATGGTCGCCGGCGTCACCACCCGGATGCCGGGGATGTGGGCGTACCAGCCCTCCAGGCTGTGCGAATGCTGGGCGGCCAGCTGCTTGCCGCCGCCGGTCGCCATCCGGATCACCAGCGGGATGCTGAACTGGCCGCCGGACATGTGGCGGATGGTGGCGGCGTTGTTCACGATCTGGTCGATCGCCAGCAGGCTGAAGTTGACCGTCATGACCTCGACGATCGGCCGCATGCCGCCGAGCGCCGCGCCGATGCCGGCACCGACGAACACCGATTCCGACAGCGGCGTGTCGCGGATCCGCTCGGGCCCGAAATCCGCCAGCAGGCCGGTGCTGACCGCGTAGCAGCCGCCGTAGCGGCCGACATCCTCGCCCATCAGGAACACCCGCGGGTCCGCCTCCAGCGCCTCGCGCAGCGCCGCCCGCACCGCCTCGCGGTAGGTCAGCGCGATGGTGCCGCCTCCGGCAGCGTGTGCCGTCATGCCGCGTCCTCCTCGGTGTAGACGTCGCGGGTCAGGTCGCCGACCGGCTCCCAGTCGCTCGCCTCGGCGAACGCCACCGCCTCGTCGACCTCGCGCTCGACCTCGGCTTCGATGCTGGCGAGCGCCGCGTCGTCCAGCAGCCCGGCGTCGCGGAGGTGTCCGCTGAAGGTCACGATCGGCCCGCGCCGCTTCCAGGCCTCGATCTCGTCCTTGTCGCGGTACAGCTCGGGGTCGAACATCGAGTGCGGGCGGAACCGGTAGGTCCGCAGTTCCAGGAAATACGGGCCCTTGCCGGCGCGGATCGCATCCGAGGCCCGCCGCGCCGCCGCCTCGACCGCCAGCACGTCCATGCCGTCGACTGCCTCGGAGGCGACCCCGTAGCCGGCCGCCTTCTCGTGGATGTCGGTGTTGGACTCCGAGAGCTGCAGCGCCGTGCCCATGGCGTAGAGGTTGTTCTCGCACAGGAACAGCACCGGCAGCCTCCAGAGTGCGGCCAGGTTCATGGACTCGTGGAACTCGCCCTCGGCGACCGCGCCCTCGCCGAAGAAGCAGGCGGTGACATTCGCTTTCTCCTGCATCCTGTCGGCGAGCCCGAGCCCGACCGCCAGCGGCAGGCCGCCGCCGACGATGGCATTGCCGCCGTAGAACCGCGTGGCCGCGTCGAACAGGTGCATGGAGCCGCCGCGCCCGCGGCTGCAGCCGCCGACCTTGCCGTACATCTCGGCCATCACCGCACCGGCGGACATGCCGCGGGCGAGCGCGTGGCCGTGTTCGCGATAGGTGGCGACGATCGCGTCCTGCGGGGTCAGCGCCTGCATGACGCCGACCGGAATCGCCTCCTCGCCGATGCACAGATGCAGGAAGCCGCGGATCTTCATGGCGCTGTACAGCTCGGCGCATTTCTCCTCGAACCGGCGGATCCGGATCATGCCGCGGAGCAGGTCGAGGGCGTGCGCCCGGTCCGGCATCGCCGGGCCTTTCTCGCTTTGGGTCATGTGCCGCTCTCCAGGGTCGAGGTGTCGCCCTCGGGCAGGCCGAGTTCGCGCGCCTTCAGCAGCCGGCGCATGATCTTGCCGCTGCGGGTCCGGGGCAGGTCGTCCAGGAAATCGATCTCGCGCGGGGCGACCGCCGCCCCCAGGCGCTTGCGGCAGTGGCCGAGCAGTTCGCGGCGCAGCGCCTCGCCGGCCTCGAAGCCCGGCTTCAGCGCGACGAACGCCTTGACGATCTCCATCGCCACCGGGTCGGGCTTGCCGATCACCCCGGCCTCGGCGACCGCCGGATGCTCGAGCAGCGCACTCTCGACCTCGAACGGGCCGATCAGGTGGCCGGCCGACTTGATGACGTCGTCCGCTCGGCCCACGAACCAGAAATATCCATCGGCGTCGCGCCGGGCCAGGTCGCCGGACAGGTACCAGCCGTCGGCGAAGCACTTGGCGTAGCGCTCCTCCTCGTTGAGATAGCCGCGGAACATCGACGGCCAGCCGGGCCGCAGCGCCAGCTCGCCCTCGCGGTCAGGCTCCTCGATGACCGCCACGCTGCCGTCGTCGCGATGCTCGACGATCGCCGCCTCGATGCCGGGCAGCGGCTTGCCCATGGAGCCCGGCCTGATGTCCATGGCGGCATAGTTGGCGATCATGATTCCGCCGGTCTCGGTCTGCCACCAGTTGTCGTGGAACGGCCGGCCGAACGCCTCCCGGCCCCAGACCACGGCCTCCGGGTTCAGCGGCTCGCCGACGCTGGCCAGGAACCGCAGGCTGGCGGTGTCGAAGGCGCGGATCGGCTCGATGCCGAGCTTCATCATCATCCGGATCGCGGTCGGGGCGGTGTACCAGACCGTGACCTTCTGGTCCTGCAGGGTGCGGTACCAGCGCTCGGCGTCGAACTCCGCCTCGTCGACCAGCAGGGTGGCGCCGACCGACAGCGGCCCGATGATCCCGTAGGACGTGCCGGTGACCCAGCCGGGATCGGCGGTGCACCAGAACATGTCGTCCGGGCGCAGGTCGAGCGCCAGCCGGGCAGTCGCATGGTGGGCGACGACGGCGCCGTGGACGTGGATCGCGCCCTTCGGCCGTCCGGTCGTGCCGCTGGTGAAGTGCAGCAGCGCCATGTCCTCGGGATCGGTCGGCGCGATCGTGAAGTCGTCGGTGGCGGCCGCCATCAGCACCCCGAAGCCGAGCGTGTCCGGGAGGCTGCCGTCGCCGTCGATCAGGATCACGTGCCGCAGCTCGGGCAGCTCGGCGCGCATCTTCTCGACCTTGCGGCGGTACAGTGCCGTGGTGGTGACCAGCACCTTGGCCGAGCCCAGGGTCATCCGCGACCTGATCGGCTCCGGCCCGAAGGCCGAGAACAGCGGGCAGAACACCCCGCCGGCCTTCAGGGCGCCGAGCACGGCGACGTACAGCTCCGGCACCCGGCCGGCGAGCGCGAACACCCGGTCGCCCCTGGCGAGGCCGAGCCCGGCGAGCGCGCCGGCGAAGCGGTCGGTCAGCCGGCGAAGCTCGGCATAGCTGATGTCGCGGACCTCGCCCGACCGGGCGATCCAGCGGATCGCCGGGCGGCCGGCGCGCGGGCCGGCGGCATGGCGGTCGACCGCCTCGTGTGCGATGTTCAGCCCGCGCCCGTCGGGCAGGCCGTCGAGCGCAGCCCGCGCCGCGTCCCAGGTGAACCGAGCCCGCGCGTGCTCGTAGTCCGGCATGTTGCAGGCGGCGAGCTCGGTTCCCGCCTGCTTGCTGATCGGTGTCCACTGCATGGGCTACCCACGCCTCCTTCGGTCGTGGTCCGGGACATGAGCCAGCCTCGGACGAACCGACCGTCTGCGCCTTGATGTCGATCAAGGGGCGTGTTGGATCGCGCAGCCAGACCCGCCTATCATCGACGCCAGCAGCCGAATCCGGCGAGACATCGCCGCCAGGAACGGGATCGAGGGAAGGAAAACGCATGGAAACCGTCGGGCTTGGCCTGTTCTACGAGGACCTGCCGATCGGCCGGGAGTTCCGGACCATCGGCCGGACCGTCACCGAGGCCGACATCGTGAACTTCATCAACTGCACCGGCATGACCGAGGTGCTGTTCATCGACATGGAGTTCCTGGCCAACGACTCCGACATCAAGGGCCGGGTGGCGCCGGCGGCGCTGGCCTATACCTTCGCCGAGGGCCTGCTGATCCAGGCGACCATGCAGCACACCGGCTATGCCTTCCTGAACATGGAGCTGGACGTGAAGGCGCCGGTGTTCGCCGGCGACACCATCCACGCCGAGTGCGAGGTGATCGAGGCGCGCCGCACCAGCAAGCCTGGCCGCGGCCTGGTGCGGACCCGCAACAAGGTGGTCAAGCAGGACGGCACGGTCGCCCTGGTCTACACCCCGCTGCGCCTGATCAAGTGCCGGGGCTGATCACGTGCCGGGAAGCCGAGGCCGGGTGACGGCGGTCACTGGTTGCCGTCGCCGGGCCAGCCGCCGTAGCCGATGTCGCGGCGGGCGCCCATCAGCGACACCGTGAAGCCGGCGATCACGTCGATCAGGGTCATCAGGAACAGCAGCAGGAAGTCGCTGGTACCGAGCCCCGGCAGCAGCAGGAAGCCGAGCAGCGCCGCCACGCAGACCAGCATGCTGAGCGCGTGGTCGAGGGCGGCGCCGACACTGGTGCGGGTCGCCTTCAGGATCTCCACGAACAGCAGGACCAGACCGACCGCGACGATCACGTCGCCGAGGTTGAAGCTCCAGACCGCGCCGGACGGCAGGGTCAGGTCGACGATCCCCGCCGTCAGCATCGCCGGGGAAATGAACGCCGCCAGCGCGTAGGCCGCAAGGGCGAACGCCAGCAGGGGAATCAGCCGCATCGCGGGCCCTCCGTCGTCAGGACACGTACCCGGCGCCTGGCCGGGGCTCCGGTCCACTATGTCGGGGCCGTCCGGCAGAAACCAGTCCCCGGTCGGGCGGCGCTCGGCTACGCTCGCCGCTGACGGGAAACGGGACGGGCGCGCCGGGCAATGCCGAACTTCGCGAAGATCCACAACGCCGAGGACCTGCGCCGCGCCGCGGCCGCCTACCTGCCGGCCCCGATCCTCGACTTCATCGACGGCGGCGCCGAGGACGAGACCTCGGTGCGCAACAACCGCGCGGTGTTCGAGCGCGTGCGCTTCCGCCCGCGCACCCTGGTCGACGTCGAGACCCGCAGCATCGCCGCCACCCTGCTCGGCAAGCCGGCCGCCGCCCCGATCGGCATCGCGCCGATGGGTGGCCTTTCGAACTTCGCGCCCGCCGCCGAGCTGGCGATGGCGCGGGCCTGCGAGGCCGCCGGCATCCCCTACTGCCTCAGCACCGCCGCCGGCATCTCGATCGAGGACCTGCGCCGCGCGGTGCCGGGCGCGCGGCTGTGGTACCAGCTCTACGTGTTCCAGGACGACGCCGTGAACGACGGCATCGTGCGGCGCGCCCAGGACGCCGGCTACGACGCGATGATCGTCACCACCGACACCCATATGGGGCCGAAGCGCGAGCGCGACCGCCGCAACGGCTTCGCGCTGACCCTGGAGCGGTCGCCGCGCAACGTCGCCCGGGTGCTGGCCCGGCCGCGCTGGGTGTGGGACGTGCTGATCCGCGCCGGGCTGCCCGGGATGCCAAACCTGGCGGCGCACGCCCCGGAGGCGACCGGTAACCTGGCCGCGACGAAGTACTTCATCGCCAACCGCCGCCGCGCCTTCGACGTCGCGCAGCTGCGCGCGCTGCGCCGGGTCTGGAAGGGCAAGCTGCTGGTCAAGGGCGTGCTGCGCGCCGACGAGGCGGTGCAGGTGCTGGAGGCCGGCGCCGACGGCATCGTCATGTCGAACCACGGCGGCCGCAACCTGGACGGCGCCGCCGCCCCGCTGCAGATGCTGCCCGAGGTGGCCGACGCGGTCGGCGGCCGGATGCACGTGCTGATCGACAGCGGTTTCCGGCGCGGCACCGACATCGTCAAGGCGCTGGCGCTCGGGGCCGAGGGCGTGCTGCTGGGCCGGCCGGCCGCCTACGCGGTCGCCGCCGGCGGCGAGGCCGGGGTGGCGCATCTGATCGGCCTGACCAAGGACGAGATCGACCGCACGCTGGGCTATCTCGGCTGCACTACGGTCGACCAGCTCGGCCGCGACCACGTGCTGCTCGACCACGCATCGCCCGGCCGCAACGAGCCGGGGCTGTGACCCCTCCGCCGACATGCTGATCGGCGTCATCTCCGATACCCACGGCCTGCTGCGCCCGGAGGCGGTGCAGCGGCTGGCCGGCGTCGACCACATCGTCCATGCCGGCGACATCGGCCGGCCGGAGATCGTCGACGGGTTGGCCCGGATCGCGCCGGTCACCGCGATCCGCGGCAACGTCGACCACGGCGGCTGGGCCGCGGCCTACCCGGAGACCCGGACCGTCGACCTCGGCGGGCGCCGGATCTACCTGCTGCACGACCTGAACGCGCTGCGCATCGACCCCGCCGCCGAGGAAATCGACGCGGTGGTCTCCGGCCACTCGCACCAGCCGCGGATCGCGACCGTCGGCGGCGTGCTGTACCTCAACCCCGGCAGCGCCGGCCCGCGCCGCTTCAGCCTGCCGGTGACCCTGGCGACCCTGGAACTCTCCGGTGACGGCATGCGGCCGGTGCTTCACGAACTCCCGGTGGGCGCGGGCTGAGCCCGCGGAACGGTCAGGTCCCGCAGAAGGTCTGCCTCACCACCTGGTCGGGGCGCGGCGGCAGGCGGTAGCGGGCGTGCTCCGGACGCTCCTCGAACGGGGTCGCCAGGGCCTCCAGCAGGGCCTCGAACGGTGCCGGGTCGCCGGCGTCCTCGGCGGCGCGGATCGCCTCCTCGACCAGATGGTTGCGCGGAATCACCGCGGGGTTGGCAGCGCGCAGGGCGGCGGCACGGCCGGCATCCGGCGTCGCCGCCTCGTCGGCCAGCCGAGCCCGCCAGACCCGCTCCCAGGCGTCGAACGACGTCGGGTCGACGAACAGATCACGCGGGGCCGGCGCGTCGCCCTCCGGCGGATCGAGCAGGTCGGCGAGGCGCCGGAAGGTCAGGGTGAAGTCGGCCTGGTTGGCGGCCATCCGGTCGAACAGGTCCTGCAGCAGCGCCAGGTCGCCGTCGCGCGCCTCGAAGAGGCCGAGCTTGGCCCGGAACACCGCCAGCAGCTCGGTGTCGAACCGGGCCGCGTAGCCGTCGATCGCCGCCTGCGCCGCTTCCAGGGCCTTGTCCGCGTCGTCGTCGATCACCGGCAGCAGGCACTGCGCCAGCTGCACCAGGTTCCACTGGGCGATGCCGGGCTGGCTGGCGAAGGCGTAGCGGCCGCCATGGTCGATCGAGCTGAACACCGTCTGCGGGTGATAGCGGTCCATGAACGCGCAGGGGCCGTAGTCGATGGTCTCGCCGGCGATCGAGCAGTTGTCGGTGTTCATCACGCCATGGATGAAGCCGACCCCGAGCCAGCGGGCGACCAGCGCCGCCTGCGCCGCGATCACCGCCTCCAGCAGCGCCAGATAGGGCCGCCCGGCGGTCGCCGCCGCCGGATAATGGCGGGCGATGGCGTGGTCGGCCAGCGCCCGGATACCGTCCAGGTCCTTGCGGGCAAACAGGAACTGGAAGGTGCCGACCCGGATGTGGCTGCGCGCCACGCGCGTGAGCACCGCACCCGGCAGCGCGGTCTCGCGGTACACCTTCTCGCCGGTGGTGACGGCGGCCAGCGCCCGGGTCGTGGGGATGCCGAGCCGGTGCATGCCCTCGCTGACGATGTATTCGCGCAGCACCGGGCCGAGTGCCGCGCGGCCGTCGCCGCCGCGCGAGAACGGGGTGCGGCCGGAGCCCTTGAGCTGGATGTCGCGGCGCACGCCGTCGCGCCCGACCACCTCGCCCAGCAGGATCGCCCGGCCGTCGCCGAGCTGCGGCACCCAGCCGCCAAACTGGTGGCCGGCATAGGCCTGGGCCAGCGGCTCCGCACCCTCGGGTACCCGGTTGCCGGCCAGGATCTCGACCCCCGCCGGCGACGCCAGCGCGTCGGCGTCGAGGCCGAGCTCGGCCGCCAGCGCGCGGTTCACCCGCACCAGCGCCGGCGCCGACACCGGGGTCGGCGGCATCCGCACGTAGAACCGCTCCGGCAACCGGGCATAGCTGTTGTCGAACGGAATGCCCGAAGCCGGCGCTCGGGCTTCGGTGGCGAGGTCGGTCATATTGGATCTCCCGAATATCCGGACAGATATGGGGCCGGGGCGGAGTGTCGCAACGGCGGCGGGGCTCGCCGCCCGATCCGGCCGGCCGGCGGGACAGCCCCGGCGGAAAATGCTCTAGTCTCAGCGGTGCCGGCTCGTTCGAGCTTAGTCCGGACGGGCCTGCGAGGCCGGCAGTCAGGGAGTCGCAATGACAAGCTCCTTCCCGCAGGAGCCGTGGGTCAAGATTCTTCCGACCGATGCGTTCGACAACGCTCGACTGGCGGAAATCCTCGAGCTCTGGCACCTCAAGCGGGGCGACCGCCTGATGCCGTCGCGACGGGACTTCGACCCGCTCGAGATGAAGCGGGATCTCGGGTGGATCGTCCTGGTCGATGTCGAGAGCAATCCGACGCGGTTCCGGTACCGCCTGATCGGCACCAGCATTACCCAGCTCGTGGGGCGGGACGCGACCGGCGCCTATCTCGACGACCTGTACCAGGGATCGGTCGAGACGATCGCGACCATGTCGTTTCGCAAGCTGCTGACGACCAGGACGCCGAACCGGATCCTCGGAACCATGCATCACGCCAAGAAGGGGCATCTGAACTTCGAGGCCATCGACCTTCCGCTCTCGTCCGACGGCGAGACCGTCGACATGATCATGGTGCGGTCGGTCTTTGAGCCCTGGCGCCGGTCAGAAGGCTCGGTCTAGCCGGTCCGGGCGCCGCTCACGCCGCCAGCTCCGGCACGATCCACAGCGGCGGCTCGCCGCGCGCGACCCGCTGGACGTTGTCGAAGGCGTTGCGCACCCGGGCGGTGTTGCTCTCGAAGGTCGGCCCGGCCAGATGCGCGGTCAGCACCACGTTGTCGAGGCCGAACAGCGGGTTGTCCGGCTGCGGCGGCTCCTGGTCGAACACGTCCAGCCCGGCCCCGGCAAGGGCGCCGGACGACAGCGCCCCGACCAGCGCCGCCTCGTCCACCACCGGCCCGCGGGCGGTGTTGACCAGGATGGCGTCGGGCTTCATCAGGGCCAACTCGCCGGCGCCGATCAGGTGGTGGGTGCGGTCGTTCAGGGGTGTGTGCAGCGACACCAGGTCGGATTCGCGCAGCAGCTCGCGCAGCAGCCGGAAACGGACGTCGAGCTGGTCCTCGCGGTCCTCCGGCAGCCGGGCGATGTCGTGGTAGATCACCCGCATCCCGAAAGCCTGGGCCAGCCGCGCGGTTTTCTTGCCGATGGTGCCGAGCCCGACGATGCCGAGGGTCTTGCCGCGCAGCTCGTGCACCCGCGGCGTCTGGTTGCCCCGCCAGTTGCCGGCGGCGACGCTGAGGTGCTGGCGGACCAGTTGGCGCGACACCGCCAGCATCAGCAGCACCGCGTGCTCGGATACCGCGACCGCGTTGGCGCCGCCGTTGTTGCAGAGCGGCACCCGGGCCGCCCGCGCCGCCGCCAGGTCGGCCCTGTCGTAGCCGGCGCTCAACAGCTGCACCAGGCGAAGCCGCGGCGCGTCGCGGAACAGCGCCGGATCGACCAGGCCGTCGACGAAGCCGACCAGGTACTCGGCATCGGCCAGGGCGGCCCGGTACTCGGCGCTGCCGCCGGGCACCACCGCCAGCTCGAAGCCGGACGGGACCATCGCGCGCGCCACGTCGGCGGCGTCGGGGAAGGTGGTGACGAAGACGATCCTGGGCGTCATGGATTTCCCCGCGGGCTCTGAGCGACGGACCACGGTCTTCGCCGGTCCGGCGGGAGAGGGTGTCACATCGCGACGGCCGCGCAAGGCAAAGGAGCCGGCACCCGTTGGCGCGCCTACGGTGTCCACACATCGCGAGAACATCGGCTGCATCAGGTATTTGGCAGTGCCCGTCGCTTCGTGGATCCCGGAGCCGTCCCGGATCAAGTCCGGGACCCTCCGGGATGACGAAACGAGGGTTGGATCCGGAAGCAAAGCCCGCCCGACCCTCCCCAGCTTCGTCATTCCGGAGGGGACGCGCGAGCGTCCAGCTCCGGAACCCACCCGCCGCCGAGAAATGTGTCGATCCCGTACGTTGGCGCGGTTCCGCCCGGCGCGCCTGCGCACGGCTTGACGCACGTCAAGGTGGGCCGGCACGGCGTAGCGCATCCTGGCGGCCGTCCCGTCGCGGAGGTCCGCCATGCCGCTGTATCTGCCCGCCCTGCTCCTGGTGCTGCTGCCGTTCGCCGCGGCGGCCCGGGACCTGTCGCCCTACGAGCGCGAGGCGGAGGGCGCGATCCAGGAGCTGCGCGGCGCCATGCTGCAGGAGATGCGGCGGGCGATGGCGGAGGGGCCAGCGGCGGCGATCGCGGTGTGCCGGCACCTGGCGCCGCAGATCAGCGCCGAGATCGAGGCCGCTTCCGGCTGGAGCATCCGCCGCCCGGCGCTCAGGGCCCGCAACCCCGAGATGCGGCCGACCCCGGCCGAGCGCAGCGCGATGCTCGGCTTCGAGGCCCGGCATGCCGCCGGCCAGCCGGTCGAGATGCTGCGGACGGTCCGCGCGACCGAGAGCGCCGACGGCAAGGTCACCGTCCACTTCATGCAGGCGATCCCCATGCTGGAAGGCTGCCTCGCCTGCCACGGGTCCGACATCGAGCCGCAGACCGCCGCCGCGATCCGGGCGCTCTATCCGGACGACGAGGCCGTCGGGTTCGCGGTCGGCGACCTGCGCGGCGCGTTCTCGCTGACCAGGACGGTCGACGCCGTCGAGTTCGAGGAACCGCGGCCGCCGGCGACCGCCGGCTCGCGGCTGCAGGCGGCCGGCTACCGGCCGACCGACCGGCCGGACGCGCGCGGCGACGCGGCGCGCGGCATGGAGTCGTTCAGCCGGCATTGCCAGTCCTGCCACGCGCCGGATCGGCTCGCCAGGCACAGCTTCGGTACCGGCGACCCGGCGGCCGGCGAGCGGCTGTGCCGCAAGCTGGAGACCCACGGTTTCACGGACCGCGAACAGGACTGCGACATCGTGGCGTTTCTGAACGATCTGGCGCTGTATCTCGCGGGGAACTGAGGCCGCGCCGCGCTGGACATCACGGCCGGCGCGGCGCAGCCTGCGAAGCGTCGCCGGCCGGCGGCCACGCCCTTGGCCAGACCGGCGGGACCCGAACCCGAGCGATGTGCTTCTCAGCCACTGCCAGCTTCCTGACCGCGGGCGCGACCGGTGCCATCGGGATCGCCTGCCTGGTCCGCGCCGGCGACCCGCGTGAGCTGCTGCTGGCGGCCACCCCGCTTGTATTCGCGGCCCAGCAGGCGGTCGAGGGGCTGCTCTGGCTCACCCTGCCGCAGGCGCCGGACGGTGCCGTCTCCAGCATCCTGACCCTGCTGTTCCTGCTGATCGCCGAGGTGTTCTGGCCGGTGTACGCGCCGCTGGCGGCGCTGCTGGTCGAGACCGACGCGCGACGCCGCCGCCCGATCGCCCTGTGCCTGGCGGCCGGGATCGCCGTCGCGGCCTGGCTGCTCTGGGCCATCGTGACCCGCGAGCACAGCGCCCGGCTGCTGGAGGGCCACATCGTCTACTCGACCGGGCTGGAGCCGTCAGCCCTGGTCGGGTTCGGCTATCTCGCGGCCACCGCGGGCTCGCTGCTGCTGTCGACGCGGCGGACCGTCGCCCTGCTCGGGGTCATGGTACTGGCCGGCTCGGTGGTGACCTACCTCGCCTACTGGGACGCCTTCGTCTCGGTGTGGTGCTACTTCGCCGCCGCCTCCAGCCTGGTCCTGCTGGGACACTTCGAGTGGTCGCACCGGCATCGCGGGCGGACCGCCGACGCCTGATCGCCCCACGCCCGACCACCCGGCGACATCGCGTCCGCTGGCGCCCGGCGCCCGGCGCCGCTAAAACCTCGCCATGCCGTCGCCTTTTCGCATCCCCGCCCTGAGACATTGGGCCGCCTCGGTCGCCATCACGGTCCTGCTGTTGTCGCTGATCGCGGCGGCGGTCGGCGGCGAGACGTGGGTGGTCTCCGTCGCGGTCCTGATCACCGTGGTGGCGGTTACCACGCTGCTCCACCAGCTGTTCCCCGGCAGCCGGTTCTTCACTATCACCTTCGCCAACGCGATCGGGGTCTACGCCTGTCTGTACGTCTCGTTCATCGAGACCCTGTATATCGACGTCGGCAGCGTGGCGGAGCTGGTCGGCTTCCTGCTGCCGATCGGGGCGTTCGCGCTCGGCGTGTTCCTGCGTCGCGACACCATCCGGACCATCGTCACCTCCGAGCATCCCCGCCTGGAGACCCGGTTCGGCCGGGCGTTCCTGTGGCTGGTCCCGGTCGCGGCGATCGGCCTGTCGAACTTCGTCGCCCCGCTGGAGGCGATCGGCCACGACTGGCGAATCGTCTGGCTGCTCGGGGCCATGGGGGCGATCGCGCTGGTGGTGCTGCTGGCCAGCCGCAGTGTCGCGGTGTTCCTGATCGACACCGGGCTGCTGTTCGAGGACTTCTTCGACATCATGGCCGGGCTGGTGAAGCCGGCCTTCGCCTTCCTGACCTTCTACTCGATGATCGTCGTGCTGTTCGCCACCCTGTACCGGCTGATCGGCCGGATCGACGACACCCCGACCTTCCTGATAGACGGCATCGGCCGCGACCCGAGCTTCGTCGAGGCGCTGTACTTCTCGATCGTGACGCTGTCGACCGTGGGCTACGGCGACATCGTGCCGCTCACCTACGCCGCGCGCATCGTGGTCGCCCTGCAGATCGTGTGCGGCATCCTGCTGCTGCTGTTCGGCTTCCACGCCCTGATGCGCCATTCCAGCCGGGGGTCCTGACGACATGGCCGAGATTCGGCGCATCCCGCCGCTGCGGCTGGCGCTGGCCTGGGTTCTCGGGCTGACGCTGCTCCGCCTCGCCGGCCTCGCCATGACCGGGCTGGAGCTGCACGGCGACGAGGCGCAGTACTGGAGCTGGGCGCAGAGGCTCGACTTCGGCTACTTCACCAAGCCGCCGCTGATCGCCTGGGTGATCGCCGCCACCACCGCGGCCTGCAGCAACGCCGAGGCCTGCGTGCGGGCGTCCTCGCCGCTGCTGCACGCCGCCACCGCGATGGCGCTGTACGGTCTCGGCGCTGCCCTGCGCGACGCCCGGGCCGGAATGTGGGCGGCGGTGCTGTGGATCACCCTGCCGTCGGTCGCGTTCTCCAGCCTGATCGTCTCGACCGACGTGCCGCTGCTGGCGTGCTGGGCCCTGGCGGCCCTGGCGCTGCGCCGCGCCCTCGACAGCCGGGCCGACGCAAACGGGTTCTGGACCTGGGCGACCGTTGCCGGGGTCGCCCTCGGACTCGGGCTGCTGGCGAAATACGCCATGGCCTATGCGGTCGCCGGCCTTGCCCTGCACCTGCTGCTGACGCCGGCGGACCGCTGGATCCTGCGCGACCCGCGCGCCCTCCTGATCCCGGCGCTGGCCGCGGCGATCCTGGCGCCGAACATCGCCTGGAACGCCGCCCACCAGTTCGCGACCGTCGGCCATCTCGGCGACAACGCCAACCTGAAGGGCGACCTGTTCAGCCCGAGGCACATGGTCGAGTTCCTGGGCCAGCAGTTCGGGGTGTTCGGACCGGTGCCGTTCGCGATCCTGGCCTGGCGCATGGTAGCCTGGATGCACGGGCGGGCCAGCCCGGCCGAGCGCTACCTGCTGGCCTTCGCGCTGCCGCCGCTCGCGGTGGTCACCGTGCAGGCCTTCCTGTCCCGCGCCAACGCCAACTGGGCGGTCACGGCCTATCCGACCGCAGCGGTCCTGGTGGCGCTGTGGCTGACCGACCCCGGTCGGGCCCGGGCCTGGCGGCTGTGGACCGTCGGCCCGCATCTGGCCGCCGGCCTGGCCTTCCTGGCGGTGATCGCGGCCTGGCCGGCGGTCGCGCCGCCCCTTGCCTCGAAGGCGCTGGCGCGCCTGACCGGCTGGGAGGCGATGGCCAAGCAGGTCCGGCCGATTCTCGACCGCAACCTGACCCTGCCGGTGCTGATGAGCGACCGCATGACCATGGCGGCCCTGCTCTACTACCTCCGGGACCGGCTCACCGAAGGCGTCCCTACCGCCGGCGACGGCCGCATGCCGGTCTGGATCTTCGACTGGAACCAGCGGCCGGAGAACCACTACGAGCTGCTGGACGCCTATGACGGCAGCCAGGGCGACGAACTGATCTTCCTGGCCGACTGGGACGACCCACGGCCGATCCTGGAGCGCTTCGAGCGGGTCGACCCGATTGCCGCGCTTTCGGTCACCAGCTTCGGTCGGAGCAAGCGCCTGACGGTCTGGCATGTCGCCGGCTATCGTGGCCCCATCGTACTGGATACGGGAGTGCAGAAATGACCATCGGTGTCGGCGGTTCGACGGAGGCGGCCGAGCTGGCCGCCATGACTTCGATGCGCGGCGACGTGCCGCCGATCGGCACGGCCGAGCGGCAAGCGCGGATCGAGCGCGCCCAGGCGCTGATGCGCGAGCAGGGCATCGACGCGCTGTGGCTCGACGTGTCGACCAGCCTGACCTACTTCACCGGCCTGCGGCTCGGCCGCAGCGAGCGCCTGCATGGCGCCGTGCTGCCGGCCCGGGGCGAGCTGACCTATCTGTGCCCGGCCTTCGAGGAGGCCAAGCTGCGCACCATGCTGACCCTCGGCGACGACGTGGCGGTGTGGGAGGAGCACGAGGACCCGGCCGCCCTGGTGACCGACACCCTGCGCGCCAAGGGCCTGGCCAGCGGCACCGTCGGGGTCGACGAGGCCTGCCCGTTCTTCACCTTCGACGGCCTGCGGCGGGCCGGCAACGCCTACGACTTCGTGGCCGCCAGCGCGATCACGGCGGCCTGCCGGTCGGTCAAGTCGGACGCCGAGATCGCGCTGATGCAGACCGCCAAGGACATCACCATGGAGGCGCACAGGGCGGCCGCCCGGATCATGCGGGCCGGCATCACCACCACCGAGGTGCAGGCCTTCCTGGTCGAGGCCCACAAGCGGCTCGGGTCGGACGGGCCCCCGCCGTTCAACATCGTGCTGTTCGGCGAGGCCACCGCCTATCCGCACGGCGTGCCCTACCCGCAGACCCTGCAGGACGGCGACATGGTGCTGATCGACGTCGGCGCCCCGGTCGACGGCTATGTGTCCGACATCACCCGGTCCTACGTGTTCGGCGAGCCGAGCGAGCGCCAGCGCCAGGTCTGGAACCTGGAGAAGGCGGCGCAGGCCGCGGTGTTCGACGCAGCCCGGCTGGGTGCGCGCTGCGAGGACCTGGACGCCGCCGCCCGCCGGGTGATCGACGCGGCGGGATTCGGCCCGGGCTACGCCACCCCGGGCCTGCCGCACCGGACCGGCCACGGGGTCGGCCTGGACGTCCACGAGTGGCCCTACATCGTGAAGGGCGACCGCACCGTGCTGGTGCCCGGCATGACCTTCTCGAACGAGCCGACGATCTGCGTCTACGGCGAGTTCGGGGTGCGGCTGGAGGACCACATCCGGATGACCGAGGACGGGCCGCGCTGGTTTACGCAACCGGCCCACACGGTCGACGACCCGTTCGGCTACGAGGCGTAGGCGCCGCCGGCGTTGGCGGAACGGACGACCGGGCCCACGTGTTTGCGTCGATGACGCACGCACAGACCGATGCCCGGTCGCTTCAAGCCGTCCGGTGGTACGCACTGCCGCTAGGGACCGCTGTGCTCGCGCTCCTGCTGGCGTCGGAGGCGGTGATCCAGCTGACACCTGCCGGCCTCGGGTTCGCCGCCGGGGCGGCACTGGGCTTCCTGCCGGTGGCGGCGGTGGTTGTCCGCTTGGCACCGATCCGCCCGCCGGGTCGCGGCTTCGGCGCCGCGAACGCCGCGACACTGTTGCGCGGGGTGCTCGCCGGGCTGGCGGCCGGCCTGCTCGCGGCGCCGTCGGCACTGTCCGTCGCTCCCTGGCTGCCCCCGGCCCTGGTGCTCGCCGGGCTCCTGCTGGATATCGTCGACGGCAGTCTGGCGCGGCAAGGCGGCCTGGTGTCCGAGTTCGGCACCCGCTTCGACCTGGAGGTCGACGCATGGACCACGCTGGTGCTGGCGGGTCTGGTCGTCGCGTCGGGCAAGGCGCCGGTGTGGGCGCTCGGGATCGGCCTGCTGCACTATCTGCTGCGCGCCGCCGCCCTGTTGGCGCCACGGCTGCGCCGGCCGCTGCCGCCGTCGCTGCGGCGGCGGCTGATCGGCGGGGCGCAGATGGTGGCACTCGGCGTCCTGCTGGCGCCGCCGCTGCCGGCATCGGCCGGACCCGTGGTCGCAGGAGCCGCCCTTGTCGCCCTGCTGGTGTCGTTCGGTCTCGATCTGCACCCGCTGCTGCGGCGCGGCCATGACCGCCGGGGCGGACCGAGCTACGGCCCTGCCGCACACCTGCTTGGCCCCGACGGCGTCAGCGCACCACGATTTCGTCCCAGACGTACCAGTCCCAGCTCCGATTGACGTCGTCCGTCTCGAGGATCAGATAGCCGTCGCCCAGATCGATCGGCCCCTCGAACACGACCAGGCGCCCTTTCTTGTCCAGTTGCGAGGTCGCCACGCGGTGAGAAAGCAGGGACCGGGGCGTTCCGTCCTGGACGTATCGGATCTGCACCTCCACGCCGTCCGAGCGCGGCCGCGCGAATTTCACCTCCCGCAGCCTCAGACTCGCCTTGAGATAGTCGGCCCCGTCGATCCTCACGGCCAGTGCACGCTTGGGATGTGCGTCGACACCGCGCGCCGTCCCCAGAACCCCTCGCGACAGCGCGACCGGTACGGTTCCCCAGGGTGACGAATGGACGACGGGAGCATCGCATGCGCCGGAAATCGACGACTCGGGCGGCGACGCGTAGGCAACCGTGACCCTGTCCAGCAACGACAGGATATAGTCGCCCGCAATCAGGCTTATCGCCTCGATCTGCCGGTTGCCGGCTGGCATTGAGGGCGACCCGACGGCCAACGCCATGACCTCTCCGGCCGAGGTCAGCAGTGGCGACAAGATTGCCGGAAACTCCTGGCCGGTCGGGATCAGGCGGGCAACCCGTCGCTCTCCGTCCCGCAATTCGAGCTGTACCTTGAGCGGAGGAAGACGGTAGGCGGCGGCCAGCAGGCGGCCCCAGAACGAGAGCTCGATGTCGACGGTACCGAAGACGACGCCCGACGGCAGTTCGAGTCGACCGCCGGCAGCGTCCAGTCGCTGCGCGCGCCAGTCCCACTCATCGATCGCGTTCTCGCCGAGCCCACCGGTTTGCCGGCGAAACAGCACACGCGACCCGGCCGCGTCGGTCGGGCAGTAATTCAGCATGATCTGCCCGAGCGCCGAGCCATCTTCGAGGTTCGGAAACCGACCGTCGAGCGCCGCCATCCCGACCAGGACCGCGTCCGGGACTGTCCCGGTGTGAGCGGCGTTGAGGTCCTGAAGGGCCGCGGTGTAGGCCGAATATCCTTGGAAAACCGGCCGAGGCCGATATCCGGCGACGTTTGCCCAGGCCGCCCCCTGCTCGTGACTGAAAATGTCGTAGCTCCGGAGCCCCGACAGTATCGAAGCGGTCTTGTGCAGATCGTCGACCGCCCGTTCGGTACGGCGATCGACGGCTTTCCGCATCGCCTCCAGCCCGCCCGGAAGGGCAAGCCCGACATTCTCCACCATCTGCCGGTATATCCAGGCGGTGGATTCAGGCAGCGCCGCGACCTGGCGCAGAAAGCCCGGACTCTGCGGCGGTATCGCAAGCGTGAAGCTCAGACAGATCGCCGACAACGCCGCAGACGCAGGCACGATCAGGCGGTCCTTGAGGGGAGCGGATGCCGTGACGAACGCCGCATAGATGAATGCGACGACATAGGCTGCGGCCTCGTGACCGTCCTGGCGGACGAACCCCTGCTTGAACGCGACAAACAGGATCGGGAGGATACAAAGCAATGCCGGCGCAGCCGCCCGAAAGGCCCCGAGCAGCCGCCGTCCCCGGTGTCTGGAGCCGGCCTCCTGCGGACTGGCGGCAAGCAGGATCAGGAGATGGATCAGCCCGACGATCGCCACCGCGCCGAAAAATCCGAACAGATAGGCATGCCGGCTTCCGATGGACATCCATTGCGTATAGCCGCGCGAGATCTCCGTGGACCACCCGGCATACTCGAAGAATGCCGATATCGGGTGATTCAGATACCCCAGATAGACGCCGCCGAGCACGGCGACCGCGGCCAGGGCCGACACCGCCGCATTCGCGAGGTGCTCGCGCCAATTTCCCGGCTGACAGGCAAGAGTCAGCACCAGGCACCATCCGATCGTCGTGCCCAGCAATACGACCCCGGAGAACTTCACCAGGCCCCACAGCGTCAGCAGCCCGACGGAGGTGAAGAGCATGAGGGGGCGCCGTTCCACGAACGAGAACGCCGCCACCAGAGAAACGGCGAAGATCGGGCCGTTCAGGTCGATGTTCGGCTGAAATGCGATATAGATCACACACACCGACAGCACGGTCGCCCTGAAGTGGCCGGATCTGCTCCAGATATGGACGGCCACGCAAAGGGCGGACGCGGCCCTGAGGAGCGACGACCACAACAACGTGGAGTCGACGCCGACCGGCCATAGCCAGGAGCCCAGCGGACCGTAGGTGAAGACGTAGTCGGACCCGGCCTGCCAGTCGCGCGATGCCGCGAGACTCAAGAACGACACCCACGAGCCGTCGAGGTCGTACCTTATCGGATAGGGCGGCAGGACGGCGACCGCAACGATCGTCAACCCCGTTAAGACAAGACTGGCAGCCGACAATGATCGTTGCAGGATACGTCCAGCGGCCTCGCTATTCTTCTGGTAATTCCACATTCTTGTTCCCTCTATGGAGGGTTCAAAAGCACCCGATCTCTGCGAAATACTCAGCAGATTGACGAAACCCAAAGCCAATTCTGATTGTTTGAGCTGACACACGCGGGTCATGATCATCGACCGCCGCGGGCGGGCGTTGAAAGCCTATCCGGTACAGTCGGGTTTTGCAAAACCACTGGTCGAGCGCGCAGGGGCATGCCCGAAGTTGCGGGCTGTCGGCGACCCGGTCGAGGCGCGCTGGCGCGGAGGCTGCCCGCCATCGGGTGCCGCAGGCCCACGCCAGCACCCGGCGGTCCAGCGCCACCGTCTCGCCCGGATTCTAGCCCGGAAGCTCGACGATCCGGCCGCCCTCCAGCCGGATCACCCGGTCCATCGCCGCCAGCGGCGCCGGGCGGTGGCTGATGGCGATCACCGTGCGGCCGGCCATCGCCGGCTCCAGGGCGGCCAGCACCTCGCGCTCGGTCTCGGCGTCCAGGCCCTCGGTCGGCTCGTCCAGCAGCAGGATCGGCGCGTCCTTCAGCAGCACGCGGGCCAGCGCGATGCGCCGGGCCTCGCCGCCGGACACCGCGACCCCGGCCTCGCCGAGCCAGGTGTCCAGGCCGTCCGGCAGGGCCGCCGCGAACCCGCCGAGCCCGGCGCGGCCGAGGACGGCGAGCAGCGCCGCGTCGTCGGCTGCCGCGGCGGCGATCTCCAGGTTCTCGCGCAAGGTACCGGCGAGGATCGACGTCGACTGCGACAGCACGCCGATGCGGGCGTGCAGGTCGGCGACCGCCAGGTCGCGCAGGTCGACCCCGCCCAGGCTCACGCGCCCGGAATCCGGGTCGTGGAACCGCAGCAGCAACGCCAGCAGGGTCGACTTGCCGGCCCCGCTCGGCCCGGCGATGCCCAGCCGCCCGCCCTCGGGGACCGCCAGGTCGATGCCGTCGAGTGCGGGACGGTCGGCCTGCGGATAGCTGAACGACACGCCCTCGAGCGCCAGCGCGGACGACTCCGGCAGCGCCGCGCGCCGGCCGGGAGCCGGGTCGATCACCGCCGGCTCGGCGTCCGCGACCTCGCGCACCCGCCGGGCCGCCGCGACCGTCCGGCCCAGCATCTGCCAGGCCGGCGGCAGCGGCGCCACCGCCTCGAACGCCGCCAGGGTGACCAGCACCGCCACCGCGACCAGCGGCGCGTTGCCGGCCGACGGCGCCAGCACGGCCCAGCCGAGCACCACGGCGACCAGGGCGAGTTGGGCGACGAACTGGCCGGCGGCCGCGCCCAGGGCTGAGATCGCGGCCTGGCGGCGCAGGGCCGCCTCGTGCGCCGCCTCGGCGGCGGCGATCTCCACCGCCTGGCGGCCCAGCGCCTGGTTGGCGGCCAGGTCGGCCATGCCCTGTACCAGGTCGACGATGGCGACCCGCAGACGAGAGCCTGCCGCCACCTGCTCGCCCCCGACCCGTCGCCCGGCCCGCTCGACCAGCGCCGGCACCACCAGCCCGGCAACCGCCAGCAGGCCGATCGCCAGCATCGCGAGCGCCGGCGACAGCCAGCCGATCACGGCTGCCAGGCCGAGCGCCGTCAGCAGCGCCACCGCCGACGGGGTGAGCAGCCGCAGATACAGCCCGTCCAGCGCATCGATGTCCGACACCAGTCGCGCCATCAGGTCGCCGCCGCGCCAGCCGCCGAGGCGGGCCGGGGCGAGCGGGACGGCCCGGGCGAAGAACCACAGCCGCAGGTCGGCCAGCACCCGGAAGGTCGCCTCGTGGGTGGTCAGCCGCTCCAGGTAGCGGGCGGCCGTGCGGCCGAGCGCCAGCGCCCGGAGCCAGACCACGGCGGCGCCGACGCCGACCCCGCCGGCGACCAGCCCGCCGGCCAGGCCGAGCAGGGCGATGCCGGCCGCGGTCGCGGCCACCGCCATGGCGGCGCCCAGCAGCATCCAGCCGGCCCGCCGCCGCGCCAGGCCCAGCAGGGCGAGCAGGTCAGTCAACCGCCGCTCCCTCGGGCAGGGCCAAGACCCGGCCGGACTCGACCCGGAGGACCCGGTCGGCGCGGCGGATCACCGCCTCGGAATGGGTGGCGATCAGCACCGTGCGGCCCGCCCGGATCCGGTCGATGGCGTCCAGCACCGCCGCCTCGCTGTCGCCGTCCAGGTTGGCGGTCGGCTCGTCCAGCAGCACCAGCGGGGCGTCGCGCAGCAGCGCCCGGGCCAGCGCGACCCGCCGGGCCTCGCCGCCCGACAGCCCGCGCCCGCCCTCGCCGACCACCGTGGCCAGGCCCTGCGGCAGGCGGTCGGCGAAGTCGCCGACCCGGCAGGTCTCGGCGGCGGCGCGGACCGCGTCGTCGGGCGCGTCCGGGTGGCCGAGGCGGAGGTTGTCGGCCAGGGTCCCGGCGACGATCCGCGGATTCTGTCCGGCCCAGGCGATCGAGGCCCGCAGCGCCGGGCCGTCGAGCAACCGGCCGTCCACCGTGACGGTCCCGGATGTCGGCCGCTCGCTGCCGAGCAGGATGGCGAGGATCGACGACTTGCCGGCCCCGCTCTCGCCGACCAGGGCCACGGTCTCGCCGGCGGCGACCCGGAAGCTCGCCCCGTCCAGCGCCGGCCGCCGGCCGCCGGGATAGGCGAGGCCGACCCGGTCGAACGCGATCGCCGGCGCTTCCGCCAGGCGCCATGCCGCGCCGTCGGCCGGCAGCGCCGCCACGGCGTCGAGGATCTCCAGCATGCCCTCGGTCGCGCCGAGCGCTGCCGCCCGGTCGTGGTAATGCTGGCCGAGCCGGCGCAGCGGCTGGAACATCTCCGGCACCAGGATCAGCAGGAACAGCGCCGCCTGCAGGCTCACGCCGCCACCGCCGAGCGCGGACGACGCCACCCGCCCGGCGACCAGGGCCAGCGAGCCGACCGCCAGCAGTTCGAGCACGGTCGACGACAGGAAGGCCAGTCGCAGCACCGCCATGGTCGCCCCGCGGTAGCCGTCCGCCACCTCCCGGATCCGGTCGAGCTCGCGCTCGGCGGCACCGAACAGCTTGAGCGTGGTCAACCCCTGCAGCCGGTCGAGGAACACGCCGCTCATGCGCTGCAGCCCGGTCATCTGCCGGCGCGCCGCGACCGCGGTCCGCATCCCGACCAGCGCCATCGCCACCGGCACCAGCGCGCCGGCGGCGAGCAGGATCCAGCCCGCCCCGGCGTCCACCATGAAGGCCGGAACCAGCAGCGCCACCGGGACCGCCGCAGCCAGGGCCTGCACCGGCAGGTAGCGGGCGACGAATCCGTCCAGGGTCTCGACCTGCTCGATCACCGTGGCCGCGACCGCGCCGCTGCGCCGGGTCTTCAGCCAGGACGGGCCGAGCCGCCCGAGTGCCGCTACCAGCTCCGCCCGGAGCGCGCGCTTGACCCGCGACGCGGCGGTCGTGGCCAGCACCTCGGCGGCCACGGTCAGGCCGGCCCGCGCGGCGAACACCAGGACCGCCAGCCCGGCCGCCGGCAGCAGGCGGTCGACCGCGTCGCCGGCCACCGCATCGGCGATCAGCCGCGCCAGCACCCAGGCCTGGGCGACCGCCAGCAAGCCGGCCGCGAACCCGGCCGCGACCGCCAGCGCGAGCGGCAGCCGCACCGCCCGGGCGCGATCGGTCAGCCAGCGCCGACGGCGGCGCTCCTGGGCGCGCAGCACGGACAGCGGGGGGGCCTCGCCGGAACCGGCGACGCTGGGTGGGACGACGTCGACCATGGCGAGGCTGCGGTACCCCGCGGCCGCGACCCTGTCAAACCCGCCCGCCATCGTGCCCACCCGGCCGCAAGGGTTGTTCCCCCGGTCAAAGGTGCCATATATCTAATATGGATAAAATTAGAGGCAATTTGATCGGACGCGGCGGCGCCCGCCCGGTCGGCGTGGAAATCGAGCTTGGGCGGGTTGACTCCGCCGGGGCCGCAACCGCGGTTCATCGACGCTTCGGCGGAACGATCCGGATTGACGGTCCTCATCGGATGTCCGTCCGCGGCACCGAGTTCGGCAATTTCAGGATCGAGTGCGACGAAGCCGGCAACGGAACAGGCAAGTCGACGGGTTTCCTCGCGAGCATCGGCAGCGCCCCGGCACGGACCGAGGCCGCCACGCCACCGATGCCGGCCAACCGCCTTTCCGAGATCGACGTGCTGGTTCACGACCTGGGTCGGCTCGGCGCCCAGGGTTCCCGGGCCGGCCTGCTCAACGGCATTGGCCTGCACCTGAACCCCTCTCTCGCCCCGGCGGACCTGACGCCCGGCGCGATACTGCGGGTGATGCAGGCCTACCTGATGCAGTCACCGGTCCTGCACGGATCCGGCGATTCGGACCCGACCGGGTCCCAGCTCCCGATCGTCGACCCGTTCCCGGTGCACTACGTCGACCACGTACTCGACCCCGCCTATGCTCCCGGGTTCGAAACCTTGATCGCCGACTACCTGCTGTTCAACCCAACCCGCAATCGGCCGCTCGACATGCTGCCGCTGTTCTCGCTGATCGACCGGCCGCGCGTAAGCCGAGCGGTTCCGGATCCGCGGATCTCGGCTCGGCCGAGCTTCCGCTGGCGACTGCCGAATGCCGAGTTCGAGATCCCGCCTCGGTCGGTTGCCGGTCGGTGGACGCAGTGGCTGCGGATCGAGACGGCATCGCTGGATACCGACGACCTGGCCGCTCGCCTCGCCCACCGGACGCGGCCGACGGCAGCCGAGCAGCAACGGTTGGCTGTGCGCAACTGATGGCATCGGTCCAGCCTATCGGCCCGCGTCTCGTCGTCCGGCGGCACGCCGCAGCGGTTGATGCGGGCGGCCCTGGTCCTACATGGGAAGAGGTGAGCCCTTCAGACCAGAGCCTGATCGGCCGCGGCGGCCGGCGACCGGTCGGCGTGGAGGTGGAGTTCGGCGGCCTCGACGCCGAGCGGGCGGCCGATGCGGTGCGCCGGCGCTTCGGCGGGACGATCCGGCGAAGCGGGGCCCACCGGCTGTATGTCGACGACACCGAGCTCGGCCGGTTCAAGGTCGAGCTGGACTGGGACTGGGTGCACGCCGTCGACGACGACACCGGTTTCATGAACAAGGCCAAGCAGCTGCTCGGCGACATCGGCCGCGAGGTGGTGCCGACCGAGGTAGTGACGCCGCCGATGCCGGCCGGACGGCTGCCGGAACTGGATTCGCTGGTGGCCGATCTCGCGCGGCTCGGCGCCGAGGGCACGCGCTCGGGCCTGCTGTACGGCTTCGGCCTGCACCTGAACCCGGCGCTCGGCCCCGCCGACCTGGACGCCGGCCCGATCCGGCGGGTACTGCAGGCCTACATGCTGGCGGCACCGGCACTGCGCGCCGCCATCGACGTGCCGCCGATGCGCGCCCTGCTGCCGTTCGTAGAGCCGTTCCCGCCGGGCTATGTGGAACTGGTGCTGGCCCCGGACTACGATCCGCCGCTGCCGCAGCTCATCGACGACTACCTGCGCCTCAACCCCACCCGCAATCGCGAGCTCGACCTGTTGCCGCTGTTCGCCGAGCTCGATGGCGAGCGGGTGCGCCGCATGGTCCCCGACCCGCATGTCTCGGCGCGCCCGACCTTTCACTGGCGGCTCCCGAACGCCGACTTCGAGAGCCCGGACTGGACGGTCGCCGGGCAGTGGGCCCGCTGGCTGCAGGTCGAACGGGCCGCACTCGACGCCGACGAACTGGCGGAGCGGCTGGCCGAACGGCAGCGGACCAACGCACGGCGAGAGAGCCTGTGGGCCTCCCTGTTCTGACACGGCTGCGGCGCCCGCGGCCCCGCATCGGCGTCACCACCGGCCGCTGGAAGGGCCGAACGATGCGGCTGGCCAACTCGCTCGGCGTGTGGCTGTCCGGCGGCGTCCCGGTCCGCATCGGCCCCGGGCTGCGCACCAGCTTCGACGGCCTCGACGGCCTGATCGTCGGCGGCGGCGTCGACATCGAGTCGCGGCTGTACGGCATCGACACCAGCGACGAGTGGCCCTACGACCCGGACCGCGACGCCCTGGAGATCGCGGCCCTGGACTGGGCCGAGCGGCACGACCGCCCGGTGCTCGGGATCTGCCGCGGCGCCCAGCTCCTGAACGTCCATCGCGGCGGCACGCTGATCCACGACCTGGCCCGCAGCCACCCGGACTACCGCAACCCCCGCTCGGTGTTCCCGTGCAAGACCGCCCATCCCTGTGCGGGGACCCGGCTGGCAGCACTGCTGGGCGAGCGGCGGGTATCGATCAACGCCCTGCACCACCAGGCGGTCGACCGGCTCGGACAGGGCATGGCGGTGGCGGCGGTCGACGACCACGGCATCGTTCAGGCGGTCGAGCGGACCGGCCACCGCTTCTGGCTCGGCGTGCAGTGGCATCCCGAGCTGATGCTTTGGAGCCCGCGCCAGCTTCGGCTGTTCCGGGCGCTGGTGGCGGCGGTGGCCGGGCCGGAGCCTCAGCGGCAGGTGCCGGCGCCGGCCTCGATGAGCGCATAGCCGAGGGCCGGCGCCCGGTTGTCCGCGCGTCCCGGCGGCCCCTCGACCCGGCCGAACCTGGCGCCCTCGGGCACCGGCCCGCCGATCTGCGGGACCGGCTGGGTTCGGATGTGATCGGCGGTCCCGGGATAGCGGCTGTCGTTCCAGACCACCAGGCAGTCGCCCGGCAGATCGAGCGGCGGCGGCACGTAGTGGGGCCGCTTGTTGGTCACCAGCCGGGTGTTCGGCAGATAGCGGCGCAGGTTGGCGCCGGCGTCGGTGTAGGGCGAGTCGTAGCTGACGATCGTGCCGCGCTCGAAGCCGATCTCCCGAAGCTGCTCCGCATAGCCCCGCCACGGCACCGTCATCCGGCATTTCGAGCAGTCGAAGGCCTCGACCGCGGCCTGGCCGCCGAGCGCCACCAGGGCCGCCGCGGCGACGGCTCCCATCACCCCGCAATAGGCGACGCTGCGCCAGCGGTGCAGCGGGGCCTCCGGCAGCAGCGCGAACAGCAGCAGCGGCAGCGGCATGGCCACGAACATGTAGTGCTCGCGCAGCTTCACCATGCCGGCCGCCACCACGGTGACGGTGAACAGCAGCCACAGCACCGCGAACCAGAGCCCGAGCCAGCGCCGGGTCCGGCGCCGCACCATCGCCACCGGCGGCCGCCCGAGCCGCACCAGGTCGGGCAGGAACAGCACCACGAACAGCGGCAGCACCGGCAGCACGAAGTTGAGCAGGGAATCCGGCACCAGCAGCACCCGGTCGACGGTACCGGCGATCTCGCCCTCGGCCAGCGCCCCGGTCACCAGCCGGTCGTTGGCGGTCTCGATCCAGCGCTCCAGGTGGAACAGCGCATAGACATAGGGCGGCGACGCCAGCACGAACCCGGTTCCGACCGCGATCAGGCCGCGGCGCGACCACAGGGTCTCGCGCATCAGCGGCGACGCGACCGCCGCCGCCACCAGCGCCAGCAGCACCGGCGGGAAGCTGAACTTGCCCAGGCTGCCGGCCGCCACCGCCAGCGCCAGCGCGGCGTAGCCGCCGGCGGTCGGTGCCCGCGTCAGCCGCAGCATCAGCCAGATGCAGGCCATCAGCGCGGTGATCAGCACCAGCGAGTCCATGTAGTTGCGCAGCGCCTCCCAGCCGAAGAACCAGAAGCCGAAGGCCGACAGCGCGGCGGCCAGCGCGGTCCGCCGGTCGGTGAACACCTCGCGGGCGGCGGCGTGCAGCAGGATCAGGAACGCCGCCAGCAGCCCGTAGCGGATCAGCAGCGCCACCGCTATCGACGGTCCGGTCAGCGTCTCCACGGCCGCAGCCATCCAGCCGGCCATCGGCGGGTTGCCGAAGTCGTAGATCCAGGCGAAGCCCTGGCCGTACAGCATGAGCTGCGCCTCGTCGCCCGACGAGCCGGTCAGCAGCAGGGTCCGGATCAGGAAGGCGATCGCGTAGTAGCCGAGCGCGGCCGCCGCGAACGCACGCGGCTCGGCGAGGCGGTCGAGCAGCGAATCGATCCCGCCGGCGAGGCGGCGGAGACGGGACCGGGACGGCGTCGGTTCGGTGGCGGCGTTCATGGCCGCGGACGATGGCGGCGGTCGGCCGAAGGGTCAAGCAAGGCCTCGCGTCGCGGCGGAACGGCCCGCCGTTGCCGACCGTTCCGGCAGCCGGGTGCCGCGCCGGTCCGCACGACGGGCCAGGGGTCGAGCGGCCTCAGCCCTTCAGGGCTTGATCCTGGCGGCGACGTTGAAGCTGATCACCATCCGCTCGGCGTTGGACCGGTTGGTCTCGGTGTGGTGTCCGAGCCAGGACGGGAACAGCACCAGCCGCCCCGGCACCGGCTCGACCGCATAGCGCTTGGCGTTGAACTCGGTCTGCCGGGCGAAGCGCGGAAAGTCGCTCATCCGGTAGGGCTCCAGCGGCGTCTCGAACATGATCCGGCCGCAGTTCGCCGGCGCCTCGACGTAGTAGGCGGCACTGATCAGCGAATTCGGGTGACGATGCAGCAACACCTGGCTGCCGGGCTGCTGGATGTTCGACCAGCAGTCGATCATCAGCAGGTCCATGTGCTCCAGGTCGGCCCCGAGGCTGCGGGCGAAACCGAGCAGCCGCGTGGTCGCGGCGTCGACGAACGGCTTGAACTCCGGCCGCTTGTGCAGGTCGCGGGCGCCGGCATAGGTGCTGATGCCCTCGCCTGCGATCAGGGCATGGCGGCCACCCTCGCCCGACTGCAGCGCCCGAATCGACCGTGCAAGCGCGGCGTTGTCGAGTTCCGGCAAGTCGGACACCAGGATGCCCGTCGGAAACAGCGAGATCAGGTTGGCGCTTGCGGGCGCTTCGGTCATCGGTTCCTGCCTCCGGGCCGGTCGCCCCGCGTTGTATCGCGCCGCCCGGCCCCCCGCCACCGCAGGATTGTCGCAGGCGAGCCGGCCGGACGCGGTTCCCGGCCATGCAGACCGGTCAGGCGATGCCCTGGTACTGCACCCGCTCCAGGATCAGGTCGACCCGATCGCCGGAATCCGAACAAGGCAGATACGCCGCCTCGTAGGATAGCGGCCGGTGGAGTCGCGCGACAGCACCAGCGCCTCGGGGTCGTCTCGACGTCGAGCAGGATGACCCGGCCGAGATGACCGCGCAGATCCTCGGGCGCGAAGTCGGCCCGGCCCGGCATCGCACGCCCCCCGCCGCAAGCGTTCCCGGAACCCGAGCAGGTCGACGAGGCCGGCAATACGCAGTACCCGACGGACGGCCGCGTCAGGATCGCCGCGGATCGGCCGCGTTCGGCACCGCCCGTGCCGAGGCGCCGAGCTCGCGGGTCCACCGCCGCATCAGCTCGACCTCCGAGAGCCCGCCCTGGCCGCTGAGTACGACCTCGCCGTCGGCATGCCGGCTCAGCGCCGCCTCGCGAACCTCGCTCGGCGACATCCCGAAATGCTGCCGGAACCGGGTCGCGAGATGGCTGGGGCTGGAGAAGCCGCAGTCCAGCGCCACTTCGAAGATTCCCCGGCTCATATTCGCCCGCGTCGTCAGCGCCTTGAAGCAGGCCAGCAACCGGCGCCGCTGGATGTAGTCCCGCACGCCGCCGAGATCCTTGAACAGGCGGTACAGGCTGGCACGCGACATCCGGAAGCGGGCGCACAGCGTCTCGACGCCGAGATCCGGCTCCGAGAGGTTGTCCTCGACATACTGCTGCAGGACCGCAAGCACACCGCTGCGGGCCTCGACCGACAGCGGATCGCCGCTCGCCACCAGCGAGCGCAGCATCCCCAGGACGGCGTCCGACAGCAGCGGCGCGTCGGCGTTCGTGGCGGTCGGAAGGTTGCGCCGCAGCGACAGCATGAAGTCGCCGAACAGCCGGGCCGCCATCGACCCCTCCGGGAACACCGCGCCACGGGCGTCGAGCAGGGCCGGAAGGTGCTCGGACAGCCAGTCGCGCGACAGGATGATCGACAGCACCTCGGCGTCGGTGCAGGAGGCGTCGATCTCGTAGCCGAGATTCACCGCGAACACCGAGCCGGGGCCCATGTAGTAGTCCCGCCCGCCGTTCTCCACCTGGTTGCCGCCCCGCAGGAACAGCTGCAGGCCGACATGGTCGGAGTCGTCGTTGCGGCGCAGCCAGCCGGCGTCCCGGACGAACTTCTGGCGTGAGAACTTGGTGTCGAAGAACAGGAAGCCGCCGGCGTTGTACAGGTGGATCTCCGGTACCAGCGGCGGGCGACGCGGATCGGCCAGCGGGACGGACTCGAAATACGGCGCGATGCCGCGGCGCCAGTGCCAGAACAGCTCCTCGTTCGGGAGCATCCCCGGCAGCAGCGACACCGATGGCAGTCGCCCGTCAGTCATCGATGGCAGCCCCTCCGCCCCGGCCGCCCGCTCAACCGCCGGGTCCGGTGGCGGCGACGGGCACAAGCATCGGTATGCTAGCCGCCTTTGCGGTCCCGAGTCAGGCCCCGCGTCGCCCTATGCCGCGTCGTTCTACGCCGCGTCGCGGCGCTGGCGCTCCTCGTCCGGGTCGTAGGCGAGCGACGGGGCCAGCCACTTCTCGACCCACTCGACGCTCTCGCCCTTGCGCCGGGCGTAGTCCTCGACCTGGTCGCGCTCGATGCGGCCGAGCCCGAAATAGCGCGCGTCGGGGTGCGCGAAGTAGAAGCCCGACACCGACGACGCCGGCCACATGGCGAAGGACTCGGTGAGCTTCACCCCGGTCCTGGCCTCGGCGTCGAGCAGCCGGAACAGCGTCGCCTTCTCGGTGTGGTCCGGGCAGGCCGGATAGCCGGGGGCCGGGCGGATGCCGCGATAGGCCTCGGCGATCAGGTCGTCGTTCGACAGCGACTCGTCGGCGGCGTAGCCCCAGAACTCGCGCCGCACCCGCTCGTGCATGTGCTCGGCGAAGGCCTCGGCCAGCCGGTCGGCCAGCGCCTTCAGCAGGATCGAGGAGTACATGTCGTGGGCCGCCTCGAATTCCCGCGCCTTCAGTTCGAGCTCGGGTCCGGCGGTGACCACGAAGCCGCCGACCCAGTCGGCGATCCCGCTGCCGGCCGGCGCCACCCAGTCGGCCAGGGCCAGGTTGGCCTTGCCGCCATCGCGCGGCATCTGCTGGCGCAGGGTGTGCACGATGTCGAGGGTCTCCTTGCGGTCCTCGCCGGTGAACAGCCGCAGGTCGTCGCTCTCCGCCTGGGCCGGCCAGAAGCCGATCACCGCCCGCGGCTTCGCCCAGTCCTCGTCGACCAGCCGCTTGAGCATCGCCTGGGCGTCGTCCCAGAGCGGCCGGGCGGCCTCGCCGTATTTCGGATCGTCGAGGATGTCGGGGAAGCGGCCGCGCAGTTCCCAGGTGGTGAAGAAGGGCTGCCAGTCGATGCGCTCGACCAGGTCGCGGACCGGATAGTTCTCGAACGCCGTCACGCCCGGGGCCGCCGGTCGCGGCGGCGCGTAGCCGCCCCAGTCGACCTCGGCCTTGTTGGCCCGGGCCGAGCCGATGGTGATGCGCTCGCGGTCGGTGCGGCCGCGCCGCCGCCCCTCGGCCATCTTGCGGTATTCCTGGCGGATCTGGTCGGCATAGCGGGCCTTGGCGTTGCCGGACAGCAGGTTCTGCACCACGCCGACCGCGCGCGACGCGTCGGTGACGTGCACCACCGGCCCCGCGGCATAGGCCGGGTCGATCTTCACGGCGGTGTGCATCTTCGAGGTGGTGGCGCCGCCGATCAGCAGCGGCAGGTCCAGCCCCTCGCGCTGCATCTCCGAGGCGACGTAGACCATCTCGTCGAGGCTCGGCGTGATCAGGCCGGACAGCCCGATGATGTCGGCCTTCTCCTCGATCGCGGTCTCCAGGATCTTCGCGCAGGGCACCATGACGCCGAGGTCGACGACGTCGTAGTTGTTGCACTGCAGGACCACCCCGACGATGTTCTTGCCGATGTCGTGGACGTCGCCCTTGACCGTCGCCATGACGATCTTGCCCTTGGCCTCCTGCGGACCGTCGCCCTTCTCGGCCTCGATGAACGGCAGCAGGTAGGCGACCGCCTTCTTCATGACGCGGGCCGACTTCACGACCTGGGGCAGGAACATCTTGCCGGCGCCGAACAGGTCGCCGACGACGCTCATGCCGTCCATCAGCGGACCCTCGATCACCGACAGCGGCCGGTCGGCCTTCTGCCGCGCCTCCTCGGTATCGGTCTCCACGAAGTCGGCGATGCCGTGCACCAGGGCGTGCTCCAGGCGCTTCTCGACCGGCAGCTGGCGCCAGGAATCGTCCAGCACCCTGGTCTTGGCGCCGTCGCCCTTGAAGCGCTCGGCGATCTCCAGCATCCGGTCGGTGGCGTCGTCGCGGCGGTTCAGCAGCACGTCCTCGATGCGCTCGCGCAGCTCCTCGGGGATGTCCTGGTACACCGGCAGGGCGCCGGCGTTGACGATCGCCATGTCCAGCCCGGCCTCGATGGCGTGGTACAGGAAGCAGGCATGCATCGCCTCGCGCACGAGGTTGTTGCCGCGGAACGAGAACGACACGTTCGAGACGCCGCCGGACACGTGGACGTGCGGGCAGCGCTCCTTGATCAGCCGGGTGCCCTCGAAGAACGCCCTGGCGTAGTCGTTGTGCTCCTCGATGCCGGTCGCGACCGCGAAGATGTTGGGGTCGAAGATGATGTCCTCGGGCGGGAAGCCGACCTGGTCGACCAGCAGCCGATAGGCGCGCTCGCAGATGTCGGCCTTGCGCTCGGCGGTCTCGGCCTGGCCGTCCTCGTCGAACGCCATGACCACCACGGCGGCGCCGTAGCGCAGCACCTTGCGGGCCTGCTCCAGGAACGGCGCTTCGCCTTCCTTCAGGCTGATCGAATTGACGATGCCCTTGCCCTGCAGGCACTTCAGCCCGGCCTCGATCACCGTCCACTTGGAGCTGTCGACCATGATCGGCACCCGCGCGATGTCGGGCTCGGCGGCGATCAGGTTCATGAACGTGGTCATGGCCGCCTCGGAGTCGAGCAGCCCCTCGTCCATGTTCACGTCGAGGATCGCGGCACCGTTCTCGACCTGCTGGCGCGCCACCTCGAGCGCGGTCTCGTAGTCGCCGGCGGCAATCAGTTTCCGGAAGCGGGCGGAGCCGGTCACATTGGTCCGCTCGCCGATGTTGACGAAGATACCCTGTCGCTTCATGAGGCCTCAGGCGGCTTGGATTTCGAAGGGCTCGAGGCCCGAGAGGCGCAGTCGGCGCGACACCACCGGCACCGTGCGCGGTGCGGCGGTCCTCACGGCCTCGGCGATGGCGCGGATGTGGTCGGGCGTGGTGCCGCAGCAGCCGCCGACCAGGTTGATCAGACCGTCGGACGCCCATTTGCCGAGATGGCCGGCGGTCTGGTCCGGGGTCTCGTCGTATCCGCCGAACTCGTTCGGCAGCCCGGCATTCGGATAGGCCGACACCTTGACGTCGGCGACCCGCGACAGCTCGGCCACATGGGCGCGCAGCTCCTTGGCGCCGAGCGCGCAGTTGAAGCCCACGGCGAACGGCCGGGCATGCCGGACCGCGTTCCAGAACGCCTCGGGCGTCTGCCCCGACAGGGTCCGCCCGGAGCGGTCGGTGATGGTGCCGCTGACGATGATCGGCAGCTCCGTGCCGGCCTCGTCGAACGCCTCGCGGACCGCCACCAGGGCGGCCTTGGCGTTCAGGGTGTCGAAGATGGTCTCGACCATGATGAGGTCGCAACCGCCCTCGATCAGGCCGAGGGTGGCGTCCAGATAGGCCGCGCGCAGCTCGTCGAAGGTGACGTTGCGCGCCCCGGGGTTGTTGACGTCGGGCGAGATCGAGGCGGTGCGGCTGGTCGGGCCGAGGCCGCCGCCGACGAACACCGGCCGGCCGCTCGCCTCGGCATGGGCGTCGGCCGCCTTGCGGGCGATCTCCGCCCCGGCACGGTTGATCTCGCGGGCCAGGTCCTGCAGCCCGTAGTCCTGCTGGCTGATCGAGGTGGCGTTGAAGGTGTTGGTCAGGATGATGTCGGCGCCGGCATCCAGGTACTGGTCATGGATCGCCTCGACGGCCTCCGGCTTCGTGAGGTTGAGCAGGTCGTTGTCGCCCTTGAGTTCGCTGGCGTGGTCCTTGAACCGATCGCCGCGGAAGTCGGCCTCGTCGAGCTTCAGGTTCTGGATCATCGTGCCCATGGCGCCGTCGAGCACGAGCACGCGCTGCTCGGCCAGACGGTTCAGGGCATCAAGACGGTTCGGCTTGCTCATCGTGTCCCCCTCGGCCGGCGGACCGGCGCGGTGACGGTGTCGTTGACGGCGGAAGGCGCGACGCTCGAATCCGCTCCGCCGCGAAAGGAACGCAGGCGCTCGCTCAGCCGCTCGGTGTCCTCCGGCGCGCTGCCGCCGCCGACCAGTGCGAGGCGGCGCCCCAGCACGGGATCGGCCAGCACCGCCGCCAGGTCGCGCGACCCGGGACCGGCCTCGACCTGCAGCAGGCCGGGGAAGGCCCGGGCGATCGCCCTCAGGGTGTCGGCCCATGGCTCCGCCAGGTCGGCATTGGCGACCCCGACGGCGGCGATGCCGAGGCCGGCGGCAGCCGCCGCCGCCTCGGCGAGTTCGACGGTCACCCGGTCGCGGTGCGGGGTGCCGAACAGCGGGTCGTAGCGCAGGGTCAGCAGCACCGGCAGCGCCCGGCCGGCATCGGCCATGCCGCGCCGCACCCCGGCCATCGCGGCGGCCAGGCGGCCGCCGTCCTGGTTGGTCTCGACCACGATCGCGTCGACGCCGCCGCCGGCCAGGCCGGACGCCATGGTGCGGGCCGCGGCCTCGACCCGGTCGAGCGGCAGGAAGCCCAGGTGCCGGACCCGCGCCTCGACCCGCGCGACCCCGAGCACCCAGCGTGGAATCCCGGTCTCTGCAGTGATCGCCCTGGCGCTCTCGGCGGCATGCTCGGCCGCCATGTAGGAGACGATGAAGGCCTCGTCGTGCATCTGCCAGCGGTCCAGGCGCTGCGGCGAGGCCCCGGCGGTGTTGGTCCGGAGCACCCGGGCACCGGCCGCGAGATACTGCAGATGCACGGCACGCACGGCGCGCGGCTGCTCCAGGTTCAGCACCTCGAGGCAGGGCGCCGCGAAGCCGGCCAGCGGCTCGGCCATGCCGCCGGAGACCGGCAGCGGCGCGCGGCGTGCCTCGGCCAGGAGGTCGGGACGGGTCATGCCGCCGCTTCCAGCTCGGGCCGAACGCCCAGCCGCCGGCAGATCGCCGCCGCCAGCTGCGGCCGGTTCAGGGTGTAGAAGTGGAAGTCCTCCACGCCTTCGGCCATCAGCGCCAGGCACAGCTCCGACGCGGTCGACGCCGCCACCAGCTGGCGGGTCTCCGGATCGCCGTCGAGCCCCTCGAACAGGTCGGCCATCCAGGCCGGCACGGCGGCACCGCAGGCCGCCGAGAACTCCACAACCTTCTTGAAGTTCGTGACCGGCAGCACCCCCGGCACGATCGGCGCGGTGATGCCGGCCGCCGCACAGCGGTCGCGGAACCGCAGGAACACCTCGGCATCGAAGAAGTACTGGGTGATGGCCCGGTTCGCGCCGGCGTCCAGCTTGCGCTTCAGATTGTCCATGTCGGCCTCCGGGGACGCCGAGTCCGGATGCGATTCCGGGTAGGCGCCGACCGAGATCTCGAAGTCGCCGATGCGACGCAGCCCGGCCGTCAGCTCGGCGCCGTTGGCATAGCCGCCGGGATGCGGGGAATAGCCGCCGCTGCCGGCCGGGGCGTCGCCGCGCAGCGCCACCACATGCCGGATGCCGGCGCCCCACCAGCCGCGCGCCACCTCGTCGACCTCGCCACAGGTGGCCCCGACGCAGGTCAGGTGCGCCGCCGGCTCCAGGCCGGACTCGCGCTTGATGCGGGTGACGATCCGGCTGGTGCGCTCGCGTGTGCTGCCGCCGGCGCCGTAGGTCACCGACACGAAGCGCGGGCCGTAGGGCGCCAGCCGCTCCAGGGTCTCCCAGAGCTTGGCCTCGCCCGCCTCGTCCTTGGGCGGGAAGAACTCGAAGCTGATCGTCGGCACTCGGGTCATCTTCCTCTCCTTAGGATGCAGCTGCGATGCGGGCGGCCGGCGCCCGGCGGGCCCGCCACAGACAGACAGTCAGGGGCTCGCCCTCGACCGACACGGTCGGCTCGAGGGTCAGGCCGGCATGGGCGGCGATCCGGGCGATTTCAGCCTCCTCGAAGCCCAGCCAGCGATGCTCGTGCTCGTCGCGCAGCTCGACCAGTTCGTGCGGCGCGAAGTCGACCACGATCAGGCGGCCGCCGGGCTTCAGCACCCGCGCCACCTCGGCCAGCAGCGCGCCCGGCGCCTCGGCGTAGTGCAGGACCATGTTGATGGTCACCGCGTCGAAGCGTTCGGCGGGGAACGGCAGCCGGTACATGTCGGCCAGCCGGACCTGGCAGTGCCGGAAGCCGGCCTTGTCCAGGTTCGTGCGGGCGATCTCGAGCATCGGGCGGGCGTTGTCGATGCCGACCGCGCTGCGCACGTGGTCGGCCGCCATCTCCAGCACCCGGCCGGTGCCGGTGCCGATGTCCAGCAGGTCGCCGCCCGGCTCCTCCTTCAGGGCGGCCAGCAGCCGTTCGTCCACCACGTCGTCGTCGACATACAGGCCGCGCAGCTCTTCCCAGCGCGCGGCATTGGCCTGGAAGTAGCGGCTGGCCCGTTCCGCACGGTCCTCGCGGATGCCGTCGAGCCGCATCAGGTCGTCCAGCACGGCCGGATCCTCCGCCGGCACCAGGGCGACCAGCGACTGCACCATGTCGGAGAGAGCGCCGCGCTCGGCCGGGCGGTAGAAGGCGCGGGCACCTTCGCGGTTGCGCTCCAGCACCCCGGCCTCGACCATCAGCTTGAGGTGCCGCGACACCCGCGGCTGGCTCTGCCCGAGGATCGACACCAGCTCGGTCACCGACAGTTCGGCATGGGCGCACAGCGCGAGAATCCGCAACCGGGTCGGCTCCGCGACCGCCCGCAGCCCTGACAGCAATGCGTCCATGATGCCTCCTTGCCCCATGCCGATATAAAGATATCTTTATGTCTTTATCGATGCAACCCGAGATCCGCATTTCGAGCGACTCTTTCTGTCGTGCGGGCGACTCCGGGGCGGACCGACCGGGGACCGCGCCCCGGACGGCGGCCGGCACCGCGCACTTAAAAAAGAACCGCCGGCACCCTCGCACCAAGACTTTGCGAACCAATGAAATACGGGACGATTCAACCGGTAATGTCGGACACCCTGAAAGTTTCCCAACCCACGAGAACCATTTGAATTTCGGATCGTGGCGTCGAAATATTCTGACAAGTACTTTGAGGAATCCGGCGACTCCGGTAGAATCCCGGTTTCGGCCCGCACCTGCTCGGGTCAGGGGTCTTTCCTATGGGCATGCGCGTTCGCGAGGACTATCGCAGCATCACCGGCCCCGAGAAGGCCGCCATCCTGCTGATGTCGCTGGGCGAAGAGCAGGCGGCCAAGCTGTTCGGCCAGATGGACGACGAGGAGATCAAGGAGGTCTCCCAGGTCATGGCCGGCCTCGGCACGGTGTCGTCGAACATCGTAGAGCGGCTGTTCGTGGAATTCGCCGAGCAACTCTCCTCGACCGGCTCGCTGGTCGGCTCGCTGGACTCCACGCAACGCCTGCTGACCAAGGTGCTCGGCGAGGACCGCGTCAGCGACATCATGGAGGAGATCCGCGGTCCGGCCGGCCGCACCATGTGGGACAAGCTCGCCAACGTGAACGAGCAGGTCCTGGCGAACTACCTGAAGAACGAGTACCCGCAGACCGTCGCCGTGATCGTCGGCAAGATCCAGCAGACCCACGCCGCCAAGGTGCTGGCGACCCTGCCGGAGAACTTCGCCATGGAAGTGGTCATGCGCATGCTGCGCATGGAGGCGGTCAACAAGGAGATCGAGAAGGACGTGGAGCGGGTGCTGCGCACCGAGTTCATGTCCAACCTGGCGCGCACCAACCGGCGCGACAGCCACGAGGTGATGGCGGAGATCTTCAACAACCTGGACCGCGCCACCGAGAGCCGGTTCCTGTCGGCGCTCGAGGAACGCAACAAGGACGCCGCCGAGCGCATCCGCTCGCTGATGTTCACCTTCGAGGACCTGCAACGGCTGGATCCGGCCGGCGTGCAGACGCTGCTGCGGGCGGTCGACAAGGACAAGCTGGTGATCGCGCTGAAGGGCGCGTCG
>NZ_JAVJSE010000024.1:0-172649 GCF_040219615.1 Thalassobaculum sp.
GCACGCTCAAGCCATCGCGCAGACCATCCATGATCGATAGCCGCTCACCGTAGCTCAGGTGACTGTAGTTCTTCCCCATCGCACCGCTCCCGTTCCAGCGCACCGGAGCGTGCCCTGTTGCACTTACTTTTGGAACGCGCCACTGGAATCTCCAATTGAGTGCACTGTCACCGAAACGCGATGGGCTGCCCTCCGTCTCCCCCTTGCCCCCCGCCGCGCTCTCCCTATACAACGCAGCCGTTCCGGGCCGGCGCGCGCCCGGCGATTCGCACCATCACGAGGGCACCATGGCCGACTCCCCGAAGAAGGTCGTCCTCGCCTATTCCGGCGGGCTCGACACCTCGATCATCCTGCGCTGGCTGCAGGACACCTACCGATGCGAGGTGGTGACCTTCACCGCCGACCTCGGCCAGGGCGAGGACCTGGAGCCGGCGCGCGCCAAGGCCGCCATGCTCGGCGTCAAGGAGATCTTCGTCGAGGACCTGCGCGAGGAGTTCGTGCGCGACTTCGTGTTCCCGATGTTCCGCGCCAACACCCTGTACGAGGGCACCTACCTGCTCGGCACCTCGATCGCCCGGCCGCTGATCTCCAAGCGGCAGATCGAAATTGCCGAGGCGACCGGAGCGGATGCCGTTGCCCACGGCGCCACCGGCAAGGGCAACGACCAGGTCCGCTTCGAGCTCAGCTACTACGCGCTGAAGCCGGACATCAAGATCATCGCCCCCTGGCGCGAATGGGACCTGACCTCGCGCACCGCCCTGCTGGACTACGCCGAGAAGAACCAGATCCCGATCGCCAAGGACAAGCGCGGCGAGGCGCCGTTCTCGGTCGACGCCAACCTGCTGCACGCCTCCTCCGAGGGCAAGGTGCTGGAGGACCCCTGGGCCGAGCCGGGCGACTACATCTGGTCGCGCACCCTGTCGCCGGAAGACGCCTCGGACGTGCCGGCCTATGTGGAGATCGGCTTCGAGAAGGGCGACGCGGTCAGCATCGACGGCGAGAAGCTGTCGCCGGCCACCCTGCTGACCAGGCTGAACCAGCTCGGCCACGACCACGGCATCGGCCGCCTCGACATGGTCGAGAACCGGTTCGTCGGCATGAAGAACCGCGGCCTGTACGAGACCCCGGGCGGCACCATCCTGCACGTCGCCCACCGTGCGGTGGAGAGCGTCACCCTCGACCGCGGGCTGACGCATCTCAAGGACGAGCTGATGCCGCGCTACGCGACGCTGATCTACAACGGCTTCTGGTTCTCGCCGGAGCGCCGGATGCTGCAGGCGGCGATCGACTACAGCCAGCAGGACGTCACCGGCCGGGTCCGCCTGAAGCTGTACAAGGGCAACACCATCGTGGTCGGTCGCGACAGCGAGAAGAGCCTGTACTCGGCCGACTGGGTGACCTTCGAGGAGAGCGCGGTCGCCGACTACGACCACAAGGACGCCGCCGGCTTCATCAAGCTGAACGCGCTCCGCCTGCGCCTGAAGAAGATGCTGCAGGGCTAAGGCCGACGGGGCAGCGCCCGTCGCCTCGTGGGTTCCGGATCGGCCGCGCCGGGGGCGGCGCGTCCGTCCGGAATGACGACAGGGGGGGGGAAGTGGCTCAGCCTACCCCGGCCAGTGCCGGATACAGGTCGTTCCATTCCGGATTGGTCTGCTCGATCAACGCAGTCTTCCACGCGCGCCGCCAGCCCTTGAGGCGGGTCTCGCGCTGTATGGCGGCGAGCATGTCCGGGTGCGGCTCGAACCAGACCGGCCGATTGACGCGGTAGCGCGCGGAGAAGCCGGGCGGTTGCTCGCGATGCGCCCAGACCCGTCGAATCAGGTCCGCCGTCACCCCGACATAGAGGGTGCCATTCCGCTTCGACGCCAGGATGTAGACACAAGGACGAAGGGTGCGCGCCATGCCCCTCGTATGGATGGGGCAAGGCGGCTTTCCGCATGGGTTCCGGATGCGTGCCGCCGGCGGCGACCCGCTCCGGAATGACGGAGAGCAGGCGGGACCGTTTCCCCCCATCCTTCGTCATTCCGGAGCGGACCCCGGACCTGATCCGGGGGACGCATCCGGAACCCACGGCTCGACGGGCGGCCTGGACAGCCCGGCGCCTGCCCGGCACGCTCGTCGGATGACCGACGCTCCCACCGCTTCCGCCCCCGCTCCCGCCCCCGCTCCCGCCAACGACACCCGGCCGGCGGCCCTGGTCAGCGGCGGCGGCCAGGGCATCGGCCGGGCCACGGTCGCCCGGCTGGTGGCCGACGGCTGGCGGGTGGCGGCGGTCGACCGCGACGCCGAGGCGCTGGCCGAGGTGACCGCCCGGCACGGCGACCTGGTCTGTGCGATTCCGGCCGACATCGCCGAGTCCGAAGCGGTACCGGCCGCCGTCGAGCGCGCGGTGGCGGCGTTCGGCCGGCTCGACGCGCTGGTCAACAACGCCGGGATCGGCGCCAACGGCCCGCTCGAGCGGCTCGACCTGGCCGACTGGAACCGGGTGCTGGCCGTCAACCTGACCGCGCCGATGCTGTTCGCCCGGCACGCCGCCCCGCATCTGCGGGCCTCGGGCCAGGGCGCCATCGTCAACGTCGCCTCGACCCGGGCGCTGATGAGCGAGGCCGACACCGAGGCCTACTCGGCGTCCAAGGGCGGGATCGTGGCCCTCACCCATGCGCTGGCGGTCTCGCTCGGCCCGGCGGTCCGGGTCAACGCGGTGTCGCCCGGCTGGATCGAGACCGGCCCCTGGCAGAAGGCGAGCCGGCGGCGCGAGCCGAGCCACAGCGAGGCCGACCGCGCCCAGCACCCGGCCGGCCGGGTCGGCACGCCGGAGGACGTGGCCGAGGCGATCGCCTTCCTGCTGTCGCCGCGCAGCGGCTTCGTCACCGGCCACAACCTGGTGATCGACGGCGGCATGACCCGGAAGATGATCTACGTCGAGTAGGCCCGGTATGTCGGATCGGTCAGGCCGGTTTCGGGCGACAGCCGGCTCCCGATCCGACACAGTCGGATCGGACGGCGACGGAACGATCGCGCCGGCGGGATACCGAGGGAGGGAACACCATGAAACAGCAGAGCAGCGCGCTGTCGCGCCGCGGATTCCTGACACGGCTGGCGGCGCTCGGCGGCGCCGGCGCGGTCTATCACGGGCTCACCACGCTCGGGCTGCTGGCGGTGCCGCCGGCCTATGCCGGGATCCCGGCCTACCCCGCCGGGATCGGCAAGGGCCGGCGGGTGGCGATCCTGGGCGCCGGCATGGCCGGGCTGACCGCGGCGCTGCTGCTGGCGCGCGCCGGCTTCGAGGTGAAGGTGATCGAGGCCAACAAGCACATCGGCGGCCGCAGCCTGACGGTCCGCCCGGGCGACAGCTTTGCCGAGGCCGGCCGCGAGGCGATGGTCTGCCGGTTCGACGACGGCCTGTACCTGAACGCCGGCCCCGGGCGCATCCCGCACCACCACACCGCGGTCCTGGAGTACTGCCGCGAGCTGGGGGTGGCGATGGAGCCCTACATCTTCGCCAGCCGCGCCAATCTGCTGCAGAGCGACAAGGCGTTCGGCGGCCAGCCGATCCAGCTGCGGCGGATCAAGCACGACCTGCGCGGCCAGCTCGCCGAGATGCTGGCCAAGGTGCCGGACCCGGCGGCGCTGGACGCCACCCTGGGCCCGGCCGACCGCTCGGCGTTCCTGGAGATGCTGCGCGAGTTCGGGGCGCTGCAGAGCCAGGGCGGCGGTCTGGTCTACCGCGGGTCGAACCGGGCCGGCTACGCGATCCCGCCCGGCGCCGCGCGCACCCCCGGCACCCTGAACCCGGAGATCGAGCTCAAGGCCCTGCTGGACTCGGACTTCTGGAAGAACGGCCTGTTCAACGACATGGTCGACTACTGGCAGACCAGCCTGATGCAGCCGGTCGGCGGCATGGACATGATCGTCCAGGGCCTGCTGCGCGCCGCCGTCCCGGGCGGCCGCACGGTCCGCGACCTGGTGGTCACCGAGAGCCCGGTCGCCGAGGTCGCCAATACCGCTACCGGCGTCCGGGTCGTCCACGCCAACGGCACCGAGGTCGCGGATTTCTGCATCTCGACCATGGCGCCGTCGCTGCTGGCGAAGGTGAAGAACAACTTCACGCCGGCCTATGCCGGGGCGCTGCGCCGCATCCAGGACGCCGCCGCCTTCAAGCTGGGCTGGCAGGCGACCCGGCGGTTCTGGGAAGAGGACGACCAGATCTACGGCGGCATCAGCTGGACCGACCATCCGGTCACCCAGATCTGGTATCCGTCCGACGAGTTCTTCGCGAAGACCGGGGTGCTGACCGGCGCCTACAACAACGGCGCCACCGCCGAACTGTTCGGCCGGCTGCCGCATGACGGGCGGGTGGCGCTGGCCCTCGAGGGCGGCGAGAAGCTGCACCCCGGATTCTCGAACTGGGTCTACCGGGACCGGGCGCTGTCGATCGCCTGGCAGAACATGCCGCATTTCGCCGGCGGCTGGCAGAACAACCCGCCCGAGGCCGATCCGGACGCCTATTTCCGCCTGACGGTCCCCGAGGGCAACGTCATGCTTGCGGGCGACTTCCTGAGCTACTGGTGGGGCTGGAAGGAGGGCGCGATCCGCTCCGCCGACCTGGCGGTCGAGGCGATCGTCGCGCGGGTCGGCGCGGCACGGCAGTAGCGCCGGCCGAAGCTCAGGACAGCGGGTGCGGCCAGACGCCGGTGTACATCGGATGCAGGCCGTACAGCGCCAGCCACAGCAGCAGGCCGAGCGCCACCCGCCACAGGCCGATGCCGCGCCAGTCGACCCGTACCCGGCCCTGCAGGGCGGCCAGGAACGGGATGCGCGAGGTGGTGAGGGCCATCGGCCCCCAGGCCGGCTCGGTCCGGCGGCGGACCTTGGCGTCGATCGCCGGCATGCCGCCATAGGACAGCAGGGCGATCCCGCCGAACAGCAGGATCGAGGCCAGGTCGCCGTTGGTCGACAGGTGGACCAGCCCCCACAGCCCGGTGGCGTTCAGGAACGGGTGGCGGGTGACGGTCAGGATGCCGCGCACCGGGTTCGGCTCGTCCAGGGCCGATTCCCCGCCGACCGCCGTCGGGTTGCGGGTGGTGACGCCGGCGACCAGCAGGACCGCCGCGACCGGCATCAGCAGGTTGGGGATCCAGCGCGTCCACAGCGGCGGCGTCCAGACCTCGACGAACGGGGCGTCGCGGAACGCCAGCACCGTCCAGGTCAGCGACGCCAGGGCCAGCAGGGCGTATAGCCCGCGGAACCGCTCCTCGCCGACGGCCTTCACCGCCGGCTCGCGCAGCGGCGGCGACGACAGGGCGAAATGGCCGCCGACGAACACCACGAGCCCCAGGAGCAGCGCGTCGATGGTGCCGAGCATCGCGGTCTGGCCCCTTTTCGCAGTTCGAGTACAGTGCCGATATGACATGCCCTCCCGATGAAGCCAACCCCGGCCCCGAGCCGGACCTTGAGCCGGACGCGGCACCGGCGCCGAGCGTCGACGAGCCGGTGCGCGCCGCCATCCTGCAGCACTGCACCGCCGCCGGCCCCGGCAAGTCCGCCGACGTCTCGGCGATCGCCCAGGCGCTCGGCGGAAAGCCGGCCGACGTGGTGCCGTGGCGGGCGCTGATCCGCCGCATCCGGGCCGAGGCGGCGGCCATGCAGGACCAGGGCCTGATCGTGGTGCTGCGCAAGGGCAGGCCGGTCGACATCCGCGCCGCCAAGGGCGTGATCCGCCTGGCGCTGGCGGGCGCCGCGGCGGGCTGACGATGGCCGGGCCGGCGGTGACCGTGGCGACCGTGCAGTGCCCGGTCACCGGCAGCCCGGCGCACAACGCCGCCGCGATCGTCCGCGCCATGCGCCGGGCCGCCGCCCGCGGCGCCCGCGTCGTGCACTGCACCGAGGGCGCGCTGTCGGGCTACACCCGGGAGCAGATCCCGTCGTGGGACGCGGTCGACTTCGCCGCGGTCCGCGCCGGCCTGGAGCGGATCGCCGCGGAGGCCCGGCGTCTCGGGGTCTGGGCAGTGGTCGGCTCGGCGCATGCCCTGACGCCGCCGAACCGGCCGCACAACGCCCTGTATGTCGTCTCCGACCGCGGCGAGATCGCCGGCCGCTACGACAAGCGGCGGTGCTCGAACAACGAGATCAACAACTGGTACTCGCCGGGCTTCGAGCCCTGCGTCTTCGCGGTCGACGGCATCCGCTTCGGCTGCGCGCTCTGCATCGAGGTGAATTTCCCCGAGCTGTTCGTCGAGGCGGCCGGACTCGGCGTCGACGTGATGCTGCTGTCGGCCTATTCGCGCGACCCGATTTACGGCGTACTGGCACAGGCGCACGCGGCGGCCAACAACCTTTGGGTCAGCTACAGCGTCCCGGTCGACGCCAGCCCCGCCTATGCCAGCCGGATGTTCGGGCCGGACGGCAGCGAGGTCGCCCGCTGCCGGCGCCGTCGCGACCAGGTCCTGGTGACCCCCGTGGTCCCCGGCGACCCGGCCTGGGAGATCCCGCTGCGCCGCGCCCGGCCATGGCGGGCCCTGGCGCGGGCCGGCGGGATCTACGAGGCCCGGCGCGTCGACGACCCGCGCAGCCGCGCGCTCGAACCGCTGGCGCGTCGGCTCCCGTCCGGGACCGGCAGCGATGTCCGCACGAAAGGAAGGCCCGGATGAGCACCGACCACTGGCTGACGGTGGCGCGCGAGACGATCGCGCAGGTCAAGTTCTGCTGGGCCATCACGATCGCCGCCGACGGCAGCCCCAGCGCCCGCGTCATCCAGCCGATGCCGCTCGCCGACGACTGGTCGGTCCGGTTCCTGACCCGTCGGGATGGCCGCAAGGTCGCCGAGATCGAGAGCGCGGGCCGGCTGACCCTCGGCTATCAGCACGACCCGGAGTTCGCCTATGTCACCCTGACCGGCCGGCCACGGGTGCTGGACGACGTCGCGTACAAGCGCGGGATCTGGTCGCCGGTCTCCGAGCGCTACTACCCGGGCGGCCCGGACGACCCGAACGTCGCGGTCGTCCATCTCGATACCGACCGGATCGAGCTGTGGAGCTCGCTCCGGAAGGTAGCGCCGGAGCCCTACGCGCTCAGTGCCGCAATTCTCGAGCGCGACGGCGCCGGGTGGCGGACCTCGCAAACCTGAGGCAGCCCCTGGGAAAGCTCGGAGCGGCGGGTGGGTTCCGGCTCGACCGCGCCGAGGCGGCGCGTCCGTCCGGAATGACGAAAAGAGGAGATCAGCCCTCTATTTCTTCGTCATCCCGGCCGTGGCGAAGCGAACAGCCGGGACCCACGAAGCGACGGGCGATCGCCGCCCTACATCCCCGGCTCGGCCGCGCCGAGGCGGCGCGTCCGTCCGGAATGACGAAAAGAAAAGATCAGCCCTCTATTTCTTCGTCATCCCGGCCGTAGCGAAGCGAAGAGCCGGAACCCACGAAGCGACGGGCGATCGCCGCCCTACATCCCCGGCTCGGCCGCGCCGGGGCGGCGCGTCCGTCCGGAATGACGAAAAGCAGAGATCAGCCCTCTATTTCTTCGTCATCCCGGCCGTAGCGAAGCGAAGAGCCGGAACCCACGAAGCGACGGGCGATCGCCGCCCTACATCCCCGGCACCGGCAGCCCGCGCCGGCGGCAGGCGGCCTCGACGGTGTTGCGCAGCAGCACGGCGATGGTCATCGGCCCGACGCCGCCCGGCACCGGGGTGATGGCGCCGGCGACCGCGGCGGCCTCCGCGAAGGCGACGTCGCCGACCAGCCGGGTCCTGCCCTCGCCCCGGTCGGGCGCCGGCACCCGGTTGATGCCGACGTCGATCACCGTCGCGCCCGGCTTCACCCAGTCGCCGCGCACCATCTCCGGCCGGCCGACGGCGGCCACCAGGATGTCGGCCTGGCGGCACATGGCGGCCAGGTCGCGGGTCCGGGAATGCGCGATCGTGACCGTGCAGTTGGCGCCCAGCAGCAGCTGCGCCATCGGCTTGCCGACGATGTTGGAGCGCCCGACCACCACGGCGTGCAGGCCCGACAGGTCGCCCAGCCGGTCCTTCAGCAGCAGCAGGCAGCCGAGCGGCGTGCATGGCACCAGGGCGGCGCCGCCGGTCGCCAGCCGGCCGGCGTTGACCACGTGGAAGCCGTCGACGTCCTTGGCCGGATCGATGGCGTCGAGCACGGCCTGGCTGTCGATCTGCGCCGGCAGCGGCAGCTGCACCAGGATGCCGTCGACGGCGTCGTCGGCGTTCAGGTCGGCGATCAGCGCCAGCAGGGTCTCCTGGTCGGTGCCGGCGTCCAACCGGTGCTCGACCGAGTGCATGCCGGTCTCGACGGTCTGCTTCGCCTTGTTGCGGACATAGACCTGGCTGGCCGGGTCCTCGCCGACCAGCACCACCGCCAGCCCCGGCTTGAAGCCGGGGTCGCGGGCCAGCCCGGCGACCGCCCCGGCCACCCGCCCGCGCAGCCCCTCGGCGAACGCCTTGCCGTCGATGATCGCGCCCGTGCTCATCCGCCCGTTTCCCCGCTCTGCCGTTCGATGTCGCGCAGCCAGTCGTCCAGCCGGGTCGCCAGCCCGGCCGGGTCGTCGTCCCGTATCAGCAGGGTCTTGCGCCGGTCGGTCGCCCCCTGCACCACCTCGACCGCCGTTTTCGGCACCCGCCAGCGCCTGGCCAGCAGTGCCGTCACCGCCTTGTTGGCGCGGCCATCCTCGGGCACCGCGGTGACGGAGACTTGCAGCCAGGCGACGCCGGCTTGGTCGAGGGCGACGCCGCGCACCCGGTCGGCGGAGGCCTTCGGCGTCACCCGGACCGCCACCCGCACGCCGCCGGCCGCGACCTGGAACGGCGACGCCGTCACCGCCGGACGCCGGTCAGCGCACCATGGCGCCGACCAGCTCGTGCAGCAGCCGCAGGCCGAACTGCAGCGCCAGCACGAGCACCACCGGCGAAATGTCGATGCCGCCGAGATTCGGCATGACGTTGCGGATCGGCCGCAGCAGCGGCTCGATGATCCGCGAGAGGAAGTCCATCACCACGTAGACGACGCGGTTGTAGGCGTTGACCACGCCGAACTTCACCAGCAGGTCGATCACGATGTAGGCGAACAGGAGGTAGGTGTACGCCTGGACCACCCAGTCGATCAGCCAGAGAATCGAGTACATCGCGATCCGCCCTCCATGGTGTGCGCCGCACCCTAACCAGGGTGGCCGGCGACGGCAAGATTCCGCGGTATCCGGCATCGGCCGCCGCGGTTCGTCGGGCGCGCGCCGGACAATGGTTGCGGAGCGCCCCGCCGGGACTCGCCATGGTGAGCCGAATCGGACGATTCATGTAACGTTCCTAATGTTTTGTTGGCCATTCCTACAGTTTCATATAATTTTGAGGGTAATGAGGGCGTCCATGTCACCGATCGGCGATTCGCTGCCAGTCGAAGGGATCTTTGACGCGCTGGCGTCGATCGACGTGGCGGTGGCGATCTACGACCGCAACGACTGCGTGGTGGCGGTCAGCCCCTACTACCGGTCGATGTTTCCCGAGGAGGAACTGACGGTCGGGCTGTCGTACCGCGACGCCCTGCAGCGCTTCGCCCAGCGCCACGACCGCGTCAGGGTGCTCGGCTACCCGGACATGGAGAGCTACCTCGACGCCGAGATCAAGCGTCACCGGACCCCGTACGCCCACCAGGTCTACAAGCTCGCCAGCGGACGCTGGATCGAGTCGCGCAAGGTACCGCTGCCCGACGGCGGGATCGTCGGCCTGTGGCGCGACATCACCGTCCAGAAGGACGCCGAGGCGGCGATGCTGCGCTCCAAGGAGGCGTCCGACCTGGCGAGCCGGGCCAAGGCCGACTTCCTCGCGCTCATGAGCCACGAACTGCGCACCCCGCTGAACGCGGTGATCGGCTTCGCCCAGCTCCTGGAGCGCTCCAGCGGCACCATGCCGGTCGAGACCATGGGCGAGTATGCCGGGCTGATCCGCAGCAGCGGCGAGCAGCTGCTGCAGACCATCAACGACATCCTCGACCTGACCCGGCTCGCCGGGAACGGCGCCAACATCCCGATGGCGCTGGTGCAGCTCGACGCGGTGACCGCGACCTGCATGCGGATCGCCGAACCGTTCGCCCGGCCGCGCCAAGTCACGCTGCTGGACGAGGTGCCCGAAGGCCTGCCGCCGCTGCGCGCCGACGCGGCGTCGCTCCGGCGGATGATCACCCACCTGATGTCGAACGCCGTGAAGATGTCCCTGGCCGGGTCCCGGGTCAGCCTGACCGCGGAGCGGCTGCCGGACGGCGGCCTGGCCGTGGTGGTGGCGGACGACGGCCCGGGCATGACGCCGGCGCAGATCCAGGCGGCCATGCAGCCGTTCACCCAGAACGACGAGGTGCGGTCGCGGCGGATGTCCGGCGCCGGCATCGGGCTGCCGCTGATCAAGACCCTGATCGAACTGCATGGCGGCCGGCTGGTGCTGGATTCCGCGCCCGGCAGGGGCACCCGCGCCCGCCTGGAGTTCCCGCCGGCCACGGTGGCGAACTGAGCCTCCGGAGCCGCCGTCAACGACACCTCTTGAACCGGCGGTGCGAAGTTCTTATAACCCCGGTCACTCGACGGGCGGCCCGCGCCGCCCGGTCCAGCACGGTGGGGCGGTAGCTCAGCTGGGAGAGCGTCGCGTTCGCAATGCGAAGGTCGGGAGTTCGATCCTCCTCCGCTCCACCAAAATTCTCCTGAAATCAACATGTTGCGGGGCGCCAGGCCGGCGCGCTACCGGCAGCCCCATTTCGCGACGTCGATTCCCCATTCTCGCCCGAAACGGTCGATATCCGGCGCCAGGCGCGACCGCAGGAACCGCTGCTGTCCGACGGTAAAGATTTCGTCCGTCCTCAGCCGGCTCCTCGACCGATTGCCGTGCGAGATGCCGACCGCATCGCAAGCCGGCAAACCGAGCCAGTCCAGCATCCGGGAAAGCACGTCGCTCTGCGGGTCGATAACGTCGTCATAGTCGAACACGGCGAGTTCGCAGTCCGGCCAGCCCGACCGGAACCGCTCCAGTTGCTCGGCGTACCGGGACACGTACTCGACCAGTGCCAGGTGCCGGAACCGCCGCTCGACCGTGACCGTGCCGTCGTCGATCTGATTGCGAATATGCGATGCCATCCGCTCGATCGGGTCCCGGACGAGATACATGAACCGGAACCGGCGCCCGCTCCGTCGCATTGCGGCAGCCGTCGCGCATGGGTCCGTCAACGGCGCCTTCGTGTAGGCCGTGCTCGCCTCGAGCGCGTACACGTGACGGTCGGGATCGAAGTCGTACTGGGCGTCGTATTCCGCGTAGTCGACGCTGGTCGGATCCGCTTTGCAGAAGAAGGCTGGTTCCTTGACGCGCGCCGCCGCGATCATCGGATGCGCCGACAGCGCGTCGAACACGCTGCTGGTCGCGCATTTCATGGCGCCGATGATGATGCAGTGAGCGTCGATCATTCCGCGAGTTCTAGAGTCCCCGGACGCTCCGGCGCAACACTCGGCCGCGCCGGCGAACCGGCGCACGTGACGCGGCGGCTACCCGTCCGGTATGGTCGCGGCGGGGACGGAACGTCGTTTGTCGAACTCGACGGAATGGTGGTCGATTGCCGAATCGCGAGACACGGCCGGGGGTAGCGCTGGTGCTGCCCTGGCTGGAAGCCGGGTTGGACCGGGATCTCTATCAACTGGACTACGCTTGCCTGCACGCTGCGCTGACCGGTCTCGGCCACGCCGTCCGACTGGTCGACCCGCTCGACGCACGCTGCCTGCGTGAGGTTCTCGCGGCCCCCGAATACCCGCTGGTCGTGACGGTCCGCAGTCAGTCCAAGGACTGGCCGACCCCCGACCGTGGAACCCCCGAGTTCGAGGTTGTCCGGCGCAAGACGCTCGTCACGCTGATCGGCAATCCGCCCTACTACGACGGGTCGACCGGCTTCCACGACGCCGTGTTCGACCGCAAGCTCGGGATGCTCATGGATCACGACTCGCTCGACTACGCCGCGCGGGTGGGTCGCGCCGGGACCAGGCTTCTGCCCTACCGCCCGGCCTACAACGACGTCGGCCTGCGGGACGAGCCGCGGTGGCTGCCAACGTCGCGCCGACCCGTGCCGATCCTGTTCGTCGGGAACTGCGACGATCCGGAGCACTTCCGGGCGTCGTGGCGGGTGGCTTTCGGCCGGCATCCCGAGGTCGTCCGCGCCATCGAGGCCGCGGCCGAGGCTCTCGACGCGGACCTGGCGCTTCCGGTCATCGGCGCCCTGGAGCGGTCGACCGCCGATCTGAGCGTGGAGCTGGACCTGCGAAGCAAGGCCGGGCGTCTGGCGCTCACGCTCCTGACAAGGTTCGCGACCAACCGGTCGCGCCAGCGGTTGCTGGCCCGCTTGACCCTGTATCCGTCGCTGATCGTCGTCGCCGGAAACAGCCGCGTGACGAGCCGGCACAAGGATTGTGTCGTCGCTGGACCGATGACCTTTGCCGGCATGCTGGAAACCATGAAGCGTACGAGGTGCCTGATCTCTCTCAACGCGAACAGCATGACCGGCGCGATCACCGAACGCGTGACCAACGCCATGCGGCGCGGTGTCGTGGTAGTCAACGCCCCCAACACGGCGATGCGTCGCTACGCCGGCACAAGTCTGGGCCTGCTGGGGCCGGCAATGGAGGGCCTGGAAGGCTGGCTCGACTCGGCCCTCGCAGGTCATCCGGCACTCGACGAACTGGGCGCGTCCGCCATTCGGGTCGCCCGATCGACGTTCCGAATGGACGACGCCATCGGCTCCATTCTCCGCTACGCGTCCGATCCCGCCACCTGGGAAGCGCAGCTTGTCGCCACACGGTAGGCATGCGGACCGGCACTCATCGATGCAGCACGACATCGTAGCGATAGTGAGCCGCGTAGTATCCCGGATCCATCGGGCGGACTGTCGCGGTCCAGCCGCACGCCGCCGAAAGCGCCTCGACTTCGTCGATCGACCGCCAGATACCGAGCGGCGACGCCGCTTCGTGCTCGACATTCGCGGCGCGCGGGCGCGTGCCGAAGAACGCGTCGATCCGGTTCCTGTCCGGAAGATTGCCGAGGAAGACACGCTGCACGTTGGTGAAGCGCCGGTGCAGCAATTCAAGCAGCTCCTGGGCGTCCGATCGGGGCAGATACTGGAAGCCCCCGTGGCAGACGGCCTTGGTGAAGAGGGACGGATCCGCCGCGCATCGGACATAGTCCAGGACATCCTGGAGGCGGAATGACTCCTGCGGGCGACGGACGAAGTGCTTGTTCGCCACCCCGATCAAGGTCGGAGAAAAGTCGATCCCCAGTCCGCCCTCGCAGGCCGCAAAGAACCTCGTGGTCAGCGCTCCATTCCCGCAGCAGAGGTCCAGAATCCGGTCGGCCGGTTCGAGGGCGAGTCCGCGCAGCACGGCCTCGACGATCATCGAGATCTGCTCGTCCGAGACCGTCTTGCCGGCAACGGTGTGCTTCACCTGCCCGAAGAAGTCGTCGGGCCCGCTGGCGCCTGCGTAGGACTCGTAGAGATTGCGGACGAACGCCTTGGACACTTGCGAATCTCCGATGGGTCTCAATGCACGTTTCCCGCAGCCAGGTCCGGGACGCTTCGGAGATCGGGTTCGGGACGCGATGCAGCGGGCGACCGGTCGCCGGTATATCCGGCGTCGGGCCAAGCCGCAATCAGCCCGGATCCGTCCGGCAGATCGACCGTCGGATCGTCCCCCACGGGCGCAACGCTTTCCGGGCCCGGGTTGCCGCGAACCGTGGGCTCGCCTCGGCCGCGTCACATGGCGGTCAGGTCCCGGGCCAGCAGGTTGTGCGGCTCCGTCAACAGTCTGTGAAGCATGCTGTCGTCGGGACCGTTCCAGGCCGGCAGGAATCGGAGTTCGACACCGCGACGACGGAACTCGTCATGGTCGTACAAACCCCGGCCGCCAGGCGCGTTGACGTATCGGCGGGCGCCCGTCAATCGACAGATCTCGAGGATACGGTCGGCGCCGCGCAGGTCTGCCGGCAGACCCAGGGCGCTTGACCGGATCCGCGGAGTCGACATCCCCAGGAAGCCGCCGGCGATCCCCAGCAGGTCGTCCAGATAGTCCACCACCCGCCCCTCGACCGCGAACAGGGCCAGGCGAAGCTCCTCGAATTCCGGAAGATCGAGCCGGTCTAGGCCTGGAAATCGACACATCCGCCGCGCGAGCTCGGATCGGGCATCAGCCGGGAAGGCCAGGTTTTCGATCACGGTATCGCGCCGGCACTTGCGCAGCGGCAGCGTCAGCCAGTCGAGCCTCCCCGAGCGGTCGGGCAGGCGGTTGCGGTGGACAAAGCCGCGTCGGGGGAACTGAACGCAGTCGTAGACGACGAAGAGGTCGGCGGCCGCGAATAGCCGGAAGTAGCCCGCATAGGGAAAGAAATAGGGCTGCATCACCGCCACGGTGGTCAACGATCGGCTCCCAGGACGATCCGCACGGCGTCGACGACGTAGTCGATGTCGGCGATGCTCAGATCCGGGGTCATCGGCAGACCCAGCGTCATGGCAGCGGCTCGCTCGCTCTCCGGTGCGGGCAGCCGGGGCATCCCGGCGAAGGCGGGATGCCGGTGGCAGGCCTCCTGCCACCAGCGCAGCGTGCCGATCCCGGCCGCCTCCAGTTCGCGGCCGAGTTCCTCGGCGGTCGTCCACGGGTTCTGCACGACGCAGGTCGCGACGGCGTGCTCGGCGAATCCTGGCGGAAACGTGACTAGATCGCCGATCCCGGCACGGTAGCGGCAGGCATTGTCGATCCACCGCAGCCGGCGCGTCGGCCATTCGTCGAGTGCCGCCAGCCCGACTGCCGCCGTATGCTCGGCGAGCTTGCCGTTGATTCCGATGCTCTGGGAGATCCGGCTTCCATAGAGGCCGAAATTGCCGCGCTCCTCGACCTGGGCGATCAGCGCCGCGTCGGTACTCACGACTACTCCGGCCTCGCCGACGCCGAGCGCCTTGGTCGCATGCAGGCTGACCACCGCCGGTGCGCGCCCTGGTTCGAGGGCGTCCCAGGCGGCCGCCGCGTCGATCACCACCGGGATACCGGTCGCGTCCCGGAAGTCATCCCATTCGGGGCAGGGCACCGCCGCTCCGAACGGGGATACCGGAACCACGGCCGACACCGGCCCCGGGGCCGAGCGCAGGGCCTCGCGCGCGAGCGCAGGGGTGAGCGCCCAGGCGTCCCGGTCGATGTCGACGAACCACGGCGTCAGGCCGGCCCAATGCGCCGCCCCCGGCGTGGCGGCGAAGGTCCAGGACGGCACCATGCAGAGGCCGCCATTCGGCGCCAGCAGACGCAGCGCCAGCATCAGCGCCTGAGTCCCGCTGCTGACCACCGCGAGCTGCGTCTCCTGCAGTCCCTTGGCTTCGGCCAGCCGGCGCTTCAGTTCGAGGACGAGCGGGGCGAAGTTGGCGTAGCGACGGGATTCGTCGATACGTTCGATGTAGCGGGAGATCGACGCCGCAGGCGGCAGCAATGGCCGGCAGACCGGAATCGATGCGGCGGGCCGGTTCAGCAGAAGCCCGCTGCCGCCCGCGCCGGAGTCGCTCCACAGATTCCGTCCATGCTTCACTGCCGCAGCCCCTCCCGGCAGCATCAAAGACCGCAATTCGATAGCCCCACGCAATACCCTTGGCCACCCCGTTCGCGGTACGACGCGCCAGCCGGAATCCGCCTCCTTGACCTCGGCGTCGTCCGGACGCCATGGGCGGCCGCGCCGCCCGGTTCCGCCTCCCGGCTACTGCCCGTAGCGGGCCGCCGTCAGGCCGGCCATGTCGATCTCCGGGGCACGGCCCATGGCCAGGTCGGCGACCGCGCGGGCGGAGCCGCACGCCATCGTCCAGCCGAGCGTGCCGTGCCCGGTGTTCAGGAACAGGTTCGCGTACCGGGTCGGCCCCAGCACCGGGGTCCCGTCCGGCGTCATCGGCCGCAGGCCGGTCCAGCCCTGCGCCCGGCCGAGGTCGCGCAGACGTAGCGGTCGCCGCTGACCCGCCCGTCGGTGGTGTCGACGCCGGCGATCCGGTCGCCCTCGACCGTCAGCCCGCCGATGGTGACGTTGTAGTGGAAGCTGACGCCGAGCGCGGCGGCCCTGGCGGCCAGCGCCTGGGTGAACATCCGGCAGTCGCCGGTCCGGTCGGAGACCAGCCGCAGGCCGCCCATGAACTTGTCGGCCACATGCGCGAGGCCGGGTTCCGCGGCGATGCAGCCGTCGCGGTCCAGCACCTCGAAGGGCGAGTCGTACTCGGCGAGCACCGCCTGGTCGGCCCGCGAGGCGTCGATCTGCTTCCGCGTCCGGAACAGCTGCAGGGTGCCTAGTGGTCGAAGTCGACCACTTGCTCCTTCAGGTCGAAGTCGACCGGGACCTCCCGTAGCAGTTCCGGCAGGACATCGCGGCTGTAGTTCGAGATCCGGACCATGCGCCCCTTGTTCAGCGCGTAGGACCGGGCATTGCAGTTGGCGACCATCCGGGCGCACCAGCCCCACATCGCGGGGTCCGTCCGCGGCCGGATCGTCAGCGGCCGATGCCGCATGAACATCCATTTGAGCGCCTTCAACGGCACCCCCGGCGCCGCCCAGGGGGACGTCATGCCGTATGACAGTTCGCCCGCGTTGGCCAAGCTGGTCTCCATCCCGGGCTCGCGCTGGCGGTCCAGGACCTCGACCTCCACGCCCCGCCGGCCAGGTAGTAACGGGCCAGGTAATAGGCGGTCGTGACCCCGATGATCCCGGCGCCCAGAATGACGACCCGCATTTCCACGACCTCCCCGAAGTCGTCAGGACGCGATCCCGAAGGACCGTCACAAGCAACCCTATCGGCCGGGGACCGGGGTGACGAGCGGGACCCGGGCGGCTATCGCCCGGCCGCCCAGGGCCTGGTCTCGATCCGGCCGCCGATGGCGAAATACGAGACCGTCTGCCGGGTCGGGTCCAGCGCCGCCACCAGGCCGGTAATCGGCGTGTCCGGATCGGCCACCGTGGTCAGCCCGGTCGCCAGCACCAGCCCACTGCCGGGCGCACGCCCGCCGGGGAACGGCGTGAACAGGCCGACCGGCCGCAGATAGACGGTCGGGTCGCCGCCGATGCCTTCATGCTCGTGCCCGCTCGGGCCGGTGTATTCGAAGATCGCGACCTCCGGATCGTCCCGCGCCGCCGCCCGCGTCGCCACGATCTGGGCGCGGTAGGGCGACCTGACCACCGGGTTGAATCCGACTTCGGCGAGCGGCGGATAGGTGGCGAAGCCCGCGCCGAGCATGCCGGCGGCGATGTTGAGGCCGTCGCTGCCGGACAGCGGATCGACCTTGTCGACAATGACCGCGCCCTGCCCGGTCGCCGAGCAGATCGACAGCTTCATGTCGCGGTCGAGCAGAGGATCGCCGGTCGAGGCGGCGAAGGCGTCGCCGCCGAGCGTCGCCTCCGACAGGATCTGGCCGCTCAGGGCGGCGATGCGGTTGCGCACGCCCGGGCCGTTCGCGACGACGATGTCGTCCCAGTTGTCGCCGTCGATGTCGGCCACCGCGACGCGCACGCCGCCGACGGCGTAGGACGGATCGAACACCGGCACTTCCAGCTTCAGCCGCGCCGTCCAGCCGCCGCTTCCGTCGGCGACGATGTCGAAGACCGCCACCGACGGCCGGGTGCCCGGACCGGAGCCGACCACCACCTCGTCGACCGCGTCGCCGTCGATGTCGCCCAGCGCCACGGTCGCGCCGTCGCCGGCGCCGCCGAACGGCCGGAACTGCACAACGGTTCCCCCGGGGTCACGCGGGTCGACCAGCCGCACCGCCGGCCGGCCCTGCAGCGGCGCGACCGCGAGGACGGCGCCGTAGCCGCCGAGCGCGTTTCCCACGTCGGCGCTCACGCCGCCCCGGTAGTCGCGGTCGAAGGCATGGAACCGGGCGATCTCCCGGCCGCCGGCCGCCTCGACCAGGCTGACCAGCGGGGCGCCGCCGGGACCGGCGGCGACGGCGACCAGTTCCTGTCCGCGCGGCCGCGAGATCGCGACCGAGGCCATCATGCCGCTGTCCTCGTGCAGCAGCATATGGCAGTGCATGACGAACTTGCCCGGAAAGGCCGAGGCCCGGAGCCGCAGATGGACCTTGCTGCGCCCCGGCAGGGTCAGCGTGTCCATCATCCGCAGATACGGGTAGAAGACCGGGTTCTCCGGCAGGTCGCGGCGCAGCTTGGTCAGCGCCTGGTCCTCGTAATACTCCATGCGCTCGACGTAGAAGTCGCCCTGGTGGATGTGGATCGGGTGCGCGACCTGGGAATAGGTGCTCACGATCCAGGTCTCGACGTCGCCGGAATAGCCCTGGATGACCGGTGTCGCCGGGAAATAGCCGAAATTGACGCGCCCCCGCAGATACTGCTCGTCGAAGTCGAAGGCGATCTCGCGGGTCAGGACGGACGGTGCGCCGGCGACCGACGGCGGGTCGGTCGGGCCGAAATCGGGCGGCGCGCGCATCTCGGCGTCGCCGGCGACCTGCACCGTGGCGAGGATGAGCGAGGGCACGAACGCCTGCGGCGGCTGGAAGGTCAGCATGGCCGGCAGGTTGCCGACCTGGCGCGTGTAGGCGCGGTCGACGGCGTTGATCAGGTAGTAGGTGCCGGGCTCCGGCGGCGCGGTGACCGCCCAGGTCAGGCGTTCGCCCGGGGCGATGAAGAAGTCGGCGATCGGGTCGCGATGCTTGACCAGGTAGCCGGGCAGCGGCGTGTAGTGATCGTTGCCGTCCTGCCCGAGCATGGTGGTGCGGAACAACGGCGTGGCGGGATCGACCCTGCCGTCGGCGCCGACCCGCAGCAGCGCCAGCGAATAGGCCGAGGAGGCGTTGAAGTTGGCGGCCGTCCAGACCTGGGTCTCGTTCCGCCGCATGGCGATCGTCGGGTTGAGCTGGCCGTTGACCAGGTGGCTGGGCCGGTAGTCGGGCGCGATGCGGGGCCCGCCCTCCGCGGCCGTCGGGTTGGGGTCGGTGAAGGTCGGGCTGGTGGCGTTGGTCACCGGGCCCAGGACGAACAGGCCGGGATCCGCCGGGCTCGGCGCCACCGCCAGCCCGCTGAAGACCAGCTGCCGTGTCGCCAGCCCTTCGACCAGGGCCCGATGCCGGGGAGCGACCACCGAGCCGACCTGGATCAGCCCCGCCATGCCGCCGAACACCTGCGGCGCCGTCGAGCCGTGCATATGCGGGTGGTACCAGTCCATGCCTTCGCTGTGGTCCTCGCCGAGCCGCATCTCGGTCCGGTAGCGGCCGCCTGGCAGGAACGAGCGGTAGACGTTGTCGCCCCGGCCGGCCGGGCTGACCAGCAGGCCGTGGGTGTGGATGTTCGAGGCGTCCGGGACCGGTTCGGTCGGATCGAAATGCGCGTCGCTCCTCTGCACCACCGACGTGGGGACCCGCTCGTCGTTGATCGTGAGCTTCAGCGTGTCGCCGGGCTCGATCATCAGGGTCGGCGCCGGGAACACCCCGTTGAAGGACGAGACCATGCCGCCGAGACGGCCCTGGCCCTGGTAGCTCGTCAGCCTGTAGGGCCGCGAGCCGACCAGCATCGGGTTCTCGGGCGTGCCGGTGACCAGTCGCAGGTCGGCCTCGAGCAGGCCGCCGGACGACCGCAGGGCGCGATCGCCGGCCGTCAGGTCGAGCAGCGGACCGTCCGACGGCGGCGGCGTGCCGGCATAGGGCGTGATCGCCACGCCGAGCCTCGGCTGGAAGGAGATCACCTCGCCGCAGGGCAGGAACACCACGTCTCCGGGTCTGGCCGGGCACTGCGGCGCCGGCAGGCCGTTCCCGGACGCCTGGGACGGCAGCGTCAGGAGTGCGGCCAGCAGCAGGACCGGGGCGGCAAGCCCCGCCGCCCGGGGCGCACGCGTCATTGTGCCGGTTCCGTTCGATGGCATGGCCGTCGCCTCCCAAGGAATTCCTGGCACGAACCCGCCGCGCCGCTCGGTCGCAATCATTCGGACAGGCCGGCCGGCGGCCCCGTGGATCCGGAGTGTAGCCGGACCGAGCGACAATGGTCGTCCATTCGACATCGCGGACCCGATGGCGATCCGGAGCAGCCGACCCGGTGCGCCGATCCGGACCTCCTCTTCCGAGCGGATGGCGCGCCTGCGGGATTGATCGCATGATCCGGGGCAGTCCCGCGCTCGACGGGAGAGTCCTGGAGGAACGATGCTCACCTTCGCCCTGTTCGGGGCCGGCCGGATCGGCCGCCTGCACGCCGCCAACATCGCAGGCCACCCCAACGCCCGGCTCGCCGCCGTGGCCGACACCGTGCCGGCCGCCGCCGAGGAACTCGCCGCCCGCTTCGGCACGGTGGTCGCCGGCGTCGACGAGGCGCTGGCCTCGCCGGCCATCGACGCGGTGCTGATCGCCACCTCCACCGACACCCACGCGCCGCTGATCGAGGCCGCCGCCGCCGCCGGCAAGGCGATCCTGTGCGAGAAGCCGATCGACCTGGACATTGCCCGCGCCACCGCCGCGGTCGGCGCCGCGACCGCCGCCGGGGTGCCGCTGGCGGTCGGTTTCAACCGCCGCTTCGATGCCAGCTTCGCCAGCCTGAAGGCCAGGCTCGACGCCGGCGCCATCGGGTCGCCCGAGATCGTCTCGATCGCCAGCCGCGACCCGGCACCGCCGCCGCTGTCCTATGTCAGGGTCAGCGGCGGCCTGTTCCGCGACATGATGATCCACGACCTGGACATGGCGCGCTGGCTGCTGGGCGAGGAGCCGGTCGAGGTGCACGCCATGGGCTCGGCCCTGGTCGACCCGGCGATCGCCGGGGCCGGCGACGTCGACACCGCCGTCGTCACCCTGCGCACCGCCTCCGGGCGGCTCGCCCAGATCAGCAATTCGCGCCGCGCCGCCTACGGCTACGACCAGCGCATCGAGTGCCACGGCTCCGCGGGCATGCTGCGGGCCGAGAACCTGCGCGCCACCACGGTCGAACTGGCGACCGCCGACGGCTTCTCGCGCGACCCGGTGCTGCACTTCTTCCTGGAGCGCTACGGTCCCGCCTACCGGGCGGAACTGGACGCCTTCGTCGATGCCGTCACCAGCGGCCGGCCGCCGGCCCCGACCGGCGAGGACGGCCTGGCGGCCCTGCGCCTCGCCGACGCGGCACAGAAGTCGCTCGAGACCGGCATGCCGGTGAGGCTGTAGGCATATGCCCGAGGCGGCAGCCGGCATCGTCGTCGAGAACGACGTGGAATGCGTCGTCCGCGACGGCACGGTGCTGCGCGCCGACGTCTACCGCCCGGGCGACGGCGGCCGCCGCCCGGTGCTGGTCAACCGCACGCCCTACGGCAAGCGCGAGCCGCGCTACGTCGACGACGCCCTGGCGCTCGCCGCCCGCGGCTACACGGTCGTGGTGCAGGATCACCGCGGCCGCTACGCCTCCGACGGCGAGTATCGCTGGATGTTCCGCGACCGGCTGGAGACGCCCGACGCCGAGGACGGCTACGACACCGTGGAGTGGGCGGCGAGATTGCCGTGGAGCGACGGCCGGGTCGGCACCTGGGGGCATTCGAACGCATCCTGGGCGTCGTGGATGCTGGCCGGCGCGCAGCCGCCGTCGCTGGCGGCGGCGCTGTGCACCGGCATGGGCGCCGACCTGCTGTCGATGACCTTCGGGATCTTCGAGACCGGCCGCCGCCTGGAATGGACCTACATGCAGGCGGCCGACACCCGGCGCCGGGCCGGCGCGCCGTTCGGCCCCTACACCGCCGCCGAGGCGATGCGGCACTGGAACCAGGTCGAGCGCGGCAAGTATCTGTGGTGGCTGCCGCTCGGTGACATCCCGGCCGACGTGTTCGCCGGCCTGGACGACCAGCTGCAGGCCTATCACCGCGCCCAGAACCGCGAGTTCATGCGGTTCGCCGAACTGCACCCGCAGGTCCGGGTCCCGGTGATGATGATCACCGGCTGGTGGGACCGGCTGGTCGGCACCATCGACAACTATGTCGGCATGGCGACCCGCGGCCCGGAGCATCTGCGCCGGCAGCACAGGCTGGTGGTCGGACCGTGGGGCCACGACATCACCGCCCTGCACGGCCGCATCGGGCCGGTCGACCACGGCCCGGACGCGGCCCGCAGCTATGCCGGCATGATCGCGCGCTGGTACGACTTCCAGCTCAAGGGCCTGGACGACGGCATCGGCGCCGAGGCGCCGGTCCAGCTGTTCATCCTGGGCGCCGACCGCTGGCGCGGCGAGAACGAGTGGCCGCTGGCCCGCACCCGCTGGACCGACTTCCACCTGCACGGGTCAGGCAGCGCCAACACGGTGCGCGGCGACGGCGTGCTGGCCGAGACAGCGCCGCCGGCCGACGCGCCGCCCGACCGCTACGTCTACGACCCGCGCGACCCGGTCATGTCGCTGATGTCGGCGGACGCCCAGGCCGCCCCGGTCGACCAGTCGCCGCACGACCACCGCGCCGACATCCTGGTCTACCAGACCCCACCGCTGGCGGCCGAGCTGGAGGTGGTCGGGCCGGTGACCCTGACCCTGTGGGCCGCCACCGACGCCCCCGACACCGACTGGACCGCCAGGCTGGCGGTGGTCCACGAGGACGGGCTGTGCGTGAACCTGACCTACGGGATCCTGCGGGCCCGGTACCGCGACGGCTACGAGAACCCGACGCCGATCGAGCCCGGCCGGCCCTGCGCTTACACCGTCCGCCTCAACCCGGTCGGGATCCGCTTCAAGCGCGGCCAGCGCATCCGGCTGTACGTGTCGAGCTCGGACTTCCCGAATTTCGACCGCAACCACAACACCGGCCGCGACTACTGGTCGGACGCCGAGCTCAGGGTGGCCCGCCAGACCGTGTTCCACGACGCCGCCCGGCCGTCGCGGCTGACCCTGCCGGTGATCCCGGACTGAGGGCGCCCTTCGTGGCCCCCGCATTCGCGGGGGCACCTCAGGGTGACAGAGAGAATGCGGATGCCGTCGATCTCTTGACCGCGTCATCCTGAGGTGCCCCCCGCGTCAGCGGAGGGCCGCGAAGGACGCCGCCGCGTGCCGGCGGATGCATTCCCACACCGCGTCGACGTCGTCGCGCTCGGTCCCCGGCGCCCCGACCGAGACCCGCACCATCCAGCGGCCGTCGACCGCGGCCGGCGTCAGGTAGCCCTCGCCCGACCGGTTCACCGCCTCGGCCCAGGCCCGGGTGTAGGCGTCCAGCGCCTCGCCCTCGACCCCCGCCGGCTCGTGCCGGATGCACACCGTCTGCAGATGGACCGGCGCCACCACCGTCCAGCCCGGCGTGGACTCGACCATCGCCGCCAGCGCCCGCGCGTTCTCGATGTCGCGCCGCAGCCGGGCCTGCAGCCCGGACACGCCCTGCTCGCGGATCAGGAACCACAGCTTGAGCGCCCGGAACCGGCGGCCGAGCGGGATGCCGGTGTCGCGCAGGTTGCGGACCTGGCCGTCGACCGACGACTGCAGGAAGCTCGGGTTGGTCGACATCACGCGGAGCAGGTGCTGCTCGTCGCGCACGTAGTACAGCGAGCAGTCGAACGGTGCCCCCAGCCACTTGTGGGCGTTGATGACCAGGCTGTCGGCGCCCTCGACCCCGTCCCACATCCAGCGGCATTCGGGCAGGATCATCGCCGAGCCGGCCATCGCCGCGTCGACGTGCAGCCACAGGCCGTACCGGCGCGCGACCTCGGCGACCGCGCCGACCGGGTCGATCGAGGCGGTCGCCGTGCCGCCGACGCAGGCCGCGACCGCGCAGGGCTGCAGCCCGTCGGCGAGGTCGCGCTCGATGGCCGCCTGCAACGCCGCCGGCTGCATGCCGTGGTCGTCGCCGAGCGGCACCATGCGCAGGTTCTCGCGCCCGAAGCCGGCGAGGAACGCGCCCTTGGCCACCGAGGAATGGCTGCCGGCGGAGGCGTAGACCACCAGCGGCGCCGGCTCCGCCTGCAGGCCGCCGCGGGCGAAGGCGTAGTCGGTCGCGCGCTCCCGCGCCGAGATCAGGGCGACCAGGGTGCCGGTGGAGGCGGTGTCGCCGATCACGCCGACCCAGTCGTCCGACAGCCCGACCATCTGGCGGAGCCAGTCCACCACGACCTCCTCGACCTCGGTGAGGGCGGGCGCGGACTGCCAGGACAGGCCGATCGTCCCGAGGCCGGTGCTGACCAGGTCGCCGAGCACGCCGGCGAGCAGCGCGTTGGCCGGGAAGTACCCGAAGAACCGGGGATGCTGCCAGTGGGTCAGGTTCGGCGCGACCACCCGGTCCAGGTCGGCGACGCAGGCCTCGAACGGCTCGGGATCCTGCGGCGGCGCGGCCGGCAGCAGGGCGCGCACCTCGCCCGGGCGGGTCGGCGGCTGGACGGGCCGCGCCGCGATGCCCTCGTGGTAGTCGGCCAGCCAGTCGACGAGGGCATGGCCGTGGCGGCGGAAGTCTTCGGCGTTCATGGCGTTTCCCCAGTAGTCGGCCGGGCTTCTTCAGGCCGGCCGCCACAGCCTACCCCACCCGGCAGCGACGGCGCCGGCGTACCGGTCCCGAGCAGCACGATCGTCATGGCGGGTCTCCTGCGGTGGCGCCGCCGGCGGGCGACGGCGGTTGAAATATTGCGGCAAATGCGCCCGTAATAGTGACCTCAAATAAGAACGAAACCGGGAGGAGCTCATCCATGGGTACCATTTCGCGATATTGCCTGGGCGGTGCCGTCGGCACCGTGATGGCGCTGACCGCCGGCGCCGCCTACGCGGCCTGCGACGACAAGGACTACAGCGGCTGCGCGGGCAAGCCGTGGGTGATCGGCAAGGCCGATACCCCGATCGGCGAGAAGTGGTGGCCGAACAAGCTGTGGGGCGAGGGCGACGAGGCCGGCTCGACCAACTGGTACACCAAGCCCGAGGTGGTGGCGCGCGCCGTCGCCGAGGCCGACAAGGGCAAGGTCTACGCGCTCGGCCGGCCCTACACCGCCGACATGCCGCTGTTCGGCACCCGCAAGTTCACGCTGCGCATCCCCGGCGCGCCGACCGGCGGCCCCTACGGCGCCAACAAGGTGATCTGGCACGACGAGTTCCTGGCCACCGAGATCGGCCAGGTCGGCACCCAGTTCGACGGCCTGGGCCATATCGGCGTGGTGATCGGCGGCGCCGGCGACAAGGACAACATGCGCTACTACAACGGCTTCACCGAGACCGAGGTGGCATCGGCGAACGGCCTGCTGAAGCTGGGCACCGAGAAGCTGCACCCGATCGTGGCGCGCGGCATCCTGATCGACGTCGCCGGCTACAAGGGCGTCGAGGCCATGGAGGCCGGCCAGGAGATCACCATGGCCGACGTGCGGGGCGCCCTGAAGAAGCAGGGCATGGAAGGCTACAAGTTCATGCCCGGCGACGGCGTGTTCTTCCGCACCGGCTGGGGCAAGCACTGGATCACCGACAACGCCAAGTACAACGGCGGCGAGCCGGGCATCGGCGCCGAGGTGGCGCGCTGGCTGTCGGACGAGGTGCAGGCCGGGGTCTTCGGGGCCGACACCTGGGCCACCGAGGTGGTCCCCAACCCCGACCCGGCCTGTGCCTTCTGCGTGCACCAGCACATGCTGGTCCGCCACGGCATCGTCAACCAGGAGAACATGAACCTGGACGGGCCGGCGGCCGACAAGGCCTACACCTTCCTGTACATGTACAGCCCGTCACCGATCGCCGGCGCGACCGGGTCGATGGGCTCGCCGGTCGCGATCGACTGAGCGTTTCGCCGCGAGATCAGGGGCGGTCGCCGCGGCGGCCGCCCTTTTTCGTGCCCTCTCGCCCGCTCACCCCTCGCCCGGCACCAGGGCGATCCGGTCGCCGAACCGCAGGGTCACCCCGCTCCCGACCGCCCGCGGGGAATCCACCCGGCGGTCGATCACGAACAGCTCCCCGACCGGCGAGGCGATCGTGTACTCCAGGTGCCTGCCGAGATAGGCCGCCTTGCCGATGGTGCCGGGCAGCCCGTCGCCGCCGTCCACCAGCAGCACCGCCTCCGGGCGGATCGCCGCCAGCACCGGGCCGGGCGGCAGCCCCCGGCCGGGCACCCGGACCTCGACGCCGCCGATCGACACGGTCGCCAGGCCGCCGTCGGTCGCCAGGATCGTCGCCTCCACCAGGTTGGCGTCGCCGATGAAGTCGGCGACGAAGCGGTCGGCCGGCTGCTCGTAGAGCTCGCGCGGCGCGCCCTCCTGGGCGATCTGCGCGTTGCGCATCACGATCACCTTGTCGGACACCGCCAGCGCCTCCTCCTGGTCGTGGGTGACGTAGACCACGGTCAGGCCGAGGTTGCGCTGGATGTCGCGGATCTCCTCGCGGACCCGGCGGCGCAGCTTGGCGTCGAGGTTCGACAGCGGCTCGTCGAACAGCAGCACCTGCGGTTCCAGCACCAGGGCGCGGGCGACCGCCACGCGCTGCTGCTGGCCGCCCGACAGCTCGCTCGGCAGCCGGGCGCCGTAGCCCTTGAGGCCGACCAGCTCCAGCCCCAGCTCGGCCCGGGCCTGGGCCTCGGCCTTCGGGGTCCCGGACACCAGGAAGCCGTAGGCGACGTTCTCGATCACCGTCATGTGCGGGAACAGCGCGTAGGACTGGAACACCATCGACACGTCCCGTCGGGTCGCCGGCAGGCCGGTGACGTCCTGTTCGCCGATCCAGATCCGCCCGGAAGTCGACAGCTCCAGGCCGGCGATCATCCGCAGGGTCGTGGTCTTGCCGCAGCCGCTCGGCCCCAGCAGGGTGGCCAGGGTGCCGGGCGCGACCTCGAACGACACCGCGTCGACCGCCCGGAAGTCGCCGAACGCCTTGGTCACCCGCTCGAAGCGGACCGAGCTGGCGCGGCCGCCGAAGGATGCGGTCATGCGGGTTGTCCTCCGAGATCCAGTTTGGCGGCCTGGGCGCCGCTGCGGCGGCCGAGGCGGCGCTCGCCGACCATCAGCTGCAGCAGCAGGATGGCGGCGAACATCACCACGATCAGCACCGAGGAATAGGCGATCGACAGGCCGTAGTCGTTGTTCTCGACCCGCCCCAGGATGTAGGCGGTGGCCATGTCGTACTCGGCGCTGACCAGGAAGATCACCGCGCTGATCGCGGTCATGGCCCGCACGAAGCTGTAGACCAGCGCCGCCAGGATGGCGGGGCGCAGCAGCGGCAGCACCACCCGCCGGATGGTCTGCCAGGAACTGCCGCCCAGGGTCAGCGAGGCCTCGTCCAGGCTGGCATCGAGCTGGCTCATCGCCGCCACCCCGGCGCGCACCCCGACCGGCATGTTCCGGAACACGAAGGAGATCACCAGGATCACGCCGGTGCCGGTCAGCTCCAGCGGCGGCACGTTGAACGCCAGCACGTAGCTGACGCCGATCACCGTGCCGGGGATCGCGAAGCTGAGCATGGTGCCGAACTCGAAGGCCTGCTTGCCGAGGAAGCGCTGGCGCACCAGCAGGTAGGCGGTCAGCAGGCCGATCGCCGCGGTCAGCGGCGCCGAGATCGTCGAGATCGCGATGGTCGTGAAGAACGAGTTCCAGGCGCCGCCGCTCCACACCAGCCCGTGGTCGCCGACCGTCACCCCGAAGGCGTCGATGTAGTGGCGCAGGGTCAGGGTGTTGTCGAGGCCCCACAGGTTCACGAAGCCGCCGAACAGAATGGTCACGTACAGCACCGCGGTCATCGCCGCCCAGGGGACCGTGACGCCGAGGATCAGGCCGGTGAAGCGGCCGGGCAGCGCCACCGGGATCCCGGCGTCGCCCTTGCCGGTGACCGAGGTGTAGGACTTGCGGCCGAGCCAGCGGCGCTGGGCCCAGAACGCCAGCAGGGTGAAGAACAGCAGCACCAGCGCCAGCACCGCCGCCCGGCCCTGGTCGTACTGGGCGCCGACGATGGCGAAGAAGATCTCGGTCGACAGCACGTTGAAGTTGCCGCCCAGCACCATCGGATTGCCGAAATCCGCCATGCTCTCGATGAAGCCGAGCAGGAAGGCGTTGGCGAGGCCCGGCCGCATCAGCGGCAGCGACACCGTGCGCAGGGTCGTCCAGGCGTCGGCCCGCAGGGTCTGGGCCGCCTCCTCGACCGACGGGCTGACGCCCTCGACCACGCCGATCAGCACCAGGAAGGCGATCGGCGTGAACGCCAGCATCTGCGCCAGCCAGACCCCGGTGAATCCGTACAGCCAGCGGCTGGCCGGGATGCCCAGCGACCATTCCAGGAAGCTGGTGACCGCGCCCGACTGGCCGAACAGCAGGATCAGCGCCAGGCCGATGACGAAGGGCGGGGTGATGATCGGCAGCACCGTCAGGCCGCGGAACAGCCGCTTGGCCGGGAAGCCGGTGCGGGTCACCACCAGGGCGAAGGCGAGGCCCAGCAAGGTGGTGCCGGCGCCGACCGCGACCGCCAGCGCCAGCGAGTTCCAGGCCACCCCGCAGGCCCGGTAGCTGTAGACGCAGTCCAGTCCCCAGATCTTGCCGGTCAGCAGCTTGTCCAGGAACGCCGTCAGCGACAGCACGCCCTCGTTGGTCTGCAGCGCGCTGACCAGGATCCGCGACACCGGGAAGAAGATGAACAGGGCGACGACCATCACGATCAGGCCGATCGACCCGACCACGAAGCCGTCGCCGTTGACCGCGCCGCGGGCGGCGCAGCCGAGGGTGAACAGGAAGAACAGACCGCCGGCCGCCAGCAGCGCGCCGTAGCCCATGCCGAACTGGCGGTCGCCGAGCGGCCCGAACCAGGCCTCCAGCCCGGCGAAGCTCCACCCCCGGATGCCGATCGAGAAGCCCTGGCCGAGGATGTAGGCGACGCCGAGGCCGCCGGCCGCCAGCAGCACCCACTGGGCGAGGCGGTCGGTGCGCGGCCGGCCGACCGCCAGCAGCGGCAGCGCCAGGAACCCGACCACCGGCCACAGCCAGGGCTTCTCGCCCTGCAGCAGCAGAACGATCGCCGGCGCGTAGTCCGGGTCGAGCGGCCAGCCGTCGAGCAGCCAGCCGAACCCCCAGAACCCGTCCTCGACGGCATACCAGGGCAGCAGCAGGAAGCCCGCCGCCGCCAGGGCCTGCCAGCCGAGGACGTGCCTGTTCAGTTCATTCACGATGCCGGCCGCGGGCTCACTGCGGCAGCGGCTTCACGTCGCTGTCCCACTTCGCCAGCAGGCGCTTGCGCTCGTCCGACGAGCCGTATTTCACGAAGTCGTAGTCGATCAGCTTGATCGAGTTCAGGTCCGGCGACTCCTTGGCCGGCTTGGCGGCCTTGTTGGACATCACCTGGTAGGCCTTGGCCTGCACGGCGAGTTCCTGGACGTCGGCGCGCAGCGCGAAGTCGTAGAACTTCTGCGCCTCTTCCAGATTGCGCGCGCCCTTGATGATGCTCATCGAGCCGATCTCGTAGCCGGTGCCCTCGCACGGCGCCACCGGCACCACCGGGAAGCCCGACACCACCTGGGTCACGGCGTCGTGCAGGAACACGATCCCGACCGTCGTCTCGCCGCGCGCCGCCGCCTTGATCGGGGCCGAGCCGGACTTGGTGTACTGGTTGATGTTCTTGTGCAGGGCCTTCATGAAGTCGAAGCCCTTATCCTCGCCCATGATCTGGATGATGGTCGCCAGGGTGGTGTAGGCGGTGCCGGACGAGTTCGGGTTGGCCATCTGCACGTGGCCCTTGAACGCCGGCTTGGTCAGGTCGGCCCAGCATTTCGGCTCGGGCAGCCCGGCCTTGGCCAGCAGGTCCTTGTTGTAGCCGAAGCCGAGCGCCCCGGCGTAGATGCCGATGGTCTTGTCGCCGGCCGCCTTGGCCTGAGACAGCGCCCAGTCGTGCAGCTGGTTGCGCATCGGCGAGACGTAGACCTCGGTCAGTCCCTCCTCGGCCGCCTGCAGATGCGGGTCGCCGGTGCCGCCCCACCACACGTCGCCCTTCGGGTTGCTCGCCTCGGCCTTGATCTGGGCGAAGGTCTCGCCCGAGCTCTTGCGGGTCATCGCGACCTTGATGCCGGTCTCCTTCTCGAAGGACTCGACCATCAGGTTGCACCACTCGATCTGCGGGCTGCAGTACAGCGTCAGCTTGCCGGCCGCGGCGGCCGGGCCGGCGCCGAGGGCGAGCAGCCCGGCTGCGAGCGCGCCGAAACCGGCGAGCCGTGCGAAACGAGTCATGGTTTCCTCCCTCTGGCCGGGATCGTTGCGCCCCGGCCGTTGTTTGTCGTTGCGACGGTCCCGGTGTTTGAGGCCATCTATTCGATATTCTTCAAAATAAACGGGGCTTCCGCAATGTGTCCCGCGCGTCGGCCGAGAAAGGGCAGCAGTGGCATGAGCACATCGGATGGCGTGGCCCAGGCGGTGCGCGAGCGGCTCGCCTTCGCGGAGGCCGTGACGCGCGCGGCCGGCGCCGCGGCGCTGCGGCATTTCCGCGAGCGCGACGCCCTGGTGGTCGAGAGCAAGGGGCTGCAGGACGTGGTCAGCCGGGCCGACCGCGAGGTCGAGGACATCATCCGCGGGGCGCTGGCCGAGCGGTTCCCGCAGGACGGCTTCCTCGGCGAGGAATCCGGCGGCGGCGGACAATACGGCAGCGGTCCGGTCTGGGTGGTCGATCCGATCGACGGCACCCAGTGCTTCCTGGCCGGCCTGCCGACCTGGTGCGTGTCGGTCGGCCTGATGGTCAACGGCCGGATCGCCGCCGGGGTGATCGTCGACCCGTGCGCGGACGAATGCTTCGTCGGTGCCGTCGGGGGCGGCGCCGCCTGCAACGGCCGGCCGATCGCCCCGGCCGACGTCGCCGACTTCCGGTCCGGCATGACCGAGGTCGGCTACTCGTTCCGGGTGCCGCGGCAGCCGACCGTGGGCTTCCTCGACCGGCTCATCGACGCCGGCGGCATGTATCACCGCTCGGGTTCCGGCGCGCTCGGCCTCGCCCATGTCGCGGCCGGCCGCTACCTCGCCTACATCGAGGGCCACATGAACTCCTGGGATTCGTTCGCCGGCGCCGCCCTGGTGCTGGCGGCCGGCGGCTGGGTCAACGACCTGACCGTCGACGACGGGGTCACCCGCGGGTCGGTCGTGATGGCCAGCGGGCGGCGGCTGGCGCCGGCGCTGCACGCCATGGCCGGCGCCGCCGGCTTCCCGATGCCCGCCGCGCCGGAGGCCGGGCGATGAGCGCCTGGAACAGCCAGGCCGACCTGGCAGGCGGCGTGTTCGTGGTCACCGGCTCGACCCAGGGCATCGGCGAGGCGGTCGCGCGGCGGCTCGCGGAGCGCGGCGCGCAGGGGATCGTCGTCACCGGCCGCGACCGCGAACGCGGCGAGGCAGTGGCCGCCGACCTGCGGTCGATCGGGGCCGAGACGCGGTTCGTGCCGGCCGACCTGGCCGACGTGGAGGCCTGCCGCAGGATCATGGCCGAAGCCGACAGGGCGTTCGGCCGGCTCGACGGCCTGGTCAACGCCGCCGGGGTGACCGACCGCGGCACCGTCGACGACACCACGCCGGAGCTCTGGGACCGGATCTTCGCGGTCAACGCGCGGGCGCCGTTCTTCCTGGCCCAGGAGGCGGTGCGGATCATGCGGCGCGAGCGCACGCCCGGCCGGATCGTCAACATCGTCACCATGTCGAGCCACGGCGGCCAGCCCAAGCTGGTGCCCTACAGCGCGTCGAAGGCGGCGCTGGCCGCCCTGACCCGCAACCTGGCGCACGGCCTGCGCGGCGACCGCATCCGGGTCAACGCCATCAACATCGGCTGGGCCGACACCCCGAACGAGGACGCGGTGCAGCGTGCCGAGGGCAAGCCCGCGGGCTGGCTCGCCGCGGCCGAGGCGGCGCAGCCGTTCGGCCGGCTGATCAAGCCGGACGACGTGGCCCGCCTGACGCTGTTCCTGCTGTCCTCGGACTCCGGGGTCATGACAGGCTCGGTGATCGACCACGACCAGAACGTGATGGGCGCCTACGACTGAACGGCCGGACAACGGCCCGGCGCCGAGGGAGGAGTGCATGAACACCATCCGGCTGACGGCCGCCCAGGCCGTGGTCCGCTACCTGTCGGCCCAGCGCACGGCGATCGCCGGCGCGGAGCTGCCGCTGTTCGCCGGCTGCTGGGCGATCTTCGGGCACGGCAACGTCGCCGGCCTGGGCGAGGCGCTGTGGCATGCCCGCGAGACCCTGCCGACCTTCCGCGCGCACAACGAGCAGGCGATGGCGCACGCCGCGATCGCCTTCGCCAAGGCGACCAATCGCCGCCGCATGATGGCCTGCACCACCTCGATCGGTCCGGGTGCGCTGAACATGGTCACGGCGGCCGCGGTGGCGCATGTCAACCGGCTGCCGGTGCTGCTGCTGCCCGGCGACACCTTCGCCGGCCGGTTGCCGGACCCGGTGCTGCAGCAGGTCGAGGACTTCGGCGACGGCACGGTGACGGCGAACGACTGCTTCCGGCCGGTGTCGCGGTTCTTCGACCGCATCGCCCGGCCCGAGCAGCTGCTGGCCGCGCTGCCGCGCGCGCTGCAGGTCCTCACCGACCCGGCCGACTGCGGGCCGGTCACCCTGTCGCTGTCGCAGGACGTGCAGGCCGAGGCCTGGGACTTCCCGGCGGCGTTCTTCGCGCCGCGCCTGCACGCGCCGCGCCGGCAGGCCGCCGACCCGGACGAGCTGGCACGCGCCGTCGACCGCCTGCGCCGGGCCGAACGGCCGCTGATCGTCGCCGGCGGCGGGGTGCTGTACGCCGAGGCGGCCGGCACGCTGGCGGCGTTCGCGAGCCGGCACCGGATTCCGGTCGCCGAGACCCAGGCCGGCAAGGGCAGCCTGCCCTGGGACCATCCGCAGAATGTCGGCGCCATCGGCGTCACCGGGTCGGCCGCCGCCAACGAACTGGCGCGCGACGCCGACCTGGTGCTGGCGATCGGCACCCGGCTGCAGGACTTCACCACCGGCTCGCGGGCGCTGATCGCGGGCGGCCCGCGCCTGATCCAGCTGAACGTCGCCGCCTTCGACGCCGGCAAGCACGGGGCCGAGCCGCTGGTCGGCGACGCGCGGCGCACGCTGGAGGATCTCGGCGCCGCCCTGGCGGACCATGCCGCGCCGGCCGCCTGGCAGGACCGGGCGCGGTCGCTGGCGGCGGCCTGGAGCGCGACGGTCGACCGGGTCACCGCCGCCGGCAACGCCGACCGCCCGACCGACGCCCAGGTCCTGGGCGCGGTCAACCGCAAGGCCGATGCCGGCGACGTGGTGGTGTGCGCCTCAGGCGGCCTGCCCGGCGAACTGCACAAGCTGTGGCGGGCCGCCGGCCCCGGCGCCTACCACCTGGAATACGGCTTCTCCTGCATGGGCTACGAGATCGCCGGCGGCCTGGGCGTGCGGATGGCGCGCCCCGACGGCGAGGTGTTCGTGCTGGTCGGCGACGGCTCCTACCTGATGCTGAACTCCGAGATCGCCACCTCGGTGACGCTCGGCCGCAAGCTGATCGTCGTGGTGCTCGACAACGGCGGCTTCGGCTGCATCAACCGCCTGCAGCAGGCCACCGGCGGCGCCCCATTCAACAACCTGTTCGAGCATGTCGACCATCGCGTCGGCGAGCCCGGCATCGACTTCGCCGCCCACGCCCGCAGCCTGGGCGCCGGCGCCGAGACGGTGACCGGGATCGCCGAGCTTGAAGCCGCGCTCGACCGCGCCCGCGCCGCCGACCGGACCGCGGTCGTCGTGCTCGCCACCGACCCGCTGGCCGCGACCGCCGAGGGCGGCGCCTGGTGGGACGTGGCCGTTCCGGAGGTTTCCGGGCGCGACGCCGTGCGGCGGGCCCGGGTCGACTACCAGCACGCCCTCGAGCGCCGGAAGGAAGGCCCATGACCGTTCGCCTCGGCACCAACCCGATCGCCTGGAGCAACGACGACCTGCCCGAGCTGGGCGGCGACACCCCGCTGGAGACCTGCCTCGCCCAGGCCCGGCAGGCCGGCTTCGCCGGCATCGAGCTCGGCAACAAGTTCCCGCGCGAGCCGGGCGCCCTGGCCCGGACCCTGGCGCCGCACGGCCTGGCGCTGGTCTCCGGCTGGTACGGCGCCGAGCTGCGGTTCCGCTCGGTCGACGACGAGATCGCCGCGATGCAGCCGCATCTCGACCTGCTGGCGGCCATGGGCTGCGAAGTGATGGTGTTCGCGGAGGTCGGCGGCAGCGTGCAGGGCCTGCGCGGCACCCCGGTGGCCGACCGGCCGACCATGTCCGAGGCGGAGTGGCGGGACTACCCGGCGAAGATCGCGGCGGTCGCCGGGCACATGGCGGCCCGCGGCGTCCGCCTCGCCTACCACCACCACATGGGCACGGTGATCGAGACGGCGTCCGAGATCGACCGGCTGATGGCGGCGACGCCGGACAGCGTCGGCCTGCTGTACGACACCGGCCACCTGGCCTTCGCCGGCGACGACCCGGCCGCGGTCGCGGAGCGCTGGGCCGGCCGCATCGCGCATGTGCACGCCAAGGACGTCCGGCCCGACGTGCTGCGGCGGGCGCTGGCCGAACGCTGGAGCTTCCTGGACGCGGTGGTCGCCGGGGTGTTCACCGTGCCCGGCGACGGCTGCGTCGACTTCGGGCGGGCGCTGGCACCGGTGGCGCGGGCCGGCTATGCCGGCTGGTGGATCGTCGAGGCCGAGCAGGACCCGGCGAAGGCCGAGCCGCTGGCCCATGCCCGGATCGGACACGCCCATCTGACGGCCGCCGCCCGGGCGCTCGGGGTCGCCCTGGCGGCCTGAGGCCCTTGGGCGGAAGGATGCCCCCGGCGCAGATGCTCAGCTCGACTTTGGCCAGAATTGGCAGCGACGCTACCACTGCCGTGAGAACTCCCTGCTGTCCCGGTCGGCCGGCGACAGCGGGAAATTCTCATATGGCTGCGATCGTCCCACCCCCCTTTGTCGTCATTCCGGCCGCCCGCGCGGCGGCGAGGCCGGCATGACGACAAAGGGGGGAAGCCCGCCTCCCGCCGGCGCGACGAGCGCTGCGCGAAACCGGCCAGAATTGGCAGCGTCGCTACCACTGCCGTGAGAACTCCCTGCTGTCCCGGTCGGCCGGCGACAGCGGGAAATTCTCATATGGCTGCGATCGTCCACCCCCCTTTGTCGTCATTCCGGACGCCCGCGCGCCGGCGCGGGCGAGCCGGAACCCACGCGGCGAGCGCCCCGCCGTTTTTGGCCGAAGTCGAGCTCAGGACCGGGTCACAGGCGGCACCGCGACCGGAGGAACGCCGAGCACCGCCGCGATTGCCCTGGAGACCGATTTGGCGTCGAACGGCTTGGACACCTGTACCGACGAAGGCGCACGCCGGCGGAGCTCGGCGTCGCTGCTGGTGACGTAGACCACCGGGACCGGGGTCGCGGCGGTGATACGCCCGACCGCGGCGATCCCGTCGCCGGACCGCAGCCGGACATCGGCGGTGATCAGGTCAGGGCGCTGCCGTGCCGCCGCCTCGACCGCCTCTTCCTCGGTATCGACGATCGCACACACGGCGTGACCGAGTTCCTCCAGGACCGTCGCCAGTTCCATGGCGGTCAGAAACTCGTCCTCGATCACGAGAACCCGGCGGGCTTCGGTCATGATTCAGGGACCGAAGCCCGGCCCGGTTTATTTCAGCCCGTCGACAATAAACGTGCAGATTCGCACGGAACCCGGCGGCGCCCCGCTCGAGGCCCGAGCCGGGCGCGTGCCAGCGTCGGGCGGATCGTCCGGCCGGCACGCAAGGTTACGGCCGGCCGAGGCGGTCGTATAGTCGGCCACCCGACCGGACGGCGCGCCGGCAAGGCCGAGAGGAGATCGATGCTGCATCCGGACTACCCGATCCGGACCGACCGCCTGCTGCTGCGGCCGTTCCGGGGCGACGACCTGGACGGCCTGTACGCGATCCAGTCGCGGCCCGCGGTCGCCCGGTACCTCTACTGGGAGGCCCGGACGATGGACGAGGTCCGCATCGTGCTGGCCGAGCGGATCAAGCAGGACCGCATCGCCGAAGAGGGCGAGAAGCTGAACCTGGCGCTGCAGCGGCGGGACACCGGGGCGCTGATCGGCGACGTAAACCTGGTCTGGCTGAGCCGCCCGCACCGGCAGGGCGAGATCGGGTTCGTCCTGCACCCGGACCACCACGGCCAGGGCTTCGCGCGCGAGGCGGCGACGGAAATGCTGCGGCTCGGTTTCGAGAATCTCGGCCTGCACCGGATCATCGGCCGCTGCGACGGTCGCAACCGCGCCTCTGCCCGGGTCCTGGAGAAGCTCGGGATGCGCCGCGAGGCGCATCTGCGGGAGAACGAGATCGTGAAGGGCGAATGGACCGACGAGATGGTTTACGCGATGCTGAGGTCGGAATGGGCACGGCCGGGCGAGTTGACCGCGTAACCTAACCTTAACCGGCGCCATGCTGTTCTGAGCGGGACCCGTTCCCTCGGAGGTATCGCCGGATGTGGCTGCCGATCGTCCTGAGCGCCGCGGTGGCAGGCATAGGCCTGGTGGCCGCCTATGCCGTCCGTCGCGCCGACCGCGCGGCGGATCGTGCTCGCCGGGAAGTCGACACCGTCAATCGCCGGCTGTCCGACTATGTGCAGATGTCCTCCGACTGGTTCTGGGAACAGGATGCCGACCTGCGGTTCACCTACCTCTCGCAGTCGGTCTGGCAGCATTCCCGGCTGACCCCCGACGAGCATTACGGCAAGACCCGGCGCGAGACCGCCCCGCTCGGCGTCAGCAACGACGAATGGGACGCCCACGAGGCCGCGCTGGCCCGTCGCGAGCCGTTCAAGGACTTCCGCTTCTTCCGCATCGACCCGAACGGCGAGCGCCGCTACCTGTCGATCAGCGGCGTGCCGCTGTTCGACGAGGCCGGCGGGTTCCGCGGCTACCGCGGCACCGGCCGCGACATCACCGATCTGATCCAGGCCGAGCAACGGGCCAGCGAGACCGACACCCGGCTGATGCACGCCGTCGACTCGCGCTCGGAGGGGCTGTCGTTCTGGGACGCCGACGACCGGCTGGTCATGTGCAACCAGGCCTATCGGGTGCAGTCCGGCAAGGCCGGGCACGTCCTGGTGCCCGGGGTCTCCTGGCTCGACTACGTGCAGGCGAGCCTCGCGGCCGGCGAGATCCCGGCGGCGATCGGCCGCGAGGACGAATGGCTCGCCGAGCGGATCGAGCAGCGACGCCAGATCCCCTACACGATCGAGGTGTTCCGGAGCGAGCGCTGGCTGCTGATCCGCGAGCAGCAGACGCCGGACGGCGGCCGGCTCATCACGGTGACCGACATCTCCGAGCTGAAGCGCCGCGAGGACGCCCTGGTCGAGGCGGTCGCCTCCGCCCAGATCGCGAACCGGGCCAAGATGGCGTTTCTCGCGACCATGAGCCATGAGTTGCGAACCCCGCTGAACGCCATCATCGGCTTCGCCGAGATCATTCAGTCCGGCCAGTTCGCCGCCGACGGCGCCGTCCAGAAGGAGTATGCCGGCTACATCCACGAGAGCGGCGCCCACCTGCTGTCGGTGATCAACGACCTGCTGGACGTGTCCCGCATCGAGGCCGGTCGCCTGACCCTGGACGAGCGGCCGTTCTCGCTGTCCAGCCTGCTCGAGGAATGCGACCGCATGATCCGCCAGCGCGCCCAGCGCGAGGGCCTGCGCCTGGCGATCACCGCGGTCGATTCCGGGCTCGGCATCCGCGGCGACCGCCGCGCCCTCAAGCAGGTGCTGATCAACCTGCTGTCCAATGCCGTGAAGTTCACCCAGCAGGGCGGGGCGGTGACCCTGACGGTCGACCGCACCGCCGGCGGCGGCCTGCAGATCGTCGTCGGCGACACCGGCATCGGGGTCGAGCCGGACCGGGTCGCCGAGCTGTTCCAGCCGTTCAGGCAGCTGGAGAACGTCCACGCGCGCCGGCACCACGGCACCGGCCTTGGGTTGTATATCTCGAAGAATCTGGTCGAAGCCCATGGCGGTAGCATAGGCTTCGAGAGCGCGGTCGGTCGCGGAAGCACCGTGACCGTCCGGCTGGGCGCCGACCGGGTGATCGATGCCGAGAGCCCGGATCGCAGGAGGATTGCCAGCTAGGGTGGTTCGCAAGCCGGGACGGATCGATGGCCGAGGGTTTTCTGCAGACCGTGCGCCGCGAGGTCGAGCGCTTCCAGAACCGCAGTTTCCTCGAGGCTGTGATGGCGGTCGCCGCCCTCGCCGCCATGGCCGACGGCGAATACGGGCTGGCCGAGAAGTACCGGGCCGAGGAACTGCTGGCCGAGATCCCGATCTTCGACGTGTTCGACCTGTCGGAGGCCATGGAGATCCTCGACGAGGACGTGTTCGCCCTGCGTGAGAACCGGGCGGCGGCCAGCCGGGAGCTGGAGGCCCGGGTGGCGGCCTATGCGGACGAGCCCGACCGGGCCCGGACCCTGCTCCGGGCCGCGCACGCGATCATCACCAGCGACGGCGTGACCACCGAATCCGAGCGCGCCGAGTTCGAGCGGCTGGCCGGCCTGCTCGCCCTGAGCGTCGTCGCCCTGGCGCTGAAGTAGCCCGGCGCCGCCGCCAATCCCTACGCCACGCTGCCCCTACGCCACGCTCCGCCGGACCGCGGCGTCCTTGCGCTTCGTCACGTCCGGCAGCAGCTCGATCCCGAGCCCCGGCCCCTGCGGCGCCCGGATCATGCCGTTCTCGACCGGCGGCAGGGCGGTCACCAGTTCGCCGTACCAGCCGTGGTAGAACGCCCGCACCATCTCCTGGATGAAGCAGTTGCGGGTGTGCAGCGCCAGGTGGGTGGAGGCGGTCAGCGCCACCGGGCCGGTGCAGTCGTGGAACGCCACCGGCAGGTGCCAGGCGTCGGCCATGGCGGCGATCTTGCGGCCCTCGGTCAGGCCGCCGCACCAGGTCAGGTCGGCGATCACCAGCGACAGCTCGCCGAGCTCGACTAGGTAGCGGAAGTCGGCCTTGCCGCCGCGCGTCTCGCCGACCGCGATCGGCGACCGGGTCGAGCGCGCCACCTCGCCGAGCGACGACAGGTGGTCCATGAACACCGGGTCCTCGACCCACAGCGGGTCGTAGGGCTCCAGCGCCCGGGCGATCTTGACCGCGGTCGGCCGGTTCCACATGGAGTGCAGCTCGGCCATCACGTCCATCCTGTCGCCGACCGCCCGGCGGATCTTCTCGAACGGCTCCAGCGCCTTCCTGAGGTCGGCGGCCGAGATGTAGGCCCCGGACGACGCCTCGGCGGCATAGTCGAACGGCCAGATCTTCATGGCCGTGATGCCCATCTCCAGCAGCGAGTGCGCGACCTCGTCGGCCCGGTTCAGGAAGCCCTCCAGGTCCTCGTACGGCCCGTCCTCGGCGCCGATGCCGAAGTTGGCGGTGCCCTGGACCGGCCGGTTGCGGACGTACTGGTAGCCGGCGCAGGTGTTGTAGACCCGGATGTCGTCGCGCACCGCGCCGCCCAGCAGCTGGTGGATCGGCTGGCCGGTCGCCTTGCCCCACAGGTCCCAGAGCGCGATGTCGACCGCCGAGCGGCCGCGCTGCTCGGCGCTGACGCCGGCGAACCCGACATAGCCGATCAGGTGGGCCTGGTGCTGCTCGATCCTGAGCGGGTCCTTGCCGAGCAGATACGGGGCGATGATGCCGTGGACATGGGCCTCGGCCGAAGCCGCCCCGTAGAAGGTCTCGCCGAGCCCGGTCGGCCCCTCGTCGGTCTCGAGGCGGACCCACAGCAGGTTCGGAAACTCCTCGAGCCGGATCGTCTCGATCGCGGTGACCTTCACGGCATGTCCTCCCGGCGGTTTTGCCGGGAGTATGCGGAGCCGGCGCGGTTGGTGGAAGAGCCACTGGTGCGGCGGGTGGGTTCCGGAGCCGGACGCTCGCGCGTCCCCTCCGGAATGACGAAGGTGGGCAGGATTTGGCCGGTTTCCCTCCCGGATCCACCCCTCACTTCGTCATCCCGGAGGGGACGCGCGAGCAGCCGGCTCCGGGATCCACGACGTGACGGGCGCCGCCAAATACCTTGAGCAGCCGGGGTTTTCGCGATGTGTGAACACCGTAGCTCCCGCCATCGGCGGCCCGGCCCGGGATGAGAGCCGGAAGGTGATCGCTTCCGACGCCCTCATCCCGGACGAATGCGCGGCAGCGCGTTCGAGCCGGGACCCACTGGGTACCGCGCCGACCGAGCGCCTACGCGCCCCCGAACGCCGCCTCGCCGCCTTCCTCGCGCAGGGTCTCGTCGGCCAGGCCCTTGGCCTCGCCCAGGGTCAGCGGCGCGACGGCGCGGCCGTCGGTGTACAGGAACCGCAGATGGCGGCGGCGCGACACCAGCTTCTCCGGCAGCGGCGCGTAGCGCACGGACTGGCCGCCGAGCGACGGCGTCACCGAGCCGACGTCGACCGCCTCCTCGGTCTCGACCCTGAGCAGGAACAGCCGCGTGCCGTCGCCGCGCCGGCCGACGAACGGGATGCCGGCCAGCCGCAGGAAGGAGGTCGCGTCCGGGGCCTTCGGGAAAGCGTCGGCGAAGGCCGCCTCGACCAGGTCGAAATCCGGCTCGGGGGCGGCCTCGGGTGCCGCCGCCCCGTCCGGCGCGTGCGGCGTCTGCCACTGGGCGACCGGGCGGTCCGGGTGGTTGTGGCCCGGGCCATGCGAGTGCGGGTACTCGCCGTGCGGGTGATGGTGATGGTGTCCGCGATGCATGGCGCTGCCTCCCTCAGAACGACACGGGCTTGTCGATGATCGCCCTGTGCTTGCCCATGGTGCCGTGGGCGACCATCGAGCCGAGCGCCTCGACCACCACGCGGGTGCCGAACAGGGCGGTGATGTCCGAGGTGTCGTAGGGCGGGCTGACCTCGACCACCTCGATGCCGCAGACCCCCGGCGCGGTCACCAGCCCCAGCAGCTTCAGCGCCTCGCGCGGCAGGAAGCCGCCGGGCTCCGGCCAGCCGGTGCCGGGCACGAAGCCGCAGTCGACCGAGTCGACGTCGAACGAGATGTAGACCGCGTCGGCGTCCTTCCAGGCCAGCTCCAGCGCCACCTCGGCGGTCTTCTCCAGGCCCATCCGCTCGATGTCGGCGATGGTCAGCACGTTGGTGTTGCGCTTGCGGGCCTCCTGCACGCCGGCGCGCGGCACCTGCCAGCCGCCAATGCCGAGCTGCACCAGGTTGACCGCCGGCACGTTGGCCAGGTTGGTCGCCCAGTACCAGGGCGTGGTGTGCATGCGCTCGTCCAGGTCCTTCTCCTGGATGTCGATGTGGCGGTCGAAATGGATGATGCCGATGCGCTTGGAGGTGCATTCGGCGATGCCGCGCACGCAGGGGAAGCCGATCGAGTGGTCGCCGCCCAGCATCACCGGCAGGGCGCCCGACGAGAAGATATGCGACACCCCGCGGGTGATCTGGTCGAAGCTCTTCTCCAGGTTGGCCGGGATGGTGAATACGTCGCCGGCGTCGCACAGGGTCATCTGCTCGCGCAGGTCCACGCCCAGCTCGTAGTTGTAGGGCGTGTACAGCGCCGAGATCCGGCGGATGCCCTGCGGCCCGAAGCGGGTGCCGGGGCGGTAGGTGGTGCCGCTGTCGAACGGGATGCCGACCACCGCCGCGTCGTAGCGGCCGACGTCGCGGACGTCCTCGACATAGGGCGCCTTCAGGAAGGTGTTGATGCCGGCGAAATGCGGCAGCTCGCCGCGCGCGAAGGTCGGGATCGAGCGGTCGGTCAGGCTTTCGGACCCGGGCAACCCCATCTTCAGCGCCCATTCCTGCTCGCGCCGCCAGCCGTCCTCGGGCAGCCGGCCCTCGGCGTCCAGCGCCTTCCAGCCCTGGCTCTCGCGGGCACTGAAATCCGGGTGGTGGCGGCGCACGCCGGTCGGCGAGGGTGCTAGGCCGGCGCGGCGGGTCCGGAACCGGCGTTCAGGATTGCGGATCATGGTGGTCGCTTCCTCGTTCCTGGTCGTTGCAGTCGTCGCTCGCGGCGGTGTCCTCGCTCGGGGCCGCTGGCGGCCGCTCGATCGGCAGGTCGTAGGTGACCGTAGCACCGTATGCGTCCGGGTGGTCCGGGTCGTGGCGGACCTTGTCGAAGGCCAGCAGCCGGGTGCCCAGCGCGAAGGCTTCCGAGAGGTCGTGGGTGACCATGAGCACGGTCATGCCGCGCTGGCGCCAAAGGCCGTGCAGCAGGGCGTGCATGTCGGCGCGGATGCCGGGATCGAGCGCCCCGAACGGCTCGTCCATCAGCAGCACCTTCGGCGCCATCAGCAGGGCCTGGCCGATCGCCAGGCGCTGCTGCATGCCGCCCGACAGCTGCGCCGGGTACAAAGTGCGGGCGTGGCCGAGGCCGATGGCGCCGAGAATCGCCTCGGCATCCTCGACCGCCCGGCGGCGGGCCGCGCCGAACAGCCGGCCGAGCCGGGGCGCGCGCCGGAACTCCAGGCCGAGGATCAGATTCTCCTGGACCGTCAGGTGCGGGAACACCGAGTAGCGCTGGAACACGATGCCGCGGTCCGGCATCGGCTCCGGCGCGATCGGCGTGCCGTCGACCAGGATCTCGCCACGGTCCGGCCGCTCCTGCGACAGCAGCAGTCTGAGAAACGTCGACTTGCCGCAGCCGGACGCCCCGACCACGGCGACGAACGACCCGGCGGCGATGTCCAGCTCGACACGCTCCAGCACCGGCCGGTCGCCGTAGGACTTGTGCAGGCCACGGACCTCGATCCTGCTCACAGGCCGGCCCCGTCACCGTGCGCCCAGCCGAAGGCCCGCCGCGACAGCCGGCGCAGCGCCAGGTCGATGCAATAGGCCAGGATGGTGATCCAGGCGACGTAGGGCAGGATGATGTCCATCGCCAGGTAGCGGCGCACCAGGAAGATCCGGTAGCCGAGCCCGCCGGTGGCGGCGATCGCCTCGGCGGCGATCAGGAACAGCCAGGCCGGGCCGAGGCACAGCCGCACCGTGGTGATCAGCCGCGGCAGGATCTGCGGCAGCACGACCCGCAGGATCATCTGCCAGGTGCTCGCCCCCAGGGTCTGCGCCTTGACGATCTGCTCCTCCGGGATCTCGGCGACCCGTTGGGCGATGTCGCGGGTCATCACCGGGGCGACGCCGATGACGATCAGCACCACCTTGGACAGTTCGCCCAGACCGAAAGCGATGAACAGGATCGGCAGCACCGCCAGCGGTGGCACCAGTGACAGCGCCGCCACGAACGGCGCCAGGCCGGCCCGCAGGCGCGGTACGAAGCCGATGGCGATGCCCAGGACCAGCGCCGTGGCCGCCGCCGTCCCGACGCCGAGCGACAGCCGGAACAGGCTCTCGGCGGTGTCGGTCCAAAGCAGCACGGCGCCGCTGCGCCGATCCTCCTGGAAGGCGTAGGCGACGATCTGCCGCCAGATCTCCGGCAGCGGCGGGAACAGCTTGTCGTTCGGGTTCTCCGCCCGGCGTGCCGCCGAGACCGCCGCATAGGCGACCGCGACGATCACGAACGGGATCGCCCCGAGGACGATCCGTCCCCGCCGGCCGGGCCGGGCGTTGATCCAGCGCACGGGTGGCGACCGCGGGCGAGCCGGTCGGACTCAGAGCCCCTTGGCCGCCATCCGCATGTAGGCCGGGTCGAAGCGCAGCTTGACGTTCCCGGTGTCGCCCAGGGTCTTGCCGCCCGGGAACGCCATGCCGACGTAGTCGGCGCTCGGCGCTCCCTCGCCCAGGATGCCGTGGCTGAACAGGAAGTTGCGGACGTAGTCCATGGTCTTCACCACCTCCGGGCCCTCGGTGAAGGCGACCGCCTCGGCCGGGGTGTAGAACATCCTGGTGGTCGCCAGCTGGGCGTCGTAGCCGGCCAGGTCGGTGCCGGAGGCCTCGGCCATCGCCGTGCGCGCCTTCTTTCCGGCGGCATCGTCCTTGGACATCACCGCCATCGCCTCGTACCAGGCGCCGACCAGCGCCTTGCCGAGCGCCGGGTTGTCGGCCAGCGTCCCGGTGTTCACCACCATCATGTCGATGATCTCGCCCGGGATCTTCGCGCTGTCGAACACCTTGTGGCTGTCCGGGGTCTCCAGGATGGCCGACAGCAGCGGGTTCCAGGTGACCACCGCGGTCACGTCGGCGGTCTGGTAGGCCGCCACCATGTCGGCGTCGGAGGTGTTGACGACCGTCAGGTCCTTCTCGGTCAGGCCGACGCTGTCGAGCGCCCGGGCCAGCAGGTAGTGCGACACCGACAGCTCGACCAGGTTGACGGTCTGGCCCTTGATCGCCGGCAGGTCCTTCTTGCCCTTCAGGACGATACCGTCATTGCCGTTCGAGAAGTCGCCGACGATCAGTGCGGTGGTGTCGACGCCGCCGCCGGACGGGATCGACAGCGCGTCCATGTTGGTCATCGAGCAGCCGTCATAGGTGCCGGCGGTGTACTGGTTGATCGACTCGACATAGTCGTTGATCTGCACGACCTCGACCGAGATGCCGTATTTGTCGGCCCACTTCTTCATCAGGCCGGAATCCTGGATCCAGCCCCAGGGCATCCAGCCGACATAGATCGACCAGCAGACCTTGAAGTCCTTCTTCGCCTCGGCCCGGGCCTCGGGGGCGGCGAGCGCCAGCACGGCGGCCAGTGCCAGAGCGCAGCAACGGATGAGATAGAGTCGCATGGGTTCGGCTCTCCTTCCTCTCGGGCCGCTCGAACGGCCGGTTGGATGGGATCTGCCGAGACCAAACCGGGAGGCAGGTTTGCTCGGCAAACCCGTGCAGTGACCTCCCGGGATTTTGTCCCGCCGTGTCTCCGGCAACCCGCCGGAGTGCGTCTCTCGGACCAGCGCCGCCGATCCGGCGGCCGGAACCCTAGACGCGCTGCACGAGCATCCCTCCGCAGGATGCGTGCCAGCTCGGAAGCGGGGGAATCCGCCGGAGCCCGCGCAAGGCCAGCGGCGTGCCCTGCCCACCCGGGCGCCAACTGCCCAAATCTGGGGCAACGGGCGGGTTCCGGCTCGGCCGCGCGAGGCGCGTCCGTCCGGAATGACGACAAGCGGGGAAGGGCCGCCACCGCGCCCTCCCCCATCCTCGTCATTCCGGACCGGACCGCCGCAAGCGGGCCGGAGCCGGAACCCACCCGCCGCCTCAGTCGGCCGCGTCCTCGCGATCACCGTCCACGTCCAGGAAGCCGCCGGTCTGGCGCTCCCACAGCCGGGCGTACAGGCCGCCGCGCGCGACCAGTTCCCGGTGGCTGCCGGCCTCGACCACCCGGCCGCGGTCCAGCACCACCAGCCGGTCCATGGCCGCGATGGTCGACAGCCGGTGGGCGATGACGATCACCGTCTTGCCCGCCATCAGCGGCCCGAGGCCGTCCTGGATCGCCGCCTCGACCTCGGAGTCGAGGGCCGAAGTCGCCTCGTCCAGCACCAGGATCGGGGCGTCCTTCAGCAGCGCCCGCGCGACCGCCAGGCGCTGGCGCTGGCCGCCCGACAGCTTGACCCCGCGCTCACCGACATGGGCGTCGTAGCCGCGCCGACCGCGGCCGTCGACCAGCTCGACGATGAAATCGTGGGCGCGGGCCGTCCTCGCCGCCGCCACGATCTGTTCCTCGGTCGCGTCCGGCCGGCCGTAGCCGATGTTGTCGCGGATCGAGCGGTGCATCAGCGACGGGTCCTGGGTGACCACCGCGATGGCGTCGCGCAGGCTGTCCTGGTCGACCGCCGCGATGTCCTGGCCGTCGATCAGGATGCGCCCGGCGGCGACGTCGTAGAGCCGCAGCAGCACCATCGCCAGGGTCGACTTGCCGGCGCCCGACGGGCCGACCAGTCCGATCCGCTCGCCCGGCCGGACCGCCAGGTCGATGCCGTTCAGCGCCGCAGGCCCGCCCTCCAGTTCCTTGCCGTAGTTGAAATGCACGCCCTCGAACGCGATCTCGCCGCGGGTCACCGCCAGCGCCGGGGCGTCCGGCCGGTCGACCACGGTCTGCGGCCGGGACAGCGACTGCACGCTGTCCTCCAGGGTGCCGACGGCGTCGAACAGGTCGCCGAGGTTGAACATGGCGATGCGCGACAGGGTATGGATCTGCAGCAGCAGCGCCATGACCGCGGCGACGTCGCCGGCGGTCACCCGGCCGGCCTGCCACAGCAGCACGCCGACCGCCCCGCCGCTGGCGATCAGCGCGCCGTTCAGCAGCGACAGCCAGGAGATCTGCGCGGTGGTGTAACGCGCCTGCTCGCCGAGCCGGTCGACCGACCACTCCAGCGAGCGCCGGACGTGGTCGTCCTCGCGGGCGCGGCCGGTGAACAGCCTGACGGTCAGGTAGTTGGAGTAGCCGTCGACGATCCGGCCGGTAAACACCGAGGCCGCCTCGGCCACCCGCCGGGCGGCCCGCCGATTGCGCGGCAGGTAGAGCCGAAGCGAGACCGCGTAGAGCGCGATCCAGCACAGCACCGGCAGCGCGAACACCGGGCTTCGATACATCAGGAAGATCAGGGTGCCGGCCAGGAACAGCACGGCGTATAGCAACTGGTCGGTCAGCACCCGCAGCAGGGTGCGGATCGACCGGCCGGTCTGCACCACCCGCGAGGCGATACGGCCGACGAAGTCGTTCTGGAAGAACGCCACGTCGTGGCCCGCGACGTATTCGTGGAACCGCCAGCGCACCAGCGAGCTGACGTTGCGGGCGATCGTCTGGTTGCGCAGCAGCGAGGCCAGCAGCGTGATCGCCGGGCGCACCAGCACCAGCAGCCCGACCAGGATCGCGACCTCGCGCCAGGGCTCGGCCGCCGCCGCGGGATCGCCGGCCACCAGGTCGACGATCCGGCCGATCGACCACGGAATCGCGATCTCGACCGCGCTGACCGCCGCCGAGGCGGCCACCAGCAGGCCCAGCGGCCAGCCGATCTCGCGGACCAGGGCGAACAGGATCCGCCAGACCGTGGTCGGCGGAGTCAGCGGATGCGGCACCGCCGCCGGCGCCAGCGGGTCGATGCGGTGCTCGAACCATTCGACGATGCGCCGGAACGGCATGACCGGCTTCCCTTCGCGATCGGGACACTCTGGAGGTCAAGATAGTCGTGACGGCCGGGATCGCGGAGCCCCGGGCCCGACTATTCGGCGACCAGCGCGCTCAGGCCCAGCAGCCCCGGCTGCGGATGGGTGACGATCGCCGTCGGGATGCGCCGGACATAGCGGCTCGACCGGCCCTTGGCCTCGAAGCGGGCGCGGAAGCGCCCATGATCGAACAGGTCGCCCAGATAATGCGGCATGCCGCCGGCGAGGTAGACGCCACCGGTGGCCCCGAAGGTCAGGGCGAGGTCGCCGGCGACGGTCGCCAGCAGGTCGACGAACATCCCGACCGCCCGCAGGGCCCGCGCCTCGCCGTCGCGCGCCGCGGCCAGGACGACCTCGCTCTCGCGGTCCGGCCGCGGCGGCTCGCCCTCGACGACGGCGATCGCGGCGTCCAGGGCCGGCAGCCCGATTCCCGACAGCACCCGCTCCGCCGAGACGTGGTCAACCCGGCGGCGCAGCACCGCCAGCACCGCGCTCTCGGCGTCGGTCATCACCGGCAGGGTGACGTGACCGCCCTCCCCGGCCACCGGCAGCCAGCCGTCGTCGCCGACCGGGACCAGCCCGGCGACCCCGAGGCCGGTCCCCGGGCCAAGCGCCACCATGGCGCCGCGCGGCTCCGGCGCCCAGTCGCCGAGCGGCGCGCGCGCGTCGTCGCCGAGCAGCGGCAGCGAGCGCGCCACCGCCACGAAGTCGTTCACCAGGCGCGCGCTCCGGAAGCCGAAGGCACGGGCCAGTTCGTTGCCGTCGATATCCCAGTCGGCGTTGGTCAGCCGCACCCGGTTGCCGACCACGGGCCCGGCCACCGCCAGCATCGCCCGGCCGGGCCGCTCACCGCCGGTTGCCTGGGAGAGATAGTCGGCGATCGCCTGCTCGGCACTGTCGAAGTCGCCGGTGTGGACGACCTCGACCGCCCGGTAGCGGCCGACCCCGTCCGACAGCGCCAGTCGGGTATGAGTCCCGCCGACATCGGCAAGCAGTGACGGTGCGGATCCGGCCATCATGCGACCCTCCTCAGCGTCCCCGCAGGGAGCGCAGGAAACTGCGCCGCCAGGCCCCGAGGTCGTTGGCCCGCAGCACCGACATCATCGACGCCCAGCGCGCCCGGCGCTCCTCGACCGACATCGCCAGCGCCCGCTGCAGGCCGTCGGCCACATACTCCGTGTCGTAGGGATTGACGGTCACCGCGCCGTCGAGCTCGGCGGCGGCGCCGGCGAACTGCGACAGCACCAGCACCCCCGGATCCTCCGGGTTCTGCGAGGCGACGTACTCCTTGGCGACCAGGTTCATGCCGTCGCGCAAAGGGGTGACGAAGCCGACCCGCGCGGTGCGGAAGAAGCCGGTCAGCTGCTCGCGCTGGAACGACTTGTTCAGGTAGCGCAGCGGCATCCAGTCGAACTCGGCGAACCGGCCGTTGATGTGCCCGGCCTTGCCCTCCAGGGTCTCGCGGATCGCGCGGTAGCTCTGCACGTCGGAGCGCGACGGCGGGGCGATCTGCATGTAGGTGACGTGGCCGCGCAGGCTGGGCGCGGTCTCCAGCAGGGTCTCGTAGGCGTCGAACCGGCGGTCCAGGCCCTTGGAGTAGTCGAGCCGGTCGACGCCGACGATCAGGTCCTTGCCGGCCAGCGATTCGACCAGTCGCCGGGTCTGCCGGGTCCGCACCGAGTCCGCCGCCTGCGCCGCAAGCTGGTCCGGGTAGATGCCGATCGGGAAGGCGGCGGCCCGCGACTTCTCGCCATAGGCCTCGAAGCGGCCGTTACGGCCGACCGTACCGCCGGCGACCGTGCGGATATAGGCCAGGAAGTTCTGGACGTCGTTCTCGGTCTGGAAGCCGACCACGTCGTAGGCGCACAGGGACTGCACCAGGTAGGCGTGGTCCGAACACGACGTCAGCAGGTCGGGCGGCGGGAACGGGATGTGCAGGAAGAAGCCGATCCGGTTGCGGTGCCCCATCATCCGCAAGTCGCGGCCGAGCGGTATCAGGTGGTAGTCGTGCACCCAGATCAGGTCGTCCGACTCCAGCATGGTCGACAGCCGGCCGGCGAACTCCTCGTTGACCCGCCGGTAACCGACCACGTAGCTGCGGTGGTACTCGACGAATTCCATGCGGTAGTGGAACAGCGGCCACAGCGTGGCGTTGGCGTAGCCCTTGTAGAACGCGTCGTAGTCGCGGCGTGCCAGCGGCATCGTCGCATAGGTGATCTTGCCCTTGGTCTCGGTCCTCACCCGGCCCGAGCCGCTGGTGTAGATCTCGCCCGACCAGCCGAACCAGACCCCGCCGATCTCGGACAGCGCCTCCTGCACCGCGACCGCCAGGCCGCCGGAGGTCGTCTTGCCCTCCTGGATCGGCGCGACCCGATTGGATACGACGACGAGACGGCTCAAACCACGTCCTCCCAGGGTCGCGACAACCGCATGGCGCATTTGATCAGGCCGACCATCGAGTAGGTCTGGGGGAAGTTGCCCCACAGCTCGCCGGTCACCGGATCGACATCCTCCGACAGCAGCCCGAGCCCGTTCCGGCAGGCCAGGATCTCCTCGAACATCGCGCGCGCCTCGTCCTTGCGCCCGATCACGGCCAGCGCCTCGATGAACCAGAAGGTGCAGACGGTGAAGGCCACCTCCGGGGTCCCGAAATCGTCGGGCGCGTCGTATCGGAACACGTGGCTGCCGCGCTTCAGCCCCTTCTCGATCGCCTCCACGGTGCCGACGAAGCGCGGGTCCGACGCGGCCAGGAAGCCGAGTTCGTGCATCAGCAGCAGGCTGGCGTCCAGGTCGTCGCCCCCGAAGGTCGCCGCGAAGCCGCCGAGCCTGTCGCTCCAGGCCCGCTCGCAGAGCCGGGCGTGCATGGTATCGGCGTGGCCGCGCCAGTCGGCGGCCTCGTCGGCCAGACCGAGCTGGGTGGCGATCCGGGCCAGCCGGTCCGCCGCCGCCCAACACATCATGGCCGAGAAGGTGTGGACCGAGGCGCGGGTCCGCAGCTCCCAGATGCCGGCGTCCGGCACCTCGAAGCGTTCGATCGCCGCCCGCCCGAGCGGCGTCAGCTGGCGGTACAGGGCCTCGTCGCCCATCCGCACCAGGCGGGTGTCGAAGAAGCTCTGGGTGACCGCCAGGATGACCGCGCCGAACACGTCGTGCTGGACCTGCAGATAGGCCTGATTGCCGACCCGCACCGGTCCCATGCCGCGATAGCCCGGCAGGGTGTCGACGATCATTTCCTCGACCCGGTCCTCCAGGGTCAGCGAGTACAGCGGCTGCAGCACCTCGCCCTCGGTGCTCTTGGCGACCACGTTCTGGATGAACCGCAGGTAGTGCTCCAGCGTCCGGGTCGCCGACAGCCGGTTGAGGGTGTGGACCACGAAATACGCGTCGCGCAGCCAGCAGTAGCGGTAGTCCCAGTTGCGCTGGCTGTTCGGCGCCTCCGGGATCGAGGTTGTCATGGCGGCGATGACCGCGCCGGTTTCCTCGAAGGTGCAGAGCTTGAGGGTGATCGCCGCCCGGATCACCTCTTCCTGCCACTCGAACGAGATGTTCAGCGACCGTGTCCAGTCGCGCCAGTAGCGGACGGTATTGTCAAAGAACACCCGGGCGGTCTCGGGCACCGAGTCGCGCAGGCTCTCGTCGGCACCCAGCAGGAAGGTGGCCGGGCCGTCCAGCAGGAACCAGGACTCGTCCATGACATAGGCCGGCACCGCGTCGGTGGTCAGCCGCACGGTCTGCGACGGGCCGACCCAGCGGATGTGGTTGGAGCCGCGCGTCACCTGCGGCTCGACCGCGCCCCAGCCGAAGGCCGGGCGGATCCGGACCCGGACGCGCGGCAGGCCGGCGACCGGCCGGACGTGGCGCACGATGGTGGTCGGGCGGAACATGCGGTCGTGCTGCGCGAACCGCGGGGCGAAGTCGGTGATCTCGATCGCCGATCCGTCAGCCGCCTCGACCCGCGTGACCAGCACCGGCGTGTTCGACACGTAGCGCCGCTCGGCCTTGACCGCGCCGGACAGGTCGACCGCGAAGAAGCCGCGCTCCGCCGGAGCCGCCTCCTCGTCGATCCGCAGCAGCGCGTCGAACACCGGCTCGCCGTCGAAGCGCGGCAGGCAGCACCACACGATCCGGGCATAGGGGTCGACCAGTGCGCCGAAGCAGCAATTGCCGATGAGTCCGAGGTCGAGCGTGCTCACGGGCCGCGAGTCTCCGTGCCGGTGGGTGCCCCGAGACGTTAGGCAAGTGGGCCGGGGGGGTCAAACGCGGGCTCTGGTAACCCGCCGCGCGCGCCGGGGTTGCACGGCGCCCGCCGGCCGCCGGCGCCGCTCAGGCCACCCGGTAGCGGTCGATCACCGCCGGATCCGGGTCGACGCCCAGCCCCGGCCCGTCGGGCACCCGCAGCCGGCCGCCGCGGACCATCGCCGCCTCGCCGAACAGCTCGGCCTCGAAGTCGAGATACAGCCGCTCGAACAGCGGCGGTCGTACCTCGGCCGCGGTCAGGTGGATGGTGGCGATCTGGCCCGGGCCGAACAGCGCGCAGTGCGGCGAGTAGGTCAGGCCGTTCGCCTCGCAGAACCGGGCGATCTTCAGCAGCTCGGTCACCCCGCCGGTCTTGGCGACGTCGGGCTGGGCGATGTCGATGGCCCCGGCCCGGTGCATGGCCACGAAGTCGAACAGGCTGCCGGCGTTCTCGCCGGCCGCGATGCGGTGCCGGCCGGTCGCCCTGACGGCCGCCAGCCCGCCGTAGTTCTCGGGCGGCCAGACCGGCTCCTCGAACCAGTGCAGCCCGAGGCCGTCGAGCGCCGCGTCGACCGCCAACGCCTCCTCGACCGACCACGGGCAGTTGGTATCGAGCATCACCACCGCATCGTCGCCCGCCGCCTCGCAGGCCGCCGCGATCACCGGCACCGCGACCTCGTGCAGCTTGATCCAGCGGTAGCCGCGGTCGATCGACCGGCGCACCGCCCGCGCCACCGCCTCCTCGGTGCCGTAGCGTACCAGGCTGGCATAGACCTCGACCTCGGCCGCGCTCGCCCCGCCGACCAGCTCGGCCAGCGGTCGGCCGGCCCGCTTGCCGGCGAGATCCCAGAGCGCGATGTCGACCGCCGAGATGCCGTACATGATCGAGCCGACCCGGCCGAAATTGTGCAGGTTGAACTCGACGTCGTGCTTGATGCGGGCGATCTGCCGGGCGTCGCGCCCGACAACCAGCGGCAGCACCCGGGTGTCGATCAGCTGCTTGAGGGCAGTGTCGGCCATTCGCGAGAACGCCTCGCCCCAGCCGACCAGGCCGTCCTCGGTCTCCAGCCGCACCATCAGCATGTCGAAGGTGTCCGCCGGCGCGCCGCCCCAGCCCCATGGCGGCAGGCCGCCGCCGGTCTCGAACGGGACCGACACCAGGACCGATTCCGCCTTGGCGATTCGCATGACGACCTCCCTCGATACCGGGGGACAGCCTACCGCGCCGCCGGATGCCCGGCGAACCCGCCGGAACGGCATCGCTGTCGTGACGTCGCCGTCAGCGCTGCAGCTTCGCCAGCGCCTCCTGGGCGCCGGCATGGCCGGGCTCGAACAGCAGGCATTGCTGCCAGCACACGGCGGCCTGATCGGGCTCGCCGAGCTCGCCGAACGCCACGCCGAGGCCGTACCAGGACTCGGCATCGCGCGGGTCGACATAGATCGCCCGGCGCAGGGCGTCGGCCGCCTCGTGCCACCAGCCGCCGCGCGCGCAGACCTTGGCCATGTGGAACAGGTAGGTGCGCTCGCTCGGCTCGTGCACCAGCGCCCGGCCGATCAGCTCGGCGGCCTCGGCCACCCGGCCGTTCTCCAGGGCCAGCACCGACTTGACATTGAGCGTGCGGGCGTCGTCCGGGCGCGAGGCCGTGACCTTGCGATACAGGCCCTCCAGGCCACCGATGCCGCCCCGGCCCCGTCCGCGTCCCCGCACCGCCCCGGCCCCTAGCCGCCGAGGACCCGGCCGGCGACGGCGTCGAGACGGGCGACCACCTCGGGATCGCGGGACTCGGCGTGGGTGATCATCGCGTGGTCGAGGGCCCGGTCGCCGCCCTGCTCGTCGACCATCGGCCGGCGGCGCAGCTTCGGCGCGGCCGTCTTGATCAGCGAGCGGGCCTTGTCGGCGTTCGACAGCAGCACCCGCACCACCACCTCGACGGTGACGTGGTCGTGGTCGGGATGCCAGCAGTCGTAGTCGGTCACCATGGCGACCGTCGCATAGGGGATCTCCGCCTCGCGGGCCAGCTTGGCCTCCGGCATGTTGGTCATGCCGATCACGTCGCAGCCCCAGGACCGGTACAGGTTCGATTCCGCCAGGGTCGAGAACTGCGGCCCTTCCATCGTCATGTAGGTCCCGCCCCGGCTGTGCGGCAGCCCCAGCTCCCGGCAGGCCTCCTCGAGCGCGTCGCCGATCCGGGTGCTGACCGGATGCGCCATCGACACATGCGCCACGCAGCCCCGGCCGAAGAAGCTCTTCTCGCGCGCGAAGGTCCGGTCGATGAACTGGTCGACCAGGACGAAATGCCCGGGGGCGTACTCGTGCTTCAGCGAACCGACCGCCGACACCGAGATGATGTCGGTGACCCCGGCGCGCTTCATGGCGTCGATATTGGCCCGGTAGTTGATGTCGCTCGGGCTGTGCCGGTGGCCGCGGCCGTGGCGGGGCAGGAACACCAGTTGCTGGCCGTCGAGCTCGCCGAACAGCAACTGGTCGGACGGTTCGCCGAACGACGACGGCACCGTCTCCCACCGCGTGTCGGCGAGTCCGTCGATCTGGTACACGCCACTGCCGCCGATAACGCCGATCAGGGCTTCCCGGGTATCCTCCGCCATCGCTCGTCTTTCCGCTGCGCCAAGCCGTCCCGACACCTATAGCGCGGGGCAGCGGGCAAGCGAAAGGGCGAGGGCCGACGGCGGCGTCGCCGGCGAGCCGTCGACCGCGGTCAGAGCGCGGGTTCGAGGTCGACCCGGACCAGGCGGATGCGCCGGACCACCCGACCGCGAAGCGACCGGTTCACCGTCTCGGTCAGTGCCATCTCGGCGCGAGCCCGGTCCGGACGATGTACCGCGCGCGGCCCCAGCAGGGCGAGCGCCTCGGCCGCCGCCTGGGCGATCTCGTCGGCCCGGTCGCGCACCACGGCGGCGAAGGCGCGCCGCGCCTCCACCGCGATCCTGGCCTCGACCCGCCAACGGTCCGGGCTGAGCGGGCGGCCGTGGAAACCGATGATCGGCCGGTCGAACTCGATCCGCACGTTCTCGCGGTCGTCGGACTCCAGCCGCTGGAACAGGGCGTAGACCAGCAGGCCGGCCAGAATCGACAGGCAGGCGACGCCGAAGATATTGCGGCCGACCTCCGATGCCTGAATCCCGGCACCGAACCGCACCGCCGACACCGCCTCGACCGCCGCCCAGCCGACGCCGAACGCCAGGAACACGGTGCCGCACAGCAGCAGCATGGTGCTGCCGAGCCAGACGCTTCTGTTGATGAGAGGAGAGACGGAGTCGAGCATGGTCGCACCGAGTATCGCCGTCCCCCGTCAGTCGAACGCCCCTGAGCCGCGCCGGTTCCCCGGGTCTCGCGGATTTCGCCTACGGGTCAGTAGCTGTGCACGGGAAACTCGAACCCGCCCCGGCAGACCGTCAGGCAGGCGTCGACGACGGCCGCATCGTACCGGACGCCCCGGCCGTCGCGCAGTTCATCGAGCGCCGCCGGCATTCCCAGCGCCGGCCGGTACGGCCGATGGCTGCACATGGCTTCGACGACGTCGGCCACGCCGATGATCCGGGCCTCGAGCCGGATCGCCGATCCGGCCAGGCCGCGCGGGTACCCGCTGCCGTCCAGGCGCTCGTGGTGCTGGTGGACGATGTCGGCGACCGGCCAGGGGAAATCGACCTCGCGGAGGATCTCGTAGCCTTGTTCCGCATGGGTCCTGACGATCGCGAGTTCGCTGTCGCTCAGGCGGGCCGGCCGCACGAGGATGTCCGCCGGCACCGCGATCTCGCCGAGGTCGTGCAGCAGGGCGGCATATTCGAGCCCCGCCCTTTCCTCGTCCGGAAGTCCGAGTTCGTCGGCGAGTGCGAGCGCGAGCGCCGCTACCCGGCGCTCGTGCCCGGCGGTGTAGGCCCCTCGCTTCTCGATCGCCAGGCCAAGGGTGTCTACCGTCTGCCGCAGTATCCGCTCGGCCCTGAGCAGAGACCGCTTCAGGTCCTCCTGGGCGTTCCTGATATCGGTGAGGTCGACGCCGACGACGACGATGCCCTGGATCGCTCCCGATGCCTCACGGATCGGCGCGCCGTGCCAGCGATGGAGGAGGGCCCGGCCGTCCGCAGTGGCCAGCCGCACGTCCGCGACGTCCGGCTGGCCGGTTCGCAGGATCCTTTCGATCGCCCTCCGCGCAAGGGCCAGGTCGTAGGGATAGGCGAGGTCGGCGATGGTCATCCCGGCGAGTTGCGCGGCGGTATACCCGCTCACCGCCTCCAGGGCATTGTTCCATTCGAGGATCCCGCCCTCCGGATCGTTGACGAACAACGGGCTGGGGAGTGCTCTGCCGATCGCCTCCAGGCGCCGCAGCGCGGTCTCCCGGCGTTCATGCTCGCGGGCCGCACGCCCGGCCAGCATGAACCACACGGCGAACAGCCCGATGGCGGTCGCCAGGACGAATGCCACCCCTTTGTAGGTGCCGTACTGGACGAGCCGGTCCGGGTCGGTCGTCAGGAGCGCAAGGGCCTGGTCGGAGAACACGATGTAGGCCGTCGCCAACACGCAGTAGCCGCCTCCGATCGCCGTGGCCTCGGTCAGTACATGCCTGCGCTTCGGCACGACCTCCAAGTTCGCTGACCCGCCCCCCCGCATACCGCCTCCTCGCCACCGCCGGCCCTTGCAGTCGGACGGACCCACTCGTCCCAAAGGCCACGGCCGCCCCGAGCCGGCATTGATCCGCGTCAACCCCGCGACGGCCGCGGACCCGGCCCGGAACGGGAAAGGGCCGGAAGGTTTCCCCTCCGGCCCCGGTCCCTCGTGTCGGCGGTCGCCGGCGTCAGTGCACGGCGGCCCAGATCTTCCGCTTGGTCGCGTACAGCAGGCCTGTGAACACCAGCAGGAACAGGATGGACATCACCCCGGCCCGCTTGCGCTGCTCCAGGTTCGGCTCGGACGCCCAGGCCAGGAAGGCGGAGACGTCCTTGGCCTGCTGGGCGATGGTCGCCGGGGTGCCGTCGCCGTAGGTCACGCCGTCCGGGAACAGCGGCGGCGGCATGGCGATCTGGTGCCCGGCGAAGCCGGTATTGTAGTACATGCCGTCCGGGACCTTCATGTCGGCCGGCGCGTCCTTGTAGCCGGTCAGCAGGCCGTACAGGTAGTCGGCCCCGCCGACGCGGGCATCAACGATCAGCGACAGGTCCGGCGGCAATGCGCCCCCGTTCGCGGCCCGCGCCGCGTTGTCGTTGGCGAACGGGCTGACGAACCGGTCCGACGGCTTGCCCGGCCGCTCGAACATCTCGCCCTCGTCGTTCGGGCCGTCCGTCACCTGCTTCTCGGCCGCGATCGCCTTGATCTCGTCCTCGCCGTAGCCGAGGTCGGCGAGATTGCGGTAGGCGACGAACTTGAGCCCGTGGCAGCTCGCGCAGACGTTCTGATAGACCTGGAGACCGCGTTGCAGGGATGCCCGGTCGAAGGTTCCGAACACGCCCGAGAACGACCAGTCCTGCGCCTCGATGTGGAGTTCGCCGGCGGCCTGGGCGGGACCCGAGAGGGCCGCCACGGCCAGGGCGGAAGCGACCAGTCCGGCGCCCGCCAGCGTCTTGATGCGCGCGATCATCAGACCTTCTCCCTCGGGGCCGCGGTCGCGCCGGCGAACCCGGCGCCGCCGCCGGTTACCGGCTCGCTGATCGATTTCGGCAACTGCCGCGGGGTCTCGAACACCGAGAGCAGCGGCAGGATCACCAGGAAGTGGATGAAGTAGTAGGCCGTGGCCAGCCGGGAGGCGAGCACGTACCAGCCCTCCGGCGGCTTGCCGCCCAGATAGGTCAGCGCCACCACGTCGATCACCAGGATCCAGAAGAAGATCTTGAAGATCGGGCGGAACTGGCCGCTGCGGACCGGCGAGCGGTCGAGCCAGGGCAGGATGAACAGGACGGCGATGGCGCCGAACATGAACAGCACGCCGCCGAGCTTGTCCGGGATCGCCCGCAGGATCGCGTAGAACGGCAGGAAGTACCATTCCGGGACGATGTGCGCCGGGGTCACCAGCGGGTCGGCCGGGATGTAGTTGTCCGGATGGCCCATGAAGTTCGGCGCGAAGAACACGAAGGCCGCGAACGCGATCAGGAACACACCAAGGCCGAACGCGTCCTTCACCGTGTAGTACGGATGGAACGGGATCTGATCCTTCGGTCCCTTGACGTCGATGCCGAGCGGGTTGTTCGAGCCGAAGCGGTGCAGCGCCACCAGATGCAGCACGACCACGCCGACGATCACGAACGGCAGCAGGTAGTGCAGCGAGAAGAACCGGTTCAGGGTCGCGTTGTCGACCGCGAAGCCGCCCCACAGCCAGGTCACGATGCTTTCGCCGACCACCGGGATCGCCGAGAACAGGTTGGTGATGACGGTGGCGCCCCAGAAGCTCATCTGGCCCCACGGCAGCACGTAGCCCATGAACGCGGTCGCCATCATCAGCAGCATGATGACCACGCCCAGCATCCACAGCAGTTCGCGCGGCGCCTTGTAGGAGCCGTAGTACAGGCCGCGGAAGATGTGGATGTAGACCACGATGAAGAAGAAGCTGGCCCCGTTCATGTGGATGTAGCGGATCAGCCAGCCGTAGTTCACGTCGCGCATGATGCGTTCGACGGAATCGAAGGCGTAGTCCACATGCGGGGTGTAGTGCATCGCCAGCGTGATGCCGGACACCAGCATGATGACCAGGGCGATTCCGGCGAGCGACCCGAAGTTCCACCAGTAGTTCAGGTTCTTCGGGGTCGGGTACTCATGCAACTCGTGGTGCATGAAGCTGAAGATCGGCAGCCGGTGATCGATCCAGCGCACGATCGGATTGTCGAATTTCGCGGCCATGGTGCGTCGCCCTCCCTCAACCGATCCGGACGACGGAGTCGGAGATGTACTGGTACTCCGGCACCGGCAGGTTCAGCGGCGCGGGGCCCTTGCGGATCCGGCCCGAGGTGTCGTAGTGCGACCCGTGGCACGGGCAGAACCAGCCGCCGTAGTCGCCGCGCGGGTCGGAGGGCTTCTGGCCGAGCGGCACGCATCCCAGATGGGTGCAGACGCCGACCACGATCAGCTGCTCCGGCTTCAGCGCGCGGGCACCATCGGCCTGCGGGTCGCGCAACTCGGACAGCGGAACCGCCCGGGCCTCCTCGATCTCGGCCGGCGTGCGATGACGCACGAACACCGGCTTGCCGCGCCACTTGACGGTGACCGCCATGCCCTCGGCGACCGTCGAAGTGTCGAACTCGATCGACGCGAGCGCCAGCACATCGGCGGCCGGGTTCATCTGATCGATGAACGGCCAAGCCACGCACGCCGCCCCGACGGCGCCGACAGCGGTCGTCGCGACATACAGGAAGTCGCGTCGGGTATCGCCCTGATGGGTGTCAGCCATGGTCCTCCAACCCTCAAACGGTCGCCCCCGGACGACCCTGACTCTGTTCTGTATACGGACCGGAGGCCCGGACCAACGCGACGCGCTGTCGCAATCCGGTCGGCGCACCCGCCCCGTGCCGCTTCGCTATACCGCACGGCCCGGAGGTTTGCAAAGCGTCGCGCCACGGTTATTAGCGGCATATGCGCCTCGTGCTGTACGAACCCGACATCCCGCAGAACGCCGGCACCATCCTCCGGCTCGCCGCCTGCCTGGGCGTCGGCGTCGACGTCGTCGAGCCCTGCGGCTTCGTCTGGTCGGAGCCGCGCCTGCGGCGGGCCGGCATGGACTACCTGGAATTCGCCGAGGTCGTCCGGCACCGGTCGTGGGGCGCGTTCCTGACAGATCGGCAGCCCGGACGGCTGGTGCTGCTGACGACGCGCGGTGCCGTGCCGTTGCCGGCGGCACGCTTCGAGGCCGGCGACCACCTGGTACTCGGCCGCGAGAGTGCCGGCGTTCCGGACACCGTGCACGGGGCGGCGGACCTGGCGGTGAGGGTGCCGATGACGGCCGGGGCCCGGTCCCTGAACGTGGCGGTCACCGCCGGCATCGTGCTGGCCGAGGCCCTGCGCCAGACCGGGGGATGGCCGGGAACATGGCCGGGAACATAGCGGTTTCAGCCGAGGCGGCGGGTGGGTTCCGGATGAGCCGCGCCGGGCGCGTCTCTCCGGAATGACGAAAGGGGCTCTGAATCTGTCGTCATTCCGGAGCGGGTCGCCGCAGGCGGAGCGCATCCGGAACCCACCCGCCGCCGCTGCTTCCCAGGCCGGTCTACCGGTCCAGCCGGAACGGGTAGGGCAGCAGCCGCTCCAGGTCGAGGATCTCGCCGAGCGCGTCCTCGTCGCCGGAGTCGATCAGCACCAGCGACGGCGGCGCGTCGGTGGCGAACTCGGCGAAAACCTGCCGGCAGGCCCCGCAGGGCGAGCGGTCGGCGATCCGGGCGTGCAGGGCCTGCACGCACGACACCGCCAGCACCGAGATCCGCCGGAATCCGGCCGAGGCGGCCTGGGTGATGGCGGTACGCTCGGCGCAGATCGTCCCGCCATAGCTCGCGTTCTCCACGTTGGCGCCGGTGAAGACCCGGCGCTCGGGATCGTCGGCCATGACCAGGGCGGCCCCGACGGTGAAGCCGGAATACGGCGCGTGCGCCCGTGCCGCCGCCGCCCGCGCCATGTCGCGCAGATGCGCCAACTCCGCCGGGTCGACCGTCACCCGGCGCTCCGGGATCGCGCGCGACGGCACGGTCAGCCGGCCGAGCGGGGTCTCGGTCACCGCCGCCGTCCGCGCCACCGCCGGCAGGGTCAGCTCGATCTTCGCGCTCACGACCCGCTCCCGTACACCTTTCCGGGATCATACGCCTTCGGTTCCACAACCTCCAGCCGCACGCCGCCGGCCCCGTCCGATGCCACCCGCCGGAAGAAGCAGGCCCGGTAGCCGACATGGCAGGCCCCCGGCCCCTCCTGCTCGACCAGCAGCAGCACCGCGTCCTGATCGCAGTCCAGCCGCACCTCGCGGATCCGCTGGACATGGCCGCTGGTGCCGCCCTTGCGCCAGATCTCGCGGCGAGAGCGCGACCAGTAGTGCGCCTCGCCGGTCTCGATCGTGGCCTTCAGCGCCGCGGCGTTCATCCAGGCCATCATAAGCACGGTGCCGCTGTCGGCGTCGGCGGCGATCGCCGGGATCAGCCCGTCGGCGTCGAACTTCGGCGCCAGTGCCGTGCCTTCCTCGATCTCGGCATGGCTGCCGCGCGCCGCGAACTCGGCCTTCACCGCGGGCGGGGGCGTCATTTCAGTCCCGCCAGCAGTTCGACCCACATGCCGGCCCGCGGCGCCAGCGACGACAGGTAGATCTGCTCGTGCAGGGTATGCGCACCCTCGCCGTCGGCCCCGAGGCCGTCCAGGGTCGGGATCCCCAGCGCCGCGGTGAAGTTGCCGTCCGAGCCGCCGCCGGTGAGCGCGGTCGCCTGCAGGTCGAGGCCGCTCCTGGCGGCCAGCGCCCGGGCCTGCTCCAGCAGCGCGTCGATCGCCGGGGTGCGCTCATAGGGCGGGCGGTTCATGCCGCCGGTGGCGGTCACCGTCACGTCCGGGTCGCGCGCCACCCGGTCCAGGATCCTGGCGGTCATCTCCTCGCCGTCGGCGGCGGTGACCACCCGCAGGTCGATCTCGGCGCGGGCGTCGCGCGGCACCACGTTGACGCCGGTGCCGGCACTGACCAGGCCGACGTTCGTGGTGATGCCGCGGGCATAGTCGGTGTAGCCCTCGATCTCCAGGATGTGGTGGGCCAGTTCCCTGACCGCGCTGCGGCCGTCCTCGTGGCGGGCGCCGGCATGCGCCGGCCGGCCGGTGATCGTCAGCTCGAACCGGCCGACGCCCTTGCGGGCCGCCACCACCTTGCCGCCGTCGCGGGCCGGCTCGGTGACCAGCACGTATTTCGCCTTCAGCGCCTCGCGCTCGATGATCTCGCGGCTGGTCGGGCTGCCGACCTCCTCCTCGGAGACGTACAGGAAGCTCACCTGCATGCCGTGGGCGCGGCCGAGCCGCTTGAGGTGGCGCCAGGCGTAGTACGGCAGATAGGCGCCGGCCTTCATGTCGTAGATGCCGGGGCCGAACACCCGGTCGCCCTCGCGGCGGATCGGGTTGGTCTCGTCCTTGGTGCCGAACGGGTGCACGGTGTCCATGTGCGACAGCACCAGGATCGACGGCTCGCCCTCCTTCCAGTCCGGCGAGCGCACCAGCACATGGTCGCCGAAGCCGTCGCGGCCGGGGATCCGCTCGACCGTGCAGCCGACCTCGGACCACACCGCCTGCACCTTGTCGGCGAGCTTGTCGACGGCGTCGCCGTGATAGGTCGGGGTCTCGACCTCGACCCAGTCGAGGATGCCCTCGAGGATCTCCTCGGCGTCGATACGGGGCTCGTTCTCGCGGGCCAGGGAATCGCGGGGTTGGGCCGCGTCGGTCATCGGTGTGCTCCGGGTCGCATGGTCGATAGGAAGGAGCGGCATATTAGGGGCCGGCTTCCGGCATCGGCAAGGCGCCGGCCGGTGCAGCGCTGCGCTTACTTCGCCTCCAGCAGCCGAGGCCCCGGACCCTGTTCGGACAGCACGTCGTCGGGATTGCGCAGCGGGCAGGCGCCGACCGACAGGCAGCCGCAGCCGATGCAGAGGTCGAGCAGGTCGCGCAACCGGGTCAGGCCGCGGATGCGGGCGTCGAGATCGCCGCGCCAGCGGGTCGACAGAAGCTGCCAGTCCTCGGTGGTCGGGGTGCGGTCGTCCGGCAACTCGGCGAGCGCCGCCTTGATCTCGGCGAGCGGGATGCCGACTCGCTGGGCGGCCTTGATGACCGCGACCCGCCGCAGCACGCCGCGCGGATAGCGGCGCTGGTTGCCGGCGGTCCGCTCGGCGGCGATCAGCCCCCTGGCCTCGTAGAAGTGCAGCGCCGACACCGCCACGCCGCTGCGCGCCGCGACCTCGCCGACCGTCAGCGGCTTGCGGACCTGTTCGCCGGAAATTTTCCCCATGCCCCTTGACCTCAACTATGGTTGAGGATCCATATGCCTCGGCTCATGGCAAAGGACAACCGGGAGCACCATCCATGAGCCAGACCATCGACATCGCCCTGATCTACGGCAGCGCCCGCGAGGGGCGCCTCTGCGACAAGGTCGCCGGCTGGGCGGCGGCCCGGATCGAGCGGGCGGGCGGCTTCGCGGTCGACGTCCTCGACCCGATCGACGCCGACGTGGCCCGCGGCGTCGACGGCAGGGACCCGGACGCCCGCGCCGCGCTGCGCGCCCGCATCGGCCGGGCCGACGGTTTCGTCGTGGTCACGCCGGAATACAACCACTCCTATCCCGCGCCCCTGAAGGCGCTGATCGACGCCGGCAAGCAGGAGTGGGAGACCAAGCCCGTGGCCTTCGTGTCCTACGGCGGCGCCTCGGGCGGCCTGCGCGCGGTCGAGCACCTGCGCAACGTGTTCGCCGAGTTGCACGCGGTCGGCATCCGCGACGGCGTCGCCTTCGCCAATGCCTGGAGCCAGTTCGACGAGGCCGGCGCCCTGCGCGCGCCGGAGGGTGCCCAGAAGGCGGCGGCGCTGATGCTGGCCCGGCTCGGCTGGTGGTCCCGGTCGCTGCGCCGAGCCCGCGACGAAAGCCCCTATGCGGAGGCGGTGGCGTGAACGCCGGGCCGCAGACGCGGGAGTCCGTTGACCTCACCCGCTACTTTGCCCGGATCGGCTTCGCCCCGACCGGAGTCGACGGCAAGCCGCCGGCCGACACCGCGACCCTCGCGACGCTGCACGGGCTGCACACGGCGTCGATCCCGTTCGAGGCGATCGACGTGCTGCTCGGCCGCGGCGTCGACCTGACCCCACAGGCGGTCGACGCCAAGATCCTGGACGGCCGCCGCGGCGGCTACTGCTTCGAGCAGAACGGGCTGTTCCGGCGCGTGCTGGCTGCGATCGGCTACCGGGTCGAGCCGCTGATGGCCCGGGTGCTGTGGGGCCGGCCGGCCGGCGCGCCGGCCCAGCCGCGCACCCACATGGTGCTGCGGGTCGACCACGGCGGGACGCCCTGGCTGCTGGACGTCGGTTTCGGCAGCGTCGTCCCGACCGCCCCGCTGCGCCTGGACACCGTCACGCCGCAGGAAACCCCGCACGACAGCTTCCGCGTCGTGCCCTCGGCCAGCGAGCTGCTCCTGCAGGTGCGCCGTCACGGCGACTGGCTGCCGGTCTACCAGATGTCGCAGGACCGGCCCGAGGACGCCGATTTCGAGGCGGCCAACTGGTACACCTCGACCCATCCCTCCTCGCATTTCGCCCGCAGCCTGATCGTCGCCCGGGTCGACCGCGAGGCCCGCTTCACGCTGCTGAACGACCGCCTGACGGTCCGCCGGCCCGGCGCCGAGCCGGAGATAAGCCAGCTCGACGCCGACGGCATCGAACGGACGCTGGACGGGGTCTTCGGACTGCCGGTCGCGGCCGACTGGCGGCCGGTGATCGAGCGCGCCGCCCTCGCCGGGTAGGGCTCAGGGCGCCGCCGAGAGCTCCGCCCAGGTCGCGCGCAGCCACTCGGCGCAGGCGATCGACTGGTCGAACAGCGAGTAGCGGCAGCCCTCGCCGTAGTCGAGGTTGGGGATGAACTCGGTGCTGATCTGGCCGAGCCGGGCGTCCGGGTCGGCGGCGTGGTGGCGCATCAGCTGGCGGACCACCTGCTTCCAGGGCTCCAGCCGGGCGCCGTCCCAATCGGCGTGGTAGACGCCGGGGCCGGGGTCGGCGAACGGGTACTGGATGCCGCGGCCGGGCCTGCCGTCCGGGCCGGTGGCGGCGGTGTTGCGCGGGTTGTTCGGGACCGCGGCGCGGGCGTGGCAGTGCCGCACCCAGCCGGCCTCGATCCAGGTGCCGCAGACATGCCCCGGCTGGTACGGGTCGAGCACCAGCCGGCCGGCCTCGACGTCCTCGCGGATGCCGGAGACGTCCTGCTCGTCGGGATGATCGATCTTGAAGATCACATGGCTGTGGTCGAGGGTCATGCGGTACGGCAGGCCGCGCGCCTCGACCAGCCGGGCCACCGTCTCGACCCGGCGGAAATCCTCGGACCACATGTTCACGTGGATCTCGAAGCACGGCTCGACCCCGCGCGTCATGCCCTGCTCGTAGGCGAATGCGTAGAAGTCGGCGACCTCCTCGTCGGTGACCGGCCGGCCGTCGGCGCGCAGCGCCTTGACCTGCACGTTGTGGATGGTCGAGCCGAGCCGCCGGGCGGCCTCCAGGTTCCCGACCAGCAGCGGCTCGTCCTGGCCGAGCGCGTAGAACCAGCCGCCGCAACGCACCGGAATGCCGTACTTCTCGCTGGCCCGCGCGAAGTCGTCGATCTGGTCCGGGTCCGGGGTCTTGTCGACATAGTCGAACACCCCGGCGTCGCGCACCATGCGGAACCGGGTGTCGACGTCCGGCATCGGGTCGGCGTGGGTGTGCTTGATGCCGTTGGTCTGGATGCCGATCGGCAGGGCTCTCGCGGGGGCGGCCACCGCGGTCAGCCCATCATCCCGCCCGACGAGCCGCCTTTCGACCCAAATACGCTGCGCGCGCCGCCGGTCTTCTGCGTCTTGAAGATCGACCCGGCATCCGGCGCCGGCGGCAGCGGCACCCGGACCGGATTGGCGACCAGCCGCGGCTCGGTGGTCGGCCGGCCGCAGATCATGCGCTTGTGCAGGTCTTCCCACAGCTCGCGCTGCGGCAGCCGCTGGTAGTAGGAGGCACCGCCGACCAGCGGCCAGGCGTCGGCCGCCAGGCATTCGTAGAACAGGATCAGCCGGGCCCGGTCGCTGACGTTCGGGGCGGAGCCGTGCAGCATGCGGACATGATGCACGGTCATCGAGCCGGCCTTGCCGGTCAGCGTCACTGCCTTGTCGTGGTGGAAGTCCGGATGGTCCGGGTCGACCGCCCCGCAGAACACCCCGTCGGCGTTGGTGTGCGGCAGCACCGGGCCCCTGTGGCTGCCTGGGATCACCTGCAGCGGGCCGTTGGCCTCGTCCACGTCCTCCAGCATCAGGCCGACCGCCAGCAGGTCGTCGTTGGTGTGCGGGTAGAACGCCCAGTCCTGGTGCCACTCGACGGCCGCGCCGCCGCCCGGCGCCTTGGTGTTCAGCTTGGCGGTGCTGAGCGCCACGTTCGGGCCGAGCAGCGCCTTCAGCACCTCGGTGATGCGGCTGCCGACCAGGGTGTCCCAGTAGATCGGGTGCTGCTTGTGCGGCAGCTTGATGCGGGTCAGCCGCGGGTTCTCGGCTGAGTGCCCCTCGTCCAGGTCGAACACGTCGTCGCTGACGGTCACCGCCCGCGACCGGTCGATCAGGTCGTAGGTGACCTTGCGCATGGCGTCGAGCTCGGCCGGCGTGACGGCGTTCTCGACCATCAGGTAACCGTTCTCGCGATAGAACGCGATCTGCTCGTCGGTCAGCGCGCGGACGGGGGACTGGACGTTCATGGCGGCTCCTCCAGGTTCCGGGTCCTGCGCACCGATCCGGGCGCCCGGCTTCTCCAACCATGAGGATTATGTTATCGATACCATCGACGAGTCAACGCGGTATGTTATCGATGTCATTCTTGGGCCTCACAGTCCTGGGTTCCGGCTCCGTCCCGCCTTCGGCGATCCGGTCCGGAATGACGCCGAGGAAGAAGGTTCCCGGCGCCGCCCCTCCACTGCCGTCATTCCGGACGGATGCGCCGTCCTCGGCGCAGCCGAGCCGGAACCCACCCCCCGGTCCCATGCAGCCTGCCGGCCAAGGACGCCGCCCGTGAACGACGCCTCCTCCCCGCCGCACCGCTGGGTGACCATGCAGGACGTCGCCAGGACGGCCGGCGTCTCGACCATCACCGTCTCGCGGGTGCTGCGGACGCCGGAGAAGGTCAGGGCGGCGACCCGCGACCGGGTGCAGGCGGCGGTGCGCGATCTCGGCTACGTCCCGGACCAGGTGGCGGGATCGCTGTCGTCGCGCGAGAGCCGGCTGGTGGCCGCCCTGGTGTCGACCCTGTCCGGCTCGATCTTCGCCTCGACGGTCGACGGCCTGGCCCGGAGCCTGCGTGAGGCCGACCACCAGCTGCTGCTGGGCACCACCGAGTATTCGACCGCCAGCGAGCAGGCGCTGATCGCCACCGCGCTGAGCCGCCGGCCCGACGGCATCGTGCTGACCAGCGGGGAGCACACGCCGGCGGCGCGCGCCATGCTCGTCGGCGCCGGCATCCCGGTGGTCGAGGTCTGGGAGCTGCCGGAGGATCCGGTCGACATGGCGGTCGGATTCTCGAATTTCGAGGCCGGCCGCGCCATGACCCGGCACCTGCACGCCGTCGGGCGCCAGCGCATCGGCTTCGTCGGCGGCAGCCGGCCGGCCGCCGCAGGCGGCGACGAGGGCGCCACCGAGGGAGACCGCCGCGGGAGGCTGCGGCGCCAGGGCTACGCGGCGGCGCTCGCCGAGCTCGGCCTCGGCGAGCCGCGGGTGGTGCCGGACCCGGCCGGCGGTTCGATGGTCGAGCGCGGCGCCCGCGACCTGGCCGCCCTGCTGGAGCGCTGGCCAGACACCGACGCGGTGTTCTGCTCCAGCGACTCGGTCGCCCTGGGGGCGCTCAGCGAGGCCCGGCGCCGCGGCATCGCGGTCCCCGACCGGCTGGCGGTCGCCGGCTTCGGCGACTTCGAGTTCGCCGGCGACAGCGGCCTCGGCCTGACCACCGTCAGCATCCCCGGCCACGCCATCGGCGCCGAGGCTGGCCGCCTGCTGCTGGCCGCCAAGCGCGGCGAGAAGCCGACGGCCCGAATCCTCGACCTCGGCTTCGCGATCATCCGGCGGGCGACGGCATAGCGGATGCCGGCCCGCCTTCGCGGCGACGCGCGATTGCGCTTGGCCGGCGCTGTCCGCACCGGCAACATGTTCGAACCCGAACACGGCCTGCGGTGAGGGGCGCCTCGGGCCGCTGCGGACGACGCATTCGGGATCACAGGGAAACGGAGAGGCATACCATGTCCGACATCATGCACCGCCGCCCGCTCGCCGGGCTGGTCGCGGCGGGCCTGTTCGCGATGGCCGCGACAGGAATCGCGCCCGCCAACGCCGCGGATCCCGCGCCGAACGACGGGCTGAATGCCACCTACTGGACGCAGAATGCCGTCGAGTTCAAGGCCAATGCCTACGGCCTGTACATGCTGGCGCAGCTGCGCCTCGACCAGGCGCTGGCCGACAAGAGCTGGACCGCGCTGCCGGGCGAGCAGGCCGCCGGCTACGAGAGCCTGCCGACCGCGGTGATCCTCGACCTGGACGAGACCGTGATGGACAACTCCGGCTACCAGGCCTGGACCGTGAAGAGCGGCCAGGGCTTCAGCTCCAAGACCTGGACGGCCTACGTGAACACCGAGACCTCGGGGGCCATCCCGGGATCGATGGAGTTCATCAAGTACGCGCAGTCCAAGGGCGTGGCGATCTTCTACGTCTCGAACCGCAAGGACATCGAGGAGAAAGCCACCATCGCGAACCTGAAGGCGCTCGGCTATCCGGTCGCCGACGACGGCAGCGACGTGCTGGTGCGCGGCGAGAAGGAGGAGTGGAAGAAGTCGGCCAAGAGCCCGCGACGCTCGGCGGTCGGCGCCACCCACCGGGTGCTGCTGAATATCGGCGACAACCTCGGCGACTTCACCGACGAGTCCGACGGCACGCCGGAGGAGCGGGCCGCGGTCTACAAGAAGCACCAGGACATGTGGGGCAAGCAGTGGATCATGATCGCCAACCCGACCTACGGGTCGTGGGAAGGCGCCTCGTTCGGCTTCAACTGGAAGGCCTCGGACGGCGAGAAGCGGCAGATGAAGCTCGACAAGCTCAAGGCCTGGAAGGGCCCGGAGTGACCGGTTGATCTGCCTTCCAACCGGCTCCTGACAGGGCCTGTCAGGAGAGGAGATGACGCTAACCTCCCCGCATCGCTCCGATGCGGGGAGGTTTCGTTTGATGCCCAGACTGCTCGCGGTGATCGACCGGCGCGGTCCGCACCGGAACCCGCCCGCCGCTCAGCCCTCGACCACGACACCCGCATCGTACAGCGCGTCGATACCATCCGCGTCGAAGCCCGCGGCCGTGAGCACCTCGCGGTTATGCTCGCCGATGCGCGGCGGCTGGCGGACCAGCGGCGCGCGCGCGCGCTCGCTTCCGAACTCCAGCGGCAGGGCCGGCAGCGGCACCAGGTCGCCGCCGCCGATCGCGGCGATCGCGGTCGCCAGAAGCCCGCCGCCGGCGTGCAGATGCGGGTCGTCGAACATGTCGACCGGCCTGCCGACCGGCGCCCAGGAGATTCTAGCGGTGTCGCAGCACGTCCGGACATCCTCGAAGGCCATGGCGCCGATCAGCTCGCGCAGGCGCGGGATCAGGGTCGGGCGGGCCTTCGACCGATCGCCGTTGCTGGCGAGACCGGGATCGGCCGCCAGGTCGTCGAGCCCGAACGCCGTGCAGAACCGCTTCCACTGCTGGTCGCTGGTCACCCCGACGAACAACTGCCGGCGGTCGGCGGTCTCGAACAGGTCGTAGATGCCCCAGGCGCCGCGCCGCGCCGGCATCGGCGGCGGCGCCTCGCCGGTGGCGGCGGTGCCGGCCATGTGCGAACCGACCAGGAACACCGCCGACTCGAACAGGGCGCTGCCGACTCGCTGCCCCATGCCGGTCCGGTCGCGCTCGCGGAGCGCCGCCAGCACGCCAGTGACGCCGAACACCGCGCCCAGGATGTCGACGACCGAGGCGCCGGCGCGCAGCGGCTGTCCGGGCGGCCCGGTCATGTGGGCGAGGCCGGACTGGAACTGCACCACCTCGTCGAGCGCCGGGCGGTCCTCGTAGGGTCCCGCCAGGAAGCCCTTGAGGGCGAGGTAGACCAGCCGCGGGTTGATGGCGGACAGCTGTTCCCAGCCGCAGCCCAGCCGCTCCATGGTGCCGGGGCCGTAGTTCTCCAGCACCACGTCGGCATCGGCGACCAGGCGATGCACCGCCGCCTGCCCCGCCCGGCTCTTCAGGTCGATCGCCAGGCTGCGCTTGTTGCGGTTGAAGGTGGCGAAGAAGCCGGCGGCGAAGCCCGGAAGCCGGCGGGTATGGTCACCGCCCGGAGCCGGCTCGATCTTGATCACGTCGGCGCCCAGGTCGGCCAGGACCAGGCCGGCGCAGGGACCCATGATAGTGTGCGTGAACTCCAGGACCTTCAGGCCCTCGAGCGACCTCGCTGCGGTCATGCGGCGCGGCTCCGGAAACCGGCCAGGCTGCCGCCGCGCAGGGCGGCGCTCGGCAGCGGATGGCCGACGATGCGTTCCGCCAGGTGCCCGACCTCGATCATCGCGTCCAGGTCGATGCCGGTGGCGATGCCCATCTCCTCGCACAGCAGCACCAGTTCCTCCGTCGCGATGTTGCCGGGCGCGCCCTTGTGGGCGGCGAACGGACAGCCGCCGAGGCCGCCGACCGTGGTGTCGTAGCGCGCCACCCCCATGCGCAGCCCGGCATGGGCGTTGGCGATGCCCAGCCCGCGGGTATCGTGCAGGTGCAGGGTCAACCGCAGCTCCGGCCAGCGGTTCCGGACCGCGCCGACGACCCGCTCGATGCGCGCCGGGGTCGCCCAGCCCATGGTGTCGGCGAGCCCGAGGTCGACGATCGTCACGCCGCACCCGGCGGCGATCGCGAGGCCGTCCTGGACGGTCTCCACGACCCGTTCGACCGGGATGTCACCGGCGAAGTTGCAGCCGAAGGCCGCCATCACGCCGATCCGGGTGACCGGCACCCCGGCCGCGACATGCGCCTCGGTCTGCCGGCGCATCGCCTCGATGTTGCCCTGGCGGTCGCGGTTCAGGTTCTTCAGCGAGAACGCCTCGGAGGCGGCCAGCGCGATCGAGCCAGTGACGTGCAGCCGGTCGCGGAACGCCAGCGCCCGCTCCAGCCCCCTGGCGTTGAACCAGAGTGCGGTGTACTCGACGCCGTCCCGCGGCGCGAACCCGGCCACCACCGCCTCGGCGTCGGCCCAGCCCGGCACCAGTCGGGGCGACACGAAGGAGCAGGCCTGGATGTGCCGGACCCCGGTTCCGGACAGGGCGTCGATCAGCGCGATCTTGTCCTCGGTCCGGATCGGCCCGGGCTCGATCTGGAAGCCCTCGCGCGGGCCCTCCTCGTTGATATCGACACGAGCGGGCAGGTCGGACATGGCGGTGACCCTTTCGAGGAGACGGTTCGCCCCGGTGCGATCATTGCGGCTCGGGCGGCCGCCGTCACCTCAATCGAGCAGACGGTTGGCCGCGATCATGGGACGCCGCCCTCAGAAGCCCTCGGCGCTGCGCCAGTGGCGGACCGGGGGCATGACGTATTCGACGCCGGCCGCGTCCTTGAGGGCGACCACTACGTCGGCCGAGATCGACACCCGCGGCTGGTCGGTCTCGTTCGGCTCGGTGGCGTGGTAGGCCTTGGACGGGAAGATCACCACGTCGTCCTCGGCCACCGGCAGGTTCACCAGCTCGGAGTTCAGGATGTTGCTGGCGGTCAGCAGCCCCTCGGACAGGGAATGCGGCTCGAACAGGCCGGGGGTGAATTCGTTCGCCGGCTCGGCGTCGTGGAACACCAGGTTGCCGGTGCCCTCCGCCTTCAGCGGGTAGTAGACCAGCGAGATGTGCGACTGGTTGTGGCGGTGGCGCTGGATCTTCTGTCCGCGCTCGCTGAGCGTCCCCCAGGCCCGGGTGTAGAACAGCTCGAGCCGCCGGGCATCGACCGACAGAGCCGAGAGGTAGCGTTGCAGCCGTTCGCGCAATGCCCGGAACAGCTCCTGGAACTCGGGCTCGTGGTGCAGGCATTCGACGCCGTTGCGGTCGCCGGTCCAGGCGTTGCGGCGATCCTGGCCGGCCTTCGAGCTGGCCTCCCAGGCTTCGATCACGCACTCGCCCAGCCGGCGGCGATAGCCCGTCGGCAGGCCGAGCGTGTCCTTGAACACGGTCAACGGAAAACAGTTGAAGATCTCAGGCATGGCCACCCCCAGTCTCGCCCGAGGGTGCGGAATCCCGTCTCGCGACGCCCGGTCTGCCGCCGGCTGCGCCGTCGCCCGTGCCGGTTGCCCCGGCATCGGTGTCCTACCCCCAGGATATCGTGAGGCAACCCGGCCGGAATGGAAACCCGCGAACCGTCCGGCGACAACCGGCCGGTCCCGGGTCCCCGGAACCGGGTCCGGGTCGCGCCCGTTGATTCAGCGTCGACCCATTTGGCACTCTCACCTTACGGAACCGACCATGGCCCGCCCGCGTCTCCATCTTCTGTCTGCCCCGATGGCCGCTGCCGTCGCCATCGCCCTGATGCCGCTCGGCGGGGGACCGCTGGCACAGGCCCTTTGCAGCGCACCGGTCACGCCGATCTGCGCCACGGCCGTCCCGGCGACCGAGCCTAACGGCGCGACCGACAGTGAGATCGCACGCCGCCGCTGCGTCGACGACGCCGAGACCTATCGCGAGAAGCTGGTCGAGTACCGGCAATGCCTGGAAGGCGCGCTGCAGGAAACCACGGCCGCGGTCGAGGCGGCCGACCGGTTCATCGGATGCCTGCGGGACGGCGACGCGGAATGCCGCCTGCAGGAGGCTCGCTGACCGGGTGCCGCCGCCTCAGTACCCGGCGACGCGGTCGACGCTCTGGCTCAGCGTCTCGCCGGCCAGGAACCGCCGCAGGTTCTCGGCCAGCAGCTCGGCGACCAGGGCGTCGCGGTACGGGTGCAGCCCGCCGACATGCGGCCACACGCTGATGCCGGGCGTGGTCCAGAACGGGTGCTCGGCCGGCAGCGGCTCCTGCCGGAACACGTCCAGCACGGCGCCGGCGATGGTGCCGTCGCGCACCGCCGCCACCAGGTCCGCGTCGACCACCGCGTCGCCGCGCCCGAAGTTCAGCAGGTAGGCGTCCGGCCGCATCGCCGACAGGCGCCCGGCATTCATGAAGTCGCGGGTGTCCGGCGTCGACGGCAGCAGCAGCAGGACGAAGTCGGCGGCCGCCAGCACGTGGTCGGTGCGGTCCGGCGTGAACACCTCGTCGACGCCCGGCACCGCGACCCCGGACCGCCGGGTGCCGATCACCCGGACCTCCAGGGCGGCGGCCTTGCGCGCCAGCTCGGCCCCGATGGTCCCGATCCCCAGAATGCCGAGGGTCTTGCCGGCGAGCGGCACCGAGACCCGGCGGGTCCAGCGCGAGTCGCGCTGGTCGAGGGCGGCGTCGACGATCGGCTTGGTCAGGTGGAACAGGGCGGCCAGGATGTTCTCCGGCATCGACACCCGGTGCACGCCGCGCGCCGCCGTCAGGACCAGGTCGTCGCGCAGGTCCGGCCGGCCGAGCCACATCTCGACCCCGGCGCTCATCGCCTGCAGCCAGCGCAGCCTCGGCATGGCGGCGAGCGCGCCGGGGGGGCTCCGCCAGGCGACCAGCGCCGACACCCGCGCCGCCAGGTCGGCCGGCATCGGCTCGGCCATCGGCACCACGGCGACCTCGACCCGATCCGCCAGCCCGGCCTCGGCCAGGGCCTCCCGATACGGCTCGGCATTGTCGATCCACAGCACCAGCAACGGCTTGTCGGTCATCCGCTCACGCCCCCTGTCCCCGTCCGTCGGACCCCGCAGGGTCATGGGGAAAGGCTAGTCGATTCCACGCCGCCTGTTCCATCACCCCGAGGGTTCCGGCACGCGACGGCTCAGGCGGCGGTTTCCGCGGTCACGAACGGCCCGGACAGCCGCAGCACGTCGACCGCCCGCTCGACGCCCCGCACCGCCGCCGACTCGCGGGTGCCCGGTACCACGCCGGCCAGCACCTCGCGCACCTTCGGGTCGTCCGCCAGCACGCCCGACAGCAGCACCTCGCCGGAACGCGCCAACCCCTGCAGCCGGGCCGCCAGGTTCACCATCTGGCCGAAATAGTCGAGCCGGTCGTTCAGGGTCACGGCGATGCAGTGGCCGGCATGCACGCCCATCTTGATGGCGATACCCTCTCCGCCCTGCTGGCGGTTGAAGGCGGCGACCTCGGCCTGCACCGCGACGGCGGCGCGCACCGCGTCGGCCGGCTCCGCGAACGCCGCCATCACGGCGTCGCCGATGGTCTTCACGATCGCCCCGTCATGGGCCCGGATGGTGCGGGCCAGGAACGCGAAGTGCTCGCGCACCAGGCGGTAGGCGGCGGCGTCGCCGATCCGCTCGTACAGCGCGGTCGAGCCCGACAGGTCGGTGAACAGCAGGGCAATCTGGGCGATCGCCACCTCGTCGCCCGGCCGCAGCACGTCGCCGGCGAACAGGTCGCGGAACGCCTGCATGGTGGTGACCCGGTGGGCGGTCAGCGCGTCCTCGACCCAGCGCCGGGATTCCACCACCACGGTGCGCGGCCGGGAATCGCGGTTCTCCAGCACCAGCTCGCCGGCCGCCGGCGGCCCGGCCTCCACCCCTTCCGCACTCACGATCGCCGCCGGGATGCCGTCCGGCCCGATCGCCAGGTCGGCCTGGCCGCCCGGCTCCAGCGTGCGGTAGCGCCATGCCCCCGGGGCGAAGCCGGCCGGCAGGGCGCGCCGGGCGCCGGGCTCGACCCGCAGCTGAGCGAACACGTGAGGGGTCGACATCGGCCCGAACAGGCAGAACTCGCCCTCCGTCACCGGCCGCACGCTGGGTGCGGGATGGAAGCTGAGCTCGACATTCTGCGCGAAATCGCGGTCGTAGCCGATGTTGCAGCTCTCGCAATGCGCCGCGGTCGGCAGGCGGTCGAGCGAGGTCGCGGTTATCTGGGCGCCGCGGCAGCGCGGGCACAGGATGTCCCAGCGCGATTCCAGGATGCCGTCGCGCACCGCCTGCAGGCACAGCTCGATCGTATCGCGTTCCGGCACCGCCCAGCGCCGGGCCAGCGCCAGCGGCCGGATGCGCTCGACGTCGTTGTCCTGGCCGCCGCTGACCAGCGCCGCCAGCCGGCCGGTCAGCCCGTGGCCGTGGCCGCTCGCCTCGACGGTCTCGGCCAGCCGGTCCAGGCGCCGGCGGCGGGCCGCGTCGAGCGGCGGGCGCGGCGGCTCGAACGCCACCGGCCGGCGGCCGTCGAGATGCTCGCGCACCCCGTCGACCAGCCGGACGAGGCCCTTCTCCGACGCCCGCAGGAACCCGGCGGCCAGCAGCAGCCGGCCCGCCAGCCCGGACGGCTCGGCCTCCAGGGTGTAGCGGCAGATGGTGCCGGTCGGCGTCGGCCGCAGCTCGGCGGTCGCCGTCAGGGTCGCCAGCGGGCCGCGCGAGAACCGCCGCTCGTGCCGGAACCAGCGGTCGCCGACCCACTCGACCGGGATCTCCTCCCAGGCCAGCGCGAACGGCCCGATCCGCGACTCGGCGAAGAACCGCATCGAGCCGTCCGGCTGCTCCTCGCGGCGCACCGGGTATTTCGGCAGCCCCGCCGCCTCGTTCAGCCGGGCGGTGTCGGCCAGCAGCGGCCACACCGCGGCGGGCGGATGCGCGAACTCCCAGTCGACGGCATGCGTGGGCATGGCTTCCTCCGTCATGGGCGCCGCCGCGCCGCCTCGTATTCCTCTCCCAGCGGCCCGTAGAACGCCGCCGAGAAGCCGGCCGCCTCGCGCGCCGGGACGTTGAACGGCGGCTTGACCCCGCCGCGGAAGCGGGCGCGCACGATGTCCTGCCACGTTGATACGGGCTCCAGCCCGCGTTGGATGCACAGATGGTCGAACCAGCGCTTGCCGACCGCCACATGGCCGATCTCGTCGTCGTAGATCACCTGCAGGATGGCGGCGGATTCGTCGTCGCCGACGTCGCGCAGCCTGGCGATCATCGCCGGCGTGACGTCCAGCCCGCGGGCCTCCAGCACCAGCGGCACCACCGCGTGCCGGGCCAGCGGGTCGTCCATGGTCTCGGCGGCGGCCTGCCACAGCCCGTCATGGACCGGCAGCGCGCCGTAGCGCGCGCCGAGCGCCTCCAGCCGGTCGGCCAGCAGCAGGAAATGCTTGGACTCCTCGTCCGCCACCCGCACCCAGTCGTCGACGTACCCGCGCGGGAAGCCGGCATGGGGGAACCGCGCCACCGCGTCCCAGGACAGGTCGACGGCGTTCAGCTCGATATGCGCCAGCGCGTGCAGCAGCGCGATCCGGCCCCCCGGGGCGGCGGTGATCTTCCGCTTCTTCACCCCGCGCGGCGGCAGCAGCGGCGGCTCGTCCGGGCGGGCGGGACGGTCGGGGAGGTCGACGGCAACGGGCATCGCGAGTTCACCGGCCCGCCACGCGGCCGCCGCCGCGCGCCCGGCCGCCGCCTTGGCGCGGGCGTCGGCGGTCAGAAGCACGGCGCGGGCGGCGGTGGCGATGCTGAGAAGAGGATTGATTTTTGTCATGCGTACGTCAGTGCATCGCTCCAAGCGTCACCATCGATCTTGAGGATGTGTAGGTAGGTTGACTACCGCACGGTTTATGATACCCTACACGGTATCAATGAAGAGTGTTCAAACTAGAGAACGCCAGGCCCGAGTTATGAGGAGGAGAACCATGAGGATGAACGGGAAATCGATCCCAAAGAGGACAATATGTCAGAAAATAAAAAGGTTTACTGGATAAACTCTTCGTTGAATGACGTAAAAGACTTCCCAGGCAATGTTCGACGATCCATTGGATTCATGCTGTGGAAGCTACAGACCGGCAACACAGACCCGTCGATCAAACCACTGACCGGAGACCTGGCCTTCCGGGGTGCCAAGGTGCGGGAGATCATCGAGGACCACGCCACCGACACCTACCGGACCGTGGTCACCGTGGAGCACGAGGAAGCGATCTACGTGCTGCATGCCTTCAAGAAGAAATCGAAATCCGGCCGGGCGACACCCCAGGCAGAAATCGACCGGATCAAGGAACGCCTCAAGGCCGTGGACACCTTCCGGGCCAGCCCCGAGGGCATGGCACTGCGGCGCGCCAGGGGCTCGCCCTGATGTGCGAACGGAGAGAAATTTGACGAAACGCGAAGACGACACGACCGTCACCGCCTCCAGCGGCAACGTGTTCGCCGACCTCGGCTTCGCGAATGCCGAGCTGGAGCTGGCGAAGGCGCGGATGGTGCAGACCATCGCCGACGAGATCGCCCGCCGCGGCCTGTCGCAGCGCGATGCCGGGGCGGTCATCGGACTGCCGCAGCCGAAGCTGTCGACCCTGCTGCGCGGCCAGTGGGCGAGCTACAGCCTGGACCGGCTGGTGCGGTTCGCGACCCGGCTCGGCCTCGACGTGACGGTCAGGATCGAGCGGGCGGGCGGCGGCCCCGACGACAGGACCGGGCACCTGACGGTCGCCGCCTGACACCGACCCCGCCGGCATCAGCGCACCGTCATCAGCACGTCGACGACGGCGACCTCGCCGGATCCGGCGCTGACCATGACCGGGTTCAGGTCGCAGGAGGTGATCCGGTCGCCGAGGTCGCGCGCCAGCAGCGACAGGTTCGCGACCAGTTCGGCGAGCGGCCGCGTGTCGGTCCTGGCCACCAGGTTCCGGTAGCCGTCCAGGCGCCTGCCGAGCTTGGTCGAGGCGATGAGCGCCTGCGCGTTCGCCGGCGTCAGCGGCGCCAGCCCCATGGCCAGGTCGCCGGTCAGCTCGACCAGCGTCCCGCCGGTCCCGACCATGACCTTGACGCCGAACGGCGGCGAGGCGACGAAGCCGGCGACCGCCTCGAGGTCGCCGCGGACCTCGCGCTGCAGCTCGTAGCCGTCGATCACGGCTCCGGGGGCCGCCGCCGCGACGTTCCCGGCGATCCGGTCGACCGCCGCCCGGAGGCCGTCCGTGTCGGTGACGCCGAGCACGACGCCGCCCAGTTCCGAGCGATGCGCGATGTCCCGGGACGCGACCTTGACGACCAGCGGGAACCCGACCTCGGAGACCCGCTCCAGCGCCTCGGCAGCGTCCGCCACCACCAGCGACCGGGGTGTCGGTATCCCGTAGGCGGCCAGGATCTCCAGGCAGCTCTCCGGGGTCAGCTGGGACCTGCCGCGCTTCAGCTCGTCCTCGATCAGGCTCAGGGCCCGGGCCTTGCGGGCCGGCGTCCCTGGCGGTTCCGGCGTGTCGGCGAGGGCGCGCGGGCGCGGCCGCGAGATCGCAGCGATCCCGACGATGCCCTCGCGCAGGCCGCTGACGATCGGGATGCCGTGGCTCTCGAACTTCGCCCGGATGTCGGGGTGGATCGGCTCCGAAGTCGCCGAGATCGCGACGATCGGCTTCGACGTCCCGAGCGCGCTGCGGCAATAGGCGTCGATCGGCGTGGCGTAGGATTCCAGCGACTTCTCGTGCAGGCCGGCCTGGCAGTCCTGGATCACGACCAGCACGTCGGTGCCGTCGTCGTCGAGGACGGCCCCGATCGCGCCGGCGATGTCGCGGGCGGCCTCGTCGACCACCGAGCCGAAGTCGATCGGGTTCTGGGCCAGCGTGCCGGGCGAGACCTCGCCCATCCGCCGGACCACCGTGTCGCTGAATCGCGCGAGCTCGACGCCGGCGGCCGCGGCGACGTCGCAGGCGAGCGCGGTCTGCCCGCCCGAAATGCCGACGATCGCCAGCCTGCCCCCGCCCTGCCTGCCCGCGCCTTGCCTGCCCACACCGGACCGGTGGCCGGTGCGCGACAGGATCTCCAGCGCCGCGTTCAGCTCGTCGTAGTCGCCGACGGTGGCGATGCCGTTGGCCTCGAAGAACAGCCGGTAGGTGTCGGCGTCGCTGGTCATCGAGCCGGTGTGGGCGAGCGTGGCCGCCGATCCGACCTCGGAGTTGCCGACCTTCAGGACCGCGAGGGACTTGCCGTTCGCGTAGATCCGGTGCGCGGCGCGGGCGAAGGCGTCGGGGTCCTTGATCGCCTCCAGCACCACGCCGATCGCCGCCGTGTCGTCGTCGGTCGCCAGCCAGTCCAGGTAGTCGGCGGCGGTCAGCTGGAACTCGCTGCCGACGGTGACGATCTTCGAGATCCCGAACTCGGCGGAATTCATCAGCGTGATCGCCGCCGAGCCGGACTGCGCGATGAACGCGACCCTGCCGGCCCTGAGCTTGCTCGACGTCGTCGCCGGATACAGGAACAGCCCGTCGTTGAGGTTGATCAGGCCCATGCAGTTCGGCCCGTGGATGTTCATGACACTGGCGGCGGCGAGCGAGCGGAACGCGGCCTCGTCCTGCCGCGAGAACCCGGCGGCGAAGAAGATTGCCGACTTCACGCCGCGCGCCTGCAGCGCCCGCGCCGTCTCGGTCGCGGCGGTGGCGGGGACCGAGGCGATCGCGAGATCGACGCCGTCGGGCAGGTCCTCGACGGCGGCGACGGTCGCCAGGCCCTGGATGGTCCCGGCGCTGCGGTGGACCGGGATCACCCGGCTCGCGCAATCCCGGCTCAGCAGGTTGTCGATGACGGCGTTGCCCTGGGCCCTCTTCGTCGCGGACGCGCCGACGACGGCGATCGTCGCCGGCCTGATGAGAGACGAGACATCCCTGGTCATGCTGTGTCCTTGGTCATCCGGGTGTTCATGCAGTGGCGGCGGGTGGGTCCCGGAGCCGGCTGCTCGCGCAGCCCCTCCGGAATGACGAGACTGGGGAGGTGGACGGTCGGAACCCTTGGCTCCCGCCCCTCCTTTCGTCATTCCGGAGCGGATCGCCGCAGGCGGGACGCATCCGGAACCCACGAAGCGACGGGCGCAGTCGCCGGCCTCAGTCGCCTTCGAAGAACCGCTTGGCGTTGTGGTAGAACCACTTCTCCAGGACCTTCTCCTTGAGCGGAAGCCGGCTGTACTCCTCGATCAGTTCCTCGAAAGGGCAGCCGAACAGATAGCGCGACATCCCGATCATGATCTTGTCCTGCAGGCGGGTGTTGCCGAACTGCATGAACATCTCCCAGCCGGCCCCCGGCTGGGCGAAATAGCGCGGCCGGTGGGCCGAGGTGTCGCAGTAGAGATTCGGATGCCGGGCGAGCAGGCCGACCATGTCCGGGACCCACGGCCACCCCCCGAGGCCGGCGCAGATCTTCAGCTCCGGGAAGTCGATCGCGACCTGGTCCAGGTGGCGCGGATGGCCGAGGTCGTAGGGCCGGTCGTTGGCGTAGTTCATGCTGCTGTAGATCTTCACCGGCACGCCGAGCTCGACGCATTTGGCGTAGAGCGGGTAGTAGCGCCGGTCGCTGGCCGGCAGGCAGTTGCCGAGCGAGGTCACGCGGAAGCCGTTGGCGCCGTCCTCGCGCACCAGCCGCTCCAGCTCCCGCACCCCGCGCATGCCGTCCATCGGGTCGATCAGGGCGAACAGCTTGAAGCGGCCGGGATGCCTGCGGTGGATGTCGCCGATCTCGCTGTTCAGCATGTTGCACATGAAGCCGTATTCGATGTTCGCCCGGTCCATGTCCGCGACGATCGCCGCGAACCGGCGGTCGAGCTCGTCAGGGCCGAAGCCCTTGGTCGCCGACCCGGTCGAGCCGCCGCCGAAGACCGTGCCGTAGTTGGCGAACCCGTATCCCTCGGGCCGGTCCAGCGACTCTCCCATCGGCGTGCCGGGCCGGCCCTTGCCGATCTCCTGGGCGCGCAGCGCGGCCTCGGACAGCGGGGCCTCGATCTCCATGTCGATGATAGGGGGCATGTTCTCTCCCTTCCGGATGATCTCGAAGGGGCTGTGCCAGACAACCTGACCGGGAGGTTGCCTGGGACAGCCCCGTGAAGTTCCAAACTTTCTAAGGGCCCGATTTACGGAGATCGCTTTTCCGTTCAGAGCGGGTGCTCGCCCGGGGCGCTCTTGGATGAAAAATCAGGCCGAACGGCGTGGGTGAGGCGATGGTCTCACATTGCCGGCAAGCTGAGAATACCGGGGCAACCGGGCCGGCAGGACGTGCGCCCGACCCTGTTGCGGCGGCGACAGAAGGCGATGCTTAGGCCCGGTGCGGCCATTCCGGGTGGTGGCTGTCGATCACGTAGTCGTGGCTGTGGCGCAGGGTGGTCCCGATCCGGACCGCGTCGGCGACATGCGGGTGGTCCGGCGGCAGGTCCGGATGGTCATGCACGAGCACGGCGGGATCGGCTCCCGGCCACAGCATCGCGGCGACGATCACCGCGGCCCCGGCGACCGCGGACAGCACGAGGAACGCCGTCGGCATGCCGTAGGCGGCGCCGAGCCAGCCGGCGGCCGGATAGGTCACCAGCCAGCAGGCATGCGACAGCGCGAACTGCGCCGCGAACAGGGCCGGCCGGTCCTCCGGGTGCGACGAGCGGCGCAGCAGCCGGCCCGACGGCGTCTGGGTCACCGAGTATCCGAACCCCAGCAGCAGCCAGATCGCGAGCAAACCCTCGTAGCCGGGCAGGACTACGGCAGCCGCCAGCAGGCCGCCGGCCATGACCGTCCCGCCGGCCAGCATCGCGGCCCGGTCGGGCAGCGCGTCGAGCAGGCGGGGCAGGACCAGGGCCGCCGCCATCGACCCGCCGCCGAAGGCCGCCAGCGCCAGCGCCGTCGCCTGCTGGGTGAGCCCGAAGCCCGACTGAACGATGACCACGGTGTTGACGATCACCATGGCGCCGGCCGCCGAAACCGCCATGCTCAGCGCCAGCAACCCGCGCAGCCGCGGGGTGGCGAGATAGATCCTGAGACCCCGGGTTGTCCGGTCGTAGATGCCGCGCCGCCCGGCCGGCCGCGGGCTCGGCAGCAGCACCGACACCACCAGGGCGGCGGACGCCAGGAAGCCGACCACGGTGCCGGCGAACAGCGCGTGGAAGCTCATCACGGTCAGCAGGGCGGCCGCCAGCGCCGGGCTGATCAGGCTCTCCAGGTCGTAGGCGAGCCGCGACAGCGAGAGCGCGCGGGTGTACGCCGCCTCGTCCGGCAGCACGTCCGGGATCGTCGCCTGGAAGGTCGGCGTGAAGCCCGCGGACGCCGACTGCAGCACGAAGATCAGCACGTAGACCTGCCAGACCTCGGTCACGAAGGGCAGCGAGACCGCCACCGCCGCCCGCACCAGGTCGAGGCAGACCAGCACGCGACGCCGGGGCAGCTGCTCGGCGAAGGCCGACGCCACCGGGGCCACCCCGACATAGGCGATCATCTTCACCGCCAGCGCGGTGCCGAGCACGACGCCCGCATCCTCGCCGGCCAGGTCGTGGGCCAGGAGCCCGAGCGCGACGGTCGCGAGGCCGGTGCCGAGAAGTGCTATGACCTGGGCCAGGAACAGGTGGCGATAGGTGCGGTTGCCGAGGATCTTGAGCATGGGGCTGCCCGCCTCCCAGCGGGCCGGGGCGCCGGAGCCGGCGGCCCCGGGGGCCTGAACCGGCGGTCCGGGGGCCGTCACAGGTACTTGGTGATTTCCTTGTATTCGTCGATCGAGCGCCGCTGCTCGCGCGCCAGGGGACCGACGACGTCGTCGAGGCAGTGATCCAGGTGGTCCTGGATGAGCGTCCGCTTGGCCTGGGCGACGGCCTTCTCGACGGCATGGAGCTGCTGGGCGATGTCGAGGCAGGGCCGGCCGGACTCGATCATCTCGATCACGCTGCGCAGATGGCCGTCGGCGCGCTTGAGCCGCTTGACGATCGCGGGATGGGTCTGGTGCAGGTGGGTGTCGGCCATGGCTTGATTTTATCCTCTCCAGGAGGATAGGTCGAGCAACTCGATTGACCGCGACCTGGACCAGGCGGCCAGCACGCCGGCGCTCCGCGTCGCGTTGCCGCCAGCGGGCTCAGGAAATCCCCCGTAGCCGGGCGCTCACGCCCCGCAGCACTTCTTGAACTTCCTTCCGGAGCCGCAGGGACAGGGGTCGTTGCGCCCCACCTTCGCGGCCTTCGGCGCTGCCGCGACCGGGACCGGCAGGCCGTCGACATAGACCCAGCGCCCCTGCTCGCGCCGGAACCGGGAGACCTCGCGGAAGGCGCGGGCCTGCCCGCCCTCGCGGTAGCGGGCGGTGAACTCGACGGTTCCGGCGTCGTCCGACGCGCCGCCGGCGCCGGCGGCGTGGATCTCGAGGCCGAGCCACTCGACCCCGCCGGCCTGGCGCTCCGCCGCCGCGCGGTCGAAGCCGCCGCGGGTCTCGGGCGCGTGGGTCCGCTGCAGGTGGTCGAAGTCGCGCAGCACATGGGCGGCGTAGCGCGAGCGCATCAGCGCCTCGGCGGTCGGGGCCGCGGCGCCGCCGAGCACCGGTCCGCAACAGTCATCCAGGCTGGCACCGGAACCGCAGGGGCATGGTCGCATGGGGGCGGTCTCCTTGCGTGGCGGCCCTCGGGCCCGGGACTCTCCGACCACTTCCCCTGATTCATGTCAATGCAACGCTGCCGTGCGAGTGGTTGTTTCACGAGTGACGGATCCGGTCCGCGACGACGAAGGGAGAGCCCCATGGCATTCAAGAACCTGCTGGTCCACCTGGACCCCTCGAAATCCTCGGCGAAGCGCGCCGACGCGGCGATCGCGCTGGCGGCGAGGCACGGCGCGCACCTGACCGCGCTGGCCGCCGCCGCGATGCCGACGATCCCGTCCTATGTCGAGGCGCAGATCCCGGCCGCGGTGTTCGAGCAGGCGCGCGAGTCGACGATGGAGAGCCTTACGGCGGCCGTCGACGGCTTCGCGAAGAAGGCCGGGGCCGCCGGTATCGCCTTCGAGGTCCGCAAGGAACTGGCGAAGGGGCCGCTGGCCGAACTGATCTCGCAGCATGCGCGCTATTCCGACCTGGCGATCCTCGGTCAGTCCGACCCGGACGATCCGCTGTCGGGCGAGCCGGAGCTGAGCGAGGACGTCATCCTCGGCGGCGGCCGGCCGGTCCTGATGATCCCGTATATCGGCGCCATGCAGGAGCCCGGCCGCAAGGTCGTGGTGGCCTGGGATGCCGGCCGCGAGGCGGCGCGGGCGGTCAACGACGCCATGCCGCTGCTGGCGGCGGCCGAGCAGGTATCGGTGCTGATCGTCAACCCGAAGCGCGGCCCCGGCGCCCACGGCGACGAGCCGGGCGCCGACATCGCCACCCATCTCGCCCGCCACGGCGTCAAGGTCGACGTCAAGGTCTACACCCAGCGCGACCTGTCGATCGCCGATGTCATCCTGGCGCGGATCTCCGACGACGGCGCCGACCTGGTGGTGATGGGCGCCTACGGCCACGCCCGGCTGCGCGAGATGGTGCTGGGCGGCGTGACCCGCGAGATGTTCCGCCACATGACGGTGCCGCTGTTCATGTCGCACTGAGCGACGCGAGGCGGCGGGTGGTTTCCGGAGCCGGACGCTCGCGCGTCCCCTCCGGAATGACGAAGCTGGGGAGGATTCGGCCGGCTTCCCTCCCGGATCCAACCCTCATTTCGTCATCCCGGAGGGGCTGCGCGAGCAGCCGGCTCCGGGATCCACGTAGCGACGGGCATGAGCCGCCCCCCGGTCGCCGGGGCTTCCATCCGCCGGCGGATTTCGGCACTGTCCTGCTCTGAAATCCCGACGGGGCCGCGGCCGGATTCACGGCCGTCCTGCGCCCCGGCAGTCAGGCCATGAGGAGACGGCGATGAGCACCCGCGAGGCGGCGATCGAGGCGGTTGAACGGTACTTCGATTCCGGCGGCTTCCGCGAGGAACTGGCGGCGCGGGTCGCCGTGCAGAGTTCGTCGCGCGAGGAGGAGCACGGCAAGGACCTGATGGCCTATCAGGACCAGCTGATGCGCCCGCGCTTCGAGGCCATGGGCTTCGAGGTCTCGATCCATGCCAACCCGGGGCTGGCGCGGGCGCCGTTCCTGGTGGCCCGCCGGGTCGAGGACCCGCACCTGCCGACGCTGTTCTGCTACGGCCACGGCGACACCGTGCCGGGCGAGGAAGGGCGGTGGAAGGAAGGGCGCGACCCGTGGACCCTGGACGTGGCGCCCGACGAGCGCTGGGGCGAGCGCTGGTACGGCCGCGGCACCGCCGACAACAAGGGCCAGCACGCCATCAACATGGAGGCGATGCGCCACGTCATCGAGACCCGCGGCCGGCTCGGCTACAACGTCACCTTCCTGATCGAGATGGCCGAGGAGATGGGCTCGCCGGGCCTGCGCGAGTTCTGCTTCTCGCAGAAGGAACTGCTGAAGGCCGACCTGCTGATCGCCTCGGACGGCCCGCGGCTGGTCGCCGACAAGCCGGACATGAAGCTCGGCACCCGCGGCGTGATGAATTTCAGGCTGCGGCTGGAGTACCGCGAGGGCGGCCACCACTCCGGCAACTGGGGCGGGCTGCTGGCGAATCCCGCCGTCGTTCTCATGCACGCCATCACCTCGATCATCGACCGCGACGGCCATGTGAAGCTGCAGGCGATCAAGCCGGAGCGCATGCCGAACTCGGTGCGAGCGGCCCTCGGCGGCATCGAGGTGGTGCCGGGCCCGGACGACCCGTCGATCGACCCGTGGTGGGGCGAGCGCGGCTTCACCGCCGCCGAAAAGGTGTTCGGCTGGAACACCTTCGAGGTGCTGTCGTTCATCAGCGGCAACCCGGACAAGCCGCAGAACGCCGTCCCGCCGTTCGCCGAGGCGGTCTGCCAGATCCGCTTCGTGGTCGACACCGACCCCGACAGCTTCCTGCCGGCGATCCGCGAGCACCTGAAGGCCCAGGGCTACGAGGGCATCGAGATCGACGGCATGCGCCAGGAGATCATGCGGGCCTCGCGCCTCGACCCGGACCATCCGGCGGTCGACTGGGCCCGGAAGTCGATCGAGAAGTCGCTCGGCGTGAAGCCGGGGGTGATCCCGAACTCCGGCGGCTCGCTGCCGAACGACATCTTCCTCGACCTGCTCGGCATGCCGACCATCTGGGTCCCGCACAGCTATCCGGGCTGCTCCCAGCACGCCCCGGACGAGCATGTGCTGGCACCGCTGATGCGCGACGGCCTGCGCATGGCGACCGGTCTGTTCTGGGATCTCGGCGACGGCTTCCCGACGGGCTGACGCCATGGCCGCCGGGCCGCCCCCGATCGCGCGCCCGCCGACCCGCGAACTGGCGTTCGGCGACCCCTGCTTCGCGGTGAACCTGCAGATCCGGCCGCCGGACGACACCCGCGTCCGGCTTGACCGGCTGCGCACCCGGATGGCCGACGGCACCGGGCTGGCGATGCAGTTCGCGCCGGCCGTGACCCTGCACCTGACGGTGTTCTCGATCGTCTACGTGCGCGCGGTCTATCCGTCGGGACCGGAGGCGGTCTGGGCCGGCCTGCGGCGACCGGTCGACGCGGCCCTGCAACGGCTGGCCGGCACCACGCCGCCGTTCACGCTCGACTTCGTGCGGGCCGGGCTGCGCGGCGACGCAGTGCTGGTCGAGGCCGATCCCGACCCGCGCCTGGAAGCGATCCGCGACCAGGTCGCGGCGGCAATCGCCGGCATCGCGCCGGCGTTCCGCGCGCCAACGACGCATTCGACGCTCGCGCGCCTGGCGCAGCCGGTCGCGGAACCGCGGTTCCGGCCGCTGGCCGAATGGCTCGGCGAACCGGCGCTGGCATGGCCGGTCCACGAGCTCCGGCTGGTGGTCGAGACACGGTATCCGGCGCTCGAGGAATCGCCGGCCGGGCGATATCCCCTGACCGGCGGCTGAGCGGCCTCAGCCCATGGTCGCCAGCACCTCGGCGGTGACCCGGTGGCGCAGCGGCCGGCCGGCGGCCCAGGCCTCGTACTCTTCGATCGCGGTGTCGGCGAGCCGCACCACCTCGTCGCCGATGGTGCCGCCGATATGCGGGCTGATCACCAGGTTCGGCAGGTCCCAGAGCGGCGACCCCGGGGCCGGCGGCTCCGGCCAGGTGACGTCGACCAGGGCCGTCAGGTCGGGGCGCTCGCGCAGCACGGCGAGCAGGTCGTCCTCGACCACCTGGGCGCCGCGGCCGGTGTTCACGAAGGTGGCGCCGTCGGGCATGGCGCGGAAATGCTCGCCCCGCAGCATGCCCCGGGTGTCCGGCAGGTCGGGAATGTGGTTGCAGACCACCGCGGCGCGGCGGAACGCCTCCTCCAGTCCGACCGGCTCCACCCCCAGCGCGGCGGCGCGGCCGGCGGTCAGGAACGGGTCGTAGGCGATCACCCGTAGCGGATAGTCGCGCAGCAGCGCGGTCAGCCGGGTGCCGATCTTGCCCATGCCGAGCATGCCGACGGTGGCGCCGTTGACGCCCGGCCGCGGAAACCCCTTGGCCTCGTGGGTGCGCAGTTCGCGGTAGCGCCGGACCGAGCGGAAGTACCCGCGCAGCGACAGCAGGATCTGCGACAGGCACATCTCGGCGACCGGGATCGCGTTGGTCTCCCAGGCGCTGACCAGCACGATGCCGCGCTCGACCAGCGGGGTGGCGAACGCCTTGACGTTGCCGGCGGCGTAGAACACCGCGCGCAGCCTCGGCATGGCGGCGAAATGCCGGTCCTCGAAGCGGATCATGCCCCAGGTCGCGAAGATCACCTCGACCTCCGCCAGCGCCGCCGCATGCCGATCGAAATCGGCCGCGGTCACCACCGCCGGGTACAGGTCGGTCAGCTCGGCGATCCGCTCGCGCCGGCCGGCGCCGAACACGTCGCCGTCGCCCGGCGGATAGTCGTGGAACATCGCGGCCTTCGGGCGCATCGCATCCTCCCTGGTTGCGGGCGACCCTACCGGTCGCCGAGGGACCGCGTCGAGCCGGGGCGTCGCGTCGACCGGCGACGGGTGTCGTGCCGCCGGACCGGTTGGCTTGCGCCCCGGCCGCGCCTAGCGTTCCGGCAACGTCGACAGGAGGACTCCATGGATCTCAAGATCACCGGCAGGCGGGCGCTGGTCACCGGGGCCAGTACCGGAATCGGCCACGCCACCGCGCTGGCCCTGGCCGCCGAGGGCGTCAGGCTGGCCGTCAGCGCCCGCAACGAGGCCGCCCTGGCGGCCCTGCGCGACGAGATCGCCGCCACCGGTGCCGCCGCCCCCGAGATCGTCGTGGCCGACATCACGACCGCGGCCGGCTGCGCACAGGTGGTCGCGGAGACCCAGGCAAGGCTCGGCGGGGTCGACATTCTGGTCAACAACGCCGGCGGCTCGCGGCCGCGCGACGCCGGCAATGCGGACCAGACCGAGGACGACTGGTGGGAGGAGGCGTTCGCCCTCAACTTCACGGCGGCCCGCCGGATCACCGGCGGCCTCGTCCCCGGCATGACCGCCGCCGGCTGGGGCCGCATCGTCACCCTGACCGGCGCCATGACCCAGCCGGGCGTGAATGCCGCCGGTCCGGCCAAGGCCGCCCTGTGGAGCTGGTCGCGCAGCCTGTCGGCGCAGCTGGCGCCGCACGGCATCACGGTCAACTGCATCGCCCCCGGCCGGATCAGCACGCCGCAGATCGTCGGACGCCTGTTCCCGACCGAGGAGGCCCGGCGAACCGAGATCGCACAGCGGATCCCGATGGGCCGGTTCGGAGAGCCGGCGGAACTGGCCGCCCTGGTGGCGTTCCTGGCCTCCGACATCGCCGGCTACATCACCGGGACGCAGATCCCGGTGGACGGCGGGATGTTCCGGATGGCTCTTCCGTAGAAGGTTTATCAACCTTGTAGGGCGCCTCGCATTTCAGGACGTCGGAGATGCGGCCGTGGATGAGCCGCGTCGCGCCGGGTTTGACAATCCGGCACCGTCGGGGGAGGCTATTCACAACCAACGCTAGTCACCGCACAGGGGTCGAGTCCGGCCATGCCTTCGAACGTCGTTCCCCTCCGTCGGATCGAAGAGGTCCGGGTGAACTACCTTCGGATGGGTGCCGCCGGGCAGAGCCTGCAGGCGGCACTGGCGTCCTGGTTCGACCTGCGCCACAAGCGTTCGCCGGAGGATCGGGAGGCCTGCATTCTCGATATCCCCGAGATCGTGAACGGCCGCAGCGTCGTGTTCCCGCGCTGCGGATCGACGGTGTCGGAGGCGGCGGTCTACACGGGAGCCGACCTGACACGAACGCATGCCGCGATCGCCGCCGAGACGGTCCGGGAGGTGAGCCTGGCGACCCCGATCGCCTTCACCCATGAGTGGGACCGCGACCGGGCCGTCAACTCGCTGGTGCTGCCGTTCAGCCACCCCCACCAGGTGGTGGTGGTTCTGTTCGACTGGTGAGGCGATGTCGGTACGCGTCTACTCAGGCCTGGGCGAGGTCACCCGGGCCCACTTCATGGGAACCGACGGGTTCGTGGTCGGACCGGACACCCCGCTGATCCGGCTGTTCAGAACCTGGGAGGAGCGCCGCCGCGGGCCGCTGCTGTACGAGCGGCAGGTTCTGCTGACCGACGCCCTGCTGGCCGAGCTGGTCGGCTACATGCACATCGTCGACGTCCAGTCGGACGCCCCGGACCGCTTCTTCTTCCAGAGCTACGGGTTCCGGGCCAGGGTTGCCGAGGCGGCGAACTTCACCGGCCGCCGCCTCGATGAGATCCCGTGCCCGGGCTACCGGTCCTTCGTGCAGGATTCCTACGCGATGGTGAAGACCTCGGGCACCGCCGTGCTGTCACGCATCGCCACCACCCATCTGGACTACACGGGAACGTACCACCGGCTCGTGTATCCGCTGACTGACGATGGTCGCCACGTCACGCATCTGGGGGTCGCCGTCTGTCATCCGGACTAGGTCATCCTCGAACTGCGCGGCGATCTGGTCGCGGTCGATGTGGATGACGAACACCCGGGCGTCACCGCGGACCGGCGGGAAATAACCCTCCACCACAATGTGCGATTCCGGGAAGCCGTAGGCCTGGGCCGAGAGGCCGGAATCGTGGATGCCCTCGAAGACCAGGCCGCAATGCCGGTCGACGCTCCAGTTCATGATCGACAGCGCCCGGACCAGGCGCGGCAGCAGCCAGGACAACCCGTCCTTGCGGCGCCGCGGATGGACCCACAGGCCACCGGCGTGGCCGACCCGGCCGCTGTAGCGGCCGATCGGGGCGGACGGCAGCAGCGCCGGCCGGTCGCCGGCGCCGGGACGCGCATACCACAGCTTGCCCGACGCCAGCTCCCGGGCCACGAAGTCGTCGGTGGTGAACAGCCGGTCGGCGATGCAGGCGACGACCCCGGAGTCGTCGTTGAGCTGCAGCCAGAACGCCTCGTTCGGCTTCAGGTCGCTGTGCGCCGGGTCGAAGGTCGGGTTGACGATGCCGATGCTCGGGGCCGAGCGCAGCAACGCCGCCCACCCGTTCAGGTCGAAGTTCAGCGACAGGCGGTAGCCCGAGCGCTGCAGCAGGCCGACCGACTCCGTCATGTATCTCTGTGCAAGCTCAAGGTGACTGGACATATCCGATCTCCCCACAAGGTGTTGTACGTTAATACATCATATACCACCCGATATTGCCGATGCTGGCATTTACAACGGTTGGTCGGGACAGGCGGATCGGGCGGCTCTCCCAAGGCCGTCGCCCGATGGGTCAATGAAAGATTAACCAATATTTCGGCGCGACTCGGAGTTGAAAGTATTCGGACGCAGAACGACGAAGGCCGGGCGCTGGGCCCGGCCTTCGAGAAATGCCGTGTCGAGAGGGTCCGGCGTTCGCCGGCTCAGGAGGCGGCGGCGGATCCGCTGTGGTCTCGGGTCATGCCGACCTTGGCGGCCAGAGACGCTTCGAGGAAGGCGTCGATGTCGCCGTCGAGCACGGCCGACGGGTTGCCCGACTCCACGCCGGTCCTCAGGTCCTTCACCATCTGGTAGGGCTGCAGGACGTAGGACCGGATCTGGTGGCCCCAGCCGATGTCGGACTTGGTGGCCTCGGTGGCGCTGGCCTCTTCCTCGCGGCGCTGCAGTTCGGCCTCGTACAGCCGGGCCTTCAGCATTCCCATGGCGGTGGCGCGGTTGCGGTGCTGCGAGCGGTCGGCCTGGCACTGCACGACGATCCCGGACGGCATGTGCGTGATCCGGATGGCGGAATCGGTCCGGTTCACGTGCTGGCCGCCGGCGCCCGAGGCCCGGTAGGTGTCGACCTTCAGGTCCTTGTCCTCGATCACGATGTCGATCGAGTCGTCGATCACCGGATACACCCACGTACTGGAGAAACTGGTGTGGCGACGCGCCTGGCTGTCATAGGGCGAGATCCGCACCAGCCGATGCACCCCGCTCTCGGTCTTCAGCCAGCCATAGGCGTTGTGCCCGGTGATCTTGATGGTCGCCGACTTGAGGCCGGCCTCTTCGCCGGCACTCTCCTCGAGCCACTCGACCTTGTAGCCGCGGCGCTCGGACCAGCGGGTGTACATGCGCAGCAGCATCTCGGCCCAATCCTGGGCCTCGGTACCGCCGGCCCCGGCATGCACCTCGAGATAACAGTCGTTGGAGTCGGCCTCGCCGGACAGCAGGCTCTCGATCTGCATCGATTCCGCCTTGGCGCGGATCGCCTCGAGGTCCTTGTCGGCCTCGGCGACGATCGCGTCGTCGCCCTCGGCCTCGCCCAGCTCGATCAGCATCAGGGCGTCGTCCATGCCCTGGATCAGCGCCTTGACCTCGCCCAGCTGCTTCTCCAGCCGGGTGCGCTCCTGCATCAGCTTCTGGGCCCGGTCCGGGTCGTCCCAGAGCGACTGGTCCTGGGTCAGGGCATCCAGTTCGGACAGTCGGGTAACCGCGGCATCCCAGTCAAAGATGCCTCCTCAGCAGCTCGATCGACTGCTTGATCTCTTCGGCGGTCGCGGTGGTCTCGGCGCGCATTGCGCTCTCCGTCACGCGGGTGAAAGGTCCGAGGGTGCTCGGGCAGGACTTAATAGAGGCCGGAACCGCTGGTCGCAACAGGCGGCCGCGGACCCGCACCGGCGCTCGACTCGCCGCCGCCCGCATCCGGCACACCGCCGTCCAGCACGGTGCGGGTGCCGGTCGGCTCGGTGCCCGGCTTGAACGCCTCCAGGATGGCGCCGCGGGCGCCGGGCGTCGCGCGCACGCCGGTGTCGTGGTCCACCCAGACCATCCGGACTCCCTGCGGGATCCGAAAGTCGACGACCGGGCGGTTCTTCAGGGCCTCGCCCATGAACAGCTTGAAGATCGGCGCGGCGACGCTGGAGCCGGTGTCGTGCGATCCCAGCGTGCGCGGCTGGTCGAAGCCGACGAACACCCCGACCGCCAGGTTCGGCGAGAACCCGACGAACCAGGTGTCGAAGTTCTCGTTCGTCGTGCCGGTCTTGCCGGCCAGCGGCCGCCCGAGCTCGGCGATCCGCCGGCCGGTACCGCGCTGCACCACGCCCTCCAGCATCGAGACGATCTGATAGGCCGAAGCCGGGTCGACGAGCTGCGCCCGGGTGTCCGGGATCGCCGGCGGCGCTCCGCCGTCCCAGGCTGCCCGGTCGCATCCCTCGCACGGCCGCTCGTCGTGCTGCCAGAGCGTGCGCCCGTGGCGGTCGACCACCCGGTCGATCAGGCTCGGCTCGATCTTCTTCCCGCCGTTCACCAGCATGCCGTAGGCGGCGGTCATCTGCATCAGCGTGGTCTCGCCCGCCCCGAGAGCATAGGACAGGTGCGGCTGCATGCCCTCGACCACGCCGAACCGCTCGGCATAGTCGACCACCTTCTCCATCCCGATGGTCTGCGCCAGGCGCACGGTCATCAGGTTGCGCGAATGCTCGATGCCGATCCGCATCGGGGTCGGACCGTAGAACTTGTTGGTGTAGTTCGACGGCTTCCACTTGCCGAGCCCGGCGCCCTGGTCGATCACGAAGGGGGCGTCGAGAATCTGGGTGGTCGGGGCATAGCCGGAGTCCAGCGCCGCGAGGTAGACGAACGGCTTGAACGCCGAGCCCGGCTGCCGCCTGGCCTGGGTGGCGCGGTTGAACTCGCTGATCTTGGCGTCGTAGCCACCGCTCATCGCCAGCACCCGCCCGGTATGCGGGTCGAGCGCGACGATGGCGCCGCCGACGTCCGGGATCTGCCGCAGCGCGTAGGTGCCGGCCGGATAGGCCTTGCCGTCGCCATCCTTCTCGACCGCCTCGACCGGCACCACGTCGCCGGGCGCCAGAACATCCTCGACACTCTTCGGCGTGTCCCCGAAACGCTGGTCCTCCAGCCATTTGCGGGCCCATTTCACCTCGGCATAGGGAAGGGTCGCGAGGCTGCCGTCGGCGAAGCCGATGCGGGCCTCCTTGGCGCCCACCTGCAGGACCAGCGCCAGCTTCCAGGTCCCCAGCCCCTTCGGCGGCTCGATCGCGGCCAAGGTGTCGCCCCAGCCGGCGACCACCGGCACGGTCGCCACCGGACCGCGCCAGCCGTGCCGGCGGTCATAGTCCTCCAACCCGGCGCGCAACGACTGCTCGGCGATCACCTGCATCTGCGGGTCGATGCTGGTGCGCACCGACAGGCCGCCCTCGTACAGCGCCGTGTCGCCGAACCGGCGGGCCAGGTCGCGGCGGACCTCCTCGGCGAAATAGTCGGCCGAGGCGACGTCGCTGGCCGAGCTGCCGTGGGTGACCAGCGGCTCGTCCTGCGCGGCGCCCGCCTCCGCCTGGCCGATGAAGCCGTTGCGGCGCATCTGCTCGATCACCCAGTTGCGGCGTTCTACCGCCGCGGCGTGCCGGCGCACCGGGTGGTAGTTGTTCGGTGCCTTCGGCAGCGCCGCCAGGTAGGCCGCCTCGCCGACCGTCAGCGACGACAGCGGCTTGTCGAAGTAGTTGAGCGCCGCCGCCGCCACGCCGTAGGAGCCGTAGCCGAGATAGATCTCGTTCAGGTACAGTTCGAGGATGCGGTCCTTGCTGAGCGAACGCTCGATCCGGAACGCCAGGATCGCCTCCTTGGCCTTGCGGTCGAGCGAGACCTCGTTGGTCAGCAGGAAGTTCTTGGCGACCTGCTGGGTGATGGTCGACGCGCCGACCGGGCGGCGGCCGGTGCCGTAGTTGCGGACGTTGATCGCCACCGCCGCCAGCAGGCTGACGAAGTCGACCCCCGGGTGCTCGTAGAAGTTCTTGTCCTCGGCGGCCAGGAAGGCCTTGATCACCCGCTTCGGGATCGCCTCGATCGGGACGAACACCCGCTCGTTGCGGGCATATTCGGCCAGCAGCCGGCCGTCGCCGGCATGCACGCGGGTTACCACCGGCGGCTCGTAGTCCGCCAGATAGTCGTAGTCCGGCAGGCCGCGGCCGAAGTGGTAGAAGCCGTAGAGAACGGCCCCGGCACCGGCAATCGCCAGGATGAAGACCGCCGCCAGGAGTCCGAGGAGCCACCGCATTCTGCGTCACATCCCTATGCCGGTTCGTCAGTACCGGAATGCCGTTCCCCGCCTGCCGTTCCCGATCGGGCAAATCTAGCAGATCGCAGACACAGCCGCATGGCTATCCCGGGAATGTGACGGAGCTGTGGTCGATGTCACCGGGACGGGACGCCGCAGGGCGATCAGCGAAACGCCGCCTGCATGCCCTGGAAGTAGCCGTCGACGGCCCGCGCCAGGCCCTCGGCGATCTTGTCCCGGAACGGCGCGCTGTGCAGGTTCTTGAGGTCGGTCGAGTTCGACAGGAAGCCGAGCTCGACCAGCACGGACGGCACGTCCGGGGCCTTCAGCACGGCAAATCCCGCGAATCGGTGCGGCCGCTTCAGCAGCGGCGTGACGTCGCTCATCTCCTGCACGACATAGGCGGCCAGCCGCGCCGACAGGTTCTTGGTCCGGCGCTGGGCCAGGTCGATCAGGATGTCGGTGACCTCAGGCGCCTGGTCCGACAGGTCGATCCCGGCGATGATGTCGACCTTGTTCTCGCTGGCGGCCAGCGCCGCGGCCTCGTCGTCGGAAGCGGTCTCCGACAGCGTGTACACCGACAGCCCGCGCAGCGACTTGTCGTCGATCGAATCGGCATGCAGCGACATGAACAGGTCGGCTCCGGCCTTGCGCGCGATCGCGATGCGGTCGCGCAGGCGCACGAACACGTCGCGGTCGCGGGTCATCACCACCTTGTAGCGGCCGGTCTGCTCGAGCCGGCGCGCCAGCGTCCGGGCCGCCGCCAGCACGATATCCTTCTCGTGGTCGCTGTGCCCGAGGGCGCCCGGGTCGACACCGCCGTGCCCCGGGTCGATGACGATGACCCGGCGGGGATCCAGGTTGCGGCCCGGCGCCGGGGCTGCGCCCGGCGCCTCGATGGACGGCGCCCGCAGCGCCACGCGCTTGGCGACCGACTCGTTGGACGACGCCAGGAACGAGTCGCGGTCGGTCGGCACCAGATCGACCACCAGCCGGTGGCCGTTGCTGCCGGAGGGCGGCAGGATGAACGAGGACTTCACCGCCATCGGCGAGGACGCGTCGATCACCACCCGCGAGGTGCCCGGCTCGAACAGCCCGTAGCGCCAGCCGGTGATCGCACCGACCCTTCGGGAATGGCCGTCTTCCGGCAGATCGAAGCTGACCTGCGGCAGATCGATCACCACCCGGTAAGGATCCGGCAGCTGGAAGATGAAGAAATCGATGCGATCGCTGAGATCGAGAACGAACCGGACCTTGTCGGGGTGCAGGCCGACGCGCAGGTCGGTCACCCCCGGAGCGGCCCGCGCCGGCGAGGCGAGCATCGTGGCCGCGAGACATGCCGCGACCGCGAACACCGCGAGAATCCGGCCGACAACCGCCACCCGTCCGCTCCTCCGTCTGAAACTCGCCGCATTCTAATCGATACAAACCGCTCGACGCAACGAAAAGAGTTCAGTTTCATTGGATTAACGGATGTCCTTTCGAACGCACTTCAACCGGCGGCCATGGCCGCATCGGACCGGCGCGGCTGGCGGCTTTGCGGCGACCGCGAAAGAAAACATTGTTCGCATGCACGCGTAACAGTATGTTGAGTCCGCTTCGGCAGGCTGCGAGACCTGGGTTGCCCACCCACAACAGGTGACCTGGCGGGTTGGTCGGGACACGGAGCGACCGAGAGATCTTTTCGAACACCGTCTGGACGGCTTGGCCGTTCGGCCGGCGCAGGGCCAAACCACGTGACACCTGCACTTCCGAGCGGAATGGCGACGGCCTCAACCCCGTCGCCCGCGCCGAAACCGACGAGCCTGATCGATCTCGATCTCGGCGCGCGGAACGGTGCGCGTGTTCCGGTTCGGACCCGGCATGCCGCCGGAACGCCTTCAACCCTATGCACCGCGCCCGCGGCCGCGCGTTCACGCGCCGCCGCGCCCCTCCGCCCCGGGTTCATTCGCCCCGGGCGGCGGCGCGCCACGGAGATTCGCGTCAATGACCAAACGCATGCTCATCGATGCCACCCACCCGGAAGAGACCCGGGTCGTGGTGGTCGACGGGAACCGCCTCGAAGACTTCGACTTCGAAACCGCGACCAAGAAGCAGCTCAAGGGTAACATCTACCTCGCCCGGGTCACCCGGGTGGAGCCGTCGCTGCAGGCCGCCTTCGTAGAGTATGGCGGCAATCGTCACGGGTTCCTGGCGTTCTCGGAGATTCATCCGGACTACTACCGCATCCCGATCGAGGATCGCGAGGCGCTGCTGCGCGAGGAAAGGGCGCGCGCCTCGGAGGAGCTCGACGAGGACGTCGATGAACCCGAGGTTCCGGACGAGCCGGCGGAGTCCGCCGACGGCGGCGAGGCCGCCGGCGAGGCGCAGGACCGCCCCGAGACGGTCGGCGGCGATCCGGTCGAGGAGGTTCGGCGCAAGCGCAAGTCGCACGTCAACCGGCGCTACAAGATCCAGGAAGTGGTGGCCCGCCGGCAGATCATGCTGGTGCAGGTCGTCAAGGAGGAGCGCGGCAACAAGGGTGCGGCGCTGACCACCTACCTGTCATTGGCCGGCCGCTACTGCGTGCTGATGCCGAACACCGCCCGCGGCGGCGGCGTCAGCCGCAAGATCACCCATGCCGGCGACCGCAAGCGTCTGAAGCAGATCGTCGAGGGCCTGGACGTGCCGGACGGCATGGCGGTGATCGTGCGGACCGCCGGCAGCGAGCGCACCAAGACCGAGATCAAGCGCGACTACGAGTATCTGCTGCGGCTGTGGGACGACATCCGCGAGACCACGCTGAAATCGACCGCGCCGTGCCTGATCTACGAGGAAGCCAACCTCATCAAGCGCTCGATCCGCGACCTCTACGCCCGCGATATCGACGAGGTCCAGGTCGAGGGCGAGGACGGCTACCGGATCGCCAAGGACTTCATGAAGGCCCTGGTGCCGAGCCACGCCAAGCGCGTGCAGCCGTACCGCGACCCGCACACCCCGCTGCTGCACCGCTTCCAGGTGGAGAGTCAGCTCGACGCCATCCACAGCCCGGTCGTGGAGCTGAAGTCCGGCGGCTACATCGTGCTGAACCAGACCGAGGCGCTGGTCGCGATCGACGTCAACTCGGGCCGCGCCACCAGCGAGCGGAACATCGAGGAGACCGCCCTCAAGACCAACATGGAGGCGGCCGACGAGGTGGCCCGCCAGCTGCGGCTGCGCGACCTCGCCGGGCTCATCGTGATCGACTTCATCGACATGGAGGAGTCGCGCAACCAGCATGCGGTCGAACGCCGCATGAAGGAGGCGATGAAGTCCGACCGGGCGCGCATCCAGATCGGGCGGATCAGCCATTTCGGCCTGATGGAGCTGTCGCGCCAGCGGCTGCGCCCGTCGCTGTTCGAGGCCAGCACCCAGGTCTGCCCGCACTGCAAGGGCACCGGCCATGTGCGCTCGACCGAATCCTCGGCCCTGCACGTGCTGCGGGTCATCGAGGAGGAAGGGCTGCGTAACCGCTCTGCCGAACTGGTGGTCTACGTGCCGGCGAGCATCGCCCTCTACATCCTCAACCACAAGCGCGAGCGGCTGGCCGAGATCGAGCAGCGCTACGGCTTCACCGTCATGCTCGAGCAGGACGAGTCGCTGACCCCGCCGGATCACCGGATGGACCGTCGCCGGCCGAAGACCGCCGAGGAGCGCGCCGCGTTCCAGAGCGCCGCATCGGCCCTGCCGCCGCCGGTGGTCGAGGAGGACGACGATCTGGTCGACGAGGTCGACGAGGACGAGGACGAGCGGCCTGCCGGCGACCGGAGCGCCGCCGCCGAGCGGTCGTCGGGCGACGACGAGCGCGGGGGCCGGCGGTCGCGCCGACGCCGGCGCGGCGGTCGCCGCCGCGGCGGTGAGGGCGCCGAGGACCGCGCGGCCGAGGACCGTCCGCTCGAGGACCGGCCGATGGAGGCCGGTTCCGAGGACGACGAGGGCGACGCCGATCAGGCCGAGCATCCGGGCAGCGACGAGCGGGCCGGCGAGTCCGAGGAGGACGAGAACGCCCGCAAGCGGCGTCGGCGCGGACGGCGCGGCGGCCGTCGCCGGTCGCGGCGGCGCGAGGACGAGACCTCGACGGGCGAGTCCGAGTCCGGTGAGGCCGGGTCCGACGAGACCGACTCCGACGAGCCGGACGGCGACCGGGACGAGGGCGAGGCGACCGATGCCGGCGAGACGGAGCGGCAGGACGCCGAGCCGGTTGCCGCCGCCGGGAGCGAGGCCGCCCCCGAGCCGGTGATCGAAGCGGTGGCCGAGCCCGTGACCGAGCCGGCGACTGAGATCGCCGAACCGCCGGTGACGGCGGCCGCGGTCGAGGCGACGCCGGCCGAGGCGGTTGCCGAGGCTCCGGCCGAGGTGGCCGAGAAGCCGGCGAAGCCGAAGCGCGCACCGCGTCGCCGCAAGAAGGTCGAGGCGGAGGAGCCCGCCGCCGCCGAGCCGGTCACCGAGGCCGCGCCGGAACCGGCGGCTGTCGAGGAGGCGGCTGCTCCGGCCGAGGCTGCCGCGGTCGAGGATCGCCCGATCACCGGCCAGGAAGGTCACGACCAGACCGTCGGGACCGAAGCCGACTCCACGGTCGAGGAGCCGGACGTGGCATCGTCGCCGGTCGCCGTGAAGACCATCGACGCCCCGGTCGAGAAGCCGAAGAAGGGCTGGTGGCGCCGCTAGAGCAGATCGCGATCGGATGGGATCATCCGGTCGCGTGAATCTGCTCTAGATACAAATGATTAGAGACTGATTCACCGATCGAATCGATTCGATGCGATCGGATCAGGCTCTAGGACACGGTTCGCATTTGCGGATACGAGAACCCCGGCCGGATGCCTCCGGCCGGGGTTTTTCGTGCGGGCTGCTCGCCCGATGCCGGGGAACGCGGCCGCTCAGCGCAGCCAGTCGCCGATGCGGCGGCAGGCTTCGACCATGGTGTCGGTCGATCCGGCGAACGAGAACCGGATCGTGGCGTGCCCGCGCGACGGATCGAAGTCGACCCCGGGCGTGCAGGCGACGCCGGTCTCGGCCAGCAGCCGGCGGCAGAACTCGACGCTGTCGTTGGTGTGGGCCGCGACGTTGGCATAGACGTAGAACGCACCGTCGGCCGGCGCCAGGTCGCCGAGACCCGCCTTCGGCAGCTCGTTCAGCAGGACCTCGCGGTTGGCGGCATAGCGCACCAGGTTGGCCTGCAGCTCGTCCTCGCAGTCGAAGGCCGCCTCGGCAGCGATCTGCGACAGGGTCGGGGCCGAGATGAAGAAGTTCTGCGCCAGGCACTCGACCGAGCGCAGCAGGTCCGGCGGCACCACCATCCAGCCGATCCGCCAGCCGGTCATCGAGTAGTATTTCGAGAAGCTGTTGATCACCACCGCGTCCGGGTCGGCCTCCAGCGCCGTCACCGGCCGCATGCCGTAGCCGATGCCGTGGTAGATCTCGTCCGACACCAGCCGCACGCCCTGCTCCCGGCACCAGCCGGCGAGCCGGCCCATGGCCGGGCCGTCCAGCATGGTTCCGGTCGGATTCGACGGGCTGGCGACGATCACGCCGTCGATCCGGCCGGCGGCCGCCAGCCGCTCCACGGTCGGCTGGTAGCGGTCGGCCCGCTCGGTCGGCAGGTCGACGACCTCGATGTTCAGGGCCTGCAGGATGTTGCGGTAGGCGGGATAGCCGGGCGATGCCAGCGCCACCCGGGCGCCGGCCTCGAACGCCGCCAGGAAGGCGAGCTGGAAGCCGGCCGACGAGCCGGTGGTGACCGCGATCCGCTCGGCCGGCACCGTCAAGCCGTAGGCGTCGCGGTAGTGCCGGGCGATGCGCTCGCGCAGGCTCGCGATGCCGAGTGCCACCGTGTAGCCGATGCGGTCGGACTCGAGCGCGCGCCGCGCCGCCTCCAGCACCCCCTTGGGTGCCGGCGTCGAGGGCTGCCCGACCTCCAGGTGCAGGACGTCGCCGCCGGCCGCCTCGCGGGCCGCCGCCGCCGACATGACGTCCATCACGATGAACGGGGCGACCTGCCCCCGGGTCGAGGGGCGGAGGCGGGGATGGCTCGGGGTCATGGCATCACTTCCCGCGCTCGAAGAACCCCAGCCCGCGCGATCGCGGATCGACCGCGGCCTCGCAGCGCAGCTCGCGTCGCGGAATGCCCTCGACGCAGCGGAACCCGCTGACCCGCCCGAGTTCGGCCTGCTCGCCCAGCTTGTAGCCGACGGCCTCGAGCGCGCGGCGCTGCTCGGCCGGCACGGTCGGCTCGGCGACCAGGGTATCGCTGCCCCCGGCATAGTGGGTGCGCGGTGCGGCGATCGTCACGTCCAGGTGCTCATTCAGCTCCCAGTGGTCGAGCGCGCCGGCCAGCAGCGCCGACAGTGCCGGGCGCCCGCCGGAGCCGGCCATGGCGAGGTGCAGCTGGCCGGTGTTGGTGTTGCCGACCACCAGCGCCGCCGCGCCCGGTCCGTCGCCGCCGGTCGTCGCCGGCCGGCCGAGCAGGAAGCCGAAACCGGGCGCCATCCTGCCGGTTCCGAACGGCGCGCCCAGGCCGACGGCGCAGCCGACCGCCATGCCGGACCGGTCGACCATGTAGAAGCCGGTGGCACCGGACCGTCCGGCGCCGGTCTCGCCCAGCGTGTCCGCCAGCCGGGCCCGCGAGGACAGCAGGCCGCGGCGCTGCGGGTCGTAGCCGGCCATGGCGTCCTCGGCCGCGTCGCCGGTCAGCGAACGCGTGCCCGTCGCCACCACCCCGCTCGCCCGGCTCATCGCCTCGGCCAGCAGGTGCCGGCGCTGGGCGGCGTCGCCGTCCTCCCAGTCGGCGCCGTCGAAGGCCAGCGCCAGTGTCACCTCGGCCAGGGCGGTGTCGCGCGGATCCTGGCCGGCCGCCGCCCACAGATGGTTGTCGTGCTCCAGGCCCTGCACAGTGGACCACTTCGGCAGGGCGTCGCGCAGCAGCGCCGGGTCGACGGCGAAGCCGGCGCGCGCCGCCGCCTCGACGAAGTCCCGGGACATCGGCCCGGCATACAGCGCGCCGATGCCCTCGCCCCGCAGCCGGCCGAGCGTGGCCGACAGGTCGAGCTGGACCAGGCTGTCCTGCTGGCCGACCGGCCGACCGCCCGGCAAAAACACCCGGGCCGCCGCCGGATCGCCCTTGAGCGCCGCACCGTCCGCCGCGAGGTCGATCGCCAGCGCCCGACTCACCGGCTCGCCGAAGCGCGCGAGCCGCTCGGCCGCGATCAGCAGCTCCTCGAACTTGGTACGGCCGTAGCGCGCGTTCAGCGCGAACATCGCCCGCGGCCCGCTCGGCAGCGCTACCGTCGGGCCGCCGGCCGATGCCGGCGTCGGGTAGAACTCCAGGCGCTCGAAGCGTGGCGCCTTGGCCGGCTCGAACACGACGCAGGATCCGGTGGCGCCGAGCCCGCCGGACGACGGCAGGGTGGCGGCCAGCGCGAAATAGGCGATCACCGCCGCGTCCGCGGCACTTCCGCCGTTGACCAGCACGTCGCGCGCCAGCAGCGCCGCCCTCGGCTCCTCGACCGCCATGGACCCGAAGAATCCCTCAGGCACGTCCCGGGTGTCATTGCCGGCGCAGCCGCCGAGGGCGACCACCGCGATTGCGGCCATCGCCATGCTGATGACACGATCCCGCACAAGGATGCGATTTTGGGCGGCGCGGGTTTGCTGACATACAGGCCGGCGGTAAGGTGCCCCGGCAATGAGGCGGGCAATCATGGACATGCGCGGAACCGGTCGGTGGATATTGAGTGTCGCGGTCGCGGCATTACTGGCCTTCTCGAGTTCCTCGGCGGCATACGCCCAGGGCCGCAGTCTCATCCGCGACGCGGAAATCGAAGCTACCATCCGGGATTTCGCGACGCCACTGTTCCACGCGGCCGGCCTCGACCCGGACGCGATCGACATCTACATCGTCAAGGACGACAGCCTGAACGCCTTCGTGGCGGGCGGCCAGAACCTGTTCATCCACACCGGCCTGCTGATCCGGACCCGAGACCCGCTGGAACTGATCGGGGTGATCGCCCACGAGACCGGCCACATCGCCGGCGGCCATCTGGCGCGGACCGCCGACGCCATCGCCTCGGCCTCCAACATGGCGCTGGTCGCGACCATCCTCGGGCTCGCCGCCGGAATCGCCGCCGGCAATGCCGGCGCCGGGGCGGCGATCGCGCTCGGCGGCAGCAACACGGCGCAGCGCTCCTTCCTGGAGTACAGCCGGACCCAGGAGTCGGCCGCCGACCAGGCCGCCCTCACCTATCTCGACCAGACCGGGCAGTCGTCCAAGGGCCTCGACGAGTTCCTGCGCACCCTGTCGGGCCAGGAGCTGCTCTCCGCCGGCCGGCGCGATCCCTATCTGAATACCCATCCGATGAGCCAGGACCGGATCGCGGCGGTCGGAGCGCACATGGACCGATCGGAGTATCGCGACCGCCCTGCCACCGAGGACCAGATCCGCCGGCACGCCCGGATGGTCGCCAAGCTCTACGCCTTCCTGAAGCCGCCGGCGCAGACCTTCCGCAAGTACCCGGAAGCCGACACCAGCGTGCCGGCGCGCTATGCCCGCGCGGTGGCCTACTACGATCAGCTGCACGAGTTGGACAAGGGTCTGGAGATCGTCCGCGGGCTCATCAAGGAGTTCCCCGACGATCCGTACTTCCACGAGCTCGAGGGTCAGATCCTGTTCGAGAACGGCCGCCCGGCCGAGGCGCTGCCCGGGTACGAGGCGGCGCATCGCCTGGATCCGAAGAGCGGGCAGATCGAGATCCTGCTGGCGCGTTGCCTGCTGGCGCTCAACACGCCGGAAGCCGACCAGCGCGCCCTGCGGCACATGGAATCGGCGATCCAGACCGAGGACGACTGGTCGTCGGCCTGGCGCGAGCTGGCGATCGCCTACGGCCGCGTCGGCCGGCTCGGCGACAGCGCCCTGGCGCTGGCCGAGCAGTTCGCCCGCCAGGGCAAGTGGCGCGAAGCCGAAGGCCAGGCCAAGCGCGCCCAGGCCCAGCTGCCCAAAGGCTCGCCGGCGGCGCTGCGCGCGCTCGACGTCGAAGAGCAGGCCCGGCGCGAATACGAGAGACAGAAGAACGGATGACCGCCTCCCAGCTCCGGTCCCCCAGCGGGACCGCCCCGAACCGGAGAACCCACACGATGCCTTTCGCCCGCCGTCTGTCCGCCGCCGCGCTCCTGGCGGTCGGCCTCGCCACCGCCGGCCCGCTGGTCCGGCCGGCCGCCGCCGAACCCTTCACGCCCGAGCAGAAGGCGGCGATCGAGGCGATCGTCCAGGACTACATCGCACGCAACCCCGAGCTGGTGCTGGAGGCGATCGCCGCGATCGAGGCCAGGCAGAAGACCGAGAAGGAGCAGGCCGCGCAGGCTGCCCTGACCGCGCATCGCAACGTGCTGGAACGCAACCCCGCGGACCCGGTGCTCGGCAATCCCGACGGCGATGTCACCATCGTCGAGTTCTTCGACTACCAGTGCGGCTACTGCAAGACCATGGTCGGGCCGATGCGCGAGCTGGTGAACGGCGACGGCAAGGTCCGCTGGGTGATGAAGGAGTTCCCGATCCTCGGCCCGGAGTCGATGGTGGCGGCGCGCGCCTCGCTGGCGGCCAAGCGCCAGGACAAGTACGAGGCCTTCCACTTCACGCTGATGGGCGTGCGCGGCCGATTGAGCGAGGCCGCGATCTGGCAGGCGGCGGCCGAGACCGGCCTCGACCTCGAGCGCCTTCGCAAGGACATGGCGGATCCCGACATCGAGGCCCAGATCAACGCCAACTACCAGCTCGCCCAGGCGCTGCGGATCGAGGGCACGCCGGCCTTCACGATCGGCAGCACCCTGATCCCGGGCGCCGCCCCGAAGGAGCACCTGGCCGAGTTGCTGAAGAAGGTCCGCGAAGGCAAGGGCTGACGCGGGTCAGGCCTGATTGACCGGGCCTTCCGACTGCCCGGCGTAGACCACGCCCGTCACCACCAGCACCGCCATCACCGTGGCGAACACCAGCCGGTAGCCGGTCTCAGGCGTGCCGCCGGCCACCTGCACCATGTCGATCAGCGCGCCGGTGCCGGTCTGCAGCACGAACACCCCGGTCAGCCCCATCAGGCTGATGCAGGTGATCGCCCGGCCGGCCCGCCGCTGCGGCACGAAGCGCCGGGCATGGGCGGCCAGGATGACGAACAGCGGCGCCGCGCAGCTGAACACGAACAGCAGCAGCCCCGCGACCGGCAGGGGGGCCGCCGGCCAGGCCGCCAGCACGCCGAGGCACACCACCTCGATCGCCACGCCGGTCAGCACCACACGCCGCCGCGACCGGGCGATCCGGTCGAGCACGCCGTAGCCGTAGGTGCCCAGATGCAGGGCGATCACCAGCAGCAGCAGGGCGATCGACGCCTCGGCACGGCTGAGGCCCTGGACCTCGGCGAAATACGGGCCGGCCCACAGCCCGCCGATGGTCATGAACGGGGCGGTGAAGCAGATGCCCATGACGAAGATGCGTCGCAGCTCCGGCATCCGCATGACCTCGAACAGCCCGCGGATCGATTCGCCAAGGGTCTCGCGCGGTCCGGTCTCGCCGCCGCCGGCCGCCGCCACCGGCCCGTCGCGCACCAGCAGCCGGATCGCCACCATCAGCAGCGCGGTCATGGCCGCCAGCGCCAGGAAACTGCCCTGAATCCCGATGTGCTCCAGCGCCATCGCCAGCGGCGTGGTGGCCAGCACGCCGCCGATGCCGCCGGCCACCCCGACCAGGGTGGCGGTCGCCTGGCCGACCCGGTCGGACGGCGCCCAGCCCATGGCGATCAGGTAGACCGCGGTGATGATGCCGCCGTGGCCCAGCCCGATCGCTACCCGGCCGGCGACCAGCGACCAGGTCTCGGTCGCCAGCGCGAACACCACGATCCCGGCGAGCGCCACCAGCCCGGACACCAGCAGGGTCCGGGTCGGGCCGATCCGGTCGAACAGGATCCCGGTCGGCAGCTGGGCCGCCGCCGAGGCGAAGAACATCGCGCCCATGACCGTGCCGATGTCGGTCGGCGACAGCCCGCGCTCCGCCCCGAGATAGCCCGCCAGCACGCCGCCGCCGGAGCGGTTGACCTGCACGAACACGAAGAACACGCCGAGGATCAGCAGGATCCGCCGCAGGCCGCGGCGGCGGTCGGCCCGCTCGGCTTCCGTCAGGCCGTCACTCATCGGGGGGTCTCACTCGGCGTCGGGCTGGCGCGACGGATGGGCGGCCTGGAACGCCGGCAGGGCGTCGCAGGCCTCCGCGATGCGCCGGATCGTCGGATACGGCGCCAGGTCGAGGGCGTGGCGCTGGCTGTTGACGACCTGCGGCACCAGGCAGACGTCGGCCAGGCCGGGGGCGTCGCCGTGGCAGAACCGGCCGGTGCGCGGGTCGTCCGCCAGCATCCGCTCGAGCGCGCCGAATCCCTCGGCGATCCAATGATTGTACCAGGCGACCATGGCGTCCTGGGAGCAGCCGAGCGGACCCTGGACGTACTTCAGCACCCGCAGATTGTTGATCGGGTGGATGTCGCAGGCGACCGCCGCGGCCAGCGCCCTTACCCGCGCCCGGTCGACTGGCAATCCGGGCAGCAGCCGCGGCGTGTCGGGGTAGGCCTCGTCGAGATACTCCAGGATCGCCGGCGACTGGGTCAGCACGGCGTCGCCGTCGACCAGGGCCGGCACCATGCCCTGCGGGTTCAGCGCCAGGAACGCCTCGGCCCGCTGCTCGCCCTTGCGCAGATGCACCGACACCGGTTCGTAGTCGAGGCCCTTCAGGTTCAGCGCGATCCGCACCCGGTAGGCGGCGGACGAGCGGAAATAGCCGTGCAGGACGCGGGTCATCGGGAGTCCCTCGGGGTGGTTTCCTCGGATCGGTGCGGCGGCGGGCCGTCTTGGCGCCAGACTAGCGCAAATTCGCCGGTCCGGCACAACGGGGCGCAGCAAGCAGAACCCCGGACGAAGCGCCCTTTCGGGGTTGACTCGACAGCGGCACGGATTGATAGGTAAACGTATTGATACTTCGTATATCGATTAAGTTCAACTGATGGCATTGGCATGAGCGTCACCCTGAAGCCATGGATGCACGACCTTCGGGACACCAGTGCGCCGGTCTTCATCGGGGCACCCGTGGGGCGCAGCGGCACGACCGCCCTGCAGCGCCTGCTCTCGACCGACCCCTCCATCGCGGTCTACGCCGAAGACAACACGCTCATCAACACAGCCGTGATGGCCGCGACCGGGCTCAGAGAGCTCGCACATCGCCGGGACGATCACGTGCGGCGGCGCAGCAGGATTCGCGACAACACATGGCATCAGGCCGTCCTGCCCCACCCGGATGCCTATATGCATGTCCACCTCGAGACGATCTACGGCCTACTCGGCTTGTACCAGCGCGATGCCGAGGAACTCGGGAGCCGGCGATGGGGGATGAAGCGGCCGCTACGGTCGGTCTCGGATCTTCTGCTCTTCAAGCACTTCCTGCCCGAGACCAGGGTCATCTACGTCATCCGGGACATCAAGGATTGCCTTCGGTCGTACAAATCCTACGTCGACGGCCGCCAGCACGATCTCGGGGCGGTTGCGGCGACCTGGGTCCGAAACATCCGCGATTGGCGGAAATACCGGGATCGCTGCCTGGCGATCGACTTTCGCCGGCTCGCTTCGGAACCCGAGAGCGTCAGCCGTGAAGTCGCCGAGTATCTCGCCCTGAGGCTCGACAGCTCGCCGCTGGACCTGCAGATAAACACCGCTTCCGGGTACGTTCCGCCTGCCGACCTGACCAACGAGGAACTGAACCTGGTCCGAGAGGCTCGGGCCGCAGCGCAATGGCACGGATCGGTCGAGGAGGATTAGCCCCGCACCACCGGGAAGTCCTCGCCGCGCAGCGGGTCGCCATGCGCCAGCGTGACCTCCGGGAACGGCGGCGACACCTCGCCCTGGCGGCGCGCGAAGGTCACGTCGTCGCCGCAGTAGCGGGCCGCGAAGGCCCGGCGGCGGGAACCGCTCTGCAGGTTGCCTGGCGCGCCGTGCACGGTCAGGAACGAGAACGCGACGGCGTCGCCGGGCTCCAGGTCCCAGCCGAGGATCCGGTAGTCGTCGCGCTTCGCATCGATGTCCGGCAGCGGCTCCAGGTCGGGGTCGGCCCGGTCGTAGGCCTGGCCCTTGAACTTGGTCGGCATGAACCGCCTGCCCCAGTCGTGCGAGCCGGCCACGAACTCGACGCAGGTCGCACGCGGCACCGGGTCGAGCGGGACCCACAGCGACACCGTCTGCCGGCCCTCGACGCAGTAGTAGGGCAGGTCGTGGTGCCAGGGCGTACGCTCCTCGGTGGCCGGCTCCTTGACCAGCACATGCTCGTGGAACAGCACCACGGTGCGCGACCCCATGAGCTCGGCCGCCAGCTCCGGGGCCGGCGAGTTCTTCAGGAAGTCCTCGTATTCCGGGATGCGCCGCCAGTTGCAGTAGTCGCCGAAGAAGCCGCCGGGCTTGCCCTCGGGCGTGTAGCCCTTCGCATAGGGTCCGGGCTCGGCCATGTTGCGGGCCACCCCGTCGCGCAGCGCCGCCACCCATTCGGGCCCGAACACCCCGCGCAGCGCGACCGCCCCGTCGCGCCGGAAAGCCTTGACCGTGGCGGCGTCGAGCCGTGTCGCGTCCTGAACCGTCATGCCATTCCTCCGCCGAACGTCGCGGCAATCGTAGCCGGGCCGCCGGCCGCCGTCACTGCCGACGGAGCCGGACCGAAGCTGCCGCTTCCACGATCCGGCTTTGCAATCGCCGGGGCTGCTGGCAGTGTCCGGGCGGACATCCCGCGGGCGGCTCCCGCGGTCGATCGACGGACGGCCGGAGCGGATACCAAGCCCCATGCAGATCGAGCAGGCCGAGACCCTCTGGGGACCGATGTACGTGTTCGGCAACGACACCGGGGTGTCGCAGGCGCTGCGCGACTTCGGCGAATACGGGGCCGTCGAGGTCGCCACCTATCTGCGGCTGCTGGAGCCGGGCGACGTGTTCATCGACGTCGGCGCCAACATCGGCACGATCTCCCGGGCGATCGCGTCGGCCGGCCGCAACCTGACCGTCATCGGTTTCGAGCCGCAGCCCGAGTTCCATCGCCTCGCCTGCGCCAACCTGATCGGCTGCGAGCGGGCGGCCGTCTACCCGCTGGCGGTGTCCGACCGGGCCGGCGAGATCCGGATCAACGAGGTCGACCTCCGGCAGGTCGGCAACTACGGCCATCGCGAAATCGAGGGACAGCGGCCGTCGCGCCGGATGGTGCCGTGCCCGGCGATCCGGCTCGACGAGTTCCTGGTACCGCGCGCGCCGAGGCCACGGCTGGTGAAGATCGACGTCGAGGGCATGGAGGCCGCCGTGCTTCGCGGCCTGAGCGGCCTGGTCCACGAGCGGCTGGTGCTCTCGGTCGAGGCCGACCGCCCGGAGAACGTGCCGGCGATCCTCGACCAGCTCCCCGAATTCGCGCTGTTCGCCGCCTTCTTCCGGATGATCCGCAGCGCCAACCCGAAGTTCGACCCGGAGAACAAGGACTGCCGCAGCCGCCACGTCCAACTGCTCGGCTTCGCCGGTGAGCCGCCGGAGTGGATCCACAGCCCCGGCTACTGGCCGGTCCGCCGGATCGAGGACTTCGAGGCGGCCTGGGCACGCCACATCGCCATTTGAGCGCGCTTCTCCGGCGCGCCGGAAGGACGGCGCGGACGACCGCCGGCGATGCTTCCAACCGGGCGGGATATTCGATAAGAGACCCTTCGACATACGGCAACTCTGCGATCGGTATGCCCTCGTGCTGATAGTTGGTCTGCAATGCGGCCACGATGCCTCTGTGGCCGTGGTGGCGGACGGCAAGATCCTGCTTCACCTGGAGCGAGAGCGGGACAGTCGCGAGCGGCACGCTCACTGGATGTCCGCCGACCTGATTCACGACGCTCTCGCATATTGCGGCCTTACCGCCGCCGACGTGGACCTGTTCGCGCTCTCCGCGACCCAGTCGACCGGCTACGGCACCGATACGCCCGAGCGCCTCAGATTCGACTACGCCTGGCAGACCGCCGAGCAGCTCGGGACGGAAGCGTTCCATCGGCCGCATTTCGAGAGGGCGACCGCGGCGGCGGTCCAGGAGCCCCACGCCGACGAGCCGGCCCTGTCGCGGCTTCGCAACTCGGAATGTCCCGAGATGCCCGACGCCTGGTTGACCGGGCGCGGCATGCTGGCGATCGACGACGTCGACGGCCGGTTGCTCGAACGGCTGTTTTCCTCGCCGGTGCTGGCGTCGTCCCACGCCCTGCCCATGACCGTCACCCTGGACGGCCGGGTCTTTCCGGCAGTCGGCGTGCTGCATCAGGCGGCGCACGCGGCGGCGGCGTTCTTCCAGTCGCCGTTCGGAACGGCACCGGTCCTCGCCTTCGACAACGGCATGCCGATCCGCTCGAAGAGCGGGTTCTACGGCGGCGGAATGCTGTTCTACGGCGACGGCTCGACGATCCGGCCGGTGTGGAGCGCCCCTCTCGCCGCCGGCGTGATCTACAGTCAGTCGAGCCGGAAACTGAACCTCGGCGCGTTCAGCGGTCCCGGCAAGCTGATGGGGCTGTCGGCCTATGGCACTCCCCGGTTCCACGACCCGGCCTTCGTCGGCGACATCGCCGCCCTGGCCGGTCGGTACCTCCACCCGGAACCGGGGAACAGCGTCATCTATGGCTGGCTGAAAGCCGTCGAGGACCGGGCGAACGCCCTCGGGTACCGGTTCGACGGCGAGCCGTTCGGCCCGTTCGGCAAGGACCTGGCCGCCAGCGCCCAGAAGAGCTTCGAGGACCTGGTCCTGTACGCGCTCGACCGCCTGCGCGTCCTGCTCGAGAAGACCGGCCGGATGGGGCCGGAGCTGTGCCTCAGCGGCGGCTGCGCCCTGAACTGCCCGACCAACAGCCGGATCGTCGAGGACACGCCGTTCTCGTCGGTGTTCGTCCCGCCGTCCTGCGACGACGGCGGCCTGTCGATCGGCGCGGCACTCTACCTTCATCACCACATTCTCGGACACGAGCGGACCGGCTCCGCCGACCTTGGCCGGAACATCGCGGCCCTTGGCCGGGCGGCGTCGCCGGCCGCAGTGGCCCGGGCACTCGAGGGCTGCGCCGGGGACTTCCGGATCGACCGCGACGTCGACCTCGCCGAGCGGGCTGCCGAGGATCTGGCGGCCGACCGGGTCGTCGCCCTGTTCCAGGGTCGCAGCGAAAGCGGGCCGCGCGCCCTCGGCCACCGGTCGCTGCTCGCCGATCCGCGCCGCGCCGGGAACTGGGAGCGGGTCAACCACCTGAAGTCCCGGGAACTGTGGCGGCCGTTCGCTCCCGCATGCCTCGCCGAGCGCATGCACCAGCACTTCGAGGGCGGTCCGCAGCACTCCCCCCACATGCTGTTCAACTACCGGGTCAGATCCCGCGATCTCGGCGCGGTGACCCATGTCGACGGATCCGCGCGCGTCCAGACCGTGGCGCCGGGCAGCGGCGCGTTCCGCGATATCCTGGAAGCGTTCGAACGGCGCACGGGCACCCCCGTGGTGCTCAACACGTCGCTGAACGGTCCGGGCGAGCCGATCGTCGAAACCCCGGAACAGGCGATCGACCTGGTCCGGCGTACCGGCATCGACGTGCTCTACATCGAAGGAAACCGCCTCCAGATACGGCGCCCGCCCGAAGGCTGAGGCGCCCCGGCGGACGAGGGAGACCATGCGGACCGACCAGGTCGCGACCCTGTGGGGACCGATGCACGTTTTCCCCAACGACACCGGCGTGTCGCGGGCGCTCGCCGTGTACGGGGAATACGCCGCGGCCGAGGTCGAGGCCTACGGTCGGCTGCTGGCGCCGGGCGAGGTGTTCGTCGACGTCGGCGCCAACATCGGCGCGATTGCGCGCGGCGTCGCGTCGGCCCCGGGCCGGCCGGCGGTCGTCGGTTTCGAGCCGCAGCCGGAGTTCCATCGCCTGGCATGCGCCAACCTGGTCGGCCGGGCCACGGTGTACCCGCTGGCCGTGTCCGACCGGAGCGGCACGCTGTCGGTGAACGAGATCGATCTGTCGCGGGCGGCCAACTACGGCCGGCGCGAGATCGGCGAGGCCCGCCGGTCTCCGCGGCAGGTCCCCTGCCCGACGGTGCGGCTGGACGAGTTCCTGCCGCCGCGGGCACCCCGGCCGCGGCTGGTCAAGATCGACGTCGAGGGCATGGAAGCCGCCGTGCTGCGCGGCCTGCGCGGGCTGATCCACGACCGGCTGGTGGTGTCGGTCGAGGCCGACCGGCGCGAGACGTTGCCGGAGATCCTGGACGAACTGCGGGACTTCACGGTGTTCGCCGCGTTCTTCCGGATGATTCGCGGCGCCAATCCGAAGTTCGACCCGGTGGTCAAGGATTGCCGGATCCGGCACGTCCAGCTGATCGGCTTCGCCGGCCCACCGCCGGACTGGATCCCCTCGCCCGGCTACTGGCCGGTTCGCGGGGTAGAAGACTTCGACGAGATCGCTGCGAAGTACCTCGCCGGGAAGCCGGCGGCGCAATAGGTCGTCACAGGGGTCGGCGACCGGGCGCCGTCGCGCCAGTCCCACCCAGCCCTCTCGACCACCGTCACGCCATGGACCCGCGTTCCCCGGCCATGGCAGTATCCCGACGCGTCGACCGTCTGAAGGCCTGACCCATGCCGAACATCACCGAGGATACGCGGTTTCAGGACTTCATCGCGCGCGCGTCAGAGCCGTTCCGCAAGATCTGCCAGGCCGTCGTGCAGGAACTGCATTACGGCGACCCGGCCAAGGCCTACGCCCTGGTCGACGAGGTGACCCGCACCAAGCGGATGGGGCCGGTCGACCGCCGCTGCATGATCTCGCTGCGCATCGCGTTGCGGGCAGTGGTCAACCTGCGGGCGGCCGGCCTGCCGCCGCGCGTGGACATCGCGCATCACCTCGCCATGGACGGGCCGTCGATCAACGGAATGGCCTTCGAGCGACGGCATATTTCCGACCTGCAGGCGGCTCTGGCGGCGGAAGTGCAGGCCCGGACCGCGACGCCGGCGCCCTGCCCGAACTGCGGGTCGGCCGGGCGCGGGGTGGGATGGGTCAACCTGGTCCGGGAGGGTGGCGTCCCGCACGGCCGGTTCTACATCGATCCCGCCGCGGCGGTGGCGGCCGCGATACCGGACGCGACGGTCGATCCGGAGCACGCCCACCTGATGGTCACGCAACTGCTGCTCGACATGGATGCCCGGGCGCCGGTCCTGGCATGCGAAGGCTGCGGGCTGCGCTTCATGTCCTGGCTGCGCGACGACGCCGTGGACGAGCGCTATCTGGCGCCGCCGTTCAAGGGCTTCGACCTGAACGGCGTGGACACCTTCGGGCGCGCCCATGTGCTGACCCACACCTACTGGAAGGCGGCGCTGCCGCTGTACATCGAGAAGCTGCTCGGCGGCGTCGAGGGACTGGCGATCTACGACTTCGGCTGCGCCGAGGGCGTCATGGCCTCGGTGCTCGCCGATCTCGGGGCGCAGGCCACCGGCAGCGACCTCGACCGCCCCAAGGTCAGCTACGGACGGAACATTCTCGGCCTGTCCCAGCTGTCCGACGACGGCGACTACTTCTGGTCGCTGCCGGACCGCAGCCTGGACTGCCTGTATGCCTCGCACTCGGTCGAGCACGTGCTGCGGGCCGACGAGCTGTTCGACAGGTTCTCGCGAGCCGTGAAGCCCGGCGGCCACCTGGTCGTCGCGGTGCCGTGCACGGCGGTCCGCGAGGGCGGCCGGGTGGGCGAGATGGGCGGCGACCACCTGATCGGCTACGACCGGACGATCCTCGCCGGGTTCTTCCGGCGGCACGGCTTCGAGGTGGTCGACTGCCAGGTCGACGACGGGGCCCTCCCGGCCGACCGGCTGGACCCCCTGCTGCATCTGCCGGACTGGTCGGGCCAACCCTTCGACGTGACCATCGTCGGGCGCCGGCACGCCGCCTGAGCGGCGCGGCCGCCGTCGGGACCGCCACCTTCGGGACCGCCACCCTCGGGACCGCCCCCGGACCGCCGAACCCGGCCGCTCAGCCCTTGAGCACGCCGCGCTTGATCTGGTCCTGCTCGATCGACTCGAACAGGGCGCGGAAGTTGCCCTCGCCGAAGCCCTCGTCGCCCTTGCGCTGGATCAGCTCGAAGAAGATCGGGCCGATCACGGTCTTGGTGAAGATCTGCAGCAGCCGGCCGCCGTCCGCGGTCGGCGCGCCGTCCATCAGGATGCCGCGCGCCTGCAGCGCCGCCACGTCCTCGCCATGGCCCGGCAGGCGGTCGTCCAGCATCTCGTAGTAGGTCGCCGGCGGCGGGTCCATGAAGCCCATGCCGAGGGCCTTCAGGCCGTCCACCGACGCCACGATGTCGGTGCTGCCGAGCGCGATGTGCTGGATGCCCTCGCCCTTGTACTGGTCCAGGTATTCCTGGATCTGGCTCTTGTCGTCGGAGGATTCGTTGATCGGGATGCGGATCTTGCCGCACGGGCTGGTCATCGCCTTCGACTTCAGGCCGGTCAGCTTGCCCTCGATGTCGAAGTAGCGGATCTCCTTGAAGTTGAAGAGCTTCTCGTAGAACTCCGCCCAGGTCTCCATGCGGCCGCGGTGCACGTTGTGGGTCAGGTGGTCGATATAGGTCAGGCCGACGCCCCGGGGCTGCGCCTCCTCGCCGTCGACCGGCACGAAGTCGACGTCGTAGATGGTGCGCTCGCCGTAGCGGTCGACCAGGTAGATCAGGCTGTCGCCGATGCCGTGGATCGCCGGGATGTTCAGTTCCATCGGCCCGACCTTGCCCTCGAACGGCCGGGCGCCCAGCGCGACCGCGCGCTTGAAGGCGGCAGCCGCGTCCCTGACCCGGAAGGCGATCGCGCAGCAGGACGGGCCGTGCACCCTGGCGAAGGCCTGGGCGAAGCTGTCGGGCTCGCCGTTGACCACGAAGTTCACGTCGCCCTGGCGGTAAAGGGTCACGTTCTTCGAACGGTGCCGGGCGACCGGCCGGAAGCCCATCGCGGTGAACAGCCGATCCAGATCGGCGATGTCCGGGGCGGTGTATTCCACGAACTCGAAGCCGTCGGTCGCCATCGGGTTCTCGGCCGTGCCCTGCGGCACCGGCGGGTAGGAGGCAAGAGCCATCGCATCACTCCCTGCGCGACGACGGCGACGCCGGCCGGAAAGCGCACCCAGAGGGCGCGGTCTCGCGCGGCCGGCGTCGCCGTGTTAGTTTCATCTGTAACGAATTTCGATAATAGTTTCATCTGAAACCATCTGCAAGGCCCATGGACGCCGCCACCCGACCCGATGCCCCGTCCCCGGAAGCCGCCGACGGCCTGGTGCTCGACCGCTTCCTGCCCTACCGGCTGGCGGTGCTGGCCAACACCGTGTCGCGGGCGATCGCCCGGCTGTATGCCGACCGCTTCGGCATCACCATCCCGGAATGGCGGGTGCTGGCGATCCTCGGCGATTCCGGGCCGGCGACCTCGACCGAGATCCGCGACCGCTCGGCGATGGACAAGGTCCAGGTCAGCCGGGCCATCCAACGGCTGCTCGCGGCCCGGCTGGTCAGCCGCCGCACCGACCCGGCGGACCGCCGGCGCGCCACCATCGCCATGAGCCCCGAGGGCGCGGCGGTCTACCGCGAGGTGGTGCCGCTGGCCCGGTCCCGCGAGGCGATCCTGCTGGACGGCTTCACCGCCGAGGAACGCCGGTTGCTCGACCGGCTGCTCGATCGCCTCGGCGAGCGAGCCGGGGCGCTGGCCGGCCCCGACGACGGGCGCGGCGGCGACGTGGACTGACGGCGGGCACCGGCCGCCACCCGCGTGAATTGACCTCGATCGATGCCCGAAACGTCGCGGTAGCAACCAATCGTCATCTGAGGCTACACTAATATGATCACTGAGTATTCGGTTCGCGCACGACCGTGTTGACAACGCCGCTGCGCCGATCGGCAAGGAGGGCACCATGAAGGCGATTCGGACCGGAGTTGCGGCACTGTTCGTCGCGTCGCTGCTGAGCACCACGATCGCGGCCGGCAATGCCTCGGCGCAGACGGCAACCCCCGCGCCCGCCGCGTCGAGCGGGCTGGACGGCTACTGGCTGCTGGCGGTCGGAACCGGCGTGGTCGCTGGCGTGATCGTCGCGACAGTCGTGACGGACGGCCTGATCCTGCCGGTCTACGCCTTGGCGACCGGCGCCGAGGGCGGCGGCATGGCCGCCGGCGGCATGTGGGCCGGTGAAGGCGCGGCCATGGCGGCCGGCGGCCGTCATGTCGCCGGAGCGGCGGCCGGCGAAGGCGCCGCGGCCATGGGTGGCGGCGGAATGGCGGCCGGCGAAGGCGGTGCGATGGCAGCCGCCGGCGGTCGCCAGGCGGCTACTGCGGCGGCCGGCGAGGGCGCTGCAATGGGCGGCGGCGCCGCAGCCGGTGAAGCCGGCGGTATGGCCGCAGGCGGCATGGGTGGCGGCGGAATGGCGGCCGGCGAGGGTGCCGCCATGGGCGGCGCAGCAGCAGCCGAGGGCGGCGCGATGGCCGGGCACAACGGCATGGGGTGGAGCGCCACCAACCTGTTCCGCCGCGGCATGCAGGGGCTCGGCGCGATTTCCGGCGGGATGATCGGCAGCAGCATGTATGGCGGCTGAGCCGCTCGGCGTCACCGGAACCGGCGACCGTCGACGCCCGGCCCTGGCCGGGACGAGGCGGTCGGACGGCCGCCACTAGGACTTTCCCGTAGGCGCGCGGCAACTCCAGAAGCGTTATGGTCCGGGACCGTGGTTGGGCGTGGGCGTTCCCGCGCACAACCGCCGCCGGTCATCGGCGCCAGTCGGCGAACGGCGACCCGCGCAAGCGATCTCCTGGGAGCGGCCATGAGCATCGTCCACACCGAGCTGTCCGAGTCCATCGACCGGCTGGTCGCCAATCCGGTGATCGCCAGGTTGTACCGGGAGTGGCAGGACCTCGCCGTCGGGGACGACCTGCCCGCCTTCGCGGCATTCGACCCGGAAGCCCGCCCGACGCTCGCCGGCCACCTGATGGTGATGGAGCCGGGGGACGGGGCATTCCGCTATGCCCACTACGGCTTCCGGATCGCGGCCGCCGCCGGCTTCGACATGACCGGCCGGCTGACCAGCGACTTCCGCAGCGAGGTCGGCGCGTTCTTCGAACGGAAATACCGCGAGGTCATCGAGAGCGGCCGCCCGCTCTACACCGTGCACCATGCCGAGCACGTCGCCGCCGTGGTGAGCTGGGAGCGGCTGATCATGCCGGTCCGCAGCCGGGCCGGCGACCGCGTAATCGTCTGCTACAACGTCCCGCTCGACCGCAAGGCCGAGATCCTGGACGGCCTGATGGACGCGAGCATGGACGGCATCGTCGTCCTGCAGCCGGTGCGCGGCGGCGATGGCGGCGTCGACGACTTCCGCTACCTGATCGTCAACCGGCGGGCCGGCAGCATCCTGAACCGCGAGCCGGATTCCCTGGTCGGCAATCTCGTCAGCACCGTCTACCCGCAGGCGACCGGCCGGCTGCCGGTGTACCGCGAGGTCATGGCGACCGGGGAACCCCGACAGTTCGAGCTCTCGGCGCAACTCGAAGGCGAAACCCGAACCTTCCGGCTGTCCACCGTCCGCGCCGGCGACAAGCTGGTGGTCACCTTGTCCGACATCACCGAGATGCGGCGGATGATGGACCAGCTGGAACGGCAGCAGACCGACCTGCTGTTCGCCAACGAGACGCTGCAGGAGCAGGCGGAAAACCTGGTCTCGCTGGTCGAGGACATCGAGGAGGCCCGCGGCCAGGCCCAGGCCGCCCAGCGCTTCGTCGCCGACCTGATGGAGGCGGTGCCGGTGCCGCTGTTCTACTGGAACCTGGACGGCACCTTGAACCGGGCCAACCGCCACTACGCCGCGGTCTACGGCCAAACCACCGAGACCATCGTCGGCAAGCGGCCCGAGGATATCCTGCCGCCGCATGTCGCCAAGTTCCTGCGCGAGCACAACGCCCGCCTGCTCAGCGGCAGCGAGACCAACCAGATGTACGAGGGCGATGTCGAAACCGCCGGCCGCGGGCGCCGCCGGTTCGTCGTGCACCGCGCCCTGATGCGCGATCCGGCGGATCGTCCCACCGGCATCGCCGGGGCCATGCTGGACCTGACCGACGAGTACGCGCTGCGGCGGGAACTGGAGCGCCTGGCCTCCACCGACCCGCTGACCGGCCTCTACAACCGGCGGGTCTTCATGGAGCGGCTCGAGCAGGCGCTCGCCCTGTTCCGGCGATACGGCCAGCCGGCCGCGGTCGCGCTGCTGGACGTCGACCACTTCAAGTCGGTCAACGATACCTACGGGCACGACTTCGGCGACAAGGTCCTGGTCGACCTCGCCCGCCTGCTGCGCGGCCAGGTACGCGACGACGTCGACGTGGTCGCCCGCTTCGGCGGCGAGGAGTTCGTGGTGCTGATGCCCGAGACCGACGAGCACGGCGGCTGCCTGCTGGCAGAACGGCTGCGTCAGGCCTTCGCCGATCTCGCGTTCGAGACGCCTGCCGGGCCCCGCAACTTCACCGCCAGCTTCGGGGTCGCCGCGGTGATCGCGGACGACGACGTGACCAGCCTGCTGCGGCGGACCGACGAGGCGCTATACCGCTCGAAGGACGCGGGTCGCAACCGCGTCACGCGGGCCGGATCGCCGCCGCCCGGACCGGCGACGGCGATCTGCTGATCCGCGACGCGGCCCGAATCAGCTGCCCGCCTTCGGGACCGACAGCGGTCCCCAGGCGATCGGCACGACGCGGTTCGCGCGCAAGTCCATGCGCTTCTGGGCTTCGTCGGCATGCTCGGCATGGGCCCGGGACCGCTCCGGGTCGCGTTTCGCGAGCAGCCGCCCGAACAGCCGCTGGCCCTCGATATAGGTCGCCAGGGTGCCGCCGGCCTTGGCGTTCGCCTCCATCGCCTTCACGCCGAGCCATGTCGCCACCCGCTCGTCGTCCGGTTCGACGAGCAGCGCCAGATCCATCAGCACCGCCGCCTGCTGCGCCTCGTTCGCCGCATCGCGCGACTGCGCCCAGACCGCATAGCGCGCCGCCAGTGCCTTGTTCGCGGCCTTGTCCCCGCGGACCCGGGCCAGCCCGATCTCGGCCGCCGCCGCCAGGCCGAAATCGTCGCGCCGGCGGGCCGTGGCCAGGGCGCGTTCGAAATGCCCGATCGCCGCGGCCGCGTCCCCGGTCGCCTCCGACACCCGTCCCAGGCCGATCTCGGCCCGGACACGCATGCGCCAGACCGCATCGCCCTCCGGCAGCACCCCGGCGAGGAAGCTGGACATCCGGTCCGGCGTATCCGACTCCGGCAGCAGTTCCAGGCCGCGCCGAAACGCCTGGGCCGCCGCCGCGAACCGCCCGCGGCCGCGATCGATCTCGCCCAGCTGCACGAACGGCGCGGCCACGCCACCGTCGAGCAGCCCGAAGCTGAGCTTCTTCGGATCCTTCGCCTTGGCGGCCTCGTTGTCGATTATGTCGGCCGCCCGGCGCGCCACCTGCCAGGCCGCATCGACATAGCCCAGCGCCCAGATCCGGTCCGCCAGCCTGGTGAGCTCGGCCGAGCGATTGAAGACCGGGTGCCCGGGATCGTCGACCAGCCCGGCCGCGCTCGCCAGCAGCCGGTCCGTGGCCTCCAGGTCGCCCTCGCGGGCCGCCGCCCTCGCCTGCGCCACCAGGATCGCCACACGGTAGCCGCCAAGCTGCTTCGGATTCGCCTCCGCCAGGGCCTTCGCCTCGGCGAGATACCGGTTGCCGGCCTCGCTGTTCCGGACGGCGAAACCGGCGTCGCTGAGCGTCATCGCGGTCTGCAGCCGCAGGGACAGGAACGCGCTGGTGTCCTTGCCGGCGGCACGGGCATGGGCTTCCTCCAGCACGGCGACCGCCCGCGGAGGATCGACGTACAGCAGGAGGCGGGCCAGCATCAGCCGGGTGTTCACGGCACCGTAGTCGGCTTCCGCGAGGTCGTATTTCGCGACCGCCCCCTGCAGCCTGCCGGTCGCCGAGCCGCTGTTGCCCTGCCGCAGGTCGAGTTTCGCGAGCATCACCAGGGCGGATGCCGCGGCGGCATGGCGCCGGCCGGTCTCGGCGATCAGCACGGCCTCGTTCAGCACGTCGCGGGCGCGATCCGGCCAGCCGCCGGAGATCAGCATGCCCGCCAGCCGCTCGCGAAGCTCCGCCTCCTTGTCGGCGTCGTTCCGGGCGCGGGCGGCCTCGATCGCCTTCTGCATGGCCGAGACGACGCCGTCGGGGTCCGCCTTGCTCAGGGCGTCGCGCGCCTGGTTGCCCCACACGAAGGTCTGGACGTCGAGCGGCGCCTCGCTGATGTGCTTGACCCGCTTGCCGCCGCTTGTGACGCCGTCCCGGGCCTGTTCGCCCAGCACATAGGTCTGGCTGGTCCGCTTGCCACCGCCGGTGACACAGCCAGCCAGCGCCGCCATCAGCAAGACGGACAGCAGTCCCCGCAGCCCCGCCATCGTCCCCGCCTCCCCGCCACCACCCGCTATGGATGCAGCATCGGAAAACCCGGCGGAGGGATCAAGGAAAAGCGGCCGGGTTCCCGGACCTCTCGCTGGCGGCTATGCCGGCTGCCCGACCGGATCGGCCCCCGCCGGATCGTGCTGGTCGCTCTCCACGACGCTGACCGCGACGTCCATGCGCTCGAACGCCGACGCCGACCCGACGTAGGTCCCCCACAGCGGCAGGACCTGCCGGGAATCCCAGGCGACCGCCACCCGGACGAGATTGCGGTTGCCGACTATGCTGTTGGTCGGGTCGAAGTCGATCCAGCCGGCGCCCGGCAGATACACCTGCAGCCAGGCATGGGTCGCACCGCCGCCGACCGTGTCGTCCGGATCGGTCTCCGGCACGAAGATGTAGCCGCTGACGAAGCGGGCTGCGAAGCCGAGCGAACGGACCGCCTCGATCATCAGCAGGGCGAAGTCGCGGCAGCTGCCGCGGCCGCGCTCGAGCGTCTCCGCCGGGGTCTGCACGCCCTTCTGCAGCCGCCGTTCGTAGTCGAACGCCTCCCTGATGGCGAAGGTCATGGCGTGCAGCAGCGGGAGGGTCTCGATCTCGCGCCGCGCGTCGACGAACCGTGCGGCCCAGGCGTCGACCGCCGGGGTGGCGTAGCGGCGCGTCAGCCCGCCGGCGAGGTCAGGCCGGTCGTCCTCGGAGTAGCTGAACGGGTAGTTCCGCGCCCGGTCGTCGAGCACATAGTCGGGCAACTTGGTTTCCCGATGCTCGATCGTCACGGTGCTGTCGAAGCGCAGTTCCGCGGTCGCCACGTCGAAGGTCGCGATGGCGACCGAGTTGTCGAACACGTCGTGCAGCCAGCGCAGACTGGCCGGGCGCGGCGAGATATCGAGTTCGGTCCGGATTAGCCGCAGATCGAGGCTCTCGCGCGGCCGGAACATCATGCGATGCTCGCCGAGGCCGACCGGTTCCCGGTAGCTGTATTCGGTGACGTGGCGAACGGTGAGCAGCCGTACCCCGGTTCGGTCGATGCGGTTCACTGCCGACTCCCACCGGCAGCGGCATGGCCGAGCCCGGCCGGGTCGTCCGGCTCGGCGATCTCCTCGGCGCAGACGGTGAACGTCGACAGGACGTTCGGCCCGAAGGTGTTGCTGATCGCCACATCGGCCGCATCGCGGCCTCGCGCCATCAGGACCCGGCCGATGCGAGGCGTGTTGTTGCGCGGGTCGAAGGTACACCAGCGCCCACCGACATAGACCTCCATCCAGGCCGCGAAATCCATCGGCCCGTATGGCGGCGGCGCCCCGATGTCGCTCAGATATCCGGTGCAGTAGCGCGCCGGGATGTTCATGCAACGGCAGAACGCGACCGCCAGATGCGCATAGTCGCGGCACACGCCCCGGCACTCGTCGTGAGCCTCGGCCGCCGTCCGGGTCGAGCGGGCGTGTTCGTAGTCGAACACGATGCGCCGATGGACATAGTCGCAGATCGCCTGGACCCGGGCGGCCCCCGGGGGCGACTGACCGAACAACTGCCACGCAACCTCGGACAGCCGGTCGGTCTCGCAGTAGCGGCTGCCGAGCAGGAAGACCAGGCACTCGTCCGGCAGGTCCTGCACCTCGTGCTGCTCGGCCACCCGGACGACCTCCTCGGGCTCGCCCGTATCGTAGATCACCGCGTCGGCCCGCAGCCGGAGCCGTCCGGCGGGCGCGACGATGCGGCTGCACCAGTTGCCGAACGCATCGCGGTACGCCTTGAGCGGGACGCGCGGATCCGTGACCAGGTGATCGGGCACCTCCACGTCGCTGACCCGCGTGAAGTGGACATTCAGCGTCAGCATCATCGGGGTCGGCTGCGGACAGTCGTAGACCAGGTCGTATCCGATGCGCAGTTTCATGATCGATCGCCTTCGCGCGTGGTCGCGCGGTTCGGACGCGCGGTCGTAGGGTCGGGGAACGCCGGCGGACCCCGGACCCCGCCGGAACGGAAACCGGGGCGCCGGCATGGCGCGTCGTGACAGGAATGAGAATGGGCGCGCAGGCTGCAACCGCGACCGGCTGGACTCGGCCTGTGTCCTTCTAGATAGGCATCATTGATTTGAAATTCAAAATATAAATTTCGAACAGCAAAATAGTAATGACTGCACAGATCCGTTTCGAGACCGAGTACACAACAATATCACAGTCGATTACTCAGACCGCCGCCAGCGCCTCGATCTCCAGCTTCCAGGCCGGGTCGAGCAAGTTCACCGCCACCACCGTCACCGCGACCTTGTGGTCGCCCAGCACCCGGTTGCGGATCGCGGCGTTGACGTCGCGGTCGCGCCGGTCGCCGAGGAAGCAGGTGACCTTGACCAGGTTCGCCCAGGTCATACCGGCGCCATCCAGCACGGCACCGATATTGGCCCAGGCCTGCTCGCACTGCGCCTGGAAGCCGTCGGCGGCCGCGCCGTCCGGAGCCAGCCCCATGGTGCCGGAGATCCAGAGCAGCCGGGAGAACCCGGCCAGCTCGACGCCGTGGGAATACGGGCCGGCCGGCGGGTAGACGGCGCTCGGGTTGTGATGGGTGATCATGATCGGTCCTCTCTCGAAGCGGCTCAGGTCAGGGTTCGCACGCCGCCGGGCGTGTCGATCAGGGCGCGGTAGCGGATCTCCGGCCCGGCCCGCAACTCGGGCCCGCGGTCGACCCCGAGATCCCGGTACAGCGCCGCGACCCGGTCCGGATCGGGATGCTCGAGCACGAATCCGCGCAGCCGGGCGCCCAGGTCGGGCATCCGCGCCGCCGGTGGTGGCCCGGTCCGTTCGATCACCGACGGCAGTGCGCCGTCGAGCGGCAGGCCGCCATCCGGCGGCACCGCGAACCGCGAGTGGTTGCCGCCGCGCGAGACCCACGTCGCGTCGCCCAGGAGGCTGCCGTGTCGGGCCAGCACCAGATCGATGTCGACGGTCCCCGCGACCCAGCCGCGCAGGCGGCGCCCTCGCTCCCAGTCCGACCGAACGGCGGCGGCGTCGCCGAGCCCGAACCAGCGCGGTCCGGCCGGCGCCGGGGCGTCGGGGTCGACGGCGACGACCTCCAGGTAGAGGGCGTCGCCGAGCCGCATGACGTGGTTGTGGGTCCCCATCTCGGGGTGGCTTCCGCCGGGTGGCGGCTCCAGGCCGAGGCAGGCCCGGACATGGGCGACCCCCTCCGCCAGGGTCGGCGCGATGACCGTCAAATGGTCCAGGCGCAGCATGTCGTCTCCCTCCGTCGATCGGGCGTCAACGTCGGACACCGCGTCCGTCCACGCAAACCAGTAGTTCTGCGATCGCCGGCCAGAATTTCTCTCCCGCGCCGGTCCGTGCGGCGCGCTATAACCGGGACATGACCTATCGACTGCCGCCGTTGAACGCGCTCCGTGCCTTCGAGGCAGCGGCCCGGCATCTGAGCTTCAAGTCGGCCGCCGGCGAACTGCGGGTGACGCCGGGCGCCGTCAGCCAGCAGGTCCGCTCGCTGGAGCGCCTGCTCGGCGTCGCGCTGTTCGAGCGGGTGCATCAGGGGCTGATGCTGACCGAGGCCGGGCAACGCTACCTCACGCCGCTGCGCCACGCCTTCGACGTGATCTCGATCGCCACCCAGTCGGTGGCGCCGCGCGAGGCCGGGACCCCGCTGGTGGTGGCCGCCCCGCCGGAGTTCGCGGTCAACTGGCTGCTGCCCGCACTCGACGGCTTCCAGGCGATGCACCCCTCCCTGACCCTGAAGATCGCCGAGGCCAGCGGCCCGGACGCGGTGCTGCGCGGGCGCGCGGCGGTGGCGATCCTGCCCGGGCTGTCCAGCCATCCGGAACTGACGGCCACTCATCTGGTCGACGACCTGCGGTTCCCGGCCGAGGCGCCGACGGCCGTCGCACCCGCACGCGCGCTTCCCGAAAGGCTGCGGGACGCCACCCTGCTGATCGCCGACGACGAAAGGCTGTGGCGGCAGGCCCTCGGCGGAGACGGGATGCCGGCATTCGACGCCCTGCGCCGCATCGCCTTCGCCCGCCGCGACCTGGCGGTGCGGGCCGCCGAGCTCGGCCGCGGCGTCGTGCTGGCGTCGTCGGTGGAGGACAGCACCACCCTCTCCGCCGGCCGGCTGATGCCGGTCGCGGGCGGCCCGTCGGTACAGGCGTCGCGCTGGTACGCGCTCTGCCCGCCCGGGCGGCTCGACTGTCCGGAGGAGCGCGCATTGCTGGACTGGCTGGTGCAGGCCGGTCAACTCGAGGTGTCGGCGGGAAGCCTTCCGGACGGCCGCTCCAGCAGCGCGGCGTGACGACGATGGGCCGAGCGAGCGACCGCCTGCCTGCCACGCCCCCGGCGCTGGCCGATTTCCGCGACCGGTTCACGCGAGGCACCCTGACGATCTTCGCCCGGCATGGCTGGGATCGTGAACGGGGCGGCCTGGTGGAACGGCTCACGCCCGACCTGGCCCCGGACCCGACGCCGTACCGGCGGTCGATGGTGCACGCGCGCCAGCTCTATGTGTACTCGACATGGGCCGAACGGCTCGACGATGCCGGATTCGCAGACCATGCCGACCGGATCCACCGCCATCTGGTCGAGCGCTTCGCCGACCGCGAGCAGGGCGGCTGGTTCGAGAAGACCGACCTCGACGGCCGGGTCGTCTCGGCCGACAAGGTTCTGTACAGCCACGCCTTCGTGCTGCTCGGCCTGACCGCCTACGGTTCTTGCCTCGGCCGGGACGTCGAGGCGGAGCTGGAGCGCACCCTGGCCTATGTGGAGAGCCGGTTCAGATGCGGTGACGGCCTGTACCGCACCGTTCTCGACCGCGCCGGGCGCGACATCAGCGACGGCGTCGACCAGAACCCGCTGATGCACCTGCTGGAGGCCGTGCTGCTGCTGTTCGAGCGGTCGGGCCGCCGCGACGCCCTGGCGATCGCCGACGCGGTCGTCGGGCGGGCCCAGCGGTCGTTCCTGCGCGACGGCCTGATCCTGGAGCATCTCGGGCACGACCTCGAGCCGCATCCCGTCAAGGGCCACGTCGCCGAGCCGGGCCACCAGGCGGAATGGGCCTGGCTGCTGAACTGGTACGGACGGCTCGCCGGGCGCGACGACCTCGACGGACCGTGCCGAGCGCTGTTCGGCAACGGCCTCCGGCTCGGCTGGGATCCCGGTACCGGCGGGCTGTTCGACCAGATCGACCGGACCGGCGGGCAGGCCATCGTTCCGAGCAAGCGGCTGTGGCCACTCGGCGAGACGATCAAGGCGGCCACCGTCCTGCCGGGCTGCGTCGAGGCGTTCGGGGAGACCCCGGAATCCCTGATCGCGCTGCTGTGCCGCCGCTACCTCCGGCCGGACGGCCGCTGGGCCGAGCGCCTGCACCGGGACATGACGGTCGCCGACGCGAGCCTGCCGGCCAGCACCTGCTATCACCTGTCGTTCGCGTTGACCGAGGCGCTGAGGGCCGGCGGCGACGCGGGACGGTGATCGGCTATCCGGCCCGGCGCTGCAGCAGCACGTGGTCGATGCGGTCCTTCAGGGTCTTCAGCGACACCGGCTTCGCCAGGTAGCCGTCGACCCGCAGTTCCTTGGCGGACACCACGGTTTCGCGCTGCTTGTCGGCGGTCAGGAAGATCACCGGCACCTGGGTCAGCGGGTCGCTGCCGAGGCCGCGCAGCTTGCGCAGGAAGGTGATGCCGTCCATCGGCTCCATATGGATGTCGCAGAGGATCAGATGCGGCCGCACCCGCATGATCTCGCGCAGGCCGTCGACCCCGTTCTCGGCCTCGTTGATCAGCCGGAACCCGATCTGCCGCAGCAGCCGGCAGATGATCGTGCGGATGTAGCTCTCGTCCTCCAGCACCAGGACGCGCAGGTTCTCGTACGGTTGCTCAGAGTTCGGGTCGAACATCGTCAGCTCCGGGCGTTTTGCTTTTCCGAATGGCGAAGAATGGCCGGCAGGGTTGCCTTGAACTCGTCCAGGGTGGGGGCCAGCACGTCGGCCATCAGCCCGGCCATCTCAGTGTCGCCGGCGTCCAGCATGTCCTGGATGTCCGACGCGATGCGGCCGAGCCGGGCGGCGCCGACCGACAGTGCCGCCCCCTTCAGCGCGTGCGCCGCGCCGCGTGCGGCCGGGAGGTTGCCGGCGGCCAGTGCCGTGCCGATCGTCTCGATCCGCGGCCCCCAGCTCTCGCTGGCCCCCACGATCAGGTCCGTGGCCTCCCGGTCGAGGCCGCCGAAGGTCTCGGTCAGCGGCGCCGGGTCGAAGATGTCGGGATCCCAGTCGGCGCCGACCATTGGCTCGGATGCCGGCTCCGGGCCGGTCGCGGCCGGTCGGCGCAGCGCCAGCGCCTGCGGCAGGTGGCCCGCCAGCATGGTGCCGAGCCGGCGGCTGTCGACCGGCTTGGTCAGGTAGCCGTCCATGCCGGCCTCCAGACAGGCCTCCTCGGTGCCGGCCAGGGCGTCGGCCGTCAGCGCGACGATCGGCAACCGCGATCCGGTACCGGCCTCGCGGCGGCGGATCGCGCGCGCCAGCTCGAAGCCGTCCATCTCCGGCATGTTGAAGTCGGTCAGCAGCAGGCCGTATCCGCCGCCATCCGCCGCCAGCATGTCCAGCGCGATCCGGCCGTTGTCCGCCAGCTCGCAGGCGAAGCCCATGCGCGCCAGCATCTGCCGGATCACCACCTGGTTGGTCTCGTTGTCCTCGGCGACCAGCACCAGGGCGTCGGCGGCCCGCGCCTCCTCCTCGTCCGGCGGCGCGAACGCCATGTCGGCGCGCTGGTCGACCTCGACCTCGTCCGGCGCCTCAAGGCCGAGTGCGACCGCGAGCGCCCGCCACAGCGTCGCGCGCGACAGCGGCAGGGTCAGCAGCACCGCGGCGGCCGCCCTGACCTCGGGTGCCAGGGCGGCGATCTCCGATCGCCGGCCGGCCATCGCCACGCTGCCGCCGCCCCGCTCCAGCGCACCCGCCGCCAGGCCCGGCACGTGGCAGCCGACGATCCAGAGGTCGGCGGACTCTGCCTCGGCCAGCGTCGCCGCCCTGCCGACCGACCCGACCGCGGCCGCCCGGAGGTTGCGCTCGGCGACGTCGGCGACGAAGTCCGGAAGCCCGACCAGCGCGACGGCGGCGGACCGGAACTCGGGCATGCCCTGGGGCGGCTCTTCGGCGTCCGGCTCCAGCGGCAGTTCGAACCAGAACACCGATCCGGCGCCCGATGCGCTTTCGACGCCGATCCGGCCGCCCATCAGCTCGCACAGCCGCTGGCAGATCGACAGGCCGAGCCCGGTACCGCCGTATTTGCGCGACGTCGAGCTGTCGGCCTGGACGAAGGCCTGGAACAGCTTGCCCTGCTGCTCGGGGGTCAGGCCGATCCCGGTGTCGCTGACCTCGAAACGCAGCACGGCGTCGTCGTCCCCGGCCGCCGTCACCCGGATGGCGATCCGGCCCCGCTCGGTGAACTTGACGGCGTTGCTGCCGAGATTGAGCAGGATCTGCCGGATGCGCGTCGGGTCGCCGATCCGACCGTCGACCAGGGCCGGGTCGATGTCGACGACCAGGTCGAGACCCCGGTCCTCGGCCCGCGACGCCAGCAGCTCGGCCGAGCCGTCCACCACCTCGGCCAGCGAGAACCCGACCCGCTCGATCTCCAGCTTGCCGGCCTCGATCTTCGAGAAATCGAGGATGTCGTTGATGATGGTGAGCAGGGCCGCCCCGGAGTCCGAGATGATCCGTGCCATGCGGCGCTGCTCGCCGTCGAGCCGGGTGAGCGACAGCAGCTCGGCCATCGACATGACACCGTTCATCGGCGTCCGGATCTCGTGACTCATGGTCGCGAGGAAGCTGGACTTGGCCTGGGTCGCCGCCTCGGCGATGTCGCGCGCCTCGATCAGCTCGGCCTCGGCCCGCTCGCGTGCCGCCGCCTCGACCCGCAGCTTGAGGGCGTAGAAGGCGACGGTGCCGAACACCACGATGGCAAGGAACGCCAGGGCGACGTTCCGGCGGACCGCCGTGACCGCACTGGCCAGGACCGCCTCCATGTCGCGCGCGAGGAAGATCTGCAACGGCATGGCGGTCGTCGGATCGAGCTGCGCCTTGGTCGCCAGGAACGACCCGCCCTCGGCCTCGAAGACCGCGACGTCGCCCGGATGCCTGACCGCCCGGAGCACCGTGCTCTCGAAGGTCTCCGGGCTGCGGTAGCGCGACAGGAAGGCGTCGGTGTCGCGGTCCATCTCCGCGGCGTGGTGTAGGAAGTCGGGATGGCCGAGGATCTTCTCGCCGAGATCGGTGGCGAACACCAAGTCGCCGATCTCGGCCAGCGCGTCCGCCGTCAGCACCAGGGTGCGGGAGAGCGACGCCAGCGACAGGTCGACCCCGAACACCGCCCACACCGCGCCGGACCGGTCGTAGAGCGGCTGGGCGTAGGTTACGCCGAGCTTGCCGCTGGACGAGAACACGTAGGCATCGGTCCAGGTCGGGCCGCCACCGTCGACCGCCGCCCGATACCAGGGGCGCTCGCGCGGGTCGTAGGGCTGACTGTGCACGCCGACCGGCGTCCAGCCCGCGGTTTCCGGGTCGAAACGCTGCCACTGCCCGATGCGGTCGACCGCCGGATCGGCAATGACCCGGCGGCGAATCACGGCAGCCGGGCGTTCTCCCTCGGCCCCGGGCGTCTCGCTCCCGGGCGTCTCGCTGCCGAAATCCAGGTCCTGGAGATGCAGGAAGCGGCCGTCGGGAAATCCCAGATAGGCCCCGTTCACCTGCTCGAACCGCCGGACCGGCCCGATCACCACGCTGAAGAAATGCTGGGCCATGTCGTCGGGATCGCGGCGCATGATGCCGGAGTCGAGCACCGCCTGGCTGAGCGTGAGGGCCGGCTGGAACACGTTGTCGAGGGAGCGGACGAACGCCTTGGAGGCGCGGCGCAGGTCGCCGGACGCCTCGTCGACCAGGGCGCTCTTCTGCTCCTGGTACACCACGAAGGAGACGCCGACACCGGCACCCAGGATCGCCAGCGCGGCGAGAACGGTGGAGAGCCAACGCTTCATCGGCCGGTGCTGAACCCGTCTAAGCCTGCGCAGCGCTCATCTTGCACTGATTGATTTTGTTCGAAAGCAATTTCCGCAAATCCCGGATATCCGCGGCCGTGGCAGCTCATGTCTGGACGAGCACGCCGTACCATCCGAGCCCGGCATAGGTCTCGTAGCCCGGCGTCCGGTGGAAGCCGACGGTGCCGCCGCCCGCCAGCCGGTAGGTCCCGGAGGCCCGGCCATCGGTCTTCAGGTCGAAGGTCTCGCCCGCCGCGAGGCCCGTGCCGGTGCCGGCGATCACCCGGTTGCGGGCGTCGACCAGCATGACCCGGGTGCGCGCCCGCTCGGCCTCGGACAGCCGCACGCCGCGCACGATGGCGTCGGCCTGCGGCCCCCAGTCGAAGTGGATCCCCAGGACACCGAGCGGCCGGCCGTCGAGCCTCGCGTCCTCGCGGATCGCGGCGGCGTAGGACGCCACCGGCCGGCCGGCGAGCTGCGCATTGCTCGCGATGTCGGCCACCGCGTAGTCGTCGCCGGTCGCGGTCCTCATCGCGTCGCGGAACCAGGGCTCCCCGGACACGTCGGTGCCCGCGACCCGGTAGCGGTCCGGCCGGCCGTTGGCCACCACACGCCCCCCTGCGTCACAGATCCACAGGTCGAGATAGACCGTGTAGGCCGACAGGATCACGCCCAGCCGGTGGCCCGCATGGGCCGCCGCCGCCTCCCCCGGCGCCTGCAGGCAGTCGACGACGGCACTGTCGGTCGCCCACCAGCGAACGTCGCAGGTCCGCTCGTACAGGTTCCGGTCGATCAGCTCGATGGCGTTCAGGGCAAGGTCGACCAGGCGCTGGCCCTTGAGATGGTCGACGACCTGGCGGCCGATGGTCTCCAGCAGGATGGTCTTCGAGGACAGCTCCGCCTCGAGCGCGTCGGCGAGCGCGGCGATCTCGCCCGACACCCCCTTGACCTCGTCGGCCACCACCGCGAAGCCGCGTCCGAGCTCCCCGACCCGGGCGCTCTCGATCAGCGCGTTGAGCGCGAGCATGCGCGTGCGGCCGGTGATCGACTGGATCGCCGCGATCTTCTCGCGGCTGATCCGCCCGACCTGCTCGCTCAACCGGACGATCTGCTCCGGATCGGTGGCATCGAGTTCACTGGCATTGCCGGAAACGCGATCTGCACCGGACGGTGCGGACAGGGCATTCATGGAGGATCTCGGCGTGATGGACGGAATACGATTCGCTTCGCGGTCCCGGTGAGGAGACCCGCCAAGCGAAGCGTGGGACCGACCGGACGTCGAGACACCGACCGCAATTCGCGCATGACTACAGCAAGCCGGATTTAACGAAAGGTTAATCGACCGGGCCGCCGCGGCGGCGAGACGTTCCATCGGCCGCGGCGAGCATCCCGCGCATCCGTCCGCGATTCGCGCCGGCCGGCCACGGTCGCGCCGCCGCGGCGGCCCGCTCCTGCGCCGCTGCGTTGCAGCCGGGTTTTCGCGTGGTATAACGCCGCCCGGCTATCACCGGGAGACAAGTCCGTGGCCGACCGCCCCGATATCCTGATCCTCAACGGTCCGAACCTGAACATGCTCGGGGTCCGCGAACCGACGATCTACGGCAGCACGACCCTCGCCCAGATCGAAGGCAACTGCGCCGCCGAGGCCGACCGTCTGGGACTCGAGGTCGACTTCCGACAGTCGAATTTCGAGGGCGAGCTGGTGTCGATCATCCAGCAGGCGCGCGACGAGCACGCCGGCATCGTCATCAATGCCGGCGCCTACACCCACACCTCGGTCGCGATCCACGACGCGCTGGCGCTGACCGATCTGCCGGTGATCGAGCTGCACCTCTCGAATACATTCAAGCGTGAGCCGTTCCGCCACCACTCCTACATCTCCGACGTGGCGGTCGGCGTGATCTGCGGTTTCGGCGCCCACGGCTACCTCCTCGCCCTGCAGGCGATGGCACGGCTGGTCGGCGTCGTCGACGAGGACGGGAGCAACGCGTGAGCACGGACTTCAACGACGACCTCGTGCGCCGGATGGCGGCCCTCCTCGAGGAGACCGGCCTCGGCGAGCTCGAATACGAGACCAAGGACCTGAAGATCAGGGTGGCCCGCCCGCCGGTCCATGTCTCGGCCATGGCCCCGGCGATCGCCGCACCGGCAGCCGCGTCGGCCCCGGCGGTGGCGGCGAAGGAGCCGGCGGAGTCCGGCGACCCGGTCCCGTCGCCGATGGTCGGCACCGCCTACCTGGCGGCCGAGCCGGGATCGGCGCCGTTCGTGCAGCCCGGCAGCAAGGTCACCAAGGGCTCCACGCTGCTGATCGTCGAGGCCATGAAGGTGATGAACCCGATCACCGCGCCGCGCGCCGGCATCGTGAAGTCGGTGCTGGTCGACAACGGCCAGCCGGTCGAATACGGCCAGACCCTGGTGGTGCTCGAGTGATCGGGGTCAGTCGCCACCAGGCCCTCACGGGAACGGGACGCGCCGGTGTTTGAGAAGGTCCTGATCGCCAACCGCGGCGAGATCGCGCTCCGCATCCATCGCGCCTGCCGCGAGATGGGGATCAAGACCGTGGCGGTACACTCCACCGCCGACGCCGACGCCATGCATGTCCGGCTGGCCGACGAGAGCGTGTGCATCGGCCCGCCGCCGGCGCGCGACAGCTACCTGAACATCCCGGCGATCGTGTCGGCCGCGGCGGTGACCGGGGCCGACGCCATCCACCCCGGGGTCGGCTTCCTGTCCGAGAACGCGGCCTTCGCCGAGATCGTCGAGGCCCACGGCATCGTGTTCATCGGCCCGACGCCGGAACACATCCAGGCGATGGGCGACAAGATCACCGCCAAGCGCACCATGATCGAGCTCGGCGTGCCCTGCGTGCCGGGCACCGAGGGCGCGGTGGCGACCCTGGAGCAGGCCCGCGCCGAGGCCGAGCGCATCGGCTTCCCGATCCTGGTCAAGGCCGCCGCCGGCGGCGGCGGGCGCGGCATGAAGGTCGCCGAGGGCCCGGAGAACCTGGAGGAGGCGTTCCTGATGGCGCGGCGCGAGGCGGCCGCGGCCTTCGGCAACGACGAAGTCTACATGGAGCGCTACCTGTCCAGGCCGCGCCACATCGAGATCCAGATCGCCGGCGATACCCACGGCTCGGTGGTGCATTTCGGCGAGCGCGACTGCTCGATCCAGCGCCGCCACCAGAAGGTCGTCGAGGAGGCGCCGTCGCCGGCCCTGAACGCCGCCGAGCGCGAGCGCATCGGGCGGCGCGCCGTCGACGCCATCGCCAAGATGGGCTATCGCGGCCTCGGCACCCTCGAGTTCCTGTACGAGAACGGCGAGTTCTTCTTCATCGAGATGAACACCCGCCTGCAGGTCGAGCACCCGATCACCGAGGCGATCACCGGCATCGACCTGGTCCGGCTGCAGATCCAGATCGCCTCGGGCGCGCCGCTCGGCCTGGCGCAGAAGGACATCAGCTTCACCGGCCACGCCATCGAGTGCCGGATCACCGCCGAGGACCCGGTGACCTTCCAGCCGCGGCCCGGCAAGGTCACCGACTACCACGTGCCCGGCGGCCTCGGGGTGCGGGTCGATTCCGCGCTGTACGCCGGCTATCCGGTGCCGCCGCACTACGACAGCCTGATCGCCAAGCTGGTGGTGCACGGCGCCAACCGGAACGAATGCCTGCTGCGCCTGCGCCGCAGCCTGGACGAGTTCGTGATCGAGGGCCTGCCGACCACGATTCCCCTGCACCAACGCCTGATGGCCAGCCCGGCCTTCCTGAACGGCGACTACCACATCCGCTGGCTGGAGCGCGATTTCCTGGATACCTGACGGCCGCGGGTTGCGCCGGCCGCGGCGCCTGCTAGCCTTTCCGGACGGCACCGCCCACATGGACGGCCATGTCCCAGCTGCAACCCGAACTGCTGCTCCAGGCCTACGCCGTCGGGGTGTTCCCGATGGCCGAGGGGCGTGACGACACGCGGCTGTTCTTCGTCGACCCGGACCGCCGCGGCATCATCCCGCTCGACAGCTTCCACGTCTCGCGCAGCCTGCGGAAGACCGTGCTGCAGCGGCGCTTCGAGGTGACCTGCGACCGGGACTTCGCCGGCACCCTGGAGGGCTGCGCCGAGGCGACGGCGAAGCGGCCCGACACCTGGATCAACGCCGAGATATTCCGGCTGTTCGTCACCCTGCACCAGCGCGGCCATGCGCATTCCATCGAGGTGCGCCGCGACGGCCGGCTGGTCGGCGGGCTGTACGGGCTGCGGCTGGGCGGGGCGTTCTTCGGGGAAAGCATGTTCAGCCGCGAGACCGACGCCTCGAAGGTCGCGCTCGTCCACCTGGTGGCCCGGCTCAAGGCCGGCGGCTTCACCCTGCTGGACAGCCAGTTCATCACCAGCCACCTGCAGCGCTTCGGGGCCGTCGAGATTCCCCGGGACGAGTACCGCGACCGCCTGCAGCAGGCGCTCGCGACCCCGACTCAGTTCGTTCCGGCGGCCGACGACTGGCCGGCGGTGTCGGCGCTCCTGCAGGACAGGACCCAGACGTCGTAGACCGGGTGCTCCAGGGCGTGCAGTCCCGGGCTCGATGCGAACATCCAGCCGCTGAACACGCGGCGCGGCTGCTCGTCGGGCGGCTGGTCATCGACGACCATGAAGGCGGCGCTCTCCGGCGGCAGGGTCGGCGGACGCTCCTGGCAGGTCTCGACGGTGACCAGCAGGGTGCCGAAGCCGACGGTCTCGCCGACCGGCGCGGTCACCGTGGAGATCCGGGCGGTCACCTTGTCGAGGCCCTGCAGGACCGCGATCGGCCGCGCGATCCAGTCCGGCTCGTCGGCCGCGCCGACCCGGCCGGCGCCGAGCGCGACGCTGCAGAGCGCCATACCCGCGACTGCAACCGCCGCTCGACGTTTCGTTCGTCGCTGCCCCACGTCCCGATCTCTCTCGAAGTGCGCCGTTCGCCCGCAGCCGGATCAGAGCCGGGAATTACGGCGGTTCGACGGCCGCGGCGTCACTGTTTCGACGCCCCGTCGCCGCCCGCGGAGCCGGTCGCGAAGATGAACCGGCTCAGCAGCTGGACCATGTCGACCGCGTCCTGGGTGTACTGGATCTTTTCGCCGGGCTTCAGCATGTTCGGGTCGCCGCCGGGCGCCAGGTCGACGTAGTTGCCGCCGAGCAGGCCCTCGCTGGAGATCGTCGCCGAGGTGTCGGCAGGCAACTGCACCGACGAATCGATGCTGAGGGTGACCCTCGCCAGATAGGTCTGCGGGTTGAGGTGCTGGTCGACGACCGTGCCGACCTTGATGCCGGCCATGCGCACGTCGTTGCCGACCTTGAGCCCGCCCACCGTCGTGAACTCGGCGTTGACCTCGTAGCCGCCGGAGCGGCCGAGGTCGGCGGTCGTATACGCGAACGCCAGGAACAGCCCGGCGACCCCGAGGACGACGGCCCCCAGCAATGTTTCGATCAGGTTCCGATGCATACCGTGGCGCGCCCGTTCAGGCCGGCGTCCAGGGCTCGTAGTCGCCCGTCGCACGCTCGCGTTTGCCGCCCTGCAGAACGTGGCCCGGCGGCCGGTAGGCGTAGGGCGTGCCGGTCAGGTTCGGCATGTGATCCTTCTGCCAGGCAAAGCGCGCCGCCTGGGCGTCCGGCAGTGCGTCGACCGAGTGGTGCAGCCAGGCGTGCCACTCCGGCGGGACCTTCGACGCCTCGGCCATGCCCTTGTAGAGCACCCAGCGCATCTCGTGGCCGTCGCGCTTGCGGCCGCCCTTGTGGACGAAATAGCGATTCCCGAAGGCATCCTCGCCCACGAGCTTGCCGTTCAGCCATGTAAAGAGGCGAACCCCGACGTCCATGCGTGTTCCTCGGCGACCGGTCCAGACGCGGCCGGACTATGTCATCGCCGGCCGCGAACGTCCAGTCCGAGGGGTGGACCGCCGACGCCGTTGCCCGCGCCGCGCCGGGCACGTAAGAGCTTACAGCATGACGACGAACGCCCCGCCGCCGCAATCGCCACGCCCGCCGGACGCGCCGGCCCCGGACCGGGTGCTGCCCGGTCTCGGATTCGTCGTCGTCACGGCCCTGTTCTTCGGCTCCGGGCCGACCCTCGCCCGTCTCGCCTTCGACGGCGGCACCGGGGTCCTGACCCTGCAGATCGCACGGTTCCTGGTGGCGGCGGTCGGGCTCTGGGCATGGCTGGCGGTCACCGGCCGGATCCGGCCGCTCCCGAGGGCGCAGCTGCCGCTGATCCTGGCCATGGTGCTGCTGTCGACCGGCGCCTCGTTCGGCTACATGACCAGCGTGCGGAGCATCCCGGTCCCGATGGCCAGCCTGACCTTCTTCACATTCCCGTTGATGGTCGGGCCGCTCGCCCATCTGCTCGGCGACGAGCGCCTGACCCTGCGCCGGGTGATCGCCCTCGGCGTCGGGTTCTCCGGCCTGGCGCTCGTGCTGGGGGGCGGCCTGGGCGACGCCGACCCGGTCGGCCTGGCGATGGCATTCGGCGGCGGCACCTGCGTCGCGGTGTCGTTCCAGGTCAGCCGCCGGCTCACCGTCGACATCGCGCCGACCCAGCTGACCGCCACCGTCGCCGTCGGCAGCGGCCTGCTGTGCGGCCTCCTCCTGACCGTGCACGGCGACATCCATCTGCCCGAAACCGCGCGCGGCTGGATCGGCGTGCTGGGCAACGCCGCCAGCTACGCGGTCGGCCTGACCTGCCTGTTCGCCTCGATCCGCCTGCTCGGGGCGGTGCGCACCGCGGTCGCCATCAACCTCGAGCCGGTGATCAGCGTGGCCCTCGCCACCGTGGTGCTGGGCGAGGTCCTCGGCGCGACCCAGATGCTGGGAGCGGTGGTGGTGCTGGGCGGGATCGCGCTGGCCCAGAGCGGCCGCCGGCCGCCGGCCCCGCGACCCTAGCCGGCGGAAACGGCCGCCCGCAGGGCCCGGGATTCCATGCCGGCGACGCTAGATCTGGCATCGATCGTTCTTCGGCCCACAAAATCTGTTGCACACCGACTCGGCTTCCCGCATCCTGTCCGCCGGTCGTTTTGTCGGAGAGCCGTGGCAACCGTCACGCGACACCGGCCGGTCCCGGGAGCCTACCGCCCGTCAAGGCGGACGCTTCGAATACGCGAAAGACCAACGAGATTCCTTTACTTCACGATTATTGATCGTGGGCGATGAACTATTTTGCCTTGAGATTTTTACCTGTGGATTTTCAGCAACAGCATTGAGTTCCCCGGCGGAAAATTTACCGCTTCTTCATTTTTCGGTCTTGCACGCCCCTCCCCATATTCAGTAGCCTGCTCGCCGTCATACACAAGATGTGGTTCCAACAGGAACCAGGGGCCGGCCCGCCCCACGGCACGGACAGGAAAGCCAGGGAGTCAGCAGCGATGAAGATCGAGCGTCGGTTCACCACGGAAGGCAAGGACGCCTACGACGGGATCGCCTTCCGGACCACGGCGAGCGAGATCAAGAACCCCAACGGATCGGTGGTGTTCCGCCGCGACGATGTGGAGGTTCCCGCCGGCTGGTCGCAGGTCGCCAGCGACATCCTGGCCCAGAAGTACTTCCGCAAGGCCGGCATCCCGGTCGCCCGCAAGAAGGTCGAGGAAAACGACGTCCCGTCCTGGCTGTGGCGCGAGGCCCCGGACGAGGCCGCCATGGCCAAGCTTCCGGCCGGCGAGCGCACCACCGGCGAGACCAGCGCCAAGCAGGTGTTCAACCGGCTGGCCGGCACCTGGACCTACTGGGGCTGGAAGGGCGGCTACTTCGACGCCGAGTCCGACGCCCGGGCTTACTACGACGAGATGTGCTTCATGCTGGCGAACCAGATGGCGGCGCCGAACTCGCCGCAGTGGTTCAACACCGGCCTGCACTGGGCCTACGGCATCGACGGCCCGGCCCAGGGCCACCACTACGTCGACTTCAAGACCGGCAAGCTGGTCCGCTCGAAGTCGGCCTACGAGCACCCGCAGCCGCATGCCTGCTTCATCCAGTCGGTCGCCGACGACCTGGTGAACGAGGGCGGCATCATGGACCTGTGGGTCCGCGAGGCCCGGCTGTTCAAGTACGGCTCCGGCACCGGCTCCAACTTCTCCAAGCTGCGCGGCGAGAACGAGCCGCTGGCCGGAGGCGGCAAGTCGTCCGGGCTGATGAGCTTCCTGAAGATCGGCGACCGGGCGGCCGGCGCCATCAAGTCCGGCGGCACCACCCGCCGGGCCGCCAAGATGGTGACCGTCGACATCGACCATCCGGACATCGAGGCCTACATCGACTGGAAGGTGCTGGAGGAGCAGAAGGTCGCCGCACTGGTCGCCGGCTCCAAGCTCGCCGCGAAGCACATGAAGGCGGTGATGACCGCCTGCGTCGGCGCCAAGGAGAGCCTGGGCGACGGTGCCTACGACCCGGCCGCCAACCCCGAGCTCAAGGCCGCCATCAAGGGCGCCAAGGGCGCGATGATCCCGCTCAACTATGTGCAGCGGGTGATCCAGTTCGCCCGCCAGGGTTTCACCGAGATCGAGTTCAAGACCTACGACACCGACTGGGACAGCGACGCCTACCTGACGGTGTCCGGCCAGAACTCCAACAACTCGGTCCGGGTCTCCGACGAGTTCCTGCGCACCGCCGAGGCCGACGGCGAGTGGACCCTGATCCGCCGCACCGACGGCAAGCCGGCAAAGACCGTCAGCGCCCGCGAGCTGTGGGACAAGGTCGCGCACGCCGCCTGGGCTTGCGCCGATCCGGGCGTGCAGTACGACACCACGATCAACGACTGGCACACCTGCCCGGCCGGGGGCCGCATCAACGCCTCCAACCCGTGCTCGGAGTACATGTTCCTCGACGACACCGCCTGCAACCTGGCGTCGATGAACCTGATGCAGTTCCAGCGCGCCGACGGCACCTTCGACGTGGCCGCCTACGAGCACGCTACGCGGCTGTGGACCGTCACCCTCGAGATCGCGGTGCTGATGGCGCAGTTCCCGTCGAAGGAGATCGCCAAGCTCTCCTACGACTACCGCACCCTCGGCCTCGGCTACGCCAACATCGGCGGCCTGCTGATGGCCATGGGCCTGTCCTACGACAGCCCCGAGGGCCGCGCCATGTGCGGCGCGCTGACCGCGGTCATGACCGGCGTCGCCTACGCTACCTCGGCCGAGATGGCCGGCGAGCTCGGCACCTTCCCGCGCTATGTCGAGAACGCCGACGCGATGCTGCGGGTGATCCGGAACCATCGCCGGGCCGCCCATGGCGAGACCGCCGGCTACGAGGCGCTGTCGATCCGGCCGGTGCCGCTGGATGCCGCCAACTGCCCCGACCGGGAGCTGGTCGCGGCGGCCGGCCGGGCCTGGGACCAGGCGCTGGCGCTCGGCGAACGGCACGGCTACCGCAACGCCCAGGCCACGGTGATCGCGCCGACCGGCACGATCGGCCTGGTGATGGACTGCGACACCACCGGCATCGAGCCCGACTTCGCGATCGTGAAGTTCAAGAAGCTGGCCGGCGGCGGCTACTTCAAGATCATCAACCGGGTGGTGCCGCAGGCGCTCCGAACCCTCGGCTACGGCGAGGCCCAGATCGAGGCGATCGTCCGCTACGCGGTCGGCCACGGCACCATGAAGGGCTCGCCGGCGATCGGCCACGAGGCGCTCGCCGCCAAGGGCTTCGGCCCGGCCGAGATCCAGAAGATCGAGGATGCGGCGGCGTCGGCCTTCGACATCAAGTTCGCGTTCAACAAGTGGACGCTGGGCGACGCGTTCTGCCGCGACACCCTCGGCCTGACCGACGCCCAGCTCAACGACGTCGGCTTCGACATGCTGGCGGCCCTGGGCTTCAGCAGGGCCGAGATCGAGGCGGCGAACACCTATGTCTGCGGGGCCATGACCCTGGAAGGCGCGCCGCAGCTCAAGGCCGAGCACCTGCCGGTGTTCGACTGCGCCAACCCGTGCGGCCGGATCGGCAAGCGCTACCTGTCGGCGGAATCGCACATCCGCATGATGGCGGCCGCCCAGCCGTTCATCTCGGGTGCGATCTCGAAGACCATCAACATGCCGAACAGCGCCTCGGTCGAAGACTGCCGGGCCGCCTACATGCTGTCCTGGCAGCTCGGCATCAAGGCCAACGCGCTGTACCGCGACGGCTCCAAGCTGAGCCAGCCGCTGTCGGCCTCGACCTTCGACTTCGAGGACGAGGAGGACGCCGAGGAGTTCGCCGCCCAGCCGACCGCGGTCAAGGCCCCGATCGTCGCCGAGCGGATCGTCGAGCGGGTGATCGAGAAGGTCGTCAACCAGGCCGAGCGCGAGCGCATGCCGCAGCGGCGCAAGGGCTACACCCAGAAGGCGGTGGTCGGCGGCCACAAGGTCTATCTCCGGACCGGCGAGTACCAGGACGGCCGGCTCGGCGAGATCTTCGTCGACATGCACAAGGAGGGCGCGGCCTTCCGGTCGCTGATGAACAACTTCGCGATCGCGGTCTCGATCGGCCTGCAGTACGGCGTGCCGCTGGAGGACTTCGTCAACGCCTTCACCTTCCAGCGCTTCGAGCCGTCCGGGATGGTGCAGGGCAACGACGCGATCAAGATGGCGACATCGGTGATCGACTACATCTTCCGCGAGCTGGCGATCTCCTACCTCGACCGCCACGACCTGGCGCATGTCCAGAAGGAGGACCTGGCGCCCGACACCGTCGGCGACGGTGCCGAGGAGCACAGCATCGCGGCCGCCAACGCCCTGCTGCAGAAGGTCGAGCAGGCCGCCAGCCGCGGCTTCGCCCGCTCCGACGTCCGCTCCAACCTGGTGGTGCTGCACGGCGGCTTCGCCCAGGCGACCGGGACCGACGGCCACGGGCATGCCCACGGCCCGAACGGCAAGGCGAACGGCGCCGGCGGCATGGCCGTGCAGGCAACCGCCTCGCATGCCCACGCGTCGGCCGGCGGCGGCGTGGCGGTCGCCGAGCGCACGACCGCGACCGTCAGCGTGTCGAGCGGAGTCATGAGCGAGGTCGACGCCAAGCTCGCCAAGATCCGCGAGGCCCGCATCAAGGGCTACGAGGGCGAGGCCTGCGGCGAATGCGCCAACTTCACGCTGGTGCGCAACGGCACCTGCCTGAAATGCGACACCTGCGGCGGCACCAGCGGCTGCAGCTGACGCCATTTCGCAGTCGGTCGAGAACTGCAACCAGGCCCGGTCACCCGACCGGGCCTGGTTTCGTTTGGGGCCGAGCATCCCTTATTTGCACAAGCAGACATACGGGAGCGATCCTTACCCACTTCGGAGACATTCATTCAATATTCTTAAAATGCTAGTCGATAGGGCAGAAGTGCCACTTGTTAGCGTTGGCGTACCTCTTAGGGATTTGTTAAATCTATGTTGCGACGCTGAGTCGCGGAGGAACGCCTAATGTTCGGTAGATCCGACAAGAACAACGAGAAGGCGGAAGCAGAGGCCCGGCGCGTCGAGGCCATGAAGGCGTCGATAGAAGGCGCGCTGACGCATCTGAAGTCCCATGCCGAAGCCGGCAACACGGACCGCTGCGAAGCGGCCGCCAAGCGGCTCGTCGAGTCCCTGAAGAACCCCAAGTTGCCGACCGACTACTCGCGGCAGGCACGCGGCGTGCTGGATTCGCTGCTGTTGCACGGCTTCATGAAGGCGACGGCGCTGGCCGCCAAGGGCGCGCTGGACGCCGCCAAGACCGACGACATCGAACTGCGCTCCAAGAAGATCAAGGAAGCCCGAGAGAAGCTCGCCGGAGCGATGAAGTACAAGGCCCCGGCCGAGTTCAAGGGCCAGTGCGAGCGGCTGCTGGAAGTCGCCATGCTGTCCGGCGGCGTCAAGCAGAAGGGGCCGACCAAGGCCAAGCCGCTCGACACGACGCCGAAGGTCGAGAACCGCGCCAAGATGTCGGGCGAGGCCCTCGCGGCCCAGGATCAGGCCAAGGCCGAACAGGCGAAGGCGGCGGCCGCGGCCGCGGCGGCGCCCAAGAGCCGGGTTCCCGGCTGACGGCCGCCCCCGGGCCGAGCCCACAATGCGGTTTGCGTTGCCGCCCGGCCTGGGGCATCACCGGTCCGTAGACTCCACGGAGCCGCGCCGGAGCGCCCGCCATGTATCTGTCGACCGACACCCAGCGTACCGAGGCACGGAACTGGTTCGAGGCGTTGCGCGACCGCATCTGCGCCGCCTTCGAGGCGCTCGAGGACGCCCATGACGGGCCCGGGAGCGAGCTTCCCGCCGGCCGCTTCGAACGCACGCCCTGGCAACGCGAGGGCGGCGGCGGCGGGGTGATGGCGACCATGCACGGCCGGGTGTTCGAGAAGGTCGGCGTCAACGTCTCGACCGTGCACGGCGAGTTCTCCGAGGAGTTCCGGGGATCGATCCCCGGGGCCGTCGATGACCCGCGCTTCTATGCCAGCGGCATTTCGCTGGTGGCGCACATGCGCTCCCCGAAGGTACCGGCGGTGCACATGAACACCCGTCATATCGCCACCACCAAGAGCTGGTTCGGCGGCGGCGCCGACCTGACGCCGATGGTGCCCGACGCCGCCGACACCCGCGACTTCCACGCCGCCCTGCAGGCCGCCTGCGACGTCCATGACGCCGCCTATTATCCGCGGTTCAAGGCCTGGTGCGACGAGTACTTCTTCCTGAAGCACCGCAACGAGCCGCGCGGCGTCGGCGGGATCTTCTACGACTACCTCGACACCGCCTTCGAGACCGACTTCGCCTTTACCCGCGACGTCGGGCAGGCGTTCCTCGATATCTACCCCCGGCTGGTCGAGCGGCACATGAACGAGCCGTGGAGCGAGGCGGAGCGGCGCCACCAGCTGGTACGGCGCGGCCGCTACGTCGAGTTCAACCTGCTGTACGACCGCGGCACGCTGTTCGGCCTCAAGACCGGCGGCAACGTCGAGGCGATCCTGATGAGCATGCCGCCGGAGGTGCACTGGCCATGACCGCGCCGGGCGGTGGCGCCGCTATAAGTTACATTTGAATCGAACTGTCTATTTTTGATAGAGTGACGGCGCTACCGAAGGCGAGTGGAACGCCCGGTATGCCCAGCAGGTGATCCATGACGCAACCCGGCTCGGACGGTTCGACCTACGAGCACGTCTTCCAGCACGCCGTCGAGCGGATCCTGGACACCATTCCCCGGCGCCTGATCCTCGACGGCATCGACGACGATACCCGGGCGGCCATGGCGCAGTTCGTGCCGATCTTCGAGGAAAACATCGGCGGCATAGTCGGGAGCTTCTATCGCCACGTCCTGCAGTTCCCCGAGACCCGCCATTTTCTCGAGAGCGTCAGCGTCGACTACCTGAAGAAGCGGCAGGTCGAGCATTGGCGCGGCCTGCTGTCCTGCAAGTTCGACGAAGCCTACATCAAGAGCGCGGTCGCCGTGGGCCTGAAGCACCACAAGATCGGGCTTCCGCTGTACCTGTATCTCTCCGGCTGCAACCGGATCCTGTGCGACCTCACATCGCTCTCGATCATGCATCACGCCGGCGCCATGGCCTCGTCGCAGACGGTATCGTCCATCATCAAGGTCGTGGCGCTCGACATGGACATCACGATCTCCTGCTATTTCGTCGCCGACCGGCTGCGGATGCCGTCCGACGAGGGCCGCGGCAGCCGGAAACTGGTTTCCCGCCCTTAACCCGCCCTGCGCGCACCGCATGACGGGCATGCGGCTTAATCGGTTTTCCTGGGCGTCCGACTTCGCCATCTAGCTTCGGTGCAAGGGACGCCGTGCGGCCCGGCAGAAACAGCAGAGTCAACGGGCGGTGCCGCCCATCCCGGAGCCAGACCAATGTCGATCATCGAAACCGTCGTCGAGACCCAGGGCCTGTCGCCCCGCCTGCGCGCCCTGGCCGGCCTGCCGCTCCGGGCCGTCCGCGGGTTCCTCGCCTGGCGCAACCGCCGCGAGGGCATCCGCCTCCTGCTCGAGCTGGACGACCGCCTGCTGCGCGACGCCGGCTACATCCGGTCCGAGATCGAGCGCCTGCGCTGACCGGCCGCGGCCGGGCCCGGCGCTACCGCCCGGCGATCTCGACCGCGACGCTGCCGATCCCGGCGATCGAGTTGGTCGCCGTGGTGCCGGCGACCGCCCGGTCGACGCTGGTCCACGAGCCGCTGATCACCACGTCGCCGGCCTTCAACCCGCGCGCCTTCACCGCCGGCCCCCAGAGGTCCAGGTGGTCGGCGAGCCAGACCAGCAGGCGGATCGCATCCTCGCCGGGATACTTCGTGCCCGGAACCGTCTTGACCAGGTCGCCCATCCGGAAGTCCACCGTCAGGTCCTCGACCTTCAGGCCGTCGGCCGACCGGCCGACCGCCGACACCACGGTCGCACCGTTCGCCTGGAAGTCGGCAAACGCCGCCATCGGCGGCACCGTCGGCCACTCGGCCAGCCGCGGATCGACGATCTCGATCGCCGCCGCCACGCCCTCGACCGCGGCCAGCACCTCGGCCGCCGTGTAGGGCGCGTCGCGCCCCGCCAGGTCGGCGCCCATGACGAAGGCGAGTTCCGCCTCCAGCCACAGCGGATGCGCCTGGGACACCTCGATGCGCGTCCGGTCCCGGTGGATGGTTCCGGCGGCCAGCGGTGCCGCCCCCGGCTCGCCGGTGCGGCCGTTCGCGCCGACCTTGAAGCCGGCGATCGCCAGGCCGAGCGCCCCGAAGGTCGCGATCTGCGCGGCATACGCCTCGGGCCGGTCCTGCGGGATCGCCGCCGGCGTGGCGGCGCGCGTGCCGGTGCGCCGGGCGGCCACCATGGCGTCGGTGAATCCGTTCATTGCTGCTGCCTCCCCTGATCGACCAGCGCCGCCAATCTGGCACGGCAGGCGGCCGCGTCGCCCGTGAAATCGTCCGCCACCCAGGCGTCCTCGACCGCGCGCAGGAACCGGCCGGTATCCGGCCCCGGCGGCACCCCGAGGGCAGCGACCTCGCGGCCGCCGATCGGGAACACCGGCGGCGTCCAGCCGACCGCGACCTCGCGGTCCGCCACCACGGTCTCCGCCGTCGCCCCGGCAGCCGCGGCCTGCAGGATCCGTGCGTCGAGATAGGCCGCGGCACCGGCCCGGTAGACCCGGGCGCGACGCTCGCGATCGCCGGTCGCCGGCGCGCCGTCGGCAACCAGTGCCCGGCGGATCCGGTCGCTCTCGGCGCGGGACAACCGCAGGCGGTCGGCGACCGGGTCGACGGACCGCGGTTCGGCGACCATCGCCGCCAGCCGGCGCACCGCGTCGGGCGCCAGCTCCAGGTCCCGCTCGATCCCGGCGACCGCTATCGCCGCCTCCACCCCGGCGCCGCCGGGCCACAGCCAGGCCGTCACGCCGGCCTCGGCCATCGCCGCCAGCGCCGCCTCGGCCTGGCGCGCGACCAGCAGGCGGGACAGCTCGCTCCACACCCGCTCGCCGGACAGTTCGGGGATCCGGTCGGCCAGGGCGGTGCACGCCGCCAGTCCGTCGGGGTCGAGCGGCTCCTCGCCGAACCGGGCCCAGAACCGGAAGAACCGCAGGATCCGCAGCACGTCCTCGCGGATCCGGGTCTCGGGATCGCCGACGAAGCGGATCCGGCCGGCCCGCGCATCGGCCAGGCCGCCGCCCATCGGGTCGTACACGCTGCCGTCGGGGTCGAGATAGAGCGCGTTCAGGGTCAGGTCGCGCCGCGCCGCGTCCTCGACCCAGTCGTCGGTGAAGGCCACAACCGCCCGCCGCCCGTCGGTCTCGACGTCGCGGCGCAGGGTGGTTACCTCCAGCCCGGTGTGGTCGGCGACCAGGGTCACGGTGCCGTGGTCGATTCCGGTCGGAATCGCCCGCAGCCCGGCGGCCCGGGCCAGTTCCATGACCCGCTCGGGCGGCGCCGGGGTACACACGTCGAGGTCGCCGATATCCAGGCCGAGCACGGCGTCGCGCACGCAGCCGCCGACGAAGCGCGCGGTCACGCCGCCGGCGGCGAGCGCGGCGAACACCGCGGTCGCGGCGGGGCCGATCATCCAGGGCTGGACCGGTATGCGGTCGACGGCTTGCATGCGGGACCCTCGGGCGGATTTCGATCAGCGCCGCAGGGCGCCCAGCATCACGTCGGCCAGGTTCACCAGCATGCCCGCGGTGGCACCCCAGATGTAGTAATTCTGGTACGGCAGCACCCAGAAGTGCCGCACGGTCTCCTGCCATTCCCGGCTGTGCCGCTCGTGGTTGCCGGTGTCGAGCACGAAGGACAGCGGCACCTCGAACACCTCGGCGACCTCGACCGGGTCGGGCGTCAGGGCGAACGGCGGGCGGATCAGCCCGACCACCGGCGTGACCTCGAACCCGGTCCGGGTGGTGTAGGTGTCGAGCCGGCCGATCACCTCGACCCGGTCGCGGCCCAGGCCGATCTCCTCCTCGGTCTCGCGCAGCGCCGTCTCGACGTCGTCGACGTCGTCCTCCTCGACCCGGCCGCCCGGGAAGCTGATCTGGCCGGTATGCACCGGCAGGGTGTCGGAGCGCCGGGTCAGCAGCACCGTCAGGCCGTCGTCGCGCCCGACGATCGGCACCAGCACGGCGGCGGACCGCAGCTTGTCGGGAGTCGACATGCCGGGGTTGAGGTCGTGGTCGCCGCGCTGCCGGGCGACCGGCAGGAACCCGCCGCCATCCAGCCGCGCCACGCTGTCGAACACCGACCGGAAGTCGTCCAGCGTCACGAGGCCGTTCCGTCGGCCGGCACCGCTCCCAGCGGGAAGAATCGGTCTTTGCTCCATACGCCCAATACCTCGCCTCCGTCGTCGGGCGACGCCCGTTCGACGGCGATTTCCACGAGCCGGTAGAAGGTGGCCCGGTTGATCAGCGCCTCCAGCCCGTCCCGAACCTCGATATAGGGCGACGGCTCGCCGGTTTCCGCATCGATCTCCACCCGGATCCGGTGATCCGGACCGGCGACCACGGTTTCGCCAAGATTGGTCCGGAAGATCAGGTCGACGCCGGTGGCGTCGGCCGGTGCGTCGGCCGGGATCCGGTCGACGTCGACCGCCACGAACGCGGCGTCGTCGACGACCACGGTGCCACGCTCGACCGGCGTCACCAGCCAATGGGAGCCGTCCGGCTCCCGGCGCAGGACCGAAGCGAAGAGTTTCACCAACGGCAGGCGGTTGATCGGTGTTCCCTTGTAGTACCAGGTGCCGTCCCGGCCGATCCGAATGTCGAAGTCGCCGGCGTTCTCCCCCGGCTGCGGCGGCTGTCCCTTCACGCGATCATGATCGCCGTTCCGCGGCCGCCCCTTGTCGCGGGCCGCGGCTGCGATACGCTCTAGTTCTGTACCGGGACGGACGGTCTTGTCGCCCATGAGACGTCACTGTTCTGCCATTCGGCGGTTACGTCCCGATCCGGGCCCAACTCGGCCGGGCGCAAACTCGGAGTGAGTATACCCGCCATGACCAACACCACCACCCTGGACACCGAGAACGGCCTGGCCTTCGTCAAGGAGGTCGAGCAGCTCGCGCGCAGCCTGACCCGCGTGCGCGACGGCGTCGGCAAGGTGATCTTCGGCCAGCAGGACGTGGTCGACCAGACCCTGGTGACCGTGCTGGCCGGCGGCCACGCCCTGCTGATCGGCGTGCCGGGCCTGGCCAAGACCCGGCTGGTGGAGACGCTGGGAATCGTCCTCGGGCTGGACGACCGGCGGATCCAGTGCACCCCCGACCTGATGCCCGCCGACATCCTCGGCTCCGAGGTGCTGGAGGAGAACGCCGAGGGCCGCCGCAGCTTCCGGTTCATCCAGGGCCCGGTGTTCGCGCAGCTGCTGATGGCCGACGAGATCAACCGGGCCAGCCCGCGCACCCAGTCGGCGCTGCTGCAGGCCATGCAGGAACACACCGTCTCGGTCGGCGGCCACACCCACCGGCTGCCGCTGCCGTTCCACGTGCTGGCGACCCAGAACCCGCTGGAGCAGGAGGGCACCTACCCGCTGCCGGAAGCCCAGCTCGACCGGTTCCTGCTGCAGGTCTCCGTCGGCTATCCCGACCTGGCGGCGGAGCGCACCATGCTGCTCGCCACCACCGGCAGCGAGGATGTCCGGCCGGAGCAGGCGCTGAGCGCCGAGGAACTGATCCGGGCCCAGAAGCTGCTGCGGCGGATCCCGGTCGGGGAGAGCGTCGTCGAGGCGATCCTGGCGATCGTGCGCAGCGGCCGGCCGGACGACAGCACCATCGACTCGGTGCGTCGCCACGTCGCCTGGGGCCCGGGGCCGCGGGCCAGCCAGGCACTGATGCTGGCGATCCGTGCCAGGGCCGTCCTGGACGGCCGGCTGGCGCCGTCGATCGACGACGTCCTGGCGCTCGCGCACCCGGTCCTGCGGCACCGCATGGCGCTCAATTTCGCCGCCAGGGCCGAAGGCGTTACACTGGATACCGTGATCGACCAACTCTGCGCCCCGCACCGGTAACAGCGCGAGAGCCGGATGCGCCAAAGGGCCCAGGACCTCGCCGCGAGCCTGCCACCGCTTCTGGTGGCGGCCCGGCGCGTCGCCGCGACCGTCGCACCCGGCGCCCACGGCCGGCGCCGGGCCGGGCCGGGCGAGGCATTCTGGCAGTTCCGTCCCTACCAGACCTTCGACGCCGCCCGGATGATCGACTGGCGGCGGTCGGCGCGCGGGTCGACCGTCTATGTCCGGGAACGCGAGTTCGAGACTGCGCAGACCGTCTATCTCTGGCGCGACGCCTCGCCGTCGATGCGCTGGCGCTCGGACCGCGGCCTGCCGGAGAAACGCGAGCATGCCGACCTGCTGACCCTGGCCCTGGCGATCCTGCTGATCGGCGCCGGCGAGCGGGTCGCCCTGCTCGGCGAATCGCTGCGGCCGCGCAGCGGCCAGCCGGCCATCGAGCCGATCGCCGAACTGCTGGCCACCACCCGAGACGGCGGCGGTTCCCTGCCGGTTTACGAACCGTTGCCGCGGCACGCCACGGTCGTGCTGATCGGCGACCTGCTGGACCCGCTGCACGAGCTGTCGGCGGTCGTGCAACGCTGGTCGGCCGAGGGGGTGGGCGGCCATATGCTGCAGGTCGTCGATCCGGCCGAAGAGGCGTTTCCGTATCGCGGGCGGGTCCGTTTCGAAGGCCTGGAGTCGGAAGCACCGCACCTGCTCGGCCGGGCCGAGCAGGTGTCCGCGGAATACCAGGACCGGCTGGCCGTGCATCGGGCGGGCCTGGCCGACCTGGCACGCCAGACCGGATGGACGTTCGCCGTGCATGGCACCGACCGATCGGCGGAGAGCGCGCTGCTGGCGCTGTTCGCGGTGATCGGCGACCGGTTCGCGTGAGGAGCGCCCGATGCTGACCCTCGGCCCGCTGGCCTTCGCCGTCCCCTGGGCTCTGGCCGCCCTGGTCGGGCTGCCGGTGCTGTGGTGGCTGCTGCGGGTGATTCCGCCGGCCCCGCGCCGGGTCGCGTTCCCGGCGATCCGCCTGCTCGCGGGCCTGCATCCGCGCGAGGACACGCCGCACCACACGCCCTGGTGGCTGCTGCTGCTGCGGCTGGCGATCGCCGCCCTGGTGATCCTGGCCGTGGCCCGCCCGCTGTTCCCGTCCGGCACCGCCGTGCCGGAGGGCGGCCCGATCGTGCTGGCGATCGACGACGGCTGGTCCACCGGCCGCGACTTCGAATCGCGGCGCCAGCGCGCGCTGCGGATACTCGACCAGGCCGAACGCGAGAACCGGCCGGTCGCGCTGCTGACCACCGCCGCCCGCCGGCCCGGCGAGGCCCGCGAGATCGAGCTCGCCGCCGCCGCGCGCGTCAAGGCCGCGGTCGGCGCCCTGGAACCGCGGCCGTGGCGGCTCGACGCGCCGGCCGCGACCGCGCTGCTCGACCGGCTGTCGCTGCCGGACGGCGGGGTAGCCATGTGGATCCGCAGCGAGGAGTCGGCACCGGGTACCGCCGAACTGACCGCCCGTCTGCAGCAGGTCGGGCGGCTGGTCGTCATCGACGCCTCCGACGGCGGGCCGGTCTGGCTCGACACCCCGGCGTCGGCGCCCGATTCCCTGACCGCGACGGTCCGGCGCCTGCCCGGCGGCGGCGAGACTCCGGTGGCGCTGAGGGCGGTCACCGAGGACGATCGGGTGCTGGCCCGGGTGGCCGGCGGCTTCGACGCCGGCGCCGATCAGGCGACCCTGTCGATCGTGCTGCCGACCGAGCTGCGCAACGAGGTCGCGCGTATCGAGGTCGAGGGCCAGTCGACGGCGGCCGCCAGCTTCCTGGTCGACGAGCGGTTCCGGCGGCGCCCGGTCGGCCTGCTGTCGGCCCGCGAGTTCGAGGGTGCGCAGCCGCTGCTCGACGAACTGTACTACCTGGACCGGGCGCTTGCCCCGTTCACCGAGATCCGGCGTGGCGACCTCGCGACCCTGCTCGACCGGGAGCTGGCGGTGCTGGTCATGGCCGACGTCGGCAGCCTGCCGTTCGGACAGCGCGAGGCCCTCGACGCGTGGATCGGCCGCGGCGGCGTCGCCGTGCGGTTCGCCGGGCCACGCCTGGCGGCCGCCGGCGTCGAGAAAGGCACGCTCGGCCCCGAGGACATGGTGCCGGTCCGGCTGCGGCGCGGCGACCGCACCCTCGGTGGCGCCCTGTCCTGGTCGCGCCCGGCCTCGCTGGCACCGTTCGCCGAGGACAGCCCGTTCCATGGCCTGGACGTTCCGCCGGACGTGACGGTGTCGCGCCAGGTTCTGGCCGAGCCGGCGATCGATCTCGGCGAGAAGACCTGGGCGCGGCTCGGCGACGGCACCCCGATCGTGACCGCCGAGCGCCGGGGCGACGGCTGGCTGGTCCTGGTGCACACGACCGCCAACGCCGACTGGAGCAATCTGCCGCTGAGCGGGCTGTTCGTGGAGATGCTGCGCCGGATGGTGGCGCTGAGCCAGGGCGTCGGCGGCACCTCCGAGCGGGCGATGCCGCCGCTCTCCATACTCGACGGCTTCGGCCGGCTCGGCCCGGTGCCGGCCGGCGCCGATGCGCTGCCGCCGACCGCGGCGCGCACCGCGCCGGTCCAGGTCGGGCCGCGACATCCGCCGGGCTTCTACGGCACCGATTCGTCGCGCGAGGCCCTCAATCTCGGCCCGGCCCTAACCGGCCTCGGCGGTCGTGCCGCCTTGCCGGCCGGGATCGAGGTCCAGGCCCTGGACGCCGGCCGCGACCTGGAGCTGCAGGGCTGGCTGCTCGCCGTCGCCCTGCTGCTGGCGCTGGCCGACACCATCGTCGCCCTGGCCCTGCGCGGACTGCTGCCGACCGCACGGGCCGCGACCGGCGCCATGCTGGCACTCGCCCTGTTGTCCGCGGCACCCGGGACCGCCCGGGCGCAGCAGCCGAGCGGGACACCGGCCGATCCGGAGCGGTTCGCGCTCGAGGCCTCGACCGAGACCCGGCTCGCCTATGTGCTGACCGGCGACAGCTGGGTCGACGGGATCAGCCGCGACGGCCTGACCGGCCTGACCGATACCCTGACCCGGCGCACCGCCGTCGAGCCCGCCGAGCCCTACGGCATCGACCTGGAGATCGACGAGCTGGCGTTCTTCCCGCTGCTGTACTGGCCGATCACCGACTCGCAGCCGCGGCTGTCGGAGCAGGCGGTCGCCCGGGTCAACGTCTACATGCGCAACGGCGGCGTGATCCTGTTCGACACCCGCGACCGCTACCAGATCGTCACCCCCGGCGCGCGCGGCGGTCCCGGCATGCAGCGGCTGATCGACATCAGCCGCGACCTGGAGATCCCGCCGTTGGCGCCGGTGTCGCCGGACCACGTGCTGACCCGGACCTTCTACCTGATGCACGAGTTCCCGGGCCGCTATGCCGGCGGCACGGTCTGGCTGGAGGACGGCGCCGGCAACCCGGGCAGCGAGGTCAGCCCGGCCCTGGTGGGAAGCCATGACTGGGCCGCCGCCTGGGCCCGCGACAACCTCGGCCGGTTCCGGTTCCCGGTGGTGCCGGGCGGCGAGATCCAGCGCGAGATGGCGTTCCGGTTCGGGGTGAACCTCGTGATGTACGCGCTGACCGGCAACTACAAGGCCGACCAGGTCCATGTGCCGTCGATCCTGGAAAGGCTCGGCCAATGATCCCCGACGCCATCGACATCGCCTTCGGGCCGCTGCTGCCGTGGCCGGCGATCGCGGTCCTGGCGGCGGCCGCCGCCCTGCTGGCCGGCCTGGTGCTGTGGCGCCGCGCCCGCGGCGGCTGGTGGCGGACCCTGGCGCTGGCCCTGCTGGTGCTGGCGCTCGCCAATCCGTCGATCGTCGCCGAGCGCCGGGAGCCGCGGTCGGACGTGGTGGTGGTCGCGGTCGACCGCAGCGCCAGCCAGGAGATCGGCGAGCGCCCGGCGCGCACCGAGGCGGCGCTCCAGGAACTGGACGCCAGGCTGGCGCGGATGCCCGACCTGGTCGTCGAACGCGTCGTGGTGTCCAGCCGCGGCCTGTCCGGCGCCGAGGAAGGCACCCGGCTGATGGCGGCGGTCCGCGAGGCGCTGGCCGACGTGCCCGAGCACCGTCTGGCCGGGATCATCGCCATCACCGACGGCCAGGTGCACGACGTCGAGGCGGCGATGGCGGCCGAGCAGCCGGCCGGCCCGTTCCACGTCCTGCTGACCGGCGAGCGCGGCGAGCAGGACCGCCGCCTGCGGATCGTGCGGGCGCCGAGCTTCGGCATGGTCGACAAGACCGTCACGGTGACCCTGGAGGTGATCGACCCGGCGGCGCCGACCGGATCCGCGACCACCGTCCTGATGGGAATCGACGGCGCCGAGGCGATCCCGCTGGCGGTCCCGGTCAACCAGGAGCATTCGGTCGAGGTGCCGATCAGGCACGGCGGCCAGACCATCCTCGAATTCGCGGCCGAGCCCGGCACCCGGGAACTGGTGCTGGACAACAACCGTGCGGTGATCGCGGTCAACGGCGTGCGCGACCGCCTGCGGGTGCTGCTGGTGTCGGGCGAGCCGCACGCCGGCGAGCGTACCTGGCGCGACATCCTGAAGTCCGACCCGTCGGTCGACCTGGTGCATTTCACCATCCTGCGGCCGCCGGAAAAGCAGGACGGCACGCCGATCCGCGAGCTGTCGCTGATCGCCTTCCCGATCCGCGAGCTGTTCGAGCTGAAGCTGGCGGACTTCGACCTGATCATCTTCGACCGCTACCGGCGGCGCGGCGTGCTGCCCCGCATGTACATGCAGAACATCGCCGAATACGTCCGCAACGGCGGCGCGCTGCTGGAGGCCTCGGGACCGACCTTCGCCAGCCGCCTCAGCCTGGCGCGCACGCCGATCGGCGACGTGCTGCCGGCGCAGCCGACCGGCGGCATCGTCGAGCAGGGCTTCCGGCCGCGGGTCACCGCGCTCGGCAACCGCCACCCGGTCACCGCCGAGCTGGCGGGCGCCGGGGCCGACGGCGGCGAGCCGACCTGGGGCCGCTGGTTCCGCCAGATCGAGGCGCGCGACGTGCGCGGCAACGTGGTGATGTCCGGCGACGCCGAACGGCCGCTGCTGGTGCTCGACCGGGTCGGCGAGGGCCGGGTCGCGCATCTGCTGTCGGATCACCTGTGGCTGTGGAGCCGCGGCTACGAGGGCGGCGGGCCGCAGGCCGAGCTGCTGCGGCGGACCGCGCACTGGCTGATGCGCGAGCCGGACCTGGAGGAGGACGTCCTGCGGGCGTTCGCGCGCGGCGACCAGCTGGAGATCGACCGGCGCACCCTGGAGGGCGACCTGCCGCCGGTGCGGATCGAGCTGCCGGACGGCAGCAGCCGCGAGGTCGCGTTGGAGGAACTGGGTCCGGGACACGGGACCGCCACCCTGCAGGTCGACCGCCCCGGCCTGTACCGGCTGAGCGACGGCGTGCGCACCGCCCTGGTCGCGGTCGGCGCCCTCAACCCGGTCGAGCTGTCCGACGTCGCCGCCACCGAGGACCGGCTGCGGCCGCTGAGCCAGGCGACCGGCGGCGGCCTGCAGTGGATCGGCGAGGACGGCGTGCCGGCGCTGCGCCGGGTGTCGGCCGACCGCGCCGCCGCCGGGCGCGGCTGGTTCGGGCTCAGGGCCAACGGCGACTACGTGGTGACCGGCGTTCTGACGATCCCGGCCCTGCCGGCGGCGCTGGCCCTGCTGCTGCTGCTCGGCGGCCTGCTGATGACCTGGCGCCGCGAGGGCGACTGACCGGTCAGCGGCCGGGTTCGTCCCGATCGGGCTCGTCCCAGTACGGCCGGTCGGTGAAGGTCTCGACCGCGAAGTCGATGAAGGCGCGGACCTTGGCGGCCAGCGGCCGGCCCGGCGGATACACAGCGTACAGCGCCACCGCCCGCGGCTCGTGGTCCGGCAGCACCTGGACCAGGGTCCCGTCCTGCAGATAGGGGCACAGGATGAAGGTCGGCATGTGCACGATGCCGAGGCTGGCCGCCGCCATCCGCGACAGCGAGTCGCCGTTGTTGGCGATCATCCGGGGGTGGTAGCGGTGCTGGTAGACCCCGTCGGCGCCGTCCAGGGTCCATACGGTTCCGCCGGTGCTGAGGCTGTAGCCGAGGCAGGAATGATCCTGCAGGTCGCCTGGTGTCGCGGGGGTTCCCCGACGCTCCAGATAGGCCGGCGACGCCGCCAGGATGCGCCGGACCGGCGCCAGCCGGCGGGCGATCAGCGGCGAGTCGGCGAGTTCGGCGATCCGCAGCGCGACGTCGTAGCCCTCCTCCACCATGTCGACGATGCGGTCGTTCAGGACCAGTTCCACCGACAGGCCGGGATACCGTTCCATCAGGGCCGGCAGATGCTGCGCCAGATGCAGCTGGCCGAACGACACCCCGGTGGTGATCCTCAGCAGGCCGGACGGGTCGGTCTGCATGGAACCGGCCTCCTGCTCGGCCGCCTCGGCCTCGGCGATGATGCGCTGGCAGCGTTCGTACAGGCGGGCGCCAGCCTCGGTCAGGGCCAGCCGGCGGGTGCTGCGGTTCAGCAGCCGGGTGCCCAGCCTGTCCTCGAGGCGGGCGACCTGCTTGGACACCGCCGACTTCGACAGCCCGAGCCGGATCGCCGCCTTCGAGAAGCTGCCCTCGTCCACGACCCGGGCGAAGCTGGCCATGGCGGACAGGTTGTCGAGCATGATTGTTTCCCACAAGAAACTATATGTCCAAATAATCGGCCTTCTGGCGACTGAAGGCAACGATTAGATGAGCCTCAGTCCATTCGATCCAGACGGCAACCCCGACCCGAACCGGGTCAGGCCGATCCGGACGCAACAGAACGAGGCGCGACCATGAGCAAGATTCTTGTGCTGTACTACTCGACCTGGGGTCATGTGGAGACCATGGCCCGGGCGGTCGAGAAGGGTGCGGCCGGCGTGCCGGGTACCGAGGTGACGGTGAAGCGGGTGCCGGAGCTGATGCCGGAGGAGGTCACGACCCGGATGAAGGCCAAGGTCGATCAGGCGGCGCCGATCGCCGATCCGCTGGAGCTGGCCGACTACGACGCGGTCATCTTCGGGACCCCGACCCGGTTCGGGAACATGGCGGCGCAGATGCGCAACTTCCTGGACCAGACCGGCGCGCTGTGGGCCAAGGGCGCCCTGGTCGGCAAGGTCGGCAGCGTGTTCGCCTCGACCGGCACCGGCGGCGGCAACGAGACCACCATCACCTCGTTCCACCACACCCTGATGCATCACGGCATGGTCGTGGTCGGCCTGCCCTATGCCGCGCCGCAGCTCGCCGACATCAGCGAGGTCAAGGGTGGCTCGCCCTATGGCGCCGCCACCATCGCCGGCGGCGACGGCAGCCGTCAGCCCTCCGAGAAGGAACTGGCACTCGCCGAGTTCCAGGGCGCGCATGTCGCCCGCATCGCCACCAAGCTGGCCGCCGCCTGAGACGCGCGGCCGGCGGTCAAGGAGACCGACTATGATCGACGTTCGTCCATTCGACAGCCTCGGGCGGTTCAACATCGACTGGCTGGCCGCCCGTCATCACTTCAGCTTCGGCCACTACAACGACCCGCAGCGCATGGGCTTCGGCGCCCTGCGGGTGTGGAACGACGACACCATCAGGCCGGGCACCGGCTTCGACCCGCACCCGCACCGCGACATGGAGATCATCACCTATGTCCGGAAGGGCGCGATCACCCACCGCGACCGGCTCGGCAACGAGGGCCGTACCGAGGCCGGCGACGTGCAGGTGATGTCGGCCGGCACCGGGATCGTGCACGCCGAGTACAACCTCGAGGACGACGACACGCAGATCTTCCAGATCTGGATCCTGCCGTCCGGCAACGGCTTCGAGCCGCGCTGGGAGGCCCGCAGCTTCCCGAAGGGCGACCGGGCCGGTGAGCTGGTGGTGCTGGCGTCGGGCCGCGAAGGTGACGAGGATGCGCTGCGGATCAACCAGGACGCCGCGGTGATCGGCGCCACCGTCAAGGCCGGGCAGAGCGTCACCCACCGCCTGGCCAAGGGCCGCAAGGCCTATCTGGTGGCGGCGACCGGGTCGATCACGGTGAACGGCCAGGCCGCCAACGCCCGCGACGGCGTGGCGATCGCCGACGAGGACTACATCGAGGTCCACGCCACCGAGGATGCCGAGATCGTGCTGGTCGACGTGCCCTGACCGCCGGGGCTTCGGCCGGGAATCGCGGAGCGGCGGCGCTTACCGGTCGCCGCTTTCGCCTTCCCGCCCGTCGGCCTCCTGCGCCATGCGCAGCCACGAGGACACCACGATGCCGGCGTCCTCGGAATCGAACTTCACGCGGGTTCCGCCGTCATCCAGGCCGACCACATGGCCCGGCAGCGACAGGCCCGACGCGGCGTGCCGCACCGTGACTGTCTCTCCGACCGCGGCCGACACCCCGGGCATCAGCCGGATTCCGCCGGCCGACACGTTGTCGAGAACGCATTCGACGGTCCCGCCGGCCACGTCGACCTCGACCTGCGCCGACACCGGATAGCGCGGGTACCGCCGCCGCTCGGCGTCGCGTTGAGAATTCGAGAAGATCCGCTTGAGCCAGCGCACACCGCGCTCCCTATCACCGGCATTCGGCGATCACTTTAGGCGTTTCGCCGACACGACGCGAGCCGTCCGGCTTTTCGGCCGGCGCCGTGTCTGATAATGAAGGGCGATGAAGATCGGTCCGATACCGCTCCGTCGGCGGTCGTAGGGGGGAGTCGATGTCGGCGGAAGCGATGGAGTCCGAGTTCTACTCGGACGACGAGAAGGATGCTCTGCACATCCTTCCATTGGCGATCATCCCGCTCAAGACACCGGGCCTGCGGCGGCCGCGTCTGATCAAGAACGCGCGCTTCGAGACCGTGGTCGAGCTGTTCCGCGACGCCCGCTCGGGCTCCGGCCAGATCGACATTGCCGGGCTGTCGGACTTCTTCGACGCGTCCGACGCCACCTTCATCGAGGACCGGGTGATCATCGAGGCGCTGGCGGAGGCGCCCAGCTTCGACGTGTACTCGCTGCGTCTCACCCTGCGCTCGCACAACCTCAAGGTCGACGAGGCCGAGCATCTGCGGCTGTCCGGGAAGATGCAGGAGAAGCTGACCGGCTACATGCGGGTGTTCACCCGCCCGCTGGTCGCCAAGGTGTTCGGCGACGACACCCGCGACATCTCCTCGGCCGCCCAGATCATCGACATGTTCCGCGAGGTCGACCGCGAGGAGGCGCTGCGCCGGATCAAGGCGATCTCCGACGCGCTCGGCCTCGACATCGAGCAGATCCCGGGCTTCCTCGAGGACTACGGCGACATCTTCCTGTCGCTCAGTTACTTCAAGCGCTACCTCGACCAGCTCCGACCGGATTTCGAGGTGTTCAAGGCCTGGATGCAGGAGGGCATCGTCCAGTCGCATCTGCGGCACAATCGCGACGCCATGCGGGCCTGCGAGGTCGTGACCTCCAACGTCGACGAGGCCATTCGCTTCGTGCTGTCGCGGTTCCAGGCGTTCGACGAGACCAGCAAGGAGTTCTGGAAGGACCTGTCGCGCGAGCGCTACGGCGTGCTGCGGCAGCTGATCCAGAGCCACCACCACACGGTCGGCGGCATCCTGTGCGGACTGTCGGTCAAGCTCGAGCGCTGGCACACCGACTTCCCGACTGCCACCGGCAGCCCGAACAAGCGGGTCGACTTCCTGCTGGCCGAGATGGTGCCGGGGCTCGAGAAGATCCGGGCCCTGGAGAAGTCGGCGCCGCGGCTGGGGTAGACAGCCAATTCGAGATGCCGAGGCGGTGTGTGGGTCCCGGAGCCGGCGGCTCGCGCCGCCCCTCCGGGATGACGGAGGAGAATTGATCGTCGTCCCGGAGGGGACGCGTCAGCGTCCGGCTCCGGGACCCACGGGAAGACGGGCCTGACGGGCGATGTCAGCCTCCCTCCACCGTCACCCCGGCGATCCGGTCGAACGCCCCCGCCCCGATGCGCGCCGCCACCGCCTCGATGTCGCGGCCGACCTGGCGGTCGTGCTCGAAGAACTCGGCGACGTTGCGCACCTCGGCCACCGCCTCGGCCAGCGCCGGCGACGTCGCCAGCGGCCGGCGCAGGTCGACGCCCTGGGCGGCGCAGAGCAGCTCGACCGCCACGATCCGCCGCAGGTTGGCGGCCATCGCCAGCAGCCGCCGCGCCCCGTGGGTCGCCATCGAGACGTGGTCCTCCTGGTTGGCCGAGGTCGGCAGGCTGTCGATGCTGGCCGGCGACGCCAGCAGCTTGGTCTCGGACTGCAGGGCGGCGGCCGTCACCTGGGCGATCATGAAGCCGGAGTTGATGCCCGGCTCGGCCACCAGGAACGGCGGCAGGGTCGAGATGTTGACGTCCATCAGCATCGCCGTGCGGCGCTCCGACAGCGCGCCGATCTCGGACGCCGCGATGGCGATCTGGTCGGCCGCGAACGCCACCGGCTCGGCATGGAAGTTGCCCCCCGACATCACCTCGCCGGTGTCGCTGAACACCAGCGGGTTGTCGGACACCGCGTTGGCCTCGGCCGCCAGCCGCCCGGCGGCGAACCGCAGGTGGTCCAGCACCGCACCCATGACCTGCGGCTGGCAGCGCAGCGAATACGGGTCCTGCACCCGGTCGCACTCCAGGTGCGAGTTCCGGATCGCCGAGCCGTGCAGCAGCCGGCGGTACACCGCCGCGGTCTCGGCCTGGCCGGGATGGGCGCGCAGCGCGTGGATGCGGGCGTCGAACGGGGTGTCCGAGCCCATGGCGGCGTCGACCGTCATCGCGCCCGCCACCAGGGCGGCGTTGAACACCCGCTCGATCTCGAACAGCCCGGCCAGCGCCAGCGCGGTCGACACCTGGGTACCGTTCAGCAGCGCCAGCCCCTCCTTGGGCGCCAGTTCGACCGCCGTCAGCCCGGCCGCCTGCAGGGCCGCCTCGCCGTGCAGCGGCCGGCCGTCCTGCACCGCGTCGCCCTCGCCGATCAGCACCGCCGACATGTGGGCGAGCGGCGCCAGGTCGCCGGAGGCGCCGACCGAGCCCTGGCCGGGGATCACCGGCAGCACGCCCCTGTTGGCCAGGGTCAGCAGCGCGTCGATCACCTCGCCGCGGATGCCGGAATGGCCGCGCCCCAGGCCGTTGGCCTTCAGCGCCAGGATCAGGAACACGATGTCGCCGGCCAGCGGGTCGCCGACCCCGGCGCAGTGCGAGCGCACCAACGCCTTCTGCAGGTCGGCCAGCCGGTCGGCCGGGATGGTCTTCTGCGCCAGCTTCCCGAAGCCGGTGTTGACCCCGTAGACCACCTTGCCCGAGGCGATCACCCGGGCGACGGTCGCTGCGGAATCGGCGATCGCCTCGCGCGCCGCCGGGTCCAGGGCGAGGGTCGGCCGCTCGCGGTACAGCCGCCGCAGGTCGCCGAGCGCCAGCTCGCCGGGGGTTATCGTCAGGCCAGCCATCACGCACCTCCCAGGAACGGCAGGTCGAGCTGATGCTCGCGCGCGCACTCGACCGCGATGTCGTAGCCGGCGTCGGCGTGGCGCATGACGCCGGTCGCGGGATCGTTCCACAGCACCCGCTCCAGCCGCCTGGCCGCCGCGTCGGTGCCGTCGCACACGATCACCATGCCGGCGTGCTGCGAGTAGCCGATGCCGACGCCGCCGCCGTGGTGGATCGACACCCAGGTGGCGCCCGAGGCGCAGTTCAGCAGGGCGTTCAGCAACGGCCAGTCGGCGACCGCGTCGGAACCGTCCCGCATCGCCTCGGTCTCGCGGTTCGGACTGGCCACCGAGCCGGAGTCCAGGTGGTCGCGGCCGATCACCACCGGGCCGATCTCGCCCTTGGCGACCATCTCGTTGAAGGCGAGGCCCAGGCGGTCGCGCTGGCCGAGGCCGACCCAGCAGATCCGGCTCGGCAGGCCCTGGAAGCTGATGCGCTCGCGCGCCATGTCGAGCCAGTTGTGCAGGTGCGGATCGTCCGGGATCAGCTCCTTCACCTTGGCGTCGGTGCGGTAGATGTCCTCGGGGTCGCCGGACAGCGCCGCCCAGCGGAACGGCCCGACGCCGCGGCAGAACAGCGGCCGGATGTAGGCCGGCACGAAGCCCGGGAAGTCGAAGGCGTCGGCGACGCCCTCGTCGAGCGCGACCTGCCGCAGGTTGTTGCCGTAGTCGAGGGTCGGGATGCCCTGGTGCCAGAAGTCGAGCATCGCCCTGACGTGCACCGCCATCGACTTCTTGGCCGCCTTGGCGATCGCGTCGGGATCGGTCTCGCGCGCCCGCTCGGCCTGGTCGAGGGTCCAGCCGGCCGGCAGGTAGCCGTTGATCGGGTCGTGGGCGCTGGTCTGGTCGGTCACCACGTCCGGCTTCACGCCGCGGCGCACCAGCTCCGGGTAGACCTCGGCGGCGTTGCCCAGCAGGCCGACCGACACCGCCTCGCCCCTGGCGCAGGCGTCGTTCACGATGGCCAGCGCCTCGTCCAGGCTGTCGGCCTTGCGGTCCAGGTAGCGGGTCTCCAGCCGCCGCTCGATCCGGCTCGGCTGGCACTCGACCGCGATCATCGAGGCGCCGGCCATGGTGGCGGCCAGCGGCTGGGCGCCGCCCATGCCGCCGAGGCCGGCGGTCAGGATCCACCTGCCCTTCAGGCTGCCGCCGAAATGCCGGCGCCCGACCTCGACGAAGGTCTCGTAGGTGCCCTGCACGATGCCCTGGCTGCCGATGTAGATCCAGGACCCGGCGGTCATCTGGCCGTACATCATCAGGCCCTTGCGGTCGAGCTCGTGGAAATGCTCCCAGGTCGCCCACTTGCCGACCAGGTTGGAGTTGGCGATCAGCACCCGTGGCGCGTCCGGGTGGGTGCGGAACACGCCGACCGGCTTGCCGGACTGCACCAGCAGGGTCTGGTCGTCCTCCAGGCGCTTCAGGGCCGCCACGATGCGGTCGTAGCTCGACCAGTCGCGGGCCGCCCGGCCGATGCCGCCGTAGACCACCAGGCCCTCCGGCTTCTCCGCGACCTCCGGGTCCAGGTTGTTCATCAGCATCCGCATCGCCGCCTCGGTCTGCCAGCTCCTGGCGGTGATCTCGGGGCCGCGCGCGGCGCGGATCCTGCGGGCGTTGTCGAGACGGTTGTCGGCGGTCATGGGCGGTCCTCCTTGACGGGCGCCACGTCGAAGGCGGCGCCGAGACGGTAGCGGTCGGCCGGGTGCCACAGCCAGGCACGCGAGACGACGCGGTTCGAGAGAGCGGTGCGGCGGTGCAGCAGCAGGCAGGGCGCGCCGATCCGCATGCCGAGCGCGCAGCGGATCCGGTCCGGCGGCATCGCCGCCTCCACCACATGCTCGACATGCGGGGTCGGCGCCACCCGCGTCAGGTATTCGTTCGGGGTGATGCGGGCGAAGTCCTGGGCCAGGTAGTCGGGCGCTGCCGCCGGGTTCACGTAGCGGTCCTCGAACTGGACGGCGTGGCCGCCCTCGAAATGCACGATCGCCGAATGGAACGCCCGGTCGCCGACCGCCACCCCGAGGGCCGCGGCGACGGTCGCGCCGGCGGAGACCGCCGCGAGTTCCCGGACTTCCGCCCGGTACTCATGCCCGCGCGCACGGATCTCGTCGGCGATGTTGCGCAGCTCCATCAGTTCGGACTGCGGGCGCGCGTCGGCCACGAAGGTCCCGAGCCCCTGGACCCGCCGCAGCACGCCCTCGGCGGCGAGCTCGCGCAGCGCCCGGTTGGCGGTCATGCGGCTGACCCCCAGCTCGGCGACCAGCTCGTTCTCCGACGGCGTCCGGTCGTCCGGCCGGAGTTCGCCCGAACCGATGCGATCGACCAGCCAGTCCTTGACGGCCTGATAGCGGGGAACGGCGGCTTCGCTCACGGAACGGACAACTCCCGGCATCTGAAGTCCGGACATCATGCTTGTATATACAAGATTCCTGCAACCGGATTCTTCACGCCCGGCTTTCGCGGGTCCGGCGGCGATGGCATAACCGCCGCTCCCAGCGAGGAAGAGCCATGGCCATCATCGCGCTGCGCGGGATCACCCGCCGATTTGCCAGCACCGAGGCGCTCGCGCCGGTTGACCTGACGGTCGAGGACGGCCGGTTCGTGGCGCTGGTCGGACCGTCCGGCTGCGGCAAGTCGACCCTGCTGCGGCTGGTCGCCGGGCTCGACCGTCCGACCGCCGGCACGGTGTCCGTCGACGGCCGCCCGGTCGACCGTCCCGGCCCGGAGCGCGGCGTGGTGTTCCAGCAGCCGGCGCTGTTCCCCTGGCTCGACGTCGCCGCCAACATCCGCTTCGGCCTGGACGAGGCCGGCATGCCGCGGGCCGAGGCCGACCGCCGGGTCGCGGACTGGATCGACGCCGTCGGCCTGCAGGGGTTCGAGCGCGCCCTGCCCGCCCAGTTGTCCGGCGGCATGGCGCAGCGTGCGGCCCTGGCCCGGGCGCTGGCGCCGGCCCCCGGCACCCTGCTGCTGGACGAGCCGTTCGGCGCGCTCGACCGGATCACCCGCAACGAGATGCAGGATCTGCTGGTGCGGGTCCGGCAGGCGACGCCGGCGACCGTGCTGCTGGTCACCCACGATGTCGAGGAGGCGGTCTACCTGGCCGACCGGGTGATCGTGCTGTCGCCGCGGCCCGGCCGGATCGTCGCCGACCTGACGGTCGAGCTGCCGGCCCGCAGGATCCGCACCGATCCCGGCTTCGTCGCCACCCGTGTCCGGGTCGAGGACGCACTCGGCGCGGCCATGGCGTGAGGGCGACTTTGGCCAATTGCCGTCGCCCGTCGCTCCGTGGGTTCCGGAGCCGGGCGCTCGCGCGCCCCCTCCGGAATGACGAGAGTGGGGGTGCGCCGCCCTTCCATTGTCATCCCGGAGGGTCCCGGATCTGGTCCGGGACGGCTCCGGGACCCACCGAGCGACGGGCGGCGCAGCGGATCGAAGCGATCCCGCGACCACCCGAATTCTCTCCTGTCCCGGTAGCGCCGGGAGAGCAGGAAATTCCCCGGCGAAGCCGGTGACGCCCGGTCGCCGCCTGCGAACAATTGGCCAAAGCCGAGCTGAGCTCGACTTTGCGCAACCTGCGGCGACACCACCGCCGGTGTGCGGGCACTGCGGACGCCCCCCATTGACGTCATCCCGGATCGGGCCGCCGACGGCGGCACGGAGCCGGGACCCACGAAACGGCGGACGGTGACGCGGGTACCGCGATCCGCCGCGATCGGATAGAGAGGGGATGAAAAAGACCCGAACCCACCGCTCGCCGGCGCGTCCGATGCCGGCCGGGGAGGCACCGTGAACACGTCGACATCCGGGACCGCGTCGAGCGGGCTGCTCGGCAACGCCTATGTCCTGCTGATCTTCACAACGCTCAGCTGGGGCGGCAACGCGATCGCCGGCCGGATCGCGGTAGGCGAGATCTCGCCGCTGCTGCTGACCACCATGCGCTGGGTCGGCGTGGCGATCCTGATCGCGCTGTTCGCGCGGCGGGCGGTGGCCGAGGCCTGGCCGGTGCTGCGGTCGCGGCTCGGCTTCCTGGCCGCCCTCGGCGCCCTCGGCTTCACCGCCTTCAACGCGCTGTTCTACCTGGCGGCGCAGTCCACCGTGGCGATCAACATCGGCATCATCCAGGGCGCCATCCCGGTGTTCGTGATGATCGGCGCCTACATCGTGTTCCGCACCCCGGTGACGGTCGTGCAGGTGGCGGGCGTCGCGGTCACCATGGTCGGCGTCGCCCTGGTCGCCTCGCATGGCGACCTGTCGATGCTGGCGACCCTGGCCTTCGCCGACGGCGACCTGCTGATGATCCTCGCCTGCGCCCTGTATGCCGGCTACACGGTGGCGCTGCGCCGGCGACCGGCGGTGTCGGGGCTGGCGATGTTCTCGGTGCTGGCGATCGCCGCCCTGGTCAGTTCCCTGCCGCTGCCGGTGATCGAGGCGGTCTCCGGGACGCTGATCTGGCCGAGCGCGGTGGGCTGGGCGGTGCTGGCCTATGTCGTGGTATTCCCGTCCTTCGTGGCGCAGATCTGCTTCCTGCGGGCGGTCGACCTGATCGGGCCGGCCCGCGCCGGGCTGTTCGTCAACCTGGTGCCGATCTTCGCCGCCGGCCTCGGTGTGGTGGTGCTCGGCGAGCAGTTCCAGGTCCATCACGGACTCGCCCTCGGCTTCGTGCTGGGCGGCATCTGGCTGGCGGAGCGGCGGCGCGCCTAGGGAGCGGCCACCCAGCGGCGCGCTTCCTCGATGTCGTCGAAGCTGCGGCGTTCCAGGTCGTCCGGGCGCTCGCCCGACGACTGCCAGAGCCGCAGGATCAGGTGGTTGGCATCGCCCCGGAACACGGCCGCGATCCGGAACGGCCCAGCCGCCCCTGGGCTTGCGACCGACGCCGGGACGTGGCTCGCCCCCTCCTCGTCATAGGCGCGGACCCGGGTCATGTCCTCGATACGGTAGGCACTGAGGTCGGCGCGACGCAGGTCCCAGAGCAGGCCGCGCTTGCCGGCCCGGATCTCGCGCCACGAGATGTCGTCCAGGATCGCCACGATGGCGTCCGCCACCAGCCGGCCGGCAAACTCGATCTCGACATGGGTCGACCGCCGGTCGACGGCGTAGCGATACTCCATGGCCGCATTCTCGCCGAGCCGCAGCGAACCGTCCGTCGACGGTGTTGCACGCGGCCGACCCGGTCAAGCCCGGCGTCGCGTCAGGCCCTGGCCCGGCCGCGAGCCAGCGCCTGGCGGATCTCGTCGTAGAAGATCTCGCCCAGCACGAAGCCGGTGACGGCGACGATCGCCAGGATCTGGGTGACCGTGATGTGGCTGCCGAGAATGAAGTAGGCCAGCAGGGCGGCGATCACCGGTTTCAGGAAGAACAGGTAGTTGCCGCGCGCCGGGTCCGGCACGTGACCGAGGCCCCAGAGCCACAGGATGAAGCCGATGCAGGTGTTCCAGATGCCGAGGGTGACGAGCGCCCAGGCCTGGCCCGGCGGCCGGTCGAACAGGGTCAGCGGGTCGACCCAGATCCCCCAGGCCACCCCGCAGACGACCCACAGGAACGGCGCCCCGAGCGCGAAGGTGTAGGTGGTCATGCGGATCGCGCCGTAGGTTTTGATGTAGGGCCGCACCAGCACCAGGTAGAAGGCGCCGATGAACGCGCAGCCGAGCGCCAGGAGGATGCCGGGCAGGGTGTCGATCTCGCCCTCCACCTTGTGCAGCACGCCGTCGGTCAGCAGGAACAGGCAGCCCAGGAAGGCGCCGATGCCGGATACGATCTTCGGCGCCGTGACCGGCGTGCCCTCGACTATCCGGGCGACGAACACCACGAAGATCGGCATGGTCGTGACCAGGGTCGCGACCTGCACCACCGAGGCATAGTCCAGCGCCCAGTGGAACAGGAACTGGCCGAGCGTCATGCCGAAGATCGACAGGCCGATCACCGGCACCGGATCCTGGCGCAGCGGCGTGATCAGGTCGCGGCTGCCGCGCTGCGACAGCGCCACCAGCACCAGCGCGAGCCCGCCGAGGGTGAAGCGCCAGACCGAGACCTCGGCCCCGGCGAGGCCGGTCAGCTTCACCACGAACTCGCTGGAGGCATGGCCGCAGACCCCGGCGAAGGCCGCGAGATAGGCCAGCCAGACCATGGTCCGACTCATGCCGGCATCCGTGGCGCTCCCGGAACTGCTCACGATCTTCCTCCCATATTCCGTTGCCTAGCAGACTATCCCGTAGCGGCGGTTCCGCAAGACCGGGCCGACGGTTTCCCGTCGAGCGTCATCAGATCGTCGCTTACGTCGCCGGCACTTCGCGTTTAGGATCAGCACCATGAGGCGATACCGCTGTACCAAGATCGTGGCCACCCTCGGCCCGGCAAGCTCCACGGAAGAGAGCATCCGCGCGCTGTTCGAGGCAGGCGTGGACGTCTTCCGCTTCAACTTCAGCCACGGCACCCATGCCGACCATCAGGCGCGCTTCGACATCGTGCGCGGCCTGGAGGCCGAAACCGGCCGGCCGATCTCGGTAATGGCCGACCTGCAGGGGCCGAAGCTTAGGGTCGGGACCTTTCCGGGCGGGCCGATCCGCCTGGAGACCGGTGCCCGCTTCCGGCTGGAACTGAAGCAGGCCCCCGGCACGGCGGAGCGGGCGACCCTGCCGCATCCCGAGATCTTCGCGGCCATAGGGCCCGGCACCGACCTGTTGCTGGACGACGGCAAGGTGCGGCTGCGGGTCGTCAAGTGCGGCAAGGACTTCGCCGATACCGAGGTGATCACCGGCGGGCCGCTGTCGGACCGCAAGGGCGTGAACGTGCCGAACGCGGTGCTGCCGCTCTCGGCGCTGACCGACAAGGACCGCAAGGACCTGCGCTTCGCCCTCGACATGGGGGCCGACTGGATCGCACTGAGCTTCGTGCAGCGTCCCGAGGACGTGGCCGAGGCGCGGCGGCTGATCGCAGGGCGGGCGGCGGTGCTGGTCAAGCTCGAGAAGCCGGCCGGGATCGACCAGCTCGACGCGATCGTCGAGATTTCCGACGCCGTGATGGTGGCGCGCGGCGACCTCGGCGTCGAGTTGCCGCCGGAGCGGGTGCCGCCGCTGCAGAAGCGGATCGTGAGAACCTGCCGGGCCATGGGCAAGCCGGTGATCGTCGCCACCCAGATGCTGGATTCCATGGTCGCCGCACCTGCCCCGACCCGTGCCGAGGCGTCCGACGTGGCGACCGCGGTGTACGATTCGGCCGACGCCGTCATGCTGTCGGCCGAGACCGCCTCGGGGGAGTACCCGATCGAAGCCGTGGTGATGATGAACAAGATCATCACCAACGTCGAAAGCGACTCCTACTACCTGGCGCATGTGCACGCCGAGCACCCGACGCCCGAGGGCACGGTGTCGGACGCCATCACCCTGGCGGCCCGCGAGGTCGCCGAGAGCATCAAGGCGCGCTGCATCATCACCTACACCACCTCCGGGTCGACCACCCTGCGCGCCTCGCGCGAGCGCCCGACGGTGCCGATCCTGTGCATCACCTCCAGCCTCGCGACCGCCCGCCGGCTGGCCATGGCGTGGGGCGTCCACGCGGTCCACATGGCCGAGGAGCAGCGGTTCTCCGCCGTGGTCCAGCGCGCCACCGAGATCGCCAAGCGCGACGAGTTCGGCGACAGCGGCGACAAGGTGGTGATCACCGCCGGAGTCCCGATGGGCACCCCGGGATCGACCAACGTGCTGCGCGTCGAGCGGATTCCGTAAGCGTCCTGCGACCGGTCACTCCGTGGGTTCCGGATCGGTCCCGCCGGTGGCGGTCCCGTCCGGAATGACGACTGAGTAAAAGTCGGGCCCCGCATTTCTGTCGTCATTCCGGACGGGCGCGCAACGGCGTGACCGATCCGGAACCCACGGCGCGACGTGACCCACCGGCTGGCCCCATGGGTTTCGCAGCCAGTGGCTCTACGCCCGGCCGCCCCGCCTCCGCATCCTGCGCGCCAATCAACGAGGCCTTGTGGAGAACCCGCCATGTCCCAGTCCGTCGCCGCCAGGCGCGCCGCGTTCCGTAAACTTCACGAGAGCGGCTGCTTCGTCATTCCCAACCCCTGGGACGTCGGCTCGGCGGTCATGCTGCAGCAGCTCGGCTTCAAGGCGCTGGCGTCGACCAGCGCCGGCATGGCCTGGATGCTCGGCCGGCCCGACAACGGGGTGACCCGCGACGACGTGCTGGCCCATCTGCGCGATCTGGTCGCCGCCGTCGACCTGCCGGTCAACGCCGACTACGAGAACGCCTTCGCCGACGATCCGGACGGGGTCGCCGCCAGCATCGCGGCGGCGTGCGACACCGGGATCGCCGGGGTCTCGATCGAGGACTCGACCGGCAGGCCGGACGCCCCGCTCTACGACTTCGACCTCGCGGTGGCCCGGGTCGCGGCGGCCCGCGCCGCAATCGACCGGACCGGCGGCGACGTGCTGCTGACCGCGCGCTCCGAGGGTTTCCTGGTCGGCCGGCCGGACCTGGACGAGACCGTCCGCCGCCTGAAGGCGTTCTCGGCGGCCGGCGCCGACTGCCTGTATGCCCCCGGCATCGGCGAGGACGCGCAGATCGCCGCGGTCGTGCAGGCGGTGGCGCCGAAGCCGGTGAACATCCTGACCATGGGCCGGCCGGTGGCCGAGCTGGCCGCGCTCGGCGCACGCCGGATCAGCGTCGGCGGCGCCCTCGCCCGTGCCGCCTATGGCGGGTTCCTGCGCGCCGCCCGCGAGATCGCCGGCGACGGCACCTTCGCCGCCCTGAAGGAGGGCGCGCCGGGCCGCGAACTCAACGGCTTCTTCGCCGACCGCAGGGACCGGCGCGGCTGACCGAATGCCCGCCGGCCGGGAAGTAGTCGTTTTCCCGGTTGAATTGTCGCCGCCGATGACGACCATGACCCTTCCGCCCGCAGTCCGCCCGCGTTGCTGGAGTCGTCCATGGCCGCCCGAGACACCGAGATCCTGATCGTCGTCGACGTGCAGAACGACTTCTGCCCGGGCGGCGCGCTGGCGGTCCCGGAAGGCGACGCGGTGGTGCCCGTCGTCAACCGGCTGGCCGGCCGCTTCGCGCACCGGATCCTGACCCAGGACTGGCATCCGGCCGGCCACTCGTCCTTCGCCACCTCGCACGACGGCAGGGCACCGTTCGAGACCGCCGAGATGCCCTACGGCACCCAGGTGCTGTGGCCCGACCACTGTGTGCAGGGCTCGGCCGGGGCGGCGTTCCACCCGGACCTGCAGGTCGACGGGGCCGACCTGATCATCCGCAAGGGCTTCCGGTCGGCGATCGACTCCTATTCGGCGTTCTTCGAGAACGACAGGAAGACCCCGACCGGGCTGGCCGGCTACCTGCGCGACCGCGGCTTCGACACGGTCGTGATGGCCGGGCTGGCGACCGATTTCTGCGTCGCCTACTCCGCCCTCGACGCCCGCCGGCTCGGCTTCGCCACCACCGTGGTCGTCGACGCCTGCCGGGGCATCGACCTGAACGGCTCGCTGGACGCAGCGCTGAAGGAGATGGCGGCGGCCGGGGTGGCGCTCTCGCAAGCCGCGACACTGTAGCGCGGTTCACACGGGACGAGGGCATCCCCACCTATGGCGGGAACGAGGGTGGCCGCGCGCGGTTGTCGCGACGGTGCCGTACCGCCATGCCGGGCCCGGCAATCCAGGTGGACGCTCGCCCTCGAGAGGAGTCCCGACATGCCCTGCGTGTTCCTGCTGTTCAATACCCAACACTCCCGCCTGCTCGAGGCCGCGCAGGAGTTGGCCTACGCCGCCGCGGCGGAGAACGACGACTGGACCGATCAGTTGTACAGGTTCCGGCGATCCCTGGTTCACCACGATCGGATGGAGCGCGAGGTTCTGCGCGAGCTCGGCGCCCGGACCGCTCCCGACGAACTGAGCGCGGCGTTCGACCAGGTCATGGCGAGCCGGAACGGCGCGACCGCGGAAGCGGTCGCCGCCGCCGCGCGCAAGATCGGCCGGATCATCGAGGATCATGCGCTCGCCCAGGAGACCGGCCTGTTCCCGACCCTCACCGAACGCCACCCCCTGACCCTGCGCCACCAGTTGGGCACCCGTTACTTCCTCAGCGGCAAGAACCGCTGGCAGGACGAGGGCGCGTCGCCGGCCGCGGCCTGAGCGCCGCTGGCCGGCGGGAGCGACGACCGCCCCCGCCGGTATCGGAATCGCGGCGACCCGACGCTATTCGGCCGCCACCTGCGCAGCATCGGCGCCGGCGTCGAGCGCCTGGGTCAGGTCGGCCAGGATATCCTCGATGTTCTCGATGCCGACCGACAGCCGGACGTAACCGTCGGAGACGCCGGTGGCGAGCTGGTCCTCGGGCGACAGTTGGCTGTGGGTGGTGGTCGCCGGGTGGATCGCCAGCGATCGCGCGTCGCCGATATTGGCGACGTGGTAGAACAGCTTCAGCCGGTCGATGAACCCGCGGCCGGCATCCTTGCCGCCCTTGATCTCGAAGCCGACCAGCCCGCCGTAGCCGCCCTTCAGGTAGGTGTCGGCACGGCGCCGCGCCTCGCCGTCCTGCAGCCCCGGGAAGATCACCTTCTCGACCGACGGATGGCCCTGCAGGAAGTCGGCGACCTTGGCGGCGTTCTCGCAATGCGCCTTCATCCGCAGCGCCAGGGTCTCGAGGCCCTGGATGGTCTGGAAGGCGTTGAACGGGCTCTGGGCCGAGCCGAGGTCGCGCAGCAGGGTGGTGCGCGCCTTGATGATGTAGGCGACCGGGCCGAGCGGCTTGACCGCCTCGGTCCAGACCGCCCCGTGATAGCTCGGGTCCGGGGTGTTCAGGGCCGGCTGGCGCTCCTTGAAGTCCTCCCACGGGAAGTTGCCGCCGTCGACGATCAGCCCGCCGATCGAGGTTCCGTGGCCGCCGATATACTTCGTGGTCGAGTACACGATGACCGCGGCACCGTGGTCGAACGGCCGGCACAGCAGCGGGGCGGCGGTGTTGTCGACGATCAGCGGGATCCCGAAGCCGCGGCCGAGATCGGCGACCTCCCTGATCGGGAACACCTGCAGTTTCGGGTTCGGCAGGGTCTCGGCGTAGTAGGCGCGGGTGCGCTTGTCGGTGGCGCGGGCGAAGTTCTCGGGGTCCGCCGGGTCGACGAACCGGACCTCGATGCCCTGGTCCTTCAGGGTGTTGGCGAACAGGTTCCAGGTCCCGCCGTACAGGTCGGTCGAACTGACGACGTTGTCGCCGGCCTTGGCCAGGTTCTGGATGGCGAAGGCGCTGGCCGCCTGGCCCGACGCCACGGCGAGTGCGGCGACTCCGCCCTCGATCGCCGCGATCCGCTGCTCCAGCACGTCGCAGGTCGGGTTCATGATGCGGGTGTAGATGTTCCCCAGTTCCTTCAGCGCGAACAGGTTGGCGGCGTGCTCGGTGTCGCGGAACTGGTAGGACGTGGTCTGGTAGATCGGCACGGCGACGGCGCCGGTCGCCGGGTCGGCGCGGTAGCCGGCATGCAGGGCCAGGGTCTCGGGGTTCTTCGACGTGGTCATCGGTCGCTCCGTTTTAGCGGCTGCCGGCCGTCCCGATACCGGGACGGCGGGCGTGGTTGGAAGGACCAAACGCAGCCACCGCGCGGAAAGGCCGGAACCCGCGAGCCGTGCGGGCAATGAAAAACCCGCCACGAGCTCGCGGCGGGTTCCGACCCGACCGCCGCTTTAGCTGCATTTGTAACGCGCCCGCAAGCTGGAGGCTCAAATCGGCGCGGTAACCCGAGGGAACATCGCCGGCGCGGCGCTGTCAAGCGACGGGTCGCAGGGACGGGGATCGAATGGCCGTTCCAGCCGCACCCGACCAAGGTCGCGAGCCGTGGAGTTTCGGCTACAACCAACCGGAATACGGACTATATTCTGGTCATAAGTTTGAAAGGCGCCGACCATGAAGCTATCGGACAGGGTCACGTCGGTGAGCGAGTTCAAGACCACCGCGCCGAGAGTCATCCGCGAGTTGGCGGAGCACCGGGAACCCGTGCTCATAACGTCGCATGGCAAGGCGAAAGCGGTCATCCAGGACATCGACTCCTACGAGCGGACGCAGGAGACTCTGGCCCTCCTGTCGATGCTGACCAGGACCGACAAGGACGTCCGTGAGGGCGAGACCCGGCCTCTCAAGGACGCGTTCTCGAGTGTCCGTGATCGGGTCAAGAAGTAGCGGTCCCGATGGCCTACGCCGTCGAGCTGGCCGCGGACGCCGAACGCGACCTGGAGGATATCCATGGCTATGTGGCCGGCCGGGACTCGCAGGAGGTGGCGGACCGCCTGCTCGATCGGCTTGAGGAAGCATGCGCCGAACTGTCATCCCTGCCCGCCCGCGGCACTGTTCCGGTCGAGCTCAGGGATCTCGGCATCACCGAGTTCCGGGAACTCCACCTGTCGCCTTACCGCGTGATCTATCGCATCTTCGAGGTCGATCGGAGGGTCGTCGTCTACGGAGTCTTCGACGGTCGACGCGACATGCAGACCCAGCTCCGGTATCGGCTCCTGCGACCCTAGGCGCGGTCCGACCCCGGGCGAATGACGACGCTGGCGGTGTGCCCCCTGCCGCATCCGTCGGCTGCGACACCCGTCGGTCGATCCTGAAACAGCCCTACAGTCCACCCCGGCCTAGAGATATCCCGCACTCGCCCGAGGGAGCCCCACATGCGCCGCCCGAACATCCTGATCCTGATGGTCGACCAGCTGAACGGGACGCTGTTCCCGGACGGGCCGGCGGCGTTCCTGCACGCCCCGAACCTGCGGGCGCTGGCCGGGCGCTCGACCCGGTTCGCCAACGCCTACACCGCCAGCCCGCTGTGCGCGCCGGGGCGGGCGTCGTTCATGAGCGGGCAGCTGCCGTCGCGCACCCGGGTCTACGACAACGCCGCCGAGTTCGCCTCCGACATCCCGACCTACGCCCACCACCTGCGGCGCGCCGGCTACCAGACCTGCCTGTCCGGCAAGATGCACTTCGTCGGCCCGGACCAGTTGCACGGCCTGGAGGAGCGCCTGACGACCGACATCTACCCGGCGGATTTCGGCTGGACCCCGGACTACCGCAAGCCGGGCGAGCGCATCGACTGGTGGTACCACAACCTCGGCTCGGTCACCGGCGCCGGCACCGCCGAGATCAGCAACCAGATGGAATACGACGACGAGGTCGCCTACCACGCCGAGCGCAAGCTGTACGACCTGGCGCGCGGCAGGGACGACCGGCCGTGGTGCCTGACCGTCAGCTTCACCCACCCGCACGACCCGTATGTGGCGCGCCGGCGGTTCTGGGACCTGTACGAGGACTGCCCGGAGCTCGAGCCGACGGTGCCGGCGATCCCCTACGAGGACCAGGACCCGCACTCGCAGCGCCTGTACCTGGCCAGCGACTACAAGTCGTTCGACATCACGCCAGAGAACGTCCGCCGCTCGCGCCGGGCCTACTACGCCAACATCTCCTATCTCGACGAGAAGATCGGCGCGCTGCTGGACGTGCTGGACCGCACCCGGATGCGCGACGACACCGTGGTGGTGTTCCTGTCCGACCACGGTGACATGCTCGGCGAGCGCGGGCTGTGGTTCAAGATGAGCTTCTACGAGGGCTCGGCACGGGTGCCGCTGATGGTCTCGGCCCCCGGCCTGCCTGCCGGCCGGGTGGCGGCGCCGGTCTCGACCCTCGACGTGGTCCCGACACTGGCGGCGCTGGCCGGCATCGACCTCGGCGAGGTGCTGCCCTGGACCGAGGGCCGCGACCTGACGGCCCTGGCCCAGGGGGGCGAGCGCGGCGCGCCGGTGCTGATGGAATACGCCGCCGAGGGCTCCTACGCGCCGATGGTGTCGGTCCGCGACGGCCGCTGGAAGTACAATCACTGCGACCTCGACCCGCCGCAGCTGTTCGACCTGGAGAACGACCCGCGTGAGCTGAACAACCTGGCGGCCGACCCGGCCCATGCCGCGACCGCCGCCGGCTTCGCGGCCCTGGTGCGCGCGCGCTGGGACACCGCCCGCTTCGACGAAGAGGTGCGCCAGAGCCAGGCCCGGCGCTGGGTGGTGTACGAGGCGCTGCGCAACGGGTCCTACTACCCCTGGGACTACCAGCCGCTGCAGCGCGCCTCCGAGCGCTACATGCGTAACCATATGGACCTGAACGTACTTGAGGAGACGCAGCGCTTCCCGCGCGGGGAATGACCGGGGTCCGCGCGGCGGGTGGCTTCCGGAGCCAGGCGCTCACGCGCCTCCTCCGGAATGACGAAGTGGGTGTGGCTGTCACGTCTTCGTTCGTCATCCCGGAGGGGCCGCGCGTGCGGCCGGCTCCGGGACCCACGGTCCGATGAACGAAGGGGATCGCCCGAGTGAGCCTGGACGACCTGCTGACCCGGATCCGCGCCTGCCGCCACTGCGCGGCGCACCTGCCGCTCGGGCCGCGGCCGGTGCTGGTGGTGCGCCCCACGGCCCGCATCCTGATTGTCGGCCAGGCGCCGGGAACCAAGGTGCACGAGAGCGGCATCCCCTGGAACGACCGCTCCGGCGACCGGCTGCGCGAGTGGATGGGGATCGACCGCGAGACCTTCTACGACGCCGACCGGATCGCCATCGTGCCCATGGGGTTCTGCTATCCCGGCGTGCTGGCGAACGGCGGCGACGCCCCGCCGCGCCCGGAATGCGCGCCGCTGTGGCACGACCCGGTGCTGCAGCACCTGCCGAATGTCGACCTGGTGATCCTGGCCGGCATGTACGCCCAGGCCCGCTACCTCGGGAAGGCCCGCAGGAAGACCCTCACCGAGACCGTGGCGGCGTGGCGCGACTACGGCCCGCGCTACCTGCCGCTGCCGCACCCGTCATGGCGGTCGATGAACATCGAGCGCAGGAACCCGTGGCTGCGCGCCGAACTGATCCCGGAGTTGCAGGCCCGGGTCGCGGCACTACTCGGTAGTGCCGGCCCGGCCGGAGATGGCGGATAGCGCCCGTCGCGCCGTGGATCCCGGAGCCGGCTGCTCGCGCAGCCCCTCCGGGATGACGAAATGGGGGTTGGAGGCGGGAGGAAAGACGGCCGAATCCTCCCCGACTTCGTCATTCCGGAGGGGACGCGCGAGCGTCCGGCTCCGGAACCCACC
>NZ_JAVJSE010000025.1:0-12643 GCF_040219615.1 Thalassobaculum sp.
CAGCCTCTCCGGGATGACGACAGGGGGGTGGGATCTCGCGGTGAAATCGGCCGAATTCCGCCAAACTTCCGTCATTCCGGAGGGGACGCGTGAGCGTCCGGCTCCGGAACCCACCAGCCGCCGAGAAATGTGTGAACACCGTAGCTCGCACCGTGGGTTCCGGCTCGCCCGCGCCGGGGCGGCGCAGCCGTCCGGAATGACGAGATGAAAGCGGCGATACGACCAGGCGACGGCGTGCCGGGAGGCCGGGCATGAAGCGCCGCCTCCCCCCTCCCCTTTCGTCATTCCGGAGCGGGCCGCCGCAAGGCGGCACGCATCCGGAACCCACCCGCTGCTCCGGCCTCGCCGCTGCCGGCGCTCGTCGCCGCGTGGGTTCCGGCTCGCCCGCGCCGGCGCGCGGGCGTCCGGAATGACGACAAAGGGGGGATGATGAACGACCGGGACAGCAAGGAGTTCTCACGGCATGGCTCCACTGCGGCACGGCAGCGGTAGCGTCGCTGCCGATTCTGACCAGAGTCGAGCCGAGGCCACGTTCGCGCCGCATTCTTCCGGGAGGATAACGCCATGAAGCGTGTCACCATCGCCGTCCTCGCCATGCTGGCCGCAGCACCTCTCGCAGCCCGCGCGCAATCCGACACGCCCCCCACCGACGGCGGGCCGAGCGCGACGGAGCGGCTGCAGGAGGGTGCGGCCGCGATCGTCGAGGGCCTGCGGATGCTGATGGACCAGCTGCAGGGCTACCAGCCTCCCGAGGTGATGCCGAACGGCGACATCATCATCCGGCGCCGGCCGCCCGCCGGCCAGGAACCGCCGGCCGACGACAAGGCGCCCGCGAATGGCGGCGACAAGCCCCTCAAGCTTTGAGTTCGGCCCCTCAAGCTTTGAGTTCGATTGCATTTTAAGCGTCTTTACGCGCCGTTAACCCGCTGCCGATAGACTGTCGGGTGAGGATAACGACCGTGTCGACGATGCCAGACTCCACGGCCACACTCTCCGCACCCGCTGTGGTGGACGGAGACCTTGATCTGCTTCAGTCGCTCCTGGACAGCGCGTTCCAGGGGCTGATGGCGTTGCGCCCGGTCCTGGGTCCCGACGGCACCGCCGTCGATCTGGTCTGGACCGTCGTGAACGCCGGCGCCGAGCATCTGCTCGGCCGGCCCCGCAGCACCCTGATCGGCAATTCGTTCCAGCCGACCGCCGCCACCTGGCCGGTGGCCGACGTGGAGCAGCGGCTGCTCAGGGTCGTCGACACCGGCACCCCGGACGCCTTCGACCTGGTCCTTCGGGTCGAGGGCCGCCCGCGGGTCTGTTCGGTCAAGGTCACGCCGTTCGCCGCCGGGCTCGCGATCTACGTGCAGGACGTCACCGACCGGCGCGCCGACGAGGTCCGGATGCGCGAGCTCGAGCAGCGCGCCCGCCGTGCCGAGCAACGCCTGATCGACGCGCTCGAAGCCAGCCCCGACCCGTTCGCGGTGTTCGATGCCGACGAACGGCTGGCGCTGTGCAACCAGACCTGGGCCGCGATGTCCGGCCTCGGCGACGCCCAGCGACTGCCGGGCCGGCGGTTCGAGGACCTGCTCCGGCAGGCCTCGATCGGCGCCGACCCGGCCAATGTCGGCTTCGACAGCATCGAGGCGTTCATCGAATGGCGCCTGGCCCGCCATCGCAATCCGGACGGGGATCCGATCCAGATCACCCAGAAGGACGGCCGGGTGTTCCTGATCCGCGAGCGCCGGATGGGCGACGGCGGCACGGTCAACGTCGCGACCGAGGTGACCGAGCTGGAGCGCAGCCGCCGGCTCCTGCGCGACACCCTCGACGCCACCGAGCAGGCCGTGGCGCTGTTCGACCCGGACGACCGGCTGGTGGTCTGGAACCAGGCCTACGAGCGTTTCTCGCCCAGTGTCGAGTTCCGGGCCGGCCTGTCGCTGCGGTCGATCATCGAGACGGTCATCGCCGGGAACGACGCCGAGCTGCTTCACAACGGCGAACCGATCACCGTGGACCAGCGACTGGCTGTGCGGGGCCCGGATCCGGTCGAGCTGGAGCGCCGCACCCCCGACGGCCGGATCGCGGCGATCCGGGACCGCCGTACCGCCGACGGCGGCACCGTGGTCACGTCGACCGACGTCACCGATCTGAAGCGCAAGGAGCAGATGCTCGAGGCCCAGGTGCAGGAGCTCGACGCGTCGCGCGCCGACGCCGAGCGCCATGCCGACCACCTCGCCCGCATGACCGAGATGCTGACCCAGGAGAAGGAGCGCGCGGAAGCCGCCAGCCGGACCAAGTCGCAGTTCCTGGCCAATATGAGCCACGAGCTGCGGACCCCGCTGAACGCCGTGCTGGGCTTCTCCGAGATCCTGAAGACCGAGGCGTTCGGGCCGCTCGGCGCCAAGCGCTACAAGGACTACGCCGACGACATCCACGCCAGCGGCAGCCACCTGCTGAGCCTGATCAACGACCTGCTCGACATGTCCAAGATCGAGGCCGGCAAGTACCGGCTGCACAAGGAGACCGTGGCGATGGCGCAGATCGTCGGCGAGGTCGGCCGGATGATGCGCGGCCGCGCCGCCGAGGCCGACCTGGTGCTGCAGGTCGATCCGCTGGACGCCGGCCTGGCGGTCGCCGTCGACATCCGGGCGATCAAGCAGGTGCTGATCAACCTGCTGGCCAACGCCATCACCTACACCCCGGCCGGCGGGCGGGTCCGGCTGGGCGTCCGCGTCGAGCCGGAGCACGTCGCCATCCAGGTGGCCGACAACGGCATCGGCATTCCCAAGGATGAGCTTCCCCGCCTGCTGCGCCCGTTCGAGCAGATCGACCGCAACGACCGCCGCGGCCGCGAGGGCACCGGCCTGGGGCTCGCCCTGTCGAACGCCCTGGTCGAACTCCACGAGGGCAGCCTGACGCTGGACAGCGAGCCCGGCGTCGGCACCACCGTCACGGTCCGCCTGCCGCTCTGAGCGGTCGCCGGCTCAGGCCTGCTCGGACGATCCCGATCCCGGATCGGGCAGACGACGCTGGTGGCGATGCACCAGCAGCACGCCGATCGACGCCATGACGGCCAGTCCCGCCAGGGCGCGGAACAGCGCCTCGTAGGACAGGTGCTCGAGCACCAGGCCGGCGATCAGCGGGCCGGCGACCTTTCCGAGGTTCTTCAGGGTCCCGTAGATCCCGAGCCCGAGCCCGAGATGCCCGGCCCCCACCGCGTTGCCGACCATCGCGACCGTGGACGGGAAGATCAGCCCCTGCCCGGTCCCGCTCAGCATCGCGACCGCCAGCAGGGCCGTGCCGTCGGATACCCCGGGCAGCCACAGCAGGGCGACCGCCAGTACGGCGATGCCGGCGGCGATCGCGGGCAGATACCCGGCGCGGTCGCCGACCCTGCCGCCGACCGGCCGCATCGCCATGTGCGCCGCCTCCTGCACGGTGAAGAACAGCCCGGCGTCCAGCCAGCTGAAGCCCGCCACCTGCACCACGAACAGCGGCAGGAACGCCTTCAGCCCGTAGGTGACCGCATAGACAGTCATCTCCAGGCAGCCGGCGAACCACATCTCGACCCGGGTCGCGGTGTGGGCGAAGCCGCTCGCCAGCTGGCGCAGCAGGTTCGGACGCCGGCCCCGCTCGGCCTGGACCGGCGTCTCGGGAAAGCGCAGGAAGGCCGACGGCAGGAAGGCGAGACAGCTGATCAGCCCGACCACGGTGAACAGCTCGGCCGGATCGTCGAACCGGACCAGCAACCAGCCGGAGACCGCCGGCGCCAGCAGGTAGCCGAGCTCGCGCGCCAGGCCGAACCAGCCGAGCCTGGTGGCCCGGCCGGTGCGTTCCATCTCGGCGACGATCGCCAGGGTGACCGGCCCGAAGATCGCGGTCGCCGAGCCGTGGAACAGGCGGATCGCCAGCAGCTGTTCCGGGGTCTCGACGAACCGGTAGAGGAACGGCGTGCCGGCGAACAGCAGCAGCGCCGCGAAGAACCAGACCTTCCGGCCCCAGCGGTCGGAAAACGCGCCGACGAACGGCTTGGCGACCATGCCGGTCATCGTCGACACCGCGACGATGGTCCCGATCATCAGCTCGCCGGCGCCGATCGCCGCCGCGAACATCGGCAGCACCGGCGTCTTGCCCATCTGGTAGGCGCTGCGGACGATCAGGTCCGCGCCGAACAGGTGCCAGAAGCCCCGCGGCTGGTTCAGCATGTCGAGCGCCCTCTTCGGCGGCGGCCTCGACCGGGCGCTCAGCCCCCGGCCTTGCCGGTCCCGATGTACTCGATGCCGGCCTCGGCCAGCGCCGCGTTGAGCGTTGCGATCGCGCCGTCGACGATGCCGTCGAGCGCCGCGATCTGCGCGCGCACCTTGCCGATGATCTCGGCCGAGACCGCATGCGCCTGGGTGGTGGGCGCGGCATCGGCGGTCGACGCCACGTTGATCAGGTCGATCAGCGTGTCGTCGAGGCCGGCCGGGTTGCGCAGCACGTCGCGCGGCGACTCCCGCTTGACGTCGACCAGCGCCCCCTCGACCGCCGACAGCTCGCCGGCGATCGCCGCCGCCTGCTCGCGCAGGGCGTCGCGACCGCCGCCGAGCCGCTGCGGCAGGTCGGCCAGCTGCCGCTTCAAGCCGCGGATCCGGTTGACCCCCTCGTTCAGGATCGACAGCGTGGCGTTCAGCGACTGCAGCAGGTTGAACTGCGCGGTGTAGTCCGCCTCCGACGTGGCCAGGCGCGGATCCGGGACCACCGTGAAGCCGGCCGCCAGGGTCGCCCCGGCGACTTCCAGCTCTACCCGATAGGCACCGGGCACCACGGTCGGGCCGGCCGGCGGCTCGCCGTCGCCGGCCAGCGGCTTCAGCTTGCGCGGCGACAGCGCCGGGTCGAGCTTCGCCGGTCCGGCGACCTTGAGATCCCAGACGAAGCGGTTCAGCCCCGGTTTGGTGCCGGGCCGCCTGGCGACCGCGGCCGCCGTGTCGTCGCTGGCGAAGCCGGCGACCGTCGTGCCGGCGGCGTCCCTGACCGTCAGCCTGACCGGTCCGTCGGCGCCCTCGGGCAGCCAGTAGTAGACGATGGCGCCGTTCGGCGGGTTCTCGCCGACGTCGAGATGGTGCCGGACCCGGCTGCCGTCCGGGCGTTCCACCAGGTGCGTGCTGCCGTCGATGCCGAAGGCCGGACCGTAGCTGATGCCGTTGAGGTTGCCGCGACCCGCGCTCCAGGCGAGCTTGGTGCGGATCGTCGGGCGCGGCGCGATCAGCTGCGGCTTCGCCCGGTCGGCCAGCATGCGCAGCGGCGACACGTCGTCGAGCACCCAGAACGACCGGCCGTGGGTGGCCGCCACCAGGTCGCTGCCCTTGAGCTTCAGGTCGTAGACCGGGACGACCGGGAAGCCGCCGCCCATGCGCGACCAAGTCCCGCCGTCGTCCAGGCTGAAGAACACCCCGGTCTCGGTGCCGATGTACAGCAGCCCCGCGCGCACCGGATCGGCGCGCAGCACCCGGGTGATCTCGCCGTCCGGCAGGTCGCCGGTGATCGAGGCCCAGGACCGGCCGCCGTCGGTGCTGCGGAACAGGTAGGGCTTGTAGTCGGCCAGCTTGTACTGGGTGGCCGAGACGTAGACGGTGTCGGCATCGAGCGCCGACACCTCGACGCTGCCGACATAGGCCAGCTCGGGCATGCCCGGCGGCGTGACGTTCTCCCAGGTCTTGCCGTCGTCGCGGGTGACGTGCACCAGCCCGTCGTCGGTCGACGCCCAGATCTCGCCCTGGCGATGCACCGACTCGTGCACGCAGGCGCAGCTGGCATAGGTCTCGGCGCCGGCGCTGTCGCGGGTCAGCGGGCCGCCGGAATAGTCCTGCTTGTCCGGGTCGTTGCGGCTGAGGTCGGGCGAGATCTCGTCCCAGCTCATGCCCTCGTCGCGGGTCCGGAACACGTGGTTGCCGCCCACGTAGAGGGTGTTGCTGTCGTGCGGCGAGAAGATGATCGGGAAGGTCCAGGCGAAGCGGTAGCGCATGTCGCGCGGCGCGATGCCGGTGGATTCCTCCGGCCAGACGTTGACCAGCTGGACCTGCCGGGTGCCGTGGTCGTAGCGCTGCAGCGCGCCGGCGCCGCCGGGGCTGGAGCCGATGGCGCCGACATAGACGATGTCGGAATCCTCCGGGTGGACGGCGACGAAGCCGCTCTCGCCGGTGCCGGGATAGGTGCAGTCGGCCAGCGTGATCACCCCCCACTCCGACGCGCTCGGCACGCAGATCGAGGTGTTGTCCTGCTGGGTGGCATAGACCCGGTAGGGATACTCGTTGTCGATGTCCATGCGGTAGAACTGGGCGGTCAGCTGGTTGTAGATCGACGACCAGGACTCGCCGCCGTTGAACGACACGCAGGCGCCGCCGTCGTTGCCCTCGACCATGCGCCGCGGGTCCTGCGGGTCGATCCACAGGTCGTGGTTGTCGCCGTGCGGGGTGGTGATCTCCTTGAAGCCGGCGCCGCCGTCGGTCGACTTCCACATCTGCAGGTTGGTGACGTACACCGTGTCGGCGTTCACCGGGCAGGCGAACACGTGGGTGTAGTACCAGGGCCGGTGCATCAGGTCGCGGTTGCGGCAGACCTGGGTCCAGCTGGCGCCGTAGTCCTCGGAGCGGTACAGGCCGATCTTGTCGTCCTCGGCCTCCAGCAGGGCGAACACCCGGCCGGCCTTCGCGCCCGACACCGAGACGCCGACCTTGCCCAGCATGCCGTCCGGGAAGCCGTTGCCCTTGATCTCCTCCCAGCTGTCGCCGCCGTCGGTCGAGCGGAACAGCCCGCTGCCGGGCCCGCCGCTGCGCAGGCTCCAGAAGCTGCGCCGCGCCTCCCACATCCCGGCGAACAGGATGCGCGGGTTGTTCGGGTCCATCGACAGGTCCACGCAGCCGGCATCCGGGCCGCGGTAAAGCACCTTCTCCCAGGTCTCGCCGCCATCCTTCGAGCGGTAGACGCCGCGCTCCTCGTTGGCGCCGAAGGCGTCGCCCAGGGCCGCGACATAGACCAGGTTCGGGTCGCCCGGGTGCACCACGACGCGGCCGATATGCCGGGTCTCGCGCAGTCCCATGTGCTTCCAGCTGCGCCCGGCGTCGGTCGAGCGGTACAGGCCGTCGCCGAACGAGACGTCGAGGCGGATCGTGGTCTCGCCGGTGCCGGCGTAGACCACGTTGCTGTCCGAGCGGGCGACCGCCAGCGCGCCGATGGTAGCGGAGGTCAGGTAGCCGTCGGTGACGCACCGCCAATAGACGCCGCCGTCGACGGTCTTCCACACGCCGCCGGCGCAGGCCCCGAAGTAGAAGGTCATCGGATCGTCGTAGTCGCCGGCCACGGCGACGACACGACCGCCGCGCGACGGACCGATACAGCGCCACTTCAAGGCATCGAGTTCGGCGGGCGCGGCGGCGAAGCGGGCGGGAGTCGGCATGGCGGCGGGATCCGGTTCTGGTGGCTGCGGGGGCATGCGGAATCCAGGCATCGGGCAGGCGTCGGCCGCGGACGCGCCGGCTGCTTGCGCGGGGCGGGACGTCCCGGTCAGGGCAGCGGCGTGGTCACGCGGAAATCCTACGGTCGGGGAGGTCCGATCGGACCGACCGCAGGCGAGCCTAGGGCAGGATCGGGGGGCGCCGCAATGGGGTGCGCGCCGGCTGGGAATGAATTCAGAATGCCTTGGGGACGCGGTCGGCGGCCGGTCGCGCGATGCCGCTACGGACAGGCGCGTGCCAGTCCGGGGGCAGTTCCGGGGGCAGTTCCGGGGGCAGCCTGGTTCGCCGGGGCCGGCGGGGTGCCGCCGGTCGGAGGGGATCCGTCACCGGCGGCGCGGGCCGCTCGAAGCAGCGCGCGCACGCCCGGCGGCACCGGGCGGTCGTTCACCGATGCCGCCCAGCCACGCAGGGCGTCGGCCTGGCGCCGCAGCGCCAGCAGGTCGTCGGCCATTCCGGCGTGCCGGCGGAGATCCCGGTCGACGGCCGCCATCGCGACTTCGTCGAGCGCCTCGTCGACATAGCTGGACAGCAACTCCCAGCGCCGGGCGGCGGGTCCGTCACTCATGTCTCTCTCCCTCGCACCGGTCTGCCCTCGGGTTCGTTGCCTTGCGGAGAGCACAACGGCCGCCGCCGCGTCAGGTTCCCGCGGGGAGAACGGGAACGGACGCGGCGTTCGGCTGGGGGATGGGGTAGCGGGTGCGGCCGGGCGGGAACGCCGGATGGCGGGCGCGCCCGGCGGCGACGGTCACGCGCTGCCGGCGATCGTCGCCAGGGCGGCCGCCGGCCGCTCGGCGCGCGCCAGGGACAGGCCGGAATCCGCCTCCTGCAGGCGGCGCAGCTTGGCGCGGGTCCGCGAAACCCGGGACTTCACGGTGCCGACCTCGACGTCGAGCAGCTGCGCGATGGTCTCGTAGGGCATTTCCTCGACGGTCGCCATCACCAGCAGCGACCGCTCGTCGCCGCTGAGCTTCGCGAACGCCCGTGAGAACTCGCACGCCTCCACACGGGCCATCTGGTCGCCGAGGACCGCAACCTCGCCGTCGGCGGCGTCCAGGTGGCGCTCGGCGGCGTGGTCGCGCACCCGCTGGCGGCGGCGGCACTCGGTATAGAAGCGGTTGCGCATGATCGTGAACATCCAGGCCCTGAGGTTGGTGCCCGGCTCGAACTGGTGGGCGCGGCCCAGGGCACGCTCCAGGGTGTCCTGCAGGAGATCGTCGGCATCGGCCGCATTCCGGGCAAGCGAGCGCGCGAACCGCTGAAGGGTCGGAATCAACGCCTCAACATCACTCACATAGTCGCGCTTCATAACTGCCTCCGCGTTATTCGATGAAGCAGAAATATCGATCCGATCGACGATGATCAATCTATAAAGCCAAACGTCTTTCAGTTAACACAGCCGAACATTGTGTTCACAGAAATCACACAGAAATACCTCTTTGGGGGCACAAGTTCCAACTTCACACATATGTTCTTTATTTCGCGAACACACGGCGCACCAATCGCGCCGATGCGTTCATGGCGATGCCGCCCAGGGGGCGGTGCGCCCGACCGGCCTCGCCGGACTTCGATAAAACTTGAACTTAATGATCAGAAATACCCGATCTCCTGCGGCTCAAAACAGGCAGATCATCTGTCGGCACTTACTTGAATCCCTGGATGCGTACACAACTGAACATACCGTCGTACTTGCAACCAACTGAAGGACTGATAGAGTTCGACGCACCCAATAGGTGATTGCAACTTGCCATTCGGCAAAAGCCGCGATTAGCTTCGCAGGGGCTATCGGGGTCGGCCGGCCGGTGCCGCGTCGCCTGCGGGGCCGCAGAGGAACGTCGATGCTGACCCAGTTTCCGAACGAGCCCGCCACCTTGACGGCCGCATCACCGATCCGGGCGCTGCAGGCCGCCGGCGGAGTCCTCGACCTGATCCCCGTCGGAATCTACCTCTGCGATCCCGACGGAAACCTCATCCACCACAACGCCGCCGCGGCGGAGCTGTGGGGCCGCCGACCGGCCCTCGGCGACCCGGCGGAGCGCTACTGCGGGGCGTACAGGCTGCACGCGCCCGACGGCACGTTGCTGACGCAGGAGCGGTCGCCGACGGCGGTCGCGCTGCGGGAGCGCCGCCCGGTTCGCGATGTCGAGGCCATCGCAACCCACCCGGACGGCAGCCGGGTGTCGCTGCTGCTCTATTCGACCCCGGTCTTCGATGAGCACGACGGGCTCGCCGGGGCGATCGGCGTGCTGGTCGACGTCGCCGACCGGCAGGCGGCCGAGCAGGTGACCCGGCGGCTGGCCGCCATCGTGGACTCCTCCGACGACGCGATCCTGGCGCTCGACCGCGACGGGACCGTCGTCAGCTGGAACCACGGCGCGACGCAACTCTACCAGTACACCGAGGACGAGGTGGTCGGCCGTCCGATATCGATGCTGATTCCGCCGGACCGCGGCGACGAGGAGACCGACATCCTGAACCGTGTCCTGCGCGGCGAGCGGGTCGAGCGCTACCAGACCGTCCGCCTGCGCCGGGACGGATCGACCGTCGACGTCTCGCTGACGATATCGCCGGTGCTCGACCGCGGCGGCCGGATCGTCGGCGTGTCGAAGATCGCCCGCGACATCACCGAGCGCAAACGCGCGAACGAGCGCCGCGACCTGCTGCTCGCCGAGATGAACCACCGGGTCAAGAACCTGCTGGTGATGGCCAGCGGCATCATCAGCCTGAGCGCCCGGTCGGCGACCTCGGTCAAGGGCCTGGCCGCCGACGTGGCGAGCCGGCTGGCCGCCCTGGCCCGGGCCCACGAGCTGACCCTGCCGGCGCGACCGGCGGAGCCGGCGTCGCTCGGCGCCACGGTTTCCCTGCACGCCCTGATCGACACCATCGTCACGCCGTTCGACGAGCGGGCGCCCGACGGCACCCGGCGGGTCGCGGTCAGCGGGCCGGACATCGAGATCGCCGCCGGGTCGCCGCTGACCGGCATGGCGCTGCTGCTGCACGAGTTCGCGACCAACGCCGCCAAGCACGGCGCCTTCGCGGTGCCGGGCGGCACGGTCGACGTGCAGTGCGCCGAGGCCGGCGGCCGGCTGGTCGTCGTCTGGACCGAGCGCGGCGGCCCGGCGGTCCGGCCGCCGGGCGAGGAGGAGGCCGGCTTCGGCAGCAGGCTGGTCGACCTGACCGTGCGCCGCCAGCTGGCCGGCGAGATCACCCGGCGCTGGCATCCCGACGGCCTGGTGCTGCGCCTCGAGGTCGAGCGCGACCGGCTGAACGCCTAAGGCCGGGGGGCGAGGAACAATGTCAGGGCGCCTCGTCGGCCGGCGGCAACCACGGCTCCGGCAGCATCCGGTCGTGCAGCAGGCGCAGCAGGCGGACCGCGTCCCTGTCCTCGGTGAGTCGGAAGTAGATCACGTGTCGCGGCTGCCCCACCCGCTGGACGGCGGGCATGTTGTTGCGGCTGTGGCGCAGGGCGTAGCCGAAAAAGCCGGGCCGCTCGGGCAGCTCGTGCACGCCGAGGCGGTGGGAATCGCGAGCAAGGTCGGCGAGGGCGTGCGTCACCAGCAGAGTGTAGCGGGCGCGCCCGTCACGACCCCAGTTCTCCTCGCTGACCCTGAGTGCATTCTCGACGTCGGCAACGAAGCCCGCCGACTTGACGAGCCTGACCACGCCGACTCAATCCCGATCGCCGGCCCGTGCCGCGCTCTCCGCGTCTAGCTTCGCCGTTATGCCGTCCACGAAGGCGCCGATGTCGTCGATCGGGGTCATCTCCTGCCGGTCGGCCTCGTCGAGCATGCGGTGCAGGAGGGCCAGCCGCGCCGCCTGATCGTTGCGCTGCTGCTCGTAGAGCCTGAGCCCGGCGCGGACCACCTCGCTGGCGTTCTGGAACCGCCCCGACCGCACCTCCTCGTCGACCAGGCGATCGAGCTCGGCGGTCAGGTTGACGTTGCGGGTCGGCATGGCGCGAACCTCGAAATGAGTATCGAAGGATATTGGCAATGATTGACAATGGTCAATCGGCCAGTCCGCGCTGACGGCTACTGCGTGCGAACCTGCAGGCTGACGGCCGACGGCGCCTGCAGGTGCCGGATCACCGAGAACAGCGCGCGGGCGCTCGGGTCGCCGCCCGGGCCGAGCATGCCCCAGCGCCCCGGCATATATCTTGATATATTACATCGGATCGCCTAAGTCATCCGGAACGCGCACGAGAGGAGAACCCCCCGGTGACCCGCACGGCCAAGCTGTTCACCAACGGACGGAGCCAGGCCGTCCGCCTGCCGGCGGCGTACCGGTTCGAGGGCGACGAGGTGTTCATCCGCCGCGATCCCGAGACCGGCGACGTGATCCTGTCGCGCAAGCCGACGGACTGGGACGGCTTCTTCGCGGCGCGCGCCGGCGCCGAGGTGCCGGCCGACTTCCTGGCCGCCGGCGAGCGCGACCAGGGCCGGCAGGAGCGCGATCCGCTGGAGGGCCTGGCCGGGTGACCCGGTACATGCTCGACACCAACACCGTGAGCCACCTGGTCCGCGGCACCCCCGCGCTCGACCGCCGCGTCACCGAGGTGCCGATCGCGGCACTCTGCATCTCGGCGGTCACCGAGGGTGAGCTGCTGTTCGGCCTCGCGCGGCGGCCCGGAGCCGTGCGCCTGCGGGCGACCGTCATGGAGTTGGTCAAGCGCGTCGACACGCTCGCCTGGGACGGCGCCGCCGCCGAGCGCCATGGCGAGCTGCGCGCCGAGCTGGAGCGTCTCGGGCGCCCTCTCGGCCCTCTCGACACCATGATCGCCGCCCATGCGCTCGCGGCCGATGCCGTCCTGATCTCGAACGACCGCGCCTTCGCCCAGGCGCCCGGGCTACGGGTCGAGGACTGGACGGCGTAGGCCGGGGGCGAATCTCGGTGACAGTGCACTCACCCTGGGAATCTCGGGGAATCTCGGTGACAGTGCACTCACCCTGAGTCGGCTCAAACAGGCACCATGCACTGGAATCTCCAATTGAGTGCACTGTCACCGAAACTCGTCACCGAAACGGCGGTGTCAATTTTGAAGTGCAACGTTCTGTGGCGTGGTCTGATCATCGGCGACTAGTTTTCGGAAGACCTCGTTTGGGGTGAGGAAGTCGAGGATTTTCCGGGGTCTGTCGTTGAGGCGCTCGGCAATGTCATTGAGG
>NZ_JAVJSE010000026.1:0-130303 GCF_040219615.1 Thalassobaculum sp.
GGTGGGTTCCGGAGCCGGACGCTCGCGCGTCCCCTCCGGAATGACGAAGTCGGGGAGGATTCGGCCGTCTTTCCTCCCGCCTCCAACCCCCATTTCGTCATCCCGGAGGGGCTGCGCGAGCAGCCGGCTCCGGGATCCACGACGTGATGGGCACCGCCAAATACCTCAAGCAGCTGAGGTTTTCGCGATGTGTGAACACCGTAGGTCGCTCGGTAGGTTCCGGATCGGTCCGCTCCGCTGGCGCGGATCGCCCCGTCCGGAATGACGACGGGGGAAGCGGTGCCGGCGAAGCTCCCCTTCTTCTCGTCATTCCGGACCGGACCGCCGGAGGCGGGACGGATCCCGGACCCACCCGCCGGATCGGTCCGGACCGCCGGAGGCGGGACGGATCCCGGACCCACCCGCCGCCTCGGCTCAGGCCGCCTCGGTCTCCCGGAACCGCTCCGGCGAGAACGCGGCAAAGCGGTCGTTGAAGCCCGCGCCCAGGATCTCCGGCGCCAGGTCGAGGGCGTGGGCGGCGGCCAGGGTCACGCCGCTGTGGCAGGTCACCACATAGGCGCCGGGGCAGCTCTCGGACTCGGCGTAGATCGGGAAGCCGTCGGGCGACATGATCCTGAGCGCCGCCCAGCTCCGCACGATGCGCGCCCGGCCGAGCGCCGGCAGCACCCGGCGCGCCCGGGCCGCCAGCCGCGCCACGGTGGCGAAATCAAGCGTCGTGTCGTATCCGGGCCTGTCCTTGCTGGCCCCGATCATGACCGTGCCCTCCTCGGTCTGGCGCAGCCGGGTCAGCGGGTGCGCCAGCAGCGGGCCCAGCCGCTCGGTCACCAGGATGTGGCCGCGGTCCGGCGCTGTCGGCACGTCGAGCCCGACCATCGGCCCGAGCCGGCCGTTGCCGAGTCCGGCGGCCAGCACCACCTTGCCGGCGCGGACGATGCCGCGGGCGGTGTGGACGGCATAGCCGTCGCCGTCGCGCTCGATCCGCTCGACCTTGTGGTCCAGGCGGTAGTCGACGCGATGGCGGGCCAGCCCGGCATGCAGTCCGCGCAGCAGGAACAGCGGGTTCACATGGCCGTCATGCGGGCAGAAGGTGGCGCCAACCACCTCCGGCCCGACGGCGGGCTCCAACTCGCGCACCTCGTCGCCGGTAATGATCCGGGCGTCGTTGGCACCCACGCCCGGCTGGTTGTGCATGCGCCTGATCTCGAGCTCGGCGGCATCGTGCTCGGCCTGGTCCAGGAACGGCTCGATACCGCCCGGCTGGCGCAGGCCGACGTCGACGCCCTCTTCCGATCCGACCGCCGCCGCAAGATCCGGCCAGCGGGTCGCGCTGTTGCGGGTCCAGGCGGCGTATTCCGGCATGCCGTCGCCCTTGCCCTGCACCCAGACCAGCCCGAAATTGCCGCGCGACGCCCGGATCGCGTCGTCGCCCTCGTCCAGCACCGCGACCCGCGCGCCGGCCCGGCCGAGCCCCCAGGCGACCGCCGAGCCGACCAGCCCGCCGCCGATCATCGCGACGTCGAACGGCCCGGTCATGCGAGTTCCTCCAGCCTGGCCTGCTCGGCCTTGCCGAAGCCGACCACCACGCTGCCGTCGCCGCCGACGAATACCGGCCGCTTAATGATCGCCGGGTTGGCGACCAGCAGGTCGACCGTGCCCGCCGGATCCTCGGCCTTGGCCTTCGCCGCGTCGTCCAGCCCGCGCCAGGTAGTGCCACGGCGGTTCACCAGGACGTCGGCGCCGACCGCGTCGAGCCAGGCCTTCACATCGCCGGCCGACACCCCATCGGCCCGCACGTCCCTGAAGGCATGGGCGACCGAACGGCTGTCGAGCCAGGCCCGCGCCTTCCTGCAGGTGTCGCAGTTCTTCAGACCCCAGACGGTGATCACAGCCCGGCCTCCCAGTCGTCGATCATCAGCAGCATCGCCTCCAGGCAGTGGCCGGCCAGCAGCTTGCTGCGCTCCGGCGACCAGCCGACCTCGGGCATCGGGTTGTTCGCGGTGTCCTTGAACGGCATCTCCAGGGTCATCGCCGCGCAGCGGAACCGGTCGGCGATGTGCCCGGTCGAGGTGGTGAGGTTGCCCTGCCCCGGCGCCGGCTTGGGATAGCCATGTGCGGTCTGGAAGTCCGGGGTCAGCCGCGCCAGCTCGTCCTTGTAGCGGACCAGCCGCGCCAGATGCGCCTCCGACGGGTTCGGGATGCCCTCGTAGCCGGCGATGAAGTTGTAGGGCAGCGCCTCGTCGCCGTGCACGTCCAGGCACATGGCGACGCCGGTCGCTTCCATGCGCCGGACCACGTGGAACACCTCGGGGCTGTTCGCCAGGCTCGGCTCGCGCCACTCGCGGTTCAGGTTGGCGCCGGCGGCGTTGGTCCGCAGGTGGCCGCGGTAGACCCCGTCCGGGTTCATGTTCGGCACCACGCGCAGGGTCGCCCTGGCCATGATCGCCCGCGCCACCGGGTCGTAGGGGTCGCACAGCCGGTCGACCAGGCCCTCCATGAACCAGCCGCACATCGACTCGCCGGGATGCTGGCGGGCGATGATCCACAGCGGCTTGTCGCCCGAGCCGAAGCTCAGCATGTCCAGGTCGCGGCCGTCGAGCGTAGCGCCCAGGCGCTCCAGCCGCGCCGTCCCGCCGGCCTGGGCGCGCGCCGCCAGGTCCTCGTGCCGCTCCAGCGAGTACGGGGCGAAATAGGCGAACCAGACGACGTCGGCGTCCGGGGTGTGGCGGATCGTCAGGACGCCGCCGTCATAGCCGGTGTCGACCCGCCGCCAGGTCTGCCGATCGGTCGAGGCGACGGCGCGGTAGCCCTCCCAGCCCTTGGGATAGCTGGAGGCGCCGGCGTTCTCGATCGCCAGGGTCAGCGGCACGTCGCGCACGCCCGACACCCGGAAATGGAACCACTGGAAGAAGTCGGCGGCCCCGTCCTTGACGATCCGCAGACGCACCGCGTCCGGGCTGTCGGCGGCGATAACCTCGATGTTGCCGGAATCGAACCGGCTGGAAACCTGGATCACGATCACTCCTGGGCAGGCGGAGCCGAGACGGTAACCGGGCCGGCGGCGGGAGAAAAGCAGGCAAGCGACCGTCGGTTGGTGGGTTCCGGCTCGCCCGCGCCTCCGGCGCGCGCGTCCGGAATGACGAAGGACGGGGACGGTCGCGTTTTTTCTGTCGTCATTCCGGACCGGACCGCCATCGGCGGTACGGAGCCGGAACCCACGAGGCGACGGGCGTTACACCGGCTCCTGCGGCGCCAGCACCGTCGTCACCCGCAGCCCCCGCCCGAGGAACCGCCGGTCGTCCGGTCCGCCGTCGCCATGGCCGACGGTCCAGCGCGGCAGCGCCGGCAGCATCTCCGGGCCGCTCGCCGAGGCGCCCTCCAGGGTCGACCACGGGCCGTCGTCGCCCTGTCGCCACAGCACCCCGCCCGGCCCCATGCCGCCATGCAGGGCCAGGGTCAGGTCGAAGGGTTGCCCGGGGGTCAGGGCCGGCCCGTGCCAGTAATGCGGGCTGCGGCCCGGGTTGGGGCTCAGGCTGATGCTGACCGTCAGCCGCTGGTCCGGCCCGCTGATCCCGATCCACAGCGGCGCGATCGCCGCGCCGTCGCCGCGGGCGCTCACCAGGGTCTGGCGGGCGGCCGCGTCCTGGGCTGCGATCCCGGTGAACCGCCAGGCCCGCAGGGCGGCCGGCACCGGGCCGGCGGCGGCCGGCTCGCCGTCCGGCGCCGGCTGCTCGCCGGCCGCCAGTTCCATCCAGCCGGCCGCCGGCGGCAGGGTGGGTGGCCAGGACAGCGCCTCGCGCACGGTGCCCTCGATGTCCAGCACCCGGTACCGCATGCCCTGCCCGTCGATCGCCGCGGTCAGGCAATGCAGATACTCGACCCCCTCGGGCATCCGGTGGGCGGTGCCGGCGCCGGCGGTGCAGACCTGCAGGATGCCGTCATGGACCTGCACGTCGAACGCCAGGATGTGGCTGCACAGATAGGCGAACACGCCGTGCCGCTTCAGCGCGTCCCAGAAAGGAGCGGCATGCGGCGGACCGATGTCGCGCTGGAAGGCGCCGGCAAAGCCGTTCACCGGGAACACCGGGTGATGGCCGATCACCAGCTTGACCCGGGCGTCGGCATGGGCCGCCAGGGTGGCGTCCAGCCACTCGGTCTCGACATGGCCCTCGCCGCCGAGCCCGTACCACAGGGTGTGCACGAACACCATCAGCAGGTCGCCGCGCCGCACCCAGTAGCTGAGGCCCTCCTGCCCGGGCGGGCCGTTGCGCGGCAGATGCGCCATGACCTCGGCGAACACCCGCTCGCTGATCGGATCGTAGGTGGTGTGGTTGGCGGTGGTGTGGAACAGCGGGATCCGCGACCGGTCGAGCCAGGCCATCTCGACCTCGAACCAGTGCCGCCACTGGTCGCGCAACGCCGCCTCGTCGCGGGTCAGGCCGGTGATCTCGTCGCCCGGGAAGACGATGAACTCGGGCTGCGGGTCGAGCCGGCGGACCACCGCGTTGACGGCGGCGAATGTGCCCTCGTGCAGGGCGCCCGGCAGGCCGGAGCAGGCGTCTCCATACAGCACGAAACGATGGCCCGGGCCGCGCGGCGTGACGGCCGGCAGCGACTTCGACGAGGTGCCGGCGGTCATCGCCTGTCGTCCGGGTCCGCTGCCTGATCCTGGTTCAGCCGGTCCTCGACCGTCCGGCGTGCCGCCTCGGCCGCCGCCGTATTGCGGTCGGCCACGCGCCGCTTGCCGCGGCGATGCCAGCGCCACAGCTCGACGATGTACATCACGAAGCCGAAGACCACGCCCGCCACGATGTTGGCGGCGATGGTCTCGTCGTCCAGCGACTGGGCCTCGCGGAAGATCCCGAACACCTGGATCACGCACAGCATCACGGCGAAGAACGCGCCGTTGGCGACGGCACGCACCACCGGCACCTGCCACAGGCTCGGCTTGTCGGGCTCGGCCGGCACCGGGTCGGCGGAGTCGGGGTCGCGATTCGGGTCGCGCGGGTCCTCGGGATCGCTCATGCCGGCAGTCTAGTGGCGTCTCGCCGACGCCGGAACCCCTCAGCGCTCCCGCTTTACCGGGCGAACAGCAGCAGCACGACGATGCCGCCTGCCACCAGCGACATGCCGACCAGTTCGCGCGCCGTCGAGCGCTCGCGGAACACCAGGGTCGAGACCAGGATCGCGAACACGAACTCGATCTGGCCCATCGCCTTCACGTATGAGGCGCGCTCGATGGTCATGGCGGTGAACCAGCCGCCGGAGCCGATGGCGCTGGTCAGGCCGACGAACACGCAGGCTTTCCAGGCCCGACCGATAGCGACCAGTTCCCCGGCCCGGGTCGCCAGCACATAGCCGCCGAGCAGCAGGATCTGCATCGAGACGACGGTGACCAGGGTCATCGAGGCGGTGGTCAGGAAGTCCGGGTCGCCGAACGACAGGCTGGCGCGCCGCAGGGTCAGCGAGGCCAGCGCGAAGAACAGCCCCGACAGCACGCCGATCCCGGCCGCCCGGTTCAGCCCGGATCGGATCAGCGCCATGCCCGACACGCCCTGCTTGGCCAGGCTGATCAGCACCACGCCGGCGACGCTGATCACGATGGCGATCCAGCCGGCGGCGTCGATCTGCTCGCCGAACAGGCTGGCGCCGACCAGCGCGGTCAGGAACGCCTCGGTGCGGGCGTAGGAGGTGCCGACCGCGAAGTTGCGCAGCGAGAACAGGTGGACCAGCAGCACCGTCGCGACGATCTGCGAGCCGGCGGTGCCCAGGCACCACAGGAAGAACTCGAGATCCGGCGTCGGCAGCGGGGCCGCCCGGCCGGAGGTGGCGACCAGCAGATAGCCGACCACGAAGGGCAGGCCGAACAGGAACCGCACCCAGGTCGCCGACCACGACGACATGGTGCCCGCCAGGTGCTTCTGCCCGGCGGTGCGCGCGGTCTGCGCCGCGGCCGCCATGATCGACAACCAGACCCACAAGGCCATCTGCATTCCTCCCGCCCCCCGTCAGGGCGCAGCGATCATGGCGGGCTGGGCCGCCCGGTCAAAGCGCGGAAATGCGGGAACGGGTTTGCGTCCTTCGAGGCGCGCCGCAATGCGGCACGCACCTCAGGATGATGACCGTGGGCGGGTCCTGCCCCTCCTCATGCTGAGGCGCCGCGCATCGCGCGGCCACGAAGCACTACCCCGGCGTGTGCACCGGCAGCCCCAGCAGCGCCCGGCGGCGCAGCCAGAGCGACGGGCGGTAGCGCGGGTCGCGGGTCGCCTCGTGGATCGCCGAGACGATCGCGTGGGTGTGGGTCACGCCCATCTCCTCGGCGATCTCCAGCGGACCCAGCGGGTAGTTCAGGCCGAGCTTCATGGCGGTGTCGATGTCGGCCGGAGTCGCCAGCCCGATCTGCGCCATTTCGCAGCCCAGGTTGGCGATCATCGCCCGCATGCGCTGCAGCACGAAGCCGGGCGAGTCGGCGATCACGGTCGGCGCCACCCCGGCCTTGGCGAACGCCGCCGCCACCGCGTCGCGGGCCGCCGGGCCGGCACCGGGCGCGGTCATCAGGGTGACCCGCCTGGAGGTGTCGCCGGTGGTGTCGATCGCCACCAGCCGGGTCGGGTCGGTCACCGTGCGGGCACAGAAGCCGGTGGCGTCCTCGCCGTACAGCGCCGCCACGATCGGGACCTGCCCGTCGTCGCCGCGCACCGCCAGGCCGACCCGGTCGAGCATCTCCAGCAGGTCGCGGTCGTCCGGGGTCGCCACATGGACCGCGGTCGCCGGGGCGGCATCAGACGCGTGGTCGGCGCTCGGCGGGTCGACCATGACGCCCTTGTCGTCGTAGCGGTAGTGGCCCTGCCCGGTCTTCCGCCCGAACCGGCCGGCGTCGTACAGCGCGCGGTGCTGCGGCGTGGTGCGCAGCCGGGGATCGTTCAGGAACTGCTCGAACACGATCATCGAGACCGGGTAGTTCACGTCGATCCCGGTCAGGTCCATCAGCTGGAACGGGCCCATGCGGAAATGCCCGCAGTCGCGCATCACCGCGTCGACCTGGGCCGGCGTCGCCACCCCCTCGTGCTGGATCGCGAGACCTTCGGTGGTGAAGGCGCGCCCGCCCATGTTGACCAGGAAGCCGGGCGAGTCCTTGACCACCACCGGGGTCCGCCCGAAACGGCTGCCGATCGTCACCAGCGCGTCGATCACCGCCGGGTCGGTGGCCGGGCCCTGGATGACCTCGACCAGCCGCATCAGCGGGACCGGGTTGAAGAAGTGCAGCCCGGCGACCCGCCCCGGATGGGCGCAGCCGCGGGCCAGCGAACCGATCGGCAGCGACGAGGTGTTCGACGCGATGATCGCGTCCGGCGCCAGCACCGCCTCCAGCTTCCCGAACAGTTCGCGCTTGACCTCGATGTCCTCGAACACCGCCTCGACCACCAGCCCGGCCGGCGCCAGGTCGGCGATGTCGCCGGCCACCGTCAGGGCCGCGCGCATGCCGGCGGCGGCGGCGGCCTCCAGCGTGCCCTTCTCGACCAGCCGGTCGAGCCGGGCCAGCACCGCGTCGCGGCCGGCCGCCGCCCCGCCCTCGCGGGCGTCGTAGGCGACCACGCGCAAGCCGCCCTGCAGGGCCACCTGGATGATGCCCTGCCCCATGGCGCCGCAGCCGACGACGCCGACCACGAGGTCGCTGGCATTCGGGTCGATCATGATGCGGTTTCTCCTATGCTCGGATGGCGGCGGGTGGGTTCCGGAGCCGTCCCGGATCAAGTCCGGGCCCCTCCGGAATGACGGAGCAAAAAGGTCGTCATCCCGGAGAGACCGCGACAGCGGGCGGCTCCGGGACCCACCGGCCGCCGCGTCGCCCGGGATCGAGCCAGGGTCACACCCGCTCGATCACCATCGCCATGCCCTGGCCGACGCCGATGCACATGGTGCACAGCGCGTAGCGGCCGCCGGTCTCGTGCAGGGTCTCGGCGGCGGTCAGCACCAGCCTCGCACCGCTGGCGCCGAGCGGGTGGCCGAGCGCGATGGCGCCGCCGTTCGGGTTGACCCGCGGGTCGTCGTCGGCGACCCCAAGCTCGCGCAGGCTGGCCAGCACCTGGCTGGCGAACGCCTCGTTCAGCTCGATCACGTCCATCTGGTCGATGGTCAGGCCGGCGATCGCCAGCGCCTTCTTCGACGCCGGGGCCGGGCCGATGCCCATGATCCGCGGGTCGACGCCGGCCGCCGCCGCGGCGATCACCCGGGCCCGCGGGGTCAGGCCGTGCCGCTTCGCCGCCGCCTCGCTGGCGACGATCAGGGCGGCCGCCCCGTCGTTCACGCCGCTGGCGTTGCCGGCGGTCACCGACCCGCCCTCCTTGCGGAACGGCGTGCCGAGCTTGGCCAGCGCCTCCAGGGTGGTTTCCGGGCGCGGATGCTCGTCCCGGTCGACCACGGTCACCTGGCCCTTGCGGCCGGGGATCTCGACCGCGACGATCTCGCGCGCCAGCCGGCCGCGCTCCATCGCCGCCTTGCACTTCTGCTGGCTGCGGAAGGCGAATTCGTCCTGGTCCTCGCGCCGGACCTGGAACTTCTCGGCGACGTTCTCGCCGGTCTCCGGCATAGAGTCGGTGCCGTAGCGCTTCTCCATCTCCGGGTTCACGAAGCGCCAGCCGATGGTGGTGTCGTAGACCTCGGCGGTGCGGGCGAAGGCGGTGCCGGCCTTGGCCATCACGAACGGCGCGCGGGTCATGTGCTCGACCCCGCCGGCGATCGCCAGGCTGCCCTCGCCGGTCTTGATCATGCGGGCGGCGTCGTTCACCGCCTCCAGCCCGGAGGCGCACAGCCGGTTGACCGTGCAGCCCGGAATGCTCGACGGCAGGCCGGCCAGCAGCAGCGCCATGCGGGCGACGTTGCGGTTGTCCTCGCCGGCCTGGTTGACGCAGCCGTAGTAGACCTCGTCCACGGCCTCCCAGTCGACGCCGCCGTTGCGCGCCATCAGCGCCTTCAGGGGATGGGCGGCGAGATCGTCGGCGCGCACCTGCGCCAGCGCGCCGCCGTAGCGCCCGATCGGCGTGCGGACCGCGTCGCACACGAAAGCCTCGGCCATGGCGTCCTCCGGATCTGGATGTCTGTCGCGGCGGCGGAAATGCGCGCCCCGTTGCGCCGGACGGTGCCACGCGGCCGGACGGGGGTCAATTCCGTGAAGCGGCACTTCATTCCGAAATCCGGGTTCACCGCCGACCGCCGGCGCCCGGCGGCGAGATCGCCCTACCCGGCGATCACGATCTTCCCGAAATGCCCGGCCGCCTCCATCGCCTTGTAGGCGGCCCTGGCGTCCGCGAACGGCACGCTGTGGTCGATCACCGGCCTGATCGCGTGCAGTTCCAGGGCCTTGTTCATCTCCCGGAACATCCGGCGCGAGCCGACATAGACGCCCTGCAGGGTGATCGACTTCCGCATGATCGCGGTCGGGTCGATGGTGCCGCCGGTCAGCACGCCGATCAGCGCGATCCGGCCGGCCACCCGGGTCGCCTCGACCGAGCGCGCCAGGGTGCCGGGACCGCCGACCTCGACCGTCACGTCGACGCCGCGGCCGCCGGTCAGGTCGAGCACCGCCTTCTGCCAGTCGGGGTTGGCCCGGTAGTTCACTGTCTCGGCGGCACCCATGGCCCGCGCCCGCTCGAGCTTCTCGTCGCTCGACGACGTCAGGATCACCTTCGCGCCCATCGCCGTGGCGAACTGCAGGGCAAAGATCGACACCCCGCCGGTGCCGAGCAGCAGCACGGTGTCGCCGGCCTTCAGCCGGCCGACCTCGACCAACGCGTTCCATGCGGTCAGCGCCGCGCAGGGCAGGGTCGCGGCCTCGGCCATGGACAGGTGGGCCGGCGCCGGCACCACGCCGTCCGCCTTCAGCACCACCTCCTCGGCCAGCACGCCGTCCAGCGCGCCGCCGAGCGCGCTCGCCATCGCCTCGGGCGAGCAGGCGCCGTCGGTCCAGTCCTGGAAGAAGCACGACGCCACCCGGTCGCCGACCGCGATGCCGGTCACGCCGGCCCCGACGGCGGTAGCCGTGCCGGCGCCGTCGGAGTTCGGGATGCGCGGCAGCGGGATGCCGCGGGCCGCCGCGTGCTTCACCGTCATCAGGTCGCGGTAGTTGATTGCGCTGGCCTCGATCCGCACCCGGACCTCGCCCGGCCCGGGATCGGCCACGTCGCGCTCGGCGAGGGTCAGGGCGTCGATGCCGTCGTTGACGATCTGCCAGGCCTTCATGATGGGGTCCTCCGGATTTCGCTCGGCTGTGCCGCCTGCCCGGTCGCCTCCAGGGCGCCGGCGGCCAGGATCAGAACGCAGCCCGTCGCCTCCCGCAAGCCGAACGGCTCGTCGGCCAGCAGGGCGGCCGAGGCGGCGGCCGCCACCACCTCCAGCAGCATCAGCAGGGCGAGCCGGCCCGGATCCAGCCGGGCGGCGCCCCAAAGCAGCGCCCAGGTCACCGGCGCCAGCCACAGCAGCGACACCGCCGCGATCACCGCGAGGCCGGGGACAGACGGCCAGGGCGACGGCTCGCCGCCGGCCAGCACCGCGGCGGCCGCGACCGGCACCGCCGCCAGGAAGGCCAGCGCGGTCAGCGCCCGGCCGTCGACCCGGCCGTAGCGCGCCGCGGTCGCCGAGCCGGCGAACACCAGCCCGGCGCTGAGCCCGAGCCAGTCGCCCAGCGCCCGCGGCACCGGCGGCCAGGCCTCGGCCAGCAGCACCAGCGCGCCCGCCAGCCCGAGGACGATCGCCAGGACCCGCCGGCGGCCGACCGGTTCCGCCAGCACCAGCCGCCCGAGCACGGTTCCCCAGATCGGTGCCAGATAGAACAGCAGCGTGACCCGGACCACCTCGCCGGTCTGCAGCGCGCCGTTCCAGGCGACGATCGCCAGGGCGAACAGCCCCGCCGCGACCGCCAGCGGAATTCCGCCCTCGCGCAACCGGCCACGCCGGACCCACAGCACCGGCAGCAGCACCGCCGCGGCGGCGCCGTACAGCCACAGGTTCAGGGCGGCCGGGCCGAGCCCGGTCGCGTCGAGCGCCCGCAGCGGCAGCCACCACAGTCCCCAGAACACGGCGGCCACGGCGACGACCGCCGCCGGAGAGGCTCCCCGGATCATCGCTGGGCCGAGAACCGGCCACGCCGGCCGGAAGCGTGCGACCCCCTGCCCGACCGGTCCGCCCCCTCCTCGTCGTCATCCCGGAACGGGCTGCCGCAGGCGGCACGCATCCGGGACCCACCGGCCGCCGCGATGCCTGCCACTGCCCATGCCCGTCGCTCCGTGGGTCCCGGCTCGGCCACGCCGATGGCGGCGCGTCCGTCCGGGATGACGACATGGGAAGGAGAGAAGTGCACCCGCAGATTGACCAAAGTCGGGCTCAGAGCCGGAAGATCTCGCGCGCCTCGGCCGGCGTCGCGACCTTCGAGCCGAGCGCCTCGACGATGGTCACCGCGCGTTCGACCAGCGCGGCGTTGGACGGCGCGAGCACGCCGCGGTCGAGATACAGGTTGTCCTCGAGCCCGACCCGGACATGGCCGCCGAGGATCACCGCCTGGGCGGCCATCGGGAACTGCATGCGGCTGATCCCGAAGCCCGACCACAGCGCGCCCGGCGGCAGCAGGCTGGACAGATAGGCCATGCTCTGACCGGTCGCCGGGGCTCCCCACGGGATGCCGAGGCAGAGCTGGAACAGCGGCGTTCCCTCGATCAGCCCGTCCTCCACCATCTTGGTCGCCAGCCTCGCATGCCCGGCATCGAACACCTCGAGTTCGGGCTTCACCCCGGCGTCGCGGATCCGGGTCGCCATCTCGCGCAGATGGGCCGGGGTGTTCATGAAGACATGCTCGCCGAAATTCATGGTGGCGATGTCGAGGGTGCAGACCTCGGTGCGCAACTCGTCGACATGCTGGACCCGGACCGCCGGCGTGGTCAGCGTCGATCCGGCCGCCGGCGACAGCGGCTCGTTGTCGCCGGGGATGTAGCGCCCCCCGGCGCCGGTCGTCAGGTTCAGCACCAGCTGCGAGCCGTCGTCGCGGATCCGCTGCACCACCTCGCGGTACAGGGCGGGGTCCATCGAGGCCCTGGTGGTCTGCGGATCGCGGACGTGGATGTGGGCGACCGCGGCGCCGGCCCGCTCGGCCTCCAGGGCCGAGGTCGCGATCTGCTCCGGGGTCACCGGGATCGCCGGATTCAGGTGGGCGTTGTCGAAGCCACCGGTCACGGCGCAGGTTATGACGGTCTTGTCGTTGATGCCGGCCATGACGCGCTCCCAGGGCGAAGGACGATGGCGGCGACTTTGGCACGCCGGTGACGGAAGCGTCGAGACGGGTGACGCATATTCCGGTAAGCGGAAAACGTGCCGCCTATTTTGGAATTTTTTGCGCCCGAGCGACTTGCCGCGCTGCCGGACGCCCCCCATACTCCCGCTTTCGACAAGCGGGGCGTAACCCGCGGACAAGCAGGCTTACGAGGAGGAACGTCATGGAGACGAGGATGGGCGCGCGCCTGACAGGTGCGCTGATGGGAGCGGCCACCCTGCTGCTCGCCGCCGGCACCCTCAGTGCCGCCGAAGTCAAGCTGCCGGCCACGATGGCCTGGACCGCCTACGATACCGGCTCGGCCGGGCACGCGCACGCGGTCGCCATGGGCAAGGCCTTCAAGGAGAAGTACGGGGTCAACCTGCGGGTCCTGCCCGGCAAGAACGACGTGTCGCGCCTGCGGCCGCTGCAGGCCGGCAAGGTCGAGGCCGTCGCGAACGGCGTCGGCACCTACTTCGCCCAGGAAGGCGTGTTCGGCTTCGACAAGCCCGACTGGGGGCCGCAGCCGATCCGCATCGTCATGTCGTCCACCGGCGGTGCCGGCCTGATGGTCGGCGTGGCCGGCGATATCGGCGTCAAGGAGTACAAGGACCTCAAGGGCAAGCGCGTCGCCTGGGTCAAGGCCGCCCCGGCCCTGAACCACAACGTCACCGCCTTCCTGGCGTTCGCCGGGCTGACCTGGGACGACGTTGTGAAGGTCGAGTTCGCCGGCTTCGGCGCGTCCTGGGAGGGCATGACCAACAACCAGGTCGATGCCGCCTTCGCGATCTCCAACTCCGGCGCGACCAAGGCGGTCGCCGCCAGCCCGCGCGGCCTGCTCTGGCCGCCGCTGCCGTTCTCCGATGCAGCCGGCTGGGCGCGCCTGAAGGACCTGGCGCCGTACATGAACCAGCACAAGGTCAGCGCCGGCACCAACGTCGACAAGGCCTCGCCGATCGAGGGCATGGCCTACCCGTACCCGATCCTGACGGTCCGGACCGACGCCGCCGACGACCTGATCTACAACATCACCAAGGCGGTGGTGGAAAGCTACGACGGCTACAAGGACGGCGCCCCGGGGGCCGCCGGCTGGGATCTGAAGAACCAGGCCTTCGAGTGGGCGGTTCCGTACCACGACGGCGCCGTCAAGTACTTCAAGGAGATCGGCGTCTGGACCGACGCCATGCAGAAGCACAATGACGGTCTGGTGAAGCGCCAGGGGATCCTGCAGGACGCCTGGGCCAGCTTCACCAAGGACGCCCCGTCCGACGAGGCGGCGTTCCTGGAAGGCTGGGGCAAGGCCCGGGTCGCCGCGCTCAAGGGCGCGGGCATGAAGCCCGTCATCGAATAGCCGTCGTCCAGGAACCGGAGATCGACGGATGAGCGTGCCCGACACGGGCTCGCGGATCGAGGTCGCGGTGGCGGAGACTCTCCGCCACCGCGTCTTGCCGCGTGGCTGGAATGCGATCGTGGTGACGATGGTCGTCGCGGCGGTCGCGCTGTCGATCTACCAGCTCTTCAACCTGGGGGCCTCGGTCGGCTTCGTCATCCTGGACCTGTCCTACCTGGACATGCTGGTGGCGCTGCTGCTGCCGATCGTGTTCCTGGTGTTCCCGATGCGGGCCGCCGACAAGGAGCTGGCATCGCCGCCGCTCTACGACGTCGCGCTGTTCGTGCTGAGCTTCGCGCTCGGCTGCTACTTCGCCTGGTTCGCGGTGCCGGCGGTCGAGGGCGGCTGGGAGTATCTCGCGCCCGACCACGCCCGCTGGGCCAGCTTCGTGCTCTGGATCCTGATGATCGAGGGTGCCCGGCGCGCCGCCGGCCTCGCGCTGACGATCATCGTCCTGCTGTTCTCGTTCTACCCGCCGATCGCCGACCTGATGCCGGGCCCGCTCAACGGCGCGCAGCAGCCGCTGTGGGAGATCGGGCAGTACTACGCGTTCTCGGCCGAAGCGGTGTTCGGCATTCCGATGCGCGCCTTCGGCAAGCTGGTGATCGGCTTCGTGATCTTCGGGATCGCGCTGCAGCACACCGGTGCCGGCCGGTTCTTCATCGATCTCGCCTTCGCCCTGCTCGGCCATGTGCGCGGCGGCGGCGCCAAGGTCGCGATCTTCTCGAGCGGCCTGCTCGGCTCGATGAGCGGCTCGGTCATCACCAACGTGCTGACCACCGGCACCCTGACGATCCCGGCCATGCGCCGCACCGGCTTCGACCGCCAGACCGCCGCCGCGGTCGAGGCCTGCGCGTCGACCGGCGGCGTGCTGATGCCGCCGGTGATGGGGGCCACCGCCTTCGTCATGGCTTCGTTCATCGAGGTTCCCTACGTCGACATCGCGATCGCCGCGGTGATCCCGTCGATCCTCTACTATCTCGGCCTGTTCCTGCAGATCGACGCCTATGCCGCCCGCAAGGGCCTGAAGGGCCTGCCGCGCGACGAGCTGCCGCGCCTCCTCAACGTGTTCAAGGAGGGCTGGCACTACATCTTCTCGCTCGCCCTGCTGGTCTGGATGCTGCTTTACCTGAAGCAGGAGGCGATGGCGCCGTTCTATGCCACCGCGGTGCTGCTGGCGACCAACCAGATCTTCGGCAAGCGGATGAACCTCAAGGGCGTCGTCCACTTCTTCTTCGAGACCGGCAAGGTGCTGGCCGAACTGGTCGCCATCCTCGGCGCGATCGGGCTGATCGTCGGTGCGCTGTCGGCCACCGGCCTGACCGGGTCGCTGGCGACCGACCTGATCCTGCTGGCGGGCGGCTCGGTGTTCGCGCTGCTGCTGATGGGGGCCGCCACCAGCTTCATCCTCGGCATGGGCATGACGGTCACCGCCGCCTACGTGTTCCTGGCGATCGTGCTGGCACCCTCGCTGGTCACCGCCGGGCTGGACCCGATGGCGGTGCACCTGTTCATTCTCTACTGGGGGATGCTGTCCTTCATCACCCCGCCGGTGGCGCTCGGCGCGTTCGCCGCCGCCACGATCTCCGGCTCCGACCCGATGCGCGCCGGCTTCACCGCCATGCGGATCGGGTCGATCATCTACTTCATCCCGTTCTTCTTCGTGATGGAGCCGGCGCTGATCCTGCGCGGCGAGACCGTCGACATCCTGATCGTGCTGGCCAGCGCCCTGGTCGGCGTCGCCCTGATCGCCGGGGCCACCCAATCCTATCTGATCGGATTCGGACGGCTCGGCAGCGGGCCCACCGGCTGGGCCGCCAAGACGATGATCTTTCTCGGCGGCCTGATGTTCGCGTTCCCCGGCAGCGAGGATCTCGGAATCGGCCACTGGGAAGGCGTGGCCGCCGGCGCGGTGGTCGCGGCTCTCGGCCTGGCCACCGCCCGGCTCGGCAGAGCCGCGGCCGGCGTCGCCGTCGACTGAACGGCGCGCCGGCGACCGGTCCGGTCAGCTCTTGCGCTGGACGGCGGCGGCGAAGCTGTGGGTGACGATCTTGCCGTCGCGGATGACCAGGGTCTCCGCCCCGAGATGGAACTTCATGCTCGCCGATTCAGCCTGCCACATCAGGAAGGCGGTCTCGCCGATCACATCCTGGCGCACCGCCACGAAGTTGGTGCCGGCCGGCATCGTCTCGGTCGTCAGGGTCACGAAGAATCGCCGGATGGCCTCCTTGCCCTGCAGCGGGCCGTCCGGCGAGAACAGGACCGATCCGTCGGAATAGTCCTCCATGATCCCGTCCACGTCGCTGCGCGAGACGCAGGTCATGTGGTGGCTCAGGACGTCCAGGATTGCATGGTTCATGTGGTTCCCTCTGGTACTGCCACTCGCTGATGCGCCCTGTCTTGCCCCAACCGGAAGGGCCGGTCGAGCCGGAATCGCCCGACGGCGCCGTTACCGTCCTGCAACGCCGGACATCGGCCGGTGGGCGGGGTTTCGGCGCCCTGAACGCAACCGCTGGTGCGTCAACCCCGTGCGAACCGCAGATATGCGATTCCCAACGCCCGGACGGTGGATGCACGATGTTGCCCGAATACACCGACCGGGTCGCCGGCGTTGCGCGAACGCAACACCGCTCATGCCGCCCCGGTCCGCGGCGTCCGCCGTGGCAGGCTCCGATCCGCCGTGGAACGAGTGCCTTGGCGCCACCCGGCTTGCGGCAACCCGCGGGGCTCGCTATCACGCTCCATCATCCTTGGGAGGACAGGACTCCATGCGCGATCTGCATCGCCCCGGCCGCTCGCCGGTCTACGCGCCGAACGCCGCCATCGCCACCTCGCACCCGCTGGCCACCCAGGCCGGGCTGGAGGTCCTGAAGTCCGGCGGCACCGCGGCCGACGCGGCAGTCGCCGCCTGCGCCGTGCTGTGCGTGGTCGAGCCGGCGATGACCGGCATCGGCGGCGACTGCTTCGCCCTGATCGCGCCGAAGGGCTCGGGCGACATCGTCGCGCTGAACGGCTCCGGCCGGGCCCCCGGGGCCGCCGAACTCGGCTGGTACCTGGAGCGCGGGATCAAGGAGATCGGCCTGACCGCCGATCCGCACGCCGTCACCGTCCCCGGCGCCATCGCCGCCTGGAGCCTGCTGCTGGAGCGGTTCGGCAGGAAGGGCCTGGGCGAGTTGCTGCAGCCCGCCATCCGCTATGCCGAGGACGGCTTCCCGGTCGCGCCGCGGGTCGGTTCCGACTGGGAGGAGGATACCCCGCGACTGGCTCAGCACGCGGTCAGCCGCGAGGTGATGCTGGTGAACGGCAAGGCGCCGGCGATCGGCAGCCGGCAGCGGCAGCCGAAGCTCGGCGCCACCCTGCGACGGATCGCCGAGCAGGGCCGCGACGGCTTCTACACCGGGCCGGTCGCCGAAGACATCGTCGGCGAGCTGCGCAAGCTCGGCGGCCTGCACAGCCTCGAGGACTTCGCGAACGCCACCGCCGACTGGGTCGACCCGATCAAGTCGACCTACCGGGGCCACGACATCTACGAGTGCCCGCCGAACGGCCAGGGCATCTGCGCGCTGATGATCCTGAACATGCTGTCCGGCTACGACGTCGCCGGGCTGTCGGAGGTGCAGCGCGTGCACCTGCTCGCCGAGGCCACCAAGCTCGGCTACGCCCAGCGCGACCGCTACGTCTCCGATCCGCGCAAGGTCGAGGTCCCGGTCGACTGGCTGCTGTCGGACGTCCACACCAAAGGCCTGCGGGCGATGATCGACCCGCAGCGCGCCGGCGCCTTCCGGCCGAGCGACTTCCCGGTCCACAAGGACACCATCTACCTGTCCTGCGTCGACGCCGACGGCACCGCGGTCAGCTTCATCAACTCGCTGTTCTCCGGCTTCGGCAGCTGCATCATGGCGCCGGAATCCGGCGTGATGCTGCACAACCGCGGCCGCTCCTTCCGGCTCGAGGAAGGCCACGTCAACGCCATCGCGCCGAGCAAGCGGCCGATGCACACCATCATCCCCGGCATGGTGGTGAAGGACGGCATGGCGGTAGCGCCGTTCGGCGTGATGGGCGGCCAGTACCAGTCGACCGGACACGCCGGCTTCCTCAGCAACGTCCTGGACCGCGGCATGGACGTGCAGGAGGCGATGGACGAGCCGCGCAGCTTCGCGCTGGACGGCAAGCTGCAGGTCGAGAACACCTTCTCGCGCGAGACCCTGGCCGCCCTGGAGGCCAAGGGCCACGTACTCGAGCCGATGGCGAAGCCGCTGGGCGGCAGCCAGGCGGTCTGGATCGACCGAGCGAACGGCTGCCTGGTCGCCGGCTCCGACCCGCGCAAGGACGGCTGCGCGATGGGCTACTGAGGACCATGGCGATGGCCCACAAGACCGCGATCATCGGCCTCGGCATCATGGGCCGACGGCTGCTCGACAACCTGGTGTTCCACAAGGGCTTCGAGCCGGTGGCGCTGTGGGATCCGTCGCCGGACTCCTGCGCCAGGGCGCGCGAGGTGGCGCCGGGCGTGCCGGTGGTGGACAGCGCCGAGGCGGCGATCGCCGCCGCCGACGTGATCTACCTCGCCTGCCCGCCGGCCCCGCGCAAGGCCTACGCCCTGGCGGCGGCCGGCGCCGGCAAGGCGGTGTTCCTGGAGAAGCCGCTCGGCGTCGACATTCCGGAGAGCGAGGACCTGGTGAAGCGGCTGGCGGCGTCCGGCGCGCCGGCGGCGGTGAACTTCACCCAGGCCTCCTCGGTCGGCTTCGAGGTGCTGCGCAACGCCATCGCCGCCGGCGAGACCGGCGACCTCGCCGGCATCGACATCGTGGTCACCTACCCGGCCTGGCCACGGGCCTGGCAGGTCGATGCCGACTGGCTGCGCTTCAGGGCCGAGGGCGGCTACACCCGCGAGGTGATCTCGCACTTCCTGTTCCTGTCCGAGCGGTTCCTCGGCCCGCTGACCCTGAAATGGGCGCGCCCGAGCTATCCGGCCGACCCGGCCCTGTGCGAGAGCGAGATCCTGGCCCGCCTGGAAACCGCCGACGGCAAGCCGGTCAGCGTGCTCGGCACGGTCGGCGGCGCCCAGCCGGACCGCCAGGAGGTGACGGTGAAGGCGGCCAGGACCAGCTTCCGCTTCACCGAGTTCTACCAGCTCTGGCGCTCGGCCGGCGCCGAGTGGACCGCCGCCTACGAATTCCCGGCCGATCCGCGCCGCTCGTCGCTGCAGCGCCAGCTCGACGAGCTCGACAAGTGCGTGCGTGGCGAGTCACACCTGCTGGCGACACCCGAGGAGGCGCTGCGCGTGCAGGTGCTGATCGAGGGCATGCTGGCCGGCAAGGGCTGACGGCGGCGGCGAACGCCCGTCGCTTCGTGGGTCCCGGAGCCGCCCGCTCGCGCGGGCCCTCCGGGATGACGGAGATTAGGGGCGGCGCCTTCCGTTTGTTTCCGTCATTCCGGAGGGGCCGCGACAGCGGCCGGCTCCGAAAACCACCCGCCGCCCCAGCGTCGACGACCACTACCCCGCCACCCGGTCCGGCATCACGAAGCCGGCTCGCGCCCGGTCCGAGGCAAGGCGCTGCTCGCTGTACCAACGCCCGAGCGCGCCCTTCACCCCCGCGAACAGGTCGGGATTGCGGGCCTGGAAGCGGTCCCAGGTCTCGTCGGCCGGGCCGTCGGCCATGCGCTCGTTAATGACCATCAGGAAGGCGTAGGTCACGGTCTCGTGGTACAGGCCGGGCTTGCCGATATGGCCGGCGAAGGCCTGGAGCCGCTCAGCGTAGCGTTGCATGGCCGCCGGCAGGTTCATGCGCCCGAGATAGATCCAGGCGAGCCGCACATGATCGGTGTGCCGGAACGCCGAAGGCGGCAGGCTCAGGGTCTCGAAGGCCTCGACGAACCGGTCATCGGTCATCGGAACCCTCCGTCAGCCGGTGGCTGTCCGCCGCCGTCAGGTCCAGGCCGTACACATCCCGGAGTTGCCCGATCCGCTCCAGGGTCTCCGGCCCGAACGGCGCCTTGCCCTCGAAGGCGTGCAGCATCACCCCCTCGATCAGGTCGCCCAGGCTGACGTCGCGCAGTTCGGCGACCCCCTTCATCACCTTCAGCAGCCGGCGCTCCAGGCGGACGCCGGTCTGCACGCGGTCGACGGTCTTCGGCATGGAAAATCTCGATGTTGTCCTGGTACATTTGTACCAACCAACTGATGAATTGCAACCGACCCTTCGTGGCTGCGCGTCGCACAGCGCCCCAAGGCGACAGAGGGATCGAGATTCTCGGCCCTCCCTCAGTCGCCCTGAGAGCGTGTGAATGTATCCCGGCACGGTCTGCGTCGCGTCAGGAAGCCTGCCGGCCAGGAGCGGCGGCGAAGGCGATGCGGCGCATCGGCGAGAAGTCGCGACACCGCCAGCGGGCTTCCTGACGCGACCCGCAGGGCCGGCCTCAGTCGATCGCCTGCCAGCCGTGGATGACCTGCCGCGACGCCGTATCGAAGGCGAAGCAGTTGCCGCCGCCGGTGCCCGGCTGGTCGAAGCCGCGGCTGATCGGCTGCCCAAGCAGATGCGCCAGTAGCAGCGCGCCGACGGCGCCGTGCGAAACGACGGCGACGTCTCCTGCAGTTTCGCTGATCACCGCCTCGACTGCGGCCAGGACCCGGCGCTGCTCGTCGACCGCCCGGGCCCACCCCCGCACCGACGCTTCCGGCTGGGCGAAGAACCGGTCGGCGGTCGCCTCGAACTCGATCGGCGGCAGGTAGCCGGTGGCGGAGCGGTCGTTCTCGCCGAGATCGGGCCGCACCCGCACCGGCAGGCCGGTCGCGGCCGACAGGATCTCCGCCCCGTCCAGCGCCTTGCGCTCGGCGCTGGCATATAGCGCTGCCAGTCCGGTGACCCACGGCCGCCCGCAGCATCGCGCCATGCGCTCGCGGCCGCGCGGCGACAGCGGCCATTCGGTGATCGGCACCGACGGGTCGATGACGACGTCCGGATGGGTGATGAAGTAGAAGGTCCGCACGGACTGCCGGGTCATCAGAGCCCGGGCAGCGGCATGACCCTGGTGGTGTCCCGGACCGCCGTGACGCCCGGCACCTCGCGGATCAGCACGTTCAGCGCGTGCTTCCGATCCTCCGAGGCGATCAACCCGGAGACTTCGGCCCTGTGATCCTGCACGCTGATCGACAGGAACGCCGTATCGACCCAGGACGCCTGCTTGAGGCGGCTCATGATCTCGTCCTGGATCTCGTTGTCCGGGCGCTTGACGTCGGCGGCGGGCGACCCGCCGAGCGCGACCATCTGCACGATGTCGGCGCGCGTGACCATTCCGATCAGCTTGCCGTCCTCGACGACCGGCACGCGCTTGATCCCCCGGCGCCGCATGATGTCGGCGACCTGCGCGGTGGTCGCGTCCGGTCCGACGCTGACCACATGACGGGTCATGACGTCCGCGGCGGTCCGGCCGTGGGCCTTGGTGTAGTCGCGTGCCAGTTCGTCGGAACTCTCGAACAGCTTCAGCCACCAGGACTGCCGCGGCACCGTCCCGACGTCCTCCCGGACCACCAGGTCGCCCTCGCTGACGATCCCCAGGAGGTGGAACTTCTCGTCGACCACCGGGACCGCGCTTATCATGTTCAGCATCATGATCATCGCGATCTTGTCGACGGTCGTCTTCGGGGCGACGACGATCAGGTCCGTCGACATCACGTCCCGCGCCAGCATCCGGTCCATGCGAAGGCCTCCTCCCGAAACGGCACCCGTCCCGGACACTGTATGACGAACCGGCCGGTCGTCCCCTTGATACAGCGCAATCCGGTGCTCAGTGCGCTCCGGACGCCGGCACGATCAGCGCGTCGAGCGCCACCACGCCCTGCCCGACGGGCAGCACCCGCACCGGGTTCAGGTCGACGCTGTCGATGCGGTCGGCCTCGGCGGCGGCGAACACCGACACCTTTGCCAGCAGCTCGGCCAGCGCCTCGATGTCGGCCGGCGGCGCGCCGCGCACGCCCGCGAACACCTTGGCGCCCTTGAGCGAGGCGATCATCCGCCGGGCCTCGGCGATGCCGAACGGCGCCAGCCGGAACGCCACGTCCTCCAGCACCTCGACCAGCACGCCGCCGAGCCCGACCATCACCACCGGGCCGAAGGTCGGGTCGCGCTGCACGCCGATCACCGCCTCGACGCCGACCGGTGCCATGGCCGCGACGATCACCCCGTCGATGCGCGCCTCCGGGGCGGCCGAGGCAACCCGGTCGACCAGGGTCGCATGGGCCGCCCGCACCGCGTCGGCGCCCTCGACCCCGACGATCACGCCGCCGACCTCGGTCTTGTGCTGGATGTCGGCCGACGCGATCTTCAGCACCACCCGCCCGCCGATGGCCGCCGCGGCGGCAGCCGCGTCGTCGGCGTCGCGGGCCAGCCGGCGGGCGACGAACGGGACGCCCCAGGCCTCCAGCAGGTCGGTGGCCTCGTGCTCGGCCAGCATCCGCGGCGGCACCGGCGGGGCGCCGGCCGGGGCCGGCGGCAACGCCGGCTCGGCCGGCCGCGCGAAGAACCGGCCGAACCGGGTCAGCGCCGCCGCGGCCGCCACCGCCCGGGTCGGGTCCTCGTACACCGGATAGCCGGCGTCCTCGTATTTCCGGACGATCTCCGGCGACGCCACCAGCGACAGGATCATCACCCGGTCCGGGAAGCTGGCCTTCGCTTCAGTCAGGATCTCGATCAGCGGCTCGGCGATGGTCCGGGCGCCGGCGACCACCGTGAAGAACGCCACGACCACATCGTAGCCGCCCTTCTCCAGCATCAGGGTCAGGTTCTTGCCGACCAGCGACAGGTCGTTGAAGGCCTGGGCGGTGATGTCGACCGGGTTGCGCACGGCGGCGAAGGGCAGCAGCGCCTTCAGCTCCTCCTGGGCGTCCGCCGGCATCTCCGGCACCGCCAGACCCTGGTCCTCGGCGGCGTCGGCCATCTGCACGCCGACCCCGCCGGAGATCGTCACGATGCCCAGCCGGTCGCCGTCCGGGAACAGCCCGCGCGACGCGGCCTGGGCGGCGTCCAGCAGCTGGTCGGTGGAGTCGACCCGCATCACCCCGTACTGGGCGAACAAGCCGTCATAGACCCGGTCGGAGCCGGCGAGTGCCGCGGTGTGCGAGGCGGCCGCAGCGGCCCCGACCTGCGAGCGGCCGACCTTCATGAAGATCACCGGCTTCTGTGCAGCCGCCGCCTCGGCCAGTGCCGAGCGCAGCGCCTCGCCGTCGCGGATTCCCTCGGCATAGGCGACGATCACCCGGGTGGTCTCGTCGCGCACCAGGTAGCCGATGGCGTCGGCCAGGTCGACGTCGGCCTCGTTGCCGGTGGTGATCAGGATGCCGGTGTCGACCCCGCGCGCGCGCAGCAGCGCGAAGGCGTGGCTGCCATAGGCGCCGGACTGGCTGGCCACCGCCACCGGGCCGGGCCGCGGCGTCTCGCGCTCGACCGAGGTCGAGAAGGTCGCGATCCAGCCGTTGTGGGCATTGAACACGCCGAGACAGTTCGGTCCCAGGACCCGGATGCCGCCGGCCCGGGCGATCGCGCGGATGCGATCCTGGGCGATCCGACCGTCCTCGCCGATCTCGGCGAACCCGGAGGAGAACACCACGGCGGCCTTGGCGCCCTTGGCGGCACAGGCCTCCAGGGTCTCCGGCACCGCCGCCGCCGGCACCGCGACGATCACCGCGTCCGGCGCCTCCGGCAACGCCTCGACCGAGGCGAAGGCCGGCAGGCCCTGGATCACCTCGCGCTTCGGGTTGACCGGCCAGATCGGGCCCTGGAAGCCGGACCGCAGCATGTAGCCGAGCGGACGGCCGCCGATCCGGGTGGGATCGTCGGACGCGCCAATCACGGCGATCGAGCGCGGGCTGACCAGGGCGCGCAGGGTCTCGACGTCGGGACGGCCGTGCAGGTGTTCTGGCATTCTCAGACCGTGGCGATGGCGTTGGCGGGAGAGCCGACCACACCCGGGAGGTGCAGCGGCGGGGCGGTCAGCAGGAAGCGCGAGCGACCGTTGGCGTGCAGCCAGTCGGCCAGCTCGGTCAGGTACCAGATCTCGCCGAGATGGATGCCGAGCTTGAACAGGCACAGCTCGTGAAGCGGCATCATCGCCCGCCTCGGGCCGTTGCCGCGGTCGCGGCCGGGCACGTGCTCGACCGCGTAGTTGTCGGCCACCAGCACCGCGAGGCCGCTCTCGCGGATCCAGTCCTGCAGCTCCGGGTCGCCGCCGTCGAGCGCCGGGTAGGCGTTATGCAGGGCCTCCGGGTCGGGGTTGCCGGCCTTCTCCACCAGCATCTTGGAGAAGCCGGTGTGCAGGCAGACCATGTCGCCCTGCTCCACCACGATGCCGTCGGCCTGCATGATCCGGTCGAGGGTGGCGAAGTCGACGATCGTGCGGTCGTCGCCGAGATGGCGGTGAAGGTCGATCATGACGCCGCGGCCCTGGACCGCCGCCCGGGCCATGTTCTCGATGCCGAGCGCCTTGGCGCGAACGCCCTCGAACCGCATGAGGGGATCGGCGGCGTCATTGCGCGGCTGGGCGGCCACCAGGTGCTCCAGCCCGGTCCAGCCGTTGTAGTAGACGATCTCCGGGATGCCGTCGCCGTTGGCGTCGAACAGCGACCCGACATGGGCGAAGCTGTCCCACTGCGACGAATACTGCAGGCACAGCAGCACCGCGTCGTCCGACACCACGTCGGTCAGCTCCGGATTGTCCTCGGCCAGCGGGAAGTTGTAGTTCGAGAGGCCGTTGCGCTCGGTCGAGAACCGGCGCGGCGGGAACCGGCGCGGGTTCAGGTCGCGTCCGCCCGGCAGGTCGAGCGGCAGCGACAGACAGAACCGGATGCCCTCGCGAACCTCCTTGGCGGCCGCGACCACCCGCTCGGGGGTCAGCAGGTTCAGCCGGCCGCGCTGGTCGTCGGGTCCGAAATCGCCCCAGTTCGAGCCCTCCGGCCGGTTCTCCCACCGTGCCGCCATCGCCGACCTCCCATATGTGAGCTGCGCCGCCGTGAACCGGCGGTCGCCTTTGGATGAGCGCGAGGATTGTCGCGGCACGGCGCCGGCCATGCAAGCGCCGCTCACACCTCGGCGCAGGGGATCCGGACGATGTCCTCGGGCACCAGCGGCATCCGGTACGCGCTCGCCGTCGAGATCCTGTAGAGGCTCATCCCCAGGACGTAGTCGACGGTCTCGTCGTCGGACGCGAGCGGGACCAGCAGCCGCTCCGCCGTGCGGGTCTCCAGCGCCGACAGCCGTTCCACCGCCGAACCGTAGTGCAGCAGCGGCACCGAGACGATCTGCTTCCAGCGGCGCAGCACGGTCGGATGATCGACCTCGCCCAGGATCGTGCGCAGCGTCTCGCCCTTGATGCTGCGCCCCCAGGCGTCGTTGACCTCCTCGCCGGACAGACGGCACACGAAGTCGTCGATGCCGGGCTCGTAGCGGTACAGCCAGACATGCTGCAGCAGCCGCGGGATGGCCAGGGGGTCGAAGTCGCGGTGGAGCGGCACCATGGTGCCGTGCCGCGCCGTCTGCCAGGCCGCCAGGAATTCGAAGATCCGCGGGTCGGCCCCGGCAAGCCGGGCCTGCACCGACGAACGGGGCGGGGCCGCCTCCGTCACCTGTACCTCCGAACGGCATGGCCGGTCCGACCGCCCGACATCACCCCTCCCGCATGCTTCCGCCCACCGGCCGCTCTCGCGACGGCCGAGAGTGCAATGGTAGACTCGAGTGACGGATGCGGCCAGCGTCGCGCCTCCCGACCTCGGCCGGCCCCGTCCGACCTCGAACGCCGAACGAACCCGCTACTCCGCCGGCATGCGCCGTGGTATGAGCCGGCGCCTGTCCGGAGAACCTCAATGGCCGCCGCCGTCGCCCTCGCGGGTCCGAGCCGCGGGATCGTGCTGATCCTGCTGGCCCACGTCGCGTTCACCACCATGGACACCACCAACAAGTGGCTGGCCGGCAACTATCCGGTCGGGCAGATCGTCTGGGCGTTCTACCTCGGCTTCGCCGCCGCCGCGCTGGCCCGGGCGGCCGCCAACGGCGGGATCCCGGCGGCCCTGGCGACCCGGTACCGGGCCCTGCATCTGCTGCGCGCGGCGCTGCTGCCGGTCAACATGGGCTGCGTGGTGCTGGCGCTCGGCCTGCTGCCGATGGCCGAGGTGATGGCGGTCGGCATCTCCTACCCGCTGATGATCACGGTGCTGTCGGCGCTGATCCTGAAGGAGCAGGTCGGGCCGCGGCGCTGGGCGGCGGTGGCGGTCGGCTTCCTGGGCGTCCTGGTGATCCTGCGGCCGGGAGCCGCGGTGTTCCAGCCGGCCTGCCTGCTGATCCTGGCGGCGGCCGCGCTGTTCGCGGTCTACCAGATCCTGACCAAGATCCTCGGCCGCACCGACGGGCCGGTCAGCCTGACCCTCTACACCGCCCTGGTCGGCGCGGCGCTGACCAGCCTGGTGGCGCCGTTCGACCTGCGGGCGCCGGACGCGACCGGCTGGGCGCTGCTGGCCCTGACCGCGGCCGCCGGAACGATCGGCCACAGCCTGGTGATACAGGCGCTGGAGACGACGCCGGCCAGCGTGCTGCAGCCGTTCAACTTCGTGCAGCTGGTCTGGGCGACCCTGGCCGGCTACCTGGTGTTCGGCGAGGTGCCGGACAGCTACACCGTGGCCGGTGCGTCGATCGTGGTGGGCAGCGGGCTGTATGTCTGGTGGCGCGAGCGGGTGCGGGCCGGGGCCGCCGCGTGAGCCGGCCCGCAGCGGACCTCTCCGCGCCGGGCCGCGGCATCGTCCTGATCCTGCTGGCCAACCTGCTGTTCGCCGGCATGGACGCGGTGTCGAAGACGCTGATCCTCGACTATCCGGTCGGGCAGATCCTGTGGGTGCGCTATGCGTTCTTCGCCGGCTTCGCGACCGTGCTGTCGCTGCGCAGCGGCGGCCCGCTTGCCGGGTTCCGGGCCCGCCGGCCGGTGCTCAACGTGGTTCGCGCGGTCCTGCTGCTGGCCGAGATCGCCTGCTTCGTGCTCGCCTTCCGCTACCTGCCGCTGGCCGACACCCACGCGATCGCGGCGGTGTACCCGCTGATCATCACCGCGCTGTCGGCCCTGGTGCTGGGCGAATTCGTCGGGCCGCGGCGCTGGGCGGCGGTCGGCATCGGCTTCGTCGGGATCCTGGTGATCCTGCGCCCCGGGCTGTCGGTTTTCGACCCGGCGGCGCTGCTCCCGCTGCTCGGGGCGACCCTGTTCGCGGTCTACCAGATCATGACCAAGATCGTCGCCCGGACCGACGGCATGGTCACCATCCTGCTGTACACCGGCTGGGTCGGGTTCGCGGCGACCTCGCTGGTCGGGCCGCTGCAATGGACGCCGCCGGACCTGCAGGGCTGGATCCTGCTGCCGGTGGCGGGGGCGCTCGGCGTGGTCGGCCACCTGATCCTGATCAAGGCGCTGGAGCTGGCCCCGGCAAGCGTGCTGCAGCCGTTCAACTACACCCTGCTGCTGTGGGCGACGACCGTCGGCTTCCTGGTGTTCGGCGACCTGCCGGACGAGATCACGGCGGCCGGTGCCGCGATCGTGGTCGGCTCCGGGCTCTACACCTGGTGGCGCGAGCGGGTGCGAGCGCGCCGGGGCTGACGGCCCTCGACACGGCTCGGGCGGCTGGGCTTAAATCCGGAACGGCATTTCACGCGCCGCAGCGGGTGCCCCCGCATCTGGTCGGCGCCCCAGAAAATCCAAGGGAGACGAGAGAATGCGCAGCTATTCGCTGATGGAACCCGGCAAGCCGTTCGAGACGGTCGACAAGCCGGATCCGGTGCCGACCGGCACCGAGGTGCTGCTCAAGGTCACCCGCGCCGGCGTCTGCCATTCCGACATCCACATCTCCGACGGCTACTTCGACCTCGGCGGCGGCAAGGTGCTGAACATCGTCGACCGCGGCCAGAAGTTCCCGATCACCCTCGGCCACGAGGTGCTCGGCGAGGTCGTGGCGCTCGGGCCCGACGCCAAGGGTGTTTCGATCGGCCAGACCATGCTGGTGCATCCCTGGCTCGGCTGCGGCGAGTGCTCGGCCTGCAAGGCCGAGCAGGAGAACCTGTGTCCGACCATGCGCTCGATCGGCATCTTCCGGGACGGCGGCTATGCCACCCACTGCATGGTGCCGAACCCGAAATACCTGGTCGACATCGGCGACGTCGACCCGACCGTCGCCACCCCCTACTCGTGCTCGGGCGTGACCGTGTATTCGGCGCTCAAGAAGGCGCTGCCGATCCGGGACGACGAATGGCTCGCGATCATGGGCGCCGGTGGCCTCGGCCTGTCGGCGGTGACCATCGCCAAGGCCATGGGCGTGAAGAACGTCATCTCCGTCGACATCGACGATTCCCATCTGGAGGCCGCCAAGGAGATGGGCGCCTCGGCGGTGCTGAACACCAAGACCGCGGGCAACGCCGTGGCAGAGCTGCAGAAGATCGCCGGCGGCGAGCTGCGCGCCGTGGTCGACACGGTCGGCGGCGAGGCGACGTCCGGCCTGGGCATCGCCGCCGTCCGCAAGGGCGGGCGCTACGTGATCGTCGGCCTGTACGGCGGCCAGATGACCATCTCGCTGCCGACCATCCCGATGCGGGCGCTGTCGATCATGGGCTCCTATGTCGGCTCGCTCGGCGAGTTGAAGGAGCTGATGGAACTGGTGAAGACCGGCAAGGTGAAGCCGATCCCGATCGAGACCCGCCCGGTCGACACCGCCTACCAGACCCTGCAGGACCTGAAGGCCGGCAAGATCGTCGGCCGCGTGGTGCTGACCAACGACTGACCGGGAAGCGGGCCGCCGCCGGAGCGATCCGGCGGCGGCCGCGCCGTCCTAGAACCGGTAGCCGACGCCGATTCCGAACACCACCGGGTCGATCCCGACATCGGCGGTGCGCGTGGTGCCGCCGGTCCTGAACTCGGCATCGACGTTGATGTCGATGTACTTGACGTCGACGTTCACGAACCAGTTCTCCGCGACGTCGATATCGACGCCGGCCTGCACCGCCCACCCCAGGGAATTGCCGAGGTCGACGGTGGTCGGCCCGCCGAGCGCGTTCTCCAGCGAGGCGGTCGCGTTCTCCCCGTAGGTGATGGTGTAGTTGATACCGGCGCCGACATAGGGCCGGACCTTTCCCTTCGGCAGGAAATGCCACTGCAGCAGCAGGGTCGGCGGCAGCAGCCAGGTGTCGGCCGCCTTGCCGAGGCCGGCGACCGCGCCCTGGCCGTCGATGTCGTGCGGCGACGTCGCGAGGATCAGCTCGAGGCCGAGGTTCTCGGTCGCCATGTAGGTGATGTCGAGTTCGGGCACATAGGCCCGCTGCGCCTCCAGCGAGCCTCCGGTGAGGTCCGGCGAGATGCCGCCGCTGTCGCTGGTCGGCATCACGCCGATCCCGCGCAGGCGGACCAGCCAGTCGCCCTGGTCGACGGCCAGCGCAGGTGTCGTGGTCAGGGCGAACGCGGCAAGGCTCGCGGCGAGCCCGAGCCGCCGGACGATCGAGTTGTTCATCTGGTTTCCCCGTGGAAGATCCTGACCACCCGCCCGGGCAGTCGCGCGGATCATGTGCCGGCGGCCGTGTCTTCAGGCATGAGGTGGATCAAATCGGCGGCCGAGCCTCCTGCGACGGGGGGTCGCAGCCGGGCCCGGCTACCGGCCCAGCGCCTTGCGCGCCAGCGCCCGCAGCTCACCCCGGCGGGTCTTCACCCCGTTCGCGCCGGCCGCCGCCGGAAACCCGTCCAGCGCCACCACCCTGACCGGCGCCTTGAACCCCGCCAGCCCGGACTTGCAGTGCGCGATTACCGCCGCCTCGTCGAGCGCGGCACCCGGCTCCAGCACCACGAACGCGACCGGCCGGCTGCCCTTGCGGGCCGCCGCCTCGACCACCTGGGCCGCGGCGATCCCCGGCAGTTCCAGGATCCGGGCCTCGATCTCCAGCGGATTGACCAGGAAGCCGGACAGCCGCAGAAAGTCGTCGGCCCGGCCGAGGAAGCTGAAGCCGCCGTCGCCGTCGAGCCGGCCCAGGTCGCCGGTCTTCAGCCAGCGGTCCGCGGTGAACGCGGCCTCGGTCGCCGCCTCGTCGCCGTCATAGCCCAGCATCAGGTTGGGGGAGCGGATCTGCAGCGCCCCCGGCTCGCCGACCGGCATCGCCTCGCCGGTCGCCGGATCGACGATCCGCGCGGCCCCGTTCATGTTCACCGGGGTTCCGCCGCCGACCGGGCGACGCTCCGGCGGCTCGTCCGCCTTGCGGAACGCGAACAGCGCGAACGACTCGGACATCCCGAAGCCGGCCCGCAGCGGCAGCCCGCGGGCTGCCGCGACAGCGGCGAAATCCGGCAGGGCGGCATTGAAGGCGGCATAGGCGACGCTGCGCAGATGCGGGAACGGCCGCTCGCCAAGCCCGAGCGCATCTGCCCCCTGCAGCAGCCGGTGCAGCAGGTCGTCCGAGCCGGCCATGTGCGTCACCCGGTTGCTCTCGACCAGCCGGGCCGCCACCACCGGGTCGAAGCCCGTCGGCACCACCATGTCGGCGCCGGTCGCCAGGCAGCCCAGCAGCTGGGTGTAGCCGAACGCCCCGCAGAACGGCAGGGCGTGGAACACCACCGACCCCGGGTCCGGGTAGCCGGTCACGCGGGCGACGTCGAAGCCGTGGGCGACCGCCAGCTTCTGAGCGTGCAGCACCAGCTTGGGCCGGGCGGTCGTGCCGGAGGTCGCGAACATCACGATCGGCGCGTCCTCCGGGCTCGGCGCCAGGTGCCAGGGTGCCGCCGTCTCCAGCGCCGCGTAGGTCACGGTCGCCGCCCCCGGCAGCGGCGACCGGCCGGGCTCGCCGACCTGGATCAGGTGGCGCAGGCCGTCGAGCGCCGCCGGATCCGCCTCGGCCAGCACCGCGAGGTGGTCGACGTCGTCGCCCTGCGGGGCCAGCACCAGCGTCTTGGCGTTCGATCGCGAGACGATGTCCGCCAGTTCGACCGCCCGGAACCGCGGGTTGATCGCCACCGTGACCGCCCCGAGCCGGGCGCAGGCGAGGTGCAGCACCAGCCAGGGGAGTCCGTTCGGGAGCCAGAACGCCACCCGGTGCCCGAAGCCGACCCCGAGCCCGGCCAGCCCGCCGGCGACATGCCGCACCCGGTCGTGCAGTGCCGCCCAGGACAGCGTCCCGGTCTCGGTCCGGATCGCCGGGGCGTTTCCCCGCCGGGCGGCCGCCCGTTCGAGCAGCAGGTCCAGGCTGGTCATCGGGCGCCCTGGACCGCCATCTGGGCGGTCGCCTTGCCGTCCCGGTTCCGGGTCTCGAGATAGACCGGCCGACCGTCGCCGTCGCGCCGCCCGAGCAGCGTCATGGGCTCGTCCCAGAACACCGGCCGCCGGAACCGGCAGGTCACCGACAGCGGGGCCTCCGGCCCGAGCGCGCCGACCATCCAGGTCATAGTCTGCAGTCCCTGTGCCAGCGGGGCCCGGAAGCCGAGGCCCATGGCGAACGCCGGGTCGAAGTGGATCAGGTTGCCGACCTCGCGCGAGAAGGTGGTGACGCGCTCCGGCGTCATCGCCTGCTCGGCCAAGGCCTCCAGCGGCTCCGGCTCGCCCTTGGCGTCGCCGCCCCCGCCGCGCTCCGCCATCGCCGCCGGATCCGGCAGCAGCCCGACATGGGTCATGGCGACGGCCACCGCACCGGAGGCGCGCACCACCTCGAAGCGCTGGGTGACCAGGCGGCCCTTGCGCGCCGGCTCGACCGACTCCGTCACGCCGCGGAACCGGATCTCCTCGCCGAGGGCGGCGTGCTCCGATACCTGCATCCGCTGCTCGACATGGACGTAGCCGTTAGGCTGCTGGCGGACCAGCTTCATGCCGCGAAAGCCGTCATTGCCCCACAGCGTCGGCTCGGCGATGCCGTCCCAGACGGCGGGGTCGACGCCGGCCGCCCGAAGCCAGCGCGCCTGGTCGGCGGCCGCCCGCACGATGGTCCGCTCGGGGAACACGAAGCCGGTCTCGAGCGAGGCGTTCTCCCGCATGCCGGCCTCCGGTGTCAGTCGTCGATGATGGCGGCGTCGTTCGGGCTGCCGAAGGCGGTATAGCCGCCGTCGACGGTCACCACGGTGCCGGTGATCATACGCGCCAACGGCGACGCCAGGAACAGCATGGCGCTGGCGACATCGTCCGGCGACAGCAGCGCCCCCATCGGGGTGCGCCGGCGGATCACCTTGGCGTCCAGCTTGCCCTGCTCGATCAGCCCTTCGACCAGCGGGGTGCGGATGTATCCCGGCGCGATCGCGTTGACCCGGATGCCGTCCTGCCCCCAGTCGCAGGCCAGCGCCTTGGTCAGGCCGACGACGCCGTGCTTGGCCGCGGTGTAGGCGTTGCGGCGCGGCAGCGCATGGGTGCCGGCGATCGAGGAGATGTTCAGGATCACGCCATGGCGGTGGCGGATCATCTCGACCGCCGCGCGCTTGGCCATCAGGAAGGTGCCGGTCAGATGCACGTCGATCAGCCGCTGCCAGTGGTCGCGGGTCTGCTCGACCGTCGGCACGAAGGTGTCGGGCAGGCCGGCACAGTTCACCAGCACGTCGAGCCGGCCGAACGCCTCGACGGTGGCATGGACCATGCGGTCGACCGCGGCCTCGTTGGAGACGTCGCCGCCGATGCCGCGGTGCCCGCCGCCAAGCTCGGAGGCCCTGCCGGTCGCGGTGTCCTCCTTCAGGTCGGCGACCATCACATGGGCGCCGCGCTGCGCGAACGCCCGCGCCGCCGCCCAGCCGATGCCGCTGGCGCCGCCGGTGATCAGCACCGCCTGGCCGTGGAAATCCGTGTCGTCGCGCATGCCCGTCCCCTGCCCGTTCAGCGCTCGACGATCTCAGGCGGCCGGTGCGCGGTGACCGGCGGGATCGCGCCGTCGACGCGGGCGACCTCGACCAGGCAGGAATGCGCCGTCGGGCCCTGGCCGAGCCGCGAGGTGCCGCGGTCGCGGGTCAGCACGTTCGGGTTGCCGTGCTTGTCGAGCCCTGCCGCCTTGCCCGGCTCGTCCGGGTCGAACCAGGCGCCGGTCGACAACTGCACGATCCCCGGCATCACCACGTCCGAGACGATGACGCCGGCAAGACAGGACCCGCGGTCGTTCCACACCCGCACCACGTCGCCCGACTTGATGCCGCGGGCGGCGGCGTCGTCCGGGTGGATGGTCATCGGCTCGCGGTCGGCCACCTTGGAGCCCATGCTGACGGACCCGGGATCGAGCTGGCTGTGCAGCCGGGTGCGCGGCTGGTTCGACATCAGGTGCAGCGGATAGGTCTCGGACAGCTTGCCGCCGAGCCACTCGTCGGGCTCGCGCCACACCGGGTGGCCCGGGCAGTCGTCGTAGCCGAAGCTCTCGACGGTCTCGGAGAAGATCTCGATCCGGCCCGACGGCGTGGACAGCGGGTTGCCCTCCGGATCGGCCCGGAAGCCCTCCAGCAGGATGGTCGGCTTCTCCGGGTCGGGAAGCTCGAAGGTCTCCTGCTCCCAGAAGGTCTCGAAGTCGGGAAGCTCGAAGCCGGCCTCGGCGGCGCGCTGGCGCGACTGGTCCCAGAGATGGCGGATCCAGTCCATCTCGTCGCGGCCCTCGGTGTAGCGTTCGGCGAAGCCCAGCTTGCCGGCCAGGCCGCTGAAGATCTCGAAGTCCGGGCGGCTGTCGCCGACCCGAGGGATCGCCTGCTTCATGGCGACGCTCAGCGGCTCCCAGTGGGTGATCGCGAGGTCGTTGCGCTCCAGCGCCGTGGTCGACGGGAACACGATGTCGGCGTGCCGCGCCATCGCGGTCCACCAGATCTCGTTGACGATCACGGTCTCCGGGCGCCGGAACGCCTCGACCAGCTTGTGCAGGTCCTGGTGGTGGTGGAACGGGTTGCCGCCGGCCCAGTAGACCAGCCGGATGTCCGGGTAGGTCAGGTCCCGGCCGTCGAACTGGAACGGCCTGCCCGGGTTCAGCAGCATGTCGGAGATGCGGGCGACCGGGATCACGTCGGTCACCGGGTTGTCGCCCTGCGGCACCGACGGCCAGTGGAAGAACTTCACCGGGTTGCCGACGCCGTTCTCGGAGCTGTAGCCGACCCCGAAGCCGCCGCCCGGCGTGCCGATCTGGCCCAGCATCGCCGCCAGCACGACAGTCAGCCAGACCGGCTGCTCGCCGTATTCGGCGCGCTGCATCGACCAGGTGGCGTTGATCATGGTGCGGCTGGACGCCATGCGGCGGGCCAGGTCGCGGATCGTGTCGGCCGGGACGCCGGAGATCGCCGCCGCCCAGTCCGGGGTCTTCGGCTGGCCGTCGCTCTCGCCCATGACGTAGGCGCGGAACCGCTCGAAGCCGACGGTGTAGCGCTCCAGGAAAGCGGAATCGTGCCGGCCCTCGGCGATCAGGGTATGGGCCAGCGCCAGCATCAGCGCGGCATCCGAGCCCGGGCGCACCGGGATCCACTCGGCGTCGAGATCCGGCGGCATGTCGATGCGGATCGGGCTGAGATAGACGATCTCGCAGCCGTTGTCGGCGCAGGCCTTGAGGCCATGGTAGCAGGTGTGCCGGCCGACCCCGCCCGAGGTCACCTGGGCGTTCTTCACCGGCATGCCGCCGAACGACAACAGCAGCTCGCAATGCTCGGCCAGCACCGGCCAGGTGGTGTGGTGGTCGAGCAGCGGCTTCATCGGGCCGACGACGTGCGGCAGGATCTGCTGGGCGGCGGCGTAGGAATAGGTGCCCTCGTGCCGGACGTAGCCGCCGAGCTGGTTGAAGAACCGGTGGATGTGCGAGTTGGCGTGGTGAAACCGCCCGGCGCTCGCCCAGCCGTAGGAGCCGGCATAGAAGGCGGTGTTGCCGTGCGCGGCCTTGATCCGGTCGAGCTCCGAGGCCGCCATCTCCAGCGCCTCGTCCCACGGCACCGCCACGAACGACTCGCGGCCGCGCCCCGACCGGTCGCTGTCCTTGCGCTTCTCCAGCCAGCCCTTGCGGATCATCGGCCGGGCGATCCGGCTCTCATGGGTGACCGCGTCGACGATGCCGGGGCCGATGATCGCCGGTGCCGGATCCTTGGCGTAGTCGTGGACCGCGATCAGCCGGTCGCCCTCGACCTCGGCGTAGTAGGTCCCCCAGTGGGTCGCGGTCGGGACCAGGCGGCGCTGGACGGCGGTGCTCATGAGGCTCTCCTGCGACGGGCGGCGGCCGGCGCCAGTGCGGCATCCAGAATCGCCGCGTGCTCGGCCCTGTGCCAGACGCCCCAGCCGACGGCCGGCGAGGCCGAGGCGGGACGCCCGCAATAGGTGGCATGGCTCTCGGAGCCGCGCAAGGAAGCCAGCAGCGGTGCCGCGAACCGCCAGGCCCCCATGTTCTCGGGCTCTTCCTGGGCCCAGACCAGCTCGGCCCCGGGGTGCCTCGCCAGCACCGCCGCGAGCTCGGATTCCGGGAACGGGTAAAGCTCCTCGATCCGGACCAGCGCGACGTCGTCGATGCCGCGCTCGCGGCGGGCCGCCGCCAGTTCGAAGTACAGCTTGCCGGCGACCAGCACCACCCGGCGGGCGCCGGCCGTCAGCTCGGGGTCGTCGATCACCGGCCGGAACGCCATGCCGGGGCCGAACTCCTCGATGCCGGACACCGCCTCGGCGTGCCGCAGGCCGGACTTCGGGGTCAACGCGACCAGCGGCACCCGGTACGGCCGCAGCAGCTGCCGGCGCAGCGCATGGAACAGGTTGGCGGGCGAGCCGCAGGCCAGCACCGAAATGTTGCCGCCGGCCGCCAGCTGCAGGAACCGCTCCGGCCGTGCCGAGGAATGCTCGGGCCCGCCGCCTTCCATGCCGTGCGGCAGCAGCAGGACCAGGCCGGACTGCCGCAGCCACTTGTCGTCGCCGGCGGCGATGAACTGGTCGATCACTGCCTGCGCGCCGTTCACGAAGTCGCCGAACTGCGCCTCCCAGGCGACCAGCGTGTCCGGGTCGGTGATGCTGATCCCGTACTCGAAGCCGAGGCAGGCCTCCTCGGTCAGCGGACTGTCGGCCACGGTCAACCGGCCCGGCGCGTGGGCCAGGGCGGCCAGCGGCGTGTGCTCCTCGCCGGTGGACTGGTCGAACACCACGGCGTGGCGCTGCGAGAAGGTGCCGCGCCGGCTGTCCTGGCCGGTCAGCCGCACCCCGTAGCCGTCGTCCAGCAGGCTGGCGAAGGCCAGGGCCTCGGCGGTGGAGAATCCGATCCCGGCGCCGCGCTCCAGGCTGTCGCTGCGCTCGCCCCATTGCCGGGCGATCTTGGCGTTCAGGTCGAAGCCGTCCGGGACCCGGACGGTGGCCGCGCCGAGCGACCGCAGCCGGTCGAGCTCGATACCGGTCGCCGGCACCTTGCCCTCGCAGCGCGGCCGCAGGGCGGACCAGCGCCGGGCGAGCCGGTCCGGCTGGTTCGGCCGGTAGCCCTTGGCGGCGGCATGGGCCTCGTCGAGTGCCGCCCAGTGCCGCGCGACCATGGCGTCGAGGGTCGCCCGGTCGACGGTGCCGTCGGCCACACAGGCTTCGGCATAGGCCTGCGGCGAGGTCGTCCAGCCGGCGATCCGGCCGTAGCGCACCGGCTCGGTGAACATCGGCTCCTCGAGCTCGTTGTGCCCGCGCCGGCGGTAGCCGACGACGTCGACCACGATGTCGCGCCGGAACTTCGCCCGGTACGCGGCGGCGATCCGGCCGGCCCGCACCACCTGGTCGACGGCGTCGACCTGGACGTGCAGCACCGGCGCGCCGATCGCCTTGGCGGCATCGCTCGGGTGGCGGGACGACCGGCCGTGCTCCGGCTTCACGGTGAAGGCGAGCTGGTTGTTGGCGATCACATGGATCGAGCCGCCGACCTGGTAGGCCGGCAGGGTCGCCAGCTGCAGCATCTCGGCGATCACGCCCTGGCCGGAGAACGCGCCGTCGGTGTGCAGCAGCAGCGGCAGCACCCTGCCCTCGGGATCCGGCTCGCCGCCTGCCCGCAGCAGGTCCTGCTTGATCCGCGCCTTGCCGAGGCTGACCGCGGCGACCAGCTCCACATGGCTGGGATTGGACGGCATGACGATGCGCAGCGGCCGGCCGCCGAAGCTGCGCTCGGTCGAGATCCCCAGGTGATAGGGCACGTCGGACGACGCCCCGGTGCCGTCCGGCACCTGCGGGGTCCCCAGCAGCTCCGAGAACGCCGAGGTGAAGGACTTGCCGACGACCCGGGTGATCAGGGTCAGCCGGCCGCGGTGCATCGGCGCCATCACCACGTCGGTGACCCCGGCGGCCGCGGCGTCGGCCAGCATGGCCTCCCACATCGGCACCTCGGCCTCCAGGCCCTCGAGGCCGAACCGCTTGTTGGTCGGGAAGCGCTTGTTCATGAACTGCTCGACCGCGTCGGCGGCCAGCAGCCCGTCGAGCCGGGCCAGCCGCTCCTCGCGGCGCGGCGCGGCGAAGCGGTCGCCCTCGATCGCCGCGATCAGCCAGTCGCGGGCCGCCGGATCCTCCAGATGCGCGACCTCGGCGGTGAAGGCCCCGCCCCAGGCCGAGCGCAGCCGGTCGAGCACCGCCCCGGGTGTCGCCGCCAAGGTGCCGGCGGGCAGGGTCACCGCAACCGGAGCCCCCAGGTCCTCGGCGGTCAGGCCGTGCGTCGCCGGGTCGAGCTCGCGATGGCCGGGCGGCCGGCGCAGGCCGAGCGGGTCGAGTTCGGCCGCGAGGTGCCCGTGGGTTCGCCACGCCGCGATCAGCCGCTCGGTCGCGACGCTGCGGCGGACCAGGTCGGCATCGCCCGGTCCGGCCTCGACGCGCGGGCTGTGGGCCCGGCGCACCACGCCGCGGGCGTCCGGCCAGGTCGCGAACACCGGCCAGAGGCTCGGGTCGACCGACAGCGGATCATCCAGGAAGCGGGCGTACAGGTCTTCGAGATAGGCGGCGTCGGCGGCCGGAAGGGTCTGCATCGGTTTTCGGCGGGACAGGTGATCCAGGAGGGAGGACGGATACTACGCATATTGTATGCAAGGCGTCTTTACAAACCGCCACCCTGGAACCTAGCTTCGACCCTCCCCCTTCGAGGCACGGAGAGCCCCGGGAAATGGACGAGCATTGGAGCGTGGCCGCCCACCGCCACTTCACGGCGGCCGGCGTCCGGCAGGTGGCCTATGTGCCGGATGCCGGGCTGACCAGGCTGATCGAGCGCTGCCGCGAGGACAACGCCATCGAGACCGTGATGTGCGCCACCGAGGAGGAAGGCATCGGCCTCGCCGCCGGCGCCTGGCTCGGCGGCCAGAAGGCGGCGGTGCTGATGCAGTCGAGCGGCGTCGGCAACACCATCAACGCGATCGCCTCGCTGATCGCCTCGGCGCATTTCCCGATGTTCACGGTCGTCACCATGCGCGGCCAGTGGGGCGAGGGAAATCCCTGGCAGGTGCCGATGGGCCAGGCCGTCAGGCCGGTACTGGAGGCGGTCGGCGTCAAGGTGTTCCAGGCCGACAGCGCCGACGACGTGGCCCCGATGATCGAGGCCGGCCTGCGGATGGCGTTCAGCACCGACCAGGCGGTCGCGGTCCTGGTGTCGCAGCGGGTGATCGGCTCCAAGGTCTGGGTCGCCGACAAGACGGAGGGCGGGCAATGAGCGGGATCGTCTTGCAGCGGCGCGAGGTTCTGAAGGCCGCGCTCGCCGACCGTGGCGACACCCTGTTCGTCACCGGGCTGGGTTCTGCCACCTGGGACCTCGCCTCGCTCGGCGACCGGCCGGAGAACTTCTATCTCTGGGGTGCGATGGGCAACGCCGCGATGATCGGTCTCGGCCTGGCGATCGCCCAGCCCGAGCGGCGGGTGGTGGTGATCACCGGCGACGGCGAGATGCTGATGGGGCTGACCTCGTTCACCACCATCGGGGCGCGCCGGCCGGCCAACCTGGCGGTCTGCGTGCTCGACAACGAACGCTACACGGAGACCGGCCGGCAACCGACGGCGACCGGGCTCGGTACCGACCTCGCCGGGGTCGCGGCGGCCTGCGGCTTCCCGAAGGCCGTCACGATCAGGACCGCGGCCGAGGCCGCCGGGCTCGGCGACCTGCTGCTGCGCACGCCCGGGCCGGTGATGGCCGTCGTCAAGGTGGTCGACGAGGCGCTGCCGATGGCGGTCCCGCCGCGCGACGGCGGCTACGTGAAGACCCGGTTCCGGATCGGCGTGCTCGGAGAGAAGGCGGCGACGCTGCCGTAGCGGCAGCGTCCCCGGTCATCGTTGGCGGTCGGCAGAGCCGTTACCGCTGGCGGGCCTTACGCGCGGCATAGCGGGCGTCGCGCGCGGCCTTCTGCTGGATCTTCTCGGCCTCGAGCGCGAGCACACGCTCCTGCTCCGCAGCCAGCTTCTCCGCCTCCTTGGCGATCCGCTCGGCGGCCTTGCGCTCGGCCTCGGCCGCCCGCGCAGCCTTGCGCTCGGCCTGACGGGCCTCACGGGCGGCGGCGATGGCCTGCCGTTCCCGCTGACGTTCCTCGAAAGCCGGGTCGCCAGGCTGCGCGATCGCGCGGACCCGGCCGAGAGCGGCTTGCTTCGCACCGGCAGCGCTGCTCAGGCGCGCGGTGAAACTGTCGTCCTTGTAGGCGTGCTTCAATCTGCGTCCAATCTGTAAGAGGGACGGCGCGCACATGTTTCCAGCGGGTCACGGAGGTGGCCCGCTGGCGCAACCGCTGGAGCACGGGAGGCTCACGGAGGCGTTGTAGCACGAACTGTCCCAAACCGGCCAGTTCGTCGTCAGCGATTGCTGCCCGGACGCGTCGCTCAGCCCTTCAGGTCCTGGGCGTCCTTCCAGCGGTTCATCGGCAGCCACAGCGAGAACGCCAGCGAGGCCAGCCCCGGCAGCAGCACCGGATCCGGGCGGGTCACCGGCACCGGCAGGCCTTCGTTGGAGCCGCCGCCGAGCCACAGCGCGACCTGCCGGCCGAGCGCGGTGGTCATTGCCATGCCCCGACCGTTGCAGGCGATCGCCGACCAGGCGTTCGGCCCGAGTTCCATCAGCCGCGGCATGAAGTCGCGGGCCGCCGCCAGCCGGCCTTGCCAGGCATAGGCGACCCGCAGCGGCGGCAGCTGCGGCAGCAACCGCTGCAGCCGGCCGATGTGATGGGTACGGCCGCGTTCGGCCGATCCGAGGGGATTGGCGAGCAGTCCGCCGGTCACCAGCCGGTTGTCCCAGGTCCAGCGGAAGGCGATCAGGTCCTTGCGGGTATCGGCCGAGCAGCGGTCGTTCGGCAGTACCGACTTGCGCAGTTCGGGGTCCAGCGGCTTGGTGGCGACCTGGAACAGGGTGATCGGGAACTGCGTCCCTTCGGCGGCCGGGGACAGCCCGCCGCCGGTGGCGTTGGTGGTCAGCAGCACCCGGTCGGCGATCAGCACGCCGTGCTCGGTCTCGATCCGCCAGACGTCGCCGACCCGCTCCAGCCGGCGCGCCCGGCTGTCGCTGAACACCGTCGCCCCGTGCCGGATCGCGGCATGCGCCAGCCCACGGACGTAGCCGAGCGGATTGAGGTGCCCCCCGGTCGGGTCGAGAAAGGCGCCGTGATACTGGTCGGACCCCGTCTCGTACACCGCCTCGTCGCGCGACAGCCGCTGCACCGGCCGGCCGAGCGCCTTCCACTGTTCGATCCTGTCGTCGAGCCAGGCCGCCTTCGCCGGCGTGTGGAGCGGCTGCATCCAGCCGGTCTGCCGCGCCTCGCAGTCGATTTCGTGGCGGCGGATCAGCTCGAACACCAGATCCCCGCCCTCGCCGAGCATCCGGCACAGCAGGGTTCCACGCTCGTCCCCGAAAGTCGCCTTCACGTCGCGCGGGTCGAGCCCGGTCAGCAGGTTGGGCACCGCGAACCCGGTGTTGCGACCGGAGGCCCCGAAGCCGGGCTCGTCGGCCTCCAGCACCGTCACCTCATGCCCGGCCTCGGCGAGATGCAGGGCCGTCGAGAACCCGAGATACCCGCCACCGATGACCGCCAGCTTGCCCCGAACCTCGCCCTCAAGGCGTCGGGTCTGCGGTCCGGCCGGGGCCGTCGCATGCCAGAACGATGACTCGAAGCTGACCGAGGGATGCGGCGCAGCGGCGAGCCGCTCCCAGAGGGTCGGGCGGTAGCCGGAATGGACGGGCTGGCTCATTGTGGGCTCGGCGGGAGTTTCGGACGCCGGAGTTTAATGCGCGCCGTCCGCGACCGACAGCCGGTTTCGGGCACCGATCCGCCGGCAGTCAATCGCCGACGGGTACCGGCGCCTTGGAGCGCGGCGTCACCGCGTTGGCCAGGAACGGATTGCTGCGTCGGACCAGCGGAACCAGGTCGGTGTCCGGACCGACCGTGTCGGTAACCACCCGCTGCGCCCAGTGCGCCCGCATGGTCTCGGCCAGCGCCATCTGGCTCTGGGCGTATCTGACAATGCCGTCCTGACGCTCAACCGCGGCGCGCAAAGCCTCGCGCGCCAGCGGGTCGCGGACCAGGTCCGGATGCGCCGTCGCCAGTTTGGAGACAGCCTGTCTCGCCGCCTGTGCCGCATCGCACTGCGTCGCGTAGATGGCGTCGAGCGCCTCCCAAAGGATCCGGTTGGCTTCCGGTACCGTCGCCATGGTCTGCCCCTTTGCGCCTCGCCCGACTCTAGAAGCCCCTGGCGCCGGGGCACAAGAAACAATTTCAGAAGAATGCAAAGTTGCCGGGCAAAACACCCCGCTATTCGACGACGATTTCCTCGTCCGGATTGAAGGCCTTGAATACAAATGCGAATTCCACCGTGTAGGGAATATCGATCAGCGCATCCCCGTGGCGTCGGCGCACCACGACATTGCCGACGTCCCGGCCTTCGGCGATGTGCTTGGCGTCGAGCGCCGAGCTTTGGCCCGGCGTCCACTCGATCTCGATGTCGTCGACTCTGATCGAGCCGCGCGCCTTCACCAGCGCCAGGCTCCAGGCATGCCCCGCGACCGCAACCACCCGGGCCAGCGGCGGCAGGCCTTCGGGCAGCGGGCCGTCATACGAATACGGAGTCGGCATGCTGTCATACCCGGTATACGGGTTTCGCCCGTAGGGCCGGGAGTCGGCGTCGGCGGGGACCAGCACCCGGCCTCCCGGGTGCCGCTCCGCGAACCGCTGCATCGCTTCCAGACGGGCTGGAAGCTGCCGCAACCGGACGCCCGCCATGAGGCCGACGATGGCCCTGCCCTCGTACTGCTGCCACCAGCTCTCGGTCCGGCGGTCATACATCACGAGGTCGGAGTGGCGCAGCAGCCCGGTCGACCCGAACTCGACGCTCTCGCCGCCGACCCGGCGCTCGAACACCAGCGCCGCGTTGCACAACGGGCAGTAGGTGACGACGATCGGGACCCCGGCGACGCTGTCGTTGACGATCTGGTGCCAGATCAGGATGCGGAGCGGATAGGCTCGTGCCTCGCCGCCGACCGCCACCGACACCACCGGCTCGATCCCCGGCACGCCGGCATCGGCGATCGTCGCGAAACGCGGGTCGTCGATGGAGGGAATGCCGTCCCGATCGGGTCCGCCCGGCCGGATCTCCGCCAGCGGCACCGCCGACCGGGTGAAATCGGTGTTCGGCCAGGCCTGCATCCACCGGTGCACGGGATCGGCCCGGACAGAGACCGCCCAGGCGGAGACCGCGGCGAAAGCCAGGCCGGCGAGAAGGATTCGCGGAAACCACATACAGGCGACAGTGACCCAGCCCGTCGATCGCTTGAACTCACGATCCGGTCACCCACCGGCGGTCTGGATCACGCTCGCGCGAGCGCCCGGCAGTATTCGGTCGTACTCGGATTGGTTGGCGGGAACGCCGGAGTCAGGCGGCGCCCAGCTTGGTCGAACGGGCCCGGATGTCGCGAAGCCGCGGGTCCGGCGCCATGTCGTTGAGCCCGTCGTTGTACTCGCCGAACTGGTGCAGCAGCTCGGCGCTCTCGATGGCCGTCGACTTGACCTTGCGGGTCTCGCGCGGGTTCAGCATCCGGAACGCCTTGTCCGCCTGCCGGTAGTCATGCGCCGCCAGCGTCTGCGCGGCCTTCAGGACGGCGGCATGAACGAAGCCCGTCCCCACCGTACGATCGACCGCATCGGCGAGGATCTCCAAGGCCTTCTTCTCAATCTTCGCGTCCAGCATGGTCGTCTCACACGCTCGGGACAAACGCCGCCTTTTGTACCAATCTTTAAGTAAGATCGTTGATTCGGCCGATTCGTTCAAGCCCGATCGGCGAATACGAGGCCAAAAATTGCTACGATGGGCAACGCATGAATCGAATGAAAAGTCCGTGTAATCCGGTTTCGGGTCGTTTCACGCCGTTGCCGGACCATCGGTTCGGCGATAGCTTGCATGCAGATGGGAACATTCTGGGTTCTGACAGCGTTGGGCGGTCTGGTGTGGCTGGCGGTGCGCCTGACCCGTCGGCAGATCGCGCTCAGCGCCATGACCGACGCGCTGTCACCGGCCGAGCGCAATCTGGTGACGGTCGACAGCGCCACCGGCAAAGTGCTCGACGTCAGCAGCGAACTCGGCGAGGTCGAGACCGGCTGGCACCCGGTGCGGTTTCCGGAGGGCTGGGAATCGCGTGGGTCCGGGTTCCCGCCCGAGCGCGTGAACTTCGACAGAACCCTCGGCGGCCGTCGGACATGGTGCGAGACCAGATGCCGGGACGTCTGGCGGGTCGAGCGTCCGGAGTCCAGGAGCCCGATATTCTGGTTCAAGGACCGCCGGGACGCCGTCGAATTCTCCCTGCACTGGTTCCCGTTCAAATGCAGCTGACCGGCTTCCGGCGCTGAGTTCCCCCGCTCGACCCAAAAGCCGCACCAAGTGCGCATTTTGATTTGAATAGGCGCACGTAGTGCGCGTATCGTGACAATCCCATGACGCCCCCTGCGACCATTGCCGGGTCGCGGCCTTGATAGGGAGAGTCGGATGCGCTGGATCCTGGTTCCCGCAATCGCGGCATTGCTGGCCGGTGGCCCGCCGGCGGCCCACGGCTCGTCGGTCCCGCCGGGCGACGACCCGACGATCAACCAGCCGCTCACCGCCATGGAACTCGCCGAGTGGCGGATCGACCGCGCCGTCGACCGGTACGGGAATGGCGAGTTCGCCGCCGCCGACCGGCTGCTCGACCAGGTGGTCGAGGTTCCGGAGATCCCGGACCTGCTGCGGGCCCTGGCCTTGTTCAACCGCGGCGCCGCCCGCCTGCAGCTCGCCCGATACTCGGAAGCGATCCTCGACTTCGACGCCGCCGAGGCCCTGTCCTTCCCGCGTCCGGCGCAGATCCACCTCGCACGCGGGATCGCCTGGGAGAATCTCCGAATGCTCGACCGCGCCGCCGCGAACTACGTCGACGCGCTTTCGGCCGATCCGACCGACCCGTCGGTCCGGGCGAAGGTGCGGGCGTTCTTCTACAAGCCGTAAGCGACGCTCACGGATTCTGCTTACGCCATTCCGCCGGGTCCACGAACTTCAGGGACCAGATGCCGGCCCGCTCGCCGCGGGCGAGCCGTTCCATCGACGCGAAGTCCGGCTGCTCGTCGGCCCGCGCCACCGCCCACCCGGTGCGCACCATGCGGCTGTTGAGGTTCATGTCGCCGGCGTAGCACACGGCCAGCAGATGGCCCTCGTCGTTGCGCCGGTCGCCGACGCAGGTCACCGTGCGTCGGCCGACCAACTCGGTCAGGGCGTCGAGTGCCTGGATGCCGCATTCGAACGGCCGGCCGTATTCGTTCTCGCAGTACTGGTCCTGCTCGGGGGCGTCGATGCCGTAGAGCCGCACGGTCTCGCGGCCGATCTGCAGCATGTCGCCGGACAGGACCCGTGGCCGTCCCTTGACCTCGGCGGAGGCAGGCGGCGCGACGGACAAGATGCCGGCGGCTAAGACGAATACGGCGACGAACACGCGCACTGGCCGCATGACTGTTCTCCGATCCCCCCGGGCCTTTGTGGATTGCCGGGGCGCCCGCGTCAATCCCGCGGGCCGGAACGGACGGCTCAGAGAATTTCCAGCGGTTGCTTGGCCGACGGGGGCGGAAACGCCGCATCCAGCGCGGCCCGGTCCTCGGCGGTCAGCCGGATGTCCAGTGCTGCGCGGTTCTGGCGGACGTGATCCAGACGCGCCGCCTTCGGGATCGCGATGACCCCCTCGCGGTCCAGCACCCAGGCCAGCGCCACCTGCATCTCGGTCGAGCCGTGCCGGCGCGCCACCTCGGCGAGGGCGTCGTTGCCGGCGATCCGCCCCTGCTCGAGCGGCGAATAGGCCATCACCGGCATCGACCGGGCCCGGCACCACGGCAGGAGGTCGAACTCGACGCCGCGGCGATCCAGGTTGTACAGCACCTGGTCGGTGGCGCAGAAGTCGCCGCCGGCATGCCCGAACAGGTCCTGCATCTCCGCGGTGTCGAAATTGCTGACGCCCCAGTGCCGGATCTTGCCGTCCCGCCGCAGTTCGTCGAAGGCGGCGAGGGTCTCGTCGAGCGGATAGGAGCCCGGCCAGTGCAGGAGATACAGGTCGATGACCTCGACCTCCATCCGGGCCAGGCTGGCCTCGCAGGCCTCGACCGTTCCGTTCCGGCTGGCGTTGAAGGGCAGCACCTTGCTGACCAGGAACACCTGGTCCCGGCGTCCCCGGACGGCATCGGCGACCACTTCCTCGGCACCGCCGCTGGCATACATCTCGGCGGTGTCGACAAGGGTCATGCCGAGATCGATGCCGCAGCGCAGGGCGTCGGCCTCGGCCGCCCGGTCGGCGCCGCGCTCGCCCATGTGCCAGGTTCCGAGGCCGAGGGCCGGCACCGCCTCTCCGCCGGGCAACGTCACGGTTCTCATCGGCTTCCTCCTTCGGCCTTGCGTGCCTGAAGCGCCGCCACATAGGCGGTGATCCGCGCCTTCAACCCCGGCCGCGCCGCTGATGCGACCAGATTGGCCATGTCGGCCGCGCGGGTGTCCGGCACCGTCAGGGTGTTGATCCGGGCAACCGTCTCGCGGTCGACGGCGAGCGCCGCCGCCAGCGCGTCCAGTTCGGCCTCGACCGCGTCGGCCGCGACGCCCCGCGAGACCAGGCCCAGCGCCGAGGCCTCGTCGAGCTCGATCCGGCGGCCGGTGCCCACGAGATCGCGGGTCGCGTCCGAACCGACCCGCAGGGCCAGCCGGCGCGTGCCGAGCGCCAGCCCGAAGCCGGCACCCGGGAACGCGAACCGGGTGCCTGCCAGGGCCCAGCGATGCTGGCAGGCCGCCAGCAGGTCGGCGCCGGCGCCGGTGGTGGCGCCATGCGCGATCGCGACCGTCGGCACCGGCGCATGATGGACGGCCTGCAGCAGGGTCTCGATCCGCACCACCCGCAGCAGCAGGTCGCCGTCCGAGAGACTGTCCAGGTCGGACAGGTCGAAGCCGGTGCAGAAGTGCCGGCCGGCGCCGCGCAGGACGATCAGCCGGGCGCCCTCCGAGCCGGCCCGGTCGATGCCGTCCAGCAGGGCCTCGACCAGATCCGGGCCGAGGGCGTTCCCGCGCTCCGGCCGCGACAGGGTCAACTGGACGATCCCGCAGGCCGTCCGGGTTTCGACCGGAGCGGTCATGCAGGCCGTCCGAGTGCGGTGGCGATCGCCGTAGCCGCCTCCCGCGTGGTCGCAGTGCCGCCGAGATCGGTGGTACGACCTGCCGCGACGCCGAGTGCAGCGTCGACCGCCGACTCCAGCCGGACGGCGGCGTCGACCGCCGCCTCGTCGCCGTCACGCCGGCCCAACCAGCCGATCAGCATTGCCGTCGACAGCACCAGGGCCGCCGGGTTGGCGACGTTGCGGCCGGCCAGGGTCGGTGCCGAGCCGTGCGAGGCCTGGGCGATCGCGCAGACGTCGCCGGCGTTCAACGAACCGGCGACGCCGAGGCCGCCGGCCAGTTCCGCCGCCAGGTTCGACAGGATGTCGCCGAACATGTTGGAGGTGACGACGACGTCGAACCGTTCCGGCTCGCGCACCAGCAGCGAGGCCATGGCGTCCACCAGCACCTCCTCGATCTCCAGCCCGGCCTGGTCGCGCGCCGCCGCCTGCACGGCGTTGCGGAACAGCCCGTCGGTGACCTTCAGGACGTTGCTCTTGGTCACGATCGCCAGCTTGCCGCGCCGCCCGGCCGCCAGCGCGGCGGCGGCCCGGCCGATGCGCTCGGAGCCCTGGCGGGTGATCTTGCGCATGGCGATCGCCAGGTCCGGAGTCGGCATGAACTCGCCGGGGCCCAGATGCATGGTCCGGTCGGCGTAGAACCCCTCGGTATTCTCGCGCACGATCACCAGGTCCATGGTCGGCGCCAGCGACGGTACCCCGGCGCGGGTACGCGACGGCCGGATATTGGCATACAGGTCGAGGCGGCGGCGGAACTCGGCGGATGGATTGAGGCCGCCCTGGGCCGGCGGCGGGTAGTCGGCGGTCGACACCGGCCCCAGGATCACGCCGTCGGCGGCGGTCGCCCGGCCGAAGGTGGCCTCGCTGACGGTGATCCCGTCGGTGCGCAGCGCCTCCATCCCGATGACGCCCCGCTCGACAGAGAGGCCGATCGGATGCACCCGTTCCAGGGCTTCGAGCACGCTCTCCACCGCGTCGGCGATCTCGGGCCCGATTCCATCGCCCGGCAGCAGCAGCAGCTTCATTCTTCCTCCCCTGCGCGCGGCATCGTCGGCGGCAGCCGGCCCAGCGCGATTTCAAGCCGACGTAACACAACGGCAACCGGACCGACATGGCATCCCGGTATTGCAGGCTCCAGCGCATCAGGCCGCACGGAAGCCGGGACCGCCCCGATGACTGCGGCCTGACACCCCGCGCCGTGATCAGGGAGAGACTGCCATGCAACGCCTCGACATGCAGCATCAGCTCGACGAATTCGACAACCGCGCCGCCGCCATGGAAGCAGCCGACGATGTCGGCAGCAACCCGAGCGACACCGAGACCATCGGCGACCTGGTCGCCCGCCGCCTCGGTCGCCGGGACATCCTGCGCGGCGCGCTGGTCGCCGGCGCCCTGGCCGCGGCCGGCGGGACTGCCGGCCTCTTCGGCGCGCCGAAGGCCGCGGCCGCGGCGAAGGGCCGATACGTCTTCGACGAGATCAGCCACGGTGTCGACGAGACCCATCACGTCGCGACCGGCTACGATGCCGACGTCCTGCTGCGCTGGGGCGACCCGCTGTTCGCCGACGCCCCGGCCTTCGACCCGGCCGCCCAGACCGAGGCCGCGCAGCTGAGGCAGTTCGGCTACAACAACGACTTCGTCGGCTTCCACCGGCTGTCCGCCGACCGCGCCGTGCTCTGCGTGAACCACGAGTACACCAACGAGGAGCTGATGTTCCCGGGCCTCGGCCGGCAGGACAAGAAGGACTTCGCCGACATGACGCCGGAGTTCGTCGCCGTCGAGATGGCGGCCCATGGCGGCACGATCGTCGAGATCGCCAGGCGGGACGGCAAGTGGGCGGTCGACACCGGCGGCAAGCTGAACCGCCGGATCACCGCCAAGACGCCGATGACACTGACCGGCCCGGCCGCCGGCGACGACCGCCTGAAGACCTCGGCCGACGCCACCGGCACCAAGGTGCTCGGCACCCTCAACAACTGCGCCGGCGGCATGACGCCCTGGGGCACCTACCTGATGGCCGAGGAGAACTTCAACGGCTACTTCTGGGGCGGCAAGGAAGCCGCTGCGGCGCATCCCCATGCCGCGAGCCTGAAGCGCTACGGCATCCCGGGCGGCTGGTACAGCTGGGGCCGGCTGGACGCGCGCTTCGACATCGCCAAGGAGCCGAACGAGGTGTTTCGCCATGGCTGGGTGGTCGAGGTCGACATCATGGACCCGGCCTCGACCCCGAAGAAGCGCACGGCGATGGGCCGCTTCAAGCACGAAGGGTCCGAGACGATCGTGAACAAGGACGGCCGGGTGGTGATCTACTCCGGCGACGACGAGCGCTTCGACTACGTCTACAAGTTCGTCACCAACGGCACCTACAACCCGAACGACCGGGCCGCGAACATGGACCTGCTGGATGACGGCACGCTCTATGTCGCCAGGTTCGACGCCGACGGCGGGGTGGCGTGGATGCCGCTGGTGCACGGCCAGGGCCCGCTGACCGCGGACAACGGCTTCGAGAGCCAGGCCGACGTGCTGATCGACACCCGGCTTGCCGCCGACAAGCTCGGCGCCACCCCGATGGACCGCCCTGAGGACGTTGATCCGAATCCGGTGACCAACAAGGTCTACGTGATGCTGACCAACAACTCCAAGCGCAAGGCCGACGCAGTCGACGGCCCGAACCCGCGTGCCGAGAACCTGTGGGGCCAGGTGCTGGAGATCACCCCGGCGGACGGCGACCACGCAGCGACCACGGGCAGCTGGGACCTGGTGGTGCAGGCCGGCAACCCGGCCGACCCCGAGGTCAAGGCGATGTGGAACCCGGCGACCACCGAAAACGGCTGGTTCGCCTGCCCGGACAACTGCACGATCGACGCCGAGGGCCGGCTGTGGGTGACCACCGACCAGGGCAGCGGCTGGAAGAAGGCGTCCGGCACCGCCGACGGGGTGTGGGCGCTGGAGACCGAGGGCGAGGGCCGCGGCACCGGCAAGATGTTCTTCCGGGTCCCGGTCGGTGCCGAAATGTGCGGGCCGTGCTTCACCGACGACACCGAGACCCTGTTCGTCGCGGTCCAGCACGTGGCGTCCGACGGCACCAAGGACTGGGCACCGTTCGGCCGCGAGTCGACCTACGACGACCCGGCGACGCGCTGGCCGGACTTCGATCCGAAGCTGCCGCCGCGCCCGTCGGTGGTGATGATCACCAGGAAGGGCGGCGGCAAGATCGCGGTCTGAGCGATCCGGCCGATTGTCCGACGCGAACGGCGGGGTGGCCTCCGGGCCGCCCCGCGCCCTATCCCCGGGCCGGCAGTGCCAGCGATCCCACGAACATCACCAGTGCGGCCACCACCACCGAGGGTCCGGACGGGGTGTCGAAGCCGATCGACAGCAGCAGGCCGCCGACCACCGCCAGCGCGCCGATGCCGGCCGCCGCCAGTGCCATGCCCTCCGGCGAGCGGGCGCCGCGCCGGGCGGCTGCGGCCGGGATGATCAGCAGAGCGGTGATCAGCAGCACGCCGACGATCTTCAAGGCGAGCGCAATGGTGGCGGCAATCAGCAGCGCGAACACCACATGCACCCAGGGTGGCGCCGCCCCCTCGACCCGGGCCAGGTCCGGGTCGACCGTGACCGCCAGCAGTGGCCGCCATACTGCCGCGAGCCCGGCCAGGACCGCCGCGGCACCGCCCCATATCCACAACAGGTCGCGCCCCGACACCGCCAGGATGTCGCCGAACAGGTAGGCCATCAGGTCGAGCCGCACGGTCTCCATGAAGGCGATCGCGACCAGCCCGATCGACAGCGCGCCATGCGCCAGGATGCCCAGCAGCGTGTCGCTGCCGAGCAGGCGCTGGCCCTGCAGCGCCGCCAGCAGCAGCGCCACCGCCACCGCCACCATCAGCACCCCCAGGCCGGGGTCGAGACCGAGGACCAGGCCGAGGGCGACGCCGAGCAGCGAGGCGTGCGCCATGGTGTCGCCGACATAGGCCATGCGCCGCCAGACCACGAAACATCCGAGCGGTCCGGCAACCACCGCCACGCCGAGCCCGGCGACCAGCGCCCGCACCAGGAAATCGTCGACCATGCCGCCTCAGCCGTGATGATGATGGTGGTGATGATGGTGGTGGGGATCGCCTTCACCGGCCGCCACCGGCTCGCCCGACAGGTCGTGGTCGTGATCGTGGCGGTGGCGGTAAAGCGCGAAGGCCCCGGCCTGTGGACCGAACATCCGCCGGAACTCGGCATTGCCGGAGACCTCGTGCGGCGTGCCGGTGCAGCAGACATGGCCGTTGATGCACAACACCCGGTCGGTCGCCGCCATCACCAGGTGCAGGTCGTGGCTGACCATCAGCACGCCGCAGCCACGGCGGTCGCGGATGCCGGCGATCAGTTCATACATCGCCGCTTCGCCGGCGTAGTCGACCGCCTGCACCGGTTCGTCGAGCGCCAGGATGTCCGGCTCCCGCACCAGCGCCCGCGCCAGCAGCACGCGCTGCAGCTCGCCGCCGGACAGGGCGTGAACCGAGGCGTCGACCAGATGCGCGGTGCCGGTCTCGGCCAGCGCCCGCTCGACCGCTGCCCGGTCGGGCCGGGCGGTCAGGCGCATCAGCCGGCCGACCGTCATCGGCAGCACCCGGTCCAGGGGAAAGCGCTGCGGCACGTAGCCCACGGTCACCCGGTCGGCGAGCCGGGCCCGGCCCGCACTCGGCTCGACCAGCCCGAGCACGGCGCGCAGCAGGGTCGACTTGCCGCCGCCGTTCGGGCCGATCACCGTGACGATTTCGCCGCGCCGCAGCGTCAGATCGATGCCGTGCAGGATATCGCGGCCGCCGAGCCGGACGGCGAGACCGACGGCCTGCAGCAGGAGGTCACCCGGCGCATCCGCCGGCAGGCTCTGCATCATCACCATGCCCTGAAGGTAGTTGCAAAACGCAACGTTATACTATTACATAACTCCATTCCGACACCGTGGATAGTGCCATGCAGCAGTTGTCACAAGCCCCAATCTTTGCGGTCGCGTTGTTCGCCGCCGCCGTCCTCGGCACCGGTCCGGCAAGGGCCGCGGAGCCGCCCAGGGTCGTCGCCTCGATCGCGCCGATCGGCAGCCTGGCCGCCGCGGTGATGCGCGACGTCGGCGCCCCGACCGTGCTGCTGCCGGCCGGCGCCTCGCCGCACGCCTACGCACTGCGCCCCTCCGAGGCCCGCGCGCTCGCCTCAGCCGATCTGGTGCTCTGGGTCGGCGAGGCCCTGGAGGCATTCCTCGAGGAGCCGCTGGAGACCCTCGCGCCCAAGGGCACCGTGGTCGAACTGATGGAAACCGACGGGCTGGTCCTGCTCCCGACCCGGACCGGCGGGGTCTGGGAGGCAGGGCACGACGAGCACGGCCATGGGGACCACAAGGAACACGGCAAGACCGAGGGCCACGGCCACAACCATGGACACGACAAGGAACACGGCAAGGCCGAAGCAAGCGACCACGGGAATATCGACGCCCATCTCTGGCTCGATCCCCGCAACGCCAGCGTGATCGTCGAGCGGATCGCGACCGCGCTGGCCGAGCGGGACCCGGACCGTGCTGCGACCTATCGCGCCAACGCACAGGCCGCGAAGGCCGCCCTGGCCGCCCTCGACCGCGAGCTTGCGGTTGCCCTCGCGCCGCTTCGCGATCGGCCCTACGTGGTGTTCCACGACGCCTATCAGTACCTGGAGACCCGCTACGGGCTGAAGCCGCTCGGCGCCGTCACGATCGCGGCGGAGCGCGCCCCAGGCGCCAAGCGGCTGGCCCGCCTGCGCGAAGAGATCCGCGAGCGCGGCGCGGTCTGCGCGTTCCGCGAACCGCAGTTCGCCCCGCGGGTGCTGGACAGCCTCGGCGCCGACACCGGCATCCGCATCGGCGTGCTCGACCCGCTGGGTGCCGGAACCGGGATCTCGCCCGACGACTATCCCCGGCTGATGCGGGCCCTGGCCACCGGTATCGTCGCCTGCCTGACCCCGGCCGGCTGATCAGCCGGCCGCAAGGAACTCCAGCAGGGTCGCGTTGAAGCGTTCCGGATCCTCGTACTGGACCCAGTGGCCGACGCCGTCGAGCATGGCGATCCGGGCATCCGGCTGGATCGACCGCAGCAGGGCGTGGCGCGGCTCGAAGTAGCCGATCGCCGTGACGTCCCGGTCGCCCCAGATCAGGTCGATGCGGGCCCGGATCGACGGCAGGGTCACCGACAGCTTGTCGGTCACCGAGATCGGCCTCGAGCGGATCCGGTTGCGCTCGGTGTTGCGGCGCTGGATCAGCATCGCGAGGTCGTCGACATGGGCCGGGTCGGCCACCATCAGCAGGCCGAGGTTGTGCCGATAGGCGGCGTCCTGCTCGGCCGGGCTCATCTCCGGGGTGATGCGGGTCATGTCCTGGGTCACCCGGCCGCGCGCGCCGAAGCCGGCGGCGCCGACGGCGGTGAAGCTGACCACCCGGTCGCCGAGCCGGGCCGCCACCAGGCTGCCGACCACCGCGCCGAACGAGAAGCAGACCAGCCGCACCCGCTCGCCCTCGTGGGTCACGCGACTCACGCCCTCGGCGACGATGTCGGCCAGGCTCTCCGCGTCATAGGGATGCGGCGGGTCGTCGCTGTCGCCCTGGCCCGGCATGTCGGCGGCGATCACCCGGTATTGCGCCGCCAGCGCGTCGATGTTCCGGATCCAGTGGTTCCAGGATCCGAAGCCGCCGTGCAGCAGCACGACCGGTGCCCCCACGCCCCAGACCCGCCAGACCATGGCGCCGTCGCCGCAAGGGGTGGTGACCCGGAGGGCGCGGGCTTCGAACGCGGCAAGCACGGCCGCCGGGTCGCTGGTCTGGGTCATCGCTGCTCGGAATCGGGTCGAAGGGAGGCGGCAGGACACAACGCAGACGGTCGCATGTCAACGCAGGCCGGCAGCAGGGCCGTCAGTATTGGTGACACAACAGCATCAAACAAAGCCAAATCGACAATATTGCCGATAACGACGGCACCTATCATCTCATCGGCAAGGCGGCCGGGCCTTTCGTGGATCCGGCCGCGACGACAGACAGGAGGCCGCCATGGCCATCGCCGTTCATAACACCGTCGCCGCCAGCGCCGACACGCATACCTCCGCCGGTTCCACCACCCTGCTCGACCGCCTGGTCCAACTGCTGAACGCCGCCGGGGACGGTGTGCGCCGGTCCCGCGCGCAGGATCGGCTCGGACGGCTCGACGACCGCACCCTGAAGGATATCGGGGTGCATCGCAGCGAGCTCAGCTCGATCCTGCATCACGACCTGAACGATCCGACCCGGCGAGCGCGCTGACCTTCACCCTGCCGCGAAGCTCCGGAACCGCCAGGACCAGGACGGCCAGGGCGACCAGCCCCTCGGCGGCGATGACCGTCAGCGCCTGCGAGCCGCCGATGCGGTCCGCCAGCCAGCCGACGTGCAGCACGCCGAGGGGCCCGGCGCCGATACAGACCGACAGCACGCCCATCAGCCGCGAGCGGATCGCCGGCGGCGCCTCGCCGAACATGATGGCGCTCTGCATCGAGGCGAATCCGGCGATTCCGACCCCGCCGACCGTCAGCACGACCAGCGCCACCCAGTAGTTCGTGGTGAGCGAGAACCCCAGCACGCCGGCCATGAACAGGGCGCTGCCGGTCAGGTAGATCGACCGGAACCGCGCCGGCCTCGCCAGGAACGCGATCGCCACGGCGCCCGCGAATGCGCCGACGCCCTCGACCGTCAGCAGCAGGCCGATCCGCACGGCGTCGACCTGGAAGGTCTCGCGCCCGACCACCGGCGCCATCGCGGCATACGGAAACCCGAACAGGTTGACGATCACCGTCACCCCGAGATGCCCGAGCAGGGCGCGGGTCCGCCGCAGATAGGCGAGCCCCTCGCGAATATCGGCGATCAGCGTGAACCGCCGCGGATCCTTCGGGACCGGCGTGAAACGGATCGAGATCGCGACCAGCGCCGACACGCCGTAGAACGCCGAGGCCACCGCGAAGGCCCCGCCGAGCCCGACCGCCGCATACAGCGCCCCGCCGGCCAGCGGCCCGACCATGCGGGTCGCATTGTTGGAGGCGGAATCCATCGACATCGCCGGGCCAAGGCGGTCGACCCCGACGCTCTCGCCCAGGATCGTCCGGCGCACCGGCAGGTCGGTCGACCAGCACAGGCCGTTGACGAAGGCGCCGACCGCGACATGCCAGAGCTCGACACCGCCGCTCGCCACCAGCACCGCCAGCAGCCCGCTGGTGGTCGCCATGGTGGCCTGGGCGACCACCAGGATGGCCTTGCGGTCCAGCCGCTCGGCGACCGCGCCGATGACGCTGCCGAACAGCGCCATGGGCAGCTGCCGCAGCAGGGTCATCAGGGCGACCAGGACCGGCGACTCGGTAAGGGCGTAGGTCCACACCCCGATCGCCAGCAGTTCCAGCCAGCGCATCGCGCCCTGCAGGACTCCCACGCTCCAGAGCTTGCGGAACTCGGCTTCGGCGATCAGGGAAAGCGGGCCGCGCCCCCGACTTCCCGGATCGCCGTCGCCGGCGACGCCGGTCACTGCGGACGGCTCATGCGATGTCGCCCGCCCGGCGCAGCATCGCCAGCGCCTCGCCGAACGCCGCGACCGTCGCGTCGATCTCGGCCGGCCCGTGGGTTGCCGACAGCAGGCCGCCGCACATCGGGTTCAGGTCGACGCCGTTGACCAGCATGGCCAGCCGCAGCTTGCGGATCAGCTCCTTCGGCCGGTCCTTCATCCTGGTGGCCGGGATCGCCAGCGGGTCGAAGGCGAACGGGTCCTCGACCGGACGGTCGGCCTGCACGAACAGGTGGAACAGCGAGAAGTCGCCGTAGACCGCCCACGGCACCCCGCGGTCCTTCAGGGTGGCGTTCAGCCCCTCGCGCAGGGCGGCGCCGGAGGCGTTGGCGCGGTCGCAGGCGCCGGTCTCGGACAGGATCCGCAGCGCGGTCGCGCCGGCCGCCGCCGACACCGGGTTGGCGTTGAAGGTGCCGGGATGGCCGATCTTCACGCGGTTGCGGGACTCCGCGACATCGAAGTCCAGGCCGTCCAGCACGTCGCGACGGCCGCCGACCGCCCCGCCCGGCATGCCGCCGGCCAGGATCTTGGCGAAGGCCGAGAGGTCGGGCCGGATCCCGAACACCTGCTGGGCGCCGCCCGGAGCCAGCCGGAAGCCGGTGACCACCTCGTCCATGATCAGCAGGATGCCGCGCTTCGCGGTCTCGTCGCGCAGGGCCCGCAGGAAATCCGGATCCAGCGCGGTGTAGCCGGTGGAGCCGCCGGTCGGCTCGACGATGGCGGCGGCGATGTCGTCATCGGCGTTCAGCAGGGCCCGCAGCCCCTCCAGGTCGTTCGGGTCGGCCAGCACCGCGTTCTCGGCGATCCCCGCCAGCACGCCGGGCGCCGCCGAGCCGTCGAACTGCGATGCCACGCCGTGGGTCATGTGGTCGTGCCAGCCGTGGAAATGCGTGCGGAACCGGACGATCTTCGACTTGCCGGTGAAGTCGCGGGCCAGCCGCAGCGCCATGTGGGTCGCCTCGGTGCCGGACGAAGTGAAACGCACGCGCTCGACCGACGGCACCAGCTTCATGACCTGTTCCGCCCAGCGCACCTCCAGCGGATGGTTGGCGCCGAACTGAGTGCCGATCGCCATCGCCTCGGCGGCCGCCTGCGTCACCTCCGGATGCGCATGCCCGAGCAGCAGGGCGCCGTGGCCGCCGAAATAGTCGACATACTCGTTGCCGTCGACGTCCCACTTCCGGGGGCCGGCGCCGCGCTCGATGTACACGCCATAGGGCTTGAGGTGGCGGGCGTCGTGGGTGATGCCGCTCGGGAACCGGGTCCTGGCCTCGGCCGCGAGGGCAGCGGAGCCGGGGGTGCGCTCGCGGAATGCCGCCTCGATCGGGGAATTGGACAGCGCGGCGTCGGTCGAATCGGGCATGGCGGGCTCCTCAGTCGGCGGCGGCGGACGACCGCAGGCCGTCCATGTAGCGGGAGAGCTTCGGTCCGACATCTTCGGCCAGCCGGGCGAAGGACCGCATCCACAGATCGTGCATACCTTCCATGTCGTGGCCGGTCACCATCAGCGTGCCGAAGTCGCCGATCTCGTCGCGGAACGCCACCAGCCGGTCCAGCACGGTGGCGGCCGAGCCGGCGATCACGAACTCGCGGGCGGTCTTCTCGGCACCGGCGCGCGCGGCCGGCCAGTCGATGTCCTTCGACAGGTCGCCGCCGGCCATCCGGCCGTGGACGTTGAGGTAGGTGTAGTAGCGGGTGAACACCCCGTCCGGGTCGGCCAGGATATCCTCGGCCTGGGCGTCGCTGTCGGTCACCAGCACGCTGCGGCCGACCCGCCAGAGCGACGGGTCCGCGCGCCGGCCCACGGCCTCGGCGCCGGCCGCGTAGGTCGGCCAATGGGTGGCGATGTCGGCGGCCGGGATGAAGTTGCCGGACACCGGGATCCAGCCGCGCCTGCCGGCCTCGGTCGCGGTGTAGGAGTTGGCGCTGCGCAGCGACACCGCGATCGGCGGATACGGCTTCTGGTAGGGCCGGATCAGCCGGCCGACGCCCAGCTCCGGGATGATCCGGTCCTCCAGGCTGACCTGGAAATGGGTGCCGTCGTGGCGGAACGGCGGATCCTCGGTCCACAGCTTCAGGATCAGCTCGATCGATTCGACCATAGCCATGCCGCGCTTGCGGCCGTCCAGGTTGCCGAAGATCTCCCAGTCGCAGGACAGCCCGCCGGAGCCGATGCCGAAGATCGTCCGGCCGCGCGACAGGTGGTCGAACAGGGCGACGTGGCCGGCCACCACCACCGGATGCTGCTGCGGCAGCGAGATCACCCCGGTGCCGAACACGATGCGCTCGGTCTCGGCGATCAGCGACGCGTTGAACAGCAGTGGCGAGGTCACCGGCTCGCCGGTCGAGGTGTAGTGCTCGCCCATCCAGGCCTCGGCATAGCCCAGGCGGTCGGCCAGCTTGACGAGGTCGCGGTCCTCCTCGAGGACCATGGTCAGGTCGCGCGCCGGTGGGTGCAGCGGCATCAGGAACAGGCCGAGCGAAACCATCAATATCCTCCCGAGGTCCGCGCGGACGCTAGCACCGGCGGACGCTCGCCCGAAAGCCGGCGCGCGAAATCACACCGATGCCGATTGCGACGGGCTCACGGCTTGGTCGCCCGCGGGAAGGTCGGCGCCACAAGGATCTCGTGGATGCTGGTGCGAGGATGCATGCGGGCCGCGAACAGCACCGCCTCGGCGATGTCCTCGGGCTGGATCAGCTTCTCCAGTTCCTCGGGCGTGAGCTTGACCGGACGGCGGTCGAGGATCGGCGTCGCCACCTCGCCCGGGCAGATCGCGCAGGCCCGGATGCCGTTGGCGCCTTCCTGCATGTTCACCTGGGCGCTGATCGACATCACCGCGTGCTTGGAGGCGCCGTAGGCGACGCCGGCGACCTGCGAGTAGAACCGGCCGGCCCATGACGAGGTGATGACGATCAGCCCGTCGCCCTGGCGGCGCATCGCCGGCAGCACCGCGGCCACGCCGTTGTAGACGCCCTTCACGTTGGCATCGATCACCGCGTCCCAGCCGTCCAGCACCGAGCGGTCGGCGATCGCGTCGCTCCAGTTGCGCGGCGTCAGGTTGGTGCCTGCATTCGCGAACATCACGTCGATCCGGCCGTGGGTCCGGTCGATGGCCGCCGCGGCGTCGAACACCGCGTCGCGGTCGGCGACGTCCAGCGCGACGACCTCGGCCCGGCCGCCGGTGCTCCGGATGGTCGCGGCCGCGGCCTCCAGCGGCTCGGCCCGGCGGCCCGACAGGACCACCGTCATGCCGGCCAGTGCCAGCAGCCGCGCGGTGGCTTCGCCGATGCCGGTCCCGGCCCCGGTGATCCAGACGACTTTTCCGTCGAGCGTGCGCATGGACGTGGCTCCCTGGCTGACCGATACTGATGGACCTTCCCACGAGCTTACGCCCATGTCCCCCTCCGTCGACACCCTGACTGCCAGGCTCAGGGCGCGCCTCACGCCCTACCTCGAACGGTGGGACGAACTGCCGGCGAACGCCCGGGGTTCGGTCTGGATGGTCGTCAGCTCGCTGGTGTTCGCGGTGATGGCCACCTGCATCAAGCTGCTCGGCCAGGATCTTCCGGTCGTGGAGATCCTGCTGTTCCGGCAGTTGTTCGTGCTGCTGTTCGTGTCGCCGGCGATCTTCCGGGGCTTTCCGGCGGTGCTCAGGACCACCCGCCGGCACCTGCATTTCACCCGCTCGCTGCTGGCCTTCGTCGCCATGACCGCCGGGTTCACCGCCCTGGTCCACCTGCCACTGGCCGAGGCGACCGCGATCAGCTTCGCGCGCACCCTGTTCACCACCATGCTGGCCGTGGCGTTCCTGCACGAAGTGGTCGGCTGGCGGCGCTGGAGCGCCACCCTGGTCGGCTTCGTCGGGGTGCTGGTGATCGTCCGCCCCTCGCCTGACAACCTGAACGAATACGCCCTGCTGGGGCTGCTGTCGGCCTGCTTCGTGGCGGCCCTGCAGATCGCGCTGCGCACCCTCGCCCGCACCGAGCGGCCGATCACCATCATGACCTACCAGAACGTCACCCTGAGCGTGCTGCTGGCCGGACCGGCCGCCTATTTCTGGGTAACGCCGAGCTGGCAGCAGGTCGCCGCGCTGGCGGCCGTCGGCTGCCTGATGTCGGTGGTGCAGTGGACGATGATCAAGGCCTACGGTGCCGGCGACGCCTCGGCGATCGCGCCGATGGAGTACGGCCGCATCGTGTTCGCCACCATCGCCGGCATCCTGGTGTTCTCGGAGGTGCCGACGGTCTACACCGCGATCGGTGCCACGCTGATCATCGGCAGCACGCTCTACACCATGCGCCGCAACGCCGCGAAGCAGCAGTCCCCGGACGCCGCGCCGCCCGGATGAAGGCGTGCATGCGGCCGATCGCGTGAATCGCCATGGTGCGACGGCCCCGGACATCGTAGGACTCGCCCGTCGATATTGTCCGAACGGAGGGAGTTCATGGCGCTGGGCGCAGGGGTCGCGGAGGGTGATTTCTGGAGGCGGGCCGGAAGGTTCGTCGAGAGCGGGCCCGCACAATGGTTTATCACCGCGCTGATCGTCGTCAACGCGGCGATCCTCGGCCTCGAGACCTCGCAGACCGTGATGGCGGCTGTCGGGCCGGCGCTGCTCCTCGTCGACAATGTCATCCTGGCGGTGTTCGTGGTCGAGTTGGTCCTCCGGATCGGCTATCGCCGGCTGGCGTTCTTCCGCGACGGCTGGAGCGTGTTCGATTTCGCCGTGGTCGGCATCGCGCTCGCGCCGGTCACGCCCGGCCTCTCGGTGCTGCGGGCGCTCCGCGTCCTCCGGGTGCTGCGGCTGATCACCGTGATGCCGAAGCTGAAGATGGTGGTCCGCGCGCTGCTGTCCTCGCTGCCGGGGCTCGGCTCGATCGCGTTGCTGCAGGCCTTGATCTTCTATGTCGCCGCGGTGATCGCCACCAAGCTGTTCGCCGCCGATTTCCCGGACTGGTTCGGCAGCATCGGGCAATCGCTGTACACGCTGTTCCAGGTCATGACCCTGGAGAGCTGGTCGATGGGCATCGTGCGACCGGTGATGGAGGTCTATCCCTATGCCTGGGCGTTCTTCGTCCCGTTCATCCTGATCGCCACCTTCACCATGCTGAACCTGTTCATCGCCGTCATCGTCAGCGCCATGCAGGCGATCCAGCACGACGAGACCGAGGCGGTGACCCAAGAGATCAGGACCGCGACCCACGACGAGACCGAGACCATCCTCGGCGAACTGAAGCGCCTGCGCGCCGAGGTCGAGGCCCTGCGCGACGGCATGACCGCGAGTGGGAGGCCGGCGGCGGGCGACTGACGCCGCCCGGAAGGTCCGCTCAGCGCACCCGGCGGGGCTTGCGGAACAGGGCGCGCAGCATGCCGCGGTCGGCCTTGCCGGTGCGCCCGGCGGGCAGCGCCGGCAGAACCTGGATCCGGCTCGGCGCCTTGTATTTCTCGATGCGCTCGGCGACCCAGCTCCGCAGCGCCTCGGGATCGAGCTCGACCCCCGGGCGCGCCACCACCCCGGCCGCGACCGCCTCGCCGGTCGCCTGGTCGGGGATGCCCGTCACCAGCACCGCCGCCACCCCGGGATGCGTCGCCAGGGCGTCCTCGACCTCGCGCGGGGCGACCTTCAGGCCGCCCTTGTTGATCATCTCGGAGGCCCGGCCGACCAGCGCCAGGCGGCCGTCGTCGCGGCGCGACACCAGGTCGCCGGTCCGGAAGTAGCCGTCCTCGTCGAACGCGGCGGCGATCCGCTCCGGGTCCTGCAGGTAGCCGGCCATGCCCCAGGGCGAGCGGATCCGCAGTTCGCCGTCGTCGGCGACCCGGACATCGATGCCGCGGGCCGGCCGGCCGAGCGACCCGGCGGCCGCGTCGTAGTCGTCCGGGTCGACGAAGAAGTCCGAGGTGCCGGTCTCCGTCAGGCCGTAGATGTCGCCCAGCCGGGCCGCCGGCCAGGCCTCGCGCAGGCGGCCGCCCAGGCCGGCGGGCAGGCGCTCGCCGCCGGCCAGAACGGTGCCGGGAAACGCCGGGGCATCGGTCTCGACCAGGGCCCGCAGCAGGGTCGGCACCGCCGGCAGCCGGTCGACCCCGCCGGCCGCCAGCCGGCGCGCCACCGCCTCCAGGGTCAGCCGTTCCGGTATCACCAGGGTGCCGCCGGTCAGCAGGGTCAGCCAGGCCACCCATTGCCCGAAGCTGAAGGTGAGCTGCAGCGCCAGCAGGGTCCGCGCCCCTTCCGGCCAGGCGGTCTCGTCGCGGATCGCCACCAGCTTGGCGGCCTGGCGGTCGCCGCGCAGGACCACGCCCTTCGGCGCCCCGGTCGAGCCCGAGGTGAACACCACGGTCGCGGCCCCGTCGTACAGCGGCGACGGCCCGAGCAGGTCGAGCATCTGCCGGCGCCGGACCTCCGGCGTCGCGCGGTGGATCGGGACCGCCACCCCGCCGGCCCGGTACACCGCCAGCAGGTCGATCACGTCGGTCGGCCGGTTGTCGACCTCGACCGGCACCGGCGCGAACCGACGCAGCCCCTCGGCCCGCAGGGTCCGGGCGCCGAGTTCCGCCTCTTCGACGATCCGGCTGGCGGTCAGGTTTTCGTCCTGCCCCTCGATCACCACCGCGTCGCCGCGACGGGCGAGCGCGTCGAATAGCGCTTCGGCAAGCGGTGTCATGCTGCATCCCAACGAGACAAGCCGCCCCTGGCGGCGCTACCGTCAGGCTACGGGAGGACGAAACCGGCATACAAGGACGAGACCGTGGACCAGACGATTCTCTACGAGACCCGGGGTCCGGTCGCACTGATCACCCTGAACCGGCCGGACCGTCTGAACGCCCTCGACCAGCCGATGCTGGATGGCCTGCAGGCAGCCTGCGACCGCGCCGAGGCCGACGAGGCGGTCGGCGCCGTGGTGCTGACCGGCGCCGGCAAGGCGTTCTCCTCGGGTTTCGACCTGCAGGCGCAGGCGGCGGCGACGCCCGAGGGCGTGGACCAGTGGCGGCCGGTCCTGCGCCGCGACTTCGATGCTACCATGCGGTTCTGGCATCTCTCGAAGCCGACGGTCGCCGCGGTGCACGGCCCGGCCCTGGCCGGCGCCTGCGAGATGGCGATGGCCTGCGACATCACCGTGGCGTCCGAGGACGCGGTGTTCGGCGAACCGGAACTGAAGTTCGGCGCAGGCATTGTCGTCATGCTGCTGCCGTGGATCGTCGGGCCGAAACGCGCCAAGGAAATCATCCTGCTCGGGCTGGACCGGATCGGCGCCGAGGAGGCCCGGGCCATGGGTCTGGTCAACCGGGTGGTCGCGAACGGGCGCGACGTCGAGGAGGCGCTGGCGCTGGCGCGCCGCATGGCCGGCATGGATCGCGTGCTGGTCAAGGAGACCAAGCGGGCGATCAACAGGACCTACGACCTGATGGGAATGGGGGCAGCCCTGGAAGCGGCGCTGGACATCGATACATTAATCGAGGGACAAGGCATGCCCACGAAGCGACGCTTCCTAGAAATCGCGCGGGCGGACGGACTGCGGGCGGCACTGGCCTGGCGGGAAGCCCGTGCCGCGGACTCCGAGGAACGGGAAGCGGGCGGGCTGGAACAGGGGCGCGGAAGACCACATGTACCGGGCGCCTGATAGCGAGAGGAGACGCCAAACATGGCCAAGGCGATGTTCGCGGCCGGATGCTTCTGGGGCGTGGAGGAAATCTTCCGCAAGGTCCCGGGCGTGACCGACGTCGCCGTCGGATACAGCGGGGGCTCGGCGTCGAGTCCCACCGACGACGACGTGCGAACGGGCCGGACCGGGCATGCCGAGGTGGTTCTGATCGAATTCGACCAGCGCAAGGTCGACTACGACGAACTCCTCGAAGTGTTCTGGGAGAGCCACGACCCGACCCAGGTCAACCGTCAGGGCGCCGACGTCGGCAGCCAGTACCGCTCGGCGATCTTCACCTTCGACGCCGATCAGGAAGCGGTCGCGCGCGAGTCCAAGCACGGGCACGACGCCTCCGGGCGCTATGCCCGGCCGATCGCCACCGAGATCCTGCCGGCCGGGCCGTTCTGGCGAGCCGCGGAGTTTCACCAGCGCTATCATGCCAAGCGCCAGGCCGCCCTGGCGGACGAAACCGCGCACTGATCCGGATACAGGCGAACCACGAGGAGACAGATCATGGCGAAGATCGCCCTGGTGACGGGGGGCTCGCGCGGCATCGGCGCGGCGACCTGCCGGCTGCTGGCGCGCGACGGCTGGGACGTCGCCGTGAACTACCGCAGCGACGCGCCGGCCGCCGAGGCGGTGGTGGCCGAAGTGACCGCGGCCGGTCGCAAGGCGATCGCGGTGCAGGGCGACGTCGGCAACGAGGCCGACGTGATCCGGCTGTTCGAGACCACCGAGCGCGCGCTCGGCCCGGTCGACGGCCTGGTGAACAGCGCCGGGGTGATCGGCCCCAAGGGCCGCGTCGACGCGCTGACCGCCGACGCCATCGAGGCGCTGCTGCGCACCAACGTCATCGGCTCGATCATGACCTGCCGCGAGGCGGTGAAGCGCATGTCGACGAAGCACGGCGGCAAGGGCGGGGCGATCGTCAACGTGTCGTCCGGCTCCGCCTATATCGGCAATCCCGGCACCGGCGTGCTCTACGCGATCTCCAAGGGTGCGGTGAACTCCCTGCACATCGGCCTCAGCCAGGAGGTCGGCGGCGAGGGCATCCGGGTGAACGCGGTATCGCCCGGCATGACCGCGACCGACATGGTCACCGAGGAAGCAATCCGCAAGGCAATGCCGAACATCCCGATGGGCCGCGCCGGCGAGCCCGAGGAGATCGCCGAAGCGATCGTCTGGCTGCTGGGCGACAAGGCGAGCTACGTCGCCGGCGCCAACATCCGGGTCGCCGGCGGACGGCCGTAGGGCGGCGGTCAGGCCGGCAGCAGGGCCCGCAGCCGGTCGGCCAGCCCGGCCGGAAGCGGCACCGGGCCGCCGCGCCCGCGGCTGACGCAGACGCTGCGGGTCAGCGCCACCGCCGCGCAGCCGGCACCGGCGAACAGTCCATAGCCCAGGGTGAACGAGGTCCGGCCGACCCGCAGGGGTGCTACCTCGACCGTCACGTCCTGCGGGTACATCAGGGACCGGACGTAGCGGACCGTGACCTCGGCGATCGGCCAGGACAGGTCGTCCGGATCCCCGGTCAGGTCCGCCATCGACGCCCTGAACCCGAGCCGGGCCTCTTCCAGATAGGCGAGATAGGCCGCGTGATTGACGTGGCCGTTGGTGTCCAGGTCGGCGTAGCGCACCGCCACAGTGGTCCGGTAGCGGTCGGCCCGGGAGTCCCGAAGGGCGTCGAGGTCGGCGTCATGCATTGCGGCCATCCCGCTCCATGTCCGGACCGGGTCCCTACCCGAGCGCCGCCTCCAGCTCGGCCAGCAGGTCGTCGCAATCCTCGATGCCGACCGACAGCCGGACCAGGCCGTCGGAGATGCCGAGCGCCTCGCGGATCTCCTTCGGCACGCTGGCGTGGGTCATGATCGCCGGGTGCTCGATCAGGCTCTCGACGCCGCCCAGCGACTCCGCGAGCGCGAACAGCTCGCAGCGCTCCAGGAACCGCCGGGCGTCGTCCAGCCCGCCCTTCAGGACCGCCGTCACCATGCCGCCGAAGCCGCGCATCTGGCGCTTCGCCAGTTCGTGCTGCGGGTGGCTCTCGAGACCCGGGTAGTAGACCTTCTCGACCCTGGGATGGGCCTCCAGGAACTCGGCGATGCGCTGGGCGTTGGCGCAGTGCCGCTCCATCCGTACCGGCAGGGTCTTCAGCGCCCGCAGCACCAGGAAGCTGTCGAACGGCCCCGGCACCGAGCCGACGGCGTTCTGCAGGAACGCCAGCTTGTCGCGGATGTTGTCGCGGTCCTCGGCAACCACCGCCACGCCGCCGACCACGTCGGAATGGCCGTTCAGGTACTTGGTGGTCGAGTGCATGACGATGTCGAAGCCGTGGTCCAGCGGCCGCTGGACGTAGGGCGAGCAGAAGGTGTTGTCGCACACGCTGATCAGGTTGCGCTTCCTGGCGATCTTCGCGATCGCCTCCAGGTCCACCATCTTCAGCAGCGGGTTGGTCGGGCTCTCGACCCAGACCATCTTCGTATTGTCCTGGATCGCCGCCTCGAAGGCCGCCGGGTCGGACAGGTCGACGAAGCTGAACTGCAGGCCGGCCGAGCGTCGCCGGACGTTCTCGAACAGCCGGTAGGAGCCGCCGTACAGGTCGTCCATGGCGATCACGTGGTCGCCGGAATCCAGCAGTTCCAGCAAGGTGCCGATGGCGGCCAGGCCGCTGGAGAACGCGAAGCCGGCCGCACCGTTCTCCAGGTCGGCGATGCAGGCCTCGAGCGCAAACCGGGTCGGGTTCTGGCTGCGCGAGTACTCGAAGCCCTTGTGCACGCCCGGGCTCTCCTGGACGTAGGTCGAGGTCGCGTAGATCGGCGTCATGATCGCACCGGTGGTCGGATCCGGCTTCTGGCCGGCGTGGATCGCCCGGGTCGAGAAGCCGGGCCGGTTGCGCGTGGTCGCCATGGGTGTCTCCGGTGTGAAGGTCAGCCGAGCTTGCGGCGCAGATGGTTGATCAGGTCGACCTTGGTGACCATGCCGAGGAATCGGCCGTCGCCGTCCTCCACGATCGCCACCTTGTCGGCCTTGAACAGCGGCAGCAGCGCCGTGGTGTCGGCGCTCGCCGGCAGCACGTCGAGCCGGCTGGTCATGTGCCGGTCGACGGTGTCCCGGAAGCAGTCGGCGCATTCGTGGACCGCCATCAGCAGATCCTCCTCGTCGAGCAGCCCGACGATCCGGTCGCCGTCCATCACCGGCAGCTGCGAGACGTCGTTGGCCCGCATCCGGTTGTAGGCAGTGTTGATGGTGTCCTTGGGGCCGACCGTCACCACCCGGCCCTCGTCGGCGCGACGCACGATCAGGTCGCGCAGATCGCCGGCGGCCGGCCGGTCCAGCAGCCCCTGGTCGGCCAGCCAGGCGCTGTCATACGCCTTCGACAGGTACTTGTTGCCGGTGTCGCACACGAAGGTGACGACGTTCAACGGCTCGTTCTGCCGCCGGCACCAGCGCAGCGCGCCGGCCAGCAAGGTACCGGTCGAGGTGCCGGCCAGGATGCCCTCGGTGCGCAGCAGTTCGTTGACCGCCGCGAACGCCTCCCTGTCGGTCACCGTGACGCCCTCGTCGATCACCGACAGGTCCAGGTTCGGCGGGATGAAGTCCTCGCCGATACCCTCGACCAGCCAGGAACCGTCCTCGTACTTCACCTGGCCGGTCTCGACGGCGCCGGCGACCACCGAGCCGTCGGGGTCGGCGACCACCACCTTGAGCTTCGGGTTCATCGACTTCAGGAACCGGCCGGTGCCGGAGATCGTGCCGCCGGAGCCGACGCCGGCCACCAGGGCGTCGACCCTGCCGTCCATCTGCGCCCAGATCTCCGGGCCGGTGGTGGTCTCGTGCGCCAGCGGGTTGGCCGGGTTGTCGAACTGGCTGGCCCAGAACGCCCCCGGCGTCTCCTGGACGATCCGCTCGGCCATGTCCTGGTAGTATTCGGGGTGGCCCTTGGGGACGTCGGAACGGGTCAGCCGGACCTCGGCGCCGAGCGCGCGCAGGTGGCGGATCTTGTCGGGGCTCATCTTGTCGGGGATCACCAGCACCAGCCGGTAGCCCTTCTGGGCCGCCACCAGCGCCAGGCCGAGCCCGGTGTTGCCGGCGGTCGCCTCGACGATGGTGCCGCCAGGCTGCAGCCGGCCCTCCCTCTCGGCCGCCTCGACGATGGCGAGGCCGATGCGGTCCTTGATCGAGCCGGCCGGGTTCTGGTTCTCCAGCTTGACGAACAGCCGGCACGGGCCGGCGTCCAGCCGCGTCAGTTCGAGCATCGGCGTGTTGCCGATCATCTGGAGGACGGAACTCGCAGTGGCCATGACCGTCTCCGGCGCGGCTGTCTCGGGACCGGGGATATGGGGATGCAATCCCGCCGCTAAAGGGAAGCTGCCGCGCGACAGCCGTTCCTTACGGCGAACGCCGATGGCCCCGGCTACTCCAGGATCCGGTATGCCAGCGACAATACCTGGTGCAGCGGCTCGTATTTCAGGTGCCTGCTGCCGTGCCGGTCGGTGATCGACCGCCACACCTCGGTGGCGTGGTCCAGCCGGGACAGGGCGTCGCCGAGCTCGCCGAAGATGTCGGACGCGTTGCCGAGGAAACTGATGAACGGCCCCGGGCTCTGCTTGTCGATGAACAGCTTGCGATAGGCGTCGTTGTATTCCTCGAGCCGGCTTCGTGCCTTGCGCCAGCGGTCGCGCAGCAGCCCGCGGGTGGCGTCGCGCACGTCGAGGACGATCTTCCGGTTGGCGGTCGGGATCAGGTCGATCGGCTCGGCCCCGCTGCCCAGCCACTCCGCGAACCGGCGGATCTGCGATTCGAGGGTCGCCATCCGGTAGTCGTAGTAGATCACGCCCTTCCAGGCGTGCAGGGCGATCGGCGCCTCGTCGCGGTCCAACTCCATCGCCTTGATGATCGGGGCCAGGGTGTCCATGTCCTTGGCATCCCAGAGCTTCTCGACCAGCTGGCGCAGCCGCGCCTGGGCCCGGGCGGCGTCCAGCCCGGCATAGGCGAACTCGACGATCGGCCGGAACCGCGCCATCACGTGCTCGCGGATCCGGGTCCATTCCTCCTGGGTGATCTCGAAATAGCCCGGATGCGGGGTGATCGCCTCGGCCATCAGCCGGTCCTTCAGCAGGAACGGGTCGAGCGACGGCAGGTTGTCGAGGATCTGGATGATATCGCGGTCGCGGATATAGTCCTCGACGCCGCGCTTGCGGTCAAAGCCGGCCTGGAAGGCCAGCGCGTTGTCGAAGTTGGGATCGCCGACGAAGATCGACTTGCCGCCCTCGTAGGCGTTGGTCTCGTTGAAGGCGAAGTACAGCTTGGTGCCGATCCGGTTCGAGCGGCCCTCCAGGTACTGGCCGTCACGGATCGCCTGCTTGATGAAGATGATCCGGTGCAGCTCCGGATGCCGGAACAGGAACTCGTCCGGACCGGCGCCGGAGTCCTGGACCAACCTGTGCAGCCGATCCGCGTGGTAGACGCGTGACGATCCGGCATTGAGCTCGGTCGCGAGGTGCTGGGCGGCGAGTTTGTCCCAGTCGACGAGCTTCTTGGAGTCGAGCATGTGCGACCGAATCAGTTTGGCATTTTCCTGACATTAGCACGCTGCTCGCGCAACCGAATCCGCAATAGCGACCCGGCCACGGATCCCTTCCGTTGCCGGTGCCGGGATTACCCGCGCTTCCCGGCGGGGCCGGACCTCAACTGGCCCGGACCCTCGCTATGAACGTGTCGACCTCACCGGCCAGGCGCTGGGCGTCGCGTGCCAGCCCGCCAGAAGCCTCCAGGACCTGGCTTGCAGCGGCACCCGTGGCGCGTGAAGCCTCGCTCAGACCGCTGGTGTTTCGCGACACCTCCTCGGTTCCGCTCGAGGCCTCCTGGACGTTGCGCGAGATCTCATTGGTCGCGGCGTTCTGCTGCTCGACCGCCGCCGCGATCGAGGCGGCGTTCTCGTTGATCTCGGAGATGGTCTGCGCGATCCCGCGGATCGAACCGGCCGCCTCTCCGGTGGCGGACTGGATGCCGGAGATCTGCTCGGAGATCTCGCTCGTCGCCTGGCCGACCTGGGTGGCCAGCGACTTCACCTCGGAGGCCACGACCGCGAAGCCCTTGCCCGCCTCGCCGGCGCGCGCCGCCTCGATGGTGGCATTGAGCGCCAGCAGGTTGGTCTGCGCGGCGATGTCCTGGATCATCGATATCACGTCGCCGATCCGCTGCGCGGCCTCGACCAGGCCCTCGACCTGGCGGTTGGTCGCCTCGGCCCGCTCGACGGCGGCCGAGGCGATGCGTCGGGACTCGCCGGCCTGCCGTCCGATCTCGGAGATCGAGGCCGAGAGTTCCTCGGATGCGGTCGCCACGGTCTGGACGTTGCTGGATGCCTCGCTCGCGGCGGCCGCCACCGCGGCGGCCTGGGCATTCGCCTGCTCGGCGGTGGCCGACATCGATCCGGCGGTCGACTGCAGCTCCTCCGCGGCGCCGGTCACCGCTCCGACGACGGCCTTGACGCTGGCCTCGAAACCGTCGGCCAGTTCGCTCATGGTCCGCCGCTTTTCCGATTCGGCACGCTCGGCCGCCTGCTTCTGCTCGACCTCCAGGCGCTGGACCTCGCGGGCGTTCTGCCGGAACACCTCGACGGAGCGGGCCATGGCCGCGATCTCGTCGCCGCCGTCGCCGCTCGGCAACTCGATGTCGAGGTTGCCGCCCGCGAGGTCGCGCATACCGTCGGTCAGAACCCGGATCGGGCCGACCACCCGCCGCAGAACGATCCAGAATGCCAGCACGGTCAGCACCATCGCGGCAGCGAGGATCGCGCCGCTGACCGCCATCGCCGACACGCTGTCGCCTTTCGACTGATAGGCCAGGCGCTCGGTAGCGTCGCTGGCCGCCTTTACGAGCGCCTGCAGGGAATCGGCACCTGCGCTGGCCTCCGTCGCCCAGGTTCCGGAGTCTATCGGATAGACCGGTCCGCGCGATCCGGCTGCATACACCTGCTCGCGCACCTGCTCGAACTTGCCGAAGAACACCTCGCGGACGACGTCGGCAGCTGCCGCGATCTCCGGCTCGACCAGGCCTTTCGACAGATAGTCCTCGACCTCCGACCAAGCGTGTTCGACATGGCCTCGCAGGTCTGCCAGGCGTCGAAGCATTTCCGGGGACATGGCGTTTCCGGCCGACACCAGACCGCCAACCAGCGTCCGCTCGTGGCCGGCGTACTCGGTAATGGTCCAGACTGCCTGCTTCACGCCCTGCGACAACTGAATACGGATCTGGAGCGCGTCCGGGAGATACTGCGAGACCATGCGCAGTCGCTGCGATGCCTCGATGACCTCGCCGATCGTCGGCCCCCAGGCCTTGGTCGCCTCCGGAGGTCGGCCGAACTTCGGCTTGCCGAGATCTTCGTCAACCTTCGCGCGCAGATCTCGAAGCGCTAGATGAGCCGCCTGAAGCGCCTCGACCTTTTCACCCCGCCCCGATGCACCCGGAACCGCAGAGACCTGAGAAAGCGCTCTCGCCATCGCCGCGTCGGCGGCGCTACGGCGCTCGTCGATCGCGGCCCGGGTGGCATCGTCCGGCGCATTCCATCCGTCGAGCGCCTGGGCCGTCGCGTCGCGTTCGGCGGCCCAGTCGCCGCTGGCGGTCTGGAGCAGATCCGCAATCCGGTTTCCGTCGACAATCCGTCCGGATTGCTGCAGTTCCTTCCAGGACTGCAGGCTGGCCATTCCAGCCAGCAGCACCACGGACATCGACAGCAGCCCCATGACGGCCATTAGGCCGGCACGAATCGTGAAATTCAGCTTGAGCATCCCCGTCCCCCAACACTTCCTACGCACATTCGAACGGCGCGCAGCAGAGAGAAGCATCGAGGCAAAGTCTTAAATATTTACTTTCAACAACAACCGATACTGGTTGTTCTGGTGTCTATATCTACACCTTCGGGTTCCCGGAGGCGCACGTCTACCGGGGATCCAGCGCTAGGCCATCCAGGCCTCGATCAGCTGCGGGCCGGGCTCGGCGATCGCCCGGGCCAGCGCGTCGTTGAAGGTCTCGGCACTGTCGACCCGGACGCCCGGGACGCCCATGCCCTTGGCCAGCGCCACCCAGTCGAGTTCGGGCCGGTCGAGGGTGAGCATGTCGATCGCCTTGCGGCCGGGGTTCTCGGCGCCGACGTTGGTCAGTTCGTGCCGCAGGATCGCATAGGAGCGGTTGGCGAAGATGATGTTCACCACGTTGCAGCCCTCGCGCGCCTGGGTCCAGAGCGCCTGCAGCGTGTACATGCCGGAGCCGTCGCCCTCGGTGCAGATCACCTTGCGGTCCGGGCAGGCGATCGCGGCCCCGGTGGCGTAGGGCAGGCCGAGGCCGATCGACCCGCCGGTCAGCGCCAGCCAGTCGTGCGGCGCCGAGCCGACAGTGAACGGCATGAATCCGCGTCCGGCGGTGACGCTCTCGTCGGCGATAATGGCGTTCTCCGGAATCAGCCGCCCGAGCGCCTGGGCCACCGCTTCGGGTGTCAGCGCGCCGGTCGCGAATTCCGGCCGCTTGCTGTCCTGGATCGCCGGCCTGGCGCTCCAGGCGTCGAGTTCGTCGCACAGCGCCGAAAGCACCGCGTGGTGGTCGTCGCCGATGTCGGCGAGCCGGTGGACGGCGCACCCCTCGGGGATCAGCACGCTCGGCTTGTTCGGGTAGGCGAAGAACGCCACCGGCACCTTGGCCCCCAGCAGGACGATATGCTCGACCGAGGCGAGTTGCTTCAGCGCGATGTCGACCGGGTACTGGATGCGCTCGATCGCCACCCGGCCGGCGCCACGCTGCCAGCGGCCGTTGGAGGTCTGGCAGGACAGCCGGCAGCCGGTCTTGGCGGCGATCTTCCCGGCGATCTCAAGGGTGTCGGCGCGCAGCACCCGGCCCGACATGTGGATCAGGGTCTCGCGGCCGGAGGTCAGGGCCTTGGCGGCCTCCCGCACGGCGTCCGGATCGGGCCCCGGCAACGGTGCCGCGGCGATCGCCGCGGCCGGGCCGTCGGACTCGTCCCAGGCGGTGTTGGCCGGCAGGATCAGGGTGGCGATCTGGCCCGGAGGGCCCATCGAGGCGGCAACCGCAGCGGCGCCGTCGGCGGCCACGTCCCTGGCGCTGCGCGAGGTCTTCACCCAGCCCGACACCGGGCGGGCGATGCCCTCGATGTCGGCGGTCAGCGGCGCGTCGTACTCGATGTGATAGGTGGCGTGCTCGCCGACGATGTTGACGATCGGGGTGAACGCCTTCTTGGCGTTGTGCAGGTTGGCGATGCCGTTGCCGAGGCCGGGGCCGAGGTGCAGCAGCGTCGAGGCCGGCTTGTCGGCCATCCGGCCGTAGCCGTCGGCCATGCCTGTGACGACGCCTTCGAACAGGCCGAGCACGCAGCGCATGCCGTCGACCCGGTCGAGTGCCGCGACGAAATGCATCTCCGAGGTGCCGGGGTTGGTGAAGCAGACGTCGACGCCGGACGCGACCAGCGTGCGCACGAGGGATTCCGCGCCGTTCATGAGATTCGCCCTGGAAGCTGAGAGTTCAGACCCGCCGATCATGGACGGACATGGCGGGCGGAACAAGACCGCGCGCTTGCCAAGCGGCGGCCCGACCGGGCCTCATGCCGAAAACCAGTTCGGGGGAAGATGCCGTGACCGATGCCGACCTGCCGATCATCGACGCGCACCATCATTTCTGGGACCTCGGCCACGACCGCTACCCATGGCTCGAGGAGCATGTGATCCCGTTCCGCTACGGCGACTATGCCTCGCTCCGCCGGCACAGCTACCTGGTGGAGGATTTCCGCCGCGACCACGGCAGCCACAACGTCGTGAAGTCGATCCACATGGAGGCTGAATGGGATCCGCGCGACCCGGTGGCCGAGACCCGCTGGCTGCATGAACTGCACGACCGCACCGGCTGGCCGCACGCCTGCGTCGGCCAGGCGTGGTTCGGGCGCGAAGACATCGCCGGCGTGCTGGCCGGCCACGCCGGGTTCCCGCTGGTCCGCTCGGTCCGGCAGAAGCCGGCGGCCGCGAAATCGCCCGACGCCTTCGTCGCCGGCGCGCCCGGCTCGATGGCGGACCCGGCGTTCAGGGCCGGCTACGGCCTGCTGGCCCGGCACGGCCTGCACTACGACCTGCAGACGCCCTGGTGGCACCTGGGCGAGGCCGCCGACCTGGCACGCGACTTCCCCGACACCCTGATCGTCCTGAACCACACCGGCCTGCCGTCCGACCGATCCGCCGCCGGGATGGACGGCTGGCGTGAGGCGATGGCGGCGTTCGCGGCGCAGCCGAACACAGCCGTGAAGATCTCCGGCATCGGCCTGCCGGGGCAGCCCTGGACGCCGGCGGCGCAATCCGGCGTGGTGCTCGACACGATCAGGCTGTTCGGTCCCGACCGCTGCATGGTCGCCAGCAACTTCCCGGTCGACTCGCTGTGCGCGAGCTACGACGAGATCTTCGCCGGCCTGAAGGCGATCACCGCCGGCCTGCCGCCGGCCGACCGCCGCGCCGTCTTCCATGACACCGCGGACCGGGTCTACCGCCCAGTGTGAGGCCTGGCGCTCGGAAGGGCCGCCCGTCGCCCGGTGGGTTCCGGATCCGCTCCGCCTGCGGCGGCTCGGTCCGGAATGACGTCAGGAAGGGGGTTGCCGCAGTATACGCCCCCTTTGACGTCATTCCGGACGGGCGCGCCGGCGACGGCGCGCCCGTCCGGAACCCACCCGCCGCGGCAAGGGCAATGCCCCCTCAGTTCAGCAGGGTCTGCGGCAGCCAGGTGATGACCTCCGGCCAGATCATGAACACCGCGACCGTGATGAAGTCGGCGACCACGAACGGCCCGACGCCGCGGAACACCGTGGCGATCGGGATGTCGGGCCGGACCGCCGACACCACGAAGCAGTTGAGGCCGATCGGCGGCGTGACCAGGCAGACCTCGGCCATCTTCACGACGATGATGCCGAACCAGATCGAGTCGTAGCCGAGCGCCATCACCGCCGGGTACACGACCGGCAGGGTCAGCAGCAGCATCCCGATCGCATCCATGAAGCAGCCCAGGATCGCGTAGGCGATCAGGATGCAGACCATCACCACCCAGGGCTCGAACGGCAGCGACACGATGAAGTTCGTGAAGTGCTCGGGCAGCCCGGCGAAGCCGAGGAACCGCACGAACGCCAGCACGCCCCAGATCAGGCTGAAGATCATCACCGTGAGCTTGGCGGTGTCGAGCAGCGACTCCCGCAGCGCCGGCCACCGCATGCCCTTCATCATCGCCATGACGAACACGACGAACGCCCCCAGCGCGCCGGCCTCGGTCGGGGTCGCCCAGCCGAAATACATCGCGCTGAAGATGATGATGACCACCGCGATCACCGGGAAGGTGCCCGGGATCGCCTTGACGCGATCGCTCCAGGTATAGCCGTGGATGGCCGGGCCGACCTTCGGGTCGGCCTTGGCCCAGATCAGGATGATGCCGACATAGATCAGCGCCGAGACCACGCCCGGGATGAAGCCGGCGAGCAGCAGCTGCCCGACCGATTCCTCGACGATGATCGCGTAGATCACCAGGATGGCGCTCGGCGGGATCAGGGTCGCGAGCGTACCGCCGGCGGCCACGACGCCGGCCGCGATGCTCTTCGAGTATCCGGCCGACAGCATCTCCGGGATGGCGACGCGGGCGAACACCGCCGCCGTCGCCGTCGAGGCGCCCGACACCGCCGCAAACCCGGCGGTCGCCATGACCGAGGCGACGGCGAGCCCGCCCGGCAGCCAGCCGAGCCACTTGCGCGCCGCGTCGAACAGCGCCTGGGTGATGCCGGCGTGGAATGCGAGGTAGCCGATCAGGATGAACATCGGCAGCACGGACAGGGTGTAGGTGACCGACTTCGAATGCGGGATCGTGCCGATCATCCCCGCGCCGGCATCCCAGCCGATGATCGCGACCAGGCCGACGAAGCCGACGGTCGCCGCGGCGATGTAGACGCGGACGCCGATGACCACCATCACCAGCAGGGCGATGACTCCGATGATACCGATAGTGTCGTTGCTGAGCTCGGTCACGCGCCGGCCCTCCCCTTGGAACCGTCGTCCTTGTCGTCGATCGCGCCGGCCTCGGCCGCCTCCTCCTTCGCGAGCTCACGGATGTCGGCGATCAGCGGGACCGCGACGGGCTCGACCTCGGGATGCAGGAACAGGCGCAGGTAGCCGATCAGGTTCAGCAGCTGCCGCACGAACAGCAACGCGAACGCGGCGGGAATCAGCATCTTCGACGGCCACCAGGGGATCTGCGCGTCGATCGTCGAGTCGCCGTACTCGTAGGCCCGCATCGCGTGCTCCCAGCCGTACCAGATCAGGACGGCCATCAGGAGCAGGCCCAGGACCTGTCCGGCGATTTCGGCAAGCCACAAGGGCCGCCCGCGCAGCTTGCCGACCAGCAGCTCCATGCGGACGTGCCCGCCCATGCGCTCGCAGTAGGCGATGGCCAGAAACGCGAACACCGCGATCGACATCTCGATCGCGTCGATATAGCCGAAGATCGGAAAGTTGAAGACCGTCCGGCCGACGATCTGGCAGACGCCGACCAGCATCAGCCCGAAGATGAAGATTGCCGACGCCAGGGCGGTGAAGCGTTCGGCCGCGTGCAGGGCGCGGTCGAGCCGGGCGATCATCTGCCCGCCCGACGCCGCCTGGTCGGGCGTCAGGTCAAGGGGCTGGGTCATGTCGACGTCCCTCTCGTGATGTTGTCCGGCCGCTCAGTCGCGCGCAACGGCCGCTCGATCCGGCCAGATGCGGGAAAGGGCCGCGCCCGGCGCGACCCTTTCCGCTGTACTCGGTCGGATGGTTACTTCTTGGCGGCCTTCGCCTCCGCGAAGATCAGGTCCAGCAGGCCCTGTGCGTCGAACTTGTCCTTGTTCTCCGCCACCCACTGATCCCAGACCGGCTTGCCACCGAGCTTGCGGAACTCTTCGAGCTGCGCGTCGGTGTAGACGATCTCCTCGAGCTTGGCCTTGAACATCGGCAGGTTCTTCTCGTCGATGTCGTGATAGGCCTTGATCTGGACCTTGTAGGCTTCCGGCTTCAGGTCCATCAGCAGCTTCTTGTACTGCTCCGGCAGCTTTGCGTACGCGTCCTTGTTCAGCACCGCCGCACACTCGGACGTGCCCGGGGACATGTTCGCGGTGAACCAGTTGCTGATCTCGTGGATCTTGTAGGCCGCGTGCGAGTAGGTGTACGGGAACGACGCGGCGTCCATCGTGCCGCGTTCCATGCCGGTGTAGACGTCGGTCGCCGGCACGGTGGTCAGGGTCGCGCCCAGCTTCTCCATCGCCGTTCCGACGCCACCGCCGGCGCGGACCCGCATGCCCTTCCAGCCGGCCAGGGTCTTCGGTGCCGGACCGCGGCCGAGGAACTCGTACTGCGGCAGCAATGCCGAGAAGTACGGCATGGCGTTCCAGTTATCCATGTCCGCCTTGAATTCCGGCGACTGCATCAGCTTCTCGCGGACATGCATCGAGACCTCGAGGTCGCCGATCGGCAGGAACGGCATGGTCAGCACCATCCACGCCGGGTTCTTGCCCGGATGGTAGAAGTTGCAGAACTGCGCGGCCTGGAAGGCGCCGATCTTGATGCCGTCGAGATTCTCGCGGGCCTTCGACAGCGCCTCGCCGTAGTGGATCTTCATCGTGAAGTTCCCGCCGGTCTTCTCGGACAACTGCTGGGCGATCCACTCGGGGCCGACCGTGAAGGCACGCGCCTTGCCCCAGGTCGAGAAATTCCAGGTGACCTTCGGGCCTTCGACCTCCGCCGCCTGGGCGTTGGCCAGCCCGAGGGTGCAGGCGCCGACGATCATGGAGACGCGAGCGAGCGTCTTGAACTTCATGGTGTCCTCCGCTGTGATTCTTTGCCGTACTCTCGGACGTTACCGGAGCGCTTTACTTCGAACGAAAGTCCGATCCTCGTCGCTCCCCTCACGACCGCGCCGTGTGCCGGAGTCCGGCGCCTTCCTCCCGGCCCATCACCGGGCACGGCCAGGAGTTTGACCGCACAGGCGTGACGCCACAAGTCACACGGCGGATCACCGACCGACTGATCGTCTGTATACAATCCTACGGCCGGATGAACAACCTACTCAGAACTCACATCTAGACCGGTTCACCGGTGAACAGCTTGAGGACCGCGATGCCGTCCAGTTCCTCATGCCCGCGCGCCGCCATCAGCCGGAACAGCTCGGCGGCCTGGGTCGACATCGGGATCGCGGCCTTCAGGTCGTGCGCGAGGTCGTGCACCATGTCGAGGTCCTTGAGGACCTGCCGGAGATAGCCGGCAGGCGCATAGTCGCGCTCGATCATCCGCGGCCACATCGCGCGCATCAGGTTCGACCCGGCATAGCCGGAGCCGAGTGCGTCGATCAGCTTGCCGCCGTCCACCCCTCCGCGCTCCGCCAGGTTCAGGGCCTCCGCCAGCACCACGAAGTTGGTCAGGACGCAGACCTGGTTGACCATCTTGGTCACCTGGCCGGCCCCGACCGGACCGAGATGCACCAGGCTGGCGGCCAGACCCTCCAGCACCGGGCGGGTCGTCGCCATGTCGGCGTCGGTCCCGCCGGCCATGATGGCAAGGCCGCCGCCCCGGGCCGCAGGCGGGCCGCCGGACACCGGCGCGTCGACCCAGCCGGCACCGGCGGTGTCCCGCAGCCGTCCCGCCATCTCCCTGGTCCGGGCCACGACGGTGGTCGAGAAGTCGACCAGCACCGCCTCCCGGCCGATCGCGGCGGCGACACCGTCGTCCCCGAAGACCGCCGCCTCGAGGTCGTCGGTGGTGGTCACGCAGGTCATCACCAGCCCGGCCCCGGCGGCCGCCTCGGCCGGGCTGGCGGCGGCCGCGACCCCCCAGCCGGTCGCGGCGTCCCGGCGTTCCGGCCGCGGGTCGAAGCCCCGCACCTCATGCCCGAGTTCGACGAGCCGGCGCGTGAACCCCTCGCCCATCAACCCGAGCCCCAGAAACCCGATGTGCATGGCGCTCCCTCTCCGTCGTCCATTCCGGCTCAGTGCAGCTTGGGACCCTTCAGCAGGGCACGGCGCGCCACCGATTCGATGGTCAGTTCCAGCAGTTCGCCGTCACGGGCGACGGTCAGCGGGATGGTGCTGCCGGCCGGGCCGGTCGCCCAGACCTGTCGCAGGAAGTCCGCCAGGCTGGCCACCGGATGGCCGTCGACCTTGGCGATCACGTCGCCGACCTGGACATCCGCCTGTTCGGCCGGGCCGCCGTCGCTCAACCCGGCGACCACGAGCCGGTTCTCCATCTCGGTGCCGTACAGGCCGAGCCACGGCCGCGGCGGCCGGTTCGGCATGCCGTAGGTCACCATGTCCTCATAGATCGGCTTCAGCAGATCGATCGGCACCACCATGTTGCCGTCGACCGGCTGGCCGCCGCCCTGCGACTGCTGGATGAACAGCGAGCCGATGCCGAGCAGCCGGCCGTCGTCGCCGATCAGGGCGCTGCCACCCCAGTTCGGGTGTGCCGGCGCGGTGAAGATCGCCTCGTCGATCAGGTACTCCCAGTAGCCGGCGAACTCGCGGACGCCGATCACCTGGGCCTTCACCGCCGCGCGCCGGCCGCCATGGCCGGCCAGCACCACGGGGTCGCCCTCGCTCAGGTCCGAGGAGTTGCCGATCTCCAGGGCCGGCAGGTCGAGGGCGCCGAGCGCCTGGACCAGGCCGAATCCGGTCTCCTGATCGTATCCCAGCACGGTCCCCGGAACGGCCCGGCCGCGGTTGTCGGTGATCCAGACGGTCTCCGCCTCGGTGACCAGATACCCGATGGTCAGGATCAGCCCGTCCTCGCGGATCACCACCCCGTTGCCGGAGCGCTCGGTCCCGAGGATCGGGGCGGTGAAGGCGTCCTCGGGAACGTGGGTCTTCAGGCCCACGATCGACGACAGCACCTTGTTCAGGTCGTAGGCCAGATGCTCCGGCCGCGGATCTTCCTCCGACATGTCTTCCCGTCGTTCGCCGGTTGCGGTCCCACACTGCGGCGCCGGCGCGAGCCGGGCACCGCCAAAGGGGCACTCTAGCACGCCGCCCGACGCCACCGGCAGCCTTGCGTGGCGGCCTATTCCTGGGTGTCCGGAAACCCGTCGAGCGGACCGATCTGGATCTGGTCCCGGGAGACCACGGGCGGGCTCATGACATACACCGCCACCAGCCGCGCCAGCGCCGCCAGCGAGTCGATATGGACCCGCTCCCAGCCGTGGCTGGCGTCCAGACCGAACGCCACCAGCGCCGTGCGGATGTCGTTGCCGGCCTCCAGCGCCGAGGCGGCGTCGCACCGGTAGTACCGGAACACGTCGCGGCGGTGGTCGATGCCGTAGCGCCGCGCCAGGTCGATCAGCCCGTGCGTCAGGTGGTAGTCGAACGGGCCGGTCATGTCGCCCATGGCGATGGTGACGCCGTATTCCGACGAGTTCTGGCCGGGTGCCACGGTCGCGTTGTCGACCGCCAGCACCTCCGACACGTCGCCGTGCAGGACCGCCGAGGCGCCCGACCCGGTTTCCTCCGAGATCGTGAACAGGAAGTGACAGTCGACCGCCAGGTGGGCGTCGGTCTCGGTCAGCGCCGCCAGCACCTCCAGCATCGCCGCCACCCCGGCCTTGTCGTCCAGGTGCCGGGCATTGATGAAACCGGTGTCGGTGACTTCCGGCTGCGGATCGACGGCCACCATGTCGCCGATGTGGAAGGCCCGCGAGATCAGGTCCTCCTGGGTCGACACCCGGTCGTCGACACGGATCTCCAGGTTGTCCCAGTTCGCGGGCTGGGTGTCGATCTCCTGGTCGAAGACGTGGCCGGACGCCTTCAACGGCAGGATCGTCCCGCGTCGCGGGCCGGCCTCGGTGAACACGGTGACGCGCGCGCCCTCGGCGAACCGAGCCGCCCAGGTGCCGACCGGGCGGACCGCCAGCCGGCCGTTCTCCTTGAGCCGGATGACCTGGGCACCGAGCGTGTCGACATGGCCGACCACCGCGCGGTCCGGGCTGCTGACGTCGCCGGGCAGATTGGCCCGGATGGCGCCGCGTCGGGTCAGTTCGTAGTCGATCCCGTGCTCTTCCAGCCACAGGCAGACGTGCCGGACGATCGAGTCGGTGTAGCCGGTCGGGCTCGGGATCGCCTGCAGCGCAAGCAGATGGTCGAGGATCCGGCGGCCCTCGATCGCGGCCAGGGTGCGCGACGCGTCGCCATAGGCGCGAAGCCGTTCCTCGGCGGATCTATCGAGCGGCGGCATGGCTCACCTCCAGGTCGCGCTGTGCGCCCGGGCGCATGGAGCGATCGACGGTGTGGGGGAACAGCATGTCGACGAACCGTTCGGCGGTCGGCTGCGGCTCGTGGTTGGCCAGTCCGGGGCGCTCGTTCGCCTCGATGATCACATAATCCTCCTTGGACGGGTCGGGCACGAGGAAGTCGAACCCGACCAGCGGGATACCGAGCACACGCGATGCCTCCTCGGCGGCCAGCGCCAGCCGCGGGGACAGCACGGGGGTGACATCGTGGATGGTCCCGCCGGTATGCAGGTTGGCGGTCTTGCGAACCGCCAGATGCTCGCCGGCCGGCAGCACCGAATCGTAGGTGTAGCCGGCGAGCCCGATGCAGCGCTCGGTCTCGCCATCCGTCGGGATCCGGCTCTCGCCGCCGGTCGCGGCCGCCCGGCGCCGGCTCTGCTTCTCGATCAGGGTCCGCACCGTCGAGACCCCGTCGCCGACCAGGCTGGCCGGCTTGCGGACCGCCGCGGCAACCAGCTTGTGGTCGATGACGATCAGGCGCAGGTCCTGGCCCTGGCAGAATTCCTCCAGCAGGACCCGGTCGGAGACGGCATAGGCGGCCTGGATGGCCTTCCGCATGGACTCCACGTCGCTGATGTCGACCGCGATGCCGCGCCCCTGCTCGCCCTTGGCCGGCTTCACCACGATCCGGCCGTGCTTCTTCAGGAACGCTTCGTCCTCCTCGTCGTCGGTGACCTCGCGCTGTTCCGGCACCCGGAACCCCTGCTTGCGCAGCAGGCGCGAGGTGAGCGACTTGTCGTCGCACCGGCTGAACGCCACCGCGCTGGTCAGTTCGGTCAGCGACTCCCGGCAGGCGACGCGCCGCCCCCCGTGCGTCAGGGTGAACAGCCCGGCCTCCTCGTCCTCGATCTCGACGCCGATGCCGCGCCGCCGCGCCTCGTTGATGATGATCCGGGCGTAGGGGTTGAGCCGGGCCTCGGGAGCCGGCGCCGAGTAGAGCTTCTCGTTGATCGGGTTCTTGTACTTGATGCTGAACTGCGGCACCCGCTCGAAGCCGAGCTTCTCGTAGAGCCGGATGGCCTGTTCGTTGTCGTGCATCACCGACAGGTCGATCTGCGCCAGCCCGCGGGTCTGGAAGGTCTCGATCAGATGCCGGACCAGCACCTCGCCGATGCCCGGCAGGCTGGCCTGCGGATCGACCGCCAGGCACCACAGGCTCGACCCTCGCTCCGGATCGGCGAAGGTCAGGACGTGGTCGATGCCGGTCACCGTGCCGACGATGTCGCCGGACGCCTCGTCGACCGCCAGCAGGTGCACGATGTGCCGGGATCCGCGATGGGTCAGGAAAAACTCGCGGCTGACCTGGACCATGCCGTGCTTGGCGTAGATCCGGTTGACGGCGGCGGCATCGTCGCCGGAACGCACGCGCCGGACATAGACACCGGGGACCCGGTCGCGACGCGGCCGGTAGCGCTGAAAGTCCAGCCGGTAGGTATGCGACGGGTCGAGGAACAACGCCTCCGGCGCCTGCGCCAGCAGCACATGCGGATCGGAGAGATAGATCGCGATGTCGCGCTCGTCCGGCGCCTCCTGCCGGATCGCCTCGGTCAGCGCCTCGGCGCTTTCGAAGGTGTGCCCGAACAGCAGCCGGCCCCAGCCGCAGTGCACGACGGCGTTTTCGTCGGGCTGAGCCTGGTCCGACCCCTCGCCCTGTCCGTGGTTCCAGGACCGCCGGGCCCAGTCGCGGGCGCGCGACCGGCGCTGGCGAAAGACGGTCTGAGAACGATCGTTCATGATATCGTCTCCTCCGGTGTCAGACCCCGTGGGCCTGCAGCCAACCTTCCAACAACGCCGCCTGCCACAGTTCGGATCCGCCGAGGCCGGTGATATGGGCTTCCGGGGCCTGCAGGCGGCTGTCCAGCCAGGACTTCTCGAACAGGCCGCGGTCGCGGGCCCGGCGATCGGTGAGGATGGCGCGGACATGCTCCAGGGTATCGCCCTGGATGTATTTCAGCGCCGGCACCGGGAAGTAGCCCTTGGGCCGGTCGATCACGTCCGACGGGACGACCCGGCGGGCCGCCTGCTTCAGCACGTGCTTGCCGCCGCCGCCGACCTTGTGCTCGGCGGGGATCCGGGCCGCCAGCTCGACCAGCTCGTGATCGAGGAACGGCACCCTGGCCTCAAGGCCCCAGGCCATGGTCATGTTGTCGACCCGCTTCACCGGGTCGTCGACCAGCATGACGGTGGTGTCGAGCCGCAGGGCCCGGTCGACGGTGCGCCCGGCCCCCGGCGCCGCGAATGCCTGCTCCAGGAACGCGCCGGCATGGTCGCCGTCGCGCATTGCCTCGCCGGCAGCCGCCAGGAAACGGTCATGGTCGCGGTCCCGGAACAGCCGGGCGTAGTCGCCGACCCCGGTCGCATCGTCCAGCAGCGGCGGGTACCAGTGGTAGCCACCGAACACCTCGTCGGCGCCCTGTCCCGACTGCACCACCTTGACCCGCTTCGAGACCTCCTCGCTCAGCAGGTAGAATCCGATGCAGTCGTGACTGACCATCGGCTCGGACATCGCGGCGATGCAGCTCGGCAGCGACGGCAGCAGCCGCTCGCGGCTGTCGACCCGGATCTGGTGGTGCACCGTGCCGAAGTGCTCGGCGATGATGTCGGAGTATTTGAACTCGTCGCCGACCTCGTCGCCGACCGATTCGAAGCCGACCGAGAAAGTCTCCAGCGGCACGTCGCTGTGCTCGGCGATCAGGCCCGTGATGATCGACGAGTCGACGCCGCCCGACAGCAGCACGCCGACCGGCACGTCGGCGACCAGCCGGCGGCGGACCGCGGTGCGCAGGCTCTCCAGGACCCGGTCGGCCCACTCCTCGACCCCGAGGCCGCGCTCGTCGTCGGGGGTCTCGTAGACCGGCCTCCAGTAGGTGCGCTCGCGCCGCCGGCCGTCGGCCTCGACGGTCAGCACGGTCGCCGGCGGCAGCTTGCGCACGCCCTTGAGGATGGTGCGCGGTGCCGGGACCACCGCATGGAAGTTCATGTAGTGATTGAAGGCGACCGGATCGATCTCGGTCGACAGGCCGCCGGCCTTGACCAGGGCCGGCAGGGTCGACGCGAAGCGCAGGCCGCCCGGGATCTCGGCGAGGTACAGCGGCTTGATGCCCAGCCGGTCGCGGGCCAGGGTGACGCGGCCGCTGCCACGCTCCCAGACCGAGAAGGCGAACATGCCGGCCAGCCGGTCGACGCAGGCCGGGCCCCATTTGTGGAACGCCTTGAGGATCACCTCGGTATCGCCGTCCGAGAAGAAGCGGTAGCCGTCCGCCTCCAGCTCGGCCTTCAGTTCACGGTAGTTGTAGATCGCACCGTTGTAGGCGATCGCGAGGCCGAGTTCCGGATCGACCATCGGCTGCTGGGCACGATCCGACAGGTCGATGATCGACAACCGCCGGTGCGCCAGTCCGAACCGGCCCTGCAGGAACAGGCCGTCGGCGTCGGGACCGCGGGTGACCATGGCATCCGCCATGGCAGCAAGACCGACGGGCGACACGGACCGCCCGTCGAACCGGATTTCGCCGGCCAAACCACACATGAGATCATTACCTGACAGTGAAGGATGCCGACAATATGGCATGCCCGCGCAATAAATGAACCCCTCGCGGGATTCTCATGTATAAATCAAATTAAACAAAAACGTTTCCGTAAAATCTCGATGAATCAGAAAATACTCGACGATCATACACTTCGATCAGCGAGAAATACCCTGGATACGGCAGTTTTTATTGTGAGTATCATTCGATAACATTCGAAGAAGGCAGCAACACTGACCGGCGCGCCCCAGCAACCACGAGCCAGGCGGCCACGAACCCGCCGGAGGCGTTCACCGTCGATAGCCGAACTCGGCCATGACCTCGGCCACTTCGCCGGTGATCAGCGCGGCGGCCCGGTCACCCAGTTCCGTTTGCCAGCCCCCGGCCTCGCCGCGCCGGAAGAAGCTCGCATTGTCGGCCTGACCGCGCGCCCGCCCGCCGGAGAGCATCTCGAACCGGCCCGCCTCGCCACAGGCGGCAACCGTCCGGTCGTCGGTGGCGACACCGAGGAAGCGGAACGCCGCCCGAAGGGCATCGGCCTCGTCGGCGATCAGGTCCTCGTAGCGCAGGTGAACGACAGCCGCCGGGTACGCGTCCCGGTGACGCAGATACAGGCGGTTCACCTCGACCCACTTCCGGAGGTAGCCGTCGAAGATCGCCTGGTCGGTCTCGTAGATCCGCCCGGTATGGGTCGCTTCGAGGCGTCGCGTCTGGTGCAGCATCGACAGGACCGAGTCCCGGGGATCGCGGACCAGGAAGACGCAGAGACTGTCCGGAAAGACCGTCCGCAGCAGGCCCAGCGCATAGGCATAGTTCGGGGTTTTGTCGCCGATCACGACAGCCTGCGGCTTGCGGGCATGCAGCCTGGCGAACCGCTGCGCGACGATGAAGCGCGCGATGTCGTTGAAATCGCGCTCGGAAAAGCCGTCGTGCGACGCCTTGTCCCGGTAGATCAGGTCGTTGTTCTGCCGGAGCTGGTCGTTGTAGCCCATCAGGATATTGCGCAGGGGAGCGAGCACCCAGTCGGTCAGGTGCCCTTCGCCCGAGCAGTTCACGGCCGGGTGGGCGTCCAGCATCAGTTGCAGCCACGTCGTTCCGGACTTCGGCGGACCGCAGAGGAAGAACTTCGTCGGTTCGGACGCCATGGACCGTGCCTGTAGGGTTCGGGCTCCGCCTGTGCTGCCGCCTTCCGGCCCTGCGGTCAAGCCGCGGCGCGGTGTCAGCCGAACTCGAACCACTCCGATCGCAGGTCCGCCGGCCGGACACCGGAAAGGGTCAGCGTGTTGCCGCCACCCAGGGCGAACTGGACGCTGCCGTCGGCCGTCGTGCTCGCCGCCGCCTGCAGTTCGGCGAATGTGTCGATCGCCGTGCCGTTCGCGCTGGCTGCGATCTGGACAAGGTCGCCGGCAGCACCGTCGAAGTCGACCACGGTATCGGCACCGCCGCTCGCCTGCACGACCACCCGGTCGGCCCCGGCCCCGGTGTAGATCGCGTCGTCGCCGAGACCGCCGTACAGCGTATCGTCGCCGAGATTGCCCGCCAGTTGGTCGTCGTCCTGGCCGCCGAACAGCACGTCGTTGCCCTGCCCGCCGTACAGGGTGTCGGCCCCGAGATTGCCGTACAGCACGTCCTCGCCGAGGTTGCCGTAGGCCAAGTCGGCGTCCTGTCCGCCATAAGCGACGTCGGCGTCCTGCCCGCCATACAGGATGTCCGAAGCGAGATTCCCGTAAAGGACGTCGGCCTGCTTGTTGCCGTACAGCACGTCCGAGCCGGCACCGCCGATCACCACGTCGGCACCGTCCTCGCCGTAGAGCAGGTCGTTGCCGTCGGCGGAGCCGACGGTGTCGTTGCCGCCGCCGCCGTACAGGGTGTCGTCGTCCTCGCCCAGCGAGATGAACTGCACGTCGGCGTCGCCGACCGCGAAGTTGCTGCCACCGCCGCCGGTGACCGTCGCCGCGCCGACGATCGACACGAACTCGATGTTGTTGACCTGCAAGAGCTTGCCGGTAACGGCCCGCATGTCGATGACGAAGGCCTCGACCTGGGTTCCCCCGGTGCTGCCGGTGATCACGATCGGGTCGCTGGTCGTACCGCCGGCGGCGAAGGTCGGTATGATCGTGCGGATGTCGATCGAGGTGGTCGAGCCGAGGTTGTTGACGAAAGTCTGCGCCCCGGTGATCGCGCTGCTGCCGCCGGTGACGCCGCGGGTACCCAGGGCGCTGACCAGTGAATTGGCGGCGGTCGTCCCGGACTGCGCCGTCGGCGGCCCCTCGGACGTGATGCTCACCGCCTGCGGCACGGTGGCGGTGACGGTGCTGCCGCCTCCCTGCACCAGCGTCGTCGAGGCTGAACCGGCGCCGGTGTTGACGATCGTGCGGGTGGTCGAGCTGTTGCCGACCGAGGTGTCGGTGACGGTCACCGAACCGGAGCTGCCCGAACTGCCGCCGCCCGAACTGCCGCCACCCGAACTCCCGCCGCCGCTGCTCGCCGGGGCCGTCAGGGTGATCGTCGTGTCGCCGCCGCTGACGCTGGCCGCGAAGGTGCCGCTGGACGAAGACAGGCCTGTCAGGGCGAGAGTCTGGCCGGTGGCGAGCGTGACCGTGGCGCTGGCGTTCGTGCCGTTCAGCGCCGACAGGTCGGCGCCGGTCACCACCAGGCTGTCGCCGACCGCGAAGTCGGAGATGGTGTCGCCGGCGAGATCGGCGGTGCTGCCGGTGAAGGTGTCGTTGCCGGCACCGCCGATCAGGACGTCGGCGAAGGTTCCGGTGCCGCCGACCAGAAGATCGGCACCGGCGCCGCCGGACAGGGTGTCGGCACCGCTGCCGCCGGACAGCGTGTCGGCGGAATCGCCCCCGAGCAGCATGTCGTTGCCGACGCCGCCCGACAGGGTATCGAGCCCGGTGCCGCCGGACAGGATGTCGTTGCCGCCGGCGCCGCGCAGGGAATCGTTGCCGGTGCCGCCCCGCAGGGTGTCGTCGGCGTTGCTGCGTCCCCGGATGATGTCGTCGCCGGAACCGCCGTCAAGCACGTCGGTGCCGGCAGCGCTGTCGAGGCCCTGGAGCGTGTCGTTGCCGTCGCCGCCGAACAGCGTGCTTTGACCGGTACCGCCACGCAGGTAGTCGGCCCCGGCCCCGCCCGACAGCAGGTTGCTGCCGCCGCCGGCCAGCAAGGTGTCGTTGCCGGCGCCGCCGATCAGGGTATCGGCACCGCCGCCGCCGCTGATCGAGAACCTGCCGTCGGTCTCGGCCGCACCGTTCCAGGTGACCGCATCGGCGCTGCCGGACGCATCGACCGCCAGTGTCTGACCGCTGCCGACGGTGCCGTCGTCGGTCGTGATGCTCTGCACGCCCGCGGCGATGCTGACGGTCTCGAAGTTGATCAGGGTCGTGGCGCCGAAGGTCACGCTCTGGGCCGCGGCGATGAGCAGCGTGTCGGTGCCCGCCAGACCGTCCAATGCGTCACCGGCATTCAGCGTGTTCGCCGCCCCGACCGTGACCGTATCGTTGCCGGCGGTCAGGGTCGGCGTGTCCGTCCCGGTCGTCAGCAGCGGGGTCGTCACGACCATGATCGTCGTGTTCCCGCCGCTGAAGTCGGCGCTGAAGCTGCCGCTGGCGCCGGTTATGCCGGTCAGGGTCAGGATCTGGCCGGCCCCGACGGTGATGGTTCCGCTGGCGCTGGTCGCATGCAGCGACGACAGGTCGACGCCGGTCACGATGATCTGGTCGCCGACAGCGAGGTCGGAGACGACGTCGCCGGCAAACTCCGCGGCACTGCCGGTGATGGTGTCGTTGCCGGCGCCGCCGACCAGGGTGTCGGCGCCGGTGCCGCCGGCCAGCAGGTCATCGCCGGCACCGCCGGACAGAACGTCGGCGCCATCGCCGCCGGACAGCGTGTCGTTGCCGGCCCGCCCGGTCAGGCTGTCGATGCCGGTTCCGCCGCGCAGCAGGTCGGCTCCGCTCGTCCGGCCCAGCAGAAGGTCGTTGCCGGCGCCGCCGTCCAAGGTGACCGAGCCGGTGACGCTATCCAGCCTGGTCGTCAAAGTATCGTTGCCGGCTCCCCCCGACAGGGTGTCCGCGCCAATGCCATCGACCAGCAGGTCATCGCCGGCACCGCCGACGATCAGGTCGCTGCCAACGCTGCCGGTGATCGCGAAGCGGCCGTCCGTCTCGGCGGATCCGATCCAGGTGAGCACGCCGCTGCTGAGCGAGGCATTGACGGTCAGGGTCTGCCCGGTCCCGACCGTCGCGTCGTTGGTCGTGATGCTCTGCGCGCCGGCGGTGATGGTGATGGTCTCGAAATTGACCAGGGTGGTCGCGCCGAAGGTGACGCTCTGCGCGGCCGAGATCGCCAGTGTGTCGGTGCCGGCCAGGCCGTCGATGACGTCGCCGGCATTCAGCGCTCCGGCCACGTCGGCGGTGACGGTATCGTCCGACGTGGACAGGGTCGGGGTATCGTTCCCGGCGGTCAGGGTGGCAGTGGCGAGAAGTCCGCCATAGGCCGCCCGCGCGGCCGGCCCGAAGGCCAGGGCGACGGTCGCGTCCCGGCCTCCGTCGAGCGCCCACGACCCGCCACGGGCGGCGGCGCCGACCGGCCCGGCCGATGCCGCCACGGCAACGCCGAGGGCGGCCTCGAGGGACTCGAGGAAGTCGCGGCCGCGGGGGCCGGCCGCGACCTCACAGCCGTACAGCACGACCGAGGCGTGCTCCGCCAGCGAGCCGGCGATCGCGTCGAGGGCATCGGCCGACTCCCTGAGCGCGTCGGCACCGATCCGCCGGCCCGCGAAGAGCAGTGCTCCGGGCTCGCCGTGGCTGAGGACATGGAGGGCTTCGACCCCGCGCCGCCCGGCCAGCAGGCCGGCCAGCTGCTCGAGCGGGCGCCTCCCGTGCTCGAGAAAATGAACATCGATGCCGGCGCGCAGGCCGTCCAGCAGCGCGGACGATCCGACGACCCCTGGATCGACGAAGAGGATCTCGCGCCCGTGTTCGCGGTCCACCTTCTGCGGGCCATGCAGCCCGACCATCGAATTCCGCAATGCCCGCCACCCTCTCCCAGCCGGAGCCGTGCGAGCGTGCCGACCGACGTAGCGGCGAACGCAGCCCCGCACGCCGGACACCTGAACTGCAGGCACGCGGAAACACTCGCCCCCTCAACCATTGCTTACGTACAATGATAGATGGGCACGGGTAAACGGTATAATCCCACCGCCGACTCGCCCGCACCAGGGCGGCTGCGGCCGGAGGCGGTCGCCCGGGGGCGCCGCCCCCGGCCGGAGGCTAGCTGAAGGTGAACCAGTCCGACTGCAACTGGGAGACGGTGATACCGTTGAGGGTCAGCGTGTTGCCGCTGCCGATGGCGATCTGGACGCCGGTCTCGGTGTTGGTCGAAGCCGCGACCACTTCGGCATAGGTGTCGATCCCGGTGCCGTTGGCGTTGGATGCGAGTTGCACCCGGTCGCCGGCGGCGCCGTCGAAGTCGGTCACCACGTCGATGCCGCCGTCCGACTGCACCACCACCAGGTCGGCCCCGGATCCGGTCACGAGCGTGTCCGCCCCCAGGCCGCCGTAGAGCGTGTCGTCGCCCAGGTTGCCGACCAGCAGGTCGTTGTGCTGACCGCCGAACAGAACGTCGTTGCCCTGGCCGCCATACAGGGTGTCGGCCCCGAAATTGCCGTACAGCGTGTCGTCGGCGAGGTTGCCGTAGGCCAGGTCGGCGTCCTGTCCGCCGTAGACGATGTCCGTGTCCTGGCCGCCGTACAGCGTGTCGTCCTCCTGGTTGCCGTAGATCACGTCGGCGCCGAGGTTGCCGTAGACCACGTCGGTCTCGGACCCGCCCCACAGCGAATCCAGGCCGGTGCCGCCGAACACCACGTCGCTGCCGCCGTCGCCGTACAGCATGTCGTTGCCGTCGCCGGAGCCGATGGTGTCGGCACCGTCGCCGCCCGACAGGGTGTCGTCGCCCTCGCCCAGCGAGATGAACTGCGCGTTGCCGTCGCCGACCGCGTAGTTGTTGCCGGACCCGCCGCTGACGGTGGCATTGCCGATGATCGACGCGAACTCGATGTTGTCGAGTTGCAGGATCTTGCCGCTGATCGAGCGCATGTCGATCACGAAGGCCTCGGACTGGCTGCCGCCGGCGGTGCCGGTGATGACGATCGGGTCGTCGGTGGTGACCCCCGTTCCCTGGGTCGGGACGATGGTGCGGATGTCCAGCGTGCTGGTCGATGACAGCTGGGTCAGGAAGGTCTGCGCGCCGGTCACGACGCCGGTCTCGCCGACCGTGCCGCGCGCCTGGATCGCCCCGACCAGGGTGTTGAGGGCAGAGTCGCCGGACTGCGCGGTCGCCGGACCGTCGGACACGACGCTGACCGACGGCGGCAGCGAGGCGGTCACGACGTTGCCGTTGTTGCCGGTGTTCTCGACGATCGCCGCCGAGCCGGTGCCCGATCCCGTGTTGGTGATCGTCCGCGCGCCGCCCGTCGTGTTGCCGGAGTCGGTCACGACCACCGTGCTGCCGCCCGAACTGGATCCGGAACCGCCGCCGCCGCCGGTCTGTGCTTTCGCGGAGAACGTGATATCGGTGCCGTCGACCGAGAACTCCAGCGAACTGGAGAGATCGGAGCTGAAGTTGATCGTCAGCTCCTTGCTTTCGGGCGAGTCGTTGGTGTCGATCTGGATGTTCGTGCCGTTGAAGCTGACCTTTTCGCTGGTCAGCGTCTGCGAATTCACCCGGATGACGTCGCCGGCCGCAAGGTCGGCGATCGTGTCGCTGGTGGCGTTGTCCGAGGTCGCGAAGACGAAGGTGTCGTTTCCGTCGCCGCCGTTAAGCGTGTCGCTGCCCTGTTGACCGGAGATGACGTCGTTGCCGGCGCCGCCGAAGATGACGTCGTTGTCGCTGCCGCCACTGATCGTGTCGTCGCCCTCGTCGCCGTAGAGGGTGTCTTCCCCGGCATCGCCCGAGACCGTGTCCCTGCCGGCGCCGCCATAAACGACGTCGTTGTCCTTCTGGCCCCACAGCCAGTCGTTGCCGTCGCCGCCATACAGGAGATCGTTGCCGGACGATCCCATCAGCGTGTCGTTTCCGGCCCCGCCATACAGGCTGTCCTGGCCGTCGCCGCCGGACACGCCGTCGTTGCCGTCGCCGCCGTACAGGACTTCGTTGCCGGTTTGGCCGTACAGGAAGTCGTTGCCGGTCTCGCCGTACATGGTGTCGTCGTCGCCGCCACCGTACAGCGTGTCGTTGCCGCCACCGCCATAGACGAGGTCGGCGCCGTCCTCCGCGGACACCGTGTCGTTCGCTTCGCCCGAGTACACCGTATCGTTGCCGACGCCGCCGACCAGGGTGTCCCGACCGTCGCTGCCGTACAGGAGGTCGTGCCCGGCACCGCCGTAGACGATGTTGTTGCCGTCGCCGGTGAGCGTCTGGTCGCTGGCGTAGCCGTAGATCGTGTCGTTGTCGTCGCCGCCGGACAGCACGTCGGCCCCGAGGCCGCCCGACAGCACGTCGTTGCCGGCCAGGCCGGTGACCGTATCGTTGCCGGCGAGCGCCGATACGGTGTCGGCGCCGGCGGTTCCGGTCAGGGTATCGGCGCCGGCCGTGCCGGTGGTCAGCAGGCCGGCATAAGCCGCACGGGCCTCCGCAGAGAAGCCGGGTTCAACCGCACCGCCGTCCGGGCCACGCAGGATCCAGCTGCCGCCGCGCGCGCCGGCGCCGACGGGCGCGACCGAGGCCGCCACGGTGGCCCCGAGAGCCGCCTCGAGGTAGGCGACGAACCCGCGCCCGGCGGGACCGGCCGCCACCGAGCAGCCATACAGCACCACCTCGGCATCGTCGGTCAGGGCGCCTGCGATGTCGGCCAGGACCGCCCACCGCATCGCGAGGCCGGGCAGGTCGACCCGTTCGCCGCCAAGATGCAACGCACCAGGCTCGCCATGGCTGAGAATGTGCAGGGCCGCGATGTCGCGGCGGCCGGCGAGATACAGGGAAATCTGCTCGAGCCCGCGGCCGCCGGGTGCCAGTCGAAGCACCTCCATGCCGGCACGGCGCCCCTCGAGAAGGGTCGACAGATCCTCGACCGCCGAATCCACGACCAGTACCTCGACGTTCGCGAGGCACGAGTTTCCGGTCTGGCGCCGCCGCGCCACGTCCGCATCAGTCATGTGTGTCTCCTCGTCCCGGCTACGGGAGGGTGTTCGGTCTACCCCCGGATCAGCGTCTCGACGTCGATGCGCAAGCCGTTCCCAATGTGCCGGCGCTGCTACCGTCGATTGCTGACGTTGCCATCGCAAATTCTGGGTAAATCCAGTTATCATCGTATTAAATTCGTAATTACTGCTAATTTGTAAAAAAAATCTTTCACGCATGGCTACTCATGCGCCGTGGCGGACCGGAAGGTACGGGGAATATCTGAAGCAACGGCTAACCGGACCGGTTAACCGCGAATTGACCATTCTCTCCCGGCAGGCGACCGGAGCCCGACCGGCAGCCCGAAAGGCGCGTTCGGAGCCATCTCAGCTCGCGACTGTCCGCGAGTGGGCGATACCGCCCTGCAGGCTGGCGATCGTATCGCTGGCGCCCAGGACGATCGCCGTCAGGCCGGCATCGCGCGCCTGCGAGCGGAACCGGTAGACCGTCTCGACCGGGTTGTCGAACCGGCGTTCCGGCGCGTCGATCACGACGGTGCTCAGCCCGGCAGCCGCGGCCGCGGCCACATCTCCGTCCGGGTCCCCGATCCGGACCGCCACCGCCGCGACCCGCGTTCGGACCAGATCGCCGGCGCGCGACAGCAGCGACCGCGCCGGCCCCTTGCCGGGATCGACGACCAGCACCAGCCGCTGGCGGACCGCCGGCGACAACGCGTCCAGGGCGGCCTTGATGTTGCCGAGGTAGAGCGGATTGACGAGGCTCGAGAGCCTGGCCGGCACGTAGAGCGGCTCGACCGACCCCACAAGAACCGAGGACATGGCCGTGGCCAGTTTCTCGAGCACGACGCAGTCGGTCTCGGCCCCGACCGCCGCGTCCAGCTCAGCGAAACTCTCGTCTCGCACGAACTCGCGCCCGCCTTCCTCGACGCGCCGCGACACCACGATCTCCAGGCCGATAACGACCCCGCCGTTGCCGGCCCTGATCTCGCGGTGCTGCAGCTTCACGCCCCGCTCGAGCTGTCGGGCCAGGCCGCGCTGCTTCGCGACATATCCCTTATGCGCGATGTGCACGAACCGGATCATGTCCTCGACCGTGTCGATAACGGCCCCGTCCAGCACCTCGTCCAGCTCGTAGCCGAAGCCCTCGGCCAGATAGCGGCCACCGGCGCCGACCTCGCCCAGCGCGGCCAGGGTCGCCTCGGCGATCTGCCGGCTCTTCGCCTCCGCCTGGGTCCGGCTGGCGCCGTCGAACAGGATCGCGATGCCGTCGGGCTCCATCCGGACCAGCACGTCGCTTTCCCGGATCATCCGGCGCGCGACCTCCTCGGCGACCCGCAGCGCCTTGGCCGGCGACAGCCCCGACGCCGACGCTCCCTCGACCATCGCACCGACGTCGATCAGCTGGACATGCCCGGCGGTGAGACGGCCGGCCTGCTCGCGCTGCCGGGCCGCCACCTCGCGCAGGCGGGCGCCGACCGACGCACCGGTCAGTCCCGGCACGGGTCCGTTCCGCCGCTGCTCGGCCTGCGGAGCCGCGACCACCGGCTCTGCCCGGCGGTTGCCGCGGAGCATCATCATCGCCGCCGCCGCGGCGATCAGCAGCAGCGCCCCCAATGCGCCGAGCCAGATCATGATCGCGCCCCCGCCCTAGTCTCCGTGGCCCCGGCCGCCGTGACGGCCGAGCTCATCTTACCCGGCGACGGCCCGGTGGGTAGCCGCAAGACGCCGCCGGCGACAACGCCGCCTAGGAATGCGGCTCCAGGATGAACGACCGCAGGATACGCTCGGTCTCGGCCGGCCGGTCGCGATGCGGCCCGTGTCCGGCCCCCGCCACCACTTCGTAGCGCAGCAGGTTCGGCGGCAGCGATGCCGCGATCTCCTCGGCGTCGGCCAGAGGGGTGACCGGATCGCGATCGCCCGCCAGCACCAGGGTCGGGCATCGCACGCGCGCCAGGTCGTCCCGGAAGTCCATCCGCCAGCGTTCACCCCCGGCCTTGAAGAACCGCGCCTCGGTGGCCGCCCGGCGAACCATGCGCGTGCGGCCGTCCGGGTCCTGCGGCCGGGTGTTGTAGTACGGGCGGCAGTGCCGGTCCCAGTCGTCGACGACGGTCGGGTCGTCCTCGATCGCGCCGCCCCAGAAGCGCTCGGCGGCGCGCCGCGACTCCGGCCCGCCCATCGCCTCGAAGGCGTCGTACTTGCGCTCGAACACCGAGCGGCAGGCGGTCGAGGCCAGGATCAGCCTGGCCGGCAGGTCCGGGTGCCGGGTCGCCGCCGACTGGGCGACGAAGCCGCCGAACGACAGGCCGTAGATGATCGGATGCTCGATCTCCAGCGCCGCGCAGAACCCGGCGACGTCGTCGCCCCATCGCGCCAGGGTCTCGGCCTCCGGCGGGCCGTCGTCGCTGCGGCCGTTGGCCCGATGGTCGAGCCAGATCACCTGGGCGATGTCCGCGAACCGTGCAAACCAGGGCTTCAGCGTGCTGTGATCGGCGCCCGGCCCGCCATGCAGGACGATCAGCGTCGGCTTGCGCCGTAGCGCCGGACCGTCCGGCACCAGGGCGGCGCCGTCGACGTCGAAGAACAGCCGGACGCCGTTCACCAGAACCCGCATGACGGGACCCCCGTGCCTTCCTCGGTTGCGACGGCGGTACTATGCTCCGCCGGTTCGACCGACGACCAGGGCCGATTGGGCGAGGCGGGGCATGGCAGGACCGAGAGTACTGGTGACCGGCGGCGGCGGGCTTCTCGGCACGCATGTGGTGGCGGCCATGACCCCCGACCATGCGGTCGAGGTGCTCGACCTGCGCCGCCCGGCCGCCGACGTGACCTTCCGCCCGGTCGACATGCGCGATCTCGAGGCGGTGCGCAGCGCGGTCCGCGGGCACGACCGGGTGATCCACCTCGCCGGCATCGACGACGGCACCGACGTGTCCGAGCACCGCTACATGGAGGTCAACGTCCAGGGTACCTGGAACCTGCTGCACGCCTGCGAGGAAGCCGGGGTCGCCAAGGTCGTCATCGCCTCGTCCTCGGCGGCGTTCGGTTTCAACCCACGCAACCCGCCGGACTACCTGCCGATCGACGAGGCGCACCCGCTGCGGCCGACCCGGACCTACGACCTGACCAAGGCATTGATCGAGCAGGTTGCCGAGAGCTTCGCCCGGCGCGGCGGCATCGGCTCGATCCTGTGCCTGCGGCCGACCCTGGTGCTGCGGCCGGAGAAGGCCCGCGAGATCCTCGCCGAGCTATCGACGCTCTCGCCCGAGGAGGGCAACCCTGGGGTCGCGGTCGACGCCCCGCGCTACGGCGACCTGCCGGCGCATCGCTGCTACGTGACCTCGCGCGACGCGGCGGCCGCGTTCCGGGCGGCGACGCTGGCCGGTACCGCGCCGTTCGCCCGCTACGTGATCGCGGCGCGCGACACCCTCGGCGGGGTCGCCGCGCTGCCCTGGATCGACCGGATCTACGGCCGCCGCCCGCCGGTCCGCGACCCGGACTGGTTCGCGGCCGAGACCGCCAGCCCGCTCGACAGCCGCGCCGCCGAGCGCGACCTGGGATGGCTGCCCGACGACGACTGGGCCGCGGTGGTCGGCACTGCCCTGACCGGGGACGGGGCGGCGGCATGAGCGGCGCGGGTACGCCGCCGGACCGGCACGCGGACGCCGAAGCGTTCGAACGCGACATGCGCGCCCGGTTCGTCACCCGCGAGAACCTCGAGAAGCTGTTCCGGCTGGTGCTGCCGCATCTCGACCCGGCGGCCCCTGCCCTGGTTTACATCCTCACCCAGTCCGACCGGATCGGTCACTTCACGATCGAGCCGCAGATTCTCAAATCGCTGTACGGCGACCGCTACCGGCGCATCGTCGTCATCACCCCGCCGATGGACCGGCCGGGCACCAACGCCCTGGTGCGGAACTGCCTGGGCGACGGTTTCGTCTGGGTGGAGACCGACGATCCGGTGATCCATGCCATGGGCTTCATCGACGGCGGACTCGCCGACCTGACCCGCCTGCATCTGCTGCTCCAGTCACCGCGCCTGCTGATCGTCGACTTCTGGCGCAAGGTGCTCGGCGGCGTCCGGCCGGCCCGCCTCGTGCTGCCCGACGCGGTGCGAGAGCGCGGCCACGAGCAGTTGCGCCGCATCGGCGTCGACCCGGCGGCGCCCTTCGCGTTCTTCCACATGCGCACGATGAAGTACCGCGAGGCCCAGGCCCATCACGGCCACCGGACCGCCGGCATCGACAGCTATGCCCCGTCGATCCGTCGGATTCTCGCGGCCGGATACCAGGTCGTCAGGATCGGCGAGCCGGGCCTGGAACCGGAGGGCTGGATGGGCGACCGCTATGTCAGCCTGCCGGACGCCCTGCCCGGGCTGGCCCCGGACGACCGCGCCGTCGACCTCGCGGTGCTGGCCGACGCCGCGTTCGGCACCGCGCAGAACTCCGGCCCGATTTGGGTGGCGGCCGCGTTCGGCACGCCGACCCTGCGCACCAACACGCCGTTCGAGCACCTGAACCTGCCCTACAACCGCGACCTCTCGCTGTTCAAGGGCTACCGCGACCTGAAGACCGGCCGAATGCTGCGCTATGCCGAGATCCTCGACCGGCGCCTGCCGGCGGTCTTCAGGGACACCGACTTCGAGGAACGGGCGGTCGGCCTGGTCGAGAACTCGGCGGCCGACATCGACGCGGCCACCGAGGAGTTCCTGGGGATGCTCGGCGGCGCGCCGGGCCGGGTCCCCGCCGCCCGGCATCGGCGGTTCCTGGAACTGGGCGCGGAGTATGAGCGAGCGATCCAGGCCGACGCCTGGTTCCGCGAGGAGAACATGGATTTCTACGGCTACGCGCATCCGTATGGCGAGATCGCCGGGACCGTCGGGGCCGACGACGGCTTCCTGGACTGACTCGGTTCGCGGCGAGGTGCTAGGCTTCTGTAAGGCAAGCGTTTGCCGGGAGGGTGGCATGGGCAAGTCGGACGGCATCCCGATTCTCGACCTCGGTCCCTACCGGGCCGGCGATGCGGGCGCGCTCGAGACCCTGGCGGCCGCCCTGCGCCACGCCCAGGAGAATGTCGGCTTCTTCGTCATCGTGAACCACGGCGTTCCACAGACGCGTATCGACGCCGCCTTCGAGAGCGCCCGCCGGTTCCACGCGCTGCCGCTGGACGCCAAGCTGGCGCTCAAGGCGAACGAGCACAACATCGGCTACCTGCCGTTCAAGGGCAGCACCACCCGCTCCTCGAAAGTCAACGTCAACACCAAGCCGAACCTGAACGAGGCGTTCTTCGTGAAGCGCGACCTGGCGCCGGACCACCCGGACGTGCTGGCCGGCAAGCGCTACAAGGCCCCGAACCTGTGGCCGGCCGAGATCGCCCTGCCCGGCTTCCGGGCCCAGGTCACTGCCTACTGCGACGCCCTGGAGGCGCTCGCCAGGTCGCTGCTGCCGCTCTACGCCCGCGCCCTCGACCTGCCGGCCGACTGGTTCGCGAAGGCCTTCGACTTTCCGATGTACACCCTGCGGATGACCCACTACCCGCCGGTCCCCGAGCCGGAGATCGAGGACAACCAGTTCGCCATCGCCCCGCACACCGATTCCGGCTTCCTCACCCTGCTGGCGCAGTCGGACATCCCCGGGCTGACGGTCCGGCTGCCGGACGGCACCTGGGTCGAGCCGCCGCTGATCCCGGGCTCCTTCGTGGTCAATACCGGCGACCTCGCCCACCGCTGGACCAACGAGCGGTTCCTGTCGACGCCGCACCGGGTGATCCACCGCACCCCGCGCGACCGCTACGCCGTGCCGTTCTTCTTCGACTGTTCCTACGACCACGTGATGGAGTGCGTCCCGACCTGTACCGGGCCGGGCAATCCGCCGAAATACCCGCCGACGACCTACCCGGAGTATCAGCTCTGGTTCGGCAGCCGGAACTACGCGCACATCGCGCCGAAGGCCGGCGAGAACATGGCCGCGGGCTGAGGCGATGGCGACTTCCCCTCGCCTCGCGGGCCGGGCCGCGATCGTGACCGGCGGCGGCGGCGGGCTCGGCCTCGCCATCGCCCGGCGCTTCGCCGACGAAGGCGCCGACGTGCTGATCGCCGACGTCCAGGGGACCCTCGCCGAGAGCGCCGCCGCCGAGGTGGCCGCCCGCGGCGTGGCGACCCGCGGCGTCCGCATCGACGTCACCGACACCGCCAGCGTCGAGGCGATGGCCGCGGCCGCCCTCGATGCGTTCGGCCGGATCGACATCCTGGTGAACTCGGCCGGGCTGGGCGAGCAGGTCTCGTTCCTGAAGCAGCGGCCGGAGGATTTCGAGCGGATCGTCGCAGTCAACCTGACCGGCTCCTACCGCTGCGCCCGGGCGGTCGCCCCGGCGATGATCGACGCCGGCCGCGGCGTCATCGTCAACATCGCCAGCGTCGCCGGCCTGGTCGGCATCTCCGGGCGGGTCGGATACGGCAGTTCCAAGCACGGCGTCGTCGGCCTGACCCGCAATCTGGCGATCGAGCTGGCGCCCTACGGCATCCGGGTCAACGCCGTTGCGCCGGGGTCGGTCGACACCCCGATGGTCGCCCAGGTGCACACCGCGGCGACCCGCGCCACCTACACCCGCGAGATCCCGCTGGCGCGCTACGGCCTGCCCGAGGAGATCGCCGCCGCGACCGCCTTCCTGGTGTCGGACGACGCCAGCTACGTGACCGGCCACACCCTCCCGGTCGACGGCGGCTTCGCGGTCACGGGGGCGATCTTCGGTCCGGACTGAGCGCGGCCGACGGCCTTTCCCTGCCCGACGTTGATCCATCGCAATGCGCGCTCCGCCGGAACCGGTTGATATGACCGGACGCGCCGTCGGGGGAGCGTATATGTCGATTGGGGGATCCGATGATCAGAATCAGTAGACTCGTCGCCTGCGGTCTCGTCGCCGTCGGCGTCGTCCTCGGGCCGCTCGCAGCAAGCGCGCAGACCGCCAATGCACCGGCTGCCAATGCGCCGACCGCCGACGCGCCGACCGCAGCCTCGCCCGCATCCGGGTTCGACGGCTACCGGGTACTGGCTGTGACCGCCGGCGTGATCGGCGGTGCCGCGGTGGCGGTCATCGTCACGGACGGCCTGATCCTGCCGGTCTACGCCCTGGCCACCGGCGCCGAAGCAGTCGGCCCCGGGCTGATCGCCGGGATGGCCGGGGGTGCGGGCGCCGGAGCCGGCGAGGTGGCGGTGGCGAACGGCCTAGCCGAGCCGATCGGTCGATACGGCTACCATGCGTTCCGCGGCGCAGCGGCACTCCTGGGTGCACTCGGGGGCGGCTTTTTCGTGGATTCATGGTATACGGGCAGCTGATTTTCTGTACACCGGTCAAGCGATGCACCTCCCCGGTGGCCGGGGGGCCGATGTATCCACTAGACTGGCTTTAGTGACAGTGTCCGGCGGCAGGTTGCTCGCCTAGGACACTTTCGGGGGCGGCGTTGGAGACTTGCAGCGACGCCATCAATGGTCTGCAACGAGGAGGTTCCCATGAATACGCTTAAGACAGTCGCCGCCGCCGGACTGATCGCGTCCAGCCTGGCGCTGGCCCCGGCCGGTGCGCAGGCCCAGACCGCGGCTCCGGCCGCCCCATCGAGCTTTGACGCCTACCGGGTGGTCGCCGTGACCGCCGGCGTCATCGCTGGCGCGGCGGTTGCCGCGATCGTCACCGATGGCCTGATCATTCCCGTATACGCCTATGCCACCGGGGCCGGCGGCATGAGCATGGGTGGCATGGCCAACGCGGCCGGCATGGGCGCGGTAGAGAGCATCGGCATGGCCGGCGGCGCGGCCGGGAACATGGGCTACGGCCTCCTGCGCGGCAGCATGCGGCTCCTCGGCGCCGTCGGTGGCGGCTTCTACGCCGACTCCTGGTACACCGGCCAGTAACGGCCCGACCGATCCGGTGCGCCCGGTTGTTCGGGCGCACCGGCTTCGAAGCTGCCTTCCGATGACGACGGGGGTCAGGTCAGTCGCTCTGGATCTTCAGTGAGTCCGGCAGCAGCACGGTGACCGTCGTCCCGCGGTCGACTTCGCTCTCGAAGCGGAGTTCCCCGCCCAGCGTATCGACATGCGCCTTCACGATGGCAAGGCCCAGCCCGACGCCGCCATGGTTTCGGACCAGCGGGCCCTGGCGCTGCCAGAACGGCTGGGTGACCTTCTCGATCATGTCCGCCGGGATGCCGAGTCCGTGATCGGTCACCACCATCGCCGGCCGGCCGTCGTCGCTGACGAACGCCCGCAGCGTGACCCGCGATCCCGTCGGCGAGAACTTCACGGCGTTCGACACCAGGTTCTGCATGATCTGATAGAGGATCGCCTCGTCGACCGCGAGCGACGGCATCCCTTCCTGAACCTCCGCCGCCACGGTCACGTCGCGTTCCAGGGCGGCCGGACGGACGTCGCGCAGCACGGCCTCGACCGCGGCCTGCATGTCGCCGTCCTTCCCGGTTTCGGCCAGCGATGCATGCTCGGATCGTGAGAACTCGAGGATCGCCTCGATCATCGCCAGCAGCTTCGAGCCGCTGTCGATGATGTCGGCGACATAGGCTCGGTAGTGCTCGTTGCCGAGCGGCCCGAACAGCTCGCGCTTCATCAGGTCGGCGAAGCCGATCACCGCGTTCAGCGGTGTCCGCAGTTCGTGGCTCATATTGGCCAGGAAGGTCGACTTCGCCGAGCTGGCGGCTTCGGCCCGCAGCATCGCCTCACTCATTTCCATCTCGCGCCACTTCAGCTCGGTGATGTCCGAGTAGACGCCGACCAGACCGCCCTCGGCGGTCGGGCGCTCGTCGATCCGGAACCACCGGCCGTCCAGGCACTCCTGGACCCGCGGCTCGGCCGCCCGGACGAAGGCCGCCATCCGCTCGCCGAGCCAGTCCCGGGCGCGGTCGACGGCATCGACCGGCGCCCGGGAGGTCTCCGCGTAGCGCTCCATGATGGTGTCGAAGCGTACCCCCGGTCTGGCCGTCGCGCCGGCCTCGCCCAGCATGTCCAGGAAACGGTCGTTGCAGATCACCAGCCGGCGGTCGGGTCCGAACAGCGCGAAGCCGTCGGTAATCCGGCCGATGCCGTCGTGCAGACGCTCGCCGGCCTGGCGGGCCGCCGCCTCGGCATCGAGCCGGGCACTGATGTCGCGCAGCACGATGACGAACACGCGGTCCCCGGCCGCGGTCTCGGCGACCGTCAGTTCGGTCCGCACCGCCGGTCCGTCGGCGCCGCGATCGACCGCCGCCGAGACGACGCGACCGCTGCGTACGGCGTCGCGCAGGGCACCCTCGGCGTGAAGCCGGACGGCCTCGGCCCAGGTTCCGGTCAGCAGGGATTCGATGCGAAGCCCGACCAACTGATCGACCGGCCGTCCGAACAGGCGCTCAGCCCCGGCGTTGGCGGTCACGATCCGCCCCTGGCCGTCGACCGTGACGATCGCATCGAAGCTGGCGTCAACGACCTGCCGCATGTAGGCCCCCTGGCGCGCCAGCATCGCGTCCTGGCGGCGGCGCACCACGCTCTGCTCATGCACGCGCACCAGGGCGACATGGCCGGTCATCGCCAGCACCGCCACCAGCGGGAAACTGGCGTCGGCCATGATTCCGGCCGACAGCGCGATGATGATCGCCGCGACCGGCAGGAGCATGACGGCCGCCACGGCGACCAGGCCGAGCATGGGCAGCCCGAGGACCGGTGCCGCCAGGATCACCCCGCCGGCCAGGGCGGCAGCGGTCGCCAGTTCCAGCCCGGTCATCTCGACCGGTCGGGCCAGGACCCGGCCGCCCAGGATCGAATCGATCGCAAGCGCCTGAAATGTCGTGCTCGACACCGCCTGTCCCGCCCCGGTCAGAACGCCGGCCGAGATACCGGACGCCGACGTCCCGACGACCGCCAGCCGCCCCGCCAGTTCGGCCGGCGGAACCCCGCCGGCGAGCAGCCGCCCGGCGGAGATCACCGGAATTCTCTCGGGATCTCGCGTGTCGACCCAGATCCTGCCGCTCAGGTCGGTCGGGACCAGCCGACCCGCGATCGAAAGTCCCGCGGGACCGTAGGACGTCGGCACTTCGGCGATCAGGTTGGCCGCACCGGTGGCGACCCGCACCGCCTCGATCGCCAGCCCGGGCAGCAGACTGCCGTCGAACGCCACGATGCCGGGCACCGTGCGCACGACACTGTCGAGTCCTGGATACAGGTTGACCGCACCCAGTCCGCGCGCCGCGGCTTCCAGTGCCGGTAGCGGTCGGACCAGGGTACTCGCCTGCGGCAACGCCTGCGGCCGAAGGATGCCATGCACCGCGACCCTGCCGATGATCGGTTGGGCTTCGGCCGGCGGCGCCGGTGCCGTCGACAGGGCCGCCGCCGCGATCACGGGGACCCGCCGCATGGCGCGCGCCAGGGCCAGGTCGTTGTCGGTATCCGGCCCGCCGGCCGCCGGCGACAGCCGGTCCGGCTCGGCCAGCAGGATATCGAGCGCGACGGCGGCTGCGCCCTCTTCGGCCAGCCGATCGACGATGCCGGCAAGCGTATCGCGCGGCCACGGCCATTGCCCGAACGCCCTCAGGCTGGCGTCGTCGATGTCGACCACCACCACCGCCGACGGATGCGACGCGGGCGGGCGCAGGGCCGAGACGAGGTCCGTTCCCCACAACCGGAGCGCGGCCAGCGGCGTCACGTCGCCGACCCAACCGGCGATCAGGGCCGCCAGCAGGACCGCGCCGACCAACCGGTCCCTGAGCGGGTTCGCGATCGCTGCGGCGTCGGCCCGGAACGGTTGGAAACGGTGGCTGTCCATCGAGTGATACTATGCGCTCGGATATGCTGGAGGCATCACGGACTTGGCAGAGGCCAGCCTCAGCGAACCGTGACCTCCACCCGCCGGTTGCGCGGTTCGTCGACCCCGTCGGCCGTCGGGACGACCGGGTCGCGCTCACCGAACGAGTCGACGCTGATCAGGCGCGCCGGCACGCCGAGTTCCAGCACCAGCTGCCGGACCAGTTCGGCACGCTGCAATGCGAGCCGATCGTTGACGTCGGAGGCTCCGACCCGGTCGGTGTGGCCGGCGATCTCGACGCCCGGCACGACGCGCCGGCGGATCGTCTCGAGCACGGTCGGCAACTCGGCCTGCGACGCCGGGGTCAGCTGGTTGGTGCCGGTCTCGAAATACAGCCGGACGGCGACCGGCGGCTCCGGCTCCGCCCCGATGGCACGGCCGAACAGGTCGCGGACGTCCTGCTCGCCGAGGGTCCCGACCGCCCCCGGAGACGCGGCGGCGGTCCCGACCACGGCGCCGGCCCGCAGGGTGTCGAGGGTGACGGAACCCGCGCCGGTACTGAGATCGACGGCCCCGACCGCGCCGTCGGCGTCCGCCAGCAACACCACGATGGTACCGCCCAGGCCGTCCTCGACCACAACCATCGCCGCCTCGAACTGGGTGCGGCACGCGGCAATGTCGTCGGGCTGGTGGCCCTCCTCCTGCTCCTGCATCCAGCAGTCGAAGCCGGCCTGCGCCCTGGCCGCCGCCGCCGGGGTGAAGGCGCGGGCGCCCTGGGCCAGCGCACCGCTCAGCCGGTCGCGGGCAGCACCCAGGGTTTCCCGGTCGGCCGGCGCGAGGTCGCGCGCCTCCAGGGCCTCGGGCTCGACCCGGTCGCCCTCCGCCGCCGTCGTGGCGCGCCGATAGAACCGCGCGGTGTCGGGCCAGTCGTATTCGGCACGCTCCATGTCGCCCAGGGTCGCGTATTCCTGGCTCAACGCCGCCTGGAACGCGGAGTCGGGCGGCGGGACGGTCGCCAGATGCTCGGTATCGAACGGGCCGAACGCGCAGCCGGCGACCAGGCTCAGCGCCGCCGACACCGCCATCCCGCGCAGAACCGCCGACATTCCCATCGCCTAGTTCCCACCGGCGGCCGGCAGGCGGACCGCGAACCGGGTGCCGCGGACCGCGATCACCGAAACCGGCGTGCGGATCCGGGTCCGCTCAGGCGCCAGCTTGCCGATCTTGCCCGACGAGTAAAGCACAGTGCCGCCCAGGGCCGAGCCCAGGAACCCGAATGCGCCCCGCTTCGGCGAATACTCGAACTCGCTGAACTCGAACAGCGAGTTCGGCCCGAGCGAGATCAGCGTTCCGTCGTTGAGGGTCACCCCGGCCGCGCCGTCGGGGCCGGTGCGGAGCCGGTCGCTCAGATGCACTTCCCCGCCGACCTCGGCGGCCAAGGCAGCGCCGCCGCGCAGCAGCTCGACCGCGCCTTCCGTCGTCTTCACGACTCCGATCAGCGGGCCGTCGGCCCAGGCACCCCGCGGCGCGCCGGACATCGCGCCCAGCACCAGCATAGCGGCCAGCCCGAAGGCCCGCAGTGTCGTTCCGATCCCGCCCATCCAGGCAAGCGTGTACCGGCCGACACAATCGGTCAACCCGACATCGGCGGCTGGACCCCGGCGTCAGGCATGCTAGCGTCCGGCCATGCTGATGCCCCGGATACTCCTGACCGTCGCCTCCCTTCTGCTGGCCGCCGCCGTCGCCCTGGCGGCGGTCGGCGCGCATGCGGTGCCGGACGCCGCCCACCCGGGCGGGCTGTGGTGGACGGCGGTGTTCTGGCACGCGATCGGCGGCCTGGGGCTGTTCGCGATCGGCGCCGCCTGGGGCCGGTTCCACTGGGCCTGGGGCACGCTCGGCGCGGCGCTGATGCTGGTCGGCGTCGTGCTGTTCTCGGGAACGCTCTATGTCCAGGGGGCGAACGGCTGGGGTGCGGGGACCTTCCTCGCACCGACCGGCGGCACCCTGCTGATCCTGGCCTGGCTGGCGATGGCGGTCGCGGCGGCGCGCGGCCCCCGTTGACGGGTCCCGGGCCGACCGCCAGCATCCCCGGCCACCCAACCGAACGGAAGAGGAAGCGGCGATGGCCGGACGCGTGCAGGACAAGGTGATCGTGTTGGCCGGCGCCGGCTCGGTCGGCCCCGGCTGGGGCAACGGCAAGGCCTGCGCGGCGCTGTACGCCCGCGAGGGCGCCACGGTCTACCTGATCGACCTGAACCCGGACGCCGTCGAGGAGACCCGCCGGCTGATCGCCGAAGAAGGCGGCCGCTGCCATGCCGCCTCGGGCGACCTGACCGACGGCGAGACGGTCAAGGCGCTGCTGCAGGACTGCGTCGACCGGTTCGGGCGACTGGACGTCATGCACAACAATGTCGGCGGCTCGATGCCCGGTGGCGTCGCGGAGATGGACGAGGCGACCTGGGACCGCCAGGTCGACCACAACCTGAAGACCGTCTATCTGGGCTGCCACCACGCCATTCCGCACATGCGCAAGACCGGCGGCGGCGCCATCGTCAACGTCGCCTCGGTGGCCGGCTATCGTCACATCGGCTCGCCGATCCACGCCTATGCCGCCACCAAGGCCGGCGTGGTGCAGCTGTCGCGGGCCATCGGGGTGAGCTACGCCAAGGAACGCATCCGCTGCAATACGGTGGTGCCGGGCCTCATGCACACCCCGCTGGTCGAGGTCCGACTGGCCGGCCAGCGCTCCGGCGGCGACGCCGAGGCGCTGATCGCCAAGCGCAACGCCCAGGTCCCGATGGGCCACATGGGCGACGCCTGGGACGTCGCCTATGCCGCCCTGTACCTGGCGTCGGACGAGGCCAAATACGTCACCGCCACCGAGATCGTGGTCGACGGCGGCCTGATCATGAGCGCGCCGCTTTAGGCGGGCGCCGATCACCGGCGATCACGTTCCGTCGAGGTGCCCGGGACGGCCGTTACCCCCGCTGTCCGCTGTCATTGGTCCATGATCGTGACGCGACAGCGGAGGCATGCCGCCATGGACGCCAGGACAGGAATCGTCATCCCCTTCCCGCATCCTCGGGCGACCAACCTATTCGGCCCGGACGACCACGCCGCCCTCGACCGGCTGGTCGCCCGGCTGCGACGCAGCGGCGCGGTGCGGTGGGAAACCGAGGAGCGGCCCGGACAGGCCCGGGCCTTCGTCCTGGGAGTCGAGGACGAGACCCTCCTGATCGTCGCCAAAACCGCAGGCGGGATCTCGGTCAGCAGCGGCTACGCGCACGAGCCGCTGTGGCGGGGCGACCGGCTGGCCGGCTACGCCTGACCGGTCCGCCCCGGAACGGCGGCCGCCCTAGAACAGCTTGCCGAAGTAGAGATAGCCGGCGGTCCGGCCGGCGTCGCCCTTGCCCAAGGCCAGGTAGCCGGCACCCAGCGGCGTGTCCGCCCCCAGGAACAGGCTGCCGCCGAAGGCGTTCTTGTCGAATTCGTCCTCGCCGGACGCGTCGTCCAGCCGGGCCGCCTCGAACGACCCGCCGGCATAGACCGGCAGGTCGAAGAACAGCGGCGACCGCCGGCTGAGCCGGCGCATGAGGAGCATCCGACCGAGCAGCAGGTTGCCGGTCGACAGCTCGTCGCGGGCGTAGCCCGACAGGCTGAACAGGCCGCCCACGCGGAACCGGTCGTAGACCGGAAGGTCGCCACTCGCCGCGGTTCCGCCGGAACTCCCCAGGACCAGGGTATTGGATCCCCAGGTCAGGGCACGTACCGCCGTTGCATCCAGCCTGACGTAGTTGTCGTCGGCACCGAGTTCGGTCCGGGAGGCCCCGGCCTGCAGCCGGAGCAGGCTTCCGCCGGTCGGGAACCGCACGCTGTCCAGGGTGTCGTACAGCAGCCGCGCCTCGGCCGCGCCGATCCGGAAGTCGCCGGTCTCGACCCCCGCGCCGGTGCCGGTGTGCAGGTCGACCTCCCCGGCTCCGACACGCAGGCCGACACGGGTGTCGAGCTCGGTGCCGAACTCGTAGCCGAGATAAAGGGCCGCTTCGGCGCGGGTGGTCCGGAACTCGCTGGTCGTACCGTCGTTTCCCCGGGCCCGCGCGTCATTGCGGACATAAGCCGCCGCCGGCAGGACGTAGAACCCGGTCCCGGGCTGCAGCGGCTGGTAGAACTCGCCGAGCAGGTACTGCGCGTCGCCGAACGCGAGTTCGCCGCGCGCCTCGGCTCCATAGGAGTTCAGGGCGGTCAGGGTGAGGCCGAAGCCGACCTCGTAGCTGCTCTCCCCGTCGACGTCGCTCTCCAGCGCCAGGCCGAGGCGAATGTAGTCCTGCGCCCAGGCCTTGCCGGTGGCGGTCACGACCAGGCCGGTCTTGCCCTCGCGGTCGACCAGGGCGTAGTCGACCTGCTCGTAAAGCCCGGACCCGTAGAGCTGGGAGAAATCCTCCTCGATCTGCTTGACGTTCAGCGGCTCGCCGACCTTCTGGCGGATGCTCGCGCGGATGCGCCGGTCGTCGAGCTTGGTGCGGTTGTCGATGTCGACAAAGGCGATCACCGGCGACTCCACCCGTTTGACCCCGCGGCTCCTGCGGTCGTCGGCGTAGGCGGCGGGAGCGAGCGACAGGGCCTGCAGCCGCGCCGTCTGGGCGCGGGCGGCGGCCTCGCCGGGCGCGATCATCTCGAGGATCGCGTCGAAATCGACGGAGCCGCGGTCGCCGAGATCCGGCTGGATCAGGATGTCCTGCGGGCCGAGGCTGGCGATCTGGGCCAGGGAGTTCTGCTGGATCAGCACGGCCAGCATCTGGCCGGCGATATCGAGGCTGCTGGTCAGCTGGTCGCGCTTCTTCAGCACCGTCGGAATGTCGACGACGATGAGCACCTCGGCCCCCATGGCGCGCGCGACGTCGACCGGGAGGTTGTTGGCGACGCCGCCGTCCACCAGCAGGCGCCCGTCAACCTCGACCGGCGGCAGGAAGGCCGGAACCGACATGCTGGCGCGCATCGCGGTCGCCAGGTTGCCGCCGCCGAGGATCACCTGCTTCCCGGTCTCCAGGTCCGCGGCGACCGCGCGGTAGCGGATCGGCAGGTTGTCGAAGTCGCCGATGTCGTGGGCGCGCACGGTCAGCTCGCGCAGCATCAGGGTCAGGCGCTGTCCCTGGATCAGGCCGGCCGGGAGTTGCAGGCCGCCGTCCTTGATCCCGAGCTTGAGGTCGAGCAGGAAGCCGTAGTCCTCCTGCTTGCGTCGCACCGGCAGGGAGCCGCGTGGCGGGCTGTCCTCGAAGGTCTTCGCCCAGTCGATGCTCGCGACCAGGGACTCCAGTTCCTGCGCGTCGAGCCCGAGGGCGTAGAGGCCGCCGACGATCGACCCCATGCTGGTCCCGGTGATGATGTCGACCGGGACCTTCAGCTCCTCCAGCACCTTCAGCACGCCGATGTGGGTGGCGCCGAGGGCGCCGCCGCCGCTCAGGACCAGGCCGATCACCGGCCGGCGCACCTCCGATGCTGCGACGGGAGCCTGAAGCCCGGCCAACAGCCCGACGACCAGCATCGCGCCGAGCCCCCGCATCCACCCCCGCAGCACCCGCCGCCCCGCAACCCGCATTGCCGTCTCCCCGGATCTCTTGCCTGCCGAACCGGCGCGCTCGACGCGCGGCCGCTCCATGCGATCGGGACAGGGTAGACCAAAGAACCGGGATCGGGCCGAGCTTGTTGCAGTCGGTCGCACCGGGCGGCCCTGGTCGGGAACGGTTTGCAAGCGGGGCGCCGCGGGCTAGGGTGCGGCGGTTGCCTTCGGAGCCGCCCATGAACGATGCCGCCCTGCCCACGGAACGCGTCTCCCGCCTCGCCAAGCTGCAGATCCTGGTCGGCCTGCTGGACGCCACGATCGACCACGAACGGAATCGGGACACCCCGTTCGAGGCCCCGGAATGGCTGGTGAAGCACTACCCGCACATCGATCCCGACGACCTGGACGACGTGCTCGACGCCGGGCGCCGGGCGCTGGCGAGGATCACCGCGCGCTGACGCCCGACGGACCGCGGGACGTCAGCGCCGGTAGTTCAGCCGCTCCAGGCCGCGCGGTTCGCGCCGGCCGATGCCGAGCCGGACCAGCCCGAACAACAGCAGCCCGTAGATGACCCAACCGATGATATCCACTGCTTCCATGGCGACGCCCGCAACGGTTGTCGAACGGCGACAGTGTTATCTGCAAAGGTTAACGAATCGCAAAGAAATACGGTTACCGGTCAGGCGCCGCCGAGCGCGGACTTCGGCAGCATCACATGGATGCCCTTCTGCTCGTTCACCAGCTGGGTGACCCGCACGTCGGCCGCCAGGCTCATCAGCATGAACGCCTGGTGGCGCGACAGGTTCGAGCTCGCGGTGATCCAGTCGATCATCTGGCGCAGCGCATGGCTGGCGGCATCGTCCAGATCGGCGTTCATGCCCATGGTCATCCGGTGGGTCGGCGTCTCGGCCCGCGGGTAGGTCCAGTCCAGGTCCTTGCGCAGCACGATCTCGACGGTTCCCTCGAGCGCCGTCTCGATGGCGGTCACGCAGACCTCGCCATCACCCTGGACGCCGTGGCCGTCGCCCAGCGACAGCTTGCCGCCCTCGGCGAACACCGGGAGGTACAGGGTGGTGCCGGGGATCAGCTCCTTGTTATCCAGGTTGCCGCCATGGGCGCGCGGCTGGATCGTCGAGATCATCCCCCAGGCCGGCGGCGGCGCCACCCCCATCACGCCGAAGAACGGCCGCAGCGGCAGCTCGGTGCCCCACGGCAGGCGACCCACATTCCGCTCGGCGTCGAGCGCCACGATCATCTGCTCGCCGGTGTCGAAGTCGTCCGGCAGCGCGCCGGCGAGCGGCCGCACGAAGGTGTAGCCCCAGTCCTGGCGCAACCTGATGTCGAGAATCCGGATTTCGAGCACGTCGCCGGGCATCGCGCCCCGCACCGCGATCGGCCCGGTCAGCATGTGCCCGGGCAGCTTGCGCGGCACGCTCTCGTGCACCCGATAGAGCTCCGGCGGCACGTGGTAGCCTTCGCCGGGCAGATTGGCGGGCGCCCCCGACACCGTCTCGACCGTGACCCGGTCGCCGCTGTCGATGGTCAGCACCGGCTCCATCGTGGCGTCGAACCAGCCCCAGTGGACGGTGTCCGGTCCGGCGGTCAGTCGATGTTGCGTCATGAGGGTTCCCTTCGCCCGGGTGCGCGGCGAAGGATTATGCACCGCCCTTGGTGCGGGCGTCGATGCGGGCCGGATCCAGCATCGATGCGACGGCCATCCGGTCGGCGGCGACATCCAGGTGGAGGCAGACTTCGCCCAGGCAGGCGGACGGGTCGAGGTCAAAGCGGTCCTGGTCGACGGCGACGATCCGTTCGGGTGGGATGCCGAACGCCGACACCCGGGCAGCAGCGCTCGCGAGCGCCTCGCGTGCCGCCGATATCACTCTGTCCACCCCAACCGCGCCGATGGCCGCCGCCATCGACTCCGGGCTGCGTGTCAGGACCAGCAGGGACACGTCCGGCGGGTCCAGGAACGGGAACAACGGACCGGACGGGTCGTGCAGGATCGCCACCTGCGCACCGGTCCGGCTGTTGCGTGCGTCGCGAAACAGGCTCGCCAGGGCCGTCGCGCCGGTCTGCCTGCCGACGGCGACCGTCGCAGGGAAGTCCTCGCGGGGCGTCCCGCGCATTGCCGAGCGCGCGGCCTGATGCAGGGCCATGCCGATCGACATCGGCGACGGGGCGACGATCTGCGGGTGCCGGTCCAGGTGCTGAAGGAACGGTCCCGGCTGGGTCGCGGGTCCGGCAATGAGCAAGAAGTCGCGCGGGCGAATCGTTGCCAAGATCCCTACCCCGACTCAACAAAGGACGGGCAACTGTCGCCCGCGCACCGGATCCGCGCAAGCCCTGGTAGAACTACCATACAACACGACATCCCCACTCGATATCGTCATTTGACGTCAGTGAAGCGTTGGGAGCAATAATGAGGCATCCTTGGGGAGCAGGGACGATGCATCGCGTCTACACCGTGGTCCATACTCGTTGGATCGGTCGGGACGGCCGTGACGAGGATCTGAAGTCGCGGGTCGGCCGGCTCGGGGACGACGTGTCGGTGTTCGCGATCCATACCCTCGGCTGGATCCAGGTCCTGGAGATCGCACGGTTCCTCGAGATCCGCTTCGACCCCCGCGCCACCGGACCGGCTGCCATCGCTGCGCTGGACGGGTTGCTGTACTCGCTGGAACGCAGCGAGACCCCCTGGCTCGTCAAGATGCATGTCTTCAACGGCAAGACCTGGATCGAGACGACCGACACGGACGCCGCCCGGCTGTCCCGGTTCGTTCACGATTGCGTCAGCTTCTGCGAGCGGCCCGACGTGCCGAGCGCGCTCCGCACCGAGATCCTGGGCGACGGCGAGTTCCGCCATCTCGCGGACCCGCTCATCGACCGTATCTCGGCCGCCTGGCGCGGCCATGGCGGACGGATCGATCACGAGCTGATGGCCGAGGTCGGATCGGGCACCTACGGCAACGTGAAGATGCTGACCCTGCTCGACGACAACCGGCTGGTGTTCAATCACTACCGGGCGTCGATCACCGGTCCCTGGGACAACGCCACCTGGGCCAGCTTCTCGGGCCGGGACGTCAGGCAGGCGGTCCCGGACCGCGCGCTCGCCGACGCGGTCGACCGGTCGGCCCGCCGCGTCCTGGCCGGCGCCGCTCCCATGCTCGAGCATTGGAGCGGGCCGATCCTGACCTCGAAAGGCGCGGCCATGTACGACTGGCTGCGCGCTTCGTTCCCGGTCCAGCTGCGCGACGGCCGCGGCCGGGACGGCGCGACCACCGTTCTGGTGGTCTGCGTCCCGTCCCGCACCGCCTACCGCGCGACCGCCTAGCCGGTCCTGACCTGCCGCTCCCCGTTGCGGTCGACGATCAGGCGGCGCTTTCCCGACGAGAATGTTTCTGCACGCTCGAACGCGGCGTCCGGCTGCGTCGACATCAGCACCAGGTCGGAGTCCTCCGGAACATGCGGGCGGATCCAGGTGATCCGCTCGTAGACGTCGGGCTCCCCGACGCGCTGGGCCCGGCCGGCATCGGTGATCCAGCGCTTCATCAGCGAGAAGCTGATCTGCGGTCCCCACCAGGCGGCCGCCAGGGCACGCACGGCCATCGGCATCGCATAGGCCAGGGTCGACGCATGGCCGCGCAGATCGGGCCGTATCCAGAACCCGCCGACATAGACCGCCGACTCGTCGACCGTCGAGGCGAAGCGCTCGGCCTCGCCCTCGATGATCAGCCGCTCGCCCCGCACCATCTGCTCGACCGGGTTGGCGTAGAACAGGCTCAGCGTGGCCAGATGGTCGGCCAGCGACGTCACGCCGAACCGGTACAGTCGGATCGCGTGGGTCGCCGCCAGCCCATTTCCATCGCGCACCACGATGGCCGCGGCGTCCCGGGCCCGGAACGGCTTGAGCTTTCGGTCGAACGCGGTCGGCAGGAACTTGCCGGTCGCCGCCAGAACCGAAGCGAAGTCGTCCATGTCGTCGAGCACCGAGAAGGTCAGGCCGCTGGCCTCGGCGTCGCGGTCGAGGCACACGAAGGCTTCCTCCAGGACGTGACGGCGGTCACCGACCGAATCCGCGATTGGTCCGATCGACGCGAGCAAGGCTGTTTCAGTCATCACATGGTCCCCACCAGTGAAGCGGGGCCGGACCATCCGCCCCCGCGGTACCCACTAGCAAGCAACGGCAGGACGGATGGTGGAAGAGGCAGCCTCGAACCCCGCGGGAACCGGGCACGCGCACGGGCAAGCCGGCAGCCGTCGCAACGCCGGGTCGCGCGGAAATCGGTCCGGTTGCTACAGTGGGGGAAACGCGAGGAGGAGGACGCCATGACCGAAAGCCGGATCGAGAGCATCGACGGCTGGCACGCGCATGTCTATTTCGACGCTTCGACGCGGGACCCCGCCCGCGCGCTCTACGACCGGGTCGCGGCCCGGTTCCCGGACGCCGAGATGGGGCGCTTCCACGAGCGGCCGGTCGGGCCGCACCCGATGTGGAGCTACCAGGTCGCCTTCGCGCCCGGACTGCTGGCGGACATCGTCCCGTGGCTCGTGCTGAACCGCGACGGCCTGGACGTGTTCGTCCATCCGAATACCGGCAACGGCCGAGCCGACCATTCGGCCCATGTCATGTTCCTGGGGAAGTCCTACCCGCTGGACCTGTCGATCTTCGACGACTGATCAGGCGGCGGCCCGTTCGCCGGCGGCGTCGGGCAGCGGCTTGCGGACCCGGTTCGCGACCATGCGGTCGTGCAGCTCGGTGATCGTGCGGCTGCCGGTCTTCACGAACAGGAACGGCAGGACCGCATGCACCAGGCAGGCGAGGCCCGCCAACACCATGCGCCAGCCGAACCCGAAGGCAACGCCCATATGCTCGGAATAGCTCTCGCCGACCGATTGCGGATGCTCGTTGAACAGCCGGTTCATGGGATCGTCCCTCCGTGCGGATCGCGGTTCCAACCTGTCGACAAGGATAGCGCGACCGGCCGGAATCGGTTTGCGAACTTCCCACAATTCCCGCTGTGGTGTAGAATTTCATTTTATGGATGACATAGATCGTAAAATTCTTTCCCTAATCCAGAAGGATGCCGCCCTCGCCCTGGCCGACATCGCCGAGCGGGTCGGGCTGTCCACCACCCCGTGCTGGCGCCGCATCCAAAACCTGGAGAAGTCCGGCGTGATCCGCGCCCGGGTCGCCCTGCTGAACGCCGCCAAGGTGAATGTCGGGGTCACCGTGTTCGTGCGGATCCGCACCAGCCGCCACGATCTCGAATGGCTCGACCAGTTCGCCCGCGCGGTCGAGGACATCCCGGAGATCGTCGAGGTCTACCGGATGAGCGGCGAGATCGACTATGTGCTGAAGGTCGTGGTGCCGGACATCGCCAGCTTCGACGCCATCTACAAGCGGCTGATCGGCGCGGTGCCGATGATGGACGTCAGCTCGAACTTCGCGATGGAGGAGATCAAGCTGACCACCGCCCTGCCGCTGACCTACGCCTGACACTCAGTCTCCGACAGCCCCGGTCGCCGCCGGCGCGGGAACCGGCCGCTCGCGCCGCTGGATGCCGGTCATCCAGCCGCCGAACCGCCGGGCCAGCCGGATCGACGGCGCGTCGACGTAGCGCGCGTAGACCGATGCGAGGGCCACCACGGTGGTCACGTAGACGGCCAGGTTGACCAGCAGCGACAGGTCGTTGCGCGGCAGCCACAGGAAGATCTGGCAGGACAGCGAGCACACGATCGGCAGGTGCAGAAGGTACATGCTGTACGAGTAGTCCCCGAGCCTCTGCGGGATGCGGGTGTTCAGGACCCGGTCGCCGAGACCGGCGATCACCGCGCCGACCACGAGCACCGCACCGAAGCCGTTGTAGAAGAACACGTTGAACAGCTGCTCCCCGGGATTCTCGAACAGCACCGGCAGCCAGGCGTAGTCGAAGCGGCCGGGGATGTAGCCGCCGAGGTAGAGCCCGACGAGCAGGGCCGGGACCCGCCAGCGCTTCGGCACCGGGAAGTAGCCGAGCAGCGCGCCGCCGACGATCGTCACCACGAAGATCGCCCCCTGCTCGAGATAGAACGCCATCAGGAAGCAGGTCGCGCCGATCACGATCCAGCGGCCCCGGTCGGGCATGACCAGGAACATCGCCAGCACCACGATCGAGCCGATGAACTCGTACTTGATCGACCACAGCACGACGTTGAAGAACGACAGCCCCGACAGCAGGCCGTTATAGGCGATGTCCCGCACCGCGTTCAGCGGCGTCAGGAACGCCTCCGGCATCAACTGGGCCAGCGCGCCGGAGTTGGTGATCGCCGCGACGTCCTGGTTGACGTACAGCCCCAGCCTGGACAGCAGCAGCGAGAACAGGATCGCCCCGGCGATCGGGATGGTCAGCCGGAAGTACCGCCCCCACAGGCTGACGCCGAGCCGTTCCCGCCGGCCGTCGAAGAACGGCATCGTCAGGACGTAGCCGGACAGGGCGAACAGGATCATCAGCGAGAACGGTCCGGCGACCAGCAGCGACACCACCGGGGTCTCGACGACCTTCACCATCCAGTGCGCGTCGCCGCTCGGCGGGTACAGCACGGCGTCGAACACGGTGAGCGTGTTCGGCAGGAACGCCATCAGGAAGTGAATGATGATCACGTGCAGCGCGAGCAGCCCGCGCAACCCGCTCAGCGTCGAGACGTAGCGCCGGTCGGTCGGGCCGTATCGCGCGACGGAGCCGGACGACGAACCACCCTCGGAGCTGCTCATCTCGCCGCGCCCTCCGCCAGCACCGGTCCGGGTCCGACCGGGCAGGAGCCAAGACTATTCGGAAAGCGCCGACAGCGGCAAGTTTGTCATCCCATCAATGCGATTACCGGTTCCGCAAAGATCCCGCTTAGCGGGCGGATCCGGTCGGTGCCGCATCCCAACTCGACGACGAAGCCAGGCCGGGTCAACCCGGCTGGCGGCGCGGCAGGTCGAGGTCGGTCCATACCGCGTCGAGCGCGGCGGCCAGGCGGTCGACCTCGGCGTCGCCATGCAACGGTGTCGGCGTGATCCGCAGCCGCTCGGTCCCCTGCGGCACCGTCGGGTAGTTGATCGGCTGGACGTAGATCGCGTGCTCGGCCAGCAGCAGGTCGCTGGCCTGCCGGCAGCGCGCCGGGTCGCCGACCAGCACCGGCACGATATGGCTCGGGTTGTCCATCACCGGCAGGCCGAGGGCGATCAGCCGCCGCTTGACGGTGGCCGCCCGCTCCTGGTGCCGGGTCCGCTCGCTCTGCGAGACCTTCAGGTGCTCGATCGCCGCCCGGGCGCCGGCCGCCACATGCGGCGGCAGGGCGGTGGTGAAGATGAAGCCGGACGCGAAGGAGCGCACGAAGTCCACCAGGTCGCGGCTGCCGGCGATGTAGCCGCCGAAGCTGCCGAACGCCTTGCCGAGCGTGCCCTGGATCACGTCGAGCCGATGCGCGACCCCGTCGCGCTCGGCGACCCCGCCGCCCCGGTTGCCGTACAGGCCGACGGCATGCACCTCGTCGAGATAGGTCATCGCGCCGTACCGCTCCGCCACCTCGCAGAGCTCGGCGATCGGCGCGATGTCGCCGTCCATGGAGTATACGCTCTCGAACGCCACCAGCTTGGCGCGTCCCGGCGCGACCTGGGCGAGGCAACGCTCCAGGTCGGCCGGATCGTTGTGCCGGAAGATCATCTTGTCGGCCCGGGAGTGCCGGATCCCCTCGATCATCGAGGCGTGGTTCCAGGCGTCCGACAGTACCACGCAGTCCGGCAACCGCGCCGCCAGGGTCGCCAGGGCGGCCATGTTCGCGACATAGCCCGAGGTGAACAGGAGGGCCGCCTCCTTGCCATGCAGATCGGCGAGCGATGCCTCCAGCAGCACGTGGTTGTGGTTGGTGCCGGCAATGTTGCGGGTCCCGCCGGCGCCCGCCCCGGACCGCGCCAGGACCTCGCCGACGGCCGCGAGCACCGCCGGGTGCTGGCCCATGCCGAGATAGTCGTTGGAGCACCACACCGTGACTTCCCCGGCACCGGCGCCGTGATGTGCCGCCCGCGGGAAGTCCCCGGCCCGCCGTTCGAGATCCGCGAACACCCGGTAGTTCCCGGCCGACCGCAGGCCGTCCAGGGCGTCCGCGAAGAACCGCCCGTAGTCCACCCGGTTCACCGGCGGGACGGTCGCCTGTCGGACCTGACGTGCCATGGCCTTGCTCCTGCCTGGCGCACCGCGCGCCTCGTCCGGCGTCTGCGACCCGCAGTACCGGACAGGGACCGGTTACCGGTCCGATCCGGCCATCGCAACCGCGCGTTACGCCGCACCCCGGATCGCCAGGGGAAATGCTTCCGCACCCGGCGCGGTTAACGCAATGGTAAGATAGCGTCCTTAGCATCCCCCACTACTTTACGATGCAGGTCCACAGGAAATGTTCGCGTGGCCCGTAGCAACAGGCGCCGTGATCGCCGCGGTCGCCCTCGCCGTCGGCCTGCTTCGCCAGTGGCGCAGGGCTCGCGACCTCACGCGCGAGAACCGGGAGCTTCAGGCAGAGACCGGGCGCCTGGAGGCGGCCACCCAGGCCCGCAGCCGGTTCCTGGCAATGATGAGCCATGAGATCCGCACGCCGCTGACCGGCATCGTCGGCTTCGCCGAAGCGCTGACGGACGACCCGCTGACGCCGGACGGGCGGCACGCGGTCGACAGCATCCGCCGGGCGTCGTCCTCCCTGCAGGAGCTTCTCGGCGACATCCTCGACTTCTCGCGCATCGATGCCGGCGGCCTGCCGATACAGCGGACCGCGACCGACCTGGAGGCCCTGCTCAACGGGATTCGCGACGAGTTCGCTCCGCAGGCGCGGCGGCGCGGCCTCGCCTTCGGACTCACGGTCGCGGACGAGGCCCGGCGCTGGTCGATGACCGATCCGCTGCGGCTCCGGCAGGTGGTGGTCAACCTGGTCTCCAACGCCATCCGCTACACCGAAGCCGGCGCGATCCGGGTCGCCGCCGCGGTCGACCCCGACGACGCGGACACCGTGACGATCCGGGTTACCGACACCGGCCTCGGCATCGCTCCCGACGACTGCCGGCGGATCTTCGACGCCTTCTCCCAGGCTGCCGACGGGAAAGCCGCCCAGGCCGGCGGGGGCGTCGGACTGGGGCTGGCCATCGCCGAAGGGCTTGTCCGGGCGATGGGCGGCAGCCTGACCGTCGACAGTGCCCTCGGCGCGGGCAGCACCTTCACGGTTTCGCTGCCGCTGCCCGTCTGCGCCGCACCCGCGGCGGTGCCCAGCCCCCCGACGGCGGCGCCGACCGTCGCGCCGGCGCACATCCTTCTGGTCGACGACGTCGAGATGAACCGCGAGCTGTTCGCCGCGATGCTGATGCGCTCCGGTCATCGCGTGACCACCGCCGAGGACGGCGAGACCGCCCTGCGCTGTCTGGCAGTGGATCGCTTCGACCTGGCCTTGATCGACATCCAGATGCCGTTCATGGATGGGATCGAGTTGACCCGGCGGATCCGATCGTCGGAGAATCCCGTCGTCGCCGGCCTGCCGATCGTTGCCCTTTCGGCAGGCGCCTATGGCGAAGACCGGGCACGGGCGCAGGAGATCGGGATGGACGACTACGTCACCAAGCCGGCCACCCGCGAAGACATCGCCGCCGCGGTCGCTCGGGTCCGCCAGGGCACGGACGGCGCCACGGCGACCGTCGCCGGACCCCGAACGGTTCCGGCGCAAGATCCGCTCGACCGGGAGGCTTTCGAGCGGCAGCGCGCGACGTTCGGTGACGAGCGGATCCTGCGCTTCCTGGCCATGCTCGCCGAGGAACTGGAGCGGCGCCGGACGGCGATCGGCGACACCGCCGGCGGCAGCACGGTTGCCGAACTCGGCCAGCATGCCCACGCGATCGCATCGGCGGCCGGCAACCTCGGGTTCCTCCGGCTGATGGATCTCGGCCGTACGCTCGAACGCAACGTCGCGACGCTCTCGCCACCCGAACTGGCGGTTGCGCTGGACGAATTCCTGCACTCGATCGCGGACGCCTCCGCCTCGATCGCGGCGCTTCGGATCGAGCTCCACAGCCCGGCGTCGGATCGGCGCGCGGCCGGCTGAAGCGACCCGACGGCCCGCGGCTCGGCCCCTGAACACCCGGTAGTGCCGGGAGAAGCCGCGATCCGCGGCGGCATTGGCGACAACCCCGGGGGGGCGACGACCTCGGGGATCTTCTCCGGCCGCGCCGCGCGCGGGCATGCCGTCGAGGACGCCGAGGGCGCCTTGCCGGAAGGCGTGTCTATTCGGCGTCATGCCGGCATCGTCATGCCCGCCAGACCACCGGGAACAGCTGGCAGTCCATGATGTCGCCGTCGGCGAGGCCGGGGTCGGAGGTCGGGATCGCCACCTCGCCCGGCCGCACGCAGTAGCGCGCGTCGTCGCCGGTCCAGCGCGTCGCCAGCGCCCGGCGGCGATGGGCAGAGCGGTTGCCGGGGGCGCCGTGCACGATCATCGCCTGGAACACCAGGCAGTCGCCCGGTTCGAGGGCGAACCGCAGGATGCGGTGGCGCTCGCGCTCCGCCTCGATGTCCGGCAGTGCCGGCAGGCCGGTCCCGGCATAGGGCGTGCCGTCGGCGAAGTGGTAGGGACTGAACGCCGGCCAGGCGTGCGAGCCCGCGACGTACTCGACGCAGGTCTCCTCGGCGACCGGGTCGAACGGGACCCACAGCGAGCACACCTGCCGGCCGGCGACCGCCCAGTAGGGCTGGTCCTGGTGCCAGGGCGTGCGTTCGGTCGTACCGGGTTCCTTCACCAGAAGCTGGTCGTAGAAGAAGTTGACCTTGGACGAGCGCATGACGGTGCCGGCGATCTCGGCCGCCGGGGACTCGAACACGAAGCGGTGGAACGGCTCGTGCCGCTGCCACAGGTCGAGATCCCCGAAGAACCGCCCGCCCGACCGCGCATACTCCTCGCCACGGGCGCCGGGGGCGGCCATCGCCCGGTCCACCGCCTCGCCCATGAACTCGATCCACCCGGCGTCGAACATGCCGCGCAGGCAGACGATCCCGTCGCGCGCATAAACGGCGGCGACCTCTTCCGGAACGGGCGTCAGCGGGCGGCGGTTCATGCCCCCGTTTCTAGCAGAGGGAGCGGCGGCGACGAAGCGGCTGGGCGCGCGTCACCCGGGCCTGGAGGCTCGCCCCGAGGCGCGCCCCAGCGGCGCGCCCACGCGCCAGAGGTTTCCAGGATCTCCGTGGGCGCCAGCATCGGCCCTACCCGCGAGCGTCCTTCAACGACTTCTTACGGAACGGGAACAATCCGGCGGTCGAGCATACCGACGGCTTTACCAGACCATGCGACGGCAATCCTGCCGGTCAGGCGCCCAGGTCCATCACGGTGCCGCGGCTGGCGAGTTCGAACGCGCTCATCGGATCGCGGCGTCCGGCCGGGGACCGGGCTGCGAACAGGTCCGGCCCGTCGACCACCGGGGACAGGGTCCTGCGCCGCGGACCGGAGAAATTCACCGCCAGTTCCTGGCCGTTGGTCGCTGCGCCTTCGAACATTCCCGATCTCCGCTTTCTGCTGGATCCGTATTCAGGATGTCAGGCCGGGGTGAACGAACCGTTCCCGAACAAGGTTAACGAGACGTTAGCCACAGGGTCGGGCCGGGCACCGCGCTCGACAACTGACGGTTCCGTCAGTCCCCGCCCCGGACCGTCCGGTCAGGCAGCCATGTCGATGATGGTTCCACGGGCGACCGACGAGGCCGCCACGCTCTGCAGGTCGCCGACACCGCTCCCGGCCTGGCCCGGCAGATTGCCGGTGGCCCCGACCGGCTTGGCGGCCGGCGGCGGCGTCTGCACGCTGGCCTTGGCCGAGAAGGTCGGCTGGATCTGGCTGATCCCGCCCGTCGCACCGTCGATCATGTCGGATCTCCCCATCCGTCGTTGTCGACGCAGAATGCCGGAGCGGGATGAACGAACCCTTGGCGAACAGGGTGAAGAGCGGTTTACCATTCGCGTTCCCGCCGCCCTGCCGCCCGGAACCCAGCCATGACCCGAAACCTGCCGCCGATCGACGGCGACCGCTTCTGGAGCACGATCGCGGCCTCGGCCGAAATCGGCACCGGCCCGCGCGGCGGTCTCGCCCGTCTGACCCTGTCCAAGGACGACGGCCGGATGCGCGACCTGTTCCGGTCCTGGGCCGAGGAGGCCGGCTACGGCGTCACGGTCGACCGGCTCGGCAACACCTTCGTGCGGCGCGGCGGCCGCGACGACAGCCTGCCGCCGGTGCTGGTCGGCAGCCACCTCGACACCCAGGCCGCCGGCGGCCGCTTCGACGGCATCCTGGGCGTGATGGCCGGGCTGGAGATCCTGCGCGCCCTGGACGATGCCGGCATTGCCACCCGCCGGGCGATCGAGGTGGTGAACTGGACCAACGAGGAAGGCGGGCGGTTCCCGCCGCCGATGCTGTGCTCGGGCGTATTCGCCGGCATCCACGACCTGGACTGGGCGCTGTCGCGCACCGACCAGGCCGGCACGACGGTCGCCGAGGCGCTGGACGCCATCGGCTGGGCCGGCGACGCGCCGGTCGGCGGCCGGCAGATCGACAGCTATTTCGAGATCCACATCGAGCAGGGCCCGCAGCTCTGGGAGGCCGGCCTCCCGCTCGGCATCGTCACCGCTCCCTATCTGGCGCGCGGCCTGCGCATCGAGGTGACCGGCGAGAACGCCCACAGCGGTCCGACCCCGATGGCGCGGCGCCGGAACGCACTGGTCGGAGCCGCCGCCGTGGCGCTGGCGGTCGACCGGGTCGGCCACGACTATGCCGGCCGCGACGGCAAGTCGACGGTGGCGCGGCTGGAGGCGTCGCCGAACATCCCGGGCATCATCTCGGACCGGGCGACCCTGTTCGTCGACTTCCGCAGCCCGGACCCGCGGCTGACCGCCGAGATGGAGGAGCGGATCAGGGCGTCCCTGCCCGGCTGCGCCGCCGACACCAACACCGAGGTCGCGGTCGCCGACGCCTGGACCTTCGGCGAGACCTCTTTCGATCCCGGGCTGATCGAGCTGGTACGTCGGACCGCCGACGACCTCGGGGTGCCGTACCGCGAGATGATGAGCCAGGCCGGCCACGACGCCTACCACATCGCCCGAGTCGCGCCGGCGGTGCTGCTGTTCACGCCCTGCGACGAGGGCATCAGCCACAACGAGGCGGAGAACACCCGTCTCGAGGACCAGCTTCCGGGCCTGCAGGTGCTGTTCGGCGCCGTGCTCGCCCGGGCCGACAGATAGGGGACGACGATGGCAGGCGATCCGCGGTTTCAACCGGTCGACGCGGCGGTGGTGCCGCGCTTCGCCGACGTCGCCACCTTCATGCGCACCCGCCGTCACGACCTCTCGCCCGACGTCGACATCGCGCTGGTCGGCGTACCGTTCGACCTCGGCGTCAACTACCGCACCGGGGCCCGGCAGGGCCCGGCAGGGGTGCGCGAGGCGTCGCGGCTGATCCGCCGGGTGCACCCGACCACCGGAGTATCGCCGTTCGAGCTCTGCAACGTCGCCGACCTCGGCGACGCGCCGGTCAACCCGCTCGACAAGGACAAGTCGATCGCCCAGATCCAGGCGTTCTATGAAACCCTCCGCGAGCACCGGATCGTGCCGATCTCGGTCGGCGGCGACCACACCATCCCGACCCCGATCCTGCGCGGCCTGGTCAAGGACGAGCCGGTCGGCGTGCTGCAGTTCGACGCCCATCCCGATACCCTCGAGGAGTTGTGCGGCGACAAGGTCAACCACGCGACCTTCATGCGGCTCGGCCACAAGGAGGGCTGGATCGACCCGGCGCGGACCCTCCAGATCGGCCTTCGCGGCAGCCGGTTCTCCGAGGCCGACATCCAGTACGGCGTCGACGCCGGTTTCACGGTGATCACCATCGACGACTACGAGGCGATGGGCCGGGCGGCGGTGATCGCGAAGATCCACGAGGTCCTGGGCGACCGGCCGTTCTACATCACCCTCGATATCGACGGCATCGACCCGGCCTTCTGCCCGGGCACCGCGGTGCCGGAGATCGGCGGGCTGATCCCGCGCGACCTGCAGGTGATCCTGCGCTCGCTGACCGGCAAGCCGATCGTCGGCGCCGACATCAGCGAGGTCGCCCCCTGCTTCGACCCGACCGGCATCACCTGCGTGACGGCCGCCAACATGATGTTCGAGATGCTGTGTGCGATCGCCCCGTCGGTGGCGGCCGGCGGCCGCTGAGGAAGGGCGCCACCCCTCCCGATTGATTGATGGCTTGTAATCCCAGGCTCAAATCTCTACCCGGAACTTCGGGGACCAGTATCGGTTACCCCGTATGAACTCGGCAGTGAGGAGACCCGATACACAAAGCGGGGGGATTGCCATGGACTATTCCGGCCTGACGGAAATGCTCGACCGGGAGAGCCCGCATCTGGGCGGCAATATCAGGGAGGGTAACCCGTATACTTATGCCCCGTCGGCCTGGGACTACGTCGTCAAGCGCTTCGCCGTGCGGTCGGTCCTGGACCTCGGGTCAGGACTCGGGCATGCCAGCCACTACTTCTACCGGCTCGGCCTCCAGGTGATCGCGGTCGACGGTCTGCAGGCGAACGTCCGCCGGTCGATCTATCCCTCGGTCATGATCGATCTCAGCCGGACCAGCGTGTTCTGCTCGGTCGACCTCGTGCACTGCCAGGAGGTGGTCGAGCATGTCGACGAACGGCATCTCGACAATGTCCTGGGCTCGCTCGCCTGCGGCAGGATCATCCTGATGACCAACGCGGTTCCGGGCCAGGGCGGACGCCACCACGTGAACGAGCAGCCGGTCGAGTACTGGGTCGAACACCTGAAGCGGTACGACTGCGCAGTACTGCCCGAGGACACCCGTCGGGTGCGCACCCTGGCGCAGGCCGACGGCGCGCCATATCTCGCCCAGACCGGACTGGTGCTGGCCAACAGATCCCGCTGACGCCGATCCCGCGCGCATGCTATGGATTGGGCCTCGTCGCGGCTGCGTGGAGGTTCGGACAAACCGGTCGATCGTAGAGGGCCGTCCCGCCATCGGCGGGGCATCGCGCCCGGACCGGATTCCGTTCGTTCGCTCCATGACATCCGGGATACTGCGAGCCGACCGCCGCGTCGACACTGCGCGGGCGCTGTCCGGCGACGGCGACCACGAAGGTGCCCTGTCGGTTCTCGAGCAGACGCTCGACCTGGCGCCGGACTGGCCCGACCTGCATTTCTTGATCGGCGAGACCGCCACGGCCGGCGGCCGGCGCGACCGGGCGGTGGCGGCGTTCACGCGCTACCTCGCGCTCAGCCCCGAAGACCGGCTCGGCGCGCTGCCGCTGCTCGCCCTGCTCGGCGCGACCCCGTCGCCCGACGCCCTGCCCGTGGCCTATGTCGCCGCGCTGTTCGACGAGTACGCCCCGCGCTTCGAGCGCTCGCTCCTAGTCGGCCTCGGATACCAGGGTCCCGAGCAGATGCAGGCCGCGCTGGGGCGGGTGCGCGACCCGGCGGCGGGGTTCGGCGCCGTACTCGACCTCGGCTGCGGCACCGGCCTGATCGGCGAGCGGCTGCGGGCCCGGTCGAACTGGATCGAGGGTGTCGACCTGTCGCCGGCGATGGTCGCGCAGGCCGCGCGCAAGGGCGTCTACGACGCGCTGCACGTGGCCGAGGCGACCGTGCACCTGGCCGGCGAGCCCCGCCGGTTCGACCTGATCACCGCCGCCGACGTGCTGATCTACCTCGGCGACCTCGCGCCGCTGTTGACGGCCGCAGCCGCCTGCCTGGCCGACCGCGGCCTTCTGGCCCTGACCGTGGAGGCGGCCGAAGCCGACGGACCGGGTATCGAGCGCCGGCTGCGGCCGTCGCGCCGGTTCGCCCACTCGGCCGGCTATGTCGCCCGCGTCGCGGCCGGTGCCGGCCTCGCCCTGCGCGACCACGAGAGCGTCGCCCTGCGCCGCGACGGGGCCGAGATCGTGGAGGGCCACATCATGGTGTTCGAGCGCCCGGCGCCGGCGCTGCCCGCCACAATCGACGCAACGTCGGTCACCATGCCGCGTCGGCGGCGCATGCCCGGCCGATGACCGTCGCCGGTCAGCCTCGGAACGTCCAGAATTTGTTCAGGGCGAAATGCCAGACCGTCAGCCCGACGGTCACCGTGACCTGCGCTGCCAGGTAGTAGATCTCCAGCCAGTCGACCAGCACGGTCATGAGCGCCCCGTTGATGACGAGGCCGCTGGCCGCCACCGCCAGGAACCGCGGCCCGGCGGCGCTGTGCGCACGGTCGGAGCGGAACACCAGGCGGCGGTTGAGGGCGTAGTTGATCAGCCCGCCGACCACGAAGCCGGCCACCGACGCCGCCACCGGATCGACCGACTGCAGTTCGACCAGCCCGGTCAGCACCAGGTAGTGCCCGGCCAGGCCGATCGAGCCGACCGCCGCGAAGCCGACGAACTGCCGCAGCAGAGATGCCCCGATCCGCATCAGCGATGATCGCCGGCGATCACCGACCAGAGGTGGCGCGGTGCCAGCGGCTCGTAGGCGAAGGTGACGGCGTGACGGCCGGCCGGCACGGCTGCGGCCATGAACAGCACATTGGCGCGAAACGGCTCCTGCGGCATGCCGTCGACATACACCACCCATCCGGGGTAGGCCATGTCGTGCAGCACCGCGAAGCCGTCGCGGGCGGCGCTGACGTCGAGGTCGATGCGGTCGCTGCGGCGGTCCAGGATCCGCACGCTGCCGGGCTGCGAGCGGTCCGGCGGCATGGCGACGTGCAGCGGCAGCGGATCGATCAGCGCCTCGCGGCGCCAGTCCAGGGCCGGCAGGCCGCCGGACGCCACCAGCGCCTCCGGATCGTACGGGCGCGCGGACTCGCGGCCGATGAACAGCACGCGCGGCACGGCACGCGGGTTGTCGTAGATCCAGGCGGGGCCGATCCGGCGCGGCGGGCCGAATGCCGGTGCGCTGGCCGGATCGACCTGCTCGATCGGTGCGCCGAGGACGATCAGCCGCACACCGAGCAGGTCGGCGAAGTCGGACCGGTATCCGGTCATGAGTGTGCCGAACTGCCTGGCCGCCAGATGCGAGTTCTGACGCGCGCCGACTGCGACGTCGTAGTCCTCCAGCCGCAGCGGATTGTAGCCGAGGGTGCTCTCCAGTCCGAGCACCAGGGCGGCGTTCTGCCAGGCACCGCCGAGCCCGAGGACTTCCAAGCGGACCGGTCCCTCGCGGGCTTCGATCGCCGTCACCTCGCGCTCCAGCCAGGCGGCCAGCGGCACCTCCTCGGGCTCATCCAGCACTGCGAACGGCGCCACCGGGCGGGCGTTCAACAGCGTACCCGTGGCGAAGGTCCGCAGGTCGACCATCGACAACCCGATCAGGACGACGAGGACTAGCGGACGGTGACGGCCGGCCCCGCACAGCGCGACCGCCGCCACCGCCAGGCCGGCCAGGACCAGCGCCGTCGCCAACGCCGGCAGGGCCTCGTTCAGCCGCCCGTTCGCCTCTGCCACCCAGGCGGCGGCCGCCAGCAGCGCCACACCGCCCGCAACCTCTGCAACGCCTCGCCAAGCCGGCACCGGTGGCAATCCGTCCCGCAGCACGCGATCCAGCAGCCAGCCGGCCGCCAGTGCCGTCATCGCCGCGAACGCGAAGGTCGCATCCGCCGGCCGCCGGAACTTGTCGACGCCCGGCAGGGTGTCGAACAGCAGTTCGAAGACCGGCGTGTAGCGGCCGAGCGCATAGATCGCAAAGAACAGCAGCAGGATCCCGATCAACCGTCCGGGGCCTGTCAGCAGCCTGCCGCGCAGCACCCCGATCCACAGCACCAGGACCACCGGCACGGCGCCGGCGTAGAGTTGGACGACCGTACGGTCGACCGGGACGTGCGGGGTCCAGGCCATGCTGCCCGGCCCCCAGTAGCCAAGGTCCGAGGCCAGGCCCCCAAACAGATCCGGCACCAGCGCGGTCAGGAACGCCACCGGCGGCAGCGACTGCTTGGCGCCGAACGCGAACTCGAAGGCCGGGCGGTTGCTGATCTGGGCGAACTCCAGGGTCGCCAGCACCGGGATCGCCGCGACCGCCGCCGCCACCGTGGCCGCCACCGCGGCCGGCACCATGCGCTCGCGCAGGAACGCCCGCCGGTCGTCGGCTGCCAGCGCGCGGGCGACAACGAACACGCCGAGGCCGATCAGACCGAGATAGGCGACCTGGTCGCGGCCGACCACGAGCCATCCCACGGCGGCGCCGGCGCAGACGGACCGCAGCAGGGTCGGCCGGTCCAGCGCTATGTCGAGTGCCAGCAGGACGACCGGAATGAAGGCATGGCTCTGAACCAGCAGGGTGTGCTGGAGCCGGGCCGACGCCGAACCGCCGACCATCATGACCAGGCCGGCCAGCACCGCCGCCGCCGGATGCCAGCCGCGCCGCAGCCCGAACAGCACGGTCGCCAGTCCGCCGATCAGCACTTCGACCAGCACCACCGCGTCACCGGCGCGCGCCGAGGGCTCGGAGTCGAAGGCCGCCAGCGCCAGGAAGCCGGGCGACAGCAGCAGCGACTGCGGATCGCCGAGCGCCGGCCGGCCACCGAAGGTCTCCGGCATCCACAACGGCCAGTCGCCCTCGGCGAGGTGCCCGGACAGCCAGCGCAACATCGCCTGGAAGTGGATCTTGGCGTCCCAGGGAATGGTCAGGCCGTCGACCAGCCACGGCCACATCAGGACGACCCACGCAGCGACGACCGTGGCCAGCGCGAGCGCCGCATCCCGACCGCTCGACCGAACGGAGAGGTTCATCGGCGTCCCGGATCCAGCGCGGTCCCGATTTCGACAACCTCGTCGAGGCCGACGGATCGGTCGACGATGTAGAGCGGGCGACGCTTCACCTCGGTGAACACCCGGCCGAGATACTCGCCGAGCACACCGAGGGTGATCAGCTGCACACCCCCGAAGAACGCCACCGCCACCATCAGCGAGGCGTAGCCCGGGACATCGACACCCTCGACCATGGTACGGACGGCGATATAGGCGCCATAGGCCAGGGACAGCAGCGAGACCAGCACCCCCACATAGGACCAGATCCGGAGCGGCAGCACGCTGAACGCGGTCACCGCGTCGAGCGCCAGCATCCACAGGCGCCAGAACGACCACCGGGAATGCCCGGCATGCCGGGCGTCCGGCGTGAACGGCACCGCCTTGCGGCGGAACCCGACCCAGGCGTAGAGGCCCTTGCCGAAGCGGCCGCGCTCGGGCAGCGCGTTCAGGGCGTCCACGACCCGCCGGTCGAACAGCGCGAAGTCGCCGCCATCGCGCATGAGCTTGACCTCACCGACCGCCTCGAACAGTCGGTAGAAGCGCCGTGTCAGCCAGCGCCGCAGGCCGGGCAGCTCGCCGGACCGGTCGCGCTGGCCGTAGACGATCTGCGCGCCGAGGCGCCATTCCGCCACGAAGGTCTCGATCAGTTCGGGCGGGTGCTGCAGGTCGGCGTCCATCAGCACGACTGCCGCTCCCCGTGCGTGCCGCAACCCGGCCGCCAGGGCGACCTCCTTGCCGAAGTTGCGGCTGAACCGGAGTCCCCTGATCCGCGGGTCGCCGGCGTTCAGCTCGCACAGCCTCTCATAGGTCGCGTCGGTGCTGCAGTCGTCGATCACGACGATCTCGCAGGTCGGGCCGATGCGTGCGAGGACCGGGATCAGCCGGGCTATGAGCGGAACCAGGTTGTCCGCCTCGTTGAAAGCCGGAACCACGACGGAGAGGCCCGGCCTTTCGGGGCCGGGCGCCGTCGCGCTCATGCTGGTGCTGTCCGATTGCGTATCCATCCGGTCCGCGAGCCTTTTCGCCCGCGACATCCTCTCTGCCGCTTCCTATCCTCCTTCGCGAGGTAACGCGCAAGTCACATGAATTTTAACCATCCGACCGCCAAGCCCGTGGTCCTTTGTGCCGACGACTACGGGATCGCGCCCGGCGTCGGCTGCGGCATTCGTGCGCTGGCGATGGCCGGAAGGCTGTCTGCGACCAGCTGCATGACGGTGTTCGCGGAGTGGTGCGACGAGGCGTCGCGCCTCGCCGATGCGACCGACCGGATCGACGTCGGCCTGCACCTGACGCTCACCGACCATGCGCCGCTCGGCGCCATGCCACGGCTGGCGCCCGACGGCCGGCTGCCGGCGCTCGGCCGGCTGATCCGGTTGGCCCATCTGCGACAGCTCGACCGGGACGAGGTGGCCGGCGAAATCGCCCGCCAGCTCGACGCCTTCGAAACCGCGGTGGGACGGCCACCGGCCTTCGTCGACGGCCACCAGCACGTCCACGTGCTGCCGGTCGTGCGCGAGGCCGTGCTGGCACTGTTCGCGGATCGGCTCGACCGACGCCGCACCTGGCTGCGGTCCTGCGCCGAACCGCCTGCCCGGATCCTGCGGCGGAGGGTCGACGCGGCCCGGGCGCTGGCGGTCTCGACCCTGGCCGGCCCGTTGCACCGCGATGCGGTCCGCACCGGCATCGCCGGCAATCGGGGCTTCGCCGGCGTCACCTCGTTCCGGCCCGGTCGCTCGGTGGCCGCCGACTTCGCGGCCTATCTCGATCACACCGGGCCGCGCCCGCTGGTGATGTGCCACCCGGGCGAGCCCGACGATCTGCTGACCGCCCGCGATCCGGTAGTGGGCCAGCGGGCGACCGAACTGGCCTACCTCGGCAGCGACGGTTTCGCGGAACTACTGGAGGACCGGCGGCTGGTCCTGGCGCGCGGCCCGGCCTGGGGCGTCTGACCACCCGACGACTCATCTGGATCGCGCCGGGACGCGGCACCGGCCCCGTGCCGGACGGCATCGCTTTTTCCGACGACCGGACCGACACTGGGACATCGAGGCCGAAGGCGAGGGGCGACGCGACCGCATGGCCGATATCCTGTTCCAGCACGAACCGCTGATCCGCCTCGGCGCCTTCGCCGGGGCGTTCGCCGCGATGGCGCTGTGGGAGCTGGCCTCGCCGCGCCGCCGCCAGGCGATCGGCCGATCCGTGCGCTGGCCCGGGAATCTCGGTGTGGTTGTGCTCGACAGCCTGCTGGTCCGGCTGCTGTTCCCGACCGCCGCCGTCGGGGTCGCCCTGCTGGCCGAGCGGCATGACTGGGGGCTGTTCGCCGCGCTCTCGGCACCGACCTGGCTGGCGGTCGTCGCCTCGGTGATCCTGCTCGACCTGGCGATCTACCTGCAGCACGTCATGTTCCACGCGGTGCCGGCGCTGTGGCGACTGCATCGCATGCACCATGCCGACCTGGAATTCGACACCACCACCGGCGTGCGCTTCCATCCGGTGGAGATCCTGCTGTCGATGCTGCTGAAGCTGGCCGCGGTCGCGGCCCTCGGCGCGCCACCGGTCGCGGTGCTGGTTTTCGAGGTGGTGCTCAACGCCAGCTCGCTGTTCAACCATGGCAACGTGCGGATTCCGGCCGGCTTGGACCGGGCGCTGCGCTGGCTGGTGGTGACGCCGGACATGCACCGGGTCCACCATTCGGTGGTCCCGCGCGAGACCAACAGCAACTTCGGCTTCAACCTGCCCTGGTGGGACCGGCTGTTCGGCACCTACCGGGCCCAGCCGGAGGCCGGCCACGACGCCATGACCATCGGTATCGAGCAGTTCCGCGATCCGCGCGAGCTGCGCCTGGACCGCATGCTGCTGCAGCCGTGGCGCAGTGACGCAGGCCGCTACCCGATAGGCCGGCGCGAGCCCGGCGGCTGACCGGCGTCCCCATATGCGAGGCAGCGATACGTTCCGGCGAGGGACCGAGCCATGACCGAGACCATCACCATCCCCTGTCCCCATTGCGACGCCCTGAACCGGATGCCGGCGGCGCGGCGCGAGCACGGCGGAACCTGCGGACGCTGCGGCAAGCCGCTGTTCACGGGGCGACCGATCACGCTCGACGCCGGGCGGTTCGCGCGCCACGCCGGTGCTGCCGACCTCCCGGTCCTGGTCGACTTCTGGGCGCCCTGGTGCGGTCCGTGCCGGGCGATGGCGCCGGCGTTCGAGGCAGCCGCCGCCGGGCTTGAGCCGCGGGTCCGGCTGGCCAAGGTCGACACCGAGGCCGAGCCGGCGCTGGCGACCCGGTTCGGCATCCGGGCGATTCCGACCCTGGCGCTGTTCCGGGGCGGCCGTGAACTGGCACGTCACAGCGGCGCGATGAGCGAGCCGATGATCCACGGCTGGGTGGCGGCCAATCTTGCCGGCTAGGTCGTGGACTCATATTGCCTGATCCAGAGTCTGGCGGATGCGAGTGCGATGGCGGCGAGGAAGTTTCTGGCGAGCTTGTGATATCGGGTTGCGATGGCCCGGAAGTGTTTGATACCGGCGAGTCTATGAAGCGACCCTCATGATCCAGGGATAGGCGCATAGGGACTGCAGTCGTCCTGGTTCGTCGGCGAGGGCGTTCCAGGCGTCGCAGCAAGCGTCGACGACGGCCTCGGTGTCATCGAGCACGCGGAG
>NZ_JAVJSE010000027.1:0-4116 GCF_040219615.1 Thalassobaculum sp.
CACCTCAATGACATTGCCGAGCGCCTCAACGACAGACCCCGGAAAATCCTCGACTTCCTCACCCCAAACGAGGTCTTCCAAAACTAGTCGCCGATGATCAGACCACGCCACAGAACGTTGCACTTCAAAATTGACACCGCCTCGAAGCCGGTCGCGCCGTGGGTTCCGGCGCCGCCCCGCCGCCCGCGGTCCGGTCCGGAATGACGTCAACGCAGCGCGAACGGCCCCACCCCCTTCCGACCGCATTCCGGACGGACGCGCCACCCCGGCGCGGCCGAGCCGGAACCCACGGGGCGACGGACGCCCGGCATTGCCGACTCCACGCGTCGCTCCATAAGGAGTACACTCGGCGGCCCTCGTCACCGTCCCACCGGACCCGATCGCCCGCATGGCTCTGCCCCAAGGCTTCCTCGACGAGCTTCGCGACCGCGTGTCGGTGTCGAGCGTGGTCGGGCGCCGCCATCAGCTCGTCCGCAAGGGCCGCGAGTTCGTGGCGCTGTGCCCGTTCCACAGCGACAGCAAGCCGTCGCTGAACATCGTCGACGACAAGGGCTTCTACCACTGCTTCGCCTGCGGCGCGCATGGCGACGTGATCAAGTTCGTCATGGAGTCGGAGGGCCTCGGCTTCATGGAGGCGGTCGAGCAGCTGGCGGCCCAGGCCGGGCTCGACGTGCCGAAGGAGACCCCCGAGGACCGCGAGAAGGCCGACCGCAGGCGCACCCTGCAGGACGTGGTCGACCTGGCCTGCCGCTGGTACGAGCGCCAGCTCCATACGTCTGCCGGCGACGCCGGCCTGCGCTACCTGCGGGACCGCGGCCTGACGGACGAGACCATCGCCCGTTTCCGGCTGGGCTGGGCACCGGAGGACCGCAAGGCACTGCAGCGCGCCATGAAGGCCGAGGGCGTCGAGGTCGACGTGCTGGTCGAGGCCGGGCTGGTCAAGCGCTACGACGACGGCCCGCGGGCCGGCGAGACCGGCGACTACATGCGCGGCCGGGTGCTGTTCCCGATCACCGACCGGCGCGGCCGGATCATCGCCTTCGGCGGCCGGGTCCTGGGGGACGGCCAGCCGAAATACCTGAACTCGCCCGACACCCCGCTGTTCCACAAGGGCCGGGTGCTGTACGGCCTGGCCCAGGCGCGCGAGGCGGCCCACAAGTCCGGCACCCTGGTGGTCGCCGAGGGCTATATGGACGTCATTGCCCTGGCCCAGGTGCAGATCCCCGCCGTTGCCCCGCTCGGCACCGCGCTGACCGAGGACCAGATCGCCGAGCTCTGGAAGATCGTGCCGGAGCCGACCGTGTGCTTCGACGGCGACAATGCCGGTCAGCGGGCGGCGGCGCGGGCCTGCGAGCGTGCCCTGCCGATGCTGCAGCCCGGCCACTCCCTGCGCTTCGTGGCGCTGCCCGAGGGCGAGGACCCGGACAGCCTGACCCGGCGCGACGGGCCCGGTGGCTTCCGCAAGCTGCTGGAGGCGGCGGAACCGCTGGTCGACCGGCTGTGGGCGATCGAGGCGTCGGCGGGGTCGATCGACACGCCGGAGCGGCGGGCCGACTTCTGGCGCCGGCTGCGCGACCGGGTCCGGGCGATCGCCGAGCGGACCGTCCAGCAGAGCTACGCCGACGAGATCGAGGTGCGCATAGCCACCATGCGCCGGCCCCCGGAGTTCCGGCGGGGCGGCGGAGCGCCGCGCGGCTCGTACAAGGGCGGCAAGTGGACGCCGCCGCCGGTCGAGCCGAGCGGCAGCAAGGCGGCGCGGGCGCGGCTCGACACGGTCCTGGGGCGCCGGCAGCAGCAGCTCATCCTGGCCACCGTGATCCATCATCCGGGACTGCTCGACGAATTGGGCGAGACCCTTGCGCATCTGGAACTGGATGACCAGTTTCTTGACAAGCTCAGGCGCGAAATCCTAGAGATCACCGAGGCGGATCCGGATCTTGACGCCGCGGGCCTCGCGAGCCATCTCAGAGCGTTGGGCTACTCGGACACGGTGAACGGCTTGCTGGGGGCGGAAACGCTCTCGCATGCGGCGTTCGCCCGTCCGAACGCTACGCATTCGGAGGCCCGCGCCGGGCTGATCGAGTTGGTCTCGCGCGTGGGACGGGGGCGGTTGGAACGACAGCTCGCAGACGCACGGCGGATCGCCGAAGCGTCGATGAGCGAAGCGGATATGAATCGGGTGACGGGGCTCCTGCAGGCCCTGCAACAGATTACGGCCGGTGCCTCCCTGGAGGATGCTGGGTGATGGCGGCGCCGAGACGGGCACCGGCAACGAAGGAAAGTCGAGGGACGATGGCGACGAAAGCGGCGGCAGCGGCGACCACCGAGGACGAGGACACCCGCGAGCGGGAGGAGACGGCCCAGGACGGTCCGTTGATGGACAACATCAACACGGCGGTCAAGAACCTCATCAAGAAGGGCAAGGAGCGCGGCTTCCTGACCTATGACGAGGTCAACGCGGCGCTGCCCCAGGAAGAGATGTCCTCCGAGCAGATCGAGGACATCATGAGCGCCCTCAACGAGATGGGCGTCAACGTCGTCGAGAACGAGGACGACGGCGACCAGACCGCCGAGAAGGAGGAGAGCGACGGCGCCGTCGCCGGCAACGTCTCCGACGAGGACGTCGGCCGCACCGACGACCCGGTGCGCATGTATCTGCGCGAGATGGGCTCGGTCGAGCTGCTGTCGCGCGAGGGCGAGATCGCCATCGCCAAGCGCATCGAGGCCGGCCGCGAGATGATGATCGGCGGGATCTGCGAGAGCCCGCTGACCATGCGCGCGCTGGTGACCTGGCGCGACCAGCTCAAGGAAGGCGGCATCCTGCTGCGCGACGTCATCGACCTCGAGGCGACCTACGGCGCCGAGATGGACACCGGCGAGAGCGCCGAGTCCACCAGCGAGGAAGGGGCCGAGACCGAGGGCGAGGAGGAGGACGGCGACGACGGCGAGGAGAACAACCTGTCGCTGTCCGCCATGGAGCAGCAGCTGCTGCCGCAGGTGCTGGAGACCTTCGACCGGATCGCCGACACCTACGGCAAGCTGGCGCGCATGCAGAAGCGCCGCATCGACAAGCTGAAGGGCGGCGAGGAGCTGGCCCGCACCACCGAGCGCAAATACGAGAAGCTCAAGGGCGAGCTGATCGAGGGCATGGAGAGCGTGCGGCTGAACAACGGTCGCATCGAGGCGCTGGTCGAGCAGCTCTACACGTTGAACCGCCGGCTCAGCCAGGTCGACATCCGGCTGTGGAAGCTGGCCGACAGCGTCGGCGTCGGCCGCAAGAGCTTCATGGAGCAGCATTTCGGCAACGAGCTGGAGCCGGACTGGCTGGACCGGGTGTCGTCGATCGACACCCGCTGGAAGCGGTTCGCCGACATGGCGGCCGACGAGGTCGCCGAGGCGCGCGAGCATCTCGGCCTGATCTCGGCCGATGCCGGCCTGACCATCGGCGAGTTCCGCCGCATCGTGCAGACCGTGCAGAAGGGCGAGCGCGAGGCCGGCCGGGCCAAGAAGGAAATGGTCGAGGCCAACCTGCGCCTGGTGATCTCGATCGCCAAGAAATACACCAACCGCGGGCTGCAGTTCCTGGACCTGATCCAGGAGGGCAACATCGGCCTGATGAAGGCGGTAGACAAGTTCGAGTACCGCCGCGGCTACAAGTTCTCGACCTACGCCACCTGGTGGATCCGGCAGGCGATCACCCGGTCGATCGCCGACCAGGCCCGGACCATCCGGATCCCGGTCCACATGATCGAGACCATCAACAAGCTGGTCCGCACCTCGCGCCAGATGCTGCACGAGATCGGCCGCGAGCCGACTCCGGAGGAACTGGCCGAGAAGCTGGTGATGCCGCTGGAGAAGGTCCGCAAGGTCCTGAAGATCGCCAAGGAGCCGATCAGCCTCGAGACCCCGATCGGCGACGAGGAGGACAGCCACCTCGGCGACTTCATCGAGGACAAGAACGCGGTCCAGCCGCTCGACGCGGCGATCCACGCCAACCTGCGCGAGACCACCACGCGGGTGCTGGCCAGCCTGACCCCGCGCGAGGAGCGGGTGCTGCGCATGCGCTTCGGCATCGGCATGAACACCGACCACACCCTGGAGGAGGTCGGCCAGCAG
>NZ_JAVJSE010000028.1:0-54015 GCF_040219615.1 Thalassobaculum sp.
CGCGTGAACCGCTTCGACGCGCCAACCCGGTGCGACAGCATACGGACGCCTACGGCGACCTCCGGCTGTCGCACCGGGCAAACAACAGAAGCGGACAGATCATGCGCTACAAACACCGGACAACTTGACGCGTCAGCTACAGAAGCAATTGAGGCGGCGATGAAAAGCCAGCGATCTCGAACGATTGAGGGGCAGCGGGCGCGGCGCCGGAGCGGGCCGCGCCCGCCTGCGGTCAGGAGGCCTTCGCGAGCAGCTCGGCGACCCGTTCCCAGTTCACCATGCTGTCGACGAACGCCTTCAGGTAGTCCGGACGGCGGTTGCGGTAGTCGATGTAGTAGGAGTGCTCCCACACGTCGCAGCCCAGCAGGGCGGTCTCGCCGAGCGCCACCGGGTTCACGCCGTTCGGGGTCTTGGTGACCTTCAGCTTGCCGTCGGCGCCGACCGCCAGCCAGCACCAGCCGGAGCCGAACTGGGTGACGCCGGCGTTGACGAAGTCCTCCTTGAACTTGTCGACGCTGCCGAAGTCCGCGACGACCCGCTTCTCGAGTTCGCCCGGCATGGCGCCGCCGCCATTCGGCTTCATCCACTGCCAGAACTCGATGTGGTTCCAGTGCTGGGCGGCGTTGTTGAACAGCCCGGTCAGCTTGTCGTCCTTGTAGGACGCCTTCACCACGTCCTCGAGCGACTTGTCCTCCAGGCCGGTGCCCTTCAGCAGGTTGTTGCCGTTCGTGACGTAGGCGTTGTGGTGCTTGTCGTGGTGGAACTCCAGCGTCTCCGCCGACATGAACGGCGCCAGTGCGTCATACGCATAGGGCAGCGGGGGAAGTTCGAATGCCATCGGTCGCTCTCCTCTCGTGAAATCCTCTGTCGATCCCGGGTAACGGTCTTGCGGGGGGCCGGCTCCCGGGTCCGGGCTAGATGTAAGCCCAAGAAAAATCTTGTCCAGAGAAGATGCGGGGGCGTCCTATATCGGCAGCCGACGAAGGGGACCCGTCATGCTGTTCGCCCAGATCACCGACCTGCATGTCCGCGCTGCCGGCGACCGGCTGGGCGGCCGCGTCGACACCGGGGCGTTTCTCGAGCGCGCGGTGGCCCGGCTCAACGGTCTCGACCCGCGGCCGGACTTCGTGCTGGTCACCGGCGATCTGGTCGACGGCGGCGATCCGGACGAATACGCCCGTCTCAGGGAACTGCTGGCGCCGCTGGCGATGCCGGTGCGCCTGGCGCTCGGCAACCACGACGACCGCGAGGCCTTCCGGGCCGGCTTTCCGGATCTCGACTACTGGAACGCCGGGGAGCCCTTCGTCCAGTATGCCCTGGACCTGGACGGCAGCCGGGTCCTCGTCCTCGACACTCTCGACCAGGGCAAGTCCACCGGTGCCCTGTGCGAGCGCCGGCTCGACTGGCTCGCCGCGCGGCTGGCGGAGGACCGGACGACGCCGACGGTGGTCGCCATGCACCACCCGCCGATCCCGGTCGGCATCCCCGGCATGGACCGGTTGCGGCTGCTCGAGGGGGCGGAGCGGTTGGAGGCGCTGGTCGCAGGAGCGCCCAACGTGGAGCGCGTCATCGCCGGCCATCTGCACCGCGGCGTGACCGTCCGGTTCGCCGGCACGGTGCTCGACGTGCTGCCGGGGGCGGCCCACCAGGTCGCCTACGACGCCGAGGGCAGGGCGCCGCTGAGCCTGACCTTCGAGCCGCCGATGCTGCAGCTGCATCGCCTGGTGCCGGGCGCCGGCCTGGTCAGCCACCGGCTCACGGTCGAATCCTTCGACGCCTACCCGTTCGGCGGCGGCTGATCGCGTTCTGGCCGCCTTGCCGCGGGTCCGCTTAGACTCCCGGCGGAAGGCTGCCGGAGGACGACCATGCGCGCTGTTGTCGGAGGTCTTTTCGCCGCCGTGGTGGCGCTGCTGGCCGGGGCGGCGACGGCGCAGCCCGAGAAGCTGAACCACACGCTCAACGTCTACGAGGCGATCGTCACCTATCCGGGGCCGATCTGGTACGAGAGCGGCAATCCGATCGACGCCAGCGAACACTACCGCCGGCAGAACGGTCCGGAGTTCGTCATCGAGCAGATCCCGAAGGGGCAGAAATTCGAGACCTGGACCAGTATGTACGCCGTGCGCGGCTATTACCTGGCCGCCCGGCCGGATCTCACGATGGATGAGTTCCTCGGCGCCAATCTGCTGATCCCGTACGAGCAGACATGCGGCCGCGAGAACATTGCGATCCGGGTGCTCGAACGCCTGCCGGATCGGATCATGTTGCTGTTCCTCTGCCAGAACAGCGCCGGCGGGCCGGGCAGGATCGGCTACCGCGACGGCGTCGGCGAGCTGGCGGTCTATAAGGCGTTCAAGCTGAAGACCACCTTCGTCGAGGTGTTCCAGAAGTGGCGGGGGCCGCGGTTCGTGGCCGGCGACAACACCACCTGGCCGGCGGCTGTGGCCGACGTGAACCACGTGATCGAATTGATCAAAACGGCCGCGGTTCACCCCAGCCCGCGGCAGCCCTGACGGCCCGGCCCTCGGTCAGCCGCCGCTTGCGGAGTCGGCCTCGGCGACCGCTGCCAGGAAGTCCTCCAGGGTCTCCGGTCCCTTCGCCCCGAAGCGCTCGCGCAGGCCAAGCTCGGCCACCCACATCTGGCGCCGGCCCGATCCGACGGCGGTGAACGGGTCGAGGCCGAGATCCGTCAGGGTGTCGGCCACCGACTCCATCTCGACCGCCCGGCGCCGGCCGTGCAGGGCCATCCGGCCCATGTGGTAGGTGGCGAGCCGGCGCCAGTCCAGGTCCGGGAAGGTGCCCTGGATCGAGGCCAGCACCCGGTCGGCGACCCCGGCCCGGTCGGCGGCCACCAGGCTCTCGCACAGGATCGCCTCCAGCCCCTTCATGAACACGCTGCGGGCCATCTTGATGGTCGAGGCCTGGCCGACCTTGTCGCCGACCACTTCCAGGGTCATGCCGAACGGCGCCAGCCGCTCGGCCGCCTCCTGCGCCGCCGGGCCCGCCAGCAGCATGGGAACCTTGTGGCCGCGCCCCGGGACCGTGTCCATCACCGCCACGTCGACGTAGCGGGCCGGCGATGCCGCCTCGACCGCCGCCGCGGCCTTGACCTTCTTGCCCGGCGAGCAGGAGTTGAGGTCCAGGTAGAGCTGGCCGGCCCGCAGATGCGGTGCCGCCGCCGAGGCCGCCTCCAGGGCCCGCTCCGAGGTGACGGTCGAGAGGATCAGGTCGGCATCGCCGACCGCCTCGGCCGGCTGCGCGCAGGCCCGGGCCGGCACTGCCCCGGCCTTGGCGATCCAGGCGTCGCGGGCCGCCGGGTCGTCCACCAGGATGTCGTAGGCGGCGACCGACGCCGCCCCGGCGCCCAACAGCCCGCCGGCGATCAGCGGCCCGGCCTCGCCGAAGCCGATGAAGGCCAGCCGCGGGGCGTTGGTCCCGGCTGCCATCACGCCTGCTTCCCGGGCTTGAGCCTGGTGGCGTTGGCCCGCTCGTAGTACTCGATCGTCACCTCGTGATCGACGCCCGGGAGCTGCGCCGAGGCCTGCTGCCAGATGTCGTTCAGGGTGTGCAGCAGCGGCGCGAACGCCTCCTGGTCGCCGGCCAGCCCGGAGGCGATGCCGACGTCCTTGGCCATCAGTGCCGCCGAGAAGCCGGAGCCGTAGGTCCGCGGCAGCACCCGCTGGTGGTACTTGGTCTCGGTCGAGTTGTTGCGGCCGGACGACACGTTGATGATGTCGACCATGGTGGCCGGGTCGAGGCCGAACTTCTGGCCGATGACCAGCGCCTCGTTGGCCGCCGTCAGGCCGACCGCCGACAGGTAGTTGTTCAGGCACTTCATGGCGTGGCCGCAGCCGAGCGACCCGCAGCGGAACACGTTCTTGCCGGTCGCCTCGAAGATCGAGGTGACCTTGGCGATCGCCGCCTCGTCGCTGCCGCCGATCATGATCGACAGCGTCGCCTTCTCGGCCCCGACGGTGCCGCCGGAGACCGGCGCGTCGATCAGCGTCACGCCGAGCTTGTGCAGGTCGTCGCCCAGCGCCCGGGTGCCGGTCGGCGCCGACGAGCTCATGTCGATCACGATGCTGCCGGGCTTCAGGCCGTCGGCCAGCCGGTCGCCATCTCCCAGGCAGATCTGCCGGACGATCTTGCCGTCCGGAACGATCGTCACGACCACGTCGCACATCTCGGCGAGCGCCCGCAGGGTCGGCGCGCGCCTGGCGTCGAACTCCTCGGCGAACTTGCCCATCCGGCCCTGGTCCACGTCGTAGACCACGATGTCGATGCCGGCCTGCTTGGCGTTGCGGGCCATCGGCCAACCCATGTTGCCGATGCCGATCCAGCCCACGGTCATGTCCGCCATGGCGGCGTTCTCCCCTAGATTTCCAGTTCCTTGAAGACTTCGCGGGCGTTTCGGAAGGCGTCGATCGCCGCCGGGACCCCGCAGTAGATGGCGGTCTGCAGGAACACCTCCCGCATCTCCTCCTTGGTGACCCCGTTGTTGATGGCACCGCGGATGTGGAGGCGCAACTCGTGCGGGCGGTTGAGTGCCACCAGCATCGCCAGGTTCAGCATCGAGCGCTGCTTGCGCGGCAGCTCCTCGCGGCCCCACACGGCCCCCCAGCAGTATTCGGTCACCAGTTCCTGCAGCGGCATGTTGAAGTCGTCGGCCGAGGCGATCGACTTGTCGACGTAGTCGGCGCCCAGCACCTCGCGACGGTTCTTCAGGCCGGCGTCGAACATGGCCTTGTCCATGGGTTCCTCCGGGGAGTGTATACAAAGTCACGGCGAGCCTAGACCGCCGGGCCGACCGTCGCCAAGGTGCTGCTTCGGCAGCATTGCGCAGCCGTTCCGTGGACGACCGGCAAGGGCGGGTTTGCGACGGCGGCCGTCCGTCCCTAGGTTACGGTCACGCAGGACCGCAGGAGACCGGCATGGCCCCGGATGATGGAGGACGCGCCTGCGGGCGCGACGCAGACGACCGACCGGTTGCCGGCAGCGACCTCGACACCGGCGTGGCGGACGAGCTGTACGTGGTGCGGCTGCGGGGCCTGGTGGTCGACTTCCGCATCGGCATCCACCCGCACGAGCGCGACGGTGCCCAGCGCGTGCGGGTCGACGTGACCGTCGACGCGGTGCGTCCGGACGGTGGCTTCCGGGAGGACTACCGGCGAGTCTACTGCTACGAGCGGCTGGCCGCCGGGATCCGCGCGCTGGCAAGCGGCGGCCACATCGGCCTGGTCGAGACGCTGGCCGAGCGCATCGCCGAACTGGCGATGGCCGACCCGCGGGCCCGCCGTGCCGAGGTGACGGTCGACAAGCTGGACGTGTTCCCCGACGCCGAAGGGGCCGGCGTGACGGTCACGCGGCGCCGTGCGGGATAGGCGCCGGGCGGGACAACAGCAAGAACCGGAGTGATCGGGCGGCGGAGGGCTTCTACGGTCCGGGCCAGCGCCTGGAACGAAGGGAACCGTCATGGCCGAGATTGCCGACCGCGTCGCCGGCCTTGACTGGAGCCGGATCGGCGCCGACCTGGACCGCTGGGGGGCGGCGACCACCGGGCCGCTGCTGTCGGCCGGGGAGTGCCGGGCCCTGACCGCGCTCTACCCCGACGACCGCCGGTTCCGCAGCACCGTGACGATGGCCCGGCACGGCTTCGGCCGCGGCGAATACCGCTACTTCGGCTACCCGCTGCCGGACGTCGTCGGCGCCCTGCGCGCGTCCCTGTATCCGCGGCTGGCCGCGCTGGCGAATGCCTGGGCCGGGCGGACCGGCGACGGCCGGCGGTATCCGGCGCGGCTCGACGACTGGCTGGCCGAATGCCATGTCGCCGGCCAGACCCGCCCGACACCGCTGATCCTGAGATACGGCCCCGGCGACTACAACTGCCTGCACCAGGACCTGTACGGCGAGCACGTGTTCCCGCTGCAGGCGGCATTCCTGCTGAGCGAGCCCGGCGCCGACTTCACCGGCGGCGAGTTCGTGCTGACCGAGCAGCGCCCGCGCATGCAGTCGCGCGCCGAGGTCGTGGCCCTTGCGCGCGGCGAGGCGGTGATCTTCCCGGTCAACCGCCGGCCGGTACAGGGCTCGCGCGGGATCTACCGGACCGCCATGCGCCACGGGGTCAGCCGGCTGCGGTCGGGCGAGCGCTACACGCTCGGGATCATTCTGCACGACGCGGCGTAGGCGGGACGGCTACCGTCCGGCCCAGCGGCGGATCGCGTCGACGACCTCGGCCGGCTCCTGGCGCACCCGATAGTCCGGGTCGGCGAACACGTCGAGCAGGGTGCCGTCGGGGGCGACCACGAAGTTGCCGGGGATCGGCAGTTCCCAGCTGTCGTCGCCGTTCGACCGCTCCAGGTCGAGGCCGATCCTTCCGTAGAAGTCCCTGACCCGGTCGGGCAGGGTCCAGACCAGCCCGTACTGCCGGGCGACCCTGTTGCCCACGTCGGACAGCACCTCGAACGCCAGGCCGTGCTTCGCCGTCATCTTCGCGGCCTCGTCCGGCAGTTCGGGGGTGATCGCGACCATGTCGCCGCCGAGCGCGCGGATCTCGCCGAGCACCTCCATCAGTGCCCTGACCTCGACGTTGCAGTAGGAACACCAGGAGCCGCGGTAGAACTTCACCACCAGCGGGCCGCGGCTGCGTAGTTCCGTCGAGCGGACGATCTCGCCGTCGGCGTTCGGCAGCGCGAAGTCCGGGGCCGTCCGGCCGGGCTGCAGCACGTTCGCGCGGACGCCGCTCGCGTCGAGTGCGCGGATCGAGCCGTCGATGGTCTTCCAGTCGGAGTCCGCCAGCCGCTTGCGGCGCTCGATGGTGTTCGCCTCGAGCCTTTCGGCCAGCGTCCCCCGCGGGTCTCCGGTCTCTGACATGGCGGCATCTCCCTGTCGTGTCGTCATCGAGCATCGGGCCGATGGCGTCCCGGTTTCCACCGTCGGCCGGGCACGAGTGAAACGTCAGGCCGGAATGGCCGCGCCGGCCGGGAAATCGCCGCCCGGCCTGGACAATTCCGCGATTGCATACAGGTTGGTGTTAACTGTTAACTATCAACGATCACCACACAGGGGGACTTCCGCATGAACCAGAGCGAATTCACCCGCCGGCTGCTGCTGCAGGGGACCGCCGGCCTGCTGGGATCCGCCGCGCTCGCCCGGGTCGTCCCGGCGCAGGCCGCCACCGACGAACTGCGGCTCTGGGCCGCGCCGATCATGCGGCCGTTCGACACCTGGGCGCCGTTCGAGGAGAAGGCCGGGATCAAGCTGGCCTGGAGCCCGAAGAGCGCCAGCGCCGACGAGGCCCTGTCGAAGATGATGGTCGGCGACGGCCGCAAGCTCTACGACGCCTTCACCGACAACGGCGGCGGGATGGAGGATGCGATGGCCGAGAACGGCGTGATCGCCGAGCTCGACACCTCGCGTATCCCGAACTGGAACCTGCTGCGCGACGAGGTGAGGGACCCGAAGGGCGAGGCCGCCCACTCGATCCGCTACAAGGACAAGGTGTACGCCGTTCCGTACATCGCGAACGCCGACTCGCTGGCCTACAACAAGTCGATGCTGGGCCAGGACTATGCCAGCTGGGAGGCCATTTTCGACCCGGAGTTCAAGGGCCGCACCGCCCTGCAGAACGACTTCGGCCCGACCATGACGGTGACCGCGATCTACCTTCACGAGTCCGGCAAGATGTCGATCAAGAACCGGTCCGACATGCAGCCCGACGAGATCCAGGGGGTCGCCGAGTTCCTGATCGAGAAGAAGAAGGCCGGGCAGTTCCGGACCTTCTGGAACGGCTTCCAGCAGGGCGTGGACCTGCTGGCGTCGGGCGAGGTGGCGATGATGTCGTGCTGGGAGCCGATCCAGCGGGTCGCCGCCAAGAAATCCGGCCAGGACATCGTGTACGGCACGATGAAGGAAGGCCACCAGGTCTGGAACAACATCGTCATGCTGACCAAGGACGCCGCCAAGGCCGGCAAGGACGCGGCGTTCTACAAGCTGGCCGAGACCGTGCTGTCGCCCTGGTACACGACGCGACAGCTGTCGCGCTTCGGCTTCGCGTCGCTGACCACCGGCATGGTGGCCTACATGGAGGCCAATGCCGGCGACTTCGACGTGGCCGACCTGAAGGCGACCCTGAAGCGCAAGGAGCAGCGCTACGCGACCGCCGGCAACGCCTGGCAGAACGTCTATCCGACGCATCTGCGCACGTACCAGGAGTGGTGGTCGCGGGTGCAGGCGGCCTGAGCCGGCCCCGATGACCGTCGTGACGCCGCGGGAGGGAGCCGGAGACGGCTCCCTCTGGCAGCGGCTGGTGGCCGACGACGGCCCCGGCCGGCTGCTGTTCTACCTGCCGGCGGTCTTCATGACCGTGTTCTTCCTGGTGCCGCTCGGGCTGACGCTGGTGTGGAGCGTGTTCGAGCGCACCATGTTCTGGATGAAGCCCGGCTTCACCCTGGCGGCCTATGGCGATTTCTTCCTGTCGGGCCGGCTCGACAGCTTCCTGAACTCGGTGCAGTCCGGCCTGGTCACCGTCCTGGTCGCCTTCGCGCTCGGCTTCCCTGTCGCGGTGTTCGTGCGCCGTTCGCTGCCCCCGTCGGCGCAGCACAAGGCGGTGCTGCTGTTCATCCTGCCGTTCATGATCTCCGAAGTGATCCGGCTGTTCGCGCTGCGCCCGGTGCTCGGGCGCAACGGCATCGTCAACGATACGCTGATCGGCATCGGCCTGACCGACGCGCCGCTCGACTGGCTGATCTTCACGCCGACCGGAGTGGTGATCGGCGAGGTGCTGTCGTTCCTGCCCTTCATGGTGTTCTGCGGCTTCCTGGCGATGGAGGGCATCCCGGACTACGTGTTCGAGCTGTGCAGCGACCTGGGCAGCGGGGTGGTGCGGACCTTCGTGCGGGTGATCGTGCCGCTGGCCGCGCCCGGCATCTTCGCTGCCACCGTGTTCATCTTCGTCAACAGCCTCGGGTTGTTCCTGGTGCCGGACCTGCTGGGCGGTCCGGGCGCCGCCAATGCCGGGACCCTGGTGGTGAACGCGATCGCCGCCCTCGACTTCCCGCTGGCGATGGCGATCGCCGCCGTCATGGTCGGGCTGATGGCCGGGCTGCTGCTGATCGGCCACTACCTGTTCGACATCACCAAGATCCTGCAGCCCTATCGCTAGGCCGCCGATGACCCACGACTACGAGAGCGTCTGGGGATACCGCCTGAAATGGGCCTACATGCTGACGCTCGTCGGCGCCCTGATGCTGCCGGTGTTCTATACGCTCTACATCTCGTTCAACTACGGCGGGTTCGGCGCGGCGAGGTACGAGTTCACCTGGCTGTGGTACCGGACGCTGTTCGAGAACCAGGAGATCCGCGCGACCCTGTCCTGGACCGCGCTGATCGCGGCGATCGTGGTGGCCTGCACGATCCCGATGGCGGTGCTGGCCGCCAAGTTCTACCAGCGGACCCGCCTCAAGGTGCCGTTCGTGTTCCTGATGCTGTCGCCGCTGTTCGTTCCGGCCGACGTCACCGCGGCGGCGCTGCTGGTGTATTTCAAGAACCTGAACGCCGTCGCCGAGGCGGCGTTCGGCCAGTCCTGGTTCGAGCTGTCGCTGTGGACCGCGGTGGCCGGGCAGATCACCTGGTGCCTGCCATACGCCTTCGTGGTGATCCTGGTCACCATGGCCCGGTTCCGGCCGGAGCAGGCCGAGGCGGCGCGGACCTGCGGCGCCAACGCCTGGCAGGCCTTCTGGCACGTCGAGTTTCCGCAGATCCGGCCCGGCGTGCTGTCGGCGACCGCGTTCGTGGTGATCCTGTCGTTCAACGAATACGTCCGGACCAACTTCCTGAAGGGCGGCTTCGACACCTTCCCGACCTACCTGGTGTCCTACATGCTCAACACCGGCATGACCCCCGAGGTCTACGCCATGGCCGGTCTGTTCGCGGTGGTGTCGATGGCGGTGGTCGGCCTGGTGCTCGTGATGGCGATGACGAGGGGGCGGGCATGAGCGCGGCCGGCACGGATGCGATGACGAACCGCCCGACACCGACACCGGCTGCCGTCGAGGCCGAGGGGATCACCAAGAACTACGGCCCGGTCACCGCGCTGAAGCCGACCAGCTTCGCGATCCCGGCCGGCCGGTACTTCGTGCTGCTGGGGCCGAGCGGCGGCGGCAAGACCACGACGCTGCGGATGATCGCCGGGCTGATCCGGCCGACCGGCGGCCGGGTCCGGATCAACGGCGTGGACGTGACCGATCAGCCGGCCGACCGCCGCGACACCTCGATGGTGTTCCAGGGCTCGGCGCTGTTCCCGCACATGACCGTCGAGCAGAACGTCGCCTACGGCCTGACCCTGCGACGGCTGCCGCGCGACGCGATCCGCGCCCAGGTTCTGGACATGCTCAAGCTGGTCGGGCTGGCCGGCTTCGAGCGGCGCCGGCCGCACGAGCTGTCCGGCGGCCAGCAGCAGCGCGTGCAACTGGCCCGCGCCCTGGTGCTGAAGACCTCGGTGATCCTGCTGGACGAGCCGCTGGCGGCACTGGACGCCCAGCTGCGGCGCGACATGTGCTTCGAGCTGAAGCACATCCAGGAGAGCGTCGGCATCACCTTCGTGCATGTGACGCACAACCAGGAAGAGGCGATGACCGTGGCCGACGAGATCGCGCTGATCGCCGACGGCGAACTGGTCGAGAGCGGCACGCCCGGGCACATGTACGAGAGTCCGCGGCGTCGGTTCACCGCCGGGTTCGTTGGCGAGAATACCCTGTTCGACGGGATCGTCCGGCACGACGGGGCCGCCGCCTCTCTGGCCGTGGCCGAGGGCCTGAGCCTGCCGCTGCCGCCGGCGCCGGGCGTCGACTGGGCGAGCGCCGACGGGCGGGCGGCGGCGGTCTCGGTGAAGGCCGAGGACTTCCGGCTGGCGGCCGGGGCGGGCGCCGAGCCGGGTGCGGTCGAGACGCCGGTCGAGGTGGTCGACGCGTTCTATCTGGGCTTCTCCACGGTCATGCATGTCCGCCTGCCGACCGGCCATGCGGCAACGGTCCGGATGGCGACCCGAAGCCTGCCCGGCCGCTTCGCCCCGGGCGACCGGGCGTTCCTGTCGTGGCGGCCGGACGCGGTGCGGGTGCATCTGGCGTAGGGCATCGAGGCGGCGGCGCGCCGCCACGTGACGACATCCAACCGGGCGAAGGGGAGCGACCATGTGGTCCAATCCGCGAATTCCGTTCCAGATGGCGAGCGAGAGGCCGCCGCTTCCGCCGTTCCAGGGACGGCCGATCATGGTCAACGTCGCCGTCAACATCGAGTACTGGCCGTTCGACCGGCCGATGCCGCGAGGCGTGCTGCCGCCGCCGCACGGCCGGCCGAGCGACCCGCCGGACGTCCCGAACTTCGCCTGGGTCGAATACGGCCTGCGCTGCGGCATGCCGCGGCTGTTCTCGATGCTGGCGGCGCGCGGGCTGCGAGCCTCGGCGCTGATGAACGCGCAGGTGGCCGACGTCTACCCCGGCCTGGCCGACGCGGTGCTGCGGGCCGACTGGGAACTGGTCGGCCACGGCTGGTTCCAGCAGTCGCTGAAGCAGGTCGACGACGAGGAGGCCGAGATCGTGCGGTCTCTGCGGCGCCTGGAGGCGTTGTCCGGCAAGCCGGTGCGCGCCTGGCTCGGCCCCGGCATCGGCGAGACCCCGGAGACGCCCGACCTGCTGCGCAAGCACGGCATCGAGTTCCTGCACGACTGGCTGGTCGACGACCTGCCGTGCTGGATGCGGACCCGCCACGGGCCGATGCTGGCCATGCCCTACACCTTCGAGCTGAACGACGTGCCGATCTACGCGGTCCAGCACAACTCGACCGACGAGATCTTCCGGCGGGTCGAGGCGACGCTGGCGGTGTTCGAGCGCGAGGGCCGCGACCAGCCGAGGGTCCTGACCCTGGCGCTGCACCCGCACCTGATCGGGGTGCCGCATGTGGCGCATCACTTCGGGCGTGTTCTCGATCTGCTGCTGGGCCGCGACGACGTGGTGTTCATGACGTCGAGCGAGATCGGCGACTGGTTCGTCGAGGCCGACGGGACGCATGGGGCGGCGGTGGCGGCGTTCGCCGACGGGGCGCCGGGTTGACCGCCGGGCGGGCCTCCGGCGCCGGTGGTTCGTCCCGGTCGGCGATATCACTCTTGGGAGCACGCCCCTGAAAACACGCAATGATAGCGCTAGCATAACTTCCGGTCACGCCGTATAGTCAAGGGCACTGATCGATCCGACAGCAACGGGGTAGTCCTTGCCACGAATCCGGAAAAGCTCGGGCAAGCCGACACTGGCTGACGTGGCCAGGGCCGCGGGAGTGAGCCCCATCACCGCCTCGCGGGTGCTGCGCAAGCCAGACATGGTCTCGCCGGCATTGCGCGACCGCATCAACCGGGCGATCGCCGAGATCGGCTATGTCCCGAACACCGCGGCCCAGGCGCTGGCGTCGTCGCACTCGAACGTGATCGGCGTGATCATCCCGTCGGTCACCAACTCGGTGTTCATCGACGTGCTGCGCGGAATCTACGACGCCATCGAGGCGACGCCGTTCCAGGCGCAGTTCGGCAACACCAACTACTCGGCGATCAAGGAGGAGGACCTGCTGCGGCTGTTTCTCGGGCAGCGCCCGGCGGCGCTGCTGGTCACCTGCTTCGAGCAGTCCCGAGAGGCGCGCCGCCTGCTTCAGGCCGCCGACTGCCCGGTGGTCCAGATCATGGACATGCCGGACGACCCGGTCGACATGGTGGTCGGCTTCGACCACCGCGGCGCCGCCGCCACCGTCACCCGGCACCTGATCGCGCGGTCCTACCGGCGGATCGGCTTCATCGCCGCGCAGATGGACACCCGGACCAGGAAGCGGCTCGACGGCTACAGCGAGGCGATGCAGCAGGCCGGGCTGTTCGACGAGCGCCTGATCGTGACCACCCACAAGACGTCGGCGGTGACCCTGGGCGGCCAGCTGCTCTCGGAGCTGCTGTCGCGGGGCCTGGAGGCCGACGCCGCCCAGGCCAACAACGACGACATCGCGCTGGGTGCGCTGTTCGAATGCCAGCGCCGCCGCATGCGCGTGCCCGAGGACTTCGGGATCGCCGGGTTCAACGACTTCGAGGTCATCGGGCTGGCGGTTCCGGCGGTGACGAGCGTGCGGACCTACCGCTACGAGATGGGCCGCAGGGCGGTGGAGATGCTGGCGGCCGCCATCGCCGGCGACCGGTCGGGCGAGACCGTGGTGGACATGGGCTTCGAACTGATCGAGCGGGACAGCACCAAGCGCGTGAATTAGTCCCACCTGGTCAGTAACTTCATCCAAGCGGACGCAGGCCGCTGCCGTCACGTGTGGTGGCATTTGCTTCGATCAGCGGAAGATCGGCGTCCACGGTTGGGTCTTCGTGCGACGCATCAGGCTCGCCACGGCGTCGGCATCCTGTGGCAGAACGAATCGGCACTCTCCCGCGCCCGACTTACCGACCCGCGGACCACGCGGCGCCAGGGAGTTCGAACACCGACAATTCAGGGACGGTAGCCAGCGCAACCCGCCGCATGCATCGGCCACCGCTTCGCGCGACCACGGAACCCGGCCCTACCTCGCACTCCGATATCCGGTAGATCAAAATGCAGGCGTGAGCATCCGGTCTATCGCAGGGCCTTGGCCCGCCCGTACAGCAGCAGCATCGCCACGATCACCAGGCCGTAGATGATCTGCCGGCCGAACTCGGCGATCTGCATGACCGACAGGATCGACTGCAGCAGGGTGACCAGGATGACGCCGGCGACGGTGCCCATGTAGTTGCCGCGGCCGCCCAGGATCGAGGTGCCGCCCAGCACCACCGCGGCGATCGCCGGCAGCAGGTAGGCGTCGCCCATCGACTGCGCCGCCTTGCCGGCGTAACCGGCCAGCAGGACGCCGCCGAATGCCGCCAGCGCGCCGGAGATGGCGAAGGCCGCCATCACCAGCCGCTGGGTCGCGGCGCCCGACAGGTAGGCGGCGCTCTCGCGATTGCCGATCGCGTAGATCGCGCGGCCGAAGGTGGTGCGGGTCAGGGCGAAGACCGCCAGCGCGCCGACCGCGGCCCACACCAGGATGGCGTTGGGGACGCCGAAGACCAGGGTGCCGGTGGCCAGCCAGCGCATCGCCGGGGACGCCGAATCGGCCGGCGAGAAGCCGCCGGTGTAGGCCACCATCAGCCCCTGGGCGATGACGTTCATGGCCAGGGTGACGATCATCGCCGGGATCCGCAGATAGGCCACGCCGATGCCGCTGATCAGCCCCATCGCGGCGCCGCACAGGATCCCGAACGGCACCGCCAGCGCCTCGCCGAGCGGGCCGTAGGCGGTGGCGGCGGAGGCCATCATCGCCCCGGTGGTCACCACCCAGGGGATCGACAGGTCGATCTGCCCCAGCAGGATGATCAGCATCATGCCGGTGGCGATCACGCCCAGGAACGAGGCGACCTTCAACTGCTGGACCAGGTACTCCGGCGACAGGAAGCTGCTGGAATACAGGCTGCCGACCAGCAGCAGCAGGACGATGCAGGCGAACGACACCAGGATCGGCAGGTTGGGCCGCTCGCGCAGCGGTACCCTTGTGGTCTGGCTGGCCTCGGCGGTCATCGCGGGTCCTCAGCTGAACATGTCGAGGCGGTTGCGGATCCTGAACAGGCGGGCGGCGCCGACGGTCACCGCGAGCGCCAGCACCAGTCCCTGGAACAGCGGCTGCCACAGCGGATCGAGGTCGAAGACGAACAGCAGGTCGCCGATGGCGCGGAACGCCAGCGCCCCGAACACCGCGCCGATCGCGCTGCCGCGGCCGCCGTACAGCGACACCCCGCCCAGCACCACGGCGGCGATCGAGAACAGCGTGTAGTTGTCGCCGTTGGCCAGCGACGCCTCGCCGGAATAGGTGAAGAAGGTCAGGAACAGCCCGGCCAGCGCCGCCAGCAGCCCGCCGAGCGTGAACGCCGCGAACCGGGCGCGCCGGACCGGCATCCCCGACATGTAGGCGGCCATGTCGTTGGAGCCGACCGCGTAGGCGGCACGGCCGATCGCCGAGCGGCTGAACGGCACCCACACCACCAGCACCACCGCGGCCAGGAAGGCCAGGCTGGCCGGGACCACGCCGAACAGCTTGCCGGTGAAGGCGTCTGCCAGGTCGGCGGCGAAGTCGGGAGTGGTTCCGGGATAGGGGCGCAGCCACAGCGCGATGCCGAAGAACACGGCACCGGTCGCGATCGTCGTGACGATCGGCTGCAGCCGGCCGACGATGACGATCAGCCCGTTGACCGCGCCGCACGCCAGGCCGGTCGCCAGCACCGCGGCGACGCCGAGCCCGACCTGCCAGGGCGGGCCGCCCAGCAGGTGGGATCCCAGGCAGTTGCACAGGATGAAGATCATGCCGACCGACAGGTCGATACCGGCCGTCAGCACCACCATCGCCTGGGCCATCGCGATCAGGGCCAGGATGACGCCCTTGTTGGCGGCGGTCTGGACCACGTTGGCGGTGAAGCCCGCCGGATGGTTGCCGACATAGACTGCGAACATCGCCAGGAACAGCAGCAGCGCCATCAGCGTCCCGCGGTTCTCGGCGACCAGGAAGCGCCATTCCCTCATCGCCCGGCGACCGGCGCGGCGCCGGCCTCCCCGGTCGCGGAACCGTTGCCGGGGGCGATGTTCAGCGCGCTGCCGACCAGCGCGTGCTCGGTGATCTCCGCGCCGGCGAGCGTGGTGACCACGGCGCCGTCGTACAGCACCATCACCCGGTCGCAACAGCCGATCAGCTCGTCGTAGTCGGTCGAGTACAGGATGATCGCCGCGCCCTCGGCGCTGAGCCTGCGCATCAGCTGGTAAATCTCCTGCTTGGTGCCGACGTCGATGCCGCGGGTCGGGTCGTTCAGCAGGATGATCTTCGGCGCCACCATCAGCCACTTGGCGATCACCACCTTCTGCTGGTTGCCGCCCGACAGGGTGCTGACCGGCGCCTCGGTGCCCTTGGTGCGGATCGCCAGCAGCCGGATCATCTCGTCGACCCGGTCGCGCTCGGCGGCACGGTCGACGACCCCGGCGCGCGACAGCCGGCCGAGGGCGGCGAACGACAGGTTGTGCAGCACCGGCATCGGCAGCATCAGCCCCTCGGTCTTGCGGTCCTCGGGGATCAGCGCCATGCCGATGCCGGGCGACTTGGCGTGCCGCGGGTTCTTCACCGTGATCGGCCGGCCGTCGACCAGCACCTGGCCGGTGACGCCGCGCAGCACCCCGAACAACGCCAGCAGCAGCTCGCGCTGGCCCTGGCCGTCGAGGCCGCCCAGGCCGACGACCTCGCCGGGATGCACGTCGAGCGAGATGTCCTTCAGCTTGCCGGTCCAGCCGAGGTTGCGGGCGGACAGCGCCGGGGTGCCGGTGGCCGGCGGCGCCGCGGACTTCGGCGGGAACACGTGCCGGTACTCCCGGCCGATCATCATCTCGACGACCTCGTCGTCGGTCTTGGTGCCGGCCGCGTAGCTGGCCACGTTGCGGCCGTTGCGGAACACCGTGCACTCGTCGGCCAGCTCGGAGATCTCGTGCATGCGGTGCGAGATGTACAGCAGCGCCATGCCCTCGCCGCGCAGGCGCTTGAGCACCGCGATGACGTTGGCGACGTCGGCGGCGGTCAGCGCCGAGGTGGCTTCGTCCAGGATCAGGACCCGGGGACTGCGGGCCAGCGCCTTGGCGATCTCGACGATCTGCTGGCGCGACAGCGGCAGGTCGCCGACCCGGGCGCGGGGATGGATGTCGCCGCCGCCGGCCTTGGCCAGCGCCGCCTCGGCCAGCCGGCGCTGCGCCTTGCGGTCGATCAGGCCGAAGCGGGTCGGCGGGTCGGCCGCGACGATGTTGTCGGCGACCGACAGGTCCGGGATCAGCGAGAGTTCCTGGAAGATGCACACGATGCCGGCACGGTTCGCCGCCGCCGGATCGGCGAAGCCGACCTCGCGACCGTCCAGGAACATCCGGCCGGCGTCGGGGGCGACGACCCCCGACATGACCTTGATCAGGGTGGACTTGCCGGCGCCGTTCTCGCCGAGGATGGCGTGGACCCGGCCGGCATGGACGTCCAGGGAGGCGTTCTCGAGGGCGTGCACGCCCCCATAGCGCTTGGAGATTCCTTCCATGCGGAAGAGCGCCGTGTGCTCATGCATGCTCGTCTTCCCTGCTGGAGAGTCTCCGCGGGGCCGGCGGCCCCGCGGAGGTCGGTCGGTCCGGCGGGAAGCCTACTTGTTGTCCTTGGTCTGCTTCATGATCTCCTGCGCCGTGAACTCGATGCCGCAGGTCGGGAACGAGTTGCCGACGAAGAAATTGTCGGACTCGTTGGAGTAGTAGTTCTCGCCGTCCTTGAAGCCCGGGTGCTCGACGATCGCCAGCGGCAGCTTGATCGACTGCGGGACGACCTTGCCCTTGAGCGCGTCGATCGCGGTCTTCATGGCCACCGCGACCTGGGCCGGGCCGGTGCCGGCCGAGGAGCACAGCAGGCCGTCGCCGCTGTGCTTGCCGCAGAACTTGCGGAAGCCGTTCTCGGTCTCGCCGGCGAACGGCACGAACGGGTGCTTGGCGTCGATCATCGCCTGCACCACGCCGGTGTCGCCGCCCTGGGCGGTGATGCCATCGAAGCGGCCGTGCACGGCGATGGCGTCGGCGGTGGCCTTCTGGGCGGTGCCGTCGTCCCACTTGCCGGACACCTCGATCACCTCCCACTTCTTGCCGGTGGACTTGAGCACCTCGTGGATGCCCTGGTGGCGGTCGGTGTCGACCGAGGTGCCGGCGACGCCGCGCACCTCCAGGATCTTGCCGCCCTTCGCCAGGTGCTTGTCGAGCCAGTGGGCCCACAACTCGCCGAGGCCCTTCTGGTCGACGTTGACGTTGATGGCGTCCTGGGTGTCGAGGATGTTGTCGAAGGCGACCAGCACGATGCCGGCCTGCTTGGCGCGCCGGATCACCGGCGCGAAGGCCTGCGGGTTCTGGGCGTTGACGACGATGGCGTCGAAGCCGGAGTCGATGAAGTTGTTGATCGCGGAGATCTGGGCGGCAACGTCCTCGCCGGTCGAGACCACCTTGAACTCCTTCAGGTCGGCCGCGACCGCCGGCAGCGCCGCGTAGGCCTTCGCGGTCTGGATCATCTGGATGCGCCAGGTGTTGGCGACGTAGCCGTTGGCCAGGGCGATCCGGTACGGGCCCTTCTTCGCCGCGTACTGGAAGAACTTGGTGTCCTTCGACCACGGCACGTAGCAGGCCTGGTCGCTGGCCGGTCCGGCGACGATCTCGGGCGCTGCGACAGCGGCGGCGGCCGACAGCGCGATGACGGCGGCCGCGCCGAGCGCGCCCGTCTGCTTCAGCAGTGAGTTCAGAGACATGGAGCCCTCCCAGGGTGACGTTCTTGCTTATCGGAGGCGGGCGCCGGCCGGTGCCGGTCAGGACGACCGGCCCGGTGCGGCTGCGGCTCCGTCGCACCGTGCGAACGCACCGGTTCGGCGGAGCGGAATGTGCCTCAACCAAATGTTTAGCGAGTCTATGACAGCGCTGTCAATGATTCGAAATGCCTGAATCCCTCTGCGATGCCGCGTGAACTACAGCGATGCAGTGCCTGACGATCGTGTTCCGATTGGTCGGTGATAGCGCTTGCAGGTATGGTAGCGCGCGTGGGTCGGAGACTTCCTCGTCGGCCGGGCCGCCGCGCGGGCGTTCAGCCGCGCGCCATCGCCTCCAGTACCGCGCGCGAGGCGTCGTCGGCCGGGAAGAAGCTCTCGATGCGGATGTCGTGCAGGGCGATGTCCTGCGGCTCGCCGAGCGTGGTGATGGTGGAGAACAGCCGCACCGCCACCCCGTCCTTGGAGACGTCCAGGGTCAGCACCGGCGGCAGCGGGGCGGCGTCCTCGACTTCGGCGGCCCCACCCCGGGCGGCCCCGCCGCCGGCGGCCCAGTGCGGGGCCGACGGGCCGAGCCGGCGGGCCATGTGCGGCAGCACCTCGTCGCGGTTCAGCAGCCACTGCCCGAGCCCGTCCGGGTCGAAGATCCAGGCCGCCAGGTCGATGCTGCCGTCGGCCGCGGTCGGCAGGCCGTCGGGGGCCAGGAACGCCAGCATCCGCTCGGCTGCGGTGTTGGCGCGGCGGAGATGCCAGGCGCGGTCGATCACGATCGCCGGGAACGGCTCCTGCTTGTCGAGGATATGGGTCAGCGCGGCATCGACCGCGGCCAGGTCCGGGTCGCTGTCGCGGCGCGCCAGGAAGGCCGGCGAGAACCCGGCCGAGGCCAGCAGGGTGTTGCGGTCGCGCAGCGGCACGTCGAGCGCGCCGGCCAGCGCCACCACCATGTAGCGGCTGGGCCGCGCCCGGCCGGTCTCCAGGAAGCTCAGATGGCGCTGCGAGGTGCCGGCGCTGAGCGCCAGGTCGAGCTGGCTGACCCCGCGCTGCCGGCGCCAGCGCCGCAGCAGCACCCCGAACTCGTCGGACGGGTCCCGGGCATCACGCGAGTCGAGCGCGGTGGCCATGATTACTCCCGGCGTAATTGAGGCGGTCCGGTCTCGCAGGTGATGGTCGCGCCAGGATACGTCAAACCCAAGGAGACGATCATGACGATGTTCGGCCATCCCGAAACCGCCCTGCGCGCGGTCCTGCGCCTGAACGCCGGCTCCTCGCTGCTGATCGGCGTCGCGATGGCGGCCGCCGCCGAGCCGCTCGCCGGGCTGTGCCTGAACGGCCCCGGCCGCTATCTCGGCCTCGACGCCAGCGCCTGGATCCGCCTGGTCGGCCTGGCCCTGCTGCCGTTCGCCGGCATGGTGTTCTGGGTATCGGCCCGGCCGGTCGGGCGGCCGGCCCTGGTCCGGGCTGTCTGCGGCCTCGACTGGGCCTGGGTGCTGGGAAGCGCCGTCCTGCTGGCGCTGGCATGGAGCGCCTTTACCTGGACCGGCGCGATCCTGGTCGACCTGATGGCACTCGCGGTCGCGGCGTTCGCGGTGCTGCAGGCGCGCTGCCTGGGCGCGGCGCTGTCCGGCCCGGCGGCGGCATAGCCCGGCTAGAGTCCCGCGATGCCGGCGGTCCCGATCGGCCCCGCCGGCGTCGCGGCGGGGCGCGCCGAACTGCCGAGGTCGAGGGCCCAGCGTCGCATGATCTCGACGTCGGGCAGGCCCGTGGTCTCGATCGGCGCAGCCTGGCTGCCGCCGATCGACTCGCGATGCCGGGCCGCCTCGCGGACCTCGCGCGGCGACATGCCGAAATGCTGGCGGAACAGCGTGCTCAGGTGGCTCGGATTGGTGAAGCCGTAGTCCAGGCCGATGTCGTAGATCAGGCGGTCGGCCTGCCGGGGCGACCGCATGGCCCTGAAGCAGGCCATCAGCCGGCGCCGCTGGATGTAGTTGCGGACCCCGCCATGGTCCTTGAACAGGCGGAACAGGGTGGCGCGCGACATGCGGAAGCGGGCGCACAGGCCGTCGGCGCCGAGCTCCGGGTCTCCGAGGTTGTCGTCGATGTGGTGTTGCAGGGCCTGGAAGGCGCCGGTCTGGGCCTCGGCGCTGACCGGATCCTCGTGCGCCAGCAGCGAGCCGAGGAAGCCGACCAGGTTCCGGGAGATCAGCGGCCCGTCCTCGACCGTCGCATGCGGCAGGTTGCGCCGCAGGGACAGCATGAAGTCGCCGAACAGCCGGGCCGCCATGCTGTCCTTGGCGAACACGGCGCCGCGGGCATCGCGCAGCGAGGGCAGGTGCTCGCCGAGCCAGTCGCGCGGCAGCACCAGCGACATGGTGTCGGCGCCGCTGCTGGCGGCGTCGGTCTCATAGCCGAGGTTGACGGCGTAGACCCCGCCCGGCTCCTCGACGAAGGTCGAGTCGCCGTTGATCCCGCCGTTCGTGCCGCGCAGGAAGACCTGAAGCAGCACATGGTCGGCATCGTCGTGCCGGCGGGCCCAGGCCGCGTCCCGGACGAACCGCTGCTGCGGATACTCGGCGTCGACGAACAGGAACTCGCCGACATGGTACTGGGTGCTCTTGAGCGGTTCCGGCGGACCGCCCGGGTCGGCCAGGGGCACGCAGTCGAAGAACGGCATCAGGCTCCGGCGCCAGTGCCAGAACATTTCCTCGTTCGACAGGTGCCCGGGCTGTAGAGACGCCGTCGGCAAACGTGCACGCCCCATGGCTCTGCTCCGCTTTGCCGCGTCTCCATCTCTCCCCGAATCAGATTTACGACATATTGAGACGACGATGAAATAAATTTGAGACGCAGGCGCAATCGAATCCGTTAGGATTGCGTTAACTATTCGGGCCGACGCAGGGAGGTCGGCCTGTCTGGCCCAAATTTCCAGACGCCTTTTTGCCCGCAATCCAGAACGGAGGCAGGGATATGGCTCAGTTTCGCGGGATCTACGCGGATCCGCAGAATGCAAACACCGCCTGTTCGGCGGGCGACGACGGCACCGTCCAGGGCGGCCGGACCGTCGACAGCCTGGTGGTCTCGGCCCGGGCGGGGGCCTGCGGCGAACTGCTCGTCGTCGATCCTGGGATCGACGAATCGTCGATCCTGGTGAACGGCCGACGCCCCGGCATCGAGGTCTTCCATCTGAGTCCCGGCGGCCGCGGTCTGGAGCAGATCGCCGAGCACCTGTCCGGACTCCACGGCGTGACGACCCTTCATCTGCTCTGCCATGGCGAACCGGGCACGCTGGTGCTGGCGGGCGACCGGATCGATCTGCCGGCCCTGGCGGTCCGGCGGGCGTTGCTGGCGAACATGGCCCCGGCCTTCGGATCGGTTGCCGGCGTGGCGCTGTATGGCTGCTCGGTCGCGGCCGGATCGGCCGGCATGCGGTTTCTCGACTACCTCGAGGCGGTGCTGGGCGTTGGCGTCGCGGCATCGGCCGGTCCCGTCGGCGCCGCCGCGCTCGGCGGTCGCTGGATCCTGCGCGACCGCAACGGCGCTTCGATCGAGACGGCGTTCACGCCGCTGTCGCGTGCCACCTATCCGGGCCTGCTGACGGCCACAGGCTGACGGCAGGCCGCCGCTACCGCGAGTTCGGACGGCCGCGCTGCGGTCGTCCTCCATGGCGCCGGCACCCCGTGACGACGGTATGTGCAACCGTTGCGTTCCCCCCAAGGAACCGTCGTCCGGGGTGTCGAGCGCAGAGTGCCCAGATCGGGCCCTCTGACCTCGACTTGGTCCTCAGGCGTTGGCGCCTTCGTTCAGGAAGTTCAGCGGCAGTCCCGGCCGCGCCCAGTCGACGGCGACCAGCAGGCCATGGCCGCTGAGCGTGATGAAGGCGGTCCGCAGGTCGGGGCCGCCGAATGCGATGTTGGTGCAGAAGGCGTCCGGCATCGGGTGGAACTCGACGGTCCCGGTGGCCGGCGAGGCGACGGTGATGCCGCCGGTCCCGAGGGTGGCGACGCAGACGTAGCCACCGCGTTCCACCGCCATGCTGTCGAACCGCCGGAACCCGGCGTCGCAGGCCACCAGCCGCCCGCCGTTCGGCGACGGGAACGGGTGCTTCGCCACCTCGCCCTCGCCGACGATCTCGTAGGACCACAACCGGCCGCCCTCGGTCTCGGCGACGTACAGGGTCTTCTCGTCGGGCGACAGGCCGATGCCGTTCGGCATCACCATCGGGTAGATCGCCTCCTTGATCAGCCCGGTGTCGGGCCGGCAGTAGTAGACGCCGCCGCGGTCCATGTCGCGGGCCCGGACCTTGCCGAGGTCGGTGAACCACAGCCCGCCGGTCCGGTCGAACACCAGGTCGTTCGGGCCCTTGAGCGGGTGGCCGCCGCATTCGGTGAACACCACCTCGATCGCGCCGGTCTTCAGGTCGACCCGCTCGATCCGGCCGCCCGAGTAGTCGTGCGCCTGGCCGATGGTGCGGTGGTGCCCGGTCTTGGGGTCGACGTGGAAGTCGAAGCCGCCGTTGTTGCAGATGTAGACCTTGCCGTCCGGTCCCATGGCGGCGCCGTTCGGGCCGCCGCCGGTCTCGGCGACGATCTCCGTGCGGCCGTCCGGCCAGCAGCGGGTCAGGGTACGCCGCCCGATCTCGACCACCAGGACCGAGCCGTCCGGCAGCGCGATCGGTCCCTCCGGGAACCGCAGCCCCTCGGCGATCGTCCGCATCGTCATTTCTGGTCTCCTCCCTAGTTTGCGCTAACTATCGCCGGGAGGAACGCCGAAGCGCAAACCCGGAGGGGACCATGAGCGAGCAGAGCGAGACCGCCGGCATCGAGACCGTCATTGTCCCCCGGGCGCGCGACATCGGCGGCTTCGAGGTGCGGCGGGCGCTGCCCTCGGCACGGCGCCAGATGGTCGGGCCGTTCATCTTCTGGGACCAGATGGGCCCGGCCCGCTTCCCGCTCGGCGAGGGCATGGACGTGCGGCCGCACCCGCATATCGGGCTGTCGACCCTGACCTACCTGTTCGAGGGCGAGGTCATGCACCGCGACAGCCTTGGCACCGCCCAGGCGATCCGGCCGGGCGAGGTCAACTGGATGACCGCCGGCCGCGGCATTGTGCATTCCGAGCGCACCGATAGCGAGCTGCGCGCGGCGGGTGCCGCGCTGTACGGCATCCAGGCCTGGGTGGCGCTGCCGAAGGCGGCCGAGGAGGTGGCGCCGAGCTTCGCCCATATAGGCTCCGAGGCGCTGCCGACCATCGAGGGCGAGGGCAAGCGGGTGCGGGTGGTCGCCGGCACCCTGTGGGGCGAGACCTCGCCGGTGCCGGGCTATTCCGAGACCATCTACGCCGACGCCGTCCTGGACACCGGCGCCAGGCTGCCGATCCCGGCCGAGCACGAGGAGCGGGCGGTCTATGTCGTCGAGGGCACGGTGTCGGTGGCCGGCGACCGCTTCGACTGCGGTCGACTGCTGGTGCTGAATCCCGGCGACGAGATCACGGTGACGGCGGAGTCCCGGGCCCGGGTGCTGGTGCTGGGCGGCGAGCCGATGGACGGGCCGCGCTTCATCTGGTGGAACTTCGTCGCCTCCTCGAGGGAGAAGATCGAGGCCGCCAAGGCCGACTGGCAGGCCCGGCGCTTCGCGATCGTGCCGGGCGACGAGCAGGAGTTCATCCCCCTGCCGGAGCGGTGAGGCGGGTCAGGCCGGCGGTGCCTGGACCCATCGTCCGTCCTCCCGGCAGTAGACCTTCGCCTCCACCCGCGGCGTGTCGCCGAAATTGTAGTACATGCGCATTTCTCGGCATTCGCGACCTTCGACAGGTTCGTCCACCGGGTATGCCTCGGCCCAGCCGCTGATGCTCTCGTCCGCTTCGCTCTTCCAGTGAATTCGCTGGCCGATCCCGGCATTGACGGACTGGGCGACCGCTTGGTCTGCGAGCTTCTGGTCGGCTTCACCGAGCTTCGGGATCGGCTTGGGCAGCGCAGGCTCGCCGGACGCGTAGAGCCCGACCGCGCCACCGACAAGCCCGCCGACCAGGAGGCCGAGGAGCGGATTGCCGGTATGACCGCCCGAGGCGATCCTGATCCCGGCTTCGCTCCCCAGCCCGGCCGCGGCGCCGGTGGCCGCGCCGACGACGGCGCCGGAGGGCGGATCGTCGCCGGTCGTCTCGCAACCGGCCAGCAGCAGGGTCGATACCGCGAGCAGGGCAACCGACGTGCGGGTCCGCATCGGCGCCGACGAACGCCGGGTGCGGCTCACGATTTGATCCACTTGTCACCGTCGCGGCAGAACTGCGTATTCTGGTCGGTGGAGAGTCCGTTGACGAACCGCACGCTGCGAACCGCACGACAGCCCTTCTTGACCTTGACCACTCCGTCCGTGGAAGGCTCCGCCCAACCAAAGACCCGCGAACTCGCCTCGCTCTCCCAGTGCACGATCTTGAGCGTCGGGTCGGTCAGGATCTTCATGGCGGCCTCGTCGGCCTTGTCGCGTTCGGCGGCGCCATAGGTTCCGGAGTTGTCGCCGCTCGACATGTAGTGGCCGGCGACGCCGCCGACGACGGCACCGACGAGCAGGCCCAGGAGCGTGTTCTGGCCCGAGAACCCGCCGCTGGCGATGGCGATCCCGGTCGCGGCGCCGGCGCCGCTCGCCGCCCCCGTGAGCGCGCCCGCCGCGGCACCCGACGGCGGGTCGTCGCCGGTCGTCTGGCAGCCGGCCAGCAGAAGTGCCGCAACGGCCAGCGAGGCGACCGTTCGTCTGGTCCTTGTGATGGTGCCATCCCCCCGACTGCACAGCGAAGGCGGTACCGGCCTTCGATGCTCTTCCACCCTTGGGCGCAATCGTGCCGAACCGCTCGCGGCATGGCAACGGTTTTGCCCCCGGATCCCGGCCGAATCCGGCCGCTTCGTCGCGATCCCGCAAAGCTCTCTTGCGCGACCTCGGCTTTGCCGTCCGGCCGCGCGGGGATAGAGTGCGCGCCGATGGCAACGCTGACACTCGACCACGTGACCTTCCTCGGATCCGGCCTCCGGCGGCCGGAATGCGTGGCATGCACGGCCGCCGGCGCGATCTGGGTCAGCCATGCGCTGCCGGACGGCGGCGGGGGCGGCGTGGCCCGGCTGGCGGCCGACGGCAGCGTGCAGCCGCTGCTGGCCCGCACCGGCATGCCCGGCGACTTCATGCCGAACGGCTGGTCGATGGCGCCGGACGGCTCGTTCCTGATCGCCAATCTCGGGGAATCCGGCGGCGCCTGGCGGCTGCGGCCGGACGGCGGCTGCGACCCGGTCCTGACCGAGGTCGACGGCCAGCGGCTGCCGTCGGTGAACTTCGTGCACCGGGCCGAGGACGGCACCGTGTGGATCTCGGTCAGCACCTGGCGGGCGCCGCGCGACCGGGCGTTCCACCGCGACGTCGCCGACGGCTTCGTGATCCGCATGGCCGATGCCGGCGATCCGGCCTCGGCGCGGATCGTCGCCGACGGGCTCGGCTACGCCAACGAGGTGAAGGTCGACCCGTCCGGTGCCTGGCTCTATGCCAACGAGACGATGGCGCGGCGGATCTCGCGCTGGAAGCTGACCGCCGGCGGCCTGGGCCCGCGCGAGACCGTGGCCGAGTATGTCGACGGGGTGTTCCCCGACGGCTTCGAGTTCGACGCCGAGGGCGGCATCTGGTGCGCCAGCGTGCTGAGCAACCGGGTGGTGCGGGTGGCGCCGGACGGCAGCCAGACGGTGATTATCGAGGACTGCGACCCGCTCGAGGTCGAGACCGGCATGCGGAACTGGCGCGACGGCACGTTCACCCGGGCCGACATGAACGTCGGCGCCGCCCGCCGGCTGCGCAACATCGCCAGCATCACCTTCGGCGGGCCCGACCTGAAGACCGCCTATCTCGGCTCGCTGGCCGGCGACAGCCTGGCGACCTTCCGGTCGCCGGTGGCGGGTGCCGCGCCGCCGCACTGGAAATTCTGAGAACAGGAGACGTTCGATGACCGAGCTTACCAAGGTCCGCAAGGTTCAGGTGACGGAGGTCGGTCCGCGCGACGGCATCCAGGCCGACGCCACCTTCGTGCCGACCCAGCACAAGATCGCCTGGATCAACCGGCTGATCGAGGCCGGCGTGCCGCGCATCGAGGCGACCTCCTTCGTGGCGCCGCGGGCGGTGCCGCAGCTGGCCGACGCGGCCGAGGTGATGAAGGGCGTGAAGCGCTCCAAGGACACCATCCTGGCGGCCCTGGTGCCGAACGCCCGCGGCGCCATCCGGGCCGCCGAGGCCGGGGTCGACCAGATCGTGGTGTTCATGTCGGCGTCGGAGAGCCACAACCGGAAGAACGTCAACTGCAGCGTCGCCGAGTCCCTCAAGGCCTTCGAGGAGGTCGCGAAGATCGCCGGAGACGCCGGCATCCCGGTGCACGGCGCCATCGCCACCGCGTTCGGCTGCCCGTTCGAGGGCGACGTCGCGGTCGAGGCCGTGGCGAAGATCGCCAGGGCCTACCAGGACATGGGCTTCGTCGGGATGACCTTCGGCGACACCACCGGCATGGCGACCCCGCCGCTGGTGCTGCAGCGCGTGCAGGCGGTCCGCGAGGCGGCGCCGAAGCTGTACCAGGTGCTGCACTTCCACAACACGCGCGGGGTCGGCCTGGCGAACGTCATGGCCGGCCTGGCGGAGGGTGTCGACCGCTACGAGAGCGCGTTCGGCGGCACCGGCGGCTGCCCGTTCGTGCCGCGCGCCACCGGCAACATCTGCACCGAGGACCTGCTGTACCTGCTCGACGAGATGGGCATCGAGACCGGCATCGACCTGCGCAAGATGATGGACCTCGCCTGCGACGTGCAGGCGGTGCTTGGCCGCGAGTTGCCGGGCCAGCTCATGAAGGCCGGGTTGCGGCTCGACGTCCACCCGATGGAATCCGTCCGGACAGCCACGGGCTGACCGGGGGACAAGGTACATGGGTGCGCTTGCCGGTATTCGGGTCGTCGACCTCACGCGGATTCTCGCGGGTCCGTTCTGCACGCAGTTGCTCGCCGACATGGGCGCGGAAGTCATCAAGGTGGAGCCGCCGGGCGGCGACCCGGTGCGCGCCCAGGGCGCCATCGTCGACGGCTATTCCTGGTACTTCGCCCAGTTCAACAGGAACAAGAAGTCGGTGGTGCTGGATCTCTACGCCGACGAGGGCAAGGCGGCGCTGGCGAAGTTGATCGCCACGGCCGACGTGCTGGTCGAGAACTACCGGCCCGGCGTGCTGGCCCGGATGGGCTTCGACGACGCCCGCCTGGAGGAGCTGAACCCCCGTCTGATCACCGCCAGCGTCAACGGCTACGGCTCGACCGGACCCTATGTCGACCGGCCGGCCTTCGACTTCATCGCCCAGGCGATGAGCGGCTTCATGGCGGTGAACGGCGACCCGGACGGACCGCCGCGGCGGGCGGCCCCGCCGATCTCCGACCTGGTCGCCGGGCTGTACTGCGCGTTCGGCGTGACCGCGGCGTTGGAGGCCCGGCACCGCACTGGGCGTGGCCAGAAGGTGGAGTCGTCCCTGACCGGCGGCCTGATGTCGATGATGGCCTATCTGTCGGCCGAGTATTTCGCGACCGGCAGGAATCCGACGCGGACCGGCAACGACCACCCGATCGTGGCGCCCTACGGCCTGTTCGAGGCTGCCGACGGCGAGATCGCGGTGTCGCCGTCGCACGACGTGATGGTGGCGCGGTTCCTGGGCGTGCTCGGGCTGTCCGACCTGCTGGGCGACGACCGGTTCCGCGACAACGCCAGCCGCATGGCCAACCGGCCGGCGCTGAACGCCCTGGTCAACGCGGTGACCCGGACCAGGCCGGTCGACCACTGGATCGCCGCGATCAACAAGGCCGGCTGCCCGGCCGGCCGGGTGATGCCGCTGACCGAGGTGTTCACCGACCCGCAGGTCCTGGCCCAGGAGATGGTGGTGGAGTCGGCGCGTCCCGGCCGGGTACCGATCCGCATGACCGGCTTCCCGGTCAAGCTGTCCGACACCCCCTGCACCGTCCACCTGCCGCCGCCGGAGCTCGGCGAGCATACCGAGGAAGTGCTCGGCGGGCTGTGATCCGCGCCCGTCGCGCCGTTGGTTCCGGATGCGTCCCGCCTACGGGCGGTCCGCTCCGGAATGACGACATAGCGGGGAAGGTGCCCGACGCTTTCACTCCTGCCGTCATTCCGGACTGGATCGCCGAGGGCGTGACAGAGCCGGAACCCACGGCGCGACGGGCGCAGGCGGCTACCCGAAGAGCACCCGGTGCAGCAGCCGGCCGGGCGCCAGGGTGAAGGCGCCGGCGATCACCAGGGCCCCGAGATAGAGGCCCAGCATCGCCGCCTTGTGGCGGCGCACGTCGTGCCGCCGGGCAGCGATCAGCCCGCCGCCGACGCCGAGCAGCGTCACCGGGATCAGCAGGTGGATCCAGCTGAAGCCGCCGTGATTGATCTCGCGCACGAACACGGCGCTGATCGCGCTGACGGTCATCAGCGCCAGGAACAGGGAGCCCAGCCGCCGGTGCCACAAGGCACCCTTGCGGCTGGCCAGGATCAGCCAGGCGCCGATACCTGCCGCCGGCAGTACGGTGACCAGATGCAGCAGCACCGCCGGCGCGGCCGACAGGACCGGGGCGACGTTCACGGCGCGAGCTTCGCCTGCTCGGCCTCGAACACTTCGAACGCCGCTTCCAGCCGCCATTGCGCCCGGGCCTTCTCGCTGCGCGCCAGGACCGCGGCGCAGGGCTGCGACGGCTTCGGGTCGCCCAGGTCGTCGCGCATGCAGGCGCCGAGCGGGCGGGCGGCGGCCGGGTCGGCCCACAGGCTGACCCCGGGCAGGAAGGCGTAGGTCAGGGCGTTGCGCGACAGCGCCTTCACGTCGCCGTAGCCGAGGTCGTAGGTCCGCACGGCCCGGACGTATTCATGGGTCAGGTCGATGCGCGACACGCCCTCGTCGTCGGTCGACAGGGTCAGCGGCACGCCGTGCGCCCGGTAGGTCTCGAACGGGTGCTCGTCGCCGACGATGCCGAGGATGACGTCGTTGCTGGTCAGGTTGATCTCGACGGCGATGCCGCCCTCCGCCATGCGCCGCAGCAGGTCGTAGGGCCGGTCCTCGTGCAGCAGGTCGACGCCGTGGCCGATGCGCCGCGCGCCGGCGACCTCGACCGCCTCGCGGATATGGAACCGCAGGTCCTCGGGCGGCACCAGGCCGAGCGCCAGCTCTCCGGCATGCAGGGTCACGGGTACGCCCGGGGTTCCGGCGGCGAGTGCCGCGATCATGCGCATGTGCAGGCTGTAGTCGCCGAGTGCCGTGCGGTCGTCCTCGGGAGCGACGAAGTTCAGGCCGACGATGCGCGGGTCGGCCGCGACCAGGGCGAAGGCGAGGGCGGTCTGGGCGAACACCTGCTCCCTAGGGAACACCCGGATCACCTGGGCGAGGTAGCGCACGGTCACGTCGCAGGCCGGCGGGCGGCTGCCGGCGCAGTCCAGGATCTCCCTGGCCCGCGTCTCCATGGCGGTGAATTCGTCGCGCGCGCCGCTCACCACGGCCGGCAGCCCGGCCGCCTCCAGCCTGCCGCGGAACCGGGCGAGGTCGTCGTCCCAGCCGACCCTGGCGCCGAGGGCGCGGGCGGCGGCCATGCCCGGCGACAGCATGAGTTCGAGATAGCCGATGTTCTGGTCGGCGGCGCGGACCATCGCCTCGGCCAGCATGTCGCCGTCGCGACCGCCCTCGGCGGCGCCGAAGCGGGCGAAGGTCTCGAAGAACTGGTCGTGTCCCGAAACCTCCCGCAGCGCGTAGTTGCGGGTCGACAGGGCGTCGATCAGGCGGTTGTAGGCGTCGGCGGATTCCACGGCCTCGGCGAGCGCCGGCCGGCCGGCCTTGGCGTCACAGGGGGCCGGCGCGATCGCCTGTTCGGCGACCACCAGGCAGCGGCCGTCGGCGATCGCCCAGGCGATGAAGTTCTCGGCATAGACCGTGCCGCTCAGGTGGTTGTGCAGGTCGCCGCCCTTCGGCATGGCGCGCAGGAAGGCGGACAGCTCGGCCGGGCGCTCGGCCTTCAGCCGCTCGAAGCGGGCCGCGGCGGCGCCGCCGTCGCCGGGCACCGCGGGCCAGCCGGCCGGGTCGGCGGTGGTGCAGGCGGCCAGCAGGGCGCCGGCAGCCATGACGGCAAGGCCTCGGACGAACTCGTGCATGGTTTCCCCCGCGGATGGTCGCTGCAGCACAGGCATCCGTAGTATCATGCCCGGGTCGTTCGCACGAAGGCCGCAGCCATGAAGATCGGTCCGCTCCTCAGACGCGCGCGCGCCCTGCGGCGCTGGAAGCAGCAGGCGGTCGCCGACCTCGCCGGTGTCGCCCAGACCACGGTGTCGCGCTGGGAGGCCGGCGCCATCGAACCGTCGCCGGAGCAGCTTCGCCGCCTCGGCCCGATCCTGACGCCGGTCGCCGACCTGGCGCGCGACAGCGGCCTGAAGCGGCTGGTGCTGTCCTCGCCGCTGCCGGTCCACCTGATCTGCGACCTGACGCACCGGCTGCTGGCGGCGTCGCCGGCTCGCGAGGCCGAGTGGACGGTGTCGGCCAGCGAGCTGCACGGCGAGCCGCTGTTCCCATACGCCACCGACGAGATCCGGGACGCCGAGAGCCGGCTCGACGGGCTCGGCTGGTTCGCCGACGCCACCACCGGCGCGGTGCTGTGGATCCGCGGCCGCGATCGCGGTGCGCCGATCCGCATGGCGACCGGGTACTGCGTGTGGGAGCGGCTGACCCTGAACGACGGCAGCCCGGTCCGGCTGGTCACCACCCTGCCGGCCGGCGCGACCCCGGAGCGGGGGCTGGTGCGGCTGTTCGACGGCGAGCCGCCGCAGGCCTGAGGGCATCGGCAGCATAAGTTATGCGTGGCCGGGCGACCGCACCGTGGATAGCTTGCCGGGCATGCACAGAACCATCCTTGGACACCGCCAGCGCCCGGGTCCGGCAAGGGAGATCGCCGGATTCCTGCGCGGCGGGGCCGCCGTCGACGACGGGGTGGCGGCGCAGGCCTGGCGGGTCGCCGTCGCGGTCCTGCTGGCGGCCCGGCACCTCGACCATCCGGTCGACCTGCAGCGCGTCCTGGAAATGGCCCTGGTCAGGGTGATCCCCGGGCCGCCGGAGAGGCTGCGCGACATGCTGGATCCGGACAACGGGCTGCATCTTCACGCCCTGCGCCTGGAGATGGACACCGGCGGGACCTCGGAGGCCCGGCTGGTCGGCGCGGTCGCCGCCCTGCTCGACGGCCGGGCCGCGGTACCGCGCGACGGCTTCCTGCGGGCGCTCGGCGACGCGCTGGCCGCAGCCCGGGGCGTCCGCGCCGCCGGCTGATCCGGTTCGGCGGGCCTTCTGTTGACGCGCCGGACGGCCGGGCCGATCCTCCGCATCCCACCCGGCGGAGAGACCCCATGGACAGCGACGGCAGCACCTTCGGCACCTCGGCCTATGGCGGGCCCGGCTGGCAGGGCCGCACCCGCAGCCATCGCGAGGAGATCGGCGACCTGTGGGCGGCGTCCGGTATCGACAGCGAATACGGCCGGCTGCGCGCGGTCGTGCTGCACCGTCCGGGCGGCGAGTTGGCGGCGGCGCTCGACGACCCCGACTCCGTGCAGATGCTGGCGCCGCTCGACATCGGCCTGGCCGGCGAGCAGCACGACGCCATGGCCGAGGCCTACCGGGCCAACGGCGTGGCGGTCGACTACGTCGATCCGGCCGGCCAGCCGACCCCGAACCAGATGTTCTGCGCCGACCTGTTCGTGATGACCCCGGAGGGCGCGATCCTGGCGCGGCCGGCCTCGACCGTGCGGGCCGGCGAGGAGCGCTGGGTGGCGCGGCGGCTGGCCGACCTGGGGGTGCCGATCCTGCGCACCCTGACCGGCAACGCGGTGTTCGAGGGCGCCGACCTGATGTGGCTGGACCCGGAGACCGCGATGGTCGGCCTGGGCCTGCGCACCAACGAGGAGGCGGCGGCCCAGATCGCCGCGGTGCTGGAGGAGGTCGGGATCGAGACCCTGGCGGTCGACATGCCGTACGGCACCATGCATTTCATGGGGATGCTGCGGATCGTCGACCGCGACCTGGCGATCTGCTGGCCGCAGCGCACGCCGTTCGCGACGGTGCGGGCGCTGGAGGAGCGCGGTCACCGCATCGTGTGGCTGCCGGACGAGCCGGATTCGGTGCTGAACCGCGCCCTGAACGTGGTCACGCTCGGCCCGCGCAAGGTGCTGATGCTGGCCGGCTATCCGTCGGTGCAGAAGGTCTACGAGTCGGCCGGCATCGAGTGCGTGACGGTCGACGGCTCGGAACTGATCAAGGCGGCGGGCGCGATCGGCTGCCTTACCGGGGTGGTGCAGCGCGATCCGGTCGGGTGACGCCGGGGCGAGGTGGCTACAGCACCATCGCGTTGGTGTTGCGGCCACGCCGGATGAAGGCCGCCACCCACACGGCGATGGCGACCGCCAGGCCGAGCCAACCACCCGCGATCCACAGCGCGATTTCCATGCGAGACGCTCCCTCCGCTCAACGGTCGCAAGAGAGCATGGGGCCCCGGAAGTTAATATTTGGTATTTGCCGCAATTGTATCTGATGGAGGCGCTCCCTCGATCAGCCGGCGGTGCCGCCTGATCGCCGGCGCCAGGTGGTCGATCAGGGTGCGGACCCGCGCGGTCCGGCCGAGGTCGCGGTGGTGCAGCAGCCAGATGCTCTTGCCGTCGAGCGTCGCGGTCCCCGGCACCCGCACCACGCCCGGCTCGGCCTCGCCCAGGAAGCAGGGCAGCAGCGTCAGTCCCAGTCCCTCGCGGGCGGCCTCGAGCTGCAGGATGTTGGAGAACAGCCGGTGCCGGACCGGCAGCTCCGGAAACGGGGTGTCCCGGGTCCAGGAGGGGTAGGGCAGGTCCTCGCCCCAGCCGATCCAGCTGTGCACCGCCGGGTCGAAGGTCCGCCCGCCGCCGGCGGTCGCCAGATAGCCGGGCGCGGCATACACGGCCTTGCGGTAGCGGATCACCCGCAGCCCGACGACATCCTCGGTTACCTCGTCGGCCATGCGGATCGCCACGTCGGCCTCGCGCCGCGCCAGGTCCGAATAGCTGTGGGCGGCGTCGACCTCGAGCTCGATGCCGGGATGCGCCTGGGCGAAGGCGACCAGCTCGCGGGCCAGGAACGACCGTAGCATGGCCGGCGGGACGCTGATGCGGACCAGGCCGTGCAGGCTGTGGTCGCGGCCGCCGACCCGACGCTGCACCGCCGTCAGCTCGACCTCGACGCGCTCGGCGGCGCCCAGCAGGTCCTCGCCGGCCTGCGACGCCACCAGCCCGTCCGGCCGGCGGTCGAACAGCCGGGTGTCCAGGCCGTCCTCGAGCAGCGCCAGCCGGCGGGTCACCGTGGCATGGTTGACGCCGAGCGCCCGGGCGGCGCCGCGCAGGGTGCCGGCCCGGTGGACCGCCAGGAAGACCCGCAGGTCGTCCCAGTCGATGGATGAGAATCGATCCGTCATGGCGCAGATTTACACTCTCGCGGAGCGAAACTGAACCGCATAGCGTGTCGCTCGACCAACCCAGCCCGGGGCCGGACCGATGACCGCAGCGATCCATTCCTCGATTCTCGACCGCATCGGCGGTACCCCGCTGATCGAGCTCCGGCGCCTGGCCCCGAACGGCGCCGCCCGGGTCCTGGTCAAGCTGGAGAGCGAGAACCCGACCGGCAGCATGAAGGACCGCATGGCGCTGGCCATGGTGGCCGCCGCCGAGCGCGACGGCCGGCTGGCACCCGGGCAGCGCGTGGTCGAGTACACCGGCGGCAGCACCGGGGTGTCGCTGTCGCTGGTCTGCGCGGTGAAGGGCTATCCGCTCAGCATCGTGACCTCGGACGCGTTCAGCCGGGAGAAGCGCGACCACATGGCGGCGCTGGGGGCCGAGCTGACGGTGATCCGCAGCGACGCCGGCGGGATGAACGCCGCGCTGACCCGCGAGATGATCGAGGCGGCGCGCGGGATCACGGCGCAAAGCGGCGGCTTCTGGACCGACCAGCTGAACAATGCCGACCAGTTGTCGGCCTACCATCGCATGGGCGAGGAGATCTGGGAGCAGACCGGCGGCCGGGTCGACGCCTTCGTGCAGAGCACCGGGACCGCGGCGTCGGTCCGCGGCGTCGCGGAGGCACTACGGGCGCGCCGTCCGGATATCCACACGGTGGCCGTCGAGCCGGCGGAGTCGGCGGTGCTGTCCGGCGGCGCCTCCGGGGTTCACCGCATCGAGGGGGTCGGCGCCGGCTTCGTGGTGCCGCTGTGGGACCGGTCGGCGATCTCGGAGATCGTGGCGGTGTCGACCGACCGGGCGATGGCCATGGCCCGCAGGCTTGCCGCGGTCGAGGGCCTGTTCGCCGGCACCTCGACGGGCGCCAACCTGGTCGCCGCGCTGGCGGTCGCCGGTCGGCTGGGGCCGGAGGCGACCGTGGTGACGGTGATGTGCGATTCCGGGATCAAGTACCTCAGCACCGCCCTGTACCGGGACGCGCCGCCGTCGAACTGACGCCGTTCGAGCCCGTCCGCGAGGTCAGCGACCGTGCCGGGACGGCCCGTCGTTGGCGCGTCCGAGCACCGCGATCAAGGGGGACGCGACGAGTGACAGGGCGAACCAGATGCCGACAATCCAGATAGCGATTTCCACGGCAGCTCTCCGTCGTGCGTATCGCCCCAACTCCCGATTTCAATTTTAGGAACCACTCGGCAATACAATCAATGGGAATAAATTGCCGTATTTCAATCAACTACACGGCAATTTTTACCCAGTATCTCGGCGGGCCGACCAGGTCACCCGATCCAGGCCGGCAAAGGCCCGCCACCGCTCGACCTCCGCATCGATCCGGGCCATCCGTGACGCCGCCGCGCGCACGCGCGGCTCCAGCCAGAAGCCGCGGACCTCCAGCTCGCTCCGGTCCCGGTGCGCCTTCAGCTCGATCCGGCCGATCAGCCGGTCGCGCTCCAGCATCGGCAGGACGTAGTAGCCCCAGACCCGCCTGGCGGCCGGCACGAAGGCCTCGAACCGGTAGTCGAAGCCGAAGAAGCGCTGGGCGCGGTCGCGGTCGCGGATCATCGGGTCGAACGGCGACAGGAAGCGCACCCGGGCCGGTGGCTCGGGGGCGGCGCGCACCAGCTCGAGCACGTCGGGCCGGGCGAATACCTCGCGTACCGATCCGTCGGCATGCTCGATCTCGATGCGCCGCAGTACCGAGGGTCCGGCCGCCGCGCACCACGCCTTGGCCTCGTCGGGGGATGCCGCCTCGAAGAACCCCGCGACCTCGGAATGGCTGGCGACCCCCAGTCGGGCGATCGCCTCGCGGCAGGTCCAGTCGACCATGTCCTCGTGGGTCGGCTCGGGCTCGCGGTGCTCGTCCGGGATGACCCGCTCGGCCAGGTCGTAGAGCTTGGAGAATCCGCGGCGCGCGGTGACCGCGAACTCGCCGGTATGCCAGAGGTATTCGAGCGCCGCCTTGGACGGGGTCCAGCCCCACCAGGCGCCACGCTCCTCGTCGTCGTCCGGGGTGACGTCGCGCGAGCCGACCGGGCCGTTCTCCCTGACCCGCTGCCGGATCTCGTCCAGCACCGCGTCCTGCCGGCCGTTGAACCGCTCGATCCAGTGCCGGCTTCCGGCAATGCGCGCGGCCCGACGCTGGAACCGCGGCTTCCAGTACGGATAGAAGCGGGTCGGGATCACCGAGGCGTCATGGGTCCAGTGCTCGAACAGCGAGCGCCGCTTCTCCAGCAGGTGCTTGAGCTGCGGCTTGCGGTAGCCGTTGGCGCGGGTGAACAGGATGTGGTGATGGGCCTGCTCCAGGGTCGAGATGGTGTCGACCTGCACGAAGCCCAGGCGCTCGATCAGGGCGTCCAGGCCGTCGCGGGTCAGCGGCCCGCCGGGCGGGTCGGCGAGCGCGTGGCGCTCCAGGAACAGGCGTCGCAGGTCGGCGTTGCTCACCCGGTCGGTCATGGTCGTAGAATCCGCTTTCCGCGCTATGCTGGCGAAAACGCCGGCACGGGAGGATAGCGATGCCAGTCCACAAGCTCGACCACGTCAACATTCGAACCGAGGAGCTGCCGCGGCAGATCGACTTCTACGAGCGCGTCATGGGGCTCCGGCAGGGGCCGCGGCCCGGTTTCGATTTCCCGGGCGCGTGGATGTATGCCGGCGACCAAGCCGTCGTGCACCTGATCGGTACCCGCGAATCGCCGCCCGAGTACCGGCCCGACCAGCGGCTCGAGCACTATGCGATGAGCGCCACCGGGCTCGGCGACTTCCTGGCCCATCTGCGCCGCAACAAGGTCGCCTATTACTGCCGGGTGCTGCCGGATTTCGAGATCCGCCAGGTGAACATCCACGACGCCGACGGCAACCACCTGCACATCGACTTCCCGGCAGACGAGGAGGCCGACCTGACCGACTACGACGGCAGCGCCTGAGTCTTGCCGTGGACCGCCCGCGCGGCCCGGCCTAGGATTGCCGCCTGCCACGAGATCGGGAGGATCGTCATGTCCGTCACATCGCTCGCACAGCCCGGCGCCAAGCGGCCGAAGACCCGGTCGCCGGAGGAGCAGACCGTCCGCGAGGAACTTGCCGCGGTCTACCGGATCTTCGGCCTGCAGGGCATGGACGACCTGATCTACACCCACATCTCGGCGCGGATACCGGGGCCCGACCATCACTTCCTGATCAACCCGTTCGGGCTGATGTACGAGGAGGTCACCGCGTCCAACCTGGTGAAGATCGACCTAGCAGGCAACATCGTCGAGGACACCGGCTATCCGATCAACCACGCCGGCTTCGTGATCCACGGCGCGATCCACGAGATGGCGCCCGAGGCGCATTGCGTGATCCACCTGCACACCGACTCCGGCGTCGCGGTCTCGTGCCAGCGCGAGGGCCTGCTGGACGCCTCGCAGTTCGGCATGTTCCTGCCCGGCGGCGTCGCCTATCACGACTACGAGGGGCTGGCGCTCGACGACGACGAGAAGCCGCGGCTGGTCGCCGACCTCGGAGACCGCAAGGCGATGATCCTGCGCAACCACGGCACCCTGACCGTCGGCGAGACCGTCGCCGAGGCGTTCTTCCACATGTACAACCTGGAGCGTGCCTGCCGGGTGCAGGTGCTGGCCCAGGCCGGCGGCCAGGCCGAGGTCATCCGGATCCCGTCGTCGATCGTCGAGCGCACCCGGTCGCAGAAACCGGTCGGCACGCGGTTCGGCGGCTATGGCCAGCTCGAACTCGGGGCGTGGATGCGGAAGCTCGACCGGCTCGGCGTGCCGTTCCGGGAGTGAGCCCCCGGCCGGCGTCCTCCGATCGGACCCGTCACTTCGGGTCCAGGTAGAGGGCCATGAAGATCTGGTCGACCGGCGCGCCCGGGCGGCTGCGCATCGGCAGCAGCATGCGGACCGCGCGGCGGAACTCGCGCTGGTAGATCCGCGTGATGTGCAGGCTGGGGCTGCCGGTTCGAATCACCCCGCGCATGATGGCCACCAGCTCGGTGCCGAACCTCTCGTCGACCTGGCTCGCCCGACGGCCGGTCCAGTCCTCGCCGGTCATCTGGCTGACCCGGCTGCCCTCGAGCCGGATCTGGAAGTCGGCGCCGCCGTCCAGGGCCTCGTAGATGCTGATGTGGCCCAGCCACGGACGGAGTTCGAACACGTCCAGCGTCTCGCGGTCCGGCGGCACGCCGTCGAGGCAACTGGCCGACCATCGCTCGAGCAACGCACGGGCACGCCCGTCCGTGGACGGCGGCAGCACGTCGACTTGCTGATCCGGATTGTCGGTCACGGGCGCTGCACCGAGGGACATCCTGCGATTCGAGGCATTTTCGACAAAGTGTTGCAGACAGGATGCCGCGAATCGGCGCCGCGGTCGATCCCAGGTTGCCGGAACTTGGGCTCGCATGATCCTGCCGCACGGCTATGCTGGATTCCTAAGGCAAGGTCGGCGGTTGGCATGGCACGGCGAATCCTGGTTCTTAATCCGAACGTCACCGAGGCGATCACCGCGACCATGGTCGAGGAGGCCCGGCGCGTCGCCTCGGCCGACACCGAGATCGTGGCCGCGACCGCCCGCTTCGGAACCCTGTATGTCGAGAACCGGGTCGAGGCGGCGATCGCCGGCCACGCGGTGCTGGACGCCCTGGCCGAGCATTCGCCCGGATGCGACGCCGCCGTCGTCTCGGCCTTCGGCGACCCGGGCCTGTTCGCGGCCAAGGAGATGCTGGAGATCCCGGTGATCGGAATCTCCGAGGCGGCCTTCCTGACCGCCTACACCCTCGGGCGGCGCTACGCCATCGTCTGCCTGACCCCGCGGCTCGGGGTCTGGTACCGCGAATGCGCCGAGGAGCACGGCCTGGCCGGCCGCCTGGTCGCGGTCCGGCCGCTCGACGTGCCGCCGTCGGACATCACTGCCGCCAAGGAGCAGACCGGCCGCAAGCTGGTCGAGGCCTGCCACGAGGTGATCGACCGGCACGGCGCCGAGGTGGTGATCATGGGCGGCGGCCCGATCGCCGGCCTGGCCAGCACGGTGGCGCAGGAGATCCCGGTGCCGGTGCTGGACGGCGTCTCCTGCGCGGTGCGGCTGGCCGAGGCGATGGTCGACCTGGCGCCCCGGCCGGCGTCGCGCGGCAGTTTCGCGCGGCCGCCTGCGAAGCCGTCCCAGGGGTTGTCGCCGTCGCTCACGGCGTGGGTGGAGCGCAGCGACGGGCACGGATAGAGTCGGCGCGACATCGAGGGAGGAAGCCATGGATCTGGGAATCAGCGGCCGCAAGGCCATCGTGTGCGGGTCGAGCCGGGGGCTCGGCCGGGCGATCGCCGGGTCGCTGGCGCGGGCCGGCTGCGTCGTGGTGATGAACGGCATCGACGCCGGGAAGCTGGCGGAGCGGGCCGAGGCACTGGCCCGCGAGACCGGGGCCCAGGTGATTCCGGTGGCCGCCGACGTCACCACCCGGGACGGCCAGGACGCCCTGTTCGCGGCCTGCCCGGAGCCGGACATCCTGATCACCAACGCCGGCGGACCGCCGTTCAAGGACTTCCGGGAGATCGACCGGGAGGCCATGCTGAAGGGTGTGACCGCCAACATGGTGACCCCGATCGAACTGATCCAGCGCTCGGTCGACGGCATGGTCGAGCGCCGGTTCGGCCGGATCGTCAACATCACCTCGGTCTCGGTGAAGATGCCGATCTTCGGCCTCGACCTGTCGAGCGGCGCGCGCGCCGGGCTGACGGCCTTCCTGGCCGGCGTCTCGCGTTCGGTGGCGCACGCGAACGTCACCATCAACAACATCCTGCCCGGCTACTTCGACACCGACCGCTACCGGGCCGGCATCGACGCCACCGCCAAGGCGCAGGGCAAGTCGCATGACGCCATGCATGCGGAGCGGGTCGCCACGGTCCCGGCCCGGCGCGCCGGCGACCCGGCCGAGTTCGGCGACGCGGCGGCGTTCCTGTGCAGCGCCCGGGCCGGCTACATCACCGGCCAGAACCTGCTGCTGGACGGCGGGCTTTACCAGGCCTCGTTCTGAGAAACGCTCGTTAACCGGGACTTAAGGCATGATCGTTAGTCTCTGCCGTGGCGGCATGTGGCCGCCACGGCCCGGAGGTCCTGGAACAAGTCGTCATGTGCGTGGGTCTTGCCGCGAGTCCTGCCCGGTCAGGAGAGATGGACACCAAGGCTTTCGTCACCGAGGGGAGCCGCGCCTGGGCGCGCCACTGGCTGTCGCTGCCGCGCGAGACCGTGGTGCCGTCACGATCGGTGTTCGACCCGTTGGCGATTCCGCGGCTGCTCCCGCACATGCTGATCTGCGACCTCTCGGAACCCGGGATCGTGCGGATCCGGTTGATGGGCACCGGCATGGTGTCGAGCTTCGGGTTCGACCCGACCGGCCGCGACTACCTCGAACTGGTGGAGCCGGCACGGCGGCAGGCCGCGTATGAGGGTTTCATCGTCCCGGCCAGCCAGCCCTGCGGCATGCGCGTGCTGGGCGAGAACCGGTACGGCAACGGCAAGACGCTGACGGTCGAGACCGTGGGATTCCCGTTCCGGCGCGACGACGGCGCCGGGATGCAGATGGTGTTCGTCGGCACGCGGATCGACGAGACCCCCGGAAACTGGCCCGACCACGGCGCCACCACCAGCTTCCACGTGTTCGAGCGCGAGTTCATCGACATCGGCGCCGGAATTCCCTGACCGCCGCTCAGCCGTTCAGCACCCGCGACCGCAGGTCGGTCTCGTAGGCGAACAGGGCGGGCAGGCCGCCGGTGTGCAGGAACAGCGCGCGGCTGCCGGCCGCGATCCGGCCGTCGGCGGCGCAGGCGATCAGGCCTGCCAGCGCCCGCGCGGTATAGACCGGGTCGACCAGCATCCCATCGAGGCGGGCCGCCAGGCGCATCGCGTCGGCGACCGGGTCGTTGACCTGCCCGTAGCCGGGCGCCAGCACGTCGTCATGCACCTCGATATCGCCCGGGCCGACCGGCACTGCGACCTGCAGGAGCGCCGCCAGCCGCTCGCAGTGGCGCAGCAGCCGTTCGGCCTGGGCCGCGGCGGCCCGGCGCACGCATATGCCGACCACCCGGCCGCGCCAGCCCAGCGTCCGCAGCCCGAACAGCAGGCCCGAATGGGTCAGCCCGCTGCCCGAACCCAGCACGATCGTGTCGACGTCCAGGGCGCCCTGCGCCATCAGTTCGGCGGCGCAGACGAGATAGCCGAGCGAACCGAGCGGCGGATGCCCGGGACTGAGCGGGATCACGTAGGGCCGTCGGCCCCGGTGCGTCAGGTCCGCGGCGATCTCGTGCAGGCGGGCATCGGCACCCGCTTCGTCCTCGCCGACCGGATAGCTGTACCGGGTGGCGCCGAGCAGGTCGTCGAGCAGCACGTTGCCCGAACTGCGGTAGGTGTCGCCCTGCCCGGGAACCCGCTCCTCCAGCTGGACGTGGCAGTCCATGCCGAGGCGGGCGGCGCAGGCGGCGGCGACGCGGACGAAGTTGCTCTGCACCGCACCGGTGATCAGCAGGGTATCGGCGCCTTCGTGCCGCGCCTGGCCGAGATAGAACTCCAGCTTGCGGACCTTGTTGCCGCCGAACGCGATGCCGGTCAGGTCGTCGCGTTTGACGCGCAGGTCGATCCCCAGCCGGTCGCCGAGGCGGGGCAGCGCCTCGACCGGCGTGGCCCAGGAAAGCAGCCGGGTCCTCGGGAACGGGGCGATCAGGCGGTCGATGGCGTCGGACATGGAAGTCTCCCCCGCAAGCGCCGCGCCGCGGACCGCCAGGACGGCGTGCGGCGCGAACCCGCCAGACTACCCGCCGCCCGGCTGCCGGCGAAGACCGGCCGGGAAGGGGCCTGGTTCTGGCCGGTCACGGTACGATAGTGGACCTGGCGAATCGCAACCATGTGGACTCCGGGGCCCCGTCGCGTCATATGTCGTGAGCCTCCGGAAGCGAGGCGGGATGCGAAGCGTGAGTGCGACCAGCTGCAAAATGCAGATGGGGGAACGCCCGGGATGGCTTCTTCGACGGACACCTTCGAGTTGAGCGGCGCGACGGTGGTCCAGCGCACTGCGCTCGAGATCGTTCCGGACGCGGCCGACTTCGAGTTCTTCCGACCGCTTTTCGGGTACTGGGCGGACCGGCGGCGCGACCGGGTGGCGCCCAGCCGGGCCGATATCGACCCGGTAGACCTGCCGGCGGCCCTGTTGCCGCATCTGCTGCTGATCGACGTCGAACGGGATCCCCTCGACTTCCGGTACCGGCTCGCGGGCACCGCGGCGGACCACATCCACGGCATGCGGCTGAGGGGCGTGCGGGTCCTGGACCTCGAGCCCGAGCCGTTCGCGAAGATCCTGCAGGCCGACCTGATGCGCATGGCGCAGGACCTGGAGCCGCAATACCTGCGGCACGACTTCATCAACCGGGAGGCCGTGTCCCGCCGCTTCCGGGTGCTCCGCCTGCCGCTGTCGGACGATGGCGAGCGTCTCGACATTGTTCTGGTCCTGGCCGAGTTCGGCGCCCTCGGGCGTTGAGCCGCTCGGGGGCCATGCGCCGGAGCCGGCTCGGCCGTGGAATGGCGGCCCTGTACGACAGGCCGGGACTGTGCATTCCGGCCGCGCCACCAGAACGCTTCCGAGGGAGAGCCTAGGCACGGACAGTGCGGCACCGGCGCCGCGCTCGCGGCGCTCGGCGCCCACAAGACCTCGATGCCGCAGGACCTGGAGCGCGGCCGGGCCATGGAGATCGACGCCCTGGTGACGGCAGCCCAGGAACTCGGCCGCCCGACCGAGGTCCCGACCCCGACCATCGACGCGGTGCTGGGGCTGGTGAAGCTGCGCGGCTTCAAGGCCGGGGCCTACGGGCTGGCGTTCCAGGAGAGCGCCCGTCGCGGGGTGGGTCCCGGGTCGCGCTTGGGCTTGCCCGGAATGACGGAAGGGGAGAAGCCCTCCTTCCATCGTCATTCCGGACCGGACTGCCGGAGGCGGGACGGATCCGGAACCCACGACGCGACGGGCGCCCGCTCAGAACGCCAGCGGCGCGTTGTCGGTGACCTCCTTCATCACGAAGAACGTCCGGGTCTGGCGCACCCCCGGCAGCGGCAGCAGGCGTTCGGCGTGCAGGCGGCTGAAGTCCGCGATGTCTCGCACCCGGATCTTCAGGAAGTAGTCGAAATCGCCGGCCACCAGGTGGCAGTCGAGGATGAAGTCCAGCCCCTCGATCGCGGTCTCGAAGGCCGCGAAGCTCTCCGGCGTCGAGCGGTCGAGCACCACGCCGACGATCACCAGGGCGCCACGGTCGACCCGATCCGGCGCGATCTGGGCGCGCACCGACTTGACGTAGCCCTCGGCCAGCAGGCGCTGGGTGCGGCGGTGGCAGGTCGCCGGGCTGGTGCCGGACCGGGCGGCGATCTCGGCATTGCTGAGCCGGCCGTCGGCCTGCAGCAGGCGGAGAATCTTCAGGTCGGTTCGGTCCAGCCCGCGATCCATGAAAGAATCTCCCGAAAATCCGATCAGCTCGATGCAATTGAGGATATATCCGGCAGTTGGCCGTCCAGTCCATTCGAATCGAGGGTCCACTTCGGAAGCACCTTCCGAGCCGAAGCCGCTAGTCTGGCGCTCTCGTTGAGGCGCCAGGAGCGACCGCCATGTTGGAGAAGTTCGAACGCTATCCCCTCACCTTCGGCCCGACGCCGATCGAGAAGCTGGAGCGGCTGTCCGCCCATCTCGGCGGTGGCGTGCAGATCTTCGCCAAGCGCGACGACTGCAACTCCGGCCTGGCCTTCGGCGGCAACAAGCTGCGCAAGCTGGAATACATCGTCCCGGACGCGATCCGATCGAACGCCGACACCCTGGTGTCGATCGGCGGCGTGCAGTCCAACCACACCCGCCAGGTGGCGGCGGTGGCGGCCAAGCTCGGCATGAAGTGCCGGCTGGTGCAGGAGAGCTGGGTGCCGTTCGAGGACGCGGTCTACGACCGGGTCGGCAACATCCTGATGAGCCGGGTGATGGGGGCCCAGATCGAACTGGTCGACGAGGGTTTCGACATCGGCATCCGCGAGAGCTGGGAAAACGCCATCGAGGACGTGAAGGCCAAGGGCGGCCGGCCCTACGCGATCCCGGCCGGCGCCTCGGTGCACCCGCTCGGCGGCCTCGGCTATGTCGGCTTTGCCGAGGAGGTCCGGGCCCAGGAGGCCGAGCTCGGCTTCAAGTTCGACTACGTGGTCGTGTGCACTGTCACCGGCTCGACCCACGCCGGCATGGTGGTCGGCTTCGCCGCCGACGGCCGGGCCCGCAACGTCATCGGCATCGACGCGTCCTGCACCCCGGAGCAGACCCGCGAGCAGGTCCTGGAGATCGCCCGCGGCACGGCGGATCTGGTCGGCCTCGGCCGCGCCATCGAGGACGACGAGGTGGTGCTGAAGACCGAATACGCCTACCCGGTCTACGGCGTGCCGTCGGCCGAGACCAACGAGGCGATCCGCATGGCGGCCCGGCTCGAGGGCATGATGACCGACCCGGTCTACGAGGGAAAATCCATGCAGGGGATGATCGACCTGGTGCGCAAGGGCTTCTTCGCGGCCGGCTCCAGGGTCCTCTACGCCCATCTCGGCGGCGTGCCGGCGATCAACGGCTACAGCTACGTGTACCGCAACGGGTGAGGGTGTAGTCCAGGACAACGAGGTGGCGGGTGGGTTCCGGCTCGGCCGCGCCGAGGGCGGCGCGTCCGTTCGGAATGACGAGTTGTTCTAGTGGACGTCATTCCGGACCGGGTCGCCGTAGGCGGAACGGAGCCGGAACCTACGGAGCGACCGGCGTCTCAGCCCGAAGCCGCCGCCCCGCGATGGATCCCGCACTCGGTCTTGCCGAGCCCGGCCCAGCGGCCGCCGCGGGCGTCCTCGCCGGCCGTCACCCGACGGGTGCAGGGCGCGCAGCCGATCGAACGGTAGCCGTCCTCGAACAGCGGGTGGCGCGGCAGGTTGCGGTGGCGGAACGCGTCCTCCACCTGCCCGGCGGTCCAGCCGGCCAGCGGGTTCACCTTGACCCGGTCGTCGATCACCTCGATCGGGCTCAGCCGCGACCGGTCGGCGCCCTGGAAGCGCTTGCGGCCGGTGATCCAGGCGTCGAAACCCGTCAGCGCGCGCTCCAGCGGCACCACCTTGCGGATGTGGCAGCAGGCGTCGGGATCGTGGCGGTGCAGGTTGCCGTCCGGGTCGGCGTGCCGCAGGTCGGCGGAATCCGGGCGCAGGTTGCGCAGGTCGGTGAAGCCGAAGCGACGGGCCAGGATGTCGCGGTAGTTCAGGGTGGCGTCGAAATGCTTGCCGGTGTCCAGGAACAGCACCGGCACCGAGCGGTCGATGCGGGCCGCCATGTCCAGCAACACCGCCGCCTCGGCGCCGAACGACGAGACCAGGGCGATCCGGCCCGGGAACACCCGGGTGATCATCGCTTCCAGCAGCGCCTCGCCGTCGAGCCGGCCGAACGCCCGGTCCCAGGCGGCGGCATAGCTGCGGGCAACGGAAGGGGCGTTCGGCGGACCGCTGTCCGCCGGCTCGGTGGTCGGATCCCGATACATCTCGGTCTTCCCGGTTGGAGATCTGCTGGTCTGCGCCCGTCGCACCGTGGGTCCCGGAGCCATCCCGGATCAAGTCCGGGACTCTCCGGGATGACGACACTTGATTTCCGTCATTCCGGAGAGGGCGCGTCAACGCCAGGCTCCGGAACCCACCCGCTGCTCAGTCGCGTCCAGCTCAGTACGCCCAGTTTGCCGCGCATACGGCGGGTTCCGGCGCCGCCATCGGCTCGGAGCGGATGACCGCGGCGGTCGACCGCGCCGGCACCGCGTAGCGCCGGCGTGCCGGGATCGGCGCCTGGCTGTCGGCGGCCGGCTGGTACCAGGCGCTGAACGCCGAGGTCGCCGCCTGCCAGCCGGCGGCCGCCCGCTCGTCGACCTCCAGCGCGTCGAAGCCGCAGCGCTGCAGGAAGGCGAACTGGTCGCGCAGGATGTGGCCGACCGCCCGGATCTCGCCGCTGAAGCGGTGCCGCTCGCGCAGCAGGCGGGCGTAGGAATATGCCCGGCCGTCGGTGAATTTCGGGAACTCCAGCACCACCAGGTCGAGGCGGTCCAGGTCGTCGGCGATCAGCGCCGGCGACTGGTGGCTGGCCAGCCGCACCCCGACCGGGCCGACCCGGCCGGACAGCCGGTCGCGGTGCTCCTGCCACAGCTCGAGTGGCACCAGCAACGGGCCGTCACGGTCGAGGTCGCCTTCGCCGGCGGCCGTGAACCACGGATCCTGGAGCGGGGCTCCGTTCTTAATGAGCGGCATAGAGCTTCTCCTTGAACGGCTTGAGGCCGATGCGGCGGTAGGTGTCGATGAAGGATTCGTCGGCGTCGCGGCGCTCGGCGAGGTAGACGTCGACGACGGTCTCGACCGCGCCGGCGATCTGCTCCTCGTCGAAGGCCGGGCCGACGATGTCACCGATCGCGGCGTTCTCGTCGGCGGCCCCGCCGAGGGTGACCTGGTAGAACTCCTTGCCCTTCTTATCGACGCCGAGGATGCCGATGTTGGCGACGTGGTGATGGGCGCAGGCGTTGATGCAGCCGGAGATGTTGACGGTGACGTTGCCGACCGCCTGCTCGCGCTCCAGGTCGGCGAAGCGCGTGCTGATGACCTGGGCGATCGGGATCGACCGGGCGTTCGCCAGGTTGCAGTAGTCCAGGCCCGGGCAGGCGATGATGTCGGACAGCCGGTGCGAGTTGGCGGTCGCCAGTCCGGCCGCGACCAGCGCCTGCCAGACTGCGAACAGGTCGTGCTTGCGCAGGTCCGGCAGCAGCAGGTTCTGCTTGTAGGTGACGCGGATCTCGCCGAAGCCGTAGCGGTCCGCGAGGTCGGCGACGGCCTCCATCTGCTCGGCCGAGGCGTCGCCGGGGATGCCGCCATGCGGCTTCAGCGAGATCGTGGCGATGGCGTAGCCGGGGCGCTTGTGGGCCTCGACGTTGCTCCGGACCCAGGCGTCGAAGCCGCGGTTGCCGGCGCGCTGGACCGCCAGCTCCAGGCAGGAATCGTCGAGCGTCTGGTAGGCCGGCGGCGCGAAATAGCCGCGGATGCGCTCGATCTCGTCGGCCGGCAGCCGCAGTTCGCCGTCGCGGATATGCGCCCACTCCTCCTCGACCAGCCGGGCGAACTCCTCGGCCCCGGTCTCGCGCACCAGGATCTTGATGCGGGCCTTGTAGATGTTGTCGCGGCGGCCGAGCTGGTTGTACACGCGCAGGATCGCCTCGAGGTAGGACAGCAGGTGCTGCTCGGGCAGGAAGTCGCGGATCTTCGCGGCCAGCACCGGGGTGCGTCCCTGGCCGCCGCCGACCAGCACCTCGAAGCCGGGGTTGCCGTCGGCATCGCGCTTCATGCGCAGCCCGATGTCGTGGGCGGCGGTCACGGCGCGGTCGCGGCCGGAGCCGGTCACCGCGATCTTGAACTTGCGCGGCAGGAACGAGAATTCCGGGTGCAGGGTCGACCACTGCCGGATGATCTCGCAGTAGATCCGGGAGTCGGCGACCTCGTCGTCGGCGACGCCGGCGGTGGCGTCGGCGGTGGTGTTCCTGATGCAGTTGCCGCTGGTCTGGATGGCGTGCATCTCGACCGCCGCCAGGTCGGCCAGGATGTCCGGGGTGTCGGACAGGGTCGGCCAGTTGAACTGGATGTTCTGGCGGGTCGTGAAGTGGCCGTAGCCGCGGTCGTAGCGCCGGGCGATGTAGGCGAGCTGGCGCAGCTGCCGGGCCGACAGGGTGCCGTAGGGGATGGCGACCCGCAGCATGTAGGCGTGCAGCTGCAGGTACAGGCCGTTCATCAGGCGCAGCGGCTTGAACTCGTCCTCGCTCAGCTCGCCGCTGATCCGGCGGGCGACCTGCTCGCGGAACTGCTCGACCCGCTGGGTCACGAAGGTGTGGTCGAATTCGTCGTAGCGGTACATGTCGCCGGTTCCGGTCAGTTCGGGGCGGTCTGGTAGCCGAGGTCGGTGCGCACGCTCGGGCCGAGGGTGCGGATCGCCTCGCGCTGTCCGAGCGGGGTCGGGAAGCCCTCGGCGATGTCGACCTTGAAGGCGTAGGGGCCGATCACCGTGCCGGCCCTGGCCTGGGCCTCGGCGACCGCCAGCAGCGCCGCCTCGGCGTCCTTGCCGTCGGCGACGGCGGCGTCGGCCAGGCGCTCCGTCCAGTCGCCGTCCGCGGTCAGGTAGATCACGGCGCCGTCCAGCAGGCGATTGGCGGTGATGGCGGTGCTCGGCATGGCCATGGTCCTCAGGAGGCGACGGAAAGCGTGCGGGGCGCGCTTGCGGCCGGAGCGGCGCCGGATGCGGCCACGCCGGGGACGACCTCGACCTCGATGCCGTGGACCCGCAGGTGAGCGGCCTCGTGGCCGGCGGTCGCCGGCCCGGACTTCAGCCGGACGACCCGCTGGCCCTCGCGGGCCCGGTGCACCAGCAGGGCGTCGATCTCGGCCTGGCTCCAGGACTGCGCGCCCCGGGCCTTGCCGACCGCGATGCGGGTGGCGTCCCGGCGTGCGTAGGCGAGTACCTCGCCGTCGATCTCCCGGTCGTGGATCACCACGTCGGCCTGCTGCAGCAGCCGCAGCGCCTTCAGGGTCAGCAGGTCGGGGTCGCCCGGGCCGGCGCCGACGATGTGCACCACGCCCGCGGGCTGGCCGCGGTCCTGCGCGGCGAGTTGGCCGAGGACCTGGGAGCACCCGGCCTCGTCGCCGCGCAGGATCCGCGTCGCGATCGGCCCGTCCAGGACCGAATCCCAGAACCGGCGGCGGACCGGCGCCGATTCCAGCGTCTCGTTGACGGCCTGCCGGGCGTCGTCGAGGGCGCGGGCGAGGGCGCCCAGGCGGGCCGGCAGCAGGGCCTCGATCCAGGCGCGCACCCGGCGGGCCAGCGCCGGTGAGCTGCCGCCGGTCGACACCGCGATCAGCACCGGGTCGCGGTCGATGATCGCCGGCATGATGAAGGTCGACAGCGCCGGGCGGTCGACCACGTTGACCGGCACCCGGGCCGCCCGTGCGGCCGCCGACACCGCCACGCCGTCGGCGTCCGGCTCGGCGACGATCACGACCGCCCGGCCTGCCACCGCGTCGGCGGTCGGGCGGCGGCGATCGATCGTCACGCGCCCGTCCCGGGCCCACTCCAGCAGCTCGCGGGCGGGCGCCCCGGCGGCGACGGTGACGTCGGCGCCGGCGGCCAGCAGCAGCCGGGTTTTGGCGACCGCTGCCTCGCCACCGCCGACCACCAGCACCGGCTGGCCGGCCAGCCGCAGGAAGGCGGGAAAGCCGTTCACGGGCGGCGCTCCCACGTGGAGCGCACGGTGCCCCGGGCGGCTGTGCTAGTGTCTGCGGTGAGGGTGGCGAGGGGCACGGTCACACTCCACTGGTTCGTATCCACGAGCCCACGGAGTTGTTCCCCGTGGCGCTTTAGCATTTTGTGACGCGGCTGCAAGCTGCCCGATCAAATGGCCGCGGGTCCGTCAGGGAGGACCAGGCCCGATGCGACGTTCGAAGTAGCATATAGCGAACGAACGTTCGTTGTAAAGAACATGGATCGACAGAAAGAACGAAATCCGCTCCGGCGGGGATTGTGATAGGTCAGGGAACGATGTCGCAGCGGATCAGGGAGCCGGGAATGGCCGTGGCACCGCCGAAGTTCGGCGGCGAGATATTGCGGGCGCGCAAGGATGCGGGCCTCAGCCTCGACGAACTGGCGCGCCGCAGCGGCGTGTCGAAGTCGATCCTCTCGCAGATCGAGCGCGACAGCACCAATCCGACCATCGCCACCGTCTGGCGGATCTGCGCGGCACTCGAGCGCACGCCGGAGAGCCTGTTCCGCAGCGGCGAGGCGGAGGAGTCCGGCGTGGTGCTGCTGAGCGCCAACGCCACCCCGGAGATCCAGAGCGAGGACGGGCGCTGCCGGCTGCGCATCCTGGGCGCGATCGAGACCGTCGAGCGCGTGCAGTGGTACGAGTTCGCGGCCGACCCCGGCGGCGAGCTGGTCTCGACGGCGCACGGCAACGGCAGCGTCGAGCACCTGACGGTGCTGGAGGGCACCCTGGCGGTGACCGCCAACGGCGACACCAAGACCGCCGGCCCCGGCGAGACCCTGCGCTACGCTACCGCCCAGGGGACCCATGTGGTGAAGAACGCCGGCAGCGAGCCTGCGCGGGCGATGATGGTCTGCGTGCTCTGAAGACGAACGGGCCGCACCCGGCGATCGCTCGCCGGGCCGGCCCGTTCGCTGATCGGCGCGGCGACCGTGGCGGCGGCCGCCGTCAGGTCACTTGCAGTTGAAGGTCACCACGGTCTGGTCCGGCATGGCGCCGGCGTCGGCACTGCCGGCCGACATCGGGCCGCGCGGGTCGCAGTGCTCCCTGGCGATCCGGGTGGCGTCGCCCATGCCGGAGATGCTGTCGTAGTAGACGACCTTGATCTGGTTGTCGGACATCGACTGGATCTCGGCCGCCGGAATGGCCCCGGTGTCGTTGGCACAGGCCGACACCAGAAGACCGAAGGCGATCGTCGCGATAGTGGCTTTCATCTCTCTTTACCCCTCCTGAATGGGACCTCAGTGTTGACCGGGAATAAGCCCCGGCTGCGGCTTCGGCGCCCCGGAATTGTCAGAGTCTGAAACGCGCGTGGTCTAGGAAGGTTCCAACATAGGACGACGATAGGCAGGCGTCATCACTTGAAGGACGGTTGCAGGGTACCGCTTGGCGCCGGCGCACCGAGATTTCGGGGAACGGCAAGGCTGATCTCGCGGGTGGAAGTCGGCGGCCGGGTGCCCGGTGCGCCGGACCTCGCGTCTTGGCCCGACGTCGCTTCTCGGATGTGTGGAAGCGCCCGGATGTGGCGAATGCCTCTTGGCTGTTCGGTCGATTGCAATGTCGCCAAGCGATCGACATTGGCCGAAGTTTGGTGTCGAACTTTCATCGAGCAATTGTCGAATTGGACTTGCTTGCTCGTAAATCGCGCAAATACAATCGTATCACTAGAACAACCGTTGGAGGCGGGGGCGGGAGACGGGTGGCAGGATCGCTGCAAGCGTGAGTGTTGCCGGTGGCCGCGTCATCGCCCTCGATAGAATAGTCGAGGATCGAGGATGCCTTCGACGGAAGCCGACGACCGGGTTCTGCTCGGCGAGACCATGGCACGACCGTGCTCGTCGATCGTCAAAGCCTACATTGACTCCGACGGCGGCGTTTCGGTCGCGAGTTGGTGGACCGGGCAGGCAATCAAGCTGAATGAGGGCGGGGTATCGGCCGGTTCGGCCGGCGTGGTGATGCATGCCTGACCGGTAGGGTCGGCGGCTACGGGTTCAGCGACGACGGGGGCAGGGAATGGCCGGGATTATCGGCACGGACGATCGGACCCAGGTGCCCGACACCACTGCATTCCCGAACGCGGCGGTCGTCAGAATCGAAATCGACTGGGACGGCGACGGCTCATACGAAGGCTGGGGAACCGGGGCGATGATCAGCCCCGACGACGTCCTCACTGCCGCGCATGTTCTGTGGAACCCCACCTACGGCTATGCCCAGAACGTCCGGGTGATCCCCGGTATCGATGTCGGGAGCCAACCGTTCGGTTCAGTCAACAGCTCGACATTGCATGTGTCCGAACAGTACCAGGACCTGCGTACGTCCGGCAGTCAGACGCAATACCAGCACGATGTCGGTATTATCAACCTGGGCACGTCGATCGGCGATTCGACCGGCACCTTTGCGATCCAGGCGAATTCCGGTCATGGCCTAATCGGGTCTTCGGTGACGACCGCAGGATACCCGGGCGACTTCTCGGGCGGCCTCGCACAGTACACCGCGTCCGGGTCCGTCGTTTATTCGGAGTATCACGACCTCATACGGTTCAGCGATACGATCGATGTCGCCGGCGGCCAGAGCGGCTCACCGATGTGGGTCTCGCTCGACGGTCAGCTTACAGCGGTCGGCGTCCTCGCCGGCGCAGGGAATAGTAGCAACGCCGGCGCGACCATCACCTCGGACTATTACAACCTGATCTCCGGATGGACCGGTGGTGACATCACGACGGGTGTCACTCCGGGCAGCGTCGTCGCCGGTACGAACTCGAACGATTCGATCGTCGGCGGCAATGAAACCTCGGACACCGTCAGCGGGCTTGGCGGCAACGATGTCCTGAGCGGCGGTGGCGGCGGCGATGTGCTGTCCGGCGGCGACGGCAATGACACCATGTACGGCGGCTTCGGCGATGATCTGTTGTTGGGCGGTGCCGGAACCGACAGGCTCTCGGGAAACACTGGCAACGACACTCTCTCGGGCGGAGCGGGCGACGATTCTCTGTACAGCAGCAATGGATTCGGCTTGCTGGTGGGCGGTGATGGCAACGATTTCCTGCTCAGTACCGGCCGCGATGATGTGCTGTCTGGAGGTAGCGGCAACGACCAGCTATGGGCCACGGGCGGTGACGACACGCTATATGGCGGTGACGGCTTGGATACCTTGTCCGGGAGCCTCGGCAACGACTCGCTGTACGCCGACGGTGGATCGGATGTCCTGGTCGGCGGGCCCGGCGACGACCGGTATATCCTGTCGGGCCAGGGCTTGTCGGGCACGTCGATCCAGATCGTCGGCTTCGAGGCGGGCCACGACTCGATCAGCGTGGAGGGGGCGCCAACCGCCGGCATAGTGTCGGTGTCGAGTCTGGGCGCCGACACGGTGATGGTCGTCGACACGGACGGCGACGGCTTCGGGGACGTCAGCCTTCAGATATCGAGCGACCAGGAACTGTTCTTTTCGACCGTTTCCGGTGCGCTCGGCACCGACATCGTCGCGACCACTCCCGATCCTATCGTGGGCACCGCCGGCAGCGAGGCGATTGCCGGTACGTCGCACAGCGACACGATCAGCGCCCTCGACGGGGACGACACGGTCTCGGCGCTCGACGGCAACGACATCGTGCTGGGCGGCGCCGGCAACGACCTGCTGTCCGGCGGCGACGGCAACGACAGCATGAGCGGCGGGAGCGGCGCCGATGTGCTCTACGGCGGCCACGGCGGCGACAAGCTGAGCGGCGGCACCGGCGACGACACCATCTACGGCGGCGAGAGCGGTTGGATCGCCAATCACTACGGAAATGCCGGGAACGATCTTCTGTATGGCAGCTCCGGTTCCAGCTACATGCGGGGTGGTGACGGCGACGACACCCTGGTCGGGGGCGGCGGACGGGACACGCTTTTTGGCGATGCCGGCGCCGATCTGCTGAGCGGTGGCTCCGGGAACGATGCGTTCCGCGGCACGCCCACCGAACTCGGCGAGGACACGATCGCCGATTTCACGCACGACGATCAGATCCTCGTCGGCGATGTCGATCTCACCTCGCTCAACGGAACCGCGGCCAGCGGAACTATCGACCTCGGTGGCGGCCAGATCCTGACGCTCGCGGGTGTCGATGCTGGAAGCGGCACGTTCTCGGTCAGCCAAAGCGGGACCACTTCGACAATCACCCTGATATCACCGGCCATCGTTTCGACGGAGGCGGCCGATACGATAATCGGCACGAACGGGGCCGAAACCGTCACGGCGCTGGGCGGAGACGACATGGTCTCTGCGCTGGATGGCGACGACCGTGTGTCGGGCATGGACGGCAACGACACGCTGTCGGGCGGTGACGGCTCCGACACCCTGCTCGGCGATGCGGGGGACGACGTCCTGTTCGGGGGCGACGGGTCGGACCGTCTGTCCGGAGGTGCCGGCGCTGACAGCCTGCTCGGCGGGTCGGGCGACGATACCGTCATCGCCGGCTCGGGAGTCGAGTGGCTCTCGGGCGGAGCCGGCAACGACGAGTTCGCAGGCCGGGTCTGGAATCTGGACGGCGACACAGTCGCGGACTTTGCGGTCGGCGACAGCATCGCAGTGGTGGGGGCGGACCTGTCGTCGCTGGATGGCGAGGCGGCGAGCGGCAGCATCGACCTCGGCGGCGGCCAGGCCCTGATACTGGCGGGAGTCGGTTCCGCCAGCGGTACTTTCTCGGCGGTGTTCGCGGGCGGCAGCACCAGCATCACGCTGGTGGCCCCGGCGGTGTCGGTGTCGA
>NZ_JAVJSE010000029.1:0-342023 GCF_040219615.1 Thalassobaculum sp.
CACCTCAATGACATTGCCGAGCGCCTCAACGACAGACCCCGGAAAATCCTCGACTTCCTCACCCCAAACGAGGTCTTCCAAAACTAGTCGCCGATGATCAGACCACGCCACAGAACGTTGCACTTCAAAATTGACACCGCCCGGCCCCGGCTTCTGTCGCTTGAGGCGGCGCCCGGTCAGCGACTCCAGGCGCCCGAGGAACTCGTCGTCGCCGATCGGCCGGCCGACGCTCTCGGCCCGACGCAGCGCCTGCATCGCCTCGGGATCGTCATCCGCCGCCAGCAGCCCCGCGAAGTCGGGATAGCGCTCGCGCACCGGCGCCGTGTCGGTCAACCCGTCCCCGGCGGCGCCGCGGCCGACCGGATGGCCGAGCTGGGCGTGGACACTCGACCAGCGCCAGTCCTCCGGTCGCGCGACGAGACCGGCCCGCACCGGGTTGCGGGCGGCATAGCGAAGCGCGGCCATCAGGTGCGATTCGTCCATCGCCACGCAACCGAAGCGGCCCTGCCAGAAATGCCCGCTGCGCCCGAGCCGCGCATGAATCCGCCCGGCATGAGCGCGGTGCACGCGGGAGAGCGCGCGCCGGAGGCCGTCCCCGTCGGTCGGCGTAAGGATCAGGTGCACATGGTTCGGCATCAGCACCCAGGCCCACACCCCGACCCCGGCGGTGCGGCATTCGGCCGCCAGCCGGTCCAGGTAGAAGCGGTAGTCGCCATCGTCGAAGAAGGTCTGCGCCCGGCCGTTGCCGCGCTGGGTGACGTGGTGCGGGATACCGGGGATAACCGTACGTGCCATCCGAGCCATCGGCGAACCCTGGCAGCCGGATCAGCCGGCGTCAATCAAGTGCACTGTCACCGAAATATCCACCGAAATATCGGGGAACGCTTCCGCCGGGGAACGCTTCCAGCGGCACATAGCAAAGCCCGCCTTCCGAGCCGAAAGGCGGGCTTCGGGTGCCGGTCCCGTCCGCCCGGGGCCGGCGATACTGTCCGCTTGGGGTGTGGCTAGACCTTCTCCAGGCGCGCTATCTCGTCCTTGATGGCGAGCTTCTTGCGCTTAAGGTCGTGGATAACCGCATCGTCGGGGTGGGGGCGCCGTTCTTCCTCCTCGAGCTTCGTCTCAAGAGACGCATGACGGGACAGAAGCGTATCGATCCGATCGATGGTGGTCATACGCACCTCCTTTCCTCGGTTCCGGACGGGATCGGCCCGGACTCAACAGGCTACGCCTCTGCACGTGAGGGCGTAAAGCGGAGGGTGCAAGTTCTTTGTCCGGCCCGCGAAACGTCGCGCCCCGGGCGGCCACCGATCAGCGGAACAGCGCCTCCACGGCGGCGGCGACCGACAGCAGCCGGTCGTCCGCCATGGTCTCGCCGACCAGCATCAGCCCGACCGGCGCCGAACCCGATTCGTGGACCGGCACGCTGGCCGAGCAGCGGTCCAGGAAGTTGCCGACCGAGCAGTTGCGCAGCATCAGGTTGTTGACCTTGGCGTAGACCTCGTCGCTGGCCTCCAACTCGGCGATCGGGGCGGCGACCCGCGCGGTGGTCGGCATCAGGATCGCGTCGAACGGCGCCGTCACGGCGTTGCAGGCGGCCTGGATCTCGGCCCGCCGCCGCAGCAGGGTGATGTAGTCGACGGCACTCTGCTCGGTGGCCCGGAGGATCCGCACCAGCACCCGGGGGTCGAACAGGTCGGGCGCGCGCAGCACATGGCGGGCATGCGCCTCGTAGCACTCCGGCGCCACCAGCCCGCCCTTGGCGTTGGCCTCGCCGATCTGCAGCAGTTCGCGGAACGGGATCTCGGTGACCACCGCGCCGGCCGCCGACAGCTTCGACAGCGCCGCCTCGAAGCCGTGCGCGGTGGCGCCGTCCAGGTCCTCCAGTACCACGCTCTGCGGCACCGCGAAGCGCAGGCCGGCGACCGGGCGGCGGGCGATCGGCCGGACCGGCTCGCCGGCCATCACCTGGTGCACCCGGGCGGCGCAGGCGACGGTCGGCGCCAGCGGGCCGATCGAGTCGAGCGAGGTCGACAGCGCGCAGGCGCCGGCCGTCGGCACCCGGCGCTGGGTCGGCTTGAAGCCGGCGAGGCCGCACAGCCCGCTCGGGATGCGCACCGAGCCGCCGGTGTCGGAGCCGATGCCGACGGTGGCCATGCCGTCGGTCACGCTGACCGCCGCCCCGGCCGACGAGCCGCCGGGGATCCGCCGTGTGTCGCGGTCCCAGGGATTGGCCGGCGTGCCGTAATGCGGGTTCAGGCCGACCCCGGAATAGGCGAACTCGGTCATGTTTGTGCGCCCGACCAGCACCGCGCCGGCGGCCCGCAGCCGCGCCACCACCGGGGCGTCGGCCTCGGCCGGCGGCTGGTCGGCCAGCACCTTGGAGCCGGCCATGGTGACCTGGCCGCGCAGGTCGAACAGGTCCTTCACCGAGATCGGCAGGCCTTCCAGCGGCCGCGCCGGCACCCCCGCCCGGCGCAGCCTGTCGCTCGCCTCGGCCTCGGCCCGCGCGGTGTCGGGCATCATCCGCACGAACACCCGGGCACCCTCCCCGGCGCTGTCGGCGGCGCGCTCCAGCGCGGTCTCCAGCATGGCGGAAGCACTGGTCCGCCCGACCTCCAGGTCGGTCAGCAGGGCGGCGATCGGGGTCAGGGGCGCGAAGCTCATCAGCTCACTTCCGGCAGGGTTTCGATGGAATAGGCATGCTCGACCGCGGCCCCGCTCTCGGGGTCGGACAGCCGCATGGCGAACCGGTCGGCGTGGCGGATGCCGCCGGAGACCGGCACCGTGCCGCACAGCATCACGGTGCCCGGCTTCAGGCCGCCATAGCCCTCCACCAGCTCGAGCAGCGGCCGGATCATCGCGAAGGTGCCGGTCTGGTAGACGACCTCCCGGCCGCCGATGGTGGCGCGGCTCTCCAGGGTCAGGCGGTCCATCCAGGGGCCCGGCTCGACCGGCCAGGCGGCGGTCGCCAGCACCTTCGGGCACATCTGCTTGGAGACCGCGATCGAGTAGCTCTCGACCTTGCGGTCGGTGTGGTCGGAACCGACGGTCAGCAGCAGCCCGTCGTCGGTCGCGATCAGCACCGGCTCGACCTCGCCCGAGCTGTCGCGACCCAGCACCTGGACCGTGTCGCTCTGCACCACCTGGGCGGCGGCGACGCGGTAGTAGAGCGGCACCTTGCTCGGCCCCGGCACGCCGATCGCCGCCAGTTCCTCGATGTGGTGGTCCAGCGCCGCCTTGTCGCGCCCGGTCCAGCCGGCCACCACGCAGTCCCGGACCCGCACCGAGACCGCTCCCGCCGGCGTCGTAAAGCTCAGAACCCGTCCGCTCATCTCGCTCCTCCCCGGAACCCGACCCGGAATCGCCGGACGATAGCCTCGCCGCCGGCTGCAAGGAAGCCCGGCAGAACGAAGTGTCGACCGTGATGTTGTTCGATTGTTGACAATCCAACAAACCGACGGCATGGTCCCGCCTTGTTCAGTCCAATGCGAGGAATCCATGCCGTCTTCGTCGATCCGCTACGTGTCCTTCGATTGCTACGGAACGCTGACGAACTTCCAGGTCGGCGACCTGACCCGCGGGCGGCTCGCCGACCGGGTTCCGACCGACCGGATGCCGGCGTTCCTGGAGGACTTCACCGCCTACCGCTTCGACGAGGTGCTGGGCGCCTGGAAGCCCTATGCCGAAGTGCTGCACCGTGCGCTCGAGCGGGTGTGCAATCGCTGGGCCGTCACGTTCCGGCCGGCCGACGCGCAGGCCATCGTCGACGCGGTCCCGGGCTGGGGTCCGCATGCCGACGTGCCTGCGGCCCTGGCCAAGGTGGCGGAGAAGCTGCCGCTGGTGATCCTGTCGAACGCTGCCGACGCGCAGATCCAGTCCAACGTCGCCAAGCTGGGCGCGCCGTTCCATGCGGTGCTGACCGCCGAGCAGGCGCAGGCCTACAAGCCGCGGCTGCAGGCCTTCGAGTACATGTTCGACACCCTGGGCTGCGGCCCGGAGCACTTCATGCATGTCTCGTCGAGCCTGCGCTACGACCTGATGTCGGCCAGCGACCTGCGGATCGGCCGGCGGGTGTTCGTGGAACGCGGCCACGGCCCCGGCAACCTGGCCTACGGCTACCAGGAGATCGCGGACCTGGGCGGGCTGCCCGGCCTGCTGGGGCTGTGACCGCCATGGCCCTCGCCCGGCGCCCGCTGGCGCGCGCCACCCTGTCGGTGCAGATCGCCGAACGGATCCGCGACGACATCCTGTCCGGCGCCTACCCGCCCGGCGCGCAGCTGCACGAGGTCGAGCTGGCCGTCGGCTTCGGCGTCAGCCGCGGACCGCTGCGCGAGGCCATGCAGCGACTGGTGCAGGAGGGCCTGCTTCGCAGCGAGCCGCACCGCGGCATGTTCGTACCGGACCTGACCGAGGCCGACCTGCTGGACGTGTTCTTCGTGCGCACCACCCTGGAGGTCGCGGCGCTGCGCCGGGTGGCCGCCGGGGACCGGCGTCGCGCGGTGGCCGACACACTGGCCGGGATCGCCGACCGCATGGACCGGGCGATGAAGGCCGGAGACTGGGCGGCCGGCGGCGAGCTCGACTTCGCGTTCCACCGCAGCCTGGTCGACGCCGCCGGCAGCGAGCGGCTGTCGCGTACCTACACCACCGTCCAGGCCGAGACCCGGCTCTGCCTGCACCGGCTGATGGGCGGCTACCGCAGCAGCGCGCATCTCGCGGTCGAGCACCACCGGCTGGCCGGCCTGATCGCCGAAGCCCCGGTCGAGGCCGCGGTCGCGGAACTGCAGAAACACCTCGCCGATCCGGCCCGCTACCTGCGCAAGGTCCGCGCGGCCGCCCAAAGTGGCCACGGCTCTTCCGAACAGACCAGATGACCGACGCCACCACCTTCCCGGCCGTCGGGCCGGCCGATCTCGACGCCGTCGCCGCCCTGGTCGCCGAGGTGCGCTGGCCGCATCGGCCGGTCGACATCGACGCGCTGATCCGGCTCGGCCACGGCCGGCTGGTGTGCGACGGCGACGACACGCTGGGCGTCGGCCTCTGGTGGGGCTTCGGCGACGCCCTGGCCCGGCTCGGCCTGATCATCGTCTCGCCCGGCGCCCAGGGACGCGGCCTCGGCCGCAGGCTGGTCGAGGCGCTGCTGGCCGACGCCGCGCCGCGCCCGGTCACGCTGCTGGCCACCCGGGCCGGCCGGCCGCTGTACGACCGCCTCGGCTTCGTCGCCACCGGCAGCGAGATCGCCCAGCATCAGGGCGAGTATCGGGGAAGCACGCGGCGCGACCCGCGGGTCCGCATCGCCGTGCCGGCCGACCTGCCGGCGCTCGACCGGATCGACGCCGCCGCCTTCGGGACCGGGCGCCGCCCGGTGCTCGACGAGCTGATGACCCCCGGCCGCACCGCGGTGCTGGTCGATGGCAACGAAATCGCGGGCTATGCGGTCGAACGGCCGTTCGGGCGCGGCACCGTCATCGGCCCGGTGGTGGCGCGCGACGAGGCCGACGCCATCGCCCTGTTCGACGCGCTGGCCCGGCCCGGCTTCCTGCGGGTCGACCTGCCGACCGATGCGCCAAGATTCGCCGCCCATGTCTCCACCGCCGGCTTGGCCTTCGACAGCGCCTCGCCGGTCATGACCCTCGGCGCGGTCCCGGCTCCGGCCGGGCCGCATCGGATCTTCGCGCTCGCCAGCCATGCGCTGGGATAGGAGAGGAACGCCATGTACCGCAGCATCGTGATCGGTCGCGGGCTGATCGGCAGCGCCGCCGCCCGGCACCTGTCGGAACTGTCCGACGGGATCGCCCTGCTCGGCCCGGACGAGCCGGTGGAGCGCGCCACCCATACCGGCGTGTTCGCCAGCCACTACGACGAGGGCCGGATGACCCGGGTGGTCGACCCCGACATGGCCTGGGCGATCACCGCCAGGCGCTCGATCGACCGCTACGCCGACCTGCAGGCGCGCAGCGGCATCGCCTTCTTCACCGAGTCCGGCTATCTCGGGATCGGCGGGCCCGGCGCCGACTATATCGCCCGCTCCGAGGCGGCCGGCCGCGAACTCGGCGCCGACATCACCCGGCTCGACGCCGCCGGCATCCGCACCCGATTCCCGTTCGTGAACGTGCCGGACGACGCCGACGGCCTGCACGAGGGCCACAACGCCGGCCATCTCAGCCCGCGCGCCATGGTGCGGGCCCAGACCGCGGTCGCCCGGCTGCAGGGGACCGAGATCGTCGCCGACCACGCCACCGCGGTGCGGGCGGTGCCGGGCGGCGTCGAGGTCGAGACCGCCGGCGGGCAGACGCTGCGGGCCGAGCGGGTACTGGTGGCGGCCGGCGCCTTCACCGACGCCTGCCGGCTGGTACCGGTCGACCTGAAGCTGCGGGTGTTCGGCCGCACCGTGGTGCTGGCCCGCATCGACGACGACATGGCCGCCGACTTCCGCGGCATGCCGACCATGGGTCATGCCGAGACCGGCGCCTACATCCTGCCGCCGATCCGCTATCCCGACGGCAACAGCTACCTGAAGATCGGCATCGGCACGACCGGCGACGCCAATCTGCGGTCGCTGGAGGACCTGACGGCCTGGTTCAAGGGCCCGGGCTCCGAGGCCAACCGCCGCGACTTCCAGGCCTTCCTGACCGACCTGCTGCCGCCGCTGGCGCGCTGCCGGGCCTGGCACACCGACACCTGCGCGGTGGCCTGGACCGCCACCGGCCTGCCCTATATCGACCACGTCCTCGACGACCGCATCGCCGTCGCGGTCGGCGGCAACGGCAAGGGGGCGAAATCGTCCGACGATTGGGGCTGGCTGGCGGCCCGGATGATGGCCGGGTTGGACTGGGACCATCCGGTGGAGAAGGAGCGGCTCAGAGTGCCGCGGGGTTGAAGGCAGGCAACGGCTTGCCCCTTGCCCGGCGCTCCCGCGTCTGCCCCACTACCGCCCATGACACAGTTCCAGAGCATCGGCGACCTGCCGCTCCGCCTGGGCGGCACGCTGCGTGACGCCCGGCTCGCCTACGTATCCCTCGGCACCCTGGCGCCCGATGGCCGCAACGCCGTGCTGATGACCCACGGCTACACCTCCTCGCACGAGTACATTCTGGGCGGGGCGGCGGCGTCGGCGTCGGAGGGCAGCTGGGCCGACCTGGTGGGGCCGGGCAAGGCGATCGACACCGACCGGTATTTCGTCGTCAGCTCGACCATGCTGGGCGCCCCCTTCGGCTCGACCGCGCCGCGCAGCCCGAACCCGGACGGCGGGCGCGCCTACGGCCCGGATTTCCCGGCGATCACCCTGCCCGACATCGTCGCCGCCCAGCGCCGGCTGCTGGACGCGCTGGGGGTCGAGGGACTGGTCGCGGTGATCGGGCCGTCCTACGGCGGCTTCCAGGCCTTCACCTGGGGGGTGGAGTACCCGGACTTCATGAAGGGCCTGGTGCCGGCGGTGACGGCGCCGAACAGCCGCGCCATCGACATCGACGCGACCGAGGCGTTCCTGGCCCGCGACCCGAACTGGAACGACGGCCACTACTACGAGGCAGGCGGCATCCTCGGCACCATGACCGCACTGCGCGAGGACACGCTCAGGCGCTACGGCCTGGACGAGGCGCTGCAGGCCCGCCTGCCCGACAAGCCGGCGCGCGACGCCGAGATCGCCCGGATGGCCCGGGACTGGGCGGCGGCGGCCGACGGCCACTCGTTGCTGGTGCTGGGCCGGGCGATGAATTCCTACGACGTGCGGCCCGACCTGGCGAAGATCCGGGCCAGGGTGCTGTACGTGCTGTCGCGCACCGACAAGCTGTTCCCGCCGTCGCTGGCGCCCGAGGTGATGGCGGCGCTGACGGCCGCCGGGGTCGACGCGACCTACGTCGAGATCGACAGCGAGCACGGCCACCTGGCGTCCGGCAGCGACGCCGCGAAATGGGAGCCGGCGCTGCGGCGGTTCCTCGCCGCACTGTAGCGCCGGCTCCGGTCTTCATGCTTCGATGAAGGCCAGCAGATCGGCATTGATGACGTCGGCGTTCACCGTGCACATGCCGTGCGAGTAGCCTTCGTAGACCTTCAGCGTGGCGTTCTTCACCAGCTTGGCCGACAGCAGGGCGGAATCGGCGATCGGCACCACCTGGTCGTCGTCGCCGTGCATCACCAGGGTCGGGACCGCGACCGCCTTCAGGTCGTCGGTGAAGTCGGTCTCCGAGAACGCCGCGATGCCGTCGTAGTGGGCCTTCGCCCCGCCCATCATGCCCTGCCGCCACCAGTTCTGGACGACACCCTGCGAGACCTCGGCGCCCGGCCGGTTGAAGCCGTAGAACGGGCCGGCCGCGACGTCGAGGTAGAACTGCGCGCGGTTGGCGGCGAGTGCCGACCGGAACCCGTCGAACACCTCGATCGGCAGGCCGCCGGGGTTGGCGGCGGTCTTCAGCATGATCGGCGGCACCGCCCCGATCAGCACCAGCTTGGCGACCCGCCCGGCCTGCTGGCCGTGCCGCACCACGTAGTGCAGGGCCTCGCCGCCGCCGGTGGAATGGCCGATGTGGACGGCGTTGCGCAGGTCGAGGCGCTCGACCACGGCGGTCACGTCGGCGGCGTAATGGTCCATGTCGTGGCCGTCTCCGACCTGGGTCGAGCGGCCGTGGCCACGCCGGTCATGGGCGATCACGCGGTAGCCCTTGCCGGTGAAGAACACCAGCTGGGCGTCCCAGTCGTCGCCGCTGAGCGGCCAGCCGTGGTGGAACACCAGCGGCCGGGCATCCTTCGGCCCCCAGTCCTTGTAGAAGATCTCGACGCCGTCCTTGGTGATGACCGTGCTCATGGTCGGTGCTCCGTGGTCGATCGCGTGGCGGGAGAAGGCGCAGTCCGCATGCACTGCCGGACACCGGACCGGCCGCAGATCGAGCCGTTCGCCGAGCCGGGCCCGGCGGGCGAGCGGCAAGGTCGGAAGGCCCGGCGTCGACCGCAATCATATCTTGAGACGGGCCCGGCGCGAGCCCCGGTCGGCGACCGGCCGCGAGAGTCAGTACGGCAGGCCGACGTAGTTCTCGGCCATCGCGGTCATCGCCGCGGTCGAGCCGAACAGGTAGTCGAGTTCGGCGTGCTGGATGCGGTGGCCGAACGAGCCGTCCGCCGGGAAGCTGTGCAGCAGGGTGGTCATCCACCAGGAGAACCGCTCGGCCTTCCAGATTCGTCTGAGCGCCCTCTCGGAATAGGCGCGCAGCCCGTTCTCGTCGCCGTCGTGATAGTGGGCGATCAGCGCCCGGCTGAGATAGTGCACGTCCGAGGCCGCCAGGTTCAGACCCTTGGCGCCGGTCGGCGGCACGATGTGCCCGGCATCGCCGGCCAGGAACAGCCGGCCGTGGCTCAACGGCTCGGCGACGAAGCTGCGCAGCGGCGCGATCGACTTCTCGACCGACGGTCCGGTCTCCAGCCGCGCCGCCACTTCCGGCGGCAGGCGTCGCCCCAGCTCCTCCCAGAACCGGTCGTCGCTCCACTCCTCCACTTCGGTCGCCAGCGGCACCTGCACGTAGTAGCGGCTGAGGACGTCGGAGCGCAGCGAGCAGAGCGCGAAGCCGCGTTCGTGGTTGGCGTAGATCAGCTCGTGATCGACCGGCTTCGTGCGCGACAACACGCCCAGCCAGCCGAACGGGTAGACCTTCTCGTGCTCGACGATCCGGTCCTTCGGGATCGACTGCCGGCCGACCCCGTGGAAACCGTCGCAGGCGGCGACGAAGTCGCAGTCGACGCGGAAGGCCTCGCCGCCCCTGTGCCAGGTGAGGAAGGGCCGATCGGTCTCCAGGTCGTGCGGGGTGACGTCCTCGGCCTCGTGGATCACCACCCCGCCCATGGCGTCGCGGGCCTCGTACAGGTCGTGGGTCACCTCGGTCTGGCCGTAGACCATCACCGTCTTGCCGCCGGTCAGGCCGGCCAGGTCGAGCCGCTCGAGGCGGCCGTCGAAGGCGAGGTTGACGCCCTCGTGGACCTGCCCTTCGGCGTCCATGCGCTCGCCGACCCCGGCGGCCCGCAGCATGTCGGCCAGGCCCTGCTCCAGAACGCCGGCGCGGATCCGGCTCAGCACGTACTCCCGAGTGCGCCGCTCCAGCACCACGGTGTCGATGCCGGCACGGTGCAGGATCTGGCTCAGCAGCAGGCCCGACGGCCCGGCGCCGATGATTGCGACCTTGGTTCTCATGTCCCCTCGCTCCCGATGCTGCCCGGCCCGGAACACCCGGCGCCGGACGCGTTCAGCCGCCGCGGCCGCCGGCGATCGTGTCGACGTTCCGACGCATGATCCGCATGACCCGCAGGAATGCCTCCAGGTCCTCCGGGTCGACCCCCTCGATCAGCCGTCGCTCGCGCTCAAGCGCAACCGCCAGCACCCGGTCGTGCAGGCGGTAGCCTTCGTCGTTCAGCCACCAGACCTTGCGGCGCGGATCCTGCTCCGGCGCCTCGAATGCCAGGCAGCCAAGGTCGTGCAGGCGCGCCAGGGCCCGGCTGGTCGCTCCCTTGTCGAGGGCTACCAGCTCGCAGATCCGGGATGCCGGGATGCGCGGCTCGCTGGCGAGCGTGGCGATCGCCCGCCACTCGACGATGCCGATCCCGAAGCGCTCGAGGTAGATCTGGGAGGCGCCGCGCGAGAGCGCGTTGGTCACCGACGCCAGGAAGTACGGGACATAGGCGGTCACGTCGATGACCGGCCGCCCGTTCCGTTCCGTCGTAGGCGCCGACAACCGACCGTCCGGACAGGCCGGCCCGGCGGCGGCCCTTCCGTGTCTCGCCTCGTGCTGAACCATCGGCCCGCCATCCATGGCTAGCGAGTTGCGATATCAACTGAAACTATCCGGCAGACAGTTGCGATGTCAACCGAACAACAGGAAGCCACCCCCTCGCCGCGCTTGCCACGTGTTGCACCGCACCCTACGGTGCCGGCATGCCATCCGGCACCGCGTCCTCCCCCGCACCGGCCAGTCCCGGAAACCGAGACACGTTGATCGCCTTCCTGTTCATGGGGGTTTCGATCACGCTGCTGCCGTTCATGAACGTGGCGGCCAAGTACCTGTCCACCGACTACCCGACCACCATGGTGCTATGGGCCCGCTACACCGGGCACCTGGTGTTCATGATGGCAATGTTCATGCCGCGGCGCGGGCTCGGCCTGCTGCGCGCCAGCCGGCCGGGCGTGCACATCGTCCGCTCGCTGCTGATGTTCGTGTCGACGGTCTGCTTCTTCACGGCGCTGCGCTGGATCGACGTGCCGACCGCCAGCGCGATCAACTTCACCGGGCCGCTGATCGTCACGGCCCTGGCGGCGCCGATGCTCGGCGAGAAGGTCGGCCCGCGGCGCTGGGCGGCGGTCGGCGTCGGCTTCGTCGGTGCCATGATCATCATCCGGCCCGGCGGCGCCGAGACCCACTGGGCGATGCTGCTGGTGCTGGTCACCGCCCTGACCTACGCGATGTACCAGATCGTCACCCGCAAGACCTCGACCGCCGACACGCCGGAGACCTCGATCACCTACATCGCGGTGGTCGGGGCCGTACTGTCGTCGCTGGTGGTGCCGTTCGACTGGGTGACGCCGGACAATGCCGTCGACGTCGGGCTGTTCTGCCTGCTCGGCCTGATCGGCGGCATCGGCCACTACTTCATCATCCGGGCCTTCCAGCTCGGCGAGGCGTCGCTGCTGTCGCCGTTCGCCTACGGCCAGCTGATCATGGCCACGGTCCTGAGCTTCCTGGTGTTCGGCACCTTCCCGGACCTGTGGACCTTCGTCGGCGCCGGGGTGATCGTGGTCAGCGGCCTGTACATCACCTACCGCGAAACCCACCGCAAGGTGACGGTCACCCGCGATCAGCCGTCGTCGGGGACCTGAGCCGCCCAGGCCGCGAGGTCGTCGGCGACCCGCGTCACCAGCGGCTCCCACGGCTCGACCTGGGCCTTGCGATACGGCCGGACGGTCGGGAAGCCCGGGTAGCGATCGGTCCCGAACTCCAGGAACACCGGCGTGTTGTAGAGCAGCCAGTTCGGCACCCCGACCGCGGCGGCGATCCAGCCCAGCGTGCTGGACGGGCAGATCACCACGTCGAGCTGCGAGACCAGTGCCATCACCCCCTCGATGTCGGCGGTGGTGTCGAGGCCCGGAATCACCGCCACCGGGCGGTCGATGCGCTGCAGCTCGTCCTGCCAGCCGGTGCCGTATTGCAGGCACACGAAGCGGGCGCCCGGCACCCGCAGCACCGGATCGAGGGCCGGCAGCCCAGGATAGTGCACGTTGCGCATCTCGGTCAGGCGCCGGCTGCGCCATGACAGCCCGACCTTCAGCCCGGGGCCGAGCCGGTCGAGCTCGCGGCGCATCGCCGCCACCCGGTCGGGATCCGGCGTCAGCCAGGGTCCGGCGGCGGCGTCGAGCGCCGCGACCGACGGGCGGAACCAGCGCATCAGGGCGCCGGCCTCGATCATGACGTCGGGCTTCAGCTCGGGCGGAATCCAGCCGTAGTGCTGTACCGGACGGCTGTGCGTCCCGCGGCGGTCGTAGGGATGGACGAACACGTCCGGGAACGAGCGGCGGAACAGGGTCACCAGCCGCTGGTCGCACTCCAGCACGACCCTGCCCGCCGCCTTCACGACGTCCGCCACGCAGCTCGCGAACAGCAGTTCGTCGCCGATGCCCTGGTCGGCGGTGATCAGCAGGGTCCGTCCGGCCAGGTCGTCACCGGACCAGCGTGGTGCCGCGTCCACGCGCCTCACGGCGCTGGACTTCTGCCACAGCGCATCGTAGTCGGCCCAGCCCCGGGCGAGGTCGCCGGCGGCCAGCAGATGGATGCCGCAGCGGAACCGCAGCTGGGGATTCCCCGGATCCGTCTCGACCGCCCGCTTCGAGTATTGCGTCGCGGTACCGGGATCGCCGCTCGCGAACGCGGTCTCGGCCCGGCCGGCCCAGGCGCTGCCGAATCCCGGCCGGATCTCGACCGCATGCCGGAAGCAGCGGTCCGACAGCTCGACCTGCAGCCGCACCAGGTATCGATAGCCCAGATCATTCCAGGGCTCCGCGAGGCCAGGGTCCAGCAGCACCGCGCGCCGAAGGTGATGCTCGGCTTCCTCGTAGCGCTCGGCTTCGACGAGCACCGACCCGAGATTGGTCCGCCGCACCGCCAGCATCGGGCGCACCGCCAGGGCCCGGCGATGCGACTGCAGGGCGCGATCCAGGTCGACGTTGACCCGCTCCAGGGCACCGAGACCGCCCCAGGCCTCGTCATGCGCCGGCTCCAGCACCAGCGCCCGGCGCAGGCTTCGCCGCGCCTCCTCGCTCCCGGAAAGCCAGGGCAGCGAGGCGCCGAGATTCGCCAGGGCGTCGGCATAGAGCGGGTTGATCCTGACCGCCTGACGGAAGAACTCGACCGCCTTCGGGGCCTGGCCGAGCGCCCGCAGGACCATGCCGAGGTTGTTGCGATACTCCGGTACGTTCTGGCGCTGGGCGATCGCCGCGCGGATCAGCGGCTCCGCGCCCTGGTGGTTGCCGAGCTGGTGCAGCACCAGCCCCAGCAGGTGCAGGGCGTCGGCGTGCTTCGGGTCGCGCTTCAGCAATTGCCCGTAGATCGCGGCCGCCTCGCGCAGCCGGCCGACCCGGTGCAGGTCCAGCCCCCGGGTGATCGACGGCGCTGCCGGCTGCATGCCGCTAGCCATCCAGGCCCGGCACCCCGCCCTCCACCATGTCGGCGGCAAGCGGCTCGCCGCGGGTCAGGTCGCGGGCCGCCCGCCGGCCCAGCACCGCGTCGAGCCACTTCGGCGCCATTCCGAGGGCCGGCCGGATCGACCGGACCGACGCCTCGGTCAGCGGCTCGCCGGCCCGGACGTCGGCGACCACGTAGAGCGAGCGCCGGAACTTCAGGGTCTTCTTCTCGGACTCGGTCGGGCCGTAGGCCGGTGTCCCGACGGCGGCATGGGCGACCCGGGCGTCACGGACCAGCCGGGCCAGTTCCTCGGGCTCCAGCGAGAACGCGCTGTCGACCCCGCCGTCGGCGCGCGCCAGGGTGACGTGCTTCTCGATCAGGCTCGCCCCCATCGCCACCGCCTGGGTGGCGATGGCGGTGTCCATGGTGTGGTCGGACAGCCCGACCACCGTGCCCAACCGGCGTTCCAGGTCGCGGATGGTCGCGAGATTGGCCTCCTCCGGCGGGGTCGGATAGGCGCTGACGCAGTGCAGGACGCAGATCGCGGTCGCGCCGGCGCCCCGGGCGGCGGCCACCGCCTCCTCGGTCTCCTCGAGGGTGGCCATGCCGGTCGAGATGATCATGGGCTTGCCGGTGCGCGCCACCCGGCGGATCAGCGGCAGGTCGACGATTTCGGGCGAGGCGATCTTGTAGGCCGGCGCGTCGAGCGACTCGAGAAGCTCGACGGCGGTCGGGTCGAACGGCGCCGAGAACACCGTGATCCCGAGCTCGTGCGCCCGCGCGAAGATCGGACCGTGCCAGTCCCACGGGGTGTGCGCCTCGTCGTAAAGCTCGTACAGCCGGCGGCCGTCCCACAGGCCGCCATGCACCAGGAACTCCGGCCGGTCGCAGTCCAGGGTGATGGTGTCGGCGCGATAGGTCTGCAGCTTCACAGCATCGGCCCCGGCCGCCTTGGCGGCCTCCAGGATGCGGAACGCCCGCTCGATGTCGCCGTTATGGTTGCCGGACATCTCGGCCACGATATAGGGAGGCTGGTCCGGCCCGATGCGGCGCCCGGCGATGCTGAACTCGGCTGCCACGTGTCATCCTCCGTCGGGATCCCGGTGCGACCCTGCCGGGGACGATACCGCCCAACCGGCAGCAGTTGAAGCGACACGACCGAGCCGGCTGCCCGGCGTCAGTTGCGCCAGCGGTAGATCAGCAGGTCGTCCTTGCGGTCGGTCGCGACGAAGCCGCAGCGTTCGAACAGCCGCAGGCTCGGCCCGTTCGAAGGGCGGATCATGGCCGTGATCGCGTCGCCCGGCCAGATGCGGGCCGTCTCCGCCAGCGCCGCGTGCAGCATGACCGCCCCGACCCCTCGGCCGCGCATCGCCGGGGCGACGGTGATCGACAGCTCGACCGGCCCGCCGGCATTCCGCACGGCCGAGACCGTCCCGAGCCTCTCGACACCACGCTCGGCGATCCAGATCCGCCGATTCGCGTCGGCCAGCGCCCGGAGCAGCCAGGCATCATGCGACTCGCGGGAGATCTCGGCTGTGTTCCGCGAATTGGTCCGGGTCACCGGGTCGTTGCGCCACGCCAGCAGATCGTCGGCGTCACAGGCCTCTGCGAGGCGAAGCGTCAGCGTGATGCCCTCTGTCATGACCGGAGTCTAGCGCCTTGCGGCGGGTCCCGCGACGGCGTGGTAGGGTCGGCCCACCAAAAAGGGGAAGCCGCGTGACCGTCGCCGCCGTCGTCCAGGCCCGCATGACCTCGACCCGCCTGCCGGGCAAGGTGCTGCTGCGCGCCGCCGGCCGCGAGATGCTGGCACACCAGATCGACCGGGTGCGGCGCGCCGGCACGGTCGACGCGATCTGCATCGCCACCACCGTCAATGCCGAGGACGATCCGGTCGCCGCCCTGGCGCAGCGCGAGGGCGTCGCCGTGTTCCGCGGATCCGAGCACGACGTGCTGGACCGCTTCGTGAGGGCGGCCGGCCATGTCGGCGCCGAGGTCGCGGTCCGCCTGACCGGCGACTGCCCGCTGACCGACCCGGCGCTGATCGACGCGGTGGTCGGGGTGTTCCGGTCCGCAACTCCGCCGGTCGACTACGCCTCCAACAGCTTCCCGCGGACCTGGCCGGTCGGGCTGGACGTCGAGGTGGCGTCGATGGCCGCCTTGCGCGTCGCCGCGGCCGAGGCCGACGATCCCTACGACCGCGAGCACGTGATGCCGTTCCTGTACCGCCAGCCGCAGCGGTTCCGCACCGCCGGCTATCCGGCGCCGTCCGACCTGTCCGGCTATCGCTGGACCCTCGACGAAGCGTCCGACTACACGCTGATCCGGACGATCCTGGAAGCGTTGCTGCCGGCCAACCCGGCCTTCGGCTGGCGCGATGTGATCGCGCTGCTGGAAGCGCATCCCGAGTGGCGTAGTCTCAACGCCGGCGTCGCCCAGAAGCAGCGGCGCTACGAGCAGCAGGGCAGCGGGGTGGCCGATGGCTGAGGCATGGAAGACCGAGCAGGAAGCGTTCTGGAGCGGCGCGTTCGGCGACGATTATGTCGACCGCAACCGCGGCGAGGCCCTGGCCGCCGGTCGGACCCACATGTTCTCGAACGTGCTGCGCCGGGCCGGGCGGGTGGCCTCGGCGGTGGAGTTCGGCCCGAATGTCGGGCTCAACCTGGTATCGCTGCGCCGCCTGCTGCCGGCGATCGAGCTGGCGGCGATCGAGATCAACGCCAAGGCCGTGGAATCGCTTCGCCGGATCGACGGCCTGACGGTCCACCACGGCTCGATCCTGGAGCGCCACGTAACGCGGACCTATGACCTGGCGTTCTGCTCGGGCGTGCTCATCCACATCAACCCGGACGCCCTGCCGGCGGTCTACGACAACCTTTACGCCGCTTCCGGCCGGCTGGTCCTGCTGGCCGAGTACTACAACCCCGCCCCGGTCGCGATCCCGTACCGCGGTCATGCCGAGCGGCTGTTCAAGCGCGACTTCGCCGGCGAGATGCTCGACCGCTTCCCGGACCTGCGGCTGGTCGACTATGGCTTCCAGTATCACCGCGACCCGAACTTCCCGGCCGACGACCTGACCTGGTTCCTGATGGAGAAGACGCGTTAGCCGCATATGCCGGGCAGCGGGCGGTGCATACTCCCCCGGCACACCCGAAGAGGACTCACCCCATGCCGAAGGTACTGGTCATCGTCCCGTTCCCGATGGACGCGGACAACCTCGACAAGCGCCGGGCGCAGATGAAGTCGGTCCGGCTCGGCCCCGACATCGCCTTCGACTTCAAGCCGGTCGCCATCGCGCCCGCCAACTACGTCAGCGCGCAGGACGCCCTGCTCGCCGACATCGGGATCCTGGAGGCCGGGGCCGCGGCCCAGGCCGACGGCTACGACGCGGTGTGCATCGACACGGTCAGCGATTCCGGCATGAACGCGCTGCGCTCGATGCTCGACATCCCGGTGATCGGCCCGGGCCGGCACGCCATGCTGGCCGCCCTGATGCTCGGCGAGAAGTTCTCGGTGGTCTGTATGTGGGACCGCTGGCGGCCGCTCTACACCAAGACCCTGGCCGAGCTCGGGCTCGAGCACAAATGCGCGTCGATCCGCTCGGCCGACCTGCAGCCGAACAACCAGGAACTGCTGGGCGGCCGCGAGGACGAGGTGTTCCCGGTGCTGGTCGAGGTGGCGCTGCGATGCGTCGATGAGGACCGGGCCGACGTCATCGTCCTGGGGTCCACCACCATGCACGAGGCGCACGCCTACATGGCCGAGCGCCTGCCGGTGCCGGTGATCAACCCCGGGCCGCTCAGCTACCGGCTCGCCGACGCCGCCATCCGCCTGCGGCTGAGCCATTCCAAGACCACCTATCCGACCCCGCTGACCCCGCGCCCCGGCCCGATCGCCGCGATGGGCGCGGCGGCCCGATCCGTTAAGTCTCAGGCGCGATAGGACACGCCCCATGCCCAGGATCCTGGTGATCAACCCGTTCCCGCTGGACGAAGCCGGCGTCGCCCGGCGCGCCGCCCAGAGCGGCCATGTCGCCCTCGACCCCGGCACCGAGCTGGTGTACCGGCCGGTCAGGTTCAGCTCGGTGTCGTTCATGAGCCCGCACGACTGGCTGCTGATGGACCTCGGGGTCTACGAGGCCGGGCTGACCGCCGAGCAGGAGGGCTTCGACGCGGTCGTCATCGACACCATGAGCGACAGCGGCATGGCGGCCCTGCGCTCGGTGCTGTCGATCCCGGTGATCGGCCCCGGCAAGGCGTCGATGCTGTACGCCCTGACCCTGGGCGCGCGATTCTCGGTGCTGGCGCAGTGGAAGCCGGCGCTGCCGCGCTACCGCAAGGTGATCCGCGACTACGGCTTCGACCGGCAATGCGCGTCGGTGCGGTCGTTCGACGTCGAGCCGGATTTCGTGAACCTGACCGAGGGCAAGGAGGACCGGACCTTCCCGATCATGCTGGAGGTCGCGATGCGCTGCGTCGAGGAGGACGGCGCCGACGTGATCTGCCTCGGCTCCACCACCATGCACCAGGCCGCCGAGTACCTGGCCGAGCGCCTACCGGTGCCGCTGGTGAACCCCGGGCCGCTCAGCTACAAGCTGGCCGAGACCTTCCTGGCGGCCGGCCTCAGCCACAGCCGCAAGGCCTATGCCGCGCCGCTGGTCCGCAGGGACGAGTTGGTCCACGACATCGTCGCGGCCGCCTCCGGGGCCGGCACATGACCACGGTCGACAAGGATTTCGATCCCAAGACCCACCTGGCCGCGCCCCAGCGCTGGTTCGAGGACTTCGCGGTCGGCGAACGCTACCTGCTGCCCAGCCGCACCGTCACCGACGCCGACTTCGCGGCGTTCCGAACGGTGTCGGGCGACAACCACCCGATCCACTACGACGTCGAGTACTGCCGGGCCCGCGGCCTGCCGGGGCTGCTGGCGCACGGCCTGCAGGTCGCCTGCTTCGCCGCCGCCGGCGCCGGCCGGTTCCCGCACGAGACCTCGGACTCGCTGGTCGCCTTCCTGGAGCAGTCGTCGAAGTTCCTGGGCCCGGTGGTGGCCGGCGACACCCTGTACCCGGCGCTGGAGATCGCCGCGCTGACCCCGCAGCGAACCACCGGGGTCATCGCGATGTCCGCGACCATCCACAACCAGCGCCGCGAACTGGTCATGACCGGCGAGCACCGGTACCTGGTGAGGAAGCGGCCCTGACCGCGGCCGGCCGCGCTCCGGCTCAGCCCCGGCCGAGCGCGTAGAACTCGGCGTTCGGTCGCATGTCGGTGACGTTCGCCAGCCGGTTCGACAGGGCGAAGAATGCCGCGATGGCGGCGATGTCCCAGGCGTCCTCCTCGCTGAAACCATGGGCGGCCAGGGTTGCCAGGTCGTCGTCGCCGACGGTGTGCGCGGCCTGCGAGACCTTCACCGCGTAGTCGAGCATCGCCTTCTGCCGCCCGGTGATGTCCGCCTTGCGGTAGTTCACCGCGACCTGGTCGGCGATCAGCGGGTTCTTCGCCCGGACCCGCAGGATCGCCCCGTGCGCGATCACGCAGTACTGGCACTGGTTCAGGTTGGAGGTCGCGACCACGATCATCTCGCGTTCGGCCTTCGTCAGGTTGCCGGGCCGGTCCATCAGCGCGTCATGATAGGCGAAGAACGCCCGGAACTCCTCGGGCCGGTGGGCCATGACCAGGAAGACGTTCGGGATGAAGCCGGCCTTCTCCTGGACCGCGAGAATCCGCTCGCGGATGTCCGCCGGCATATCGCCGAGCGCCGGTACGGGGAAGCGGCCGATCCTAGGCTCGGTCGTCGTCATATGCGTGTCTCCATGGCGGTTTGTGCAGGACACCCGGGAAGCCGCACTCGGATGCCGTTGGTCCGCAGCCGTCGAGCTCGACCGGGATGCTCCTTTACGAGTTGTTAATGAGGCAATCGACATAAATGTGGTCCGTGAGGTCCTCGGCCGGAACCGGCCACGGACTCAGACTGCCGGAGCCGAGTGCTTGTCCATGGCCCTCCTGTCCAGCCCAGCGCGACCGCGGAAGGCGGTGGGGTTCCGGTGAGGCGTTACGGCCGTCCGGCCCTGGCGTTGCTCTCCTGCCTCGCTGTACTTCTCCTCGGTTTGAGTGCGCCGCGCGCCGAACCCGCCCCCGCCGAGCCCGCCCCCGCCGAACCCGCACCAACGGAGCGGGTGACCGTTCAGCTCCACTGGCTGCACCAGTTCGAATTCGCCGGCTTCTACATGGCGAAGCAGAAGGGTTTCTACCAGGCGGCCGGGCTGGACGTGGATCTCCTGCCGTTCCGGCCGGGAGACACGGATGTGGTCGGCACGGTGACGTCCGGCCGGGCCGAGTACGGGGTCGGCTACTCGTCGGTGCTCTACGACTACTTCAACGGCCGCCCGGTCGTCGCCCTCGCCGCCCTGCTGCAGGACTCGCCCCTTGTCCTGATGACCAGGGACGAGCCCGGCCTGCGGCAGCCGCAGGATCTTCGCGGCAGAAAGGTCATGATCGGCGGGGATGCGCTGAACTCCGCGTCGATCATGGCGCTGCTGTTCGCGCACGGGCTGGGCAAGAACGACATCATCCGCCAGGAGCACAGCTTCGACATCGGCGACCTGATCGCCGGGCGCACCGACGCCATGACCGCCTATCTCAGCAACGAGCCCTTCCACATGCAGGAACGGGGGGTCGGCTACCGGTTATTCGACCCGCAGGAGGCCGGCTTCTCGTTCTACGGCGACATCCTGTTCACCAGCCGGGACGAGGTCCAGAAACATCCCGAGCGGACCCGGGCCCTCGTCGACGCCACCCTGAAGGGCTGGGAGTACGCTTTCGCGCATATCGACGAGACCATCGGCGTCATCATGCGCGACTACAACACGCAGCGGAAATCCTACGAGAGCCTTCAGTTCGAGGCGAAGGCGCTGCAGCCGCTCGCCATCGGCGCCGAGAAGCGGATCGGCGAGTTCAACCTGCTGAAGCTGGAGAAGATCGCCGACGCCTATCGGCTCATGGGGCTCGGACTCCCGTCCCTGCGTCTCGAGGACTTCGTCTGGGAGGGCGCACGGAGCTGGGCCCGACGGCGGCCGACCTTCACCGACGCCGAGCGCCGGTTCATCGAGGCCATCGAGGTGAAGGTCGCGACAACGACCAACTGGGCTCCGTTCTCCTTCGTCGACTCCGATAGCGGCGCGGCCACCGGCATCGGCCAGGAGTTCTGGCAGAAGATTGTCGACACCGCCGGTCTCAGGCAGACACTGACGCCGTTCGACAGCTTCGTCGAGGAAGTCCAGCAACTCCGGAACCGCGCGCAGGACGTGATCTACAGCGCGGGTCTCACCAGGGAGCGCGAGGAGTTCGCGCTGTTCTCCAATCCCTACGCCTCGTTCCCGCTGGTGTTCGCCACGTCCAAGAACGAGAACTTCATCTCCAGTCCCGCCGCGCTGGACGGCAGGACGGTGGCGGTGGGCCGCAACTTCACGGCTCACAAGATGATGGCCGAGGCCTACCCGAATATCCGCTACCTGCCCGTGGACGACGTGGTGAGCGGGCTGCAGGCGGTCTCGAAGGGAGACGCCTATGCCTTCGTCGACGTCATGCCGGTGGTGGCGTACTCGATCAACACCTTCGGCTACACCAACCTGAAGATCTCCGGCGACACCGGCCTGATCTACGACCTTCGCGTGATGGTCCGAAAGGATTATCCGGAACTGGTCTCGATCGCGAACAAGGCGATTTCCCTGATCACGCCGGCGGAGAAAGCCCAGATCATCGACCACTGGGTCAACGTGGAATATCAGAGCGGCCCGAACATCTCGGAATACTGGCCGCACTTCGCCTTGGCCGGCGTCGGGTCGACGCTCCTGTTCCTGTGGCTGTTCGTGACCAAGATCCAGGCCGACCGGGCCAACCGGGCGAAATCCGAGTTCCTGGCGTTGATGAGCCACGACCTGCGTACCCCGCTCAACGCGGTGATCGGCTTCACCGACATGATGCGCGGCCAGGTCTTCGGCCCCCTGGGGCACCCGCGCTACGTCGAATACGCGCACGACATCCACTACAGCGGCACGTTGCTGGTCAGCCTGATCAACGACATCCTCGACCTGTCCAAGGTCGAAGCCGGAAAATACGAGCTGAGCGAAGAGGATCTCGATCTGCACGCCCTGGTCTCGGCCGCCATCTCCCAGTGCGCCGTCCTCGGCTACCGGTCACGCATCGTCGTCGAGAGCCGGACGCCGGAAGGGCTTCCGCAGTTGCGCGGCGATCGGCGGGTCCTGAACCAGATCCTCAACAACATCATTTCGAACGCGGTCAAGTTCTCGAAGGACGGGGGACGGGTCGAGGTTCGCGTCCGGCTCGACGACCGCGGCGCGCTCGTCGTCGAGGTCGAGGACAACGGCGACGGCATGTCCACGTCGGAACTGAAAAGGGCCCTGCGGCCGTTCGAACAGGCCGACAGGAACGACGTTCGCCGGGCCCAGGGAACCGGCCTGGGTCTCTATCTCTGCCACCGGTTCATGAAGCTGCTGTCCGGCCGGATCCAGATCGACAGCACCGTCGGCGTCGGCACCACGGTCGCGCTGGTGTTCCCGCCGGAACGCACCGTGAAGGCCTGACGGAACGCCCCTTCGTCAGATGATCTCGAAGTAGCGCTGCATCTCCCAGTCGGTGACGTGGCGGCGGAACTCGCGCTCCTCCCACTCCCGGGTGGCGGCGAAGTGCTCGACGAAGGCGTCGCCGAACAGGGCGCGGGCCGGCTTCGACTTCTTCAGGCGCTGGGCGGCGTCCCACAGGGTGCGAGGCAGCGCCAGCCTGGCCGGGTGCTTGCGGTCGTAGGCGTTGCCGACCACCGCCGGCCCGGGCTCGACCTTGTTCTCGATGCCCCACAGGCCGGAACCCAGGGCCGCCGCCATCGCCAGGTAGGGGTTGGAGTCGGCGCTGGCCACCCGGTACTCGACCCGCTGGGCGGCCGGCGAGCCGGTGATGACGCGCAACGCCGTCGTGCGGTTCTCGACCCCCCAGGTCGAATCGGTCGGCGCCCAGAACCCCGGGATCAGCCGGGTGTAGGCGTTCACCGTCGACGCGGTCATCGCCAGCAGCTCGGGCATCAGCGCCTGCTGGCCGCCGACGAACCAGCGCATGGCGTCGGACATGGTGTCCGCCGCCTTGGCGTCGTGGAACACCGGCGTGCCCGTGGCGTCGGTCAGCGACAGGTGGACGTGGCCGGACTGGCCCGGATAGTTCATCGACCACTTCGACATGAAGGTCGCCATGATCTCGTGGCGCTGGAAGAACACCTTGGCGAAGGTCTTGAACAGCGCCCCGCGGTCGGCCGCCTCGAGCGCGTCGCAGACCTGGATCGCCGCCTCCATGACGCCCGGGCCGGTCTCGGTGTGCAGCCCCTCGATCGGGATGCCCATCTGCTCCATCGCCTCGATGAAGCTGAGATGCAGGTCGGCATGCACCGACGAGCGCAGCGCCGAGTAGCCGAAGAAGCCGGGGGTCAGCGGCTTCAGGTCCTTGTAGTTCTTGGCGCGCACCGAGTCGGGCGTCTCGTCGAACAGGAAGAACTCGTACTCGCAGGCCGCCTTGACGCCGAAGCCCATGCCGGCGGCCTTGTCGATCATCCGGCGCAGCGTCGCGCGCGGGCAGACCGCCTCCCACTTGCCGGCGAACTCGCCCAGCAGGAACAGCATGTCGCCCTCGAACGGCACCTCGCGGCAGGTCTCCGGCAGCAGCCGCACCTCGGCGTCGGGATAGCCGGTGTGCCAGCCGGTGACCTGGACGTTGTCGTAGAGCTGGTCGTTGCTGTCCCAGCCCAGCACCACGTCGCAGAAGCCGAACCCCTTGTTCAGGGCGCCGGCGAACTTGTCGCGGCCCATCCACTTGCCGCGCAGGATGCCGTCGATGTCGAACACCCCGACCTTGACGTGGCTCAGCCGCCGCTCGTCCACCACTGCCAGCGCCTGCTCCGCGGTTTTGACCTCGCTCGGCTCCATGGGTCACAGTCTCCCGGTAAAGTCACCGGCGCCCCCGCGCCGCCCGCCCGCACTCTAGCCAGAACCACGGCGCCACCGGAAGCGCCGAACCCCGAGGGAAGGAACGCCATGACCGATCTCGCCGACCGGCTCGCCGCCTGCTACGCCAGTGCCGTGCACGACGTGCTGCGTGCCAGGGGCTACGGCAACCAGGTGCTGCCGACCTCGATCCGGGCGCTCGACCCGACCCGGCGGGTCGCCGGCGAGGTCTACACGATCTCCGGCCATGTCGATCAGACCCTGTCGCGCCACGAGACCCTGCTGCGCTGGAGCCGGGTGCTCTCGCAGGTGCCCGGCGGCAAGGTCCTGGTGTGCCAGCCCAACACCAAGGCGATCGCGCTGATGGGCGAGCTGTCGGCCCAGGCGCTGACGGTCAAGAAGACCCGCGGCTACGTGGTCGACGGCCACTGCCGCGACACCGACTTCATCCTGGAGATGGGCTTCCCGGTGTACTGCGAGGCCAACACCCCGGCCGACATCGTCGAGCGCTGGACCTACGACTCCCTGGGCGAGCCGGTGACCATCGGCACGGTCACGATCCGCTCCGGCGACTGGCTGCTCGGCGACCGCGACGGCGTGGTCATCATCCCCCAGGAGATCGCCGAGGAGACGGTGGCCGAGACCGAGGCCGTGATGAGCACCGAGGGCGAGATGCGCAAGGCCATCATCGACGGCATGGACCCGGAGCGGGCCTACCTGAAGTTCGGGAAGTTCTGAGCGACACGGCACGGTCGCATCGAGGCAATCGCAGCGCGTAGGTCGGGATGCTGCTACCGGACTGACGGTCGCCGACCCGGCATCGGCGCCGGGCGCCTCGTCGCCCGTCGGAACGGATCCCCGAGCCCGAAACGACGACGCCCGCCTTGCGGCGGGCGTCGGAACTCTCGGAGCGGCAGGCCGGTCAGGCGGCGATGCGCGCCTGCACCTTGGCGATCCGCTTCTTCAGGCGCCGGGCCTCCAGCGACAGGTCGGCCACCTTCGCCTTGGCGAGGAAGGCGTCGAGGCCGCCGTTGTGCTCGATCGTCCGGATCGCGTGGGTCGACAGCCGCAGGCGGATCATCTGGCCGAGCGCATCGGACAGCAGCGCCGTCTCCTGCAGATTCGGCAGGAAGCGCCGACGGGTCCTGTTGTTGGCGTGGCTGACGTTGTTGCCGGTCATCACGCCCTTGCCGGTCACCTGGCAGCGTCGCGCCATGGGTCGCTCCTTCGTCTCGGTCCGGGGGCCGGATGCCGCCGCGAACCACACAAACTGGGACGCCGCCCGAGGTCAGGCGGCGAAGAGCGGGCGGTATACGCGACCCGCCTGCGGGCGTCAAGCGGGCGGAGATGCCGTTCGAACCGCCGGAGCGGCCGGGCGCGCCGCGACCTCCGGTGACACCGCGGGATTGACGCAGATCATGGCCGCGACCGGCGGCCGAGGCCAGCGTTCGTGCGGGCAATGGACCGCTCGCACGGTACCGGGCGAGCGGTCCGGCCCCGGTAGAGCCGGCAGCGGTTGCGGTGCGGCGGATGCGGGACCCGAGGGAGGAAGCGATGGCCGAGGATGCGTCGCGGGCCAGCCGGTTCGAGCGGAGGATCGGCCGGCCTGAAGACTTCACGGCCCGATGAGCGAGTACCGCCAGGACGGGACCACCGGCGCCTGGGTCGTGATCGCGCCCGAGCGCAACCGGCGACCGCTGAGTCACGGCAAGGCGGCGGGCCATCCTGGTCCGGGTCACGGGGGCGCCTGCCCATTCTGTCCGGGCAACGAGCGCCTGTTGCCGCCGATCATCGAACAGGCGGCGGCCGACGGCACGCCGGGCTGGTCGACGCGGGTCGTGCCGAACAAGCACCCGGCGCTGCAGCCGAAGGGCGATATCGGCCCGCTGACCGTGAGTCATCAGCAGCGGCTGGCCGGCTTCGGCTATCACGAGGTCATCATCGAGTCGCCCCGCCACGACAGCGGTCTCGCGACCTTCTCGGATCCTGAACTGGCAGCCGTCATCCGCACCTGGCAGGCCCGCTACGCCGAGCTGTCGGCACGGCCCGGCATCGAGGCGGCCTTCGTGTATCGCCGGTTCGGGGGCGCTTCCGGCGGCTCGCTGTCCCACCCGCATTCGCAGGTCATCGCGACCGCGATCGTGCCGCCCTGGGTCGCGGTGCAGGCCGGCTGGGCCCGCGAACGGCACGCCCAGGTCGGCCGCTGCGCGACCTGCGAGGAACTCGGCCACGAAGCGAGCGACGGCCAGCGCGTGATCGAGGTGACCAGGCGGTTCCTGGTGGCGGTGCCGTTCGCCGCCAAGAGCCCCTTCGAGCTGCGCGTCACGCCGTTCCGCCACCAGCCGTCCTTCGCCGACGCGACGGCGGCCGAGATCGAGGATCTGGGACCGATCCTGCGGCGGGCCGCGGCCAGGCTGCGGGCTGCGCTCGGCAATCGCACCTGCAACCTGGTGATCGGCTCGGCCGCGTCGCACGCGCTCGACCCCGCCAGCGCCCACTGGTCGCTCAGCATCGTCCCGGACCTGTTGCGCCCCCACGGCTTCGAGCTCGGCTCCGGCCTGCCGGTCAACCCCTCCCGCCCGGAGGACGACGCGGCGGCACTGCGTTCCGCGCGGGTCGACTGAAGCGGCCGGCCGGCTCAGCCGATCAGGATGTCGAAGCTGTTGAGGCTCGCCACCGAATAGTTCTGCAGCGTGACGGAATGCCCGCCGCCGAGGTCGATCACCACGTCGGTCCCGCTCTGGGTCGCCCGCGCGATCACGTCGGAGGCACTGGCGATCCCGGACGAGTTCACGTTGCTCTGCACCACCAGGTAGTCGGTGAAGAAGGTGAAATCGGAGATCGTGTCGTTGCCCGTGGTCTCGGCCATGTAGAACCGGTCGAAGCCGTCGCCGCCGATCAGCAGGTCGTCGCCGCGGTTGCCGTACAGCGTGTCGTCGCCGCTGCCGCCGCTCATGGTGTCGTTGTCCTGCCCGCCGAACATCTTGTCCGCCGAGGCACCGCCGCTCAGCAGGTCGCCGCCATGGTTGCCGTAGATCAGGTCCTGGCCGTTGCCGCCGACCACCGTATCGGCCCCGACCCGATAGGCGAGCGGCTGGTCGCTCAGGGAACCGCTGCTCTGCGGCCCGTCGTTCTGACCGCCGTAGAGGGTGTCGTTTCCGCTGCCGCCGCTCAGCAGGTCGGAGCCGATGTTGCCGTAGACAAGGTCGTTGCCGTCGCCGGCCAGCACCGTGTCGGTACCGGACCCGGCCGCCACCCCGTCATTGCCGCCGAACACCGCGATGTAGTCGGCGCCGTCGCGGGCGTGGATGTACTGGGTGCCGCTGTCGCCGCTGAAGGTCTCCGCGGAATCGCTGCCGAAGGTCAGGTTGCCGATCGTGCCGGTGCCGGAGAAGCCATAGAGGTAGCGCGCCGCCAGGATGTCGTAAGGACCCACGGACGTCGGGTAGACCACGCTGCCGTCGGTGTACGACATCACCGTGTTGTCGGTGTTGTCGACGCTGCTCGACAGATACGGCCCCTCGTCGCTGGACGAATACGCACCGGGATGCTTGAGGCCGATGGCGTGCCCGACCTCGTGCATCAGCGTCAGGTAGCCGAAGCCACCGACCTCCGGGCTGGTGTTGTAGGAGAACAGGTTGCTGATCCAGACGTCGCCGCCGATCGCGCTGGCCGACGGGTAGTAGGCGTAGCCGGCCGAATCGGTCTGCGCGTTGGAGCCGAACCGGATGGTCCCGCCGTCACCGGCGTCGGCGACCTCCACGAAGCTGATGGTGGCGACGTCCGACCACTCGGCCAGGGCCAGGCGGGCCGCCGCCTTCATGGTGGCGTTGAACTCCGCGAAGGTGGTGTCGCCGCTGTTGTAGCTCGGGTTGGCGCTCATGAAGGAATAGGTGACCGTGACCGCCTCGCCCATCAGGTTGGACGAGCCCCACTTGTAGGCCGTGCCGGCCACCAGGGCGTCGATGGTGCCGTCGCCCGAGGATTCCGACGTCGACAGCGCATGGCGGGTCTGGTCGAAGAAGACGGGTCCGCCGGAGCCGGTGAACGCGCCGCCCGCCCCGCAACCGGCGCATCCGCACAATCCGACCGAGGCGAGCTCCAGAACGTGCCCGAAGCTCATGCCGTCACCCATCCGTGGTTTCCCCGATCATGCTGGGGGTGGCGACCGGGGGGGTCAAGGAGATTGCCGCCGCCCCGTCGCCGTCGCGGTCGCGCGTCGCCGTTGTCAGGCATCTCCGACTCGGATACAGCGGAACGCTGCCAATGGAGCCGAGCCGATGCCCCTGAAACCGAGTGCCCAGCGTGTCCAGGACCTGCTCGCTGCGCGCGGCCTGGCCCTGACGGTCGTCGAGATGCCGGACTCCACGCGAACCTCGGCCGAGGCCGCCGCCGCCTGCGGCTGCACGGTCGCGCAGATCGGCAAGTCGATGGTGTTCCGCGCGGCGGACAGCGGCCGGCCGGTGCTGGCGGTCGCGAGCGGCGTGAACCGGGTCGACGAGAAGAAGCTGGCCGCCGCCCTGGGAGAGCCGCTCGGCCGCGCCGACCCCGACTTCGTCCGCGCCTCGACCGGCTACGCGATCGGCGGCGTCGCGCCGATCGGCCACACGGTCGCCCCGAAGGTCTATCTCGATGCCGACCTGATGGCGCTGGAGCGGATCTGGTGCGCGGCCGGCACCCCGAACGCGGTGTTCGAGCTGACCCCGGCGGACCTGCTGGCGATCACCGGCGGCACCGTGCTCGATCTCCGGAAGGACTGACCCTTCGTGGCCCTGCGCTGCGCTTCGGGCGCCTCAGGGCGAAAGATCCAGGATATCGGCGCAAGACGCATTGCCCTGTCGCCCTGAGGTGCCTGTCACCCTGAGGTGCCCGTCGCCCTGCGACGGGCCTCGAAGGGTCAGCCGGTGCTCTCGTAGGCGATCGGCGGCAGCTGCGGCCCGACCCGCACGCTCGGCCCGGCCATCACCATCTTCGCCTTCACCGGCGACGACAGCACGATCGAGGTGGTGGTCTCGCCGTAGGTGCGGAGCTGGGCGATCACATGCTCCAGATGCACCATCGACGACACGATGACCTTGATCATGTAGCTGTCCTGGCCGGTCACGTGATGGCACTCCTGCACTTCGGCCAGGGTGTGCGCCATGGTGGCGATCCGGTTGTGGTGCTCGCCGGTCACCTTGAGATGGATGAACGCCGTCGTCGGATAGCCGAGCTTGGACGGCTCGACCAGCGCGCGGTAGCCGGTGATGACCCCGGAGTCCTCCATGCGGCGCACCCGCTCGGCCACCGCCGGCGACGACAGCCCGACCCGGCGGCCCAGCTCGCTGTAGGACAGCCGGGCGTCTTCCTGCAGAACCCGAAGCAGTTGCCAGCCGACCTTGTCGAGCTGGCCTTCAAGCTCCCCCGCCATTGCCTAAATCCTTTAAATTTCAATAGCGTAATTATTGTATTGGATTCCCGTACGACGCACAAGAACTAGCCGGAAGAGCCCAAGTCCTCGTCGATCCCCCGGCATTGTCGAGCGGACTCCCGATCAGGCGCCAACATGGTTAACATGGCCGGGTGACTGGGTTCCACCGATCGCAGACCCTGAGATCTCATGATCTCCTGGAGCGAGGAGGCCGCGCTGACGAGCCACAGCAACACCTGTCACCGGCTGCGCCGGAACGTGACGATCACCGGCCGGCGCACCAGCGTCAGCCTGGAAGGCCATGTCTGGGACGGCCTGCTCGAGGTCTGCCGCCGCGAGGCGATCGGCATCGACGCGCTGTGCACCGAGGTCGACCGCCACCGCGACCGCTCGTCGATGTCGTCCTCGCTGCGGGTCTTCCTGCTGCTGTACTTCCGGACCATGGCCGAGGTCCTCGAGCATCGTCCGGACGACCGCGACGGCCTGCTGGGCACCACCCTGGACGTGTTCAGAACCGGCGAGCGCACCGGCCAGGCCGCCTGACCGGGAGCCGCTACCAGCCCAGCCGGTCGGCGACCCAGAGCGGCTGCGGCCCGGGCACCGCCAGGAACGCCCGCAGCCGCTCGTCGGCCAGGCGGCCGGCGACCAGCAGGTCGTCGCAATGCACCCCGTCGGCCAGCATCAGCGAATCGAGGCCGGCGGCGACCGCGCCGGCCACGTCGGTCGCCCGGTTGTCGCCGACCACCAGGACCCGGTCCGGCCGCGCGCCCAGCACCTCGATCGAGCGCGCGAACACCGGCGCATGCGGCTTGCCGTGGTAGTGCACGCGCCCGCCCAGCTCCTCGTAGCGCTGCGCCAGGGCGCCGGCATGGATCATCTTGACGCCCTGCTCGTAGACCACCTTGTCGGGGTTGGCGCAGATCATCGCCAGGCCGCGCGCGGCGCCGCGGGCCAGCGCCGCCTCGTAGTCGGCGACCGTGTCCAGGCCGCTGCGCGGGCCGGCGTTGAGGATCCAGTCGGCCGCCTCCAGCTCCGGCGTCGACTCGAACCCGGTGCCCGGCAGGATATGCGCGAACCGGCCGGGGTCGAAGCCGAAGGCCAGCGGGCCGAGGCCGGCATGGAAATCGTCCGGCCGGTCGCGCAGATGGCGGTGGCACTCGCCGCCGGAGGTGATCACCTCGCGGTACAGCGCCGCCGGGATGCCGATGCCGTCCAGGCGCTCGGCGACCACCGCCGCCGGGCGCGGCGAGTTCGACAGCACCACCACCGCCTTGCCGGCCGCCGCCAGCCGCTGCAGCACCGCCACCGCCTGCGGATAGGCGGCACCGCCGTCGTACAGCGTGCCCCAGACGTCGAACACGAAGCCGTCGTAGCGGTCGGCGATCGCCGCCAGGCCGTCGATCCTCTCGAACATGCGTTCCTCGTGGTGTGTCAGCGGGACCCGGCCAGCGGCCGCGGCTCCCCGAAAAGGTATCCCTGGCCAAAGTCGACGCGCAGTTCCAGCATGTCGAGCAGCATGTCCTCGCTCTCGATCTTCTCGACGATCAGGTCCATGGCGTTGCGGTCGAGCGCGCCCTTCAGCGCCCGCATGTCCAGGATCGGGTCGTCGCCGCGCGCCAGCTCGTGCAGCATGTGGGCGCCGACCTTGATGTAGCGGAAGCCCTGGGAGGCCAGGTCCTCCAGGTCCAGGTCCATGTCGGTCACCTGGTCGAGCGAGAACCGGTAGCCGAAGCCGCGCAGGCGCTGCAGGTTCACCCGCGACACGTAGTCGCCGACGGCGATGCTGGCCTGGTCGAACTCGAAGATCAGGGTCTCGGCGAGCTGCCGGTTCTCCGCCATGAAGGCGATGAAGTCCTGGAAGAAGTCGGCGTCCGCCAGCGACTCGCTGGAGATGTTGCAGAAGAACCCGACGTCCGGCTGGTCGCGGCGGGCCCGGCGCACCAGCTGCACGCAGCGCACCAGCAGCAGGTTGTCGATCGCCGCCACCAGCCCGGCCCGTTCCGCCACCGGGATATACTGCTCGGGCATGATCAGCCGGCCGCCCTCGGTGACGATCCGCGAGAAGCACTCGTAGAACCGGCGCCGGCGCTGCGGCAGGCTGACCACCGGCTGCAGGTACAGCTCGACCTTCTCCTCGCGCAGGCCGCGCTCGACCGCCTCCAGCAGCTGGGCCTCGCCCAGCACCACCGCCGGCGCGGTCGCGTGCTTGATCTCGGCGCCGGTGCCGGCCCTGGAATCCGGGGCCGCCAGCACCTTGCCGACCGCCGCCTCCTTCTTCTCCGACAGCTGCCGCAGCAGCCCGCCCAGCACCTTCAGCTCGGACGACAGCTTCTCGGCGTCCGGCATGTCGTCGAGCCGGATCCGCATGGTGTCGAGCTCGGCCCGGGCCGCCTCGACCTCGACATGCAGGCCGTCGACGTCGCGGGTCAGCTCGCGGACCCGGGTCTCCAGAACCCGCGCCCGCAGCCGCTGGGCGACCGCGACGTGCAGCACCGCGCAGAACACCGCGAGGCCGCCGCCGGCCGCGACCACGATCGCCGGCGCAAGCCCGAGCCAGTCGGCCGCGACGGCGGCGACACCGGCGAGCGCGAGATAGACGACGGCGATCAGGACGTGGCCGAGTATGGCGATGCTCCTATCCGTGTGCGAGCCGCTCGGCGTCCCGGCCGACCGCGTCCTCGATGCGGGTGAGGCCGTCCGCCCGCATCAGCGCCGCAAGCTCGTCGCGGATCCGGCGGAACAGCCCCGGACCGTTATACACCAGCGCCGTGTACAGCTGCACCAGCCGGGCGCCGGCCCGGATCTTGGCATAGGCGGTGGCGCCGTCCTCGATCCCGCCGACCCCGACCAGCGGCAGCCGGCCGGCGGCCGCCAGGTGGGCCCGCGCCAGCACCCGGGTCGACGGGTCGAACAGCGGCCGGCCGCTCAGGCCGCCGGTCTCGGCCCGCGCCGCGCCGCGCAGCGACTCGGGCCGGGCGACCGTGGTGTTCGACACGATCAGGCCGTCTATGCCCTGCGCCACCGCGGTCTCGACGATCGCCTCGAGCTGGCCGTCGGACAGGTCGGGCGCGATCTTCAGCAGCACCGGCGGCGCGTTCAGACCGCAGGCCTCGCCGCGCGCCTGCAGCGCCGCCGCCAGCAGCCGGCCGAGCTGGCCCTCGCCCTGCAGGTCGCGCAGCCCCGGGGTGTTCGGCGACGACACGTTGATGGTCACGTAGTCGGCCAGGGGGGCCAGCATCCGCATGCCGTAGACGTAGTCGTCGACCGGGTCGGGCGTGTCCTTGTTGGCGCCGATGTTGATGCCGACGATCCCGGTGCGGCGCTCGCGGTGCGCGAGCCGGGCCGCCGCCGCCTCCAGCCCGTCGTTGTTGAAGCCGTTGCGGTTGATCACCGCGCGGTCCTCGGGCAGCCGGAACAGCCGGGGCCGCGGGTTGCCGGCCTGCGGGCGCGGCGTGACGGTGCCGACCTCGACCGCCCCGACCCCGAGTCGCAGCAGCCCGCGCCAGCACTCCGCCGACTTGTCGAAGCCGGCGGCCAGGCAGACCGGGTGCGGGAAGTCGAGGCCCAGCACCCGCTGCCCCAGCCCGGCCGGCACCGGCGAGCGGTCGAGCGGCCCCAGCCCGGCGCCGAGGCTGCGGACGGTGAGGCGGTGCGCGGTCTCCGGGTCGAGGCAGCGCAGCGCCGGCATGGCGAGATCGAACAGCGTCATGGCGCCGGACGGTAGTCGGCGCGGCGGGCGGCGGCAAGCGGGTGGGTGGGGGTGAGCGACGGGTTCGACCCTAAGGGGTCGTTTGCTCGTTGGACGCTCCTAAGGTCAACGGCGCAGGAGCAGACGTTCGCACCGGCCCCGTTGCTGTCCGTCACGCACCGTTTGACCGAGAATCGGCCGATTCAGGCGGAATCGCCTCGGTGGCAAGCAACTTCCCGGGAGGCTCGGAGGAGCAACCGCTGTCCCTCCGTGCATCTTCCAGGAAAGCTGATTGGCTTGTGCCGCCAATGCACGGTCGTCGTAATCGTCAACCGGCTGGTAGACATGTGCCGGATCGGCCAACGCTCCAGCACCATCGTCCGCCTCGACAGAGTCCGGATCGACCGAAACTGCGCTGATCAGCACGCTGGCCTGGTCTTCTATTATGTACCGACGCCGTCGCCACGGGCGGCATCCGAATTTTGGGTGGTTTGGCCGAGTTTCCCGCTCCCTCTGCCACCAGCCCATTCGGCAAGGACCGTCGGCAGCGCTGGCAGGGGGGTGCCGTATCGACTGCGGGTTATCATGCCCATTGGCATGAGACCCTGGGCCTGCCGCCGTTCAAGTTCCAAGGCCATTGGCGCAATGCGGCGTCCAGTGATACGCGGTCTTGGGCTCGGCCGTAGGCAGGGCGACCGCGCGGCCATCGACGTAGTGGGCACGTGCCTTCTGCGCCGCCTCCAGGATGCCAACCGTATCGGCGCCTTGGACGAACACCTTGAGGTTGAGCGCGGAGGCAGCGGTGACCAGGCGCGTGAGCGAGGTCGTGGCCTGCCGGACGTTGCGTGGCAGTGACTTGGCATCGACCGAGACACCGAGCAGGCGCACCACCGCCAGCTCTTGAAGCTGGCCGCCGTTCGACGGCAGTTCAACGATCACGCCACGGCCATAAGGCCTGAGCGCGAGTGCGATCTCGACCAGGCGGGCGGCCGGCGTGCCGTTGGCGGCACCGTGCACTTCGAACAGCAGGAAGCGCTTGTAGTGCTCGGGAATCTGACGGCACAGGTCGAGGTACTTCTCCCGTGCCGCGCGGTTGCTCAGCGAGTTGAAGTTCACCGGTACCAGCATCTGCGCCATGCCGTCGGCGTTCAGCAGCCGGTCGAGGGCCTTGATCGCCCGACCGACGATCAGACAGTCGAGCTCGTGCAGCACGCTTTTCAGTTCCTCGGGCGTCGTGACATCGGCCAGGCGCTGCATGGCGTGCGTACCGGTCTGCTCGTTCAGCATGGCCCGATAGCCCGTGACGGCGCCGCGCGACGAGTGCCAGATCGGCGCGAAGCGGACGCCGGCGGTGCGCACCAGCTCGGTGCGCCAAGCCCGCGCCGCGGCCTCCGCCCGTTCGCGCATGTGCCGCAGCTCGAGGGCGATCGTCTCGGCAACCGATTCCGCTCCGCCATTGTCGATGTCGGCCCATTTCAACTCGGCGACGGTATGGTCGACCTGCAAGCCGATCTGCGGCGTCTGCCGGGCCAACATCGAGGCGATCTCTTCGCCGATCGACTTTGTCTTGGCCTCCGCGTGGGCCTTGTCGGGCGAGGCGAAGCATAAAACGAAGGTATCGTCGCCGTGGCGCTGGTACGCATCCTCATCTGAGATATGTCGTTGGATGGTCTGCTCGGCGATGCGGCAGGCGATGTCGGCCACCGCGCTCCAGCGCGCGCCCAACTGCTGCTTGATCTCCGCCATGCCGATCAATTGGATGCTGCCGGCCATGATCGTCGGTGAAATGGCCGTGCGCATCTCGCCGAGAGGTCGGCGGCGGACCGCCGCTCGGGGCGGCGGTGTGTCGGCGGTCAGCGCGAGCAGCATGCGCGCGAGCTTCTTCAAACCGGTGCGAACCAAGGCCATGGCGCGCTACCTCTCGCCGGTCAGGCGGCAAGCGCACGCCGGCAGGATCGCCGTTACCGCGGTGCCGCATCCGGGACGGCTGTCGATGCGCAGCTCGCCGCCGTGCAGCCGCACCAGGCGCTCCGCGAGCGGCAACCCCAGGCCGATTCCGCTGTGGCGGCGGGTCATCGATCCATCGATCGAGCGGAACGGCTGCATCGCGACGACGACCTGGTCTGGCGTCATGCCAGTACCGGTATCGGTCACCTCGAAGGCGACGGCATCGCCGTGTCCAGTGGCGCCGATGCTGACCCGACCGTCTTGTCCGGAAAACGTGATGGCGTTCGACAGCAGGTTGGTCAGCGCCTGCTTCAGCCTGTCCGGGTCCGCCGCGATCGGTGGGACGGTCGAAGGTCGCACCACCAGCTCGACCTTGGCAGCCTCGGCCTGCGCGGCGACCGATTGGGCGCATTCCTCGACGATGGCCTGCGGCTCAACGCGGCGCGGCCGCAATTCGAGCTGTCCGGCGGCAAGCTGTGACAGGTCCAGGGTGGCGTCCACGATCGACAGCACCCGCTCTCCGCCGGTGCGGATATGGCTGACGTAGTCGACGTAGCGCCGGTCGCCCAAAGCGCCATGAACCTCGCTCAGGATCAGCTCAGCGAAGCCGATCACGGCGTTGAGCGGCGTGCGCAGTTCGTGGCTCATGGTGGCCAGGAACTCGGTCTCGGCCCGAGCCATGGCTTCCGCCTGGACTTGAGCTGCGACCGGATCGGCCGGCGACGGCGTGGCCTGGGCCGCCATGGACGGCCTGGCGTCGCCAGGCGTTCCCTGCCCCAGCGCGAGTCCGGCGGAGATAGACGATGCCACCGCCGCGACCAGTGATCCGGCGACGATCAGGCGATGAGAAAGTGACGGCAAGCCGTCGCCAGCCGGGTCGGCCAGCGTGGCGGCGAGCGTCACGAGGGCTGCGGTGACCGCAACGGAGGCGACCGTCGCCGGCTCCAACCTAGGCATCGCGACGCTCCAAGATTGCGGCGGCCACAACGACCGAAACACGGCCGATCACGCTGCCGCGCTCGTCCCGGACGCTGATGGCAAAGCCGAGGTGGAAGCCGTCGCTGCACCCGATTTCGGCGCACATCGTCACGGCCTGCAGCATGGCCGCGCTGTGGCCGGGCAAGGCGATGCCTCCTGGATCATCGTCCGTGCCTCGCTCGCCGTGGATCTGAAAGAAGTAACGCCGCATCGATAGTCTCCGCCAATTTGCGTAGACCTGGGGCGTCGGCGCCGTGAGGAAAACTTGTAGTATTACGAGTAAACGCCGATACTGGTAAAAGTACGGGGGTACTCGAACCGATCTTGTCGGGATGGTGTTTCGCGGTCGCTTCGAGCAACCGGTTGCGTTCGGTGCCGCCGCGGCGAAGGCGATCGGCTCAGACGCCAGGAGGGCAATATGCCCCGAACAAGCGCGACCGCACATCGCAACGGTGGAACCGCCGGACGTGAGCCGAGCGGACCCAAGGCGAGCGCGTCCGCGGAGGTTGATCCGTCAATGCGGCAGAGCGGCATCCGCGTGGTGGGCGAGGTGCCGTGGGGCAGCCATATCTGCATCTTCTACGAGACCAAGGAGGATCTGCTCGATACCGCGGCGGCCTATTTCAAGGCCGGCCTCGCGAGCAACGAATTCTGCATCTGGGCAATCTCGACGCCGATCGGCGAGGCGGAGGCCAAGGCCGCGTTGCGTCGCGCGATCCCCGACCTGGAGGTGCAGATCAAGGCCGGGCGGATCGAAGTTCTCCAAGGCACCGACTGGTATCTGCGCGGCAACCAGTTCGACCTGCAGCGAATCACCGGCGGCTGGAACGAGAAGCTGCGCGGCGCGCTGGACCGGGGCTTCGACGGCATGCGGGTCAGCGGCAACGCGTTCTGGATCGAGTCCAACCACTGGCAGGCGTTCTGCGAGTACGAACGCGAACTCGACCGTTCGCTTGCCGGGCAGCGGATGGTAGTGCTCTGCACTTACTCGCTGCAGGCCAGCCGAGCGGTCGACCTGTTGGACGTGGCGCGCGCACATAATTGCTGCACTGCGCGACGCAACGGCGAATGGGAATTCCTGGCGACGCCGGAGCTGCGGCAGGCCAAACAGGAGATCGAACGGCTGCAAGGCGCGCTCGGCGTGCTGTCCAAGCCGTTCCCGGGACATGAGCTACTGACGCCGCGCGAGCGCGTCGCCCTGGCGCAGATCGTTCGCGGCGCCTCCAGCAAGGAGGCAGCGCGCATGCTCGGCATTAGCCCGCGCACCGTCGATTTCCACAGGGCCAACGTGATGCGCAAGCTCGGCGCCAGGAACGCCGCCGACCTCGTGCGCCGGGTGCTCGGAGATTGAGGGGCGCGGAATGTATCGCCCTGGGCGTATCCGGCTCTTGATCGAACCGGTCGTGGATGGCCCCCCGGACGAGCTGGCTGGTATCCATCTATCCAGTCAATGGCTGCCCAGTCGGCGACGAGCCGGTCTCGGTTTCAGGTGCGAATGGCTCCTCCCCGCCCACTGCCGCCGAATGACACGACGGAAAGCAGGGGCAATCGCCGGGCACGGCTCGAACCGGCCTGGCCCAGCGCATCTTCCCAAGGACTCCGCGACTGCACCCTCACCCTCTCTCGGTTAGTCTCACCGCCTTAACCCCACCGTTGCGCACCCCGAGGCCGGAAGCCGATGACCGACGTCACCCTGCAGTCGATCTACGCCGCGCGCCGGGCGATCCACGGGGTCGCCTGCCGGACGCCGCTGGTCCCGGCCTACGCGCTCGCCGGCGGCGACGGGCTCGACCTGCGGCTCAAGCTGGAGACCGCGCAGCCGACCGGCGCGTTCAAGCTGCGCGGGGCCGCCAACGCCGCCGCCCGCCTCGCGCCCGACGCGCTGCGGCGCGGCGTGGTCTGCGCCTCGACCGGCAACCACGGCCGCGCCGTCGCCTTCGCCGCCCGGCGCCTGGGCGGCCGCGCGGTGGTGTGCATGTCGCGGCTGGTGCCGGAGAACAAGCTGGCGGCGATCCGCGCGCTCGGCGCCGAGACCCGGATCGTCGGCGACAGCCAGGACGAGGCCCAGGTCGAGGTGGCGCGGCTGGTCACCGAGGAGGGGCTGAGCGAGATCCCGCCCTTCGACCACCCGGACGTGATCGCCGGCCAGGGCACCATCGGCCTGGAACTGCTGGAGGACTTACCCGAGCTGGACACGGTCGTCGTGCCGCTGTCCGGCGGCGGGCTGATCGCCGGCATCGCCCGCGCCGTGAAGAGTGCGGCCCCCGCGGTCCGGGTGATCGGGGTCAGCATGACCCGCGGCGCCGCCATGCAGGCCAGCCTGGCCGCCGGCCGGCCGGTCGACGTGCGCGAGGAGCCGACCCTGGCCGACTCGCTCGGCGGCGGCATCGGGCTCGACAACCGCTGGACCTTCCGGATGGTGCGCGAGCTGGTCGACGAGGTCGTGCTGTTGAGCGAGGCCGAGATCGCCGCCGCCATGCGCCGGCTGTTCCTGGAGGAGGGCTGGGTGGCCGAGGGCGGCGGCGCCGTCGGCGTGGCGCTGCTGCAGGAACCGCACCGTGCGCTGCTGGGCCGGCGGGTCGCCATGATCGTCTCCGGCCGCGGCATCGACATGGAGCTGTTCCGGCGGGTGGTCGACGGCGAGGTGCCGTTCGAGAAAGGAGTCGCCGATGGCTGAGGTCCTGGTCCTGACCGAGCGCGAGCTGCGCGGCTGCGTCGCCCTCGACCTGGAGGCGGTGGAGATCGTCGAGCGCGCCTTCGCGGCACTCGGCGACGGCAACGTGGTGATGCCGCCGGTCCTGTCGATGGCGATCGAGGAGCGCCACGCCGAGGTCGACGTGAAGACCGCCTATGTCCCCGGGCTCGACGGCTTCGCCATCAAGGTCAGCCCCGGCTTCTTCGACAACCCCAGGCGCGGGCTGCCGAGCCTGAACGGCATGATGATCGTGCTGAGTGCCGAGACCGGCATCGTCCAGGCCGCCCTGCTCGACAACGGCTACCTGACCGACGTGCGCACCGCCGCCGCCGGCGCGGTCGCCGCCCGGCACCTGGCGCCGAAGACGGTGCGGCGCGCCGGGGTGCTGGGCGCCGGGCTGCAGGCCGAGCTGCAGATCCGCGCCCTGGCGCTGGTCCGCCAGGTTCCCGAGGTGCTGGTCTGGGCGCGCGACCCGGCGAAGGCCGCCGCCTGGGCGGCCCGCATGGCCGATGCCCTGGGGGTTCCGGTGACGCCCTGCGCCAACGCCGAGCAGGTGGTGCGCGGCTGCGACGTGGTGATCACCACGACCCCGTCCCGCAGCCCGCTGGTCGAGGCCGACTGGCTGCACCCCGGCCTGCACGTCACCGCCATGGGCTCGGACGCTCCGGACAAGAACGAGCTGGCCCCGGCGGTGCTTGCCCGGGCCGACCGGTTCGTGTGCGACCGCCGCAGCCAGTCGGTGGTGCTGGGCGAGCTGCGGAGCGCGATCGCCGCCGGCGCGGTGCCGGCGGACTGGCCGGTCGACGAGCTCGGCGAGATCGTGGCCGGGCACAAGCCGGGGCGCCGGTCGGCCGACGAGATCACGGTCTGCGACCTGACCGGCACCGGGGTGCAGGACACCGCGATCGCGACCCACGCCCTGCGGGTCGCCCGGGCGAGCGGGGCTGGCCATGCCGTCCAGAACTAGGGGCGGCCCCCCGCAGCTCGATCGCCCCCGCCTGGATCGCCACGACATCGGCATCCTGAAGGCGCTGATGCGCGACGGCCGGATGACCAAGGCCCGGCTCGCCGAGACCGTGAACCTGACCGCCAGCCCGTGCTGGGAGCGGCTCAGGCGGCTGGAGGAGTCCGGGGTGATCGCCGGCTACGCCGCCCGGGTCGACGTCAAGAAGCTGGCCCCGGCGACCGTGGTCATGGTCGAGCTGGCGCTGCGCCAGCACCGGGCCGAGGATTTCGAGCGCTTCGAGCGAGCGGTCCGGGCGATCCCGGAGATCGTCGAGTGCCAGGCCACCGGCGGCGGCGTCGACTACGTCCTGAAGGTCATGGCCCCCGACGTCGACGCCTACCAGCGGCTGATGGACGGCCTGCTGGCGCGCGACCTGGAGATCGAACGCTACTACAGCTACATCGTCACCAAGACGGTCAAGGAGACGGCGGAACTGCCGCTCGACCGGCTGCTGGGGGCCGCCGACGCGGCATCGTAGCCGCAGAGGAATCGTCTGCGACCGCGCCGCCGCGCAGACGATCCGTCGGCGATCCGGCCGGAGTTCAGCGGCACCCTCTGCGTCCGATCCCCTACCCTGCCGGCTCGCGACCGGAACGGGGGTGCACCATGGACGACATGCCGACGACCAACGACCTGGAGACCATCGACCGCGCCCGGGTGTTCCACCCGTCGACCCACGCCGCGCAGTTCGCCCGCGGCGAGGCGCCGAGCCGGATCGTCACCGGCGGCTCCGGCATCCGGATCCGCGACCGCGACGGCCGCGAGAGCCTGGATGCGTTCGGCGGCCTGTACTGCGTCAACGTCGGCTACGGCCGCCAGGAGATCGCCGACGCGATCCACGCCCAGGCCTCGCAGCTGGCCTACTACCACGCCTATGCCGGGCACTCGAACGAGCAGATCATCCGGCTGTCCGACCGCATCGTGCGCTCCGCCGGCATGGGCATGAGCCGGGTCTACTACGGCCTGTCCGGCTCCGACGCCAACGAGACCAACGTCAAGCTGGTCTGGTACCTGAACAACGTGCTCGGCCGGCCGGAGAAGAAGAAGATCGTCTCGCGCTGGCGCGGCTACCACGGCTCCGGGATCATGACCGGCAGCCTGACCGGGCTGAAGCTGTTCCACGACGCCTTCGACCTGCCGCTGGCGCCGGTGCTGCACACCGCCTGCCCGCACCACTGGCGCGGCGCCGAGCCGGGCGAGAGCGAGCGCGACTACTCGAAGCGCCTGGCCGCCGAGCTGGAGGCGCTGATCGAGGCCGAGGGCCCGGAGACGGTCGCGGCCTTCATCGGCGAGCCGGTGATGGGCACCGGCGGCATCATCCCGCCGCCCGAGGGTTACTGGCAGGAGATCCAGGCGGTGCTGAAGCGCCACGACATCCTGCTGATCGCCGACGAGGTGGTGACCGGCTTCGGGCGCACCGGCCGCTACTTCGGCTCGCACACCTACGGCATGGAACCGGACCTGATCACCATCGCCAAGGGCCTGTCCTCGGCCTACCTGCCGCTGTCCGGGGTGATCGTCGGCGAGCGGGTGTGGCAGGGCCTGGAGCAGGGTGCCGACCAGCTCGGGGTGATCGGCCACGGCTGGACCTACTCGGCGCACCCGGTGTGCGCGGCGGCCGCCAACGCCAACCTGGACATCGTCGAGGCTGAGGATCTGACCGGCAACGCCCGCGACACCGGCGGCTATTTCCAGCGCCGCCTGCACGAGACCTTCGACGGCCACCCGATGGTCGGCGAGGTGCGCGGCGTCGGGCTGCTGGCGGCCATCGAGTTCGCGCCGGAGAAGCACGGGGCGTCGCGCTACGACCCGGACCTCAAGGTCGGCCCGAAGGTGGCGGCGGCGGCGCTGGAGGAGGGCCTGATCGCGCGGGCCATGCCGCAGGGCGACATCCTCGGCTTCGCGCCGCCGCTGGTGATCACCCGCAGCGAGGTCGACGAGGTGGTCGAGCTGACCCGGCGCGCCGTCGACCGGGTGCAGCAGTCACTCTGAAGGCGACGCCTCAGAGCGCCGCGAACTCCGCGTTCAGCCGGTCGGTGACCAGCATGCAGCCGGGCGCGTGGGTGATGCAGAAGTCGACGCCGGCGGCCTGCAGGGCGGCCTGCGGGGTGACGCCGCAGGCCCAGAACACCGGGGTCTCGCCCGGCTCGATCTCGACCGCATCGCCGTAGTCGGGCGCGCCGAGGTCGCGGATGCCGATCGCCGCCGGGTCGCCGATATGGATCGGCGCGCCGTGCACGCTGGGGAAGCGGGCGGTGATCTGGGCGGCGCGCAGCGCGTCGGCCGGCCTGAACGGGCGCATGCTGACCACGGTCGGCCCGCGGAACGGCCCGGCCGGCTCGGTCGGGAGCGAGGTCCGGTACATCGAGACGTTGCGCCCGCTGTCGACATGGCGCAGCCGCAGCCCGGCCGACACCAGCGCCTCCTCGAACGAGAACGAGCAGCCGAGCACGAAGGCCACCAGGTCGTCGCGCCACAGCCCGGCGATGTCGTGCGGCTCGTCGGTCAGCGCGCCGTCGCGCCACACCCGGTAGCGCGGCACGTCGCTGCGCAGGTCGATGTCGGCGCCCAGCGCCGGAATCCCCGGGTCGCCCGGCTCGCCGACCCCGATCACCGGGCAGGGCCGCGGGTTGCGCACGCAGAACCGCAGGAAGTCGAAGGCCCAGCGCTCCGGCAGGATCACCAGGTTGCCCTGCACGAAGCCGGGCGCCATGCCGGCGGTCTGGCCGCGATGCCGGCCGGACCGGGCGGCGGCGCGGGCGTCCCTGCCGGTCTGCGGCACGGGAGCGGTGTCGGGAGCGTTCATGGGCCGGGCGATCCTCCGATGGCGGGATGATCCGGATCGCACGATATATCGGTCCGGCCGGCGATGGGTACCCCCGTCGGGCGCATCCGGCGCTCAGGCGGCGGCGCAGCCGCATCCCGCCGTTCCGGCCGCCTTCGCCTCGGCGTCGGCGACGCAGCACGCGTCGGCACCCACCGGTGCCGGGCCGCCGCAGCAGCCGCCCGCAACCTCGACATCGGCCGGCGCACTGCACACCCCGGTCTCCGGCAGCACCAGCTCGACCCGCGACGCCGCCTCGACATCGCCCGCCAGCCAGGCCGCGATCGAGCGGACCTGCTCGTAGCCGGTGGCCATCAGGAAGGTCGGGGCCCGGCCATAGGCCTTCATGCCGACGACGAAGAAGTCCTTCTCCGGATGCGACAGCTCGCGGGCGCCGTGCGGGCGCACCGTACCGCAGCTGTGCAGGTTCGGGTCGATCATCGGGGCCAGCGCGACCGGCGCCTCCAGCCACGGGTCGAGGCCGAGGCGGATCTCGCGCAGGATGTCCAGGTCCGGCCGGAAGCCGGTGGCGCCGACGATCTCGTCGACCAGCACCGAATGCGGCTCGCCGCCGCTCAGCCCGGCCACCCGCAGCGGCCCGCCGGCCTCCTCGACCGCACGGATCCGGAACGGCATGAGGAGCTGCAGCCGGCCGGCGTCGACGGCCGCACGCACGCGATTGCCGAGCTCGCCGCGGGCCGGCAGCGCGTCGGCCGACCCGCCGCCGAGCACGGTATCCAGGCGGTCGCGGCGCAGCGCCCAGATCACCCGGGTCCCGGGCGCCGTCGCCTGCAGATCCAGCAGGTCCAGAATGACGTTCATGGCGGAGTGGCCGCTGCCGACGACCAGCACCCGCCGGTCGGCGTAGCGCGCCCGGGCCTGGCCGAGGACGTCCGGGATGCCATAGGCGATGCGGTCGGCGAACCGGTCCTCGCCCGGCACCGTCACGCCGCCCGAGCCGAGCGGGTTGGGCGACCGCCAGGTGCCGGAGGCGTCGATCACGGCGCGGGCTGCGACGGTGCTGCCGTCGGCGAGCCGGATCTCGAAGGGCTGCGTCTCCCGCCCCTCGGTCCTGACCTTGTCAAAGTCCTTGCGCCCGACGGACAGGACCCTGCTGTCGAAGCGCAGAAAGGGCCGGATCCAGTCGAGACGCGACAGCGGCTCCAGATAGTGCGCGACGATCTCCGCCCCGGTCGGCAACCGCTCGTCCTCCGGTGCGGTCCAGCCCGCCGCCGCCAGCAGGCGCCGCGCCGCCGCGTCGATGCAGTAGCGCCAGGGCGAGAACAGCCGGACGTGGCCCCATTCCCGGATCGCCGCCCCGACCGCGGCGCCGGCTTCCAGCACGACGAACGGCAGCCCGCGCTCCGCCAGATGCACCGCGGCGGCCAGGCCGACCGGCCCGGCCCCGATGACCGCCACCGGCAGCGTCCCGACGATCTTCCTGTTCGCAGCCACGTCCCGTTCCTCCAGCTTGGCCATCGATGCATCGATGGGTGATATATCGAGTGAAATAAAAAGCCGTCAGCCGCATCCCGCCGGCAGGCAGCCTTCCGGCCCGCAGGCATCGGCGCCGCCGGCGGCGATGCAGGCGCCGACCTCGCTCCACGCCTGCACGGCAACCCGGAACGCCTCTCGCCCCCGGTCGGTGATCGCGTAGACCTTGCGGTGCCGGCCGCCGACCACCTCATGCTCCACGGTCACGTACCCGCCGGCCTCGAACTCCTTGAGGACCGGATACAGCGCGCCCGGAGTCGGCGAGCAGCAGCCCTGGGTGGTCTGCTCGACCGCCTTGCCGATCTCGTAACCGTGCAGCCGGCGGCGATTCAGAACACACAGGATGAAGAACTTCGACAGGCTCATCTTGATGAGCCCGTTCCAGTACCGTGGGTCGGTGTAGTCGACCTCGCCGCCCTTCAGGGCCGTCGCCGCTCGTGCCGGTTGCGCTTGCATGCCGAACGGATAGCGCATCGGAACCCATACATCAACAGGTAATATATCGCCCATCGATATATTGGCCGACTGCCGGTCGCTACGCGTAGGCCCGGGTGAACGGATCGTCCGGAATCACCGGTTCCGCGGTCGCCGGCACGCCGCCACGGCGCGTTCCGACCTCGATGTTGATCCACTTCTCGGCCAGCGCCGGCGCGAGGGTCCGCCCGTCCGGCAGCGACAGCCACAGCCGCATCAGATGCCGCCGCCGCTCCGGCTCCGGCCAGTCCTCGTAGGCGGTGCGCGAGTGGAAGATCACGTGGTTCTGCAGGAACTGGATGTCGCCCCGCTCGAACTGCAGCCGCAGGCAGAACGCGTCCTCCTCGCAGATCGCATAGTACAGGTCCAGCGCCTCCCGCTGGGCGTTCGACATGCGCGGCGCCTCGGGAAACCGGGCCAGGGACTCGATGTACTGCCGCACCGGCGAATAGCCGGTGAACTGACCCCGGTGCCAGTTGAACAGCGGGACGCCGAACCACGGCAGCTTGCCTGCCGGCACCTCGCCGCGCCGGTCCATGTAGACCGGCCTGTACAGTTCCGGCAGCAGGTCCGGACGCCGCCGCATCAGTTCGTCGTGCACGGCGATGCCGCTGACGATCATGCTCTCGCCGCCGGTCCTGGCCCGGTTGACGCAGAGCAGGGCGACGACGTCGCAGGAATCCGCGTGGAAGCAGAGTTCGGCGTTGGTCTGGGTGATCCGCTTGTTGGCGTCGCCGACGGCGTCGCCGACGTCGATGACGTGCCCGACCAGGTGACCGTTGCGATTCTGGGTGACCGGGTCGCCGATGTGGCGGCACAGCCCCCAGTAGATCCGCATCAGCGTCTCCCGGTCGTAGCGCTCGACCGGCAGGCCCTTAATGTAGCCGAAGCCGAGCCCCGACCGGATCTGCGCACGCAACGCGCCGAGCCGGGTGGTCAGGCGGTCGAGCGGAAACTCGTCCCGGCCGATCTCCAGGATCGTCAGGCCCCGCTCCCGGGTGAACTGCACGGCGGCGTCGATCTCCTCGAGGTCCCCGGCCTCCAGCCGGCAGTTCCAGTCGTCGCGCGCCAGAACCTGCGGCACCGTCCAGGCGAAGCTGCCGCCGATCGGCCCGGCCGGCATGGTCGGAGTGTCGGAGTCGTTCATGGCGGATCCCCCTCGGCGCTGATTTCGGCGCGCCAAGCATTCGCCCGTTCCGGCAATCGGAAAAATTTTTCTTTCTGATCAAGGCTATTTCGAATTCTATGGGAGAAGCAGTTTCCAAGCGGGGAACAGACGGTGCGCCGTCATCTGCCGAGCCTCGAACGTCTGCGCACGCTGCGCGAGGTTGCACGCACCGGCAGCTTCTCGGCCGCCGCCGAGACGCTCGGCCTGACCCAGCCGGCCGTCAGCAACCAGATCCGGCAGCTCGAGCAGGAGGCCGGCGCCCGCCTGCTCGAGCGCATCGGCAGGAACGCGCGACCGACACCGGAAGGCATGGCCCTGATCGCCGCCGCCGACCTGGTTCTGGGCGTCATCGAGGACGCGCTCGACGAGATTCTGCGAATGCGGGCCGACGTCGCCGGCGGGCTGGTCCTGGCGACCGGCGCCACCGCAACGCGCTACCTGTTGCCGGATGTGATCTCCGATCTGACGGCCCGGCACCCTGCCATCGACCTGCGCATCGTCACCGGCAATACCGCCGACCTCGTTACCGGCATCCGCGACGGATCGATCGACATCGGGCTGCTGACCGCGCCGGTCGAAGGCCCGCAGATCGAGCAACGCTTCCACTATCGCGACCATCTGCTCTGCATTGCGCCGCCGGGGCAGGCTCCGGCCAAAACGACGGTCGGGCCCATGGACCTCGAAGGACACCGGCTGGTCCTGTTCGACCGGGCCGGCTCGATCCGCCGGGCGATCGACGGCTGGCTCGATGCCGCCGACCGCGCCCGGATCAGGATCACGGACATCGGCAGCTCGGATGCCCAGGTGGCCTATGTCGGGTCGGGCTTCGGCTGGTCGGTGATCTCGGAGATGGCGACCCGCGAGGCGGCGGCCGCGGGCCTCGTCGAGGTTCGGCGGCTCGATCCGCCGATCTACCGCGACCTGGTGCTGGCATGGCGGCGGGACCGCGAGTCGCTGCCGGCGATAGCCGCCGCGCTGGCCGTCTTCGGCGAATACGCCGAGCCGAACGGTTGCCTGTAGCCGACCCGAGGCTGACGACCGGCGGCCCTCATGCCACGTCGAAGCTGCGCTGCAGCTCGGTCACCAGCTGGTCGGCGAAGCGCGCCGAGGCGACCGGCAGCGCCCGGTGGCGCAGCTGCCCGAGCAGCAGCACGCCGGCCGGCACGTCGCGCGCGTCGACCGGCGCGCTGACCAGGTCCCCGGCATGCACCGGCGGCTGCAGGCCGATCGGGATCTGGAACGCCAGGACCGCCTCGTTGGCGGCGTAGTGCCGCAGGAATTCGAAGCTGTCCGACTCCAGCGTCGGCGTCAGGGTTTCCCCGCGCCGGGCCGCCGCCTGCTCGAGCAGCTGGCGGACCCCGTAGGGCACGGTCGGCAGGCACAGCGGATAGCGCTGGACGTCGCGCAGCCGCAGGGTCTCGCGCCCGGCCAGCGGATGGGTCGGCGCCATCACCGCATGCACCGCCTGGCGGACCACCGCCAGGGCCTGGAACTCGGCGAGCCGCACCGGCTCGAACACCAGCGCCAGGTCGCAGCGGTAGCTGGTCAGCTCCTGCTCGGCGGCGGCCCGGTCGCGCGGCAGCACCGAGAAGGTCACCGCCGGATGCGCCCTGCGGTAGGCGGCGATCTGCCGGGGCAGGAAATACGGCAGCAGGGCCTGGCTGCAGGCGATCGAGACATGGCCGCGGCGCACGCCCTCCAGGTCGGCGATCCGCGATTTCAGCCGGTCGAGGTCGGAGATCTGGCTGCGGATGTGGTGGATCAGCAGTTCGCCGACCGTGTTGAGCCGGACGCCGCGCGGCAGGCGTTCGAACACCTGCGCCCCGAGTTCCTCCTCGAAAGCCTGGATGCGCCGGTTCAGGGCCGATGGCGTGATGTTCAGGGTCTCCGCCGCCTTCCGGATCGAGCCGACTTTCGAGACCTCGTCGATGAACCGGTAGGTGACCAAGTGCCTCATCGAACGCGCCTTCTCGCCTAGTGATGCGTTTTTTGCACCGTTTCGCGACGATAATAGCAGAAGACGGAAACACTCGCCCTCCCTAGCGTCACCTCCAGGACATGGCCCCGACGGGTGGCGGGAACCGCGGCGTCGCCGGCCGCCACAGAGGAGCACGCGAGATGACGGAAATCGGAGTGAAGACGGGGACTTCGCGGCGCAGCTTCCTGAAGATGTCGGGCTCGGCCGCGGCCGGCGCCGGGGTGCTGCCGTTCCTGCGGGTGCTGCCCGCCTCGGCCGCCGCCGGCGACACCCTGGTGGTGGTCACCGGCGACACCGTCAACAGCCTGGACCTGCACCGCACCGGCACCAACCGGGCGAGCTACCAGGTGGCGGTCAACTGCTACGACCGGCTGGTGTCGTTCGGCACCAAGACCATGCCGGACGGCAGCCTGTCCTACGACTACGCGATCATCGAGCCGGAGCTGGCGGAGAGCTGGGAGATCACCGACGCGGCGATCACCTTCAAGCTGAAGCCGAACGCCACCTTCTGGGACGGCAGCAAGGTGACCGCCGAGGGCGTCCGCTGGTCGTTCGCCCGCGCGGTCTCGGTCGGCGGCTTCCCGACGGTGCAGATGAAGGCCGGGCTGCTGCAGAAGCCGGAGCAGTTCGAGGCGGTCGACGAGGCCACCTTCCGGATCCACCTGCTGCGGCCGTCCAAGCTGACCCTGCCCGACCTGGCGGTGCCGGTGCCCTTCGTCATCAACTCCAAGGTCGCCAAGGCGAACGCCACGGAGAAGGATCCGTGGGCGATGGAGTACCTGCACAAGACCCCGGCCGGGTCCGGCGCCTTCAAGGTGGCGCGCTGGGATGCCGGGCAGCAGCTGGTCTACGAGCGCAACGACGCCTGGGTCGGCGGGCCGCTGCCGGGCGTCAGGCGGGTGATCGTGCGCGAGGTGCCGAACCCGTCGAACCGGCGCGCCCTGCTGGAGCGCGGCGACGTCCAGGTGTCGTTCGACATCCCGAACAAGGACGCCCAGGAGCTCGCCGGCAAGGACAGGGTCTCGGTCTACAGCACGCCGGTCGAGAACTGCATCCACGCGGTCGGGCTGAACCACGGCTTCGGGCCGTTCAAGGACGCCAACGTCCGCAAGGCGGTCGCCTGGTCGATCCCCTACGAGGACATATTCCAGACCGCCGCCTACGGCCGCGGCGCCAAGCTGTGGGGCGGCGGCGACGCCATCGACGGGATCGACTGGCCGCGCAGGTTCCCCTACGGCACCGACATCGACAAGGCCAAGGACTTCATGGCCCGCAGCGGCTTCGCCACCGGCTTCGAGGTGCCGCTGTCGATCAGCCTCGGCCTCGCCGACTGGATGGAGCCGACCGCCCTGCTGATCCAGGAGAACCTGGCCAAGATCGGTATCAAGGCGACCATCGAGAAGATCCCGGGCGCCAACTGGCGGACCGCCGCCCTGGTCGAGAAGCGGCTGCCCCTGCACCTCGAGAACTTCGGCGGCTGGCTGAACTACCCCTGCTACTACTTCTACTGGGCGTACAAGAAGGGCCACCTGTTCAACTCCTCGAACTACGACAACCCCGAGGTCGAGACCCTGGTCGACGAGACCCTGGACATGCAGGTCTCGGACCCGGAGTACGCGCCGAAGATCAAGCGGCTGTTCGAGATCGCCATCGAGGACCTGCCGCGCATCCCGCTCTGGCAGCCGGCGCTCAACGTCGCCACCAACGGCGCCTCGGGCTACGAGTACTGGTTCCACCGCCAGCTCGACGCCCGCAGCCTGAGCCGGACCTGATCCGATGGCCGGGCGCGCGCGGACCATTGCCTCCCGGATCGCCCAGGCCATCCCGGTGGTGGTCGGGGTGGTGATCGTCACCTTCGTCCTGACCCGCGCGCTGCCCGGCGACCCGGCGGTGTTCTTCGCCGGGGCCGCCGCCGACGAGCAGTCGATCGCCGAGATCCGTGCCGCCCTCGGCCTCGACAGGTCGCTGCCCGAGCAGTTCGGGATCTATGTCCGGCAGCTGCTGCAGGGCGATCTCGGCCAGTCGATCTCGACCGGACAGCCGGTGCTGGAGGAACTGGCGCGGCGCCTGCCGGCCTCGCTGGAACTGACGCTCACCGCCCTGCTGCTGTCGATCTCGGTGGCAGTGCCGCTCGGCATCCTGGCCGCCACCCGGCCGGGCTCCTGGGCCGACCACCTGTGCCGGGTGCTGGTGACCGCCGGGGTGTCGCTGCCGACCTTCTTCACCGGCCTCGCCCTGATCTACGTGTTCTACTACCTGCTCGGCCTGGCCCCGACGCCGATCGGCCGGCTCGACTTCGTCTACCTCGACCCGCCCCGGATCACCGGCTTCTTCCTGGTCGACGCGGCCCTGGACGGCGACTGGGAGACCTGGGGCGGGGCGGCCAGGCAGATCGTGCTGCCGGCCATCACCCTGGCGCTGTTCACGCTCGCCCCGATCTCGCGGATCACCCGGGCCTCGATGCTGCAGGCCTTGTCGTCGGACTTCATCCGGACCGCGCGGGCCGCCGGCCTGACCCGGGTGACGGTGGTGTACCGCTACGCCTTCCACAACGCGATGCTGCCGGTGCTCACCACCCTCGGCATGGTGTTCTCGTTCACCCTCGGCGCCAACGTGCTGGTCGAGAAGGTGTTCGCCTGGCCCGGCATCGGCTCCTACGCGGTCGACGCCCTGGTGGTGTCCGACTACGCCGCGGTCCAGGGCTTCGTGCTGGCGATGGCCATGCTGTTCGTCGCCCTCAACCTCGCGATCGACATCGCCTACACGCTGATCGATCCGCGTATCGGGTTCGAAAGCCGATGACCGACACCCCGATCCCCGCCCCGTCCGGGTCGACCCTCCGGCACGTCGCCTACGTGCTGCGCTCCAACCCGGTCACCGGGCTCGCCTTCGGCATGCTCGGGCTGCTGCTGTTCGCCGCCCTGCTCGGCCCTCTCGTCGCGCCCTACGATCCCTACGCCTCGAACGCCGCCCACGCCATGTCGCCGCCGTCCTGGGACCACTGGTTCGGCACCGACAACCTCGGCCGCGACGTGTTCAGCCGGGTGCTGGTGGCGACCCGCCTCGACCTGGCGATCTCGGTCTCGGCGGTCGCCCTGTCCTTCGCGGTCGGCTCGGTCCTGGGGGCAGCCGCCGGCTACTGGGGCGGCTGGACCGACCGGGTGCTGAGCCGGATGCTGGACACCGTCATGGCGTTCCCGCTGTTCGTGCTGGCCATGGGCATCGTCTCGGCGATGGGCAACACCATCGAGAACGTGGTCTACGCCACCGCCATCATCAACGTGCCGTTCTACGCCCGGCTGGTGCGGGCCGAGGTCAATATCCGGCGGGAGTCCGGCTTCGCGCTGGCCGCCAGGCTGTCCGGCAACCCCGACTGGCGGGTGCTGGCGCTGCACATCTTCCCGAACGCCCTGCCGCCGACGATGGTGCAGGTCTCGCTCAATCTCGGCTGGGCGATCCTGAACGCCGCCGGCCTGTCGTTCATCGGCCTGGGCGTGCGGCCGCCGACCGCGGAGTGGGGTATCATGGTCGCCGAGGGCGCCAACTTCATCGTGTCGGGCGAATGGTGGCTCGCGGTGTTCCCGGGCCTGGCCCTGATGCTGGCGGTCTTCACATTCAACCTGCTGGGCGACGGTCTGCGCGACATGGTCGATCCCCGCATGAGGACGTGACGCCATGGCAAGCAAGCGCCCGTCGCTGCGTGGGTACCGGCTCGGCCGCGCCGAGGGCGGCGCGTTCGTCCGGAATGACGGCCTTAAAGTATTCGTCATTCCGGACCGGGCCGCCGAAGGCGGAACGGAGCCGGAGCCCCGCCCGCCGCCCCGTCCCATCCGGCTCGGCCGCGCCGAGGGCGGCGCGTCCGTCCGGAATGACGGCCTTAAAATATTCGTCATTCCGGACCGGGTCGCCGAAGGCGGAACGGAGCCGGAACCCCGCCCGCCGCCCCGTCCCATCCGGCTCGGCCGCGCCGAGGGCGGCGCGTCCGTCCGGAATGACGGCCTTAAAGTATTCGTCATTCCGGACCGGGCCGCCGAAGGCGGAACGGAGCCGGAACCCACCCGCCGCTCCGTCCCGTCCGCGCAAGTGAGGTGACGCCATGGCCCTGCTCGACATCAAGGACCTCGCCGTCGCGTTCCGCACCCGCCGCGGCACCGTCGACGCGGTGCGCGGGGTCAGCTTCTCGGTGGCCCGTGGCGAGACCCTGGCGATCGTCGGCGAGTCCGGCTCTGGCAAGTCGGTGACCTCCTATGCGCTGATGCGGATCCTCGACGCCGGCGGCAGCATCAAGGCCGGCGACATGACCTATGGCGGCGTCGACCTGCGGAAGGCCTCGGAGCGCGATATGGCCGACCTGCGCGGCCGCGAGATCTCGATGATCTTCCAGAACCCGCGCGCCGCCCTCAACCCGATCCGCAAGGTCGGCCGGCAGATCGAGGACGTGCTGCTGCGGCACGGCCGGGCGACCCGGCAGAACGCGCGGGCCAGGGCGATCGCCGCGCTCGAGGCGGTGCGCATCCGCGACGCCGCCGAGCGCTACCACGCCTACCCCTTCGAGCTTTCCGGCGGCATGTGCCAGCGCATCGTGATCGCGCTCGCGCTGGCCTGCGACCCGAAGCTGCTGATCGCCGACGAGCCGACCACCGGCCTGGACGTCACCACCCAGAAGGCGGTGATGGACCTGGTGGCCGAGCTGATCAGGGAGCGCCAGCTGAGCGCCATCCTGATCACCCACGACCTCGGCCTGGCGGCGGCCTACTGCGACCGGGTGGCGGTCATGCGCAACGGCGAGTTGGTCGAGCAGGGCGACGCCCGGGCGATCTTCGCGGCCCCCCGGCACCCCTATACCCGCAAGCTGGTCGCGGCGACCCCGCGGCACGGCGTCGGGGTGCGCGAGCTGCTGCCGCCGGAGCTCCGGACCCCGGTCCCCGTCAACCGGACCGGCGACCGGGCACTGCTGTCGGTCCGCAACCTGACCAAGACCTTCGAGCGCGACGGCAAGACCGTGCACGCGGTCAGGGACGTTTCCTTCGACATCCTCGAGTCCGAGAGCGTCGGCCTGGTCGGCGAATCCGGCTGCGGCAAGTCGACGACCTCGGCGATGATCATGCGGCTGCTCGACCCGACCTCGGGCGAGATCCTGTTCGCCGGCGACGACCTGGCGCTGACCCCGTCGAAGAACTTCGCCCGCGACCCGCGGCGGGCCTCGCTGCAGCTGGTGTTCCAGGATGCCACCGACAGCCTGAACCCGCGCTTCACCGCCCGCGACTGCATCGCCGACCCGCTGGCCCGGCTCGGCGGCCTGGGCCGCGCCGCACGCCGCGACCGGATCGACGAGCTGGCCGACCTGGTCGGCCTGCCGCGCCCCCTGCTCGACCGGTTCCCGCACCAGCTCTCGGGCGGGCAGAAGGCACGGGTCGGGATCGCCCGGGCGATCGCGCTGGAGCCGAAGCTGCTGATCCTGGACGAGCCGACGGCGGCGCTGGACGTCTCGATCCAGGCGGTGGTGCTGAACCTGCTGGTCGACCTGAAGGAACGGCTGGGCATGAGCTACCTGTTCGTCAGCCACGACCTGCACGTGGTCCGGCTGCTGTGCGACCGGATCGTGGTCATGCGCGGCGGCGAGATCGTCGAGCAGGGCCCGAGCGAACGGGTCATGACCGCTCCCGCCTCCGACTACACGCGCAGCTTGCTGGCGGCGGTGCCGACACCGCCGCGATCCGATCCGCCGGCGGAGAGCGCGACGACCGCCGCCGCCGCATCCTGACCGCCCACAGTCCCGAGAGACCCACGATGCCGGACCTTCCGTTCGACCTCGCCTCCCTGCGAGCCGCCTATGCAACCGGTACCACGCCCGTCGACGTCGTCGAGGACGTGTACCGGCGGATCGCGGCGCATGCCGATCCCGGCGTGTTCATCCACCTGCTGCCGAAGGAGCAGGCGCTGGCCGCCGCCCGCGCGCTGCCGCCCTTCGCCGACGCGGCCGACATGCCGCTGTGGGGCATCCCGTTCGCCATCAAGGACAACATCGACCTCGCCGGCGTACCGACCACCGCCGGCTGCCCGGCCTACGCCTACACGCCGGAGGCGGACGCCCATTGCGTCGCCCGCCTGCGGCGCGCCGGCGCCATCGCCATCGGCAAGACCAACCTGGACCAGTTCGCGACCGGCCTGGTGGGCGTGCGCTCGCCCTACCCGATCCCGCGCAACGCGATCGATCCGGCGATCGTGCCCGGCGGCTCCAGCTCGGGGTCGGCGGTGGCGGTCGCCGCCGGCCTGGTCGGCTTCGCGCTCGGCACCGACACCGCCGGGTCCGGCCGGGTGCCGGCGGCGCTGAACAACATCGTCGGCCTGAAGCCGAGCCTGGGGATGCTGTCCTGCGGCGGCGTGGTGCCGGCATGCCGGAGCCTCGACACTATCTCGATCTTCGCGCTGACGGTCGCCGACGCCCATGCCGTGCTCGCCGTCGCCGCCGCCTTCGATCCGGCGGACGCCTATTCGCGGCCGCTGCCGGTCCGGCCGCTGTCGCCGCCGCCGCCGGCCCTCCGGATCGGCGTGCCGGATCCCGCCGGCCGGCGGTTCTTCGGCGACACGGTGCAGGCCGCGAGCTTCGCAGCATCCCTCACGCAGCTCGAGGCGATGGGCGCCGACATCGTCGAGCTCGACTTCGAGCCGCTCTATGCGGTCGCCGAACTGCTGTACGACGGCCCCTGGGTGGCCGAGCGCTACGCCGCGATCGAGGCGATGATGCGCGACCGTCCGGAGGCCGTGCACCCGGTGACCCGGCAGGTGATCGCCAAGGCCGAGAACTACACCGCCGTCGACGCGTTCCGGGGTGTCTACCGGCTGATGGAGCTGAAGCAGCGGGTCGCACCGGCGCTGGCCGCGGTTGACCTGCTGTGCGTCCCGTCGATCCCGACCTTCGTCACCCGGGCCGACCTGGAGGCCGACCCGCTGGGCCCGAACACCCGGCTCGGCACCTACACCAACTTCGTCAACCTGCTCGACCTGTGCGGCATCGCGGTCCCGGTGGCGCCGCGGTCCGACGGCCGGCCGGGCGGCGTCACGCTGCTGGCGGCCGCCGGGCGGGACCATGCGGTGGCCGGGCTGGCCGCGGCCCTGCACGCCACCGCCGGCGTCACCTGCGGTGCCACCGGGCATCCGGTACCGGCGGCGGCGCCGGCAATCGCCGGGGCGGGCCCCGACGAGATCGCCCTGGCGGTGGTCGGCGCCCATATGAGCGGACTGCCGCTGAACGGCGACCTGACACGGCTGGGCGGCCGCTTCCTGCGGCGTACCCGCACGGCCCCCTGCTATCGCCTGTATGCCCTGCCCGGCGGGCCGCCGCACAAGCCCGGCCTGGTCCGCCACGACGACGGCGCGGCCATCGAACTCGAAGTCTGGGCCCTGCCCGAGCGGGCGCTCGGGGCGTTCCTGCGGACCGTCCCGGCACCGCTCGGCATCGGCACCCTCACGCTCGAGGAGGGCTCGCCGGTGAAGGGCTTCCTGTGCGAGGCGATCGGCGTTCGCGAGGCCGCCGATATCACCGTGCACGGCGGTTGGCGGTCCTTCCTGGCGGCACGGTAGCGGGCCGGCACGCCACCGCCGCGACAATCCCGTTCCTCAGGCCCCGCGGGCCGGGTACACTCGGGTGGGGCGACAAGCGGCAAAGCAAGCCGCGGCCGGGTTCCCGAGGGGGAGGATGGGCGTGTCGGCACGGGTTCTGATCGCCGAGGATGAGCCGAATCTCGTGGAGTCGCTGAGTTTCATTCTCGGCCGGGAAGGCTGCGTGGTGTCGGCGGTGTTCGATGGCGAGTCGGTCATGGAGCGGCTGCGGACCGACCGGCCGGACGTGCTCGTGCTCGACGTCATGCTGCCGCGCCGCACCGGCTTCGAGGTGCTGAAGCTGATCAAGACCGATCCCGGCCTGAGCGGCATCCCGGTCATGGTGCTGACCGCCAAGGGCCAGGAGCGCGACCGCAAGACCGCCGAGGATCTCGGCGCCGACGCCTTCGTCACCAAGCCGTTCTCGAACCAGGACGTCGTCGATCGTATCAAGCGGTTGGCGGGCGGCTGACCGCGGAGACGGCGGCATGTCCTGGCAGAAGGCACGCGACGGCATCCTGGTGCTGACGCTGTTAGGGGCGCTCGGGTTCCTGCCGCCGATCCTGCCGTTCTTCGACCGGCCGATCAGCCTGTTCGGCGTGCCGCTGATCGTGGTCTACGTGTTCGGCGCCTGGCTGGCCCTGATCGGGCTGGCGCTCTGGCTGTCGTACCGGCTGCCGCGGCACATCGCCCGAACCGGCGTGACGAATCCCGACGACTTCCCCCCGACACCCGGCGAGGGACCGGGCTGATGCTCTCCGCCAATATCGTGCTGTTCACGGCGCTGGCCTACGTGGCGGTGCTGTTCCTGGTGGCGTTCGTCAGCGACATGAAGTCGCGCAAGGGCTGGCTCGGCCTGGTGCACTCGCCGATCGTCTACACCCTGTCGATCTCGGTCTACTGCACGTCCTGGACGTTCTACGGCGCGGTCGGGTCGGCAGCCCGCAACGGACTGGAGTTCGCGACCATCTATCTCGGGCCGACCCTGGTGTTCGTGGGCTGGTGGTTCCTGCTGCGCAAGCTGGTGCGGATCGGCCGGATCCACCGGACGTCCTCGATCGGCGACCTGATCTCGTCGCGCTACGGCAAGAGCACCTCGCTGGCGGTTCTGGTCACCCTGATCGCCGTCATCGGCACCACCCCCTACATCGCCCTGCAGCTGAAGGCCGTGACCGCCAGCTTCCAGGTGGTGGCCGAGGCCACCGACACCTCGCTGCTCGGCATACCGACCCGCGACATCGACATCCGCACCGGGTTCTGGGTGGCGGTCGGCATGGCTGCCTTCACGATCCTGTTCGGCACCCGCAACATCGACGCCAACGAGCATCACCACGGTGTTGTCGCGGCGATCGCGCTGGAGGCCCTGGTCAAGCTGCTGGCCCTGCTGGCGGTCGGGCTCTACGTGGTGTTCTGGGTCGCCGGCGGCGTGCCCGAGGTGTTCCGGATGCCGGCCGCGGCCACGGTGCTGCAAGGGCCGGAGACCTTCGGCACGCGCTGGGTGGCGCTGACCTTCCTGTCGGCGGCGGCGATCGTCTGCCTGCCGCGGCAGTTCCAGATCACCGTGGTCGAGAACGCCGACGAGAACCACCTGCGCACCGCCGGCTGGCTGTTCCCGCTGTACCTGTTCCTGATCAGCCTGTTCACCCTGCCGATCGCGATCGTCGGGCTGACCACCCTGCCGCCGGGATCGAACCCGGACATGTTCGTGCTGACGCTGCCGATGCTGCACGACCAAAGCGCCCTGGCGCTGCTGGTGTTCATCGGCGGGTTCTCGTCGGCGACGTCGATGGTGATCGTGGCCAGCATCGCGCTGTCGATCATGGTGTCGAACCACATCGTGATGCCGATCGCCCTGCGGCTGCCGTGGCGCCGGAGCGCCGGCGTCAGCGGCGACGTCAAGACGCTGCTGCTGGTCAGCCGGCGGATCAGCATCGCCATGATACTGCTGCTCGGCTTCGCCTATTTCGTCGCCAGCGCCCGCTCCGACGCGCTGGCGGCCATGGGCCTGATCGCATTCGCCGGCGTCGCCCAGTTTCTGCCCAGCCTGATCGGCGGGCTCTACTGGTACCAAGCGTCCAAGACCGGCGCCTTCGTCGGCCTGCTGGCCGGGGTGCTGGTCTGGGGCTACACCCTTCTGCTGCCCAGCTTCGAGGGCGGCGCCCTGCCGGCCAGCCTGTTCGACCACGGCCCCTGGGGCATCGCCGCGCTACGGCCGCAAGCGCTGTTCGGCGCGGTCGGCGTCGACCCGCTGGTGCACTCGCTGTTCTGGAGCCTCGGGATCAACGTCGCGCTGTTCGTGCTGGTGTCGCTGCTGCGCGACCAGAAGCCGCTGGAGCGGCTGCAGGCGACGCTGTTCATCGACGTGTTCCGCAACCCGGCGGACAACGAGGCGCGGTTCATCCGGCGCTCGGCGGCGATCGACGACCTCTACATCCTGGCCCAGCGCATCCTGGGCACCGAGCAGGCACACCGGCTGTTCCGCGACTTCGCACGCCAGCAGGGCAGCCGCGACGACCTGCCCCAGCCGGACACCGAGTTCATCGCCCATCTGGAGCGTCAGCTCGCCGGCGGCATCGGCGCCGCCTCGGCCCGGGTCATGGTCAGCCAGGTGATCACCGGCGAGACCATCAGCCTGGACGAGCTGATGCGGCTGGTCGACGAGACCCAGCAGGTCATCGAGTACAGCCAGCAGCTCGAGCACAAGTCGCAGCAGCTGCAGACCACCGCCCGGCAGCTGCGCGAGGCCAACGAGCGGCTGCGCGCCCTGGATGCCCAGAAGGACGACTTCCTCAGCCAGGTCAGCCACGAGGTCCGCACCCCGATGGCCTCGATCCGCTCGTTCTCCGAGATCCTGCTCTCCGGCGCCGACCTGACGTCGGAACAGTCGAAGCGGTTCCTCGAGATCATCCACAACGAGACCCTGCGGCTCACCCGGCTGCTCGACGAGATCCTGGATCTCAGCCACCTCGAGCGCGGAGAGTTGACCTGGACCCTGGAGCCGATCGACGGTTCGGCGGTGCTGGCCCGCGCGATCGAGACCTGTCAGGGCATGGCCACCGGTGTCGACGTCGAGGTCCACGACGGGGCGGGAGCGATCGAGGTTCTCGGCCATGGCGACCGGCTGGCCCAGGTGTTCATCAACCTGATCTCCAACGCCATCAAGCACAACACCGGGCCCGGCCCGCGGCTGAGCATCCGCAGCGCCGTGGTCGACGGCCGCTTCGTGGTCGACCTGCAGGACAACGGGCCCGGCATCGCCGCAGCCGAGCGCGAGCACATCTTCAGCAAATTCGCACGGGCCTGGACCAGCGACCGCTCGTCGACCGCCGGCGCCGGGCTCGGCCTGGCGATCAGCCGGGCGATCCTGCGGCGCATGAACGGGACCCTGGACCTGATGCCGGCCAGCGGTCGCGGCGCCTGCTTCCGGGTCACGCTGCCGCTGCACCGCAACGCCGGCCAGACGCCGCGTGCCGCCGCCGAGGGCTGAGCCGGCGAAGGCCGGGCGGGGCGCCCGCCGTGCCGTGGATCCCGGGTCGCGCTGCCGCATCCGGGACGAGTGCGACGACTTGCCCCCGCATCGTCGTCGTCACCGTCCTCGACGGAGCCTACCCCGGCGCGCGGACGAACCGGGACCCACGGCACGGCGGGCGCCGTTCAGATCGCCAGGTAGCGGTGCCTGAGGTCGGCGTCCTCGAGCACTTCCTTGGCGCTTCCGTTGAACACGATCTCACCCATGTCGAGGATCAGCGCGCGGTCGGCCAGCTGCAGGGCGGCAATCGCGTTCTGCTCGACGATGATCGTGGTGATGCCGAGGCCCTTGACCTCCAGCAGGATCTTCTCGATCTCGCGGACGATGGTCGGGGCCAGTCCCTCATAGGGCTCGTCCAGCAGCAGCAGCTTGATATCCCGGGCCAGCGCCCGGGCGACCGCCAGCATCTGCTGCTCGCCGCCGGACAGGGTCACGGCCTCCTGGGTGCGGCGCTCGGCGAGCCGCGGGAAATGCCCGTAGATCCGCTCCAGGGTCCAGCCGATCGGTTTGGCGACCTGCGAGAGGGTCAGGTTCTCCTCGACTGTCAGCCCGGCGATGATGCGGCGGTCCTCGGGCACCAGCTGGATGCCCTGGCGGGCCGCCTCGAACGACTTCATCGGGTGGATGGCGGTACCGTTCAGCCAGATCTCGCCCTGCATCAGCGCCGGCTGGTCGGTCCGCGCGATGGCCCGGAGCGTCGAGGTCTTGCCGGCACCGTTGCGCCCCAGCAGGGCGACGATCTCGTTCTCGGCGACGTCGAACGACACGCCCTGAACGATGTAGGATTCGCCGTAGTAGGCGTGCACGTCGCGGACGCTGAAATACGCATCCCCGGTGGCGCCGGTCGCGGCGGGTTCGGCGAGTGTCGCGTCGCTCATAGGTGGGCCCCTCCCAGATAGGCTTCCTGGACCTTCGGATTGCCCTTGATGGCCTCCGGTTCGCCCTCGGCGATCACCGTTCCCTGCGCCATCACCGAGATCGTATGGGCCAGGGTGAATACCACCGTCATGTCGTGCTCGATCACGATCTTGGTGATGCCGCGCTCGCCGATGCGCTGCAGCAGGTCGATGGTGGCGTTGGTATCGGCCCGCGACATGCCGGCGGTCGGCTCGTCGAGCAGCAGCAGCTTGGGATCCTGGACCAGGCACATCGCCAGCTCCAGGCGCCGCTTGTCGCCGCGCGACAGGGAGCCCGCATGCATGTGCCGCTTGTCGGCCAGCCCGACGTCCTCGAGCACCGCCTCGGCATGGTCGGTGACCCCGGCATGGGTGTCGACCCGCGACCACAGATCCAGCCGGAACCCGCCGTCGCGCTTGGCGAAGGCCGGGATCTTCACATTCTCGATCAGCGACAGGTCGGCGAAGATCTCCGGCGTCTGGAACACCCGGGCGACGCCGGCCTGGTTGATCTGGTGCGGCTGGATTCCCAGCAGCGACCGACCGTTGAAGGTCACGCTGCCGGTATCCGGCCGCAGGCGGCCGACGAAGCAGTTCAGCAGCGTCGACTTGCCGGCCCCGTTCGGGCCGATGATGGCGTGCACCGTGCCTTCCTGGACCTTCAGGTTGACCTGATTCAGCGCCCTGAGGCCGCCGAAGTCCTTGCACACGCCCTGAACGTCGAGAATTCCCATGACCGTCCCCTCAGCTCGACCGGTTGGCGCGTGAGCGGCCCAGGCGCGCGGTCACCCGCGACACCCCCTCCATGACCCCGCCCGGCAGGAAGATCACGATCAGCATGAACACCACGCCGAGGGTCAGGTGCCAGCCCTCGCCCACGAACGGATGCACCAGCGCGACCATCAGGTTCTGCAGGGTCTCGGGCAGGAAGTCGAAGATCCGCCCCAGCACCTGGTCGTTGAAGGCCGAGAAGATGTTCTCGAAGTACTTGATGATCCCGGCGCCCAGGACCGGCCCCAGCAGCGTCCCGCTGCCGCCGAGGATGGTCATCAGCACCACCTCGCCGGAGGCCGTCCACTGCATGCGCTCGGCGCCGGCCAGCGGGTCGACCACCGCCATCATCGAGCCGGCGAGCCCGGCATACATGCCAGAGATCACGAAAGCCGCCAGGGTGTAGGGCCGGGTGTTGAAGCCGGTGTAGTTCATGCGGTTCTGGTTCGACTTGATGGCCCGCAGGGTCATGCCGAACGGCGACCGGGTGATCCGCATCGCCACGTAGTAGGCGACGATCAGCATCAGCGCGCAGAGATAGAAGCCCGTGTAGCCGGTGGTCACCATTCCGAACAGGGTGGTGCTCGGCAGGCCCGCTTCGGCCGGTCCGTCGAGGATCCGCGGGTCGTTCAGCGCGAGTTGCAGGCCGGTCTCGCCGTTGGTGATCGGCGTGAGCACCGAGTAGGCGAGGTTGTAGGACATCTGCGCGAAGGCCAGCGTCAGGATCGAGAAGTAGATGCCGGTCCGGCGCAGGCTGACATAGCCGATCAGCAGCGCGAACACGCCGCTCGCGACGACCCCGAGGACCATCGCCGGGATCACGTTCATGGTCAGCAGCTTGAACGACCAGACCGCGGCGTAGGAGCCGACCCCGAGAAAGGCCGCATGGCCGAACGACAGGTAGCCGGTCAGCCCGAACAGGATGTTGAAGCCGATCGCGAAGATTCCGAAGATCGCGAACTTCTGCATCAGGTCCGGATAGGACGCGCCGATCGGCGCCAGCCAGATCGGCATGGTCAGCACGGCGGCCGCGAAGACCAGGAACTTGACGTGGTCGGTTCGGCTCGACACGGTCCCGCCGGTGGACAGCGCGGGGGTGCCGGTTCCGCGGCGCAGCGAGTCGACGGTGGCGGCGCTCATGTCTCAGCCCTCCATGACGCCGCGGCGGCCCAGCAGGCCACGCGGACGGACCTGCAGCACGACGACGGCCACCAGGTACACGATGATCTGGTCGATGCCCGGGATGATCGACTTCACCTCGTTCATCGACGCGAAGGACTGCAGGATTCCGAGCAGGAAGCCGGCCAGCACGGCGCCCTCGAGCGAGCCCATGCCGCCGACCACCACGACCACGAAGGACAGCACCAGGAAGTCCATGCCCATGTGGTAGTCGGGCGGCAGGATCGGCGTGTACATCATGCCGGCCAGCCCGGCGACCACGGCGGCGATCCCGAACACGATGGTGAACCGCCGCTGCACGTCGATGCCGAGCAGCCCGACGGTCTCGCGGTCCTGCATGCCGGCACGGACCACCATGCCGAAGGTGGTGAAGCGCAGGAACGCGAACACCCCGGCGATGATCGCCAGCGAGAAGCACAGGTAGAGCAGCCGCCAGTACGGATAGATCAGGCCGGACCCGAGGCCGAGCCAGGCACCGACGTCGGCGCTGCCGGAGACCACGTCCGGCGCCGGCGTCGGAATCGGATTGGCGCCGAACACCGAGCGGACGATCTCCTGGACCACGATCGCCAGCCCGAAGGTCACCAGGATCTGCTCGGCGTGGCTGCGCTTGTAGAAGAACTGGATCAGCCCGCGTTCCATGATCAGGCCGATCAGCAGCATGACCGGGACCGTCAGCAGGACCGCCAGCGGCACCGAATAGTCGATCAGCGCCCGGCCGGTGTCGCCGAACCAGATCTCCAGATACGGCACCTCCTTGAACGCCTTGAAGAAGGTGACGCTGGTGTCCTCGATCTGTTTCGACAGCGTCAGCAGCTTCTGCATGGTGACGGCGCAGAAGGCCCCGAGCATGAACAACGCGCCGTGCGCGAAGTTGACGACCCCGAGGGTGCCGAAGATGAGCGTCAGCCCGAGCGCGATCAGCGCATAGGCACCGCCCTTGTCGAGCCCGTTAAGGGCCTGAAGAACCAACGCATCCATGACGTCACAACCCCGCCTGCTGACCGTCCCATAGGCACCGGAGACACCGGAACGGGCCGCCCGTCGAATCTCGACGGGCGGCCCGGCCGGTATTCCGTCGGCTCAGGCTCAGACCTTGTACGGCCCGAGCTCGCCGCCGAAGATCTTCGGGTCGTAGGTCACCTGCTCACGCGGCACTTCCTTGACCACTTCGAGCAGGTCGAACTGGTTGGTCGGGTTCTGATTGCCGCGCACCACCAGAACCTTCTTGAAGCACTGGTGATCCTCGGCGCGGTACAGGGTCGGACCGTTGCCCATGCCGTCGAACTCGAAGCCCTCGAGGGTCTTGATGACCTCCGGCGGGTAGAAGGTGCCGGCCTGCTCGCAGGCGTTGGCGTACAGCAGGGCCTGGACATAGCAGGTGTGGGCGGCCTGGGACGGCGGGAAGCCGTATTCCTGGCCGAACGACTTCACGAACGCCTGGGAGCCCTCGTCCTTCAGCGACCAGTGCCAGTTGGTGGTGCCGAGGATGCCCTTCACGTTCTCGCCGGCGCCCTGCGCCATCAGGCGCGAGTACAGCGGCACGATGACCTCGAACTTCTTGCCGTTGACCATCTTGTCGCGGAGCCCGAACTGCACGGCCTGGGTCAGCGAGTTGACCATGTCCTTGCCGTAGTGGTTCAGGATCAGCACGTCGGCGCCGGAGTTCAGCACCGGCGTGATGTACTGCGAGAAGTCGCCGGCGCCGAGCGGGGTGCGAACCGCATTCACGGTCTGCCAGCCGAGAGCCTCGGTGGTGTTCTTGATCGACTCCTCATGGGTCCAGCCCGAGGTGTAGTCGGCGGTCAGGTGATAGGCCCGGCGGTCGGTGCCCATCTCCTCCTTCAGCACCGGACCGAGCGCCGCACCGGACATGTAGGCGTTGAAGAAGTGCCGGAAGCCATAGCGCTTCTTGTCCTTGCCGGTGGTGTCGTTGGAGTGCGTCAGGCCGGCCATGAAGACGACGCCCATCTCCTGGGCGAGCGACTGCACCGCGACCGCCACGCCGGACGACGAGCCGCCCGAGAACATGATGACGCCGTCCTTCTCGATCATGCGCTTGGCCGAGGCCCGCGCCGCGTCGGACTTGGTCTGGGTATCGCCGGTGACGTACTCGACCTTCTTGCCGAGCACACCGTTCCCCTTCAGGGACTTCGGATTCATGGTGTTCAGCATGCCGCCGTCACCCTCGCCGTTGAGGTGCTTGACGGCCAGCTTGTAGGCCCGCAACTCGTCCGCGCCCTCGTCGGCATAGGCGCCGGTCTGCGGCACGTTGAAGCCGAACTTCACGCTCTTGGCGCTGCCCGGGTTGTTGCGGAACTCCTCGGCCCAGGCGCCCTTGACGAAGAAATTCGGCGCCGCCAGCCCGGCAGTCACCGCGACGCCGCCCTGCAGCAGCCGACGGCGATTCACATTCCTGTCGAAAATATTCATGTCGTTCCTCCCTTGGATGTGCCGAACGCGGCGCCCTCGCGGCGGCGGGGCGTCTTGATCGCGCGCTACATCGACCGCACCGTACCGGAGGAGAAAATGCGGTCAATAACTACTTGATAAATATTGAGTATTGTGTAAATGTTTGTTCGTTAATAAGGCATGCTGTGTCAAGATGTGACAACCGGACACGCCGATCGGCCTGTGCGGGAGGGGTGTGGGGATGGCGCGTCAACTGACCGGATACCGGATCCGCGAGCGGCGGAGACAACTCGGCCTCACCCAGGCCGGGGTCGCCAAGCAGGTCGGGATCTCGCCGTCCTATCTGAACCTGATCGAGGCCAACAAGCGCGCCATCGCCGGGGCGACGCTGCGCCGCATCACCGAGATCCTGGACCTCGACCCGGACACCCTGACCGGGCGCACCGAGCAGCGCATGATCGACGACCTGGTCGAGCTGGCGGCCGAGCCGATGCTGCGCGACCTCGAGCTCGACGGTGCCTCGGTCGGCGACCTGATCGGCCGGCACCCGACCTGGGCGGCGGCGCTGCTGGCATGCTGGCGGGCCTACCGGGACCAGGCGCAGACCGCGGCCGCGCTCAGCGACCGCCTGAACCAGGACCCGGCGCTGGCCGACGCGGTGCACCAGCTGCTCACCCACGTCACCGCGGTGCGCTCGACCTCCGAGATCCTGGCGACCACCGACGACCTGCCGCCCGACATGCGCGACCGTTTCCACAGCATCCTGTCGAGCGAGAGCGCGCGCCTGTCCGAGGTGACCCAGGCGCTGGCCGCGTTCTTCGACAAGCCGCACTCGCGCACCCGCTCGATCACCGTCGCCGAGGAGGTCGACGACGTCATCATCGAGCGCGAGAACCATTTCCCGGCCCTGGAGCAGGCCGCCGACGAACTCGCCACCGGCGTACGCCGGCACGGCGACATCCTGTTGGGCGCGTTGCCCCGCTACCTCGCCGACTGCCACGGCGTGACGATCGAGAACCGACCACCGGCCGAGGCCGGCGCCGACCGCTACCGCAACTTGTGCGCCTACGACGCCGACTCCCGCACCCTGGTGTTCCTGGACCATGCCTCGATCGCCACCCGGCAGTTCCAGATGGCCCGGCTGGCGGCCGAGCTCGGCGCGAGCGACCCCATCGAGCGCGAGATCGACGATCCGCGGCTGACCTCGCCGGCATCGCGCGCCCAGGCGTTCCGGGCGCTCGCCTCCTATACCGCCAGCGCCATCGTGTTTCCCTACGACCGCTTCCATGCCGACGCGGTCGACGTGCGCTACGACATAGAGGTGCTGCGGCAGCGCTACCGCGCCAGCTTCGAGCAGGTCGCGCACAGGCTGGTGACCCTGCGTCGGCCCGGCAGCGAGGGAATCCCGTTCGGCTTCCTGCGCTCCAACCCCGCCGGCTTCACCACCAAGCGGTTTCCGCTGCCCGACCTGCCGCTGCCACGGCACGGCCACGGCTGCCCGCTGTGGGCGATCTACGGGGCCTTCCAGACCCCGGGCCGGGTGCAACGCCAGCTCGTGCGGTTCCCGGACAACGCCCGCTACCTGTTCGTCGCCGGGACCGTGACCAAGCAGCCGGCGAGCTTCCACGAACCGCCGGTCCCGCACGCGGTGATGCTGGCCTGCGACGTCATGCATGCCGACAAGACCGTGTATGCCGATGGCCTCGACCTCGGCAGCGCGGGCCGGACCGCGATCCCGGTCGGCCCGTCCTGCCGTCTCTGCCCGCGCCTCGACTGCCTGCACCGGGCCGAGGAGCCGATCGTCGGGCGCAGCGGAGCGTGAGCGCGCCGGCGTCCGCCTAGTGTCGGCGCGGCGCAGTCAGGACGGCGTCGATCCGGGTCTTCAGCGCCTTCAGGGTCGGCGGCTTGACGATGAACGCGTCGACCCCGGCGGCAACCGCCGCGCGCACCGTCTCGGACTCGTTGTGCGAGGTGAGGAACACGATCGGGATCGCCCGCACCGCGCCGGACCGGGTGCGGCGCAGCGCCCTGAGGAAATCCAGCCCGTCCATCGGCTCCATCTCGATGTCGCAGACGACGAGGTCGGGCAGCCGCGCCATGCACGCCTTCAGCCCGGCCTCGCCGTCGTCCGCCTCGCGCACCGAGCCGAGCCCGATCACCCGCAACGCCTGGACGATCAGGCTGCGCTGGAAGGCGTCGTCCTCGATCACAAGCGCATCCAGGCCCTCATAGGCGATGTCCGGTCCGGTCGTCACGGCGCGGCGTCCTCCCGATGCATCCGTTCCCGCAGCACCTCCCGCAGGCGCGCCACCTCGCGGGCGACCGCCGCCCGCTCCGCCGTGCCGTCGCCGGACGCCGCCTCGAGCCCCGCGCAGGCCGCAGCCAACGACCGCGCCCCGACCGCCGCGGCAGCCCCGCGCAGGGCGTGGGCCACCGCCCGGCGCCGCCGGGCGTCGCCGGTCGCCGCCAGCTCGTCGACGCCCTCGGCCAGGCGCGTCTGGAACCGCGCGAGCACGTCGGCCAGCATCGCCGCGTCGCCGCCGCACAGGGCCTCGAGCTCACCGGTATCGAGGATCGCACCGGCGTCGTCCGCCGGTTCCGGCGTGGCGGCCGGCCGATCGGCACCGGACAGCACCGTCGCCAGCCGGTCGAGCGCCACCGGCTTGACCAGCACGTGATCGGCCCCGGCGCGCAGCGCGCGCTCGATCTCTTCGGGCAGGCCCGACGCCGTCATCATCACCAGCATCGGTCGCCGCCGCGCGAAGGCCGGCTCCCCGTGCAGGGCCTCCAGCAGGCCGAGGCCGTCGAGCCCGGGCATGTGCCAGTCGGTCACCAGCACCTGCCAGCGGTCGGGCTCCGCGGCCCAGGCCCGCAGCGCCGCGGCGCCGTCCTCGACGACAACGGCCCGGCAGCCGAGCCGGTCGAGCTGGCGGCCGATCACCCAGCGGTTGGTCGGGTCGTCGTCGGCGACCAGCACGTCGAGGTCGAGTGCCGGCCGGCCGGCCGCCGGCACCGCCGGGCGCGCCGCGGCCACCGCGGCGGGCAACGGCACCACCAGCGTGAACTCGCTGCCGCGGCCGGGCGTGCTGGCCACGCCGAGGGTGCCGCCCATCAGCTCGGCGAGTTCCCGCGCGATCGTCAGCCCCAGCCCGGTCCCGCCGAACCGCCGGGTGGTGGAGGCGTCGGCCTGCTCGAACGGGCGGAACAGCCGCGCCATCGCCTCCTCGGCGATGCCGATGCCGGTGTCGGCGACCCGGATCGCGACCGTCTCCCGGCCTTCGCCGGACGGCTCCGCCGCCACCGTCACCGCGCCATGCGCGGTGAACTTCACGGCGTTTCCGAGCAGGTTCAGCAGCACCTGCCGCAGCCTGGCCTCGTCGCCGACCACCGTCTCCGGCAATGCCTCGGACACCGTCACCGACAGCGACAGGTCCTTGGACCGGGCGAGCGGCCCCACGCAGTCGGCCGCGGCCTGCAGCAGCTCCGAGAGCCCGAACGGCGCCGACACGAGCTCCAGCTTGCCGGCCTCGATCTTCGACTGGTCGAGGATCTGGTTCAGGAGCTCCAGCAGCGCGCCGCCGGACCGCCGGATGACCGACACCATGTCGCGCTGGTCGGCGACGAGCGGCGTCGCCTCCAGCAGCTCGGCGGTCGCCAGGACGCCGTTCATCGGCGTCCGGATCTCGTGGCTCACCGTCGCGAGGAACCGGGACTTCGCGGCACTTGACGCCTCGGCCGCCCGGCGGGCGGCAGCGAGCATGCGCTCGCGCTCCAGCCGGAAGCTCATGGTCCGACGCACGAACGCGACCGCGATCGCCCCGGCGACCGCGATCAGGAGCGCCCCGGCGACCGACGCGAACAGGCCGATGCGCCGATAGGAGCGGGCGCTGTCGGACACGTCCAGATAGGCCTCGAAGGCGCCGATCACGCGACCGCCGGCGGCGCCCCGGGCGTGCACCGGCACGTAGGTCTCGGCGACCACCCCGGCGTCCCCGCCGTCGGCCGGCGCCACCGCTTCGAGGGCGGCGTGCGGGCTGCCGCGCAGAACCTCGCTGGCCCAGTAGCCCGAGACGTTGACCCGGCCGATCTCGGACGGATCCGAAGCGGCGATCACCCGGCCGTCCCGGTCGAAGATCAGAAAGGCCTGCAGCCCGCCCAGCCGGGACGCGAGCTCGATGGTGCGCCGGTCGCGGGCCGACAGCTCGCCGCCCTGGAACACGGTGTCGACGGTCTCCAGCGACTCCAGGAGGCCGTTGGTCCAGCGCAGCCCCTCGGCGATCGCGTCGCGTTCCAGCATCGTCGTCTGGATGCGGTCGACCGCCAGCACCAGCAGCCCCGCCGCCAGCGACAGTACCCCGACGATCAGCAGGATCAGCGCCCGCGGACCGTGGTCGCCCCGAAGCATTCCGGCGGCTGCGCCGGCAGACGTCTCGGTGGCGGTGATCGACACGGGGCACTCCCGGATTTCCAGTCCCGCCGGACCCTGCCATCCGCCGCCACCGCAGCGAATGACATGGATCAAGCGGCCGGACTGACAGGCGGCCGAAATCCCACCTGGTTCGGGACCTCAGTGCGTGCCGGGCAGCGGCGGGTCGACGTCGTCCGGGATCGGGTTGACGAACGGCGTGCCGACCAGGCGCTCCCGGAAGTCGGCCTTGGCCTTCTCGACCAGCACGGGGTCGCGCAGCAGTTCCGCCGCCGTCGAGGCCATCGCCTTGGCGGCATGCTCCATGCCCTTGTGCGCCGCCGGCGCCTTGCCCTGGGCGACCAGCTGCCAGGAATGGCCCGGGGTGCCGATCGCCACCGTGGCACCGCGCATCTGGACCGTCGGGACCACCCAGCTGACCGTTCCGACGTCGGTCGACCCGACCGAGCTGCCGTCGCCGGCGCCGAGCGGGTAGATCGCGTCGACCAGCGCCAGACCCTTGCGCGGCTTCATGCCGAAGCGCTGGAACGACGCCGCGATATCCTCGTCGCTCAGGGTCGCCTGGAACTGCGCCGCGAACGTCCGGTCGGCGTCGTCGAAGGGCGGCGGGCCGAGGCGCTCCAGGTGGCTGTGCATCAGTTCCTCGAGCGGGGTGTTGCCGACCAGGTTGGCGTCGCCGCTGACGATCCGGCACTCGACCGCGGTCTCGGTCATCAGCGCGGCCCCCTCGGCGACCTTCTGCACCCGCCTAACCAGCGCCTGCAGCTGCGGCAGGTCGCGGGCCCGTACCAGGTAGCGCACGACGGCCCGGCCCTGGACCACGTTCGGTGCGGTCCCGCCGGCGTCGAGCAACGCGTAGTGGATGCGGGCCGAGCTCGGCATGTGCTCGCGCATGTAGTTGACGCCGACATTCATCAGCTCGACCGCGTCCAGCGCGCTGCGCCCGAGATGCGGCGAGGCGGCGGCGTGCGACGACCGGCCGGAGAAAAGGAAGTCCATCTCGTTGCAGGCCAGTGAGATCGGCGTGTTGACCCCGGCGAACGGACCGGGATGCCAGGAGATCGCCACGTCGACGTCGTCGAAGCAGCCGGCCCGCACCATGAAGCCCTTGGCCGAGCCGCCCTCCTCGGCCGGGCAGCCGTAGTAGCGCACCCGCCCGGGCAGGCCGTTGGCCGCCAGCCAGTCCTTCACGGCGGTCGCAGCCAGCAGCGCCCCCGAGCCGAGCAGGTTGTGGCCGCAGGCATGGCCGTTGCCGCCGGCCTCGACCTCGCGGCGCTCCGCCACCCCGGCCGCCTGGCTGAGCCCCGGCAGGGCGTCGAACTCGCCGAGGATGGCGATCACCGGCCCGCCTTCGCCGGCCTCGCCCATGACCGCGGTCGGCAGGCCGGCGAGGCCGCGCTCGATGCGGAACCCCTCGGCCTCCAGCATGGCCGCGTGCTCGGCCGAGGAGCGCTCCTCGGCGTAGTTGAGCTCCGGCATCCCCCAGACCCGGTCGCTCAGCTCGAAGAACCGCTCGCGCTTGGCCTCCACGAGGGACCAGACCTCGTCGGTGTTCCTGATCATGACATGGGTGTTCCGGGACAGCTTCGGACAAGGCTGCATGAGACGCCGCGTGGCGGCGCCGCGCAAGCCGCTGCGCGCCGGATCAGGCCTTGGCGGTCCCGCCGCCGGCCGGATCCAACGAGCCGTGCAGCAGGCGCCGGGCCTCGGCGTCGCTCGGCGCCTCGACCAGCGGCCTACGGACCTTGCGGGTGGCGAGGGTGTAGGTGGCCGGCACCACGAACAGCGACAGCAGGGTGCCGACGATCAGGCCGCCGATCAGCACCACGCCGATCTGCAGGCGGCCGTTCGAGCCCGAGCCGACGTTGTAGATCAGCGGCAGGGCGCCGACGATCATCGACACCGTGGTCATCAGGATCGGCCGCAGCCGGGTGACCGAGGCTTCCATCGCCGCCTCGCGGATGCTCCGGCCCTCGTCGCGCAGCTGATTGGCGAACTCGGTCACCAGGATGCCCTGCTTGGCGACCAGCCCGACCAGGGTGATCAGGCCGATGCCGCTGTAAAGGTTCAGGCTGCCGCCGGCCTCGACCAGGCCGAACAGGCTGCCGAGCACCGAGAACGGCACCACCAGCAGCACGATGAACGGGTCGCGGAAGCTCTCGAACTGGGCGGCCAGGAAGCCGTAGATGAACAGGAAGGACAGCAGGAACACCAGGCCGGCGGTGGCGTCGGCGTCCTTGAGCTGGCGCGACGGCCCGGTCCAGTCGATCGTGTAGCCGGCCGGCAGCACCTTGCGGACCGCCGGTTCCAGCTCGGCCAGCACGGTGCCGAGCGAGGCACCCGCCGTCACTGCCGCGGACAGCGTCGCCGAGCGCTGGCCGTCGAAATGCGCCAGCTGGTCGGCGCCGACGTCGTGCGACAGGGTCACCAGCCGGCGCAGCGGGATCAGCCCGCCCTTGTCGTCCGCCACCTCCACCAGGCCGATGCCTTCCTCCTGGCTGACCACCCGGTCGTCGAGCTCGACGATCACGTTGTAGTTCCGGGTACCATAGGTGAAGGTCGAGACCCGGTAGTCACCGAGCGCGGCCGCCACCGTGTTCGCCAGCGCGGTCACGTCGACCCCGAGGTCGCCGGCCAGGTCGCGGTCGATCTCGACCGACAGCCGCGGGGTGGTGAGCCGCAGGTTGCTGGTCGGGCCCGACACCCCGGTCACGCTCGCCGCCGCCGCCAGCACGTCGTCCATCACCGCCGCGAGCGCCGGGTAGTCGCCGGTCGACTTGATCACCATCTGCACCGGCAGCTGACCGCCGCCCGACAGCACGCCGGGATCGACGACGCTGATGTCGATGCCGGGCAGGACCCGCAGCGCCGGCTCGATGGCGGCCCCGATCTCGGCCGCCGACCGGCTGCGCTCGGCGAGCGGCTTCAGCAACAGGATCGCGTAGCCGGACCTGGAGTCGGGACTGCCGAGCAGGATCAGCGTGCCGGCCCGTTCCGGCACCGTGTCGTAGACCGCGGCGATCGCCTGGCCGTTCGCCTCCAGGGTCGAATAGGCCGACCCGGGCGCGCCCGAGAAGGTCGCCATCACGTAGCCCTGGTCCTCGGTCGGGGCCAGCTCCGACGGCAGGGTGCGGGCTGCCGCCACGGCGACTGCACCGACCGCCACGAACACCACATAGACCACCCAGCGCTGGGCCAGCGCCCCGTTCAGGATGCGCCGGTAGCCGTCCTCGAGCACCGTCATCGGGCGGCGACGCCGGCCGGCAGGCCGCGGCTTGTCCGGCATCAGGATGCGCGAGCACATCATCGGCGACAGGGTGCGCGAGATGAAGCCGGACAGCACCACGGCCGCCGCCAGCGTGAAGGCGAACTCCTGGAACAGGGCGCCCATCAGCCCCGGCAGGAAGCCGATCGGAAGGTAGACCGAGGCGAGGGTGAGCGTGGTCGCGACCACCGCGAAGCCGATCTCGCGGCTGCCGACGAAGGCGGCGGTGATCGGGTCGAGGCCGCGGCCGATGTGACGCTGGACATTCTCGACGTCGACAATCGCGTCGTCGACCACCAGCCCGACCGACAGCACGATCGCCAGCAGCGAGAAGATGTTCAGGCTGTAGCCCATCACCATCATGAAGGCGAGCGTGCCGATCAGGGACAGCGGGATGGTGACCACGGTGACCGCCGAGGCCCGCCACGAGCCCAGGAACAGCACCACCACCACGATCACCAGGCCGACCGCGTCGCGCAGGGTGGCGAACACCTCGTCGACCGACTGCCTGATCGACTCGGTGCTGTCGAAGAACGGCTCGATGGAGACGTCGCCCGGCAGCGACTGCCGGACCTCCGGCAATGCCTTCATGACGGCGTCCGAGACGGCCAGCGCGTTCGCGCCCGACTGCCGCAGCACGCCGACCGCCAGTCCCGGCTTGCCGTCGATCAGCACGCCGGTGCGGATGTCGTCGGCCTCCACCGTCACCGTGGCGATGTCCTCCACGCGCACCAGGTAGTGATCGGACGACCGCAGCACGATCCGGCGGAAGGCGTCGGCCGTGGCGAGCGCGGTGTCGGCGATCACGTCGATCCGCAGGCCGGCCTCCTCGACGCTGCCGGCCGGCACGACCGCGCTCTGCCGGATCACCGCCGAACGGACCGCCTCGGGCGTCAGCCCGTAGGCGTCCATCCGGATCGGGTCGAGCTTGATGTGCATGGCGTATTTGCGCTCGCCGAGCAGCATCACCGATGCCACCCCGGGCAGGGTCGACAGCGGTGTGCGGATCACCGAGTCCATCACCTCGGTCAGTTCCATGGCCGAGCGGCCGGTGCCGGTGAGCGACAGGTAGAGGATCGGCGCGGCATCGACGCTGAGCTGCGTGACCACCGGCGACAGGGCTTCGGTCGGCAGTTGGTCGGCGATCGCCGCCACCTGGGCGCGCACCTCGGCGACCGCGGCCGACGCCTGCACGTCGCCCTTGAAGGTCACCGTGACGGTGCTGAGCCCGGACGCGCTGACCGAACTGAAGTAGTCGACCGCGTCGATCGAGGACACGGCATCCTCGATCCGGGTGGTGATCTCGACCTCCACTTCCTCGGAGGCGGCACCCGGATAGGAGGTCGTGACCGTGGCCAGCGGCACCTCGAACTGCGGCAGTTCGCGGACCGACAGCTGGGTGAGCGCATACAACCCGAGCACGGCCAGCAGGGCGTTCAGGATGATCGCGAATACCGGGCGGCGGATGAAGAAGTCGGAGAGCTGCATCAGCTCTTACCCGGCGTGCCGCCCTCGACCACCCGGACGGCCGAGCCGCTGCGGATGTTGAACCGCCCGCGGGTCACAACCGCGTCGCCGGCGGCCAGGCCGGCGCGGATCTCGATCATGTCGCCGTTCTCGGTGCCGAGTTCGACCGCCACCCGCTCGGCCTTGCCGTCCTTGATCCGGTAGACGTAGTTCCCGGTCAGTTCGTAGACCAGCGCCTCCTTCGGCACCAGCAGGGCGCCCGGCCGCTCTGCCAGGGTCAGGGTGAGGCGCGCGAACATGCCCGGGCGCAGCACGTCGCCGGCGTTCGGGATCTCGCCGCGCAGCTCCATGCTGCGGGACGCCTCGTCGAGTTCCGGGTCGATGAACGACACCACGCCCTCGGCCGGTTCGGCCACGCCGTCGATCTTGGCCGTGAACACGGAACCAGTCCGGACCTGTTCGACGACACTGCCGGGAAGATGGAAGTCCACGTACAGGACCTCGGTCGACAGCAGCGTCATCACCACGTCGCCCGGCTGCACATAGGAGCCGACATCGTAGCCGGTGCGCCCGACCCGGCCGCCGAACGGCGCCGTGAAGGTCCGGTGCTCGACCTCCACCTCGCTGCGGGCGACCGTCGAGCGAGCGGCGGCGACCCCGGCCCTGGCCTCGTCCAACTGCGACTGGGCCACGATGCCGCGTCCCGACAGGGCCTTGGCGCGATTGAACTTCTCGGTCTCGAACTGGAGCTGGGCCCTGGCGTCCTCCAGGGCGGCCTTCTCGATGGTCGAGTCCAGGACCAGCAGGACGTCACCCTCCGCGACCCTGCCGCCCTCCTGCGCCGGCAGGGCCACGATGTGACCGGTCTCCGGCGGCGTCACGTCGACCTTGTACTGCGCATACAGGGTGCCGACGGCTATCAGCCGGTCGACCGCCGTCCCGATGGCGACCGGTGCCGTCGCCACGGCGATCGCGACCGATGCCGTGTCGGTGGTGGCCGACTGCCTGCGGCCGACCGTCTCGTACCAGAACACGCCGGCTCCAGCAGCCGCCACGGCCGCCAGCGAAACCACGATCCCGATCAGCCTGCTTCGCATGTTCTCCGTGCCGGCAAGCATTTGCCGCAGGATCGTCGCACGGCGTCCCCTGGATCGCGAACTCAATCGACGACGCCGTCCCGGCCGGTGCTGCCGCCTTGCGACCTGCCCCTCCGGTGTCCCCCAGGCTGGTCAGCCGGCGACGGCCGGCAAGAACCACTCAGTCGTCGTCGTCATCGTCGTCCATCATGCCGCGGAGGCTCCACTCCTCCCGCACCACGACGACGACGGTCTGCGCGTCGGCATTCAGCACGCCCTGCTCCTGCAGGCTGGCGACGGCATCCTCGACCTTCTCCATCAGGCGACCCTCGCCCTTGCGGAGCTTCTTGACGCGCTTGCGCCGATGCTCGCCGAGGTCGAGGACGCAGACGATCCCGGATTCCGGCTCGTCGGCGGGTTTCTTGGCTTCCGCGGTCGCGGCGGTGGCAGCACTCATTGCCCGATCCTTTCCGTGATTGCGCCCCGGCTGGGCCGGCGGACGGTCTCAAGCGTTCACTTCGACTTCCGGATGACCTTGCGAAGATTGCGGCCGAGATCGCGGATCCAGCCGTTGCGCTTCTCCCGGTTCGAGTGGTCATGCAGCGCCAGGTACATCGACAGCGCACGGGAGCGCCGGCGGGCGTATTTGCGGACCCGCCGCTCCAGCGGACGCAGCCACTTGGACTGCTTCTTGCGCGGCCCGAGTTCCTCGGTCAGCACACCGCGCCACGCCCGGCCGGTGGGCTCGATCGCGACGAACTTCATGCCGATGTCGTCCAGCACGTCGTCATCGTCGGACACATAGACCTCGCGGGAGCGACGCCGCCCGGCCGCATCACGCCGGATCACCACGATCCGCTCAATATCGTCGCTAAGCCTCAGACTCATGGCGCCGTGCCTCCTCTTGCCGCCGTCCACGCCCTGCCAGTCCGGTCGAAGCATAGCGCCAACCGGGCCGGGAAGCCACGGCCGCGATCACAACGTCTCGCTGCAACGGCATCCCGTCGACCGACGGCCACCACTGCGTCGGAAAGGCGCCGCGGGACGTCGGTTTCCTGCACGACATGGAACCATGAACCCGCCGTCCCGTCGACGTGAATTGCGCCGGCGATGCTTGCAACCGTCAATCCTGACAGGTCACTATGGCCACCGAATCGTCGCCGGCCGGCCGAACCGGGCCGACGGCGACGCCGGGCGACATCGGGCGGCGTCGATACTGCCTGACTACACGAAATGAGCGATCGCGATGACGCGCCGACCGCGACCCGGCATGCTTGGCCGGACGACCTGCCCCCGACCGGCCGACGGCGGCCCAGCCCATGCTCGATGAGACCCTGCTGCCGACGCTCCTCGAACGGGCGAAGGAGCGCCAGCCGGTCGAAATCCGCGAGCCGGACCCGGAACCCCGGTTCGCGTTCGCCCGGGTGCTCGGGAGCTTCGGCGGCCACATCCTGGGCTGCTGGTTCAAGAAACTGGCCGGGCGCAGCGATCCGGATGCCGAGGCGGTCCGGCTGCGCCAGGTGTTCGAGAATCTCGGCGGGCTGTGGATCAAGATCGGCCAGTTGGCCTCGCTGCGCACCGACGTGTTCTCCGAGCCGACCTGCCGGGAACTCGCGAGGCTCCAGCATCAGGCCATCGGCTTCCCGCTGCCGCTGGTCGAGGACATCCTCCGACAGGTCTACGGCGCCGAACTCGATTCGATCTTCCAGTACTTCTCGGAGGAGCCGATCGCCGCCGCCTCGATCAGCCAGGTCCACCTCGCCCTGCTCCGGGAACCGAACGTGGTGGTGGCGGTCAAGGTGCGGCGACCGACCGCCGAACGCTCCTTCCTGCGCGACCTCAGGCACATCAAGCGGCTGATCGGGATCATCGACTTCCTCGGCATCGGCGAGCACCTGCATCTCGACGACGCCCTCTGGGAACTCGAGCAGATGGTCCGCGAGGAGCTCGACTTCCGCTTCGAGGCCGCCAACACCAAGCGGATGCGCAAGAGCCTCAAGGACCACAACGTCTACGTCCCTCGGGTGTTCCGGTCGGTCTCCAACCGGCTGGTGCTGGTGACCGAGTTCATCGACGGCGTGCTGATGTCGGACTTCATCCGGATCGGCCAGAACGATCCGAAGCGGGTCGAGCACTGGTGCCGGGTCAACAACGTCGATCCGGAGAAGGTCGGCAAGCGACTGTTCCGCTCGGTGCTGCGCCAGATCCTCGAGGACAACCTGTTCCACGCCGACGTCCATCCCGGGAACATCATCCTGCTGCGCGACAGCAGGTTCGTGCTGATCGACTTCGGCACCATCGGCTTCTGCGAGCGCGAGATGCTGGCGAACTACAAGGTCAGCCTGCAGGCCATGGCCCAGAAGGACTTCGGCAAGGCCGCGGAGGTCATGCTGCGGCTGGCGATCGCGCCGCCGTCGCTCGGCGACGTCAAGAACCTGCGCCGCGACCTGGTGCGGACCTACCGCGACTGGGAAGGGCGCACGCACCTGACCGGGGTCGGGTACCACGAGCGCTCGCTGGGCGCCGCCGGTGCCGAGGCCGGCCGGATCATGACGCGCTACCGGGTGACCCTGAGCTGGGCCTTCATGCGGATCAACCGGACCTGGACGACCATGGACGCGTCGCTCAGCTACCTGATCCCCAACGCCAACTACATCGAGCTGTTCAGCGGCTATTTCGAGGCGTCGAGGCGCCGGCACATGGCGCCGCGGCGGGTGCTGCGCGGGGTGGTGTCGACGGTCGGCCGGGTCGCGTCCCGGGTCGACGAGTACAACGCGGCGCTGGAGCAGCTGGTCCGACGGCAGCAACTGTACAGCACCATCATCGGCAGCACGTCGGAACGCATCGTCCGGGCGATCACCACCTTCCTGCGGTTCGTCCGGCTGATGCTCACGCTGGCATTCTCCGCCGGGCTGGTTTCCTTTGTGATCCTGCACCACGACAGCCTCGTACCCGAACACGAGCCGATCTTCCTCGACCGGTTCGCCAAGCAGCTCGAAGGCGTTCCCTACGAGTGGTGGTGGGTCATCCTGACGGTGCTGATCGCGGCGAACTTCGCCTTCAAGAAGATCGTCCGGCGGCTGGAGAACCGGCCCTGATGCCGCAATCGACAGTGGCGCCGCCCGGTCACCGGTCGCTATGGTAACGGGCGATCGGCATTCGCCAGCGAGGAGCGCCAGCGCATGACCGCCGGGTCTACGGCCAGCCGCCTCAGGGAGACATGGGGCTACCTGCGCTGGTTCTACTGGCCGTTCGGGGCGATGTCCGCCAGGGACATCTACGAACTGGTCTCGACCAACGCCTTCAGCAACGACGGCCTCTACCTGAACCTCGGCTACTGGAAGGACGCCGACACCATCGACGAGGCCTGCGAGGGCATGGCCCGGCTGCTGGCCGAGAGCGCCGGGTTCCGGCCCGAGGACACGGTGCTGGACGTCGGCTTCGGGTTCGGCGACCAGGACATGTTCTGGGCCGAGAGCTTCGGTGTGAAGCGCATCGTCGGCCTCAACATCACCCCGTCGCAGGTCGAGACCGCCCGCCGGCGCGTCCGGGAGCGCGGGCTGGCGGACCGCATCGAACTGCTGGAGGCGTCCGCGACCGACATGCCGCTCGAGCCGGCGTCGGTCGACAAGGTGGTCGGTCTGGAATGCGCCTTCCATTTCGACACCCGCGAGCGCTTCTTCCACGAGGCCTTCCGGGTGCTGCGCCCCGGTGGCCGGCTGGTGCTCGCCGACGTCGTGCCGAACGCGCCGCTCCCGCCCGGCCTCGGGCGCCGGATCCAGCGGATGAACTGGAACACCTTCTCGAAGAAATACTCGGTGCCGGCGGCCAATGCGGACAGCCACGACGGCTACCGCGGCAAGCTGGAGGGCGCCGGGTTCCGGGACGTCCGGATCGAGTCGATCCGCCATCACGTCTACCCCGGGCTGCACGCCTACATGAAGCGCGACCCGCGGATGCTCGCCCGGTTTCACCCGCTGGCGCGGTTCCCCTACAAGATGACCCTGCACTTCGATGCCGACCGGGTCTACTCGGCCTACGACTACGTGCTGGTCAGCGCCGAAAAGCCGGCCTGACGGACGGCCGCCGTGGATACCGCAGGCATCACCGGCTTCGACCTCATGGACCCCGGGGTCCATGCCGATCCCTATCCGACCTACCGCTGGCTGCGCGAGCATGCGCCGGTCTACCGGGTGCCCGGTGCGCCGCTGTGGGTGCTGTCGCGCCATGCCGACATCGAGCAGGCGCTGCACGACCACCGGACCTTCTCCTCCGACCTCGGCATGAAGGTGCCGCTGATGTCGATGGTAATGAAGGACCCGCCGGACCACACCCGGCTGCGGCAGACCGTCAACCGCGCCTTCACGCCGCGCAACATCCAGCACCTGGCGACCCGCATCGAGGCGGTCGCCGAGGACCTGGTCTCGGGGCTGGCCGGCCCCTGCGAGTTCGTGCAGGCCTTCGCGAACCCGCTGCCGGTCACGGTGATCTGCGAGATGCTGGGGGTGCCGCTGAAGCACCGGGCCCGCATGAACCGGTATGCCCGCGACGCCCTGCTGGCCAGCTTCGCCGCCACCGGCATGGGCAGCGCCGAGCTGCGGGCCGAAGCCGAGGCCGGGCTGGCCCGGCTGATGGAGATCCTGGACGAGGCGATCGCCCTGCACCGGGCGTCGCCGAAGGACAACATCATCTCCGCCCTGGTGGCCGAAGAGGCGCGCGGCGTGGTCGACCACGGCGAGCTGCGCCACCTGTGCGCACTGCTGCTGATCGCCGGCCACGAGACCACCGCCAACCTGCTGGCCAACGGCGCCCACATCCTGGCCCGCGACCCCGACCTCTCGGCGCGGCTGCGGGCCGACCCGGCGCTGATCGCCGGCTTCGTCGAGGAGCTGGCGCGCACCAGGCCGCCGCTGCAGCGGCTGATGCGCCGCACCACGCGGGACGTCGAGATCGCCGGCACCACGATCCCGGCGGAGTCCTCGGTCATGCTGCTGCCGGGCTCGGCCAACCGCGACGACAACGCCTGGGACGACCCGGAGGGATTCCGCATCGAGCGCGACAACCGGCGGCACCTGGGCTTCGGAACCGGCATTCACGTCTGCCCCGGCGCCTCGCTCACCCGGCTCGAGGCGCGCATCGCTTTCGCGGTATTGTTGAAGCGCACCCGGACGATCCTGCCGGACCCGAATCGTCCGCCGAGCCCGATCGTGGGTTACGGGGCGGGAAGTCTCGGCTGGAATCAGCTACCATTGATCGTGGAACCGCAATGACCAGAAGGTCGGCAGAGCCGCCGCGATGAACGACCAGACCGTCCAGATGACGCCGCTGCAGAAGGCAGCCGTCGCGCTGAAGGCGCAGCGCGCCCGGATTGCCGAGTTGGAGCAGGCGGCCTCGGCACCGATCGCCGTGGTCGGCATGGGCTGCCGGTACGCCGCCGGCGGCGACGATCCGGACGCCCTGTGGCGGGCGCTGGAGGACGGCCGCGACGGCAGCCGCGAGGTCCCGCGGGACCGCTGGGACCTGGACGCGGTCTACGACCCGACGCCGGGCGTGCCGGGCAAGATGTATGTCCGCAAGAGCTGCTTCATCGACGGGGTCGACCGCTTCGACCCGCTGTTCTTCCGGATCTCCCCGCGCGAGGCGGTCGGCATCGACCCGCAGCAGCGCCTGCTGCTGGAGGTCGCGTGGGAAGCGCTGGAGGATGCCGGCATCCCGCCGCCGTCGCTGGTCGGCAGCCGCACCGGCGTGTTCCTCGGCATCAGCACCAACGACTACTCGGCGCTGCTCAGCCGCACCGCCCACGGCTCCGGCAGCAACGCTACCGCCGGCGCCGGCAACGCCGCCAGCGTGGCGTCCGGGCGGCTGTCCTACAGCTTCGGCCTCCAGGGCCCGTGCATGGCGGTCGACACCGCCTGCTCGTCGTCGCTGGTCGCCACCCACCTGGCGGTCAAGGCGCTGCGCAACCGCGAGTGCGGCCTGGCGCTGGTGGCGGGCGTCAACCTGATGCTGGCGCCGGACATCACCATCAACTTCTGCCAGGGCCGGATGCTGTCGCCGGACGGCGCCTGCAAGACCTTCGACGCCGACGCCGACGGCTATGTCCGGGGCGAGGGCTGCGGCGTGGTGGTGCTGAAGCGGCTGTCCGACGCGCTCGCCGACGGCGACCGGGTGCTGTCGGTGATCCGCGGCTCCGCCGTCAATCAGGACGGCCGCAGTGCCGGGCTGACCGCGCCGAACGGCCTGGCCCAGGAGGCGGTGATCCGCCAGGCCCTGGCCGACGCCCGGCTGGAGCCCGGCGCGGTCGACGCCATCGAGGCGCACGGCACCGGGACCGCGCTCGGCGACCCGATCGAGATGCACGCGCTGAAGGCGGCGTACGGCGACCGCGACCGGCCGCTCTACGTCGGCTCGATCAAGACCAACATCGGCCACACCGAGGCCGCCGCCGGGGTCGCCGGCATCATCAAGGCGGTGATGATGCTGCGCCGGCAGGTGGTGCCGCCCAGCCTGCACTTCACCCGCTTGAACCCGCATATCGACCTCGGCGGCGCCGACTTCCGGGTGCCGACCGGCCGCCTCGAGACGCGACTGGAACGGGTCGGGGTCAGTTCCTTCGGGTTCAGCGGCACCAACGTCCATGTGGTGCTGGAGGCGCCGCCCCGGCCCATGGAACTGCCGTCCGGGACCGAGCCCGCCGCCGCGAACACCACCGCGCCCCGGCTGCTGATCTCGGCCCGCACCCCGGAAGCGCTGGCCGAGCTGACCGCCCGCTACCGGCGGTTCCTGGCCGAGACCGACGAGGATTTCGCCGACATCTGCCATACCGCCGCGGTCGGCCGGGCCCGCCTGCCCTGGTGGATCTGCGTCGAGCGTCCGGAGGACCTCGCCAACGCCACCCCGAGCAACGATCCGCACCCGGTACTGCCGGAGACCCACGGCCGGCGGGTGGCGCTGCCGACCTACGCCTTCGAGAACACCCGCTACTGGGTCGACAGCGCGCCCGGCCCGGCCCCGGAGCCCCAGCCTGCGCCGGAACCGGAGCCGGACGCCCCGGCCGGCACCCACCCGCTGCTCGGCCGCAGGCTGTCGCTGCCGCTGTCGACCGAGGCGCGCTGGGAGGCGACGGTCGACACCCGCCGGCCCGGCCTCGGCTTCCTCGCCGACCATGTGGTCGACGGGGTGCCGGTCATGCCGGCCGCGGCCTTCGCGGAGATCGCCCTGGCGGCGCGGCCGGGTCACGATCTGGTCGACCTGCGCCTTCCCGCCCCGCTGCGAATGCCCGACGGCACCTCGCGCCACCTGCAGACCATCGTCGGGGCCGACGGGGCGCTGCGCATCGTCGGCTTCCAGCCGGATTCCGACGCCGCCACCGTGCACGCCACCGGCCGCCTGGAGCCGGCGGTCGCACCGCAGTTCGCGCCGACCCCGGAACCGGGAACCACGATCGCCCCGGAGGCGGTCTACGCCGCCATGGAACGCCTGGGGGTCCGGCACGGCCCGGCGTTCCGGCTGCTACGCTCGGTCCGCCACGGCGAGGGCGTGGCGACCGGCGTGATCGACGCCCTGGCCCCGGGGTCGTTCGGCGTGCATCCGGTCGCCCTCGACGCCGCGCTGACCCTGGTCGCCGCAGCCCTGCCGGAGGTCGACGACGCCCTGCTGGTGCCGAGCCGGGTCGGCCGGGTCAGCCTGATCCGCCCGCCGTCCGGCCCGTTGACCGCGACCGCCATCGCCGCCCGGCGCGGCGACCGGGTGACCGCCCGGGTGACCCTGGGCGACGCCGACGGGGTCTGCCTGCTGGTCTCCGACCTGGTGTTCGAGCGGGCCGCCCCGTCCCGGGCATCCGGGCTGTATGAGCCGGTCTGGGCGGAGGCCGCCGCCGACGCTGGCGGGCCGCCGGCCTTCTTCCCGGCGCTCGGCGACCTGGTGGCTGCGCTGACCGCCGACGGCGAGCGCCTGGCCGAGACCAACGGCATGGCGGCCTACGCCGAGGCCGGCGAGGCGCTGGAGCGGGTCGCCACGCAGTACGTGCTGGTCGCGCTGCGCCATCGCGGCCTGCGGCTGGAGGCCGGCCGGCAGTTCGGGTTCGGCGCGCTCGCCGAGAGCCTGGGGATCGCCGAACGCCATCACCGGCTGTTCCGCCGGATGCTGGAGATGCTGCGCCAGGACGGCATCCTCGAAGCCCACGGCCGGCGCTGGACCGTCCTGGAGGCGCCGCCGGAGGCCGATCCCGAGCCGGCCGCCGCCGCGGTCGAGGCGCGGTTCCCGCAGATGGCCGGCGAGATCGCGGTGCTGCGCCGCTGCGGCGCCGCCCTGGCCGGGGTGCTGGCCGGCGAGGTCGACCCGCTGACCCTGCTGTTCCCGGCCGACGACGCCGGCGCCGGGGCATTCTATGCGGACTCCGGCTATGCCCGCACGGTCAACGGCCTGCTGCAGTCCGCCGCCGCGGCGCTGGCCGGGGCCACGCCGCCCGGCCGGCCGCTGCGCGTGCTGGAGGTCGGCGCCGGCACCGGCGGCGCCACCGGGGCGGTGCTGGACGGGCTGGGCGACTCGCCGCGGGCCTACACCTTCACCGACCTGTCGGCCGGCTTCCTGTCGGCCGCCCGCGACCGCTTCGGCGCCGAGGCGATCGCCACCCGGATCCTCGACATCGAGGCCGACCCGGCCGACCAGGGCTTCGCCGCCGGCGAGGCCGACATCGTGCTGGCCGCCAACGTGCTGCACGCCACCCGCGACATCGGCCGCAGCCTGGCGCATATCCGCGGCCTGCTGGCCCCGGGCGGGGTGCTGATGCTGGTCGAGAGCTCGAGCCCGCGGCGCTGGGTCGACATCATCTTCGGCCTGACCGAGGGCTGGTGGCGGTTCGAGGACAGCGACCGCCGGCCCGACCACCCGCTGCTGTCGCCGGACGGCTGGCAGGCGGCGCTGGCCGAGGCCGGATTCGAGCCCGGCCCGGTCGCGGGCAGCGACGTCATCCTGGCCCGCCGGCCGCCGGAGCCGATGGCGGCCACCGGCGCCGGCATCGGGTCCTGGGCCCTGACCGGCGATCCGGGGCAGTGCGGCGACCTGGGCGAGGCGCTGGCGGCCGCCGGCGAGACCATCGCCTATCCGTCGCTGGCCGACCACCGGGTCCACGTGGTGCCGCCGGCCGCCGCCGACGAGGCGGCGCAGACGGCACTGCTGCGTGATCTGGTCGCCCTGGCGAGGGAGGCGGCCGACAGCGCGGTGCCGCAGCGCCTGACCCTGGTCGCCTCCGGCGCGCCGGGCCATGCCGGGCTGTCCGGCTTCGTGCGAACCCTGGCGATGGAGGAGCCGGCCCTGGCCCCGCGCCTGCTGCTGGATCCGCCGGATGCTGCGACCCTGGCCGGGGAACTGCTGGCCGACCGCGGCGACGACGAGGTTCGCTGGATCGACGGCCGCCGCCGGGTGCTCCGCATCGCCCCGGCCGCGGCGCCGCGCGGCCCGGCGAAGATCGGGGGCACCTGGCTGATCACCGGCGGCTTCGGCGGGCTCGGCCTGGCGGTCGCCCGCTGGCTCGCCGTGCAGGGGGCCGGCCGTATCGCCCTGCTGGGCCGCAACCCGCCGGAGACCGTCGCGGATCTCGGCATTCCGGTCGACGTCCACCAGGGCGACGCCGCCGACGCCGAGCTTATCGACCGCATCCTCGACGGCCTCGGCGACGTCGAGGGCGTGATACACGCCGCCGGCAGCCTGGCCAACGCGCCGGTCGCGGCCCAGAGCGAAGGCACGATCGCCCGGGTGCTGCACGCCAAGATCGGCGGTGCCGTCGCCCTCGACCGCGCGACCCGCGCGCTGGCCGGGCGCGGCCGGCCGGTCCGCCACTTCGTGCTGTTCGCCTCGGCCGCCGGGGTGCTCGGCTCGGCCCGGCAGTCCAACCACGCCTTCGCCAGCAGCTTCCTCGACGGCCTCGCCCATGCCCGGCGGGCCGACGGGCTGCCGGCGCTCAGCCTCGACTGGGGGGTGTGGCGCGAGATCGGCGCCGCCGCCCGCATGGGATTCGACGAGCAGGCCGACCAGCTCGGCCTCGGCAGCATCGTCCCGGCCGACGGGCTGGCGGCGCTCGGCAGCGCCCTGGCGGCGTCGCAGGCCCAGCTGCTGGTCCTGCCGTCGGTCGACTGGCCGGCTTTCCTGGCGAATTTCGAAGGCGCGCTACCCTCGCTCTACGCCGAGGTCGCGGCAGCCCCGGTGCCGCCGCAGCCGGTGGCAGCCGCCGTGACCGTCCCGAGCCCGCCGACGGCCGCGGCGCCGGCCGCCGGCGCCGTCGACCGGGTCGCCGGCATCGTCTCCGACATCCTCGGCCTGGCCGGCCAGCACGTCGACCGCCGGGCGCCGCTGCATGAATTCGGCCTGGATTCGCTGGTCGCGGTCGAGATCAAGAACCGGGTCGAGAAGGAACTCGGCATCCCGGTCTCGGTGCGCGACCTGATCGAGGGCGCCTCGATCGAGGCGATCGCCGGCAACGCTCCGGCGGGACCGGACGACGGCCACGCCCGGTTCAAGGAGATCCGCGACCGGGTCGAGGCGATCGTCGCGCAGATCCTGGGCCTGACCGGCACCGTCGACGTGCGGGCGCCGCTGTACGAGATGGGCCTGGACTCGCTGGTGGCGGTCGAGATCAAGAACCGTGTCGAGAAGGAACTCGGCGCGCCGCTGTCGGTCCGCGACCTGATCGAGGGCGCCTCGATCGAGAGCATCGCCGAGACCGTCGCCGGCGGCGGCACAGCCGATGCCGACCCGCCGGTCGCCGGCGCCGCGAGGGTGATCCTGCCCGACCCGGCGAACCGTCACGCGCCGTTCCCGCTGACCGAGATGCAGCAGGCCTACTGGCTGGGCCGGCGCAGCGACGTCGAGCTCGGCAATGTCGGCTGCTACCTCTACACCGAGTTCGACACCTCGGTGGTCGACGTCGAGCGCGCCGAGCAGGCCTTCAACGCGCTGATCCGGCGGCACGACATGCTGCGCGCGGTGATCGGCCCGGACGGGCTGCAGCGGGTGCTGCCGGAGGTCCCGTACTACCGCTTCGAGGTGCTGGACCTGCGCGGACAGTCGGCCGACGAGGCGCTGGACCGGTTGCGGCGCGAGCTGCCGCAGCGCCTGGTCGACCCGGACGTCTGGCCGCTGTTCGACGTGCGGGTGACCGTGCTGGACGACCGGGTCCGCCTGCACACCGGCTTCGACCTGATCGCGCTCGACGCCGCCAGCATCTTCGCGCTGCGCCGGGAATGGGGCCGGCTGTACGACGATCCCGAGACGGTCCTGCCGGAGATCGGCCTGAGCTTCCGCGACTACGTGCTCGAGGAGCAGGCCTATCGCGACACCGCCGCCTGGAAAGCCAGCGAAGCCTACTGGCGCGAGCGCGCGGCGACCCTGCCGGGCGGCCCCGACCTGCCGCTGGCACGCGACCCGGCGACCCGGGACCGGCCGAGCTTCGCGCGCCACCGCGTGGTGGTGCCGAAGGCGGCCGCCGAGGCGCTGAAGCGCCAGGCCCAGTCCCGCAACCTGACGCTCTCGACCCTGCTGGCGGCCGCCTATGCCGACACCCTGGCGGCGTGGAGCCGGTCGGCGCATTTCAGCCTGACGGTCACCTCGTTCAACCGGCCGCAGCACCACCCGGACATCGGGGCCCTGCTGGGCGACTTCACCTCGACCATCCTGCTGGAGGTCGACGCCCGCGCGCCCCGCTTCCAGGACCGCGCCGCCCGCCTCGCCCGCCGGCTGTCGGAGGACCTGGAGCATTCGGCGGTCGGCGGCGTCCATGTGCTGCGCGAGATGAACCGCCGCAGCGGCGGCGAGCCGGGCCGCGGCATCCGTTACGTGCCGGTGGTGTTCACCAGCGCGCTCGGCTTCCGGCGGCCGGGCTCGCTGGACGCCGAGGAGACCGACGCCACCGGCTGGGACCGGCTCGGCACCACCGTCTACAACGTCTCGTCCACCCCGCAGGTCTGGATCGACCACCAGATCTCCGAGGAGGACGGCAACCTGCTGTGCAACTGGGACACCGTGGTCGGGCTGTTCCCGGACGGCATGGTCGAGGCGATGGTCGAAGCCTATGGCCGGCTGCTGCATGACCTCGCCGAGGGCGACGGCTGGGACCGCCCGGTCCGCGACGCGCTGCCGGCCGCCCCGCGCGCCGCGTTCCGACCGGTCGACGCCAGTGGCCTGCTGCACCAGGCGTTCGAGGAGCAGGCGGCGCGGGAACCCGACCGGGTCGCCGTGATCGCGCCGGACCGGGCGCTGACCTACGGCCAGCTCGACAGCGCCGCCACCCACCTGGCCTTCTCGATCTCGGAGCAGCTGTGCGGCGCCGAGGCGGCCCGCGACCGGCTGGTGGCGGTGTGCTTCCCGAAGGGCTGGCGGCAGATCGTCGCCTGCCTGGCGGTCCTGAAGGCCGGGGCCGCCTACCTGCCGATCGACCCGTCGCTGCCGGCCGAGCGCCGGCGCCTGCTGATCGAGCAGGGCGAGGCCCTGGTGCTGGACTACGACGACGACGTCGACGACGCCCTTGGCGCGGCCCGGCGCGGCGAGCCGCTGCCCGGCCTGGCACCGATCGAGGGCGCCGACCGCCTGGCCTATGTGATCTACACCTCCGGCTCTACCGGCCAGCCGAAGGGGGTGATGATCGACCACCGCGCGGCCCTGGCCACCGTGCGCGAGGTCAACCGGCGCTGGAAGGTCGGGCCGGACGACCGCGCCATCGGGCTGTCGGCGCTGAATTTCGACCTGTCAGTCTACGATATCTTCGGCCCGCTGAGCGTCGGCGGCGCCCTGGTGCTGCCGGACCCGGCCGCCAGCCGCGACCCGGAGCGCTGGGCCCGGCTGCTGGTCGAGCACCGGGTGACCCTGTGGAACACCGTGCCGGCGCTGATGGCGATGCAGGTCGAGCACGGCCTGCCGGCCGGCCACGCGCTGCGGCTGGTGATGATGAGCGGCGACTGGGTGCCGCTGGACCTGATCCCGCGGCTGCGCGCCCAGGCGCCGGACGCCCGGCTGGTGGCGCTCGGCGGTGCCACCGAGGCGGCGATCTGGTCGAACGCCCACGAGATCGGCGAACCCGACCCGGACTGGCCGAGCGTGCCCTACGGCACGCCGCTGGACGGCCACATGCTGCATGTGGTGAACGACCGCGGCGAGCCGTGCCCGGACTGGGTGGTCGGCGAGATCGAGATCTCCGGCCAGGGCCTGGCGCGCGGCTACTGGCGCGACACGGTGCGCACCGACGAGCGGTTCCGGGTCGACCCGGCGACCGGCGAGCGCCGCTACCGGACCGGCGACCTCGGCCGGTACCGGCCCCATGCCGGGTCGCCCCCCGACGCGTCGACGCCGATCGAGTTCCTCGGCCGCGAGGACTTCCAGGTCAAGATCCAGGGCCACCGCATCGAGCTCGGCGAGATCGAGGCGACCCTGGCGACCCATCCGGAGGTCGCCCAGGCTGTCGCGGTGACCGCGACCGAGGGCGGGCGCGCCAGGTCCCTGCACGCCTTCGTGGTGCCGGAAGGCGGCGGCACCATGGAAGCCGCGGACTACCGGGCGGTCGCGGCCGCCGCACAGGCCGCCGCCGAGGCCACCGCCGTGGCGATCTCCGCCGACGACTACGCCGCCCTGTCCGACCGGCTGTCCGACAATGCCGCCGCCGCCGCCGCCGCCGCCCTGCGCCGGCTCGCCGGCCCGGATGCATTGCCGTCCGCCGAGGCGCTGATCGCCGACCACGGCGTCGCTGCCCGCTACCGCGCCTGGCTGGCCCGCATGCTGCCGGAGGTCGCCCGGGTGGGATGGGACGCCGAGCCGCTGCCGTTCGAGAGCGTCGACAGCGTCAACCGCCTCGGCTTCGGGTCGGAGGCACTGGGGCTTCTGGACATGGTGACCGGCAGCCTGGCGGACATCCTGACCGAGCGCCGGCACTCCTCCTCGATCTACCTGTCCGCCGCCACGCCGGCGGTCTACGAAACGCTGTTCGCCGGGCCGAACGCGACGATCGCCGCGGCGGTGACGGCCCTGGCCGCGGAGCGACCGATCACGGTGCTGGAGGTCGGCGGCGGCCTCGGCACCACCCTGGAGGCGATCGCGCCGGCACTGCCGGACGGCCGGGTCCGCTACCGCTTCACCGACGTCAGCCGGCACATGGTCAACCGGGCGCGCGAGCGCTTCGGCGACCGCGGCTGGGTGGCGTTCGACGTCCTCGACTTCGACCGCGAGCCCGAGGGCACGCCCGACGCCTTCGACGTGGTGATCGCCAGCAGCGCCCTGCATGCCGCCGCCGACGTGCGGCGCACGCTGGCGATCCTGCGCCGCCACCTGAAGCCCGGCGGCCTGCTGGTCCTGTCCGAGCAGACCCGGTTCTTCCCGTGGTTCGACCTGAACATGGGCCTGCAGGCCGGCTTCGACACCCGGACCGACCGCGACCTGCGGCCCGACCATCCGCTGCTGGACCGCGACACCTGGCTCGCGCTGCTCGCGGACACGGGACTCGACGCGGTCGCGGTCCCGCGCGCCGAGGGCAGCCTGACCGACCGCATGGGGCTGGACGTCATCCTGGCGGCCGCGCCGGCCGTCCCCGAGGTCGCCGACGGGTTCGAGGAGCGGCTGCGGGCCCATCTCGCCGACCGGCTGCCGGCCTACATGGTTCCGCAGTCCCTGACGGCGATCGACCGCCTGCCGCTGTCGGCCAACGGCAAGGTCGACCGCGGCGCGCTTCGGCGCCTGGTCGGGACGCAGCCGCAGCCGGACGGCGGCGCCGGTCCGCTCGACGCCCTGGAGGCGACAGTCGCCGAGGTGGTCGCGGAACTGCTGCAGCGGGACGACTGCCCGCCGGACCGCTCGCTGTTCGAGCTCGGCGCCACTTCGCTGACCATGGTGGCGCTGCAGCGGCGGCTGAGCGAGCGGCTGGGCCGGACCGTGCCGCTGCAGGCGATCTTCGAGGAGCCGACGGCCCGTAGCCTGGCGCGCGCGATCGCCGACGGCCGCGCCGGCACCCATGCCATGGTCGTGCTCGAGCCCCGGCCCGACGACACCCGGCCACGGCTGTTCATGATGCCCGGGATCATGTCGCTGCCGTTCTACCTGCGTGGCATGGCGGCGGCGCTGGCCGACGACGTCGCCCTGGTGTCGGCGCAGCTGCCGGGCCTGCTCGGCGACGAACGGCCGATCGACAGCATCGAGGCACAGGCCGACTACGCGCTCGACGCGATCCGCCGGATCCAGCCGCACGGGCCGTATCTGGTCGGCGGCCACTCCTTCGGCGGCTGCGTGGCGATCGAGGTCGCCCGGCGGCTGCGCGATGCCGGCGAGGCGGTGCCGCTGCTGCTGCTCGGCGACACGGTTCGCACCCGCACCGACCTCGCCGCGTTCCAGACCGACGCGGTGGCGCACGAGGCGCTGGCGCGGGCGCTGTACGCGCTCTACGGCGACGCGCTTCCCGGTTCCTACGAGGACCTCGCGCGGTTCGGTGCGACCGAGCGGATGCGCCGGATCGTCGACGCCGTGACCCGGGCCGGGCTGCTCGGCCCGCTGGCCCTGCCGGTCGACCGCATGGTGGCGATGTTCAAGGCCAACTGGCGGGCGCTCGGCGCCTACCGGCCCGCGCCGATCCCGGGCGACGCCACGCTGATCCGCACCGAAGGCGGCTTTCCGCCGGAGTTCCTGGACCACGAGCCGGGCGACTCGCTGGAAGATCCCGGCCTCGGCTGGACCGAGCTGGTGCAGGGCCGGCTCGAGATCCGGACCATGCCGGGCGACCACCTGTCGATCCTGGACGGCGACGGCCTCCCGTTGATGGCGCGGCTGGTCGGGCAACTGGTAGGTGCCGCGACCGGACGCTGAGCGGCACACGCCGGCGAGGCCAAGGGTGGCGCGGACATGGCGGTTGAAGAACCTGCCTTGTACCGCCGGCGCAGCCTGCTAGGGTCGGCCGATCCAATGAAGGATCCGCATCCAGTCTTGGCTTCGGGGCCTGTTCGGGCCGGATATTCCGGCCCTGGAAGGTCGACCTCTCTCCTCGATTGCGACCCCAAGCGGATCCCGCAACAAATACGGGAGTTCATCATGCGCAAACTGTTCGCTTCCGCCTTGACTGCTGGCGCGCTGGCCCTGGCATCACCGGCGATCGCCGAGACCTGGGACATGCCGACGCCTTACCCGGACAGCAACTTCCAGACCAAGAACGTCCATTGGTTCGTGGACCGGGTGAAGGAACTCTCCGGCGGCAAGCTGACCATCAACGTCCACAGTGCCGCGTCGCTGTTCAAGATGCCCGAGATCAAGCGCGCGGTCCGCTCGCAGCAGGCGCCGATCGGCGAAGTGCTGATGAGCGTGCACGGCAACGAGAACCCGATCTGGGAAGTTGACGGCATTCCGTTCCTGGCGGCCGGCTACGACAACGCCTGGAAGCTCTGGCAGGCGCAGAAGCCGTTCGTGAAGGAGCTGCTGGCCAGCGAGGGCATGATGCCGCTGTACGCGGTCGCCTGGCCGGGCCAGGGCCTGTACGTGCAGCAGGAGATCGAGAGCCTGGACGCCATGCAGGGCGTCAAGTTCCGCGCCTACAACGCCGCCACCTCCCGGATGGCCGAGCTCATGGGCTCGATCCCGACGACCGTCCAGTACGCCGAGGTGCCGCAGGCGTTCTCGACCGGGCTGGTGTCCGCCATGCTGACCTCCGGGGCAACGGGCGTCGACGTGAAGGCCTGGGACTTCCTGAAGGTCTACTACGACACCAAGGCGATGCACCCCAAGAACATGGTGTTCGTCAACCAGGCGGCGTTCGACGCGCTGCCGGCGGACGTCCAGAAGGCGGTGCTCCAGGCCGCCGACGAGGCCGAGAAGCGCGGCTGGAAGGAATCCGAGAAGGTCGCCTCCGACACCGTGAAGACCATGGCCGACAACGGCATCAAGGTGCCGGAAGCGGGTGCCAAGCTGGTCGACGGTCTCAAGGGCGTCGGCGACACCATGACCAAGGAGTGGCTGGAGAAGGCCGGCGACAAGGGCCAGCAGATGGTGGACGCCTACCGTAAAATGTAGGACTGCGCCGTCGCGTGGAGCCGCCGGACCGCCAATGGTCCGGCGGCTTCCCATTTCGCCCGGAATCCAGCGAAGGAACGCCCACCGTCATGCTCCGTCGCACCCTAGACGCGCTGTATCTCGCCTGCGCCGCCCTGGCGGCGGTTCTGCTCGCCGGCATCGGCGCCCTCATTCTGGCGCAGATCGTCGGCCGGTTCTTCGGCATCCTCGTGCCGTCCGCGAACGAGATCTCCGGCTTCTTCCTCGCCACCTCGACCTTCCTGGCGCTGGCCTACAGCTTCCGCGCCGGAACCCATATCCGGGTCACCCTGCTGCTCTCGCGGCTGCCGCTGGGCCTGCAGCGCGTCGCCGATGCAGTGGTCGTGGCGGTAGCGGCGGTCCTGTCCGGCTACTTCACCTGGTACACCTATCGCCTGACTGCCGAGAGCTGGCGCTACGGCGACCTGTCCGACGGCCTGATCGGCGTGCCGCTCTGGATTCCCCAGGCCTGCATGTGCCTCGGGCTGGTCATGCTGACCATCGCCGCCCTCGACGAACTGGTGGCCATCCTGCGCGGAAAGACGCCGAGCTTCGAGAGCTCGGACGGCGCCGTACACGAATAATCGGGGACCTGCCGCGTGGACATTGCAACCGCATCACTGATTCTCGCCGGCGCCCTGCTGGTCCTGCTCGCGACCGGGCTGTGGGTGGCGATCGCCCTGTTCATCGTCGGGCTGATCGCCATGGGGATGTTCACCAGCGCGCCGGCGGGCGCGATCATGGCGACCACGGTCTGGGGATCGATCTCGACCTGGACGCTGACCGCCCTGCCGCTGTTCATCTGGATGGGCGAGATCCTGTTCCGGACCCGGCTGTCGGAGGACATGTTCAGCGGGCTCGTCCCCTGGCTGACGCGCATTCCGGGCCGGCTCCTACACGTCAACATCCTCGGCTGCGCGGTGTTCGCCGCGGTCTCCGGCTCCTCGGCGGCGACCGCCATCACGATCGGCAAGATGTCGGTCCCCGAGCTGACCCGCCGCGGCTATGACGAGAAGCAGATCATCGGCTCGCTGGCAGGCTCGGGGACACTCGGCCTGCTGATCCCGCCGTCGATCATCCTGATCGTCTACGGCGTCGCGGCCGAGCAGTCGATCATCCGGCTGTTCATCGCCGGAATCATCCCCGGCCTCCTGCTGGCGGCCCTGTTCATGGGCTACGTGGCGGCCTGGTCGCTGCTGAATCCCGATCGGGTACCGCCGGCCGACCGGCGCTACACGCTGGGCGAGAAAATCGCGGCGTCGCGCCGGCTGATCCCGGTGATCCTGTTGATCGTCTTCGTGATCGGCTCGATCTATGCCGGATGGGCGACCGCCACCGAGGCCGCCTGCCTCGGCGTCGTCGGCGCCCTCGGCCTGTCGGCCGCGACCGGAACCCTGTCCTGGGCAACCTTCCGGGACAGCGTGATGGCGGCGACCCGCACCAACTGCATGATCTGCTTCATCCTGGCCGGCGCCGCCTTCCTGTCGACCGCGATGGGTTTCACCGGCATCCCGCGCGGGCTCGCCGTGTGGATCCAGGAGCTGGGCCTGTCGCCCTACGCCCTGCTCGCCGCGCTGACCCTGTTCTTCATCCTGCTCGGCTGCTTCCTCGACGGCATCTCGGTCGTGGTGCTGACCGTGGCGGTGATCCTGCCGATGGTCGAGGCCGCCGGCATCGACCTGCTGTGGTTCGGCATCTACGTCGTGCTGGTGGTGGAGATGTCGCAGATCACCCCGCCCGTCGGCTTCAACCTGTTCGTGATCCAGGGCCTGACCGGCCGCGACATCCTGTACATCGCGCGGGCGGCGCTGCCGTTCTTCCTGCTGATGTGCCTGGCGGTGGTGATCCTGGTCGCGTTCCCCGACCTGGTCACATGGCTGCCGGAACTCGCCACGCGGCGGAGTTGAGGCCCCAGCGGTCCGCGGCCAGCGACCGTCACTCGTCCGTCGGCGGGGTGGTGAGCACCAGGAACACCAGATCCTCCAGCCCCGAGTTGTAGATCGCGTGCTCGACCCCGGGCGGGATGAAGATGACGTCGTGGCGGCGCACCACGTAGCGCTCGCCGTCCAGCTCCATCAGGCCCTCGCCCTCGAGCACGTGATAGATCTGCTCCTGCACCTTGTGCTTGTGCGGCTTGACGTAGCCCTTGGGCTGGTAGCTGGAGATCCGGTAGTCGAATCCCCTGGTCCGGTTGTTCTCCGGCGTCACCAGCAGCTTGGAATGGGCGTCGAAATGGTCCGGCATGGTCTGCCAGAGCGTCTCGACGATATTGGCGATGGTGGCGCCGTTGCGTTCCTGCATGGTCGTTCCCTCCTGGGGTCAGCCGTAGAGCACGCGCCGCAGATCATGCGCGGCGCGGAAACCGAGACGCTCGGCCGCGGCCGACAGGTCGTAGAGCGGGGCGTGCGGCTCGACCCGGTACAGCGCCGGGTCGCGCAGGTCGGTCTCGCGCCCGGTCCGCGCCCGCAGCCGCTCCACCGTCGGCTCCGGCGCAAGCGTGGTCGGGCCGCAGACGAAATACGGCCCGAAGCCCGGGTCCGCGGCCTCCAGGGCGCAGCGGTAGGCGACCGCCACGTCGCGCGGGTCGACATAGTGCCACATCGGGCCGCCGCCGGCCGGCTGCCGGCCACCCGCCGCCGGGCCCCTGTAGCCGGTCGGGTCGGCGGCGCGCGCCTTCACCTCGGCCTCGAACTCGGGATACAGCACGTAGACCGGACGCAGCACCACGACCTCCAGCTTGCCGCGATCGGCGAAGCTGCGGGCCATGTCCTCGCACAGCTTCTTGCTCAGCGCGTAGGGGTCGGTCGGCCGCCGCGGATGGGCGGCGTCGACCGGCAGGTAGTCGGGCGGGATCATCGCGCCCTCGAACACCGTGAAGCCGATCACCGAGTCGCTGGAGGTCACGACGACCCGCTTCACCCCGGCCCTCTCGGCGGCCTCCAGCACGTTCCAGGTGCCGACCACGTTGGTCTGGACGATCTCGCGGCCGCTGCCGCTCCACACGTTCGGGCGGGCGGCGATGTGGACGACCGCATCCTGTCCCTCGCAGGCCCGGGCGACCGTATCGGCATCCTCGATGCTGCCCCGGAGATGCGGGATGCCCTCGGCCGGCAGCAGGTCCAGGCCGGACACCCGGCATCGGTCCTTCAGCTCGGCCACCGCATAGCCGCCCAGCAACCCGCCGGCCCCGGTCACCAGAACGTTCTGGAAGCGCATGTGTCTCCTCCGCATATCGGCGCCCGTCGCTTCGTGGGTCCCGGATCGCGCTTCGCTTGTCCGGGATGACGACGGGGGGAGGTGAACCCTTGGCTCGCTCCCCTTGTCGTCATCCCGGCGCGGATCGCCACAGGCGAGACGGATCCGGGACCCACGACGCGACGGGCACCCGTTCGTTGCCCTCATCGTTTCGCAAGACGAAACATCTTGTCAATTTCAGAAACCCATGTTTCGAATTAATCGCACTGAAACCCGCCGCCGGGAGGCGCGACGTGACCGAGGCCGACCGAGACCCCTACCTGATCGGCTCGCTCCGCAAGGGGCTGGAGGTGATCGACTGCTTCGCCCAGCGCGAGAGCTGGAGCCTGACCGAGCTGACCGGCCATCTCGGACTGAACAAGGCCACCGTCTTCCGGATCCTGCACACCCTGCAGGAGTCCGGTTACCTGGCGAAGGACGAAGACACCGGCCGCTACCGGCTCGGCATGCGGTTCTACTCGCTCGGCACCACCGCGGTCCGCCACGAGCAGCTGAAGTGGCAGGCCCTGCCGCCGCTGATGGACCTGGCCGAGAGCACCGGCGAGACCGTCTATGTCGGCATCCTGTACGAGGGCGACGCGGTCTGCGTGCAGATCGTCGACGGCACCGAACTGGTGCGCATGCATTCCTTCGTCGGCAAGCGCAGCCCGGCCCATGCCAGCGCGCTCGGCAAGGTATTGCTCGCCCACATGCCGGACGCCGAGGTCGACGCCTATGCCGCGACCTACGGGCTGAAGCGCCTGACCGACAACACCATCACCGACCCGGCGCGGTTCCGCGAGGAACTGCGGCGGATCCGCGAGCAGGGCTACGCGCTGGACGCCGAGGAGATGGCTCCCGGCCTGCGCTGCATCGGCGCCCCGATCACCGACCACACCGGGCGGCCGTTCGCCACGATCAGCCTCTCGGCCCCGGCCGACCGCATGGCACCGGAGCGCATCGTCGCCCTGGTGCCGCAGATCAAGGCCGCCGCCTTCGACATCTCGCGGATGCTGGGGAGCCCCGGCCTGCACCGGCGGACCCCCGGCTCCGCCGCCTGAACGCCTTACGAGGGAGACCACCCATGACCGAAAAGACCCGCGCGCTGCAGAACGGCGCCGACATCATCGTCGACCAGCTGTGCAAGGAGAACATTCCCTACCTGTTCGGGGTCTGCGGCCACGGCAACGTCGGCTTCCTGGACGGCGCCTACAAGGCCGCCAACCGGATCAAGACGATCTCGGTGCACCACGAGCAGTCGGCCGGCTACATGGCCGACGCCTACTGGAAGGTCCGCCACGAGCCGGCCGCGACCTTCACCTCCTGCGGGCCGGGCTCGGCCAACCTGGTGGTGGCGCTGGCGGCGGCGATGATGGACTCCTCGGCCTTCCTGGCGATCACCGGCAACGTGCCGACCGACCAGTTCAACAGGAACCCGTTCCAGGAGACCGGCCAGTTCTACCAGGGCGACTTCCCCTCGGTGATCCGGCCCTACGTCAAGCGCAGCTACCAGCCGACCCGGGTCGACATGGTGCCGCTGGCGGTCCGCCAGGCCTGCCAGCTGATGCGCAGCGGCCGGCCGGGACCGGTGAACCTGGACGTGCCGCTGAACGTGTTCGTCGAGGAGGACGAGGTCGAGGTCGCGCAGCCGATCCATCACATGAAGCAGCGCTCGCCCGGCGCCCCGGCCGACCTGGCGGCCGCCGTCGAGATGCTGCTGGCGGCCGAGCGGCCGGTGATCATCGCCGGCCAGGGCCTGATGCTGAGCGAGGCGACCGAGGCGCTGACGGCCTTCGCCGAGGTCGCCCGGATCCCGGTGGTGACCAGCCCGAACGGCAAGGGCGCGGTCGACGACCGCCACGAACTGGCGTTCGGCACTATCGGCCGCAACGGCACCTATGCCGGCAACGAGGCCAGCAAGGGCGCCGACGTGATCCTGGCGCTCGGCTTCAGCTTCGACGACCGCGCCACCAGCGCCTGGCTCGAGGGCTACACCCTGGCGATCCCACCGTCGCGGCTGATCCAGATCGATATCGACACCTTCGAGATCGGCAAGAACTATCCGGCCGAGCTCGGCATCGTCGGCGACGCCCGGGCCAGCCTGGAGATCATGGTCGAGCAGGCCAGGGCGCGGCTGACCGGTACCCCGGAGCGCACCGCCGCCTGGCTGAACAAGCTGCAGGGCGACCGGGCGATCTGGAACAAGTACCAGGCCCAGTTCATCGCCTCGGACCAGATGCCGCTGCGCCCGGAGCGGCTGATGCACGCGCTGTCGAAGTCGCTGCCGGACAACGCCATCGTCGCCTCCGACGTCGGCGTGCACCACAACTGGGTGATCCAGATGCTGGAGACCCGGCGGCCGCGCCAGCTGATCCACAGCTGGGGATTCGCCGCCATGGGCTTCGCTACCTCGGGCATCCTCGGCGCCAAGCTGGCGGCCCCGGACCGGCCCTGCGTGGCGGTGGTCGGCGACGGCTCGTTCCTGATGACCCCGCACGCCCTGCTGACCGCCGTCGAGTACGACATCCCGGTGGTCTGGGTGGTCTGGAACAACAACGGCTACTGCTCGATCCGCGACCTGCAGGTCGGGCTGTTCGGCGGCCGCGAGCTGGCGACCGGCTTCATCCACGACGCCAGCCAGGAGCTGTTCAGCGCCGACTTCGCGATGATGGCCAGGTCGATGGGCGTGGAATCGGCCCGGATCGACGAGGCCGGGGCGCTCGAGGACGCGCTCGACCATGCCATCCGGGCCAACAAGCCCTACCTGCTGGAGGTCCCGGTCGACCGTGAGATCCGGCCGGTCGGCACCGGCAGCTGGGAGCTGCCGCCGCTGCCGAATCCCGAGCCGAATTTCCGCAAGGCGCTCGAGGCGGCGGGGTTGAAGGCATGAGCGCCGGGGCGCAACCGGGCTGGCCGGTCGGGATCCACACCTACTCCTACATCTGGACCCTGTCGGCCCGCGACACCCTGGGCCACCTGGCGGACCAGGGCTACCGGCTGGTCGAGCTGCTGGTGAACCGGCCGCATCTGTGGCCGGAGGAGCTGGACGCCGGCGAGCGCCGCGCGGTGGCGAAGCTGCTGTCCGACCGCGGCCTGCGGGTGGAGGTGCTGAACCCGCCGAGCCTGGACCTGAACCTGGTCAGCCCGTCGCCGCAGATGCGGGCGATGACCCGGGCCCACTACCGCGGCGTGATCGAGCTGGCGGCCGACTGGGGCGTGCCCTGGGTGCTGGTGGTGCCGGGCAAGACCCACCCGCTGCTGCCGGCCCCGTCCGAGCTGGTCTGGGGCTGGTTCGAGGAGGCGGTGACCGAGCTCGACCGGCTGGCCGAGGACAGGGGCCTGGGCATCTTGCTCGAGAACATCCCGATGGCGTTCCTGCCGACCGCCGACGGGCTGATGCAGGCGATCGACCGGCTCGGCAACGACCGGCTCGGCATCTGCTACGACGCCGCCAACGCCACCTTCGTCGGCGAGTCGCCGGGCGCCGGCCTGAGGCGGGCCGCCCCGCGGGTGAAGGTGGTGCACCTGTCCGACACCGGGCTGGCCAAGTGGGACCACGCCTGCATCGGCACCGGGGTCGTGAAGTTCGACGAGGTGGCGGCGGCGATGCGCGAGACCGGTCTGCAGGTCCCGACCATGCTGGAGATCATCTCGCCGGACGGCGACCGGGACATCCGCCGCAGCCACGCGGCGATCGCCGGGCTCGGCTGGGAGGCGGTGCCCAACGGAGCCTGACCAGACGGAGCGGCGGGTGGGTCCCGGATGCGCGCCGCCTGCGGCGACCCGCTCCGGAATGACGAGAAAATGGCAAGGCACCCCTCCTTTGTCGTCATTCCGGAGAGGGCGCGCCAGCGCCCGGCTCCGGAACCGACGAAGCGACGGGCGCCATGACGGGAGGAACAACAGGATGACCGATCAGTTCAGCGTCGCCGGCATGAACGCCGTCGTGACCGGGGCCGCCGGCGACATCGGGCGGTGCCTGGTGGCCGGGCTGCTGGAAGGCGGCGCCACGGTGGTCGCGGTCGACCGCGACACGGCGGGTCTCGATGCCGCGAAGGCCGCCTGGGCCAGCGACCGGGTGACCACCGCCGCCTGCGACATCACCGACGAGGCGGCGGTCGACCGGCTGTTCGCCGAGGCGGTGCCGGCGAACCTCGACCTGCTGGTCAACAACGCCGGGGTGCTGATGCGGGCGGCGCCGGAGGACACCGAGTTCGCGCGCTGGCGGGCGCTGATGAGCGTCAACGTCGACGCCGCCTTCCTGTGCGCCCGCGCCGCCGGCCGGCTGATGCGGCCGCGCGGCAGCGGCGCCATCGTCAACATCTCGTCGATCGCCTCGATCAAGGCGCTGGACGGCCGGGTCGCCTACTGCACCTCGAAGGCCGCGATCGCCCACATGACCCGGTCGCTGGCCCTGGAATGGGGGCCGCACGGCATCCGCAGCAACGCCATCGCGCCCGGCTTCATCCGCACCCGCATGAACGCCGACCTCAGGGCGATCCCGGAGAAGGCGGCGGCGATGACCGCGCAGGTGCCGCTGAAGCGCTTCGCCGAGCCGGAGGAACTGGTCGGCCCGCTGCTGTTCCTGGCCTCGCCGGCGGCGCGCTACGTCAACGGCCACATCCTGTTCGTCGACGGCGGCCTGCAGGTCACCTGAGCGACCTCACCCCCGCAGCCAGTCCGGCGAATGCGCCAGCAGGTCGGTGCGCGGCAGCGGGTGGTCGAGCGGCAACGGGTCGACGCGCAGGCGGGTGAGTCGCAGGAAGCAGAACCTCCACACCCCGTCGTCCCGGCGGTATTCCTCCTCGTAGTGGCCGAGGCCGTGGAAGCCGCGCCGGCCGGGCGCCTCCTTCGGGCTGCGGCCGCCGCCCAGCTCCACCAGGTCCATCATCGCCCACACCCCGCGGGCGCGGCCGGGCGCCGTGAACTCGATCTCCGGCATGTGGCAGTGGTGGATGGTGACGGCGTCGGTCAGCCGCGCCGTGATGCCGGCGACGAACTGGTCGGCGTTCGAGCCGGTCGGCGCCGAGCCGAAGCCCTCGAACACCGTGTCGTCGGCGAACAGGGCGCGCAGCCGCTGCCACTGCTTGGTGTCGAGGTAGCGGCAGTAGGCTGCCTTCAGCCGCTTGATCTCCTCGAGCGCCAGCAGGGTCTCCAGGTCGTGCGCGCGCATGCGGTCTCTCCTTGTCAGGTCTCGCGGTGTACGGCTTCCTCGGCCAGCGCGCGGGCGAACCGCTCGGGGCGCTCGGTCAGGTAGAAATGCCCGCCGTCGAACAGCCGGCGGGTCGCCGGCCCGGACGCCAGCCCGGCCCAGCCGTCCATCTGCGCGGTCTGCGGGTCGTCGCGGCCGCCCCAGATCGCGATCGGCAGATCCAGTGGCGGCTCATCTGAATATCGATAGGTCTCGAACACCGCGAAATCGGCCTTCAGCACCGGCAGGAAGATCCGCATCAGCTCCGGCTCGCCGCGGATCACCGCCGGGATGCCGTCGTAGCGCCGGGTCAGCTCGTGCACGAACTCGTCGTCCGGCAGCCTGTGCAGGTCTAGTTCCGGTGCCGGGTAGTTCGGCGGCCGCCGGCCCGACACCACCAGCCGGCGCGGCAGGGCGTGGCCGGCGCGACGCAGCGCCCGGCACAGCTCGAACCCCAGGAACGCCCCCATGCTGTGGCCGAACAGCACCCAGTCGCGGTCCCGCACGGCCGCGGCGACCGCCGGCAGCAGGGCGTCGACCAGCGTGTCCGAGCGCCGGTGCGGCGGCTCCGACAGCCGCTTGCCGTGGCCCGGCAGCTCGACCGCCAGCAGTTCCAGCTCGTCCGGCAGCAGGCCGGCGACCGGACGGAACACGGTCGGCCCCGCGCCGGCATGCGGGATCGCCACGATCCGGGTCGTGGCCGTGGGGTTGGGATGGTAGCTGACGAGCCAGTCGGAGGTCATGGGATGCAACGGGTCGGAGGCACGGCCGGGTTCCGGTTCCCTAGCATCTCCGCGACCCGCCTGTCGCGCCCGGCCCGGCGGTTCCCCGGATGGCGACGTCGGAATCGTGGACCCTCGGCGGCCGCCTGGGGCATTCTGGCGTGCGGCACTTGGAGCCTGCCCGAAGGAGAAGCGGACAATGCCCTGGGGGGCGGTAAGGATCGACGGCCCGCCGGGCCGCGACGTCTACATCAACGGCAACTACGGGGAACCCGCCGGCCAGACCGGCGGTACTTTCGCCGTGCAGTACGGGAGCAATTGCTTCGAGACCGTCGACGCCCTGTTCCGCGTGGACCTCGCGGCCGACGCCGTGGTCAACGATGCGCGGGCGAATGTCGTCGCGGTTCTCGCCCCGGTATTCCCGCCACGCCCGACCCCCCTGACCCCGAACCAGGCGGCCCCGACGGACTGGCTCTGACGGGGATGTCCGGCGGGTCGGGCCTGGCGGAAACGCCAGTGCCGTCTGTCGTGCGCAGCATGGCCGTGCCAGACTGGCCCGGCATCCAGACCAGCCCCGCGGGGACGCCATGAACCAGGTTGGACGCGCGGCCTTCCGGCCGCTCGACCCGGAGATCCGCGAGGACCCCTACCCGACCTACGCCCGGCTGCGGCGCGAGCACCCGGTGGCCTGGGCGACCACGCCGGCCTCGGGTTATCTCGGATTCTGGTTCGTCAGCCGCTACGACGACGTGGTCGCCGGCCTGAAGGACAACCGGTTCGGCCGCGAACTGATGAAGGTGTTCCCGGCCGAGGCGTTCCCGCCGATCCCGGAGGCGCACAGGCCGCTGTACGGCATGATCGCCAACTGGATGCTTTTCAAGGACCCGCCGGACCACGCCCGGCTGCGCCGCATCGCCGCCCCGGTGTTCACGCTGCGGGCGGTCACCGGCATCCGGCCGCGGCTGGAGGCACTGGTCGCGGCGGCGCTCGACCGGCTGCCGGCGAGCGGCGCGGTCGACATCGTCTCCGACTTCTCCTCGCCGCTGTCGATCGACATCGTCTCCGACCTGCTGGGAGTGCCGGAGCGCGATCATCCGCTGATCCGCGGCTGGGTGCGCGAGATCACCCTCGGCCTCGATCTGGTACGCACTCCCGAGCGGATCCTGGCCGCCAGCGCCCGCGCGACCGAGCTGATCGAGTATTTCCGCGGCCTGGTCGCCGCCCACCGGCGCGGCACCGGCGACACCCTGATGGACCTGCTGGTGCAGGCCCGCGCCAACGGCGAGTACCTGGACGACCAGGAGCTGCTGGCCTCGGCGGTCTTCTTCCTGTTCGCCGGCCACGAGGCGTCGTCGCTGCTGATCGGCAACGGCCTGAAGGCGCTGGCAGCGCATCCCGACCAGTACGCCGCCTTCCGCGACCGCCGGGTGCCGGCCAAGGCCCTGGTGTCGGAGCTGATGCGCTACGACAGCCCGCAGCAGATCGCCTTCCGCCACGCGCTGGAAGACGTCGAGTTCCGCGGCACCGCCATCCGCAAGGGCCAGACCATCGGCTTCGGCCTGGGGGCAGCGAACCGCGACCCGGCGACCTTCCCCGACCCCGACCGCCTGGACCTGGCGCGCGACGACAGCCGGCACCTGGCCTTCGGCATCGGCATCCACACCTGCGCCGGCTCCAACCTCGCCAACCTGGAGGCCGAGATCGTGTTCACCGAACTGGCCAAGCGGCTGCCCGAGCTGAAAGTGGTCGGCCACGAGCGCCAGGAGAGCATCCTGGTGCGCGGGCTGACGAAGCTGTTCGTGGCGATGGATTGACGCCGGGGCGGCGGGTGGGTTCCGGCTCAGCCGCGCCGGGGCGGCACGTCTGTCCGGAATGACGATGGGAGGGGCGCGGACACGCCGGTCCCCACCCCAGGACGTCGTTCCGGACGGGACGGACCGCGTGGGCGGGCCGGATCGAGCCGGAACCCACCCACCGCTTCTTCGCCCCCACCCGATTCAGATATTCGCCAGCAGCCGCCCCGCCAGCGCCCCCATATCGATCCCCTCACGCCCCTCCGGCGAACAGCCGATCAGCTGCAGCCGCCCCTCGTCATAGGTCAGCATCACCACGTCGCCGCCGCCGCGGGCCGAGCTCAGCACGACCTGCATGGGATGCCCCGCGCCGATGTCTTCCGGACGGCGATACGTCGGGAAGCCGCTGATCGTCACCGCCGACGGCTCCGGCACGAAGCCGCCGCCCTCGCGCAGCAGGGCGCGCGGCAGGATCAGCAGGGCGTCGCCCGCCTCGCCGGCCTGGATGCGCTCGAAGATCCCGCCGCGCACGCCGCGCGCCGCCTCCCAGAACTCGCCGGCAGGGTTGTCGGCGAACACATGCGAGACCGCGACGCCGGGGCCGTCCGGCAGCGGCGGGCGCACGAAGCGGCTCATGTCGACCGCATGCGCCACCCGTCCGGCGCCGAGCAGGTCGCGCAGCGCCACCGCGACCGCGCCGTTCAGCGAGGCGCCCTCGTCGTCCATCCGAGCCTGCAGGGCCGCGGTGTCGTCCTCCGTCAGCCGCACCACGTCCAGCCGGCTGCGGCCGGGCGGCGGCAGCACCGCCGCCAGCCGGTCGAGGCCGATCGCCTCCCACCGGGCACTCGCCCGGGACAGCCACCACTCGTCGACCAGGTCCAGCGACTCCTCGCCGCCGTAGAGCTTGGCGGGCAGCACCTCCTCGCAGGCCGGGGCCATGTCGCCGGGCCAGGTGCCGGCCAGCAGGTGGTCGGCCAGCCACTGGCCGGTGCGGTAGTCGGCGACCGCGTGGTTGACCGCCAGCACCACGGTCGAGGCGTCGTCCTGCTGCAGTACCGCGGCGTGCCAGGGCGGGTGGCCCTCGGTGCCGACCCGGCGGTCGAGCAGGCGCTCGGTCACCGCCGGCCACTCGCCGCCGGCGATCTCCTCGACCTCGCCCGCAGCATCGGTGACCGCCCAGCGCGGCCGCCGGTGGCGGTCGAGCGCGACCATCGGCACCGTGAAACCCGTACCCACCAGCGCGTCCGGCTCGACCCGGCCGGACGTCCGGGTGACGATCACCGTGTTCATGGGCGCGCCCCAGTCCATCAGCCAGAACTTCGCCTCGTTGGGGCTGAGCAGGCGGTCCATGAGGCTTCAGGCGGCCTTGCGGGCCAGCAGCTCGACCATCTGGCCGACATTCTCCAGCCGGCCCACCTCGGCGGCGTTCAGTTTGACGGCGAACTCCTTCTCGACCGCCAGCACCAGGGTGATGTGCATCAGCGAATCCCACTCGTCGACGTCCTTCGCGGTCATCGTCGGAAACACCGTCAGTTCATCGTCGTCGAACACGTCGCGGAACACCTCGGTCAGCCGCGCCATGATCCCGTCCTGCACCGTCATGCTCCCTCCTTCTGCCGGGTCACTTTTGTCGCGTCGGTTCGCTCGCGTGTCGGAGCGGCGGGTGGCTTCCGGAGCCGGGCGCTCACGCGCCCCCTCCGGAATGACGGCGTATGAGAAATGGTCGTCATCCCGGAGGGACCGCGCCAGCGGGCGGCTCCGGGACCCATGAAGCGACGGGCCTCACGAAGCCCATGAAATTCCGAGACATTCCGAAGCGATCGCATATCTACGCTTCCGCCTCCCGCACATGGGTCTTCCAGCCGTCCGGCCGGTCGGCCACCTCAAACGACCAGCGCCGCTCGTCGTCGTCGCCGTCGAGGGGCACGAAGCCGAGCCGGTCGTACAGGCCGGCCACCAGGGCGTTCTTCGGCGACTTCACGTAGCGCCCGACGATGGTCGCACAGCCGCGCCGCCGTGCCCGCGCCAGGGTCTCGTTCGCGATGAACTCCTCGACCGTGCGGCCCAGCACCCGGCAGCTCATCGCCCAGCAGTCGACATGCAGCGCATCGCCGTCCCGGCGCAGAACCAGCACCGCGATCAGCCCGTTGTCGCCGAACCTGTCGGCGAGATGAACCCGGACGACGTCGGTATCCTCGCGCGCAGCCAGCCGCTCGACCTCGCGCTCGGTCAGCCGGGTGCCGGTCAGGTGGAACTGGTTGGACTTGTTGATCAGCTGGGCGATGCGCGGCAGGTGGAACTCGTCGACGCCGCCGACCGTCGCGGTCATGCCGAGGCTGACCAGGTAGCCGTCCATGTCGACCGCGCTGCGCGACAGCTCGACCCGCCTGGCGTTGTCGGCGTAGTAGCGGGCGCGCTGCCCGTCCTCGGCCGAGAACGCCACCGCCTCGAAGCAGCCGGCCCGGGCCAGGGCCTCGACGTAGTGCGCCGGGTCCTCCGGCATCTCGACGACCTCGACCATCGGCAGGGCACGGCGCACAAGGTCACGCTCGGCCGGGTTGTCGTCGACGAGCACCAGGGACTCCAGGCCGATCGACAGGGTCTCGGCGACGTCCTGGATATTGTCGGCCTTGTTGGTCCAGTTCGCTCGGAACACCGCGATGTCGTCGAGCCGCAGCACCATGTCCGGGTGACTCTCGAACGGCGCCCTCGCCGCCGCCTCCTCGTTCTTGCTGACGACCGCCAGGATCACCCCGCGTTCCTTCAGCGCCTTGACGTGGCGCTGGAACGCCACGAAGGCCTCGCCGTCGGCGCCGCTGCCGAGCGCGATGCCCGCGACTCCGTCGTCGCCGACCACGCCGCCCCACAGCGTGTTGTCCAGGTCCAGCACCAGGCATTTCCTCGCCAGCCCCATGGCGCCGGCCAGCAGGCGCGAGGCAGCCGCCGCCACGCTGCCGGTCGCGTCCGGCGCGAAGGCGTGCTTGGAGTGGTGCCAGTAGCGCGGGTCGGTCCAGCGCGCCCGGCCCCACAGGCTCGACACGTGGTCCAGGTCGAACACCGCCACCCCGGCCGGTGCGGCGGCGGCCAGCCGGGCGTTGTACAGCCGGAGCGCGGTGCGCGAGCCCCAGGCGGTCGCCCCGGCCAGGTTGCCGAACGGGTCGTCGGCCGGGATGTCGGCGTTGTTCTGCAGCACCAGGGCGTCCAGCCGCCCGGCCAGCACCCGCCACAACGCCGTGCGCTCGGCGACCGCCGCATCGACCGCCGCCTCGACTGCGGCCGCCGTCGCCCCCGGCCCGGCCGCGACCGCGACGTCGCGGTGGGTCGAGAACAGCCACACCACCTGCGGCCGGAACGCGTACAGCTCGCTGCCCGGGTCCAGCACGGTCTGCGCGACCGTGTCGTAGGGCGCGACATGGATCTCTGCGGCGAAGCCCGACGCCGCCAGCCAGAACCGCAGCACCTCGGCAAGATGATCGACCGTGCTGCCGGCCAGGATCGCCAGCTTCAGCGGCCGCAGACCGAGGCCGGCCGCGTCGACCTTGGCAAAGGCGCGCGCGACCCGCGCCTGGTCGGTGAAGTCGTCCCCCGGCCGCACCGCGGCCCGCAGCGCGGCGAAGGCGCCGGCATGGTCGCCGGCCGCCAGCGCCGCCCTGGCGTGCGCCACCGCCTGCCTCGATCCCCCGCCGCCGTCCGCCGCGCCGTGCATCACCCGCCCCCGAGATTGGCCAGCTCGGCGTCGAACAGGGCCTCCAGCTCGGCGTCCGACATCGCGGTGATCTCGGCGTCGTAGCTCGGCTCCGGCGGCAGTGGCGCAGCAGCCGTTGGGACCGGCGAGATATCCAGCAGCTCGGCCGCGAAATGCTCGGCCAGGGCCGCGACGCTCGGGTAGTTGAACAGCAGGGTCGCCGGCTGGGTGGCGCCGAGCGCCGCCGAAAGCCGGTTGCGCAGCTCCAGCGCCAGCATGGAGTCGAGGCCGAGCTCGTTCAGGGCCTGGGACGGGTCGATCCGGCCCGGCTCGGCGACCCCCAGCACCGCCGCCGCCTCGGCCAGCAGCAGCTCGGCCAGCAGCGCGCCGCGTGCCTCCGGCGCGACCGCCGCCAGCCGGGCCGGGATGTCGGTCGCGGATGTCGCTGCGGTCGCCGCGGAACCGCGGGCAGGACGCGGCGCCCGGCGCACCGCCGTGGGCCGGAACCGCTGCAGATAGGCCGGCACCGCGTCGCCGTGGCCGGCCAGGAACGCCGGCCAGTCCAGGTCGACGAAGCCGACCTGCCCGCGGTCGCCGGCCATCGCGCGGGCCAGCCCGTCCAGGCCGTCCTCCGGCCGGATCGGCCGCACCCCGCTGCCGGCCATCGCCTCGGCATAGGCGCCCTCGACCACCGCCCCTGCCTCGCCCCAGCCCCCCCAGTTGACGCTCAGCCCCGGCAGCCCCGCCGCCCGCCGGGCGCGCGCCAGGGCGTCGAGGAAGGCGTTGGCGGCGGCGTGGTTGGCCTGGCCGAGGTTGCCGATCAGCGACGCCGAGGTGGAGAACAGCACGAAATGCTCGAGGTCGCGGCCACGGGTCAGGCGGTCGAGGATGCGGGCGCCGTCGACCTTGGCGGGCAGCACGCCGGCGAACGCCTCCCAGGACTGCGCCACGATGGCGCCGTCGGCGACACTGCCGGCCAAGTGGAACACCCCCTTCAGCGGCCGTCCGTCGGCGTCTATTTCGGCCAGCAGCGCGGTCATCGCCGCCTCGTCGGCAACGTCGGCCACCCGCGGCTGCACCGCCGGGCCGAGGGCGGCCAGCCGCTCCGCCAGGGCCGGATCGGGCTCGCGCCGGCCGGCCAGCACCACCGCCCCGGCGCCGTGCCGGACCAGCCAGCCCGCCAGCAGCGGGCCGAGCCCGCCGAACCCGCCGGTGACCAGATAGGTTCCACCGTCGTCGAAGGCCGGCTCGGCCGGCGGCAGCGGGTGCGGCGCCAGCCGGGCCGCCAGTCGCTCGCCGCCGCGCCACGCCACTTCGGCCTCGCCGTCCGCCGCCGACAGTTCGCGCAGCAGGCAGGCGACCGGGTCGTCGTCGCCGGGATCGAGGTCGACGCGCCGGCAGCCGAGTTCCGGCAGCTCGAGCGCTGCCACCCGCCCGAAGCCGGTCAGGCTCGCACCCTCGACTCCGTCCAGGGCGGCCTCCCCGGTCTGCGCGCCGCGGGTCACCAGCAACAGCCCCTCGCGCCCGGCCCCGGCCATGGCGCGGGCCAGGTCAAAGGCGTCGCGTAGCGGCTGCTGGTCCGGCGCGTCGACGCCGCCTGTATGGACCACCGTCGCCGGAGCATCGGCCAGTGCGGCCAAGGCTTCCGCGGCAGCCAGCGCCCGGGCCGCCTGCCCGCGCGCGACCAGCGCCGCCGCCAGGCCCTCGGCCAGGTCGCGGGCCGGGCCGTCGCGGCCATCATGCGCCGCCAGGACCGGCGTCGGGTCGAGCGCGCGGGCCAGGATCACCGTCTGCCGGCCCTCGGCGTCGGCCCCGACCGTCTCGACCGCCGCGAAGCCTTCCCCGGCCAGCAGCGCCCGCCAGCGCTCGGCCGGCAGCAGCGCATGGTCCGGGCGCAGGTCGGTGTCGGTGAACCGCCACCAGCCCTCGGTCAGGCCGAACACGATGTCCCACCAGCGCTGCGGCGCGGTGCTCTCGACCAGCAGCAGCAGGCCGCCCGGCGCCAACGCTTGCCGGAGGTGGCGCAGCGACTGCCTGAGATCGGCGGTGGCATGCACCACGTTGGCGGCGACCACCACATCGGCGGCACCGGGCGCGAAGCCCTGGCCGGCCGGCTCGCGCTCCAGGTCCAGCAGCTCGAAGCGGATGCCGGCGCGGTCGCCGAAGCGCTTCTCGGCCGCCGCCAGGAAGCCCGGCGAGACGTCCGTGAAGCGGTACTCGCAGCCGTCCAGCCCAGGCAGCAGCGCCGCCGTGGTCGCCCCGGTGCCGGCGCCGACCTCCAGCACCCGCGGGCGATGCTGCGGGCCGCGCCGGGCGGCGGCGGTCTCGAGCGCCCTGGCGGCGATGGCGTTGGCGGTCTCGGCCAGGCCGCCGCCGCCGTAGATCGAGGACGATCCGTCGGCGAACAGCAGTTGCAGCGGGTCGGCCTCGCCGCGCAGCACGCCGGTCAGCCCGGCGCCGCAGCGCTCGACCAGGTCGACCTCGAGCTGGTTGTCCGGATAGGTGGCGCGCAGCCGCGATGCCAGGGTGAAGCTGTCCTCGCCGTCCGCCGCCGCGGCCAGGACGAACAGCCGGCGGAAGAGTCGGGCGTGCCGCGGCTGCACGCCGACCGCCGCCGGATCGCCGTCACCCGTCGCGCCCAGGGCCGTCAGCGCGTCGCGGGCATAGGCGGCGGCCAGCCGCTCCAGGTCGTCGGCCAGCCCGGTCGCCGGCAGGGCCGCGATCCGCGCCGCCGCCTCCTCCGCCGCCGGGGCCGCCAGCGCCGCCGGATCGGCCCAGTCCGGATCGGGCAGGTTCGCCGGCACCCATTCGACGGCCAGCAGCGAGTCGGTCACCGGGTCGCGGGGCGTCGGGGCCGCCACCCGCTTGATCTGCAGGCCGTCGACCGCGGCCAGCACCGCCCCGTCGGCGTCGGTCAGCACGAAATTCCCGACCGCGACCTCGCGGCTCGGCCCGCTGTCGGCGATCCGGGCATGGCAGAAGAACCGCTCGCCCGGGCGGCGCCAGACCCGCACCCGGTCGACCGACAGCGGCAGGAAGCCGCCGGCCGTGCCCTCGCCGGTGAAGGTCGCGCCCAGCAGCTGGAAGCAGGAATCGAGCAGCGCCGGATGGATCGGCAGCTGCCCGGCGCTCTCCGCCAGGGCCGACGGACGCAGGATCTCGGCCAGCGCCTCGCCGTCGCCGCGCCAGATCGCATGCAGCCCGCGGAAGCTCGGGCCCAGGTCGATGCCACGGTCCCCCAGCATGGCGAACAGTGCATCGGGGCCGTCCCCGTCGGCGGCCAGCCGGGCCCGCATGGCGTCCAGGTCGAGGGGATCGGGCGCCGTGCCCACCTCGGTCTCGAGGCGGCCGCTCGCATGCAGCGTCCACTCGCCGTCCCCGCCCAGGCCATTGACGGTGTAGGCCCCGTCCAGCTCCAGCACGCACTGCATGGACACGCCGTCGTCCGGGACGGTCAGCGGCTCGGCGAACACCAGGTCGGCGACTGCCGGTGCCGCCTGCCCCCGCGCCTCGGCCATGGCGAGGCCGAGCACGGCATGCATGGCGCCGGGCGCCACCACCTCGCCGAACACCACGTGATCCGCCAGGAACGGCATGGTCCCGGCATCCAGCCGGGCCTCGTACAGGGTGGCGGCCACCGGCGAGGCGATCCGCCCGCCCAGCAGCGGGTGCTCCATGGACCGGCGCGGGACCGACGGTCCCGAGGACCGGGGCTCCGGCCAGTGGCGGTCGCGCCGGAACGGGTACAGCGGCGCCGGCGCGCGGCACCAGCCGTCGCCGTGATAGGCCTGCCACTCGACCGGCGCGCCGAGCGCGTACAGCCGGGCCAAGGCCTCGGCCACCATGCGGCGGTCGTCGGCGCCGCGCCTCAGGCTGGGCAGGTACGTTGCCTGACCGTCCACCGACCGCCCGAGGGTCGACAGCACCGGGTGCGGCCCGACCTCGACCAGCACCCGGCAGCCGCGGTCGAGCACCGCGCGCAGCCCGTCGGCGAAACGCACCGCGCCGCGGGCCTGCCGGCGCCAGTAGCCGGCCTCGAACCGGGTGACGAAGCCGCCGGTCAGGTTGGATGCCAGCGGCAGCCGCATCGGCGTCCAGGCGACCGCGTCGGCCGCCCGCTCGATACCGTCCAGGCAGGGGTCCAGCACCGGCGAGTGGAAGGCGGTCGCCACCTCCAGCCGCTGCGCCGTCAGCCCGGCCCGCTCCAGCCGTTCGAGTGCCTGGGCCATCGCCGCGGTATCGCCGGCGATCACCGTGCTGGCCGGGCCGTTCAGTGCGGCGATCACCGCCCCGGTGCCGTCGATCGCCCGCTTCACCTCGGCCTCGGGCGCCAGCACCGCCGCCATGCCGCCGAAGCCGGCGCGCTCCTGCATCAGCCGGCCGCGCTCGGCGATGAAGGCGATGCCGTCCTCGACCGACACCGCGCCGGCCACGCAGGCCGCCGCCACCTCGCCGACGCTGTGGCCGAGCACCGCCGTCGGCTCGACGCCCCAGCTTCGCCACAGCGCGGCGGTCGCCACCTCGACCGCGAACAGCAGCGGCTGCACCAGTGCGGTGCTGTCGAGCGCGGCGCCGCCGTCCCGCAGCCACGCCGACAGCGGCCGGCCGAGCCGGTCTCCCAGGGCCTCGTCGCAGCGCTCGATCACGTCGCGGAACGCCGGCTCGCCCAGCAGTCCGCGGGCCATGCCGGGATACTGGCAGCCCTGGCCGGTGAACAGGAACGCCACCGCCGGCGCCTCTGACGCCCGTTCCGGCACCGCGGCGGCCAGGGCCTGGCGTGCCTCGCCCGGATCCGCCGCCGCGACCGCCAGCCGGTGCGGGTGATGGCCGCGGCCGGCCGACAGGGTCGCGGCCAGGCCCGGCAGGTCGACGGCAGGGTCGGCCAGCGCGGCGTCGACTGCCGCGCGCGACGCCTCCAGCGCCTCCGGGTCGCGCGCCGACAGCGCCAGCACCTGCACCGGCCGCACGGCGGCGGGACGGGCCTCCACGGGCGGCGGTTCGGCGACGATCACATGGCCGTTGGTGCCGGAGAACCCGAACGAGCTGACCCCGGCGACCCGACGGCCTTCCCAGGCCACGGTCGCGGTCGGCACCCGGAACGGGAAGCCGTCGGCGGCGATGTGCGGGTTGAGCGCCCGGAAGTTCAGATGCGCCGGGATCCGGCCGCGCTCGGCCGCCAGCGCCGCCTTGATCAGCCCGGCCATGCCGGCCGCCGATTCCAGGTGGCCGATGTTGGTCTTCACCGAGCCGACGAAGCGGTCGCCGTCATCTCCGAACACGGTCGCGAGGGCCCGCGCCTCGATCGGGTCACCGAGCGGCGTGCCGGTGCCGTGCATCTCGACATACGAGACCGCGTCGGGCGCGATCCCGGCATTGCCCAGGGCCGCCCGGATCACCGCCGCCTGGGCCGGGCCGTTCGGCGCCGTCAGGCCGTTGGAGCGGCCGTCCTGGTTGACGGCGCTGCCCAGCACCAGGGCGTGGATGCGGTCACCGTCGGCCAGCGCGTCGGACAGCCGCTTCAGCACCACGACGCCGCAGCCCTCGCCCCGGACATAGCCGTCGGCAGCGGCGTCCAGGGTCTTGCAGCGGCCGTCGGCGGCCATCATCCGGGCCTTGCTGAAGCCGATGGTCAACTCCGGGCTCAGGATCAGGTTGACGCCGGCGGCGAGGCCGAGCCCGATCTCGCCGCTGCGGAGCGCCTGCACCGCCAGGTGCACCGACACCAGCGACGACGAGCAGGCGGTATCCACCGTCATCGCCGGGCCCTGCAGGCCGAGGGTGTAGGACAGCCGCCCGGCGGCGACCGCGGCGGAGTTGCCGAGGCTGGCATGAGCGTCGATCCAGTCGACCCCGTCCTCGCGGTCGGCCAGCACCTGGGCGTAGTCGGTGGTGCTGAGGCCGACATACACCCCGGTCTGGCTGCCGGCCAGGCCATCGGGCGGGATCGCCGCGTCCTCCAGCGCGTGCCAGGCAGTCTCCAGCAGCAGCCGCTGCTGCGGGTCGATGCCGACCGCCTCGCGCGGCGAGATCCCGAAGAAGCCGGCGTCGAAGCGGTCGACCCCGTCGACGAAGCCGCCCCAGCGGCTGTTCATCTTGCCGGGCGCGTCCGGGTCCGGATCGTACAGGGCGTCGACGTCCCAGCGCTCGCGCGGGACCTCGGAAATGGCGTCGCGGCCCTCGTCCAGCAGCCGCCAGTAGCTCTCCAGGTCCGGCGCGCCGGGGAACCGGCAGGCCATGCCGACGATGGCGATCGGCTCGCGCGCCCGGCCCTCGACCGCCTCCAGCCGCTGGCGCATGCCGGACACCGCCGCCAGCGCGCGGCGCAGCTGGGTCGCGGTGTCGATCGGGGCACTGTCGACCGGGGGATCGGTCCGCGTCTGTGCCTCAGAATCCGGCACGATCCACCTCCAGCATCAGGGCCCGGGCGAGTTCCTCCTCGGACATCGTATCGGTGTTTCCTATCTCTGGCCCGTCGCCCGGCGCGACTGTCGCTTCGGCACCGGCCGCCGGCAGCGATCCGGCCATGCGCTCCAGCATGAACCCGGCGAGCGCCTGCACGGTCGGATAGTCGAAGATCAGGCTGGCCGGCAGCCGCTCGCCCGACAGGGCCGCCAATGTGTTGCGCAGCTCGACCGCCATCAGGGAATCCAGGCCGTATTCGTTCAGCGCCCGCCGCGTGTCGATGCCGGTTGCCGGCAGCGACAGAATGGCGGCGACCTGGTCGCGGATCGCCGCGCGCAGCACCGCCGCGCGCTCGGCCTCCGGCACTCCGGCCAGCCGGTCGCGCAGGGTCGCCGCCGGCGCCTCCGCCCTCGCGGCCGGGCGCGACAGCGGCGCGGGCAGCACCACCGCCTGGGCCGCGTCGCCGGCCAGCAGGGCTTCCAGCGCCGCCAGCGCCTGCACCGGGTCGAGCGCCGTGCCGGTGCGGCCGGCCGCCATGCCGGCCCCGCGCCACGCCCCCCAGTCGACCGCCAGCGCCGGCAAGCCCTCGGCCCGGCGGCGATACGCCAGGGCGTCCAGGCCGGCGTTGGCGGCCGCGTAGTTGGCCTGCCCGGACGAGCCCAGCACCCCGGCGGCTGACGAGAACAGCACGAAGTGGTCGAGCTTCCGGCCGCGGGTCGCCCGGTCGAGCGCCAGCGCGCCGCCGAGCTTGCCCGCCATGACCGCACGGAACCGGTCCTCGGACATCTGGTCGAGCACGCCATCGTCGAGCGCGCCGGCGGCGTGGAACACCCCGGCGAGGGGACGGTCGATGCCGGCGAGCAGCGCGTCGACCTGCGCCGGGTCCGCCATGTCGGCGGCGGCGAACCGGACCGCGCCCCTGCGGCGCAACGCCCCCAGCACCTCGGGCTCCGGCGCCCGGCGGGCCGCCAGCACGACCTCGCCCGCGCCCCGCGCCAGCAGCCAGCCCGCGACCGCCAGGCCGACGCCGCCGGTGCCGCCGGTCACCAGGTAGGCGGCGTCGCCGCGCAGGAAGCGGCGGGTCAGGGCGATCCGGCCGATATGCCGGGCCTGCTGCATGAAGCGGTAGGCGCCCTCGGCATCGGCCATCGGGAAGGTCGTGACCGGCAACGGCGCGAGCGTTCCGTCCGCGAACTCCGCCATCAGGTTTCGCCAGAAGGCGCCGACGGCTTCCGGATCGCGGTCGATCTCGGCGTCGAGCGCGATCCGGCGGTAGTCGACGTCGGGACGCGCGGCCTCGGCCTGTACGTCGGTCCAGACCCCGGCCTTGCCGGCCTCCAGGAACCGGCCGCCGGGCCTGAGCACCTGGAAGCCGCCGGCGATCAGCTCGCCGCTCAAGGAGTTCAGGACGATGTCGACGCCCTCGCCGGCGGTGTGCGCCATGACGTCGGCGACGAAGGCCGGCGAGCGCGAATCCGCGACGCAGGCGATACCGAGGTCGCGCAGATACAGCCGCTTCTCGTCCGACCCCGCGGTGGCCAGCACCTCGGCGCCGGCGGCGTGCGCGACCTGGATGGCGGCGAGGCCGAGGCCGCCGGTGCCGGCATGCACGAGCACCCGCTGCCCCGGCCCGACCTTGCCGTCGCGCCGCAGCGCCCAGGCGGCGGTCAGGAACACCGTCGGCACCGTCGCCGCCTGCTCGTCGCTCCAGCCCGCCGGGACCGGCAGCACCAGCGGCGCCTTGGCGGCCACATGGCTGGCGTGGCAGCCGGGCGCCACCGCCATCACCCGCTGGCCGACCGCGAACCCGTCGACGCCGTCGCCGAGCGCCTCGACCACGCCGGCACACTCGCCGCCCAGCCGGCCGCCTTCGCCGGGGTAGCTGCCGAGCGCGTTCATGACGTCGCGGAAGTTCAGCCCGGCCGACGTGACCGCGATCCGCAGCTCGCCCGGCCCCGGTTCCGGCAGGGTGCAAGGCCGCCGCGCCAGGTCCGCCAGCCGCCCGCTGTCCGGCCGCTCCAGGGCGAACACCCCGCCGGGGCCGGCTGCCGGCCGCGGCTCGACGGTGCGAACCAGCACCCGGCCGCCGCGCACCGCCAGCACCGGACCGTCATGCGCCAGGGCCATGACGATGCCGTCCGGATCGCCGTCGACCAGCAGCGGGTCCAGCCCGGGATGCTCGCGGGCGACGGTCGCCACCAGCCCGGCCAGCGCGCCGGACGTGATCGACGTAAGGTCGGTGTCGTCCGGGAATGCCGCAGCACCCCTCGCCACGACCACCAGCCGCGGCGGCGCGTCACGATGCGCAAGCTCGACCGCCAGTTCCGCCAGCGCCGCGCAGGCGGCGGCGACATCCAGACCCGCCGGCGCCGACCACAGCACCGCCTCGGCCGCGTCGACGCTCTCGGCCAGGGCGATCCCGGCCGCCCGGATCGCCGCCGCCAGGTCCGGTGCCGGACCGCCCGCCAGCAGGACACGTCCGGGCAGCGCCCGGGACGGCACCGCCTCCCGCCACACTAGGTCGTGGACCGTGGCCGGCCGCGACGCCGCGCCGCGGGCCGGGACTAGCCGCAGGGCCTCGACCCGGGCCACGGTCGCGCCGTCGGGCGCCAGCAGCGTCACGTCACCGATCAGCTCGCCCCCGGCACCGGCGCGCAGCCGGCTCCAGGCCCACAGCTCGCGGCCCGCCGGCGCCCCGGTCCAGGCCATGCGGTCGAGCCGGCCCGGCAGGTGGTCCTCACCGGCGACCTCGACGCCGCGCGCCGCCGCGCCGAGGCTCTGGAACGCGCCGTCCAGCAGGCTCGGATGCAGGCGGAAGCCGGTGGCGTCGAGGCCGTCCGGCAGCACCAGCCGGGCCAGCGCCTCGCCGTCGCCCTGCCATAGCCCGGCGATCGGCCGGAAGGCCGGGCCATAGGCCAGGCCGCGGGCCGGGAACGCCTCGTAGAACGCCGCAACGTCGACCGGGCCGGGGCAGCGCCCGCGCAGTACATCCAGGTCGACGGCTTCGCCCGCCGGCGTATCGGCCAGCGTCGCATCGGCTACCGGTCGCCAGTCGTCGCCGTCCAGCGGCGTCGCCTCGATCGCGATCCGGCCGCCGTCCCGTTCGGTCACCACCAGCTGTGGGGTGTCGAGCGCCAGGATCCCGCCGAACCGGACGTCCGCGATCGCCACCGGCCCGTCGCCGGCCGCCGACGCCAACATCTCCAGCATCGCCGCCGCCGGCAGGGTCGCGGCACCGCGCACCACGTGATCGGCCAGCCAGGGCAGCGCCTCGACCGACAGCTCGGCCTCGTACTGCCGGCGCCGGGCCGGTCCCCGCCGCGGCGCGCCCAGCAGCGGGTGGCCGCCCCGGGCCGGTCGCGCGGTCGGGTGCGCAGTCGGGGGCGCGGCGTCGACCCAGTGGCGCCGGCGCTCGAACGGATAGCCGGGCAGCCCGACGATCCGGCCGCCGCGCCCGGCGGCGACCGCCTTGCCGTCGATGTCGACACCAGCTGCGAACAGCCGCCCGAGGGCGTCCAGGACCGCGGTCGGATCGTCGGCGTCGCGCCGCAGGGTCGGTATCCAGGCGGCGTCCGGGGCCAGCCGGCGGCCGAGCCCGGTCAGCACCGGCTGGGGGCCGAGTTCCAGGAACACCGTGCAGCCGAATTCCGCCATCCGCGCAACACCATCGGCGAACCGCACGGGCCGGCGCGCATGCGCCCGCCAGTAGCCGCCGTCGAACGCCTCGACCGGCGCGCCGGTCAGGTTGGACAGCACCGGGATGCGCGGTGGCGCCCACCGGCACGCGCCGGCTGCCCGCTCGAGGTCGTCCAGGACCGGGTCCATCAGCGCCGAGTGGAAGGCGTGGCTGACGCTCAGCCGCCGGCAGGCGACCCCGTCGGCCTCCAGCCGGGCCAGCACGCGCCCGACCGCCGCGCCGTCGCCCGCGATCACCGTGGCCGCCGGCCCGTTCAGCGCCGCGATCGACACCGGCTCGCCGCGGATCGCCGCCGTCACCCGCTCCACGTCGGACTGCACCGCCGCCATCGCGCCGCCATCCGGCAGCGCGTCCATCAGCCGCCCGCGCACGGCGATCAGCCGGGCGGCGTCCTCCAGCGTCACCGCCCCGGCGACGCAGGCCGCTGCGTATTCGCCGACGCTGTGGCCGAGCAGCGCGGCCGGCTCGACGCCCCACGAGCGGTAGAGCGCGGCCAGCCCGACGCCGACCGCGAACAGCGCCGGCTGGGCATGGTCGGTACGGTCGACGCGGTCCCCGGACAGGATGTCCAGCAACGGTCGATCGAGTTCGCCCCGCATCGCCTCGGCGATCCGGTCGACGGTGTCGCGGAACACCGGCTCGGCGGCATGCAGCGCCGTCGCCATGCCGGCGTACTGCGCGCCCTGGCCGGTGAACACGAAACCGACCCGCGGCGGAGCCCCCACCGCATCAGACGGAGCCGCTTCGCGCAGCGCGGCGGCCATGGCGGCGGCGTCGCGGCCGGCGACGGCGACCCGATGGGCCAGCTGGGCGCGGCCGGTCAGCGTGGCGCGTGCCAGGTCGGCGATACCTGTTCTTTCGAGCGCGTCGGCATAGGTCCCGGCCACCGCCCGCGCCGCGGCCGGGGTGGCACCGGACGCCAGCACCAGTTGCGCCCGGTCTGGCGCCGCCCCGGTCTCCGTCGTTGCGGGCGCCTGCTCCAGCACGACATGGGCGTTGGTGCCGGAGAACCCGAAGGAACTGACCGCGGCGATCCGGGTGCCGTCGCGTTCCGGCCACGGTGTCGGCGCCTGCGGCAGCAGCACCGGGAAACCGTCCAGGTCGATATGCGGGTTCAGGCGCTCGAAATGCCGGTTCGGCGGGATCTCGCCGTGGCGCAGCGCCTGCACCGCCTTGATCAGCCCGGCGATGCCGGCTGCCGCCTCCAGGTGCCCCAGGTTCGACTTCACGGCCCCGACCGCCAGCTTCTCGCTGTCCGGTCGGCCGGCCGCGAACACCGATTTAAGGGCGTGGATCTCGATCGGGTCGCCGAGCGCGGTGCCGGTGCCGTGCGCCTCGACATAGCCGACCGCCGCCGGCGCGACCCCGGCGCGCTCCAGGGCGCCGCGGATCACCGCCTCCTGGGCGGCGCCGTTCGGGGCGGTCAGGCTGGACGAGCGGCCGTCCTGGTTGACGAAGCTGCCGCGGACCACCGCCAGCACCCGGTCGCCGTCGGCCAGCGCGTCGGACAGCCGCTTCAGCACCACCACGCCGCAGCCCTCGCCGCGCACGAAACCGTCGGCGCGGGCGTCGAAGGCTTTGCAGCGACCGTCCGGGGCCATCATCTGCAGCTCGGACAGCGCCACCGTCGAGGACGGTGCCAGGATCAGGTTCACGCCGCCGGCCAGCGCCATCCGACAGTCGCCGTCGGCCAGGCTGCGGCAGGCCAGGTGCAGAGCGACCAGCGACGACGAGCAGGCGGTGTCGACCACCATCGCCGGGCCCGACAGGCCGAGGACGTAGGACAGCCGCCCGGCGACGATGCTGGGGGCGCCGCCGGTGCCGGACCAGGCGTCGATCCGCCCGCCGCCCGAGGCGATCTGGGCGTAGTCGTAGTTGCACAGCCCCATGAACACGCCGGTGGCGCTGCCCGCCAGCCGGTCCGGCGCCTGCCCTGCGTCCTCCAGCGCGTGCCAGGCGGTCTCCAGCAGGATGCGCTGCTGCGGGTCCATCGACGCCGCCTCGCGCGGGGCGATCCGGAAGAACGCTGCGTCGAACCGGTCGACCCCGTCCAGGAAGGCGCCCCATCTGGTGGTCATGCGGTTGCGCAGCCCGGCGTCGACCCAGCGGTCCGGCGGGAACTCGCCGACCGCGTCGAAGCCCTCGCGCAGCAGCCGCCAGAACGCCTCCGGGTCGTCGGCCCCGCCGGGGAACCGGCAGGCCATGCCGACGATGGCGACGGCGTCGCCCTCGGCCTGCGGGCGGGCGGCGGCCGGCCTGGCTTCGCCGGTGTCGCCGAGGAACGTCGCCAGCGCCGCCGGTGTCGGGTGGTCGAACAGCAGGGTCGACGGCAGCGGCCGGCCAAGCCGGGCCTGCAGGCGGTTGCGCAGCTCGACCGCCATCAGCGAGTCGAGGCCGAGCTCGAACAGGTTGCGGCGCGGGTCGATCGCCGCCGGCCCGTCGGCCGCCAGCACCGCCGACGCATCGGCCCGGACGGCGTCGAGCAGGTCGAGCGAGGCCGCCGCCGGGCGATCCGGCTTCGGCACCGCCTCTCGCGACGGCGCCCCGCCGACCGGCCCGACCGCCGGAACCAGATCGGCCAGTACCCGCGGCACCGCGCCGCCGAGCGCCGCCGCGAAGGCCGGCCAGCGCACCGGCAGCACGCCGACGCAGGGCGGCCCGCCACCGACCGCCCAGTCGAGGACCCGCACGCCCTGGTCCGGCGGGATCGGGTCCATGCCGGAGGCCCGCATGCGGTCGTGCAGGGCGTCGGAGGTCGCCGAGCCGATTTCGCTCCAGGCTCCCCAGGCCAGGCTGACGGCCGGCTTGCCCTCGGCCCTGCGGCGGGCGGCGAGGGCGTCGAGATAGGCGTTGGCGGCGACGTGGTTGGCCTGGCCGCTGCTGCCGACCAGCCCGACCGCCGAGGAGTACAGGACGAACAGGTCGAGGTCGCCGGCCCGCCGGTCGAGCAGCCAGGCGCCGACCACCTTGGCCGCCAGCACCCGGCGCATGCGCGGCCAGTCGAGCGCCGCGAGCGGGCCGTCGTCCAGGGTACCGGCCGCGTGCACGATGCCGGCCAGCCGTCCCGGCACTGCCGCCAGCGCGGCGCGGACGTCCGCTTCCGCCGCCACGTCGCCGAGAACCCGCGTGACGGTCACGCCGCGCGCCTCCAGCCGGGCGATGCCCTGCTCCGCCTCGTTCGAGGGTGCCGACCGGCCCATCAGCACGACCCGCCGGGCGCCGCGGTCGACCAGCCATTCGGCGGTGCGCAGGCCGAGCCCGCCGAACCCGCCGGTGACCAGATAGGCGGCCGCCGGGTCGAGCGCCGGCTGCGACGGCCGATCCGCCACCACACTCTCCAGCCGCGCCACCGTGCGGCCCCCGTCGGCCAGCCGGACCTGGTCCTCACCGTCGCCGGCCGCCAGCTCGCGGGCCAGGGCCAGGGCCGCCGCCTCCGATGCCAGGGCCGGGTCCAGGTCGATCAGGCGCAGCCCCAGCCCGGGCAGCTCGGCGGCGATGCCGCGTCCGAGCCCCCACAGGGTCGCCTGCAGCGGGCTGTCCCCGGTCGCCCCCGAGGTGACCAGGGTCATCGGGATGCCGCGTTCGGCGAGGTCGAGCGCCAGCCGGCGCGCCGGATCGAGCAGTCCGCGCTGGCCATCCAGAAGGGCCTCGGCACCGGCCGGATCCGGATCGAGGCCGAACGCGCCGGTGTAGACGCAGCCCTCCCAGGCGCCATCCGGCAGCGCGGCGCCCGGCGGCACCCGGACCGCCCCGGGGAGGCTCGCCAGCGCGCTGGTGACCGGGTCGTCGCCGCCGGCCACCAGCCACGCGCCGGGCCGGCGCCGGGCCACCAGCACCGCCTGCCGGTCGAGCACGCCGGGGGCGTCCGCATCGACCGCCACCGCCTCGAACCCGGACTCTTCAAGCACCTCCAGCCAGCCGGCGCGCGGCGGCAGCGGATAGTCCGGGCGCCGGTCGCGGTCGGCGAACCGCCACCAGCCCTCGGTCAGGCCGAACACCAGGTCGATCCATCCCTGCGGCCCGGCGCCTTCCAGCAGCACCAGCGCACCGCCGGGAACCAGCATGCTGCGCAACCGCGCCAGGGTGGCCGCGAGGTCGGCGGTGGCGTGCACCACGTTGGCGGCGACCACGACGTGGTAGCGCCCGTCCTGGAAGCCCTGCGCCGCCGGATCGGTATCCAGGTCGAGCGGCCGGGTCGCGACCCAGGGCCGGTCGGCATAGCGCCGCTTCGCCTGCGCCAGCAGGGCGGGTGCCACGTCGGTGAAGGCGTACTCCGCCATGCGGTCGCCCGGCAGCCGCGCCAGCAGGCCGTCGGTGGTGCCGCCGGTGCCGGCGCCGGCCTCCAGGATGCGGAGCGGCCCAGCCGCCGGCAGAGCCGCCAGCACGGCGTCCTCGACCAGCCGGTTCAGCAGCGCCGAGACCGGGGAGTCGCGGTAGACGTTTCCGGATTCCTCCGGCGGGAAGATCAGCGCCAGCGGGTCCTGGGCCCCGGTCAGCACCTCGGGCAGAGCCGACCCGCAGCGCCGCAGCAGGCCGATCTCGGTGGCGCTGCCCGGGTAGCGGCCGGCGAGGTCGTCCAGCAGGGCGTCCGGATCGCTGCCGCGCCCGGCCGCGGCCAGCAGCGGCAGGCGGGCGTAGAGCTGCCGGTGCCGGTCGGCGACGTCGGCCGCCGGAACCGCCGCCAGCGCCGCCGCCGCGTAGGCACCCGCCGCCGCGTCCAGCCCGGCGCCCAGGTCGGCCAGGTCGCCGATCCCAACCGTGCCCTTCGAGGCCACCGCGTCGGCGATTTCCGCCGCCGTCTTCGGCGGCTCCACGTCCCGCCACGCCCGCGCCAGCAGCCAGCGCTGCCACGGCTCCTCGACCCCACCGGACGCCAGCCGCAGGCCCTCGACCGCGGCGACGGTCCGGCCGTCGGCGTCGAGCGCCACGAGGTCGGCCTCGGGCACCACCCCCCCGCGCAAGCGGGCGTGCACGGTGATGTCGCCGGTCGACGCCGGGTCGATGGTCACGCGCCCGGCGCCGGCCGGGATCCGCATGATGCCGTCGCCCCGGCCGACGGTGACGACCGCCAGCGCCTGCAGCATGGCGTCGAGCACCGTCGGGTGGACCCGATGCCCGGCGGGGTCGACCCCGGCGATCGTGACGGTCGCGATGTCCGGTGCACGCCGTGCCTCGACGATCCGCCGGAAGCCGGGGCCGAGGTCGATGCCACCCTCCTCCAGCCATGCATAGAGGGTCGCCGGGTCGACCGGCTCGACCGCCTCGCCGGGCGCCCAGTCGGCCGTCACTTCCGCCGACAGCCGGGCCGTCAGGTGCCGGACCCAAGAACCGTCGCCGTCCCGGCTGTCGATCGCGACCGTGCCGCCGTCGAGGGTCACCGTCGCCTCGCGCGGCCCGTCGAGCGGCAGCGGGGCATCGAAGCCGACATCGGCCAGGGTCGTCGGACATCCCGCCCGTTCGGCCGCCGTCACCGCCAGTTCCAGCAGGGTCGCGGCCGGCGCGATGGCGGTGCCGCCGACCCGATGCTCGGCGAGATAGGCGGCACCCGGGGCCGGCAGCCGGAAGCGGAACACCGTCCTCCGGTCGGGCAGGGCGATCGGCTCGCGCAGTAGCGGGTGGCCGCCGGGAGCCATGGCCGCCGACCCGCGCGAACGCCAGAACGACCGGCGTCGGAACGGATGTCCTGGCAGGTCGACAAGCCGCCGGCCGCGCCCCTTGTGCACCGCCCGCCAGTCGACCGGCGCACCGCGTTCCCACAGCCGCGCCAGCGCCGCCATCAGCGGCCGGGTCGACGGGTCGTCTCGGCGGGCGGTGGCGAGCCACTCGCCACCCTCCACCGCGGCGCGCCCGAGGCCGAGCAGGACGGGCTGCGGGCCGATCTCGACGAAGGTGTCGCAGCCGAGCGCGCGCAGCCGCCGCATGCCGGCGGCGAACACCACCGGCTCGCGGCTGTGCCGGACCCAGTAGCCGGCGTCGAAACCTGGAACCTCGCGACCGTCGAGATTGCCGACCAGCGGTATCGCCGGCGCCCGCCAGGCGACGGCATCCGCAGCGGCCCGCAGCTCGTCCAGCACCGGGTCGATCAGGGCGGAGTGGAAGGCGTGGCTGACCGCCAGCGGCCGGCAGGTCACGCCAGCGGCCTCCAGTTCGGCGACCGCCGCGTCCAGCACCGCCGCCGGGCCCGAGAGCGTCACCGCCGCCGGGCCGTTGTCGGCCGCCAGCGACAACGCCGGATGCTTCGCCAGCACCTGCGCGACCCGGTCGGCGCCAGCGATGACCGCCGCCATCGCCCCGCCGCCCGGCAGCGCCTGCATCATCCGGCCGCGCGCCGCGACCAGTCGCAGCGCCGGCTCCGGCTCCACCGCGCCGGCCACGATGGCGGCGGCGTATTCGCCGAGGCTATGGCCCAGCACGGCATCGGGAACGATCCCCCAGTCGGCGAGCAGCGCCGCCATCGCCACCTCGAAGGCGGCCAGCGCCGGCTGCGCGTATCCGGTGCGGTCGAGTTCGGCGCCGCCGTCAAACATCAGGGCGGTCAGCGGTCGCCCGAGGATCGGGTCGAGCACGCCGGCGCAGCGGTCCAGTGCGGCTCGGAACGCCGGCTCGGCCTCGTACAGCGCCCGGCCCATGCCGGAGACCTGGGCGCCCTGGCCGGAGAACAGGAAAGCGATGCGCGGCGACCCGGCCTCGCGGCCCTCGGCGCCGGACAGCGCCCGTGCCGCCTCCCCGCCGTCGGCCGCCGCGACGGCCAGCCGGTACTCGAAGCCGCTGCGGCCGGTAGCGGCGCTGAAGCAGGCGTCGCCGAAGCGGGCCAGCGCCGGCGAGCCGGCCACCTGCGACGCCAGCTCGGCCAGCGCCTCGGGCGAACGCGCCGACAGCGCCAGCACCTCGACCGGCCGGTCGACCGCGGCGGCAGGCTCGGAGTCCGACGCCGCCTCGATCACCAGATGGGCATTGGTGCCGGAGAACCCGAAGGAACTGACCCCCGCCACCATTGCGCCGTCGGCCAGCGCGGTCGCGGTCGCCGGCACCGCGAGCGGGCAATCCCCGGGCTGAATATGCGGGTTCAGGGTCTTCAGGTGCAGCACCGGCGGCACCCGGCGACGGCGCACCACCCCGACCGCCTTGATCAGCCCGGCGATCCCGGCCGCCGCCTCCAGGTGGCCGAGGTTGCTCTTCACCGACCCGACCACCAGCGGCGCGATGCGCCCTTCGCCCATGACCGCCGCCAGGGCGTTCATCTCGATCGGGTCGCCGAGCGCGGTACCGGTGCCGTGCGCCTCGATATAGCCGACCTCGGCGGGCCGGCGGCCGGCGTTGGCGAGGGCGTCGCGCACCACCCGCTCCTGGGCCAGGCCGTTCGGCGCGGTCAGGCCGGAGGAGCGGCCGTCCTGGTTGACGGCGCTGCCTCTGATCACCGCCAGCACCCGGTCGCCGTCGGCCCGGGCGTCGGCCAGCCGCTTCAGCACCACGATGCCGCAGCCCTCGCCGCGCACGAAGCCGTCGGCGGCGGCGTCGAACGGCTTGCAGCGGCCGTCGGGGGCCATCATGTGCAGCCGAGACAGCGTCACGGTGCCGTCCGGCAGCAGCACCAGGTTCACGCCGCCGGCCAGCGCCAGCCGGCATTCGCCGAGCCGCAGGCTCTGCACCGCCAGGTGGGTGGCGACCAGCGAGGAGGAGCAGGCGGTGTCGACCACCAGGCTCGGCCCCTGCAGGCCGAGGGTGTAGGACAGCCGACCCGCAGCCACCCCGCAGGCGCCGCCGGTGCCGGAATAGGTGTCGAGCGCGCCGAGCGACCCCGAGGCGTCGCCGAGCCGGGCGTAGTCGCTGGTGCAGATGCCGAGGAACACGCCGGTCCGGCTGCCGGCCAGCGCCAGCGGCGGCACCCCGCCATGCTCCAGCGCCCGCCAGGCGGTCTCCAGCACCAGCCGCTGCTGCGGGTCCATCGACACCGCCTCGCGCGGGGCGATCCCGAAGAACTCGGCGTCGAAGCGGTCGACGTCGCGCAGGAAGCCGCCCCAGCGGGTGTTCATCTTGCCGGGCGCATCCGGGTCCGGATCGTAGTAGGCGTCGGCGTCCCAGCGCTCCGGCGGCACCTCGGTGACCGCGTCGGTGCCGGCCTCCAGCATGTCCCAGAACGCTTCCGGATCGTCGGCGCCGCCGGGCATCCGCAGCCCGATGCCGATCACCGCGACCGGCTCGCGCCCGCGCCGCTCGGCGGCGTCCAGCTTCGCCTGCATCTGCTTGAGCAGCAGCACCGTGCGCTGCTTGTCGCGGATGTCCATGTCGTTCATGACGCCAGGTGCCTGTCTTCCATCTCGCGCAGGATCGAGTCGAGATCGTCACCGCTCAGCGACATGATCTCCTCGTCCTCCCCGGCGATCGGGTCGTCGACAGCCGGGCTGGCGGCGGGGCCGACCAGACGCTCGACCAGATATCCGGCCACGGCCGCGACGGTCGGGTAGTTGAACAGCAGGGTCGCCGGCAGGGTCTCTCCGGCCAGCGCCCCCAGCCGGTTGCGCAGCTCGACCGCCATCAGCGAGTCCAGGCCCAGCTCGTTCAGCGGCCGGTCGCGCCGGACCGCCCCGCCGACCGCCATCAGCGACCGCGCCTCGGCCTCGACCAGCGCGGCCATCCGCTCGACCCGTCGCGGTGCCGGCAACCCGGCAAGCTCGCCGCGCAGGTCCGCCGCGGCTGCCGGCCCGGCCGGAACGACCGGCTCGGACACGGCCCGCACCGGTTCGACCAGGTCGCGGAAGACCGGCGGCACCCGGTCGCCGAAATGCCGCCGCAGCGCCGGCCAGTCGATCGGCAGCGCCGCCAACCGCGGCCACGGCGCGTCGAGCGCCGCCGCCAGCGCGGCGATGCCCTCGGCCGGCGACAGGGTGCCCATGCCGGCGTCGGCGAGCCGGCCGGCGACGCCCAGGCGGTCGGCAGCACCGACCTCGCGCCACGGCCCCCAGGCGACGCACAGCGCCGGCAGGCCGCGGGCCCGGCGCCGCTCGGCCAGGGCGTCGAGGGCGGTGTTGGCGGCCGCGTGGTTGGCCTGGCCCGGCGATCCCAGCAGGCCGGCCGCCGAGCCGAACAGCACGAAGGCGTCGAGCGGCCCGCACAGCCGGTCCAGGTGTTCCGCGGCGTCGATCTTGGCCGCCATCACCTTTCGGAGGCGCGCGGGCGTCATCTCGGCGAGCGGCCCGTCGTCGAGTTCGCCGGCGGCATGGAACACTCCGGCCAGCGGCGGCAGGTCGGCGGCGCTCCCGGCCAGCAGGCGCTCGACCCCGGCCGCCTGCGAGACGTCGGTGGCGACGGTGCGGACCTCGGCACCGGTCTCGCGGAGCCGGTCGATCCGCGCCGAGATTTCCGCATCCGGCGCCCGGCGCGAGGCCAGCACCAGATGCCGTGCGCCCGCGGCCACCGCCCAGTCGGCGACCGCCAGCCCGAGCCCGCCGAGCCCGCCGGTCACCAGATAGCTGCGGTCGGCGCGGAACCGGAACGGCGCCGGGTTCGACAGCACCACCTTGCCGAGATGGCCGGCGCGCTGCATCAGCCGGAAGCCGTCCGCCGCCACGGCCATCGGCATCACGGTGAGCGGCGGCAGGTCCATGCGCCCATCGGCGACCGCATCGACCGCCGCCCGCAGCAGCCGGCCGCCTTCGTCGTCGGTCACCGAGTCGAGCGCGACCACGTGATAGCGGACCCCCGGATACTCCGCCGCGACCCGCTCCGCCGGCCAGACGCCGGTGCGGCCGATCTCGACGAACCGGCCGCCCGGCTTCAGCACCGACAAGCCCGCGCGAATCGCGTCGCCGGTCAGGCTGTTCAGCACCACGTCGACGCCCTGCCCGCCGGTCGCCGCCATCACCCCGGCCGCGAAGTCGGTCGAGCGCGAGTCGAGCACATGGGCGACGCCGAGCCGGCGCAGATGCGCGCGCTTCCACTCGCTGCCCGCCGTCGCCAGCACCTCGGCCCCGGTCTTCAGGGCCAGCGAGACCGCGAAATGCCCGACCCCGCCGGCGGCGGCATGGACCAGCACCCGGTCGCCCGGCTTCACCTCGGCCAACTCGACCAGCGCATGCCAGGCAGTGAAGCCGGCGACCGGGATCGCCGCGGCCTGCTCGAGCGTCAGGCCGTCGGGCACCGGGACCGCGCGGGCCGCCGGCACGACCACGTGGCTCGCCAGGCTGCCGCCGGCGACCGCCAGCACCCTGTCGCCCACCCGCAGGCCCTCGACACCGGGCCCGACCGCGCTCACCTCGCCGGCGCATTCGCCGCCGAACCGGCCGTCGCCCGGCACCAGCCCGGCGGCGGTCAGCACGTCCTTGAAGTTCAACCCGGCCGCCAGCACCCGGATCTCGACCTCGCCCGGCCCGGGCGCGGCGCGCTCGGACTGCTCGAACGCCAGCGCATCGAGCCGTCCGGGCTCGCGCTGGACCAATCGGAAGCTCTCGGGCAGCGGTGCCGGGGCCTCTAACCGCTGCAGTCTCAGCGCGAACCGCCGGCCGTCGCGCCAGGCCACCTCGATCTCGCCGTCGTCGATCGCCGCCTCGGCCGCCAGGGTGGCATCCGGATCGGGGTCGAGCGTATCCAGGTCGACCAGCCGGATCGCCGCCGCCGGCCGTTCCAGCCCGGCCGCCTTGGCGAGGCCGAGCACCGCCGCCTGCGCCGGGTCGGGCAGGTCCCACGGCCGCAGGCCCTGCGCGCCGCGGGTCGCGACCAGCAGCTGGCCGTCGGCGCCCTGCAGCGCCGGCAGCACGGCCGCGGCCGGGTTCTCCGCCCCGAGCGCCCCGCGGCACACCGACGCGCCGGCAGCCGCCGCCTTGCGCGCCAGGATCACCGCCTGCTCGCCGAGCCGGCCCTCGCCCGGGGTCAGCACCGCCACGTCGTCGAATCCGGCCTCCGCCAGCAGCCGGCGCCAGGCCGCGGCGTCGACCAGCGGATAGTCCGGGCGCAGGTCGCGATCGGTGCCGCGCCACCAGCCCTCGGTCAGGCCGAAGGTCAGGTCGAGCCAGCGCGACGGCCGCAGGCCCTCGACCAGCAGCAGCCAGCCGCCGGGCGCCAGGGCGACGGCGGCGTGCCGGACCGACACCGCGAGGTCGGCGGTGGCATGCAGCACGTTGGCCGCGACCACGATGTCGGCGCCGGCGGGCGCGACGCCCTGCCCGGCCGGGTCGCGCTCGATGTCGAGCACGCCGGTCGCGAAGCCGTCGCGATCGGCGAACCGGCGCCCGGCCGCCGCCAGGAAGCCGGCCGACAGGTCGGTGAAGCGGTATTCGGCCAGCCGGCCGGCCAGCACCGGCAGCAGGTGGCGGGTGGTACCGCCGGTGCCGCCGCCGATCTCCAGCACCCGCAGGCCGGCGCGGCCGTCGACCGCGCGCTCCAGCGCCGCCGCCGCGAGGCCGTTCAATGCCGTGGCGTAACGGGATTCGCCGTACAGGCCGGTCGCGTCGTCGGCGCCGAACAGCACGGCCAGCGGGTCGGCGTGGCCGGCCAGCAGGTCGGCGAGCGCGCCCCCGCAGCGCGCCAGCATCGCGGTCTCCGCCGCCTGGCCGGGATACCGGGCCTTCAGGTCGGCCAGCAGCGCGTCGGGATCGGCGGCCGAGCGCCGCAGGACCCGCTGGCCGGGATCGACGACGCCGTCCTCCTCCAGCATCCGCCACAGCCGCGGCATCAGGCGCTCGAACTGCGCGACCGGCGCGAAGCCGGCGCCGGCGAAGGCCCGGGCCACATAGGCGCCGCACAGCCGGTCCGCCGCCTCGCCATAGCCCTGGTAGCCGGTCAGGTCGTCGGCGACGGCGATCCCCGCGGAAACCGCCGACGGCTTCGGCAGGCCGCGCGGGTCGGCCGGCACCCAGACCGGCCGGTACAGGTGGCGGCGAACGTCCTCGCCGGCCGCCGCCGGCCGGCAGACCAGGCCGTCGACCCGCAGCGCCACCGCGCCGTCCTCGCGGACCAGGGAAAGGTCGCCGACCACCGCGCCTGCGGAACGGTCGCGGAGACGGGCGTGGCACCGGAACGCCCCACCTGCCGCCAGGGCCGCCCGGTCGAACGACAGGCCGTCGAAGCCGGTCGGCAGATGGCCGGGCAGGTCGGTGCGCTGCAGGACGGCGCCCAGGGTCTGGAACATCGCGTCGAGCAGCGGCACCGGGATCGGCCCGTCGCCGTCCGGCGCCGGAACCGCGACCGTCGCCAGGGCCTCGCCGTCGCCGGCGCGGATGTCGGAAAGCAGCCGGAACCGCGGCCCGAGCTCGATGCCGTCGGCCACCATCCGCGTATAGAACCCGGCGACGTCCACGATCTCGCCGCAGCGTGCGCGGAGCGCCGCGAGGTCCAGCGCGTTCCAGACCGCCGACGCCCCGGGTGCCACCACCGCGTGCCGCCGCCAGCCGTCGGGCGTGCGGGCGTGCACCGTCACCGTGCCGTCCCCGGCGACCGCGGTCTGCACCGCGACGCCGCCGTCCGGCACCTCCAGCATCGCCTCGACCGCCGTGGCGCCGAGCGCTTCGGCACCGGCGGCCAGCGCCAGGGCAGCGAACGCAGCGGCCGGCAGCACCACCCGCCCCTGCACCCGATGCTCGCCGAGCCAGGCCGGGGACGCCGGGGTCAGGGTGGTCGCGAACAGCCGGCGGGCCAGCGGGGTCTCGATCTCGGCGCCCGGCAGTCCTGTCCCGCCCGCCGCCGTCCGGGCCGGCGGATCGCGCCAGTAGCGCCGGCGCTGGAACGGATAGGTCGGCAGCCGGGTCCTCGGTCCGGCCGGCAGCACGGTCGCCCAGTCGACCGGCATGCCCTGGCAGTGCAGCGCCGCCACCGCCTCCAGCAGCGCCACGACCTCGTCGCCCCCGCCGAGCGCCGAGGTCACGGCAACGCCGCTAACCTGCGGGCGCGCCAGGTCGCGCAGGGTGGTGCCGGGGCCGATCTCCAGCAGGCTGGTGCAGCCGAGGTTGGACAGGGTGACCAGGGCGTCGGCGAACCGCACCGGCTCGCGGGCATGGCCGGTCCAGTGCGCCGGGTCGACCGACGTTACGGCCCCGCCGGTCAGGGTCGAGACCAGAGTCGCATGGCCGCCCGACCCGGACGGCGCCACGGTCGCCAGATCGGCCAACGCCGGCCCCATCAGCGCCGAGTGGAAGGCGTGGCTGACCGCCAGCCGGCGCGCCGACACGCCGTCGGCCTCGAGCCGGGCGAGTGCGGCATCGAGGGCGTCGGCTTCACCGGACAGCACCACCGAGCGCGGGCCGTTGACCGCCGCCACCGACAGGCCGCTCCCGGCCGCCAGCGCCTCGGCCGCCGCCGGTTCCAGCATCGCCGCCGCCATCGCCCCGCCGGCCGGCAGCGCCCCCATCAGCCGGCCGCGTTCGGCCGCGAACCGCAGCGCGTCCTCCCAGGCGATCAGCCCGCAGGCCGCCGCCGCCGCGATCTCGCCGACGCTGTGGCCGGCGCAGGCGACCACCTCCACACCCCAGGCCCGGAACTGCTCGGTCAGCGCCCATTGCAGCGCCAGCAGCGCCGGCTGGGCCCGGGCGGTGTCGGCGCGGTCGGCGGTGTCCTCGAACAGCGTCGCCCGGACGCCCGGCACCATCGCCTCGGCCTCGTCCAGGACCGCCCGCACCACCGGGAACGCGGCCGCCAACGCCCCGCCGGTGCCTGGCGCCCAGGCGCCCTGGCCGGTGAACAGCAGGCCGAGCCGCGGCCGGCCCGCAGCGGCCGCCGGCGACGCTGCCGCCAGCCGGTCGCGCGCCTCGGCCGGGGTCCTCGCCACCACGGCGACCCGGTGCGCGAACGCCCGGCGACCGAGCAGCGTGGTGCGGGAAACCGCCGCCATGTCGGCATCGTCGGCCAATGCCGCCACCTGGCGCCGCACAGCCTCGGCCAACGCCGCGTCGTCGCGCCCGGACGCCGCCAGCACCACCGGTCCGGCCGAGCCCGCCACCGGCTGCGCGTCCGGCGCCTGCTCCAGCACCACATGGGCGTTGGTGCCGCCGATCCCGAACGAACTGACGCCGGCCCGGCGCACGCCCGCCGTCGGCCAGTCGCGCGCGACGCCCGCCGGCCGGAACGGCGTCTCGTCGATCCGCAGCAGCGGGTTCGCCTCGCGGAAATGCGCGACCGGCGGCACGACCCCGTCGCGCACCGCCAGCGCGGCGGCGATCAGCCCGGTCACACCGGCCGCCGCCTCCAGGTGACCGACGCTCGCCTTGGCGCTCCCCAGCGCCACGCTGCCCGGCGCCGCCCCGGAGAAGGCCTGGGTCAGGGCGCGGATCTCGATCGGGTCGCCGATCGGCGTGGCGGTGCCGTGGGCCTCCACGTAGCCGATGCTCGACGGCTCGACGCCGGCGACCGCCAGCGCCTCGGCGACCACCGCGGCCTGGCCGTCGACCCCGGGCGCGGTGAAACCGGCCTTGGCCGCGCCGTCGTTGTTGACCGCCGAGCCCAGGATCACCGCGTGCACCGGGTCGCCGTCGCGCAGCGCGTCGTCCAGCCGGCGCAGCGCCACCACGCCGACGCCGGAGCCGAACACCGTGCCGTCGGCGGCGGCGTCGAAGCTGCGGCAGCGCCCGGTCGGCGACAGGATCGAGCCGTCCTCCCAGCGGTAGCCGACCCGGTGCGGCACCCGGATGCTCGCCCCCCCGGCCAGGGCCATGTCGCACTCGCCGGACAGCAGGCTCTGGCAGGCGGCGTGGACGGCCACCAGCGAGGTCGAGCAGGCGGTCTGGATGCCGACGCTGGGCCCGCGCAGGCCGAGCAGGTAGGCGAGGTGGCTGGCCAGGTAGTCCTTCTCGTTGCCGATCATCGCCAGCAGCGTCGCCGGCGAGGCCCCGGCCTTCAGCCCCGGCAGCAGGTTGAACAGCAGGTAGGAGCTGATGGCGCAGCCGGCGAACACCCCGACCGGCCCCGCGAAGCGCTCCGGCACGACCGCCGCGTCCTCGAGCGCCTCCCAGGCGCATTCGAAGAACAGCCGGTGCTGCGGGTCCAGCAGTTCGGCCTGCTCGGCGTTCAGCCCGAAGAATCCCGCGTCGAAGCGGTCGATGCCGTCCAGCAGCGGGGCGGCGCGGACATAGTGCGGGTCGTCCCACTCGGCGGCCGGAACGCCCGCCGCCGTCCGGTCGGCGGGGCCGAGGTCGGAGATCGCGTCGGCGCCGGCCCGCAGGTTGCGCCAGAACGTCGCCACGTCCGGCGCCCCGGGAAAGCGCCCGCTCATCCCGACGATGGCGATCTTCGAGGCCACGGCGGTCATGACGACGGATCCTCGCGGCGGGCGGCCCGGCGGGCGGCGCCGCGCGCCGCCGCGGCATCGGCGGCAGCGGGCCCGGCGGCCTCGCCGAGATGCGCCGATAGCCCGGCCACGCTGGGGAACCGGAACAGGTCGACGATGTCGATGCTGCGCGCCAGCGCCGCCTCCAGCCGGCGGTGGATGCGGACCATGTGCACCGAGGTGCCGCCCAGGTCGAACACCACGTCGTCGCGACCGACCGCCGGCACCGCCAGCACCTCGCCGAACACCCGCGCGACGGTCTCCTCCAGGGCACCCTCTGCGGCCACGGGTGCGGCGGCCGCCCGGGCCGTCGCCGGCTGCGGCAGCCGCGCCCGGTCGACCTTGCCGTTGCCGGTCAGCGGCAGTGCGTCGAGCCGCATGATCGCCTCCGGCACCATGTAGTCCGGCAGCCGGGCGCGCAGCCGCTCGCGCAGCGCCTCGACGATATCGGCCGGCGGCGCCAGCGACGCGGTCTCCGGCGACGGGTCCGGCAGGCCGCCGACGAAGCCGAACACCAGCTCGCGGTCCGGGCCGAGATCCAGCGGCCGGTCGAGCTCCGCGGTGTCGAGCACCCCCACCGGGCACAGGCCGAGGTCACGGCCGGCCGCGCCCTCCATCAGCAGCTGGCCGATGCCGCCGGCCTCCAGCAGGCAGAAGTCGCGCGACTTCTCGCCATACAGCGGCCGGATCGCCGGGTAGTGGGCGACCAGCAGGATCGAGAACGCCGACGCCTCGGCCATCGCCCGGTTGGTGTCGGCGTGGGCCGCCGCGCTCAACGCGGCCTCCGGCGCCACCGGCTCCAGGTCGTGGCGGTCCGGGTGGTGGTAGTACAGGCCGCCGGCCAGCCCCTCCACACGGTCCGGCTTGACCAGCACCCATGCCTGCAGCGGATAGCTGGAGCCGGCCGACGGGTAGCGGTACCTGGCGAGCTGACCCGGGCCCCGTCCGAGTGCCCGCAACTCCGACAGCAGCCCGGCCAGCCGGTCGAGCGGCACCTGCGCCTCCCGATACCGCCGGACCGAACGCCGCCGCGCCCAGGCTTCGGCATCCGGCGCGCCGCCTGCCAGCGCGACCCGGGCGTTGGACCCTTCCGCCGCCGGCCGTACCGCCGGCCGCTCCAGCAGCAGCGCCAGGCGCGCCACCTGCTTGTCCGCGTCGGCCGGGTCCGGGGGCACCGCCGCGTCGGCAACCACATAGGCCGCCACCCGGCGCTCGCCGCGCTGCTCGCCCCAGGCGACCGCGACCGCCGCGCGCACGCCCGGATGCCCGGTCAGCACCGCCTCGATCTCGCCGAGCTCGATGCGATGGCCGCGCACCTTCACCTGGCCGTCCTCGCGGCCCAGGAACTCGATCGACCCGTCCGCCAGGTAGCGGCCGTGGTCGCCGGTCTCGTACAGCCGCTCGCCGGTCCGCGGATGCGTCACGAACCGCTCGGCGGTGCGCGCCCGGTCACGCCAGTAGCCGCGCGCCAAGCCGTCGCCGGCGATGAACAGCCGCCCGGGCACGCCCTCGGGCGCCGGCTCCATCGCCTCGTTCAGGACATGGAAGCGCTGGTTGGCCAGCGGCCAGCCATAGGGGATGCTGCGCCAGTCCGGCTCGATGCGCTCGACCCGGAACCAGTTAGACCAGATCGAAGCCTCGGTGGCGCCGCCGAGGCCATAGACGGTGGCGCCGTTGGCCAGCGCCTTGATGCGGGCCGGCAGCCCGAGCGGGATCCAGTCGCCCGACAGCATGACGACGCGCAGCGCCGGCCCGACGTCCCGGCCGTGCTCGACCAGCATGGCCAGCAGCTGCGGCACGGTGTTCCAGACCGTCACGCCATGGGCCGTCATCAGGTCGAGCCAGTGGCCGGGGTCGCGCAGCCGGGCCGGGTCCGGCAGCACCAGCCGGCCGCCGCAGCCGAGCAGGCCGAAGACGTCGTGGACCGACAGGTCGAAGCTGAGCGACGACAGCCCGAGCACCGCGTCGTCGGCGCCGATGCCGAAGCGCCGGTTGACGTCGGCGACGGTGTTCAGCGCCGCCCGGTGCTCGATCATCACGCCCTTGGGCTGGCCGGTGGAGCCGGAGGTGAAGATCACATAGGCGAGGTCCGACGGTGCTGCGTCCGGCAGCGGCAGGACCGCGTCGTCCGACGGGGCCAGGTTGTCGACCGCCAGCGCCTCGACCCGGTCCGGCCAGCCGAGACCGGCCAGCCTCGCCTGGGTCAGCACCAGCGACACGCCGCCGTTCTCGACCAGGAAGCCGCGCCGCGCCGCCGGCAGCGCCGGGTCGACCGGCAGGTAGGCGGCGCCGGCCATGACGACGCCCAGCACCGCCGCCGCCTGCTCCCAGCCCTTCTCCATGGCGACCGCCACCAGCCGGTCTCGGCCGATCCCGCGCGACCGGACTTCGCGGGCCACCGCGCGGGCATGGCCGGCCAGCTCGCCATAGGTCTTCGCCACGATGGACGTGACCACGGCCGGCCGGTCCGGCTGGCGCGCCGCCCAGGCCAGGAAGCCGTCCTGCAGGAAGCCCCCAGGGGCAGGCGCCGCGGTGGCGTTGGCTTGGGACCGACGCTCCATCTGGTCGTCCGGGAGATGGCGGCCGAGCGTCCAGGACCACGCCTCCTCGCCTTCGGCCAGCGCCTGCAGCATCCGGCCGTAGGCGGCGAACATCGCCTCGACCATGCCGGGCTGGAACTGGCCCTCCAGCACGTCCCAGGACAGCACCAGGTCGTCGCCGTCCTCGATCGCGTGGTGGTCGATCCAGACCTGCGGGGTCTGGGTGATGGCGTGGACGGTGCGGCCGAGCCAGGCGATCGGCAGCTCCGCCTCGTCCTCGCCCTGGTGGCCGAGCGCGCTGGTGAACACCACCGGGATCGACGCGACGGCGCCGTGCCGCCGGCGGGTCAGCTCGCGGATCACCCGCACGCCGCTCCAGGCATCGTGGTCCAGGTCCCGGGCCAGCCGCTCCTGCAGGGCGGTCGCGCGCTCGCGGAAACTCACTGCGCGGGCGTCGACCTCCAGCAGCAGGGTCGAGGTGAAGTCGCCGACCGTGCGCTCGAAGCCCGGCGGCGCCTTGAAGGTAGTCAGGGTCAGCAGGAAGCGCTGGGTCTTGCTCCAGGCCGCCAGGATGTCGGCATAGGCGGCGATCAGCAGATTGGATCGGGTCAGCCCGGCCTCGCGCGCCCGCCGCCGCAGGCTGCGCCAGGTATCGGCGTCGAGGGTCAGGCCGTGGCGCGCGAACCGTGGCGGCCCGTCGGCCGGCGCGGTGGCGAGCGGCAGCTCCGGCGGTCCCGGCAGGTCGGCCAGGCGCGGCGCCCAGTAGGCCTCGGCGCGGGCCTGCTCGGCCGGGGTCGGGCCGGCGGCGGTGACGAAGTCGCGGAACCGGCGCCCGACCGGCGGCAGGACCGTCGCCGGATCGGCGTACAGGTCGCCCCATTCGCGGTAGAGCTGCAGCATGCCGGCGGCGTCGGCGATCAGCAGGTCCATGCCCATGTGGACCCGCATCTCGCCGTCCAGCCGGGTCACCCGGATGTCGAACAGCGGCCAGCGCGCCGGCTCGAACACATGGTGCGACATCGCCTCGCGCACCGCCGCCAGCCGTGCCTCGGCGTCCGGCCGGCCGCGCAGGTCCGTCACCTCGACCCGGTAGTCGGGAACCTCCGGCAGGACCCGCTGGCGGCCATCCTCGGTGACGACGGCGCGCAGCATGTCGTGGCGCGCCACCAGCCGGCGCCAGGCCTGCTCCAGCCGGTCGACGTCCAGCCCGGTCGCCGCGAACTCGCGGTAGGCGTGGCAGCCGACATTGCCGAGCGCCACCGACCGGCGCCCGACCCAGTAGGCCTGCTGGACGTCGGTCAGCGGGAAGTCGTCGCCGTCGCCGTTTCGCAGCCGCGCCAGGATGCGCTGCTTGTTGACCGCCAGGACGCGCTTGTCGGCGTCGGTCAGCACGCCCCTCGGCGCCCGGATGCTCAGCCCCTCGCCGTCGAGCGCGATCGCCACGCCGCGGCGCGCGAAATCCTCCAGCAGTTCGCCGGCGGTCAGGTCGGAACCGTTGGTCGGGTCGGGGCCGTTCACAGCGTCAGCTCCTCCCATTCCGGTGCCTCGACCTCGGCCGGCCGGTCGGCCGCCAGCCGGTCGGCGACCTCGGCGAGGGTGGCACCACCCAGCAGCAGGGCGATCGACGGCGCCTGGCCGAGCCCGGCGCTCAACCGGTTGCGCAGTTCGACCGCCATCAGCGAGTCCAGGCCGAGCTGCACCAGCGGCCGGTCGGCAGCGACTCCCGCTGAGTCGGCGCCCAGGATCCGGCCGGCCTGGGCGGTCATCCAGTCGAGCAGCACGGCCGCGCGCTCGCCGTTGGCCAGGCCGGGCGTCTTCAGCAGCTCCAGCAGTTCGTCAACGGCCGGCGCCGCGGCGACGCCGCCGACCAGGGCCGCCAGCAGCAGCGGCACCCGGCCGGACGGGTGGCGCTCGGCGTGCCGGCTCCAGTCGACCGCGGCCACCACCGGGTCGGCGCGGTCGCCGGCCAGCGCCAGGTCCATGGCCTCGACCGCCGCGGCATCGTCCATCTCCCGGATGCCCAGCGCCTCGACCCGCCGCCGGGCGGCTTCGTCCAGGTCGCCCGCCATCCCGGCCTCGGCCCAGCGGCCCCAGGCCACCGACAGCGCCGGCAGACCCTCGGCCCGGCGGCGCCGGGCCAGCGCGTCGAGGAACGCGTTGGCCGCCGCGTAGCCGCCCTGGCCCGCCGCCCCCAGCACCGACGCGATGGACGACACCAGCACGAAATGGTCGAGCCCGAGGTCCCGGGCGGCCCGGTCCAGCAGTTCCGCCCCGCGCGCCTTGGCCGCCAGCGCCTCGCCGAGCCGTGCCGGCGAAAGCCCGGCCAGCAGCCCCGGCGCCTGCACCCCGGCGGCGTGGATCACGGTGCGCAAAGGCGGCAGGCCGTCGGCGGCCGCCAGTATCGTGCGGACCCCCGCGAGGTCGGCGACGTCGGCAGCAACGACCCGGACCGGCACCCCGAGGTCGGCCGACAATCCCTCCCCAGTCGCCGGATCGGCGCTGCGGCCGGCCAGCACCAGCGCCCCGGCCCCGCGCGCCGCCGCCCAGGCCGCCATCCGCCGGCCGACCCCGCCGAGCCCGCCGGTGACCAGGACGGTTCCGCGCAACGCCGCGGGCTTCCTTCGCTCGGGCCGCAGCCGGACCAGCCGGGCGACGCGCCGGGTTCCGTCACGCCAGGCGACCGCGTCCTCGTCGCCCGCACCGGCCAGTTCGGCGGCCACCGAGGCCAGGTCGTCGGCATCGATCCGCCGGACCCGCAGTTCCGGATGCTCCAGCGCCAGGGTCGCGGCCAGGCCCCAGCGCGCCGCCTGCCACGGCCGGGCCGGCGCCTGCACGACCCCCTGGGTGACCACCGCCAGGGCCGGCCGTGCCGCGCCCACAAGGATCCGCTGCGCCAGGGCGAGGCTGCGCCCGACCCCGGCTTCGTCACCGTCGGTGGCCCAGCCCGTCAGGTCGACCACCGTGTCACCGTCGGCGAGCGCTGGCAGTGACGCCGGGCCGCAGACCAGCGTCGGGCGCTCGCCGAGGCACGCCGCCAGCGCGTGGCCGGCTTCCGGATCGTCCGCGGCGATCACGACCCGGCCGCCCGCCACCGGCACCGGCATGTCGGCGTGCTGCCAGTCGACCGCATGGAACAGCGTCGCTGCATCGCCCTGCAGCAACGCCGCCGGCGCCCGGCGCACATGCAGGCCCTCGATCGCCGCCAGCACCGTGCCGTCGGCGGCCGCGACCGTCAGGTCGGTGCCGATCACGTCGCCCCGGCCGATACCGCGGGCATGCACCCACAGCGGGCCGGCCAGCGGCCCCAGCATGTCGACCCGGTCGATCCCGACCGGCAGCAGCGGCTCGCCCGCCAGGTCTTCAGCCAGAGTGCCGCCGGCGACCTGCAGGCAGGCATCCAGCAGCGCCGGATGGAACCCGCCGGCCGGGGCCGAGAGCCCGTCCGGCAACCGGACCTCGGCCAGCGCCTCGCCGTCGCCGCGCCACAGCCGGCGGATGCCGCCGAAGGCCGGACCGATCGCGATGCCGATGCCGGCCAGCCGGTCGCGCCACTCCGCGGGCGCGACTTCGGCGCCGCAGCGCCGCCGGGCCGCGTCGCGATCGAAACCGTCGGCCGGTGCCGCCGCCGGGCCGAGCCTCGCATCGGCGTGCGGCGTCCAGTCCTCGCCGTCTCGGCTGACCAGGCGCGCCGCGCCGGCCGGCCCCAGGGTCGTCCAGACCTCGACCGTCCCGTCCTCGGGCAGGGTCAGCGGCCGCGCGAAGGTCAGCCCGGCGATCCGGCACGGCCCGGCGCCGTGCAGATCGCGCCAGGCCCCGGCCAGGCAGGCGATCTGGAAGGCGCCGGGGACCACCGCCCGGCCGTGCACACGGTGGTCGCCCAGCCACGGGAAGCCGGACAGGCCGACGGGCAGCCGGAACTGCGCCTCGGCCGCCGGCGACACCACCCGCTCGCCCGGCGGCCAGGCGACGCCACCGGTGGCCACGGCCGGCCCGGCCTCCCGCCAGTAGCGCCTGCGCTGGAACGGGTAGGTCGGCAGCCGCGTCCTCGGCCCGGCCGGCAGCACCGCCCGCCAGTCGACCGCGACGCCCTGACAGTGCAGCGCCGCGACCGCCTCGAGCAGGCCCTCCGCCTCGACATCGCCACCGAGCGCCGAGACCGCTTGGACCGCACCGACCTGCGGCCGCGCCAGGTCGCGCAGGGTGGTGCTGGGGCCGACCTCCAGCAGGCTGGTGCAGCCGAGGTCCGTCAGTGCCGCCAGGGCGTCCGCGAACCGCACCGGCTCGCGGGCATGCCGGGCCCAGTGCGCCGGGTCGACCGCGGTCGCGGCAGCACCGGTCAGGGTCGACACCAGGGTCGCGGTCCCGCCGGCACCGCTCGGCGCGACGGCCGACAGGCCGGCCAGGGCCGGGTCCATCAGCGCCGAGTGGAAGGCGTGGCTGACCGCCAGCCGGCGCACCGGCACGCCGTCGGACACGAGATTCGAGATCAGCGCATCCAGCGCGCCGCCGTCGCCGGACAGCACCACCGAGCGCGGGCCGTTGATCGCCGCCACCGACAGGCCGCTCCTGGTCGCCAGCGCCTCGGCCGCCGCCGTCTCCAGCATCGCCGCCGCCATCGCCCCGCCGGCCGGCAGCGCCCCCATCAGCCGGCCACGCTCAGCCGCGAACCGCAGCGCATCCTCCCAGGCGATCAGCCCGCATGCCGCCGCCGCCGCGATCTCGCCGACGCTGTGGCCGGCGCAGGCGATCGCCTCGACGCCCCAGGCCCGCAGCTGCGCAGTCAACGCCCACTGCAGCGCCAGCAGCGCCGGCTGCGCGCGGGCGGTGTCGGCGCGGTCGGCGGTGTCCTCGAACAGCGTCGCACGCACGCCCGGCACCAGCGCCTCGGCGCGCTCCAGGGTGTCGCGCACCAACGGGAGCGCCTCGGCCAGCGCCCTGCCGGTGCCGGCCGCCCAGGCGCCCTGGCCGGTGAACAGCAGGCCGAGCCGAGGGCGCACCGCCGCCTTCACCGGCGCCGCCTTCGCCAGCCGCCCGCGGGCCTCGGCCGGGGTTCGCGCGACGACCGCGGCCCGATGCTCGAAATGCCGGCGGCCGAGCAGCATGGTCCGGGCGGCGGCCGCCAGGTCGGTGCCGTCGGCCAGCGCGCCGACTTGACGTCGAACCGCCTCGGCCATCGCCGCCTCGTCACGGGCCGAGACCGCCAGCACGACCGGGCCGTCGACGGCGGCCGGCAGCGTCGCTTCCGGCGCCTGCTCCAGCACGACATGGACGTTGGTACCGGAGAACCCGAAGGAGCTGACCCCGGCGGACCGCGGCCCGTCGCCTTCAGGCCACGGCGTCGGCGCCGTGGGGAACACCGCCGGCAGGCCATCGAGCGCGATGTTCGGGTTCAGGGCGTGGAAGTGCAGGTTGGGCGGGATCCTGCCGGCGCGCACCACCGCCACCGCCTTGACCAGCCCGGCGATCCCGGCGGCCGGGCCGAGATGGCCGATATTGGACTTCAGCGCCCCCAGCACCAGCGGCCGCGTCCGCTCGCGCCCGAGCGCGTCGGCCAGGGCATGCACCTCGATCGGGTCGCCGAGCGCGGTGCCGGTGCCGTGCGCCTCGACATAGCCGATCGCCTCCGGGGCGATCCCGGCATCCGCGAGGGCCGCCCGGATCACCTGGACCTGCGCAGTTCTGGACGGCGCGGTCAGGCTGCCGCTGCGGCCGTCCTGGTTCATCGCGCTGCCGCGGATCACCGCGTGCACCGGGTCGCCGTCGGCCACCGCGTCGGCCAGCCGCTTGAGCGCCACCACCGCGCAGCCCTCGCCCTGAACGAAGCCGTCGGCGGCGGCATCGAAGGATTTGCAGCGGCCGTCGGCGGCCATCATGTGCAGCTTCGACAGCCCGACCGTCAGGTTCGGCTGCAGCACGGCGTAGACGCCACCGGCCAGCGCCAGGTCGGTCTCGCCCGAGCGCAGCGACTGCACCGCCAGATGCACCGCCGCCAGCGACGACGAGCAGGCGGTGTCGACCGCCACCGCCGGACCGTTGAGGCCCATCAGGTATGACAGCCGCCCGGCCGCCACGCTGGCGACCCCGCCGGAGATCGCGTGGGCGTCGATGGCGGCCGGGTCGGCGATGCCCATGGCGTAGTATTCCGAGGCGTTGATGCCGACCCAGACGCCGGTGGCGCTGCCCTTCAGCCGGTCGGCCGCCAGGCAGGCGTCCTCCATCGCCTCCCAGGCGCATTCCAGCAGCAGCCGCTGCTGCGGGTCCATCGACGCGGCCTCGCGGGCCGACAGCTCGAAGAACCCCGGGTCGAAGCGGTCGATGCCGTCCAGGAAGCCGCCCCAGCGGGTGTTCATGCGGCCCGGCGCATCGGGGTCCGGGTCGAACCAGGCATCGGCGTCCCAACGGTCGGCCGGCACCTCGACGATGGCGTCCGCTCCGCGCATCAGCGCAGCATAAAGCGAGTCCAGGTCGCCGATCCCGCCGGGCAGGCGGCAGCCGACGCCGACCACCGCGATCGCCGGCCGGCGCTCGGCCCTCAGGCCCTCGACCTCCTGGCGCAGCGACCGGATGGTGGTGATCGCGCGCCGCAGCTGGTCCTCGACCACCGCACTCATGCCGCCCCTCCCAGCTCGGCGTCGAGCAACTCAGACAGGGCCCGGGCGTCGAGCCCGTCTAACTCGCCGGCGGCCGTCGCCGCGAACAGGTCGGGCAAGGCCTCGGCCGCGACGTAGGCCGCCAGCGCCGCCACGCTCGGATGGTCGAACAGCAGGGTCGCCGGCAGCTTGCGGTCCAGCCTGGCGACCAGGGCGTTGCGCAGTTCCACCGACATCAGCGAGTCGAGGCCGAGGTCGCGCAGCGCCCGCCGGTCGTCGATCGCCGCCGGGTCCGGGTGCCGCATGATGCGCGCCGCCTCGTCGCGGATGGCGTCGCACAGCAGATCGATCCGCCGGCCGGCCGGCGCCGCCGCGATCCGCCCGCGCAGGGACTCGGCCGCGGGGGCGAGGGTCGGGGCGGGTGCGCCCCGCACGGCGCGGCCGAGCCCGTCCAGCAGGGTCGGCATCCCGCCGAGCGGGAAGCGCCGGCGATAGGCCGCCCAGTCGGCGTCCAGCACCGCCACCTGCTCCGGCCGTGCCGCCATCGCCCAGGCGAAGGCCCGCATCGCCTCGTCCGGCGCCATGTGGAGCAGCCCGGTGCGCCCGACATGGGCCTCGACCCCGGCCTTCGGCACCGCGCCGATCTCGGCCCAGGCGCCCCAGTCGATCGACACGCCCGGCAGGCCCTGCTGCCGGCGCCAGGCGGCGAGGCCGTCCAGAAAGCTGTTGGCGGCGGCGTGGTTGGCCTGCCCGGCCGGCCCCAGCAGCCCGGCGGCCGAGGCGAACAGCACGAAGTGGTCGAGCGCCATGCCGGCGGTCAGCTCGTGCAGGTTCCAGGCGCCGTGCAGCTTGGCGCGCAGCACGGCCTCGAACCCGTCCCAGGTCTGCCGCGAGAGGCCGGCGTCGGCCAGCGCGCCGGCGGCGTGCACCACGCCCTTGAGCGGTGCCGGCGCAGCGGCCAGCAGCGCCTCGACCTGCCCGCGGTCGCCGACGTCGCAGCGCCGGACCGCCACCTCGACGCCATCGGCCCGAAGCGCCTCGACCACCTTCGCCGCGGCCGGTGACGGGTCGCTGCGCCCGGCCAGCAGCAGGGTGCGGGCGCCATGCGCCGCCAGCCAGCGCGCGACCTCCAGCCCCAGCCCGCCGAACGCGCCGGTGACCAGATAGGCGGCGGCCGGGTCGAACCGCGGGGCCGCCGCCGGGGCCGCCGGTCGCCGCACCAGGGACGGCACCAGCCGGCGGCCGCCGCGCAGCGCCACCTCGGTTCCCCGGCCATGCGCCAGCTCGGCCGCCAGGGCCTCGGCACCGGTCGCCGCGTCGATGTCGACCAGCCGCGGCCGGGCGTCGGGAAGCTCGCCCGCCACCGCCCGCACGAAGCCAGGCAAGGTGGCCCGGGCCGGCGCGACCGGGCCGGCACCCGGCAACGCGCCGGCGGTCACCACCGCCAGCTGCGGCGGCTCGTCCATCCGGGCGGCGGCCTGCGCCAACGCCAGGGCCGGGCCGAGGATCGCCTGCTGGCCCGCGACATCGTCATCGCCGTCCGCCGCCAGCAGGACCGCGTCGGTGACGCCCTCCGGCACCCCGGCGGGGTCGGCCGGGGCAAGGGTCACCCGGTCGCCGGCCCGTTCCAGCACGGCCGCCAGCGCCGCCGCCCGGTCGCCGCCGCCGGCCAGCAGCCAGTGCCGGTTGTCGTCATGCCGGGCCAGCATCACGCATTGCTGGGAGACCCCGCCGCGGTCCGGCTCGCCCGGCGTCAGGAACGCCGCATCGCCGAGCCGGCAGGCCGGCAGCAGGTCGCGCCACTGCTCCCGGCGCAGCAGCGCATAGTCGCGCAGCGCCGTGTCGGTGAAGTTCCACATGCCGTCGGTCAGGCCGAAGGTCAGGTCGCCCCAGTTCAGGGTCCCGGTGTTCTCGACCATCAGCAGCAGGCCGCCCGGCGCCATCAACTCGCGGGCATGGCCGAGGGTGCGTGCCAGATCCGGCGTGGCGTGCAGCACGTTGGCGGCGACCACCAGGTCGAAGGCACCGGCGGCGATGCCCTGCCCCGACGGTGGCCGGGCGATGTCGAGCCGGGCGAACTCCATACCGCGCCCGGCGAACCGCTCCTCCGCCTTCGCCACCAGCGAGGCGCCGAGGTCGGTGAACAGGTAGCGGCTGCCAGTCGGCAGGGCATCGAGCAGATGCGCGGTGGTGGCGCCGGTGCCGCCGCCGATCTCGATCACCGACAGCGGCCGGTCGCGCGGCAGCGCCGCCACCGCCTCGGCCGCCAGCCGCTGCACCGCCCGCGAATAGGGCGACTGTTCGTACAGCCGGTTGGCCGCCGCCGTGTCGCCGCCGGGGAACAGCAGCGCCAGCGGGTCGACCCGGCCGGCCAGCACCCCGGCCAGTTCCGGTCCGCAGCGCCGCAGCAGCGCCAGTTCGGCCTCGGCATCGGGGTGCTCGGCGGATGCCGTCTCGGCCCGGACGGCGACGTCGCCCGAATCCGGCAATCCGTCCAGCCCGGCCGCCGCCATAACCGCGACCAGCCGGTCGCGCAGCCGCCGCTGCGCCGGCGCGACCGCGACCGAAGCCGCATCCGCGACCGTCCGGCAGCCGAGCGTGCGGAAGGCCTGCACCGTGAAGTCCAGGCTGAGCCGGTCGAGCACCGCCCCGGTGTCGCCGAAAGACTCCAGCGCCATCCGCTCGCGGTCCACCGACGGCGCGAGACCGGCGGCGATCTCGGCCGGCCCTGGAAGCGGTGCGCTGGCCGCGGTCTCGCGCCACTCGACGCCGTACAGCCAGCCCTGCCACTGCGCCCCCGCCCTGGCCCGGGCGGTGTCGCGGTACGGCACCGCGCCGCGCAGCATGGCGGTGTTGGCGGCCGCCAGCGCCGCCTCGTCCTCGTAGGGAGAGTGCTGGGCGGTCAGCAGCAGGTAGCGCATCACGTCGGCCCGCAGCGCCCGGCCGATATTGCCGTTCGACAGCAGGTGCCGGCGGGTCAGGTCGCCGAGCCCGAAACGCGCCACCACGGCGTCGACATTGGCCTCGAACTCGGGATCGTCGAGCCAGTTGGCGACCTCGGCGCTGGCGTCGACGGCGCGCACCAGCCTGAGGCGCCGCCGGCTCAGCAGCGCGATCCAGTCGTCGTAACCGGGGGTGAAGGAGTGGGTCTCGCGATTGTCGATGGCGTCGCCGGTCGACACGAAGTCGGCGACCACCAGCAGGCCGCCGGGCGCCAGGTGGCCGGCGACGTTGTCGAACAGCCCGTCCTTGTCCTCGATCAGGCCGGTGACCTCGAAGCCGTAGATCAGGTCGAAGCTGCCCGGGAACGGCACCACGCTGGAATCGTTGCGGTGCACCCGCACCCGGTCGGCGAGGCCGAGCCGGGCGATCCGCTCGGTCCCGACCCGGACCTGGCCGTCGGAGATCGTGAAGCCCTGCAGCTTCAGGTGCGGATGCGCCTGGGCGAGGCTGCACAGGTCGGCGGCGTGGCCGCAGCCGTAATCGAACACCCGGCGCATGCGGGCGAAGTCGATGCCGTCGAACAGGCTGTCCTTCAGGGCCCGCTGGGTGCGCCGGAACAGGTCGTGGGCCGCCGGGTCGGCGTCCTTTTCGAACAGTGCCCTGACCCAGGAGAAGCCCGGCACCGGCTCGGCCATGAAGCCGAAGGTCAGGTGGCCCTCCTGGTCGTCGGCGGTCGCGGCCGTCCCGTCGTAGGTGCGCGAGACCACGGTCAACTCGTCGTAGAAGTCGTAGACCGTCGCCGAGCCGGTCGCCGAGGTCTTTACGGCGGCCGGCGCCGCGGCCTCCGGCAGATCGAGCCAGTAGCGGCGGTGCTGGAACCGGTAGGTCGGGGCGGAGCGGCGGCGGCCGAGCCCGTCGCGATGCACCGCCCGCCAGTCGATCGGCGCGCCGCGCTCATACAGCCGGCCCAGGGTTTCGGCGACCTGCCGGTCGTCGGCGGCGCCGCGCCGCAGTGACGGCAGGAATGCCGCGTCATCCAGGACGGCGGCGCCGAGCCCGGACAGGACCGGCTGCGGCCCGATCTCCAGGAACACGACACAGCCCAGCGCGGCAGCCGCGTGCAGGCCGTCCTCGAAGCGCACGGCCCGGCGGGCGTGCTCGCGCCAATACGCCCCGTCGAACGCCTCGTGCGGCCGGCCGGTCAGGTTGGACACCACCGGGATCGCCGGCCGGCCCGTCGCGACTCCGCCGGCGATCCGCTCCAGCTCCGACAGCACCGAGTCGAGCAGCGCCGAGTGGAAGCCGTGGCTGACCGCGAGGCGTCGGCTCTCGATGCCGGCTTCGGCCAGCCGGCCCGCCAGTGCGTCCAGGGCGTCGAGCGGCCCGGCGACCACGGTGTTGGCCGGGCCGTTCAGGCCGGCGACCGACAGCCCGGCATCCAGATGCCGTTCCACCGCGTCGGCCGAAGCGAAGGCCGCCAGCATGCCGCCGCCCCCCGGCTCATCCTCCGCCGGCAGCGACTGCATCAGCCGGCCGCGCGCGACCGCCAGCCGCAGCGCGTCTTCCTCCGACAGCACCCCGGCGACCGCCGCCGCGGCGATCTCGCCGACGCTGTGGCCCAGCACGGCCGCCGGCTCGATCCCCCAGGACCGCCACAGCGCGGCCAGCGCCAACTCGACCGCCACCAGCAGCGGCTGCGCCAGTTCCGTGGCGTCGAGCGGGCCGTCGCCGAACAGCAGGTCGAGCGCGGATCGGCCCATCGCCGCGTCCAGCACCGCCGCGTGGCGGTCGAGCGCCGCCCGGAAGACCGGCCAGCGCGCGTAGGCCTGCTTCGCCATGCCCGGGTACTGGGCACCCTGGCCGGTGAACAGGAAGGCGATCTTCGGCGGCCGTCCCGACGCCACCGGGGCCGCCTTGCGCAGCGCCGCGGCGACCGCCGCCTTGTCGTCGCCGGCGACCGCCAGCCGGACCCCGAGATGCGCGCGCCCCGTCGCCGCCGTCACGGCGGCATCCGCCAACGGGGCGTCCGTGCTTTCCAGCCAGTCGGCCCAGGCATCCGCCAGTTCCCGCAGCGCCGGCTCGGTGGCGGCCGACAGCGCCAGAACCTGCGCACCGGCCGCGGCCTCGGGACGCTCGACCGGCGGCGGTGCCTCCAGCACCACATGGGCGTTGGTGCCGCCGAAGCCGAAGCCGCTGACCCCGGCGATCCGCCGGCCGCCGATGCCGTCCCACGGCGTGGTCGCGGTCGGGATCCTGAGGTCGACCGGCCCGGCGTCGATCTCCGGGTTGAGGCGCGTGAAGTTCAGGTGCGGCGGCACCGCGCCCCGGTTGACGCACAGTGCCGCCTTGATCAGCCCGGCGATCCCGGCCGCCGCTTCAAGGTGGCCGAGATTGGTCTTGGCCGAGCCGACCAGCAGCGGTTCGGTGCGGCCTTCGCCCAGGGCCGCCGCGATCGCCTCGATCTCGATCGGGTCGCCGAGCCGGGTGCCGGTACCGTGCGCCTCGACATAGCCGACCTCGCCTGGCGCCACCCCGGCGCGCGCCAGAGCGGCCCGGATCACCGCCTCCTGGGCCGGGCCGTTCGGCGCGGTCAGGCTGTTCGAGCGGCCATCCTGGTTGACCGCCGAGCCGCGGATCACCGCGACCACCCGGTCGCCGGCCGCGAGCGCCGCCGCCAGCGGCTTCAGCACCACCACGCCGCAGCCCTCGCCGTGGCCGAAGCCGTCGGCCGCAGCGTCGAAGGTCTTGCAGCGGCCGTCCGGCGCGGTGGCACCCAGCTTGGTGGACGCCACCAGCGCCTCCGGCCCCAGCATCAGGTGCACGCCGCCGGCCAGTGCCATCGCGCATTCGCCGGTCTGGATCGCCCGCACCGCCAGATGCACCGCCACCAGCGAGGACGAGCAGGCGGTGTCGACCGCCAGGCTGGGCCCGGTCAGGCCGAGGCTGTAGGACAGCCGCCCCGCGGCGATGCTGGTGTGGGTGCCCGAGGCGGACCAGCCGTCGATCGCCTCGGCGGCCGGCGAGCCGCGGGCGATCAGCGTGTAGTTGTTGTTGTAAAGCCCGACGAACACGCCGCAGGCCGACCCCGCCAGCCGGTCGGGCGCGATCCCGGCATCCTCCAGCGCCTGCCACGCCACCTCCAGCAGCAGCCGCTGCTGCGGGTCCATGGCCGTCGCCTCGCGCGGGGCGATGCCGAAGAACTCGGCGTCGAAGCCGGCGATGCCGGCGGCCAGAAACCCGGCCCGGCGCAGGTTCATCCTGCCGGGCACGGCGCGGTCGGGATCGTACCAGTCGTCGATTGCCCAGCGGTCGGCCGGCACCTCGACGATGCCGTCGCGGCCCGCCGCCAGCAGGTCCCAGTAGGCGTCCGGTCCGTCGACCCCGCCCGGCAGCCGGCAGCCGATGCCGACGATCGCCACCGGCTCGCCGCCGCCCTCGGCACGCGCCAGCCGCGCCTGCAGCTCCTCGATGGCGACGAGGGCGCGCTTCAGCGGGCTCAGGGTCTCGACGGCGGTGTCCACGGCCTGCCTCAGTTCCGTCGTCCGGTATCGAGCTCGGCCAGCAGCGACGCCATCCGCCGCTCGGCTTCGGCCTCGGTCATGCTACTCACGCGTGCAGCGGCCGGCACCGGCTCCGACGCTAGCCTAATACGTCCCGCGAGAAACCGCACCACGCCGGCGACCGACGGGTGATTGAAGGCCAGGGTCGCCGGGACCGGGACACCGAGTTGACCCGAAAGGCGATTCCGCAGCTCGACGGCGGCCAGCGATCCGAGGCCGAGGTCGCCGAACGGACGGTCCAGGGCCGGGTCGTCGATCGGCCGGTCGACCACTGCCGCCACCGCGCCGCGCACGGCCCGCTCCAGCTCCGCCGGGGTCATTGGATTTGCCTGTTCTCCTTTAGGCTGTGCATCAGGCGACCGGGCCACACGCCCGTAGAGGCTGGCACCGCTACCCTCCTCGACGCACCATCGGGCCAGCCGCGACCAGTCGACCGTGCCGGCCACCGCCTCGATCGCATCGGCCGCCAGCAGGGCCTCGAGGGCCGCCAGGCCGGTCGCCGCCTCGAACGGGGCGATGCCGTGCCTTTCCCACTGCGCCGCCAGCGCCGGGTCGGCCGCGGCGGCCATCCCGGACCCGGCCCAGGTTCCCCACATCACCAACAGCGCCGGCAGCCCGTCGGCCCGGCGGCGGCGGGCGACCGCCGCCATGCCGGCGTTGGCCGCCGCGTAGGCGCCGGTGCCGACCAGCCCCGACAGCGCGGTGATCGACGAGAACAGCACGAAGCAGTCCAGGTCGCGGCCGCGGGTCGCCCGGTCCAGCGCCAGGGCGCCCGCGGTCTTGGCCCGCAGGGCATGCTCCAACAATTCCCGGTCGACATCGGCCAGCAGCGCGTCGGCGGTCACGCCGGCGCAGTGGAACACGCCGGCCAGCGGCACGCCGTCGCGATCGAGATCGCCCAGGACGACATCAAGCACGGCCGGCTCGGCGACGTCGCCGGCCACGGGCCGCACCCGGACGCCCCGCGCCCGCCAGTCGGCCGCTTCCGGCAGGTCCCGGACCGTCCGACCCAGCAGCACGACCTCCCCCGCGCCTCGGCCGGCCAGCCAGCCGGCGACCGCCCGGCCGACCCCGCCGAAGCCGCCGGAGACCAGGTAGGCGGCGTCGGGCCGGACCGCGAACCGGGCGGGCCGGGCGGCCAACGGCACGACCCGCGGCACCTCGCGTCCGCCCGGGCCATGGCGCACCAGTTCCTCGCCCTCGCCGTTCCGCAGTTCGGCGGCCAGTGCCGCGCCGGGATCGGCCAGGGCCGGGTCGAGATCGACCCGCCGGCAATGCAGGTCGGCATGCTCGATCGCCACGGCGCGGCCGAGCGCCAGCGCCATCGCCGGCCGAACCGCCGGGCCGGTCCCGCCCTCGGTCACGATCCACAGCGGCCGGGGTGCCGCCGCCAGCGCCCCCACGAGGCTCGTCAACCCGGCGAGCGCGCCGGCATGGCCGGCCGGGTCGCCATCGGCCGCCAGCCAGGCCGCCGGCACGCCCGGATGGCGGTCGAGTTCGCCTTGATCGCCGGCCAGCACCGGCCGGATCCCCGCGCCCCCCAAACCCTGCGCCAGCCGCGCCGCGAACGCCGGGTCGCCGAACAGCAGCAAAGCCTCCGGGGCCCGGCGCTCCGGCGTTGCCGGGGCAGTCTGCCAGTCGACCCGGTGCAGGAATCCCTCCGGCAGGGTTGCGGGCAGGGTCGCGGCCGACTCCCTGGCCGCGGTCTCGAGGCCGTCCGGCCAGAACCGGCGGTGTTCGAACGGATAGGTCGGCAGCCGCAGGCGGCGAGACGGCCGCCCCTGCTCGGCCAGCCAGTCGACGGCCTGCCCGGCGGCCGCCGCCCGGCCGAGCGGCGTCTCCGGCGCCACCGGCCGCCCGGCGGCGAACGCCGCCAGCCTGCGGCGCCCCTCGGCGCTGTCCGCCGCCTCGATCACGCAGCGCCGGGCGAACGGCTTGCGGCCCAGGTTCAGGGTGGCGCAGACATCGGCCCAGGGCATGTCGTCGCGCAGGGCGGCGGCGAGCGATCCGGCGAGTGCCGCCAGGGCGGTGTCGGTGGCCGCCCCCAGGCACAGCACGCGCATGCCGTCTGCCGGCACCGCCTGGGTGGCCGGCACCGGCGCCGGGCCGAGGATCAGGTGGGCGTTGGTGCCGCTCATCCCGAAGGCGCTGACCCCGGCAAAGGGCGCGGCACCCGGCCAGGGCGTCGGTTCCGCGACCAGCCGGAGCCCTGCCTCGACCGGGTCGACATCGCGGTTGAGCTGCGCGACCGGCCGGGTCGGCGGGATCGCCCCGGCCCGGCGCGCCAGCACCGCCTTGACCAGCGCCGCCATCCCGGAGGCCGCCTCCAGGTGCCCGAGATTCGGCTTGAGCGCCCCCAGCAGCAGCGGTGCCGGGCGGTCGCGACCATAGACCGCGCCGAGAGCCTGGGCCTCGATGGCGTCGCCGAGCCGGGTGCCGGTGGCGTGCGCCTCGACATAGCCGACCTGGTCCGGCCGCAGCCGGGCGTCGGCCAGGGCGGCCCGCAGCACCGACTCCTGGGCCGGTCCGCTCGGGGCGGTCAGGCCGTTGCTGCGGCCGTCCTGGCCGACCGCCGAGCCGTGGATCACCGCCCAGACCGCGTCGCCGTCGGCGACCGCGTCGGACAGCCGCTTCAGCACCAGCGCCGCGGCGCCCTCGCCGCGCACGAAGCCGTCGGCCGCGTCGTCGAACGACCGGCAGGCGCCGGTCGGCGACAGCAGGCCGCTCCTGCGCACCGCCTGCGACACCAGCGGCGACAGGATCAGGTTCACCGCCGCCGCCACGGCCGCGTCGCACTCCCGCCGGCGCAACGCCTGGCAGGCCAGGTGGACCGCCACCAGCCCGGAGGCGCAGGCGGCGTCGACCACCAGGCTCGGCCCGCGCAGGTCGAGCAGGTAGGACAGCCGTCCCGGCATCAGGCTGTGGAAACTGCCCGGGATGACATGGGCGTCGAGCCGCGCCGGGTCGTTCAGCAGCCACCAGGCGTAGTCGCTGTTCTGGGCGCCGAGGCCGAGCCACACCCCGGTCCGGCTGCCGGCCAGGCTGCCGCCGGCGGCACCGGCATCCTCCAGGGCGGTCCAGGCGGTCTCCAGCAGCAGCCGCTGGTGCGGGTCCATGGCGACCGCCTCGTCATCGGCGACCCCGAATACATTCGCATCGAACCCGGCGACGTCGTCCAGGAAGCCGCCGCGCCGCAGCACATCGTCGGTCCCGGCGAACGCGGCGGCCCGGTCCCCGGGCACCGGGCCGACGGTGGTGTAGCCGGCCCGCAGGCGATCGAGAAAGGTCTCCGGCCCGTCGGCGCCGGGAAACCGGCAGCCGAGCCCGACGATCGCGACCGGCTCGTGGGCGGCAGCCTGCACCGCCTCGAGACGCGCCTGCATGCGGTCGAGCGCCTTCAACGCACGCTGGAGCGCCTCCGCGTGCGGGTTGTCGGCGGTCGTCACGGCTCTTCCCCCAGGAGCCGGTCGATGCTGGCGAGCCGTGCATCGAGTCGGTCGAGCAGTGTCACCCCCGTGTCGTCTCCGTCCTCGTCTCCCCGGGCCGAGGATGACACATTCCGGGACGAATGATCTTCCCCTATCGGTTTCAGGCGCTCGACGAGGTGACCGACCAGCGCCTCGGGCGTCGGGAAGTTGTAGGCCAGCGTTCCCGGCAGCCGCCGCCCGAGCCGCCGCGACAGGGTCGCCGCGAGGTCGCCGGCCATCAGCGAGTCCAGGCCCTGCTCGCTGAAGGTCCGCTGCAGGTCGAGGTCACCGATCACCCGCAATCCGAGCACGGCGGCGGTCGCCTCGGCGACCGCGCGACGGATCGTCTCGGGATCTTCATGCGACGGCATCGACCCGATATCGGGCTCCGCGACCGCCATGATCTCGCCGGTCGCCGGCGCGACCCGGGCGAACAGCGGCGGCAGGGTGCCGGCCCGGGCGGCATAGCGGCGCCAGTCGACGGCGAGCGCGACCAGATCGCCGGATCCCGATCCGCCGAGCGCGGCATCGAGTACCGCCAATCCCTGGTCCGGGGTCATCGGCTCGACGCCCCAGGACCGCCAGACCGCCCGGCTGCGGTCGCCGAGCGCGGCGCCGATGCCGACCGACCACGGCCCCCACTGGATCGAGCGGCCCGGCAGGCCGAGCGCCCGGCGGCGGCGGGCGACGTGGTCGAGGGCGGCGTTGGCGGCGGCATAGGCGCCCTGACCGGCGGAGGGCAGGGACGCCACCACCGAGGAGAACAGCAGGAAGACACGGACCGGCAATGCCCGGGTCACCCGGTCCAGCACCCGCGCGCCCTCGACCTTCGGCCGGAAGACCTTGGCGAACCGGCCGGCGTCGAGCATCGCCAGCGGCCCGTCGTCCAGCACGGCGGCGGCGTGCAGCACGCCCTCGATCGCCGGCAGCCGCTCGGCGGCCTCGGCGAGCGCCTCGGCCATCGCGGCCTCGTCGGCGACGTCGGCGGTCGAGATCACGGCCTGAGCGCCGGCCCGGTCGAGAGCCTCTCGAGTGCCGGCATCGACGCCGGCCGGATCGACCAGCACGAAGCCGCGGACCCCACGCTCGAGCAGGCGGGCGACCAGGACGCGGCCGATCCCGCCGCCGGCGCCGGTGACCAGCCAGGTTCCCGCCGGCTCGACCGGCGGCTCTACGCGCAGGGTCACGCACAGCCGGCCGACCACGCCGCCACCGGCCAGCCGGCGGAATCCGTCGGCGACCGCGGCCGGCTCGACCGTCTCGAACGGCAACGGCGGCAGCCGACCGTCCGCAACCGCCGCCGTCACCGCGTCGAACAGCGCCGCGAACCGGTCCGGCTCGTCGCGCGCCAGTCGGTCGAGGTCGATATCGTCCCCGTCGCCGCGCCGGGTCAGGTCGACCAGCCGGCCGCCGGGGGCCAGCACGGCCTCGGCGGCCGCCCGCGCCGGCCCGTCGAACGCCCCGATCGCCACGTCGACGCCGCGGCCGCCGGTCGCCGCTTGCACCGCCTCGGCGAATCCGGCGTCTCGCGAGTTGCCGATCACCGTCAGCCCAAGCGCCCGCAGCGCCGCATGCTTGCCCGGACCGGCGGTCGCCAGCACTGCGGCGTCGTGCAGCCGGGCCACCGCCGCCGCCGCCAGCCCGACCGCGCTGCCGGCGGCATGCACCAGAACGGTCTCGCCGGCCGCGATCCCGGCCCGCTCGACCAGCCCGTGCCAGGCGGTCAGCCCGGCGACCGGCAGGGTCGCGGCGGCCGCGCAGGACAGGTGCCGCGGCCTCGCCCGCACCAGCCGCGCCGGAACCGCTACCCGGCCGGTCAGCGCGCCGCCGCCCGGCACGTAGAACACCACCGGATCGCCCGGCGCGAAGCCGGCGACGCCCGCGCCGACCGCCGCCACGATCCCGGCCCCGTCGGACCCGAGACCGTCGGACCCCAGCCCGACAGCCGCCGGCCCCCGGCCGTAGACCGCCAGCACGTCCCGGAAGTTCGGGCAGGCGGCGACCACGTCGATCGCGACCTCATCCGGCCCGGGCGACGGCACAGCGGCCGGCTCCCAGGCAAGGCTGTCCGGCTGGCCGGGTGTTCCCACGACCAGCCGGCCCGGATCGGCCGGGGCCGGCGCCATGGTCTCCAGGCGGGCCGCGAAGCGCCGGCCGTCCCGCCAGGCCACCGCGGTCTCCGGGCCGTCGTCGGCGATCTCGGCCTGCAGCGCCCGGATCGGGTCGCCGTCCGGGTCCAGGTCGACCGACCGGCAGGCGAGGCCCGGATACTCGGCGCGGATCGCCTGCGCCAGGCCCCAGGCCCCGGCTCCGGCCTCCGCGAGCCCGCCGACGGTCGCGGCCGGGGCCATCGCGCCCAGAGTCGCCAGCAGCAGCCGGGTGCCCGCCGGCAGGCCGTCCAGAGCCGCCGTGGCCGTCGCCAGCGCATCCCCCTCTGCGTCGGTCGATGGCTCGATCAGGACGGCGACCACCGGCGCGTCGCCGGCGACCGGCCCCGGATAGCGCGCGGCCAGCGCCGCGGTCGCCGCCCCGGTCGCCAGCAGCCGGCACGCCGCCGGCGACGGGTCGGCCGCGGCGACGGGCTGCCACGCCGTCTGCCCGACCCACGGCGCCGGCGCGGCGCCGCGCCACGCCCCCTGCTCGATCCGCTTCAGCACGCCACCCTCGACGACGACGACAGGCCGGCCCCCGGCATCGGCCAGCGTGATCCTCGCCGTCAGCGTCGCGCCGTCGACTGACGTTTCGGTCACCGCATGCAGGTGCAGGGTTCCCGGCGGCGCGCGGCCGGTGACCGCCAGCCGGTCCCAGCCGACCAGCATGAACGGGCCGTCGGCCTCGGGCCGGGTGGCCGCCGGCAGCTGCGCCATGACCTCGAACAGCGCGGCCGGCAGGCCGAAGGCGCACGGCTCGTCGTCCGGCGGCGGGGTCACCGTCGCCAAGGCCTCGCCCGCTCGACGTTGGAATGCCGCGATCCGCCGCAGCCGCGGGCCGAGCGTGAAGCCGAGGGCTTCGAGGCCGCGGTAGAAGCTCTCCCCGGCAACGGCTTCCGGGCAGCGCGCCTCGACCGCCGCGAGGTCCACCGCCTCGGCCGGCGGCGCCGCGCCGTCCAGCACCCGCATCTCGGAGTGCCGGACCCAGCTGCCGTCGCCGGCCCGGCCGTACAGCGTCGCGACGTCGTCCCGGCTGCGCACGACCTGCAGGTCGCGCGCCTCGTCGAGGACCAGGGCGGCCGGGAACACGGCATCCGCCAGGGTGACGGCACCGGCTTCGGTCCGGCCGAGGGCGGCGGCCACGAAGGCGAGATGCAGGCCGACATGGACCAGCCCGCCGCTGTCCGCCAGCCCGGGCAGGTCGGCCGGGCCCAGCCGGCCGGTATGGACCGGCCCCGACAGGCCCGGCGAGTCCAGCCGGCCGGCGAACCAGGGGCGGCGGGGACCGGGCGTGTCGTCGAACCAGTGCCGGGTCGGCCGGAACCGGTAAGCGGGCAGCGGTGCGGAATCGCGCGGTCGGGCGCCGGTGACCGCCCGCCAGTCGACGGGGGCGCCCGCGACCCAGAGCGTCGCCGCCGCCGATTGCATCGCCTCTCGGTCGTCGGCCCCGCGCTGCAGACCGGCGACCCAGGTTCCGTCATCGAGGCAGCGCCTGCCGAGCCCGCACAGCACGGGCTGCGGGCCGAGTTCCACGAAGGTGCGGCAGCCCCGGGCCGCCAGGGCCGCCATGCCGTCGGCGAACGCCACCGGCCGGCGGGCCTGGGCACGCCAGTAGCCGGCGTCGAACCCGGTGCACAGGCTGCCGTCGAGGTTGCAGGCGACCGGAATCCGGGCCGGCTGCCAGGCGACCCGGGCGGCGGCCCTCTCCAGGTCGTCGAGGATCGGCTCCAGCCGGGCCGAGTGGAAGGCGTGGCTGACCGCCAGCGGCCGGCACTCGACGCCTTGGGCGGCCAGCCGGGACGCCACCGCGTCGATGGCCTCGGCATCGCCGGTCAGCACCACGCTGTCCGGCCCGTTGCGGGCGGCAATCTCGACCCCTGGGCCTAGCACATCCACGACCGCCGCTTCCGGCGCCAGCACCGCCAGCATGGCGCCGCCCGCCGGCAGCGATCCCATCAGCCGGCCGCGCTCGACGATCAGCGCCGCGGCGTCCTCCAGCCCCATCGCGCCGGCGACGCAGGCCGCGGTGACCTCGCCGACACTGTGGCCCAGCACCGCCTCCGGCTCGACGCCCCAACTGCGCCAGAGTTCCGCGAGCCCGTAGCCGACCGCGAACAGCGCCGGCTGGGCATGCTCAGTCGCCACCACCGGCCGCGAGCCTTCGAGCAGCGCGGTCAGCGGCACCGCCAGACGGCCGCGCATCGCCGCGGCGCAACGCTCGACCGCGTCGCGGAACACCGGCTCGTCGCGGTACAGGCCCCAGGCCATGCCGGGATACTGGGCGCCCTGGCCGGTGAACAGGAAGGCCAGGCGCGGCGTCCCGGCGCGCATCGGCGTGGCCTCGGCCAGCGCCCGCCGTGCCGTTTCCCGGTCCGGCGCCGGCACCGCCACCCGCCAGGGCAGGCCGGTCCGCGAGACCGCTGCCTCGCGGCAAGCCGCCGCGAAGTCGGGGGCGGCCAGCACAGCCTCGCCGATTGCCGCCAGATCGCCGGCCCGGCGCGCCGACAGCGCCAGCACCGTCGGCCCGTCGTCCGCGGCCGGCACCGCCCCGGGCCCCTGCTCGACCACCAGGTGGACATTGGTGCCGCTGGCCCCGAAGGCGCTGATCCCGGCCACCCGGCGGCCGTCGCGCGAAGGCCAGTCGCCGCCGGAAGCCGCCACCGCCACCCGGTCCGGCGACACCCCGATCTGCGGGTTCGGGGCCTCATAATGCAGATGCATTGGAATGCGCCCGGCCCCCAGGCCGGCGACGACCTTCAGCAGCCCGGCGATCCCGGCGGCGGCCTCGGCATGGCCGATATTGGTCTTGATCGAGCCGACCAGCAGCGGGCCGTCACGGCCGTCGCCGAACACCGCGTCGAGGGCGTGCATCTCGATCGGGTCGCCGAGCGCGGTGCCGGTGCCGTGCGCCTCGACATAGCCGACCGCCGCCGGCTCGACCCCGGCATCCGCCAGGGCGGCCCGGATCACCGCCTCCTGGGCGGCCCCGCTCGGCACCGTGAAGCCGCCGGACGCGCCGTCGTGGTTGGCGGCGCTGCCTCGGATCACCGCCAGCACGCGGTCGCCGTCGGCCTCGGCGCGCGACAGCGGCTTCAGCAGCACCAGGCCGCAGCCCTCGGCCCGGACATAGCCGTCGGCGCCGGCGTCGAAGGTCCGGCAGCGTGCGCCCGGCGACAGCATGCCCGCACCCTGCAGGATCGCCGTGGTCTCGGGCGCCAGGATCAGGTTCACGCCGCCGGCCAGTGCGGCCTCGCACTCGCCGGCCCGGATCGCCCGGCAGGCCAGGTGCAGCGCCATCGCCGAGGACGAGCAGGCGGTGTCGACAGCCAGGCTGGGGCCGCGCAGGCCGAGGCCGTGCGAGATCCGTCCCGCCGCCACGTTCAGGAACTGGCCGCCGACCGCGTGGGCGTCGGCCCGGCCGGCGGCGCGGACCATGCCGGCGTATTCGGTACCGGTGATGCCGACGAACACCCCGGTGCGGCTGTCGCGCAGGGCCGGCGGCGACCAGCCGGCATTCTCCACCGCCTCCCAGGCGACCTCCAGCAGCAACCGGTGCTGCGGGTCGATCTGCGCCGCCTCGCGCGGGCTGATGCCGAAGAAGTCGGCGTCGAACCGGTCGACGGTATCCAGCCAGCCGGCCTGACGCAGCGCCGCTTCGGCCGGCAGCGGGCCGGTGCGGCGAGCCGCCGGCAGGTCGCCGACCGCATCGATCCCGTCCATCAGCAGGTGGCGCAGCCCGTCGAGGTCGCGCACCCCGCCCGGCAGCCGCAGGCCGGCGCCGACCACGGCGATCGGCTCCGCCAGCGGGCGCGCCGCCACCGCGACGGAAGCGGCGTCCGCACCCGGCACCAGGCGGGCCGCCAGCTCGGCGATGCTGGGCGCCTCGAACAGCGCCGCGGTCGGCAGCTCGACGCCGTATTCCCGCTCGACCGCGCGGCGCAGCTCGACCACCCCGAAACTGTCGATGCCGAGCGCGAAGAACCCGCGCTGCGGATCGATCTCGGCTTCCTCGACCCCGAGCAGGCCGGCGACCAGGGCCCGCAGCCGCGCCGCCACCGCCGGGCGCGGCGGCAGGGGGGCCGACGGCGGCAGGGCGGCCGGCGCCGGCATCTCGACCGCCGACGGCCCGGGCTTGCCCAGGCGCGCCAGCAGCGGCCGCGGCCCGCGGCCCTCGTAGACCGCCCGGAAAGCGTCCCAGTCGACCTCGGCGACCACCGCCTGCGGCCGGCCGGACGCCGCCAGCGCCCGCATGGTCGCGAACGCCCGCTCCGCCGGGATCGCCCGGATGCCCAGCCGGTCGAAGCCTGCGGCCGCCTCGGCGCTCAGCATCCCCGGAACGTCGAACCGCGCCCAGTCGACGGCGGTCGCCGGCAACCCCTCGGCCCGGCGGCGGTGCGCCAGGGCGTCGAGGGCGGCATTGCCGGCGGCATAGGCCGGCAGGTCGCGGTCGCCCCAGACCGCGGCGGCCGAGCCGAACAGCACGAACAGCTCGACCGGCCAGCGCCGCGACAGCCGGTCGAGCACCAGCCCGCCGCCCAGCTTCGGCGCCAGCACCGCGGCGGTCGCGCCGTCCTTGATGCCGGCGGCGTGGAAGATCCCGACGACCGGCGGCATGTCCCGGTCGATCGCATCCGCGACCGCCGCCATCTCGGCCTCGTCGGACACGTCGGCGGCGAACGCCCGGACATCGGCCCCGGAGGCCCGCAACCCCGCCGGCACACGCTCCTGCGACGCGGTTCGCCCGACCAACGCCAGATGCCGCGCCCCGGCTGCGACCAGATGGTCGGCCAGCGCCAGGCCGAGGCCGCCCAGGCCGCCGGTGACCAGATAGGTCCGGTCGCCGCGGATCGCCGCCGGGTCGGGCAGCGCCGCCGTCACCGGCACCAGCCGCGGCACCAACGGACGCCCGCCGCGGACCGCCACGTCGTCCCCGGTGGCCAGCGCCGCCGCCATGGCGCTCGCCTGGGTCGCGGGTTCCGCGCCGGGATCCAGGTCGATCAGCCCGCCCCAGCCTGCGGGCTCGCGCAGCGCCAGCACCCGGCCGAGCCCCCACAGCGCCGCCGCCGCCGGATCGGCGGCCTCGGCGGCGGTCGCCTGGGCGCCGCGCGTCAGCGCGTGCACCGGCAGCGGGGATGCGTCGACCAGAGCCCGCAACTCGTCGCAGCGCGCCGCGGCAGAAGCCTCGTCCACATCCAGGCCGGTCGCCCAGATCACCCCTGCCGTCGGCTCGGCCGTCAGATCCAGGCCGGCCTCCGCCAGCGCCCTGGCGAACTCGTCGGAACCGCCGACCAGCCGCCAGGAGCCGCCCGGCGCCCGCCTGGCCGTTGCCGGCTCCCACGCGATTTCATAGACCCGGGCCGCGCCCGCCGACTGTCTGGCCCGCGACGTGTCGATCCACTCCAGCCAGTGGCGCCTGCGGTTGAACGGGGTGGTCGGCAGGGCGATGCGGCGCGCCGCCGGCTCGGCCTGCAGGGCCGCGAAGTCGATCTTCACGCCGGCCTGCCAGGCCCGGCCGGCCGCCTCGAACATCCGGCGCCGGTCGTCGCCGTCGCGCACCAGGCCCGGGACCAGGGTCGCCTTGTCCAGCACCGCGCCGGCCATCGCCGTCAGCACCGGCTGCGGCCCGATCTCGACGAAGACCGTGCAACCGAGCGCGGCGGCGGTCCGCAGGCCGTCGGCGAAGCGCACCGCGCCGCGGGCGTGCCGGCGCCAGTAGCCGGCGTCGAATTCGGTGCGGGCGTCGCCGGTGAGGTTCGACAGGACCGGGATCGTCGCCGGCCGGTATTCGATTGCTCCGGCCGCGGCCTCCAGGTCGTCGAGCATCGGGTCGAGCAGGGCCGAGTGGAAGGCGTGGCTGACGGTCAGCGGTCGCCAGCCGAGGCCCGCCTCGTCGAGCCGGGCCGACAGCCGGTCCAGGGCATCGAGCGGCCCCGACACCACGGTGCCGCCCGGCCCGTTGACCGCCGCGACCGCCAGCGCCGGCTCGGCCGCCAGCAACGGCACGACCGCATCCTCCGGCGCCAGCACCGCCCGCATCCCGCCGCCGGCCGGCAGCGCCTGCATCAGGGCGCCGCGCCGGACGACCAGCGCCATCGCGGCGTCCAGGTCCATCACGCCGGTCGCCACCGCGGCGGCGTATTCGCCGACGCTGTGGCCCAGCACCGCCGCCGGCTCGACGCCCCAGGACCGCCACAAGGACGCCAGCCCGCATTCCAGGGCGAACAATGCCGGCTGCGCGAGTCCCGTCGCATCGATCCCGGCTTCCCCCTCGTCGCCGAACATCGCCGCCAGCAGGCTGCGGCCGAGCAGCGGCGCCGCCACCGCCTCGCAGCGGTCCAGCACGGCGCGGAACACCGGCTCGCCGTCGTACAGCCCGCGCCCCATGCCGGCGTATTGCGAACCCTGGCCGGTGAACAGGAAGGCGACCTTCGGCCGGTCGCCGGCACGGACCGGCACCAGGGCCCGCAGCCCGGCCGCCAGCACCGTTGCGTCGTCGCCGATCGCGAAGCCGCGCAGCGGCAGGCCGGCCCGCGACGCCGCCGCCGAATGCGCCACGTCGGCGACGTCGCCGTCGTCCAGCATGTCCGCAACCGCCCGGCCCAGGGCAACCAGGCTGTCCGGATCTCGGGCCGACAGCGGCACCAGTCGCAGGGCCGGCACCACCGCAGCGGGCTCGGGTGGCACCGCTCCCTCCAGCACCACATGGGCGTTGGTGCCGCTGGCGCCGAAGGCGCTGACCCCGGCGACCCGCGGCGCTCCCGCCGGCCAGTCGACCGGTGCGGTCGGCACCACGATGCCGTCGCCGCCGATATACCCGTTCAGCCGCCCGAAATGCAGGGTCGGCGGGATCCGCCCGGCCCGCAGCGCCAGCACCGCCTTGATGAAGCCGGCGATGCCGGCCGCCGACTCGGCGTGGCCGATGTTGCTCTTCACCGAGCCGACATGCAGCGGCGCCGTCCGGCCCTCGCCCAGGGCCTCGGCCAGGGCCTGGGCCTCGACCGGGTCGCCAAGCGCGGTGCCGGTGCCGTGCGCCTCGACATAGGCGATCTCGGCCGGCACCACCCCGGCATCGGCCAGGGCGGCGCGGATCACCGCGGCCTGGGCCGAGCCGTTCGGCACCGTGAAGCCGCTGGCCCGGCCGTCGTGGTTGAGCGCCGAGCCGCGCACCACCGCCAGCACCGGGTCGCGGTCGGCGAGCGCGCGGTCGAGCGGCTTCAGCAGCACCATGCCGCAGCCCTCGGCCCGCACGAAGCCGTCGGCGTCGGCGTCGAAACTGCGGCAGCGCCCGGTCGGCGACAGCATGCCGGCGCGCGACAGGATCACCGAGGTCTCGGGCGCCAGCACCAGGTTGACGCCGCCGGCCAGCGCGCTGTCGCACTCGCCGGCCCGGATCGCCCGGCAAGCCAGGTGCAGCGCCACCAGCGACGACGAGCAGGCGGTGTCGACCGCCAGCGCCGGGCCGGTCAGCCCGAGGGTGAACGAGATCCGGCCGGCCGCGGTGTTGGCCGGCTGGCCGGTGATCGCCTGGGCCTCCAGGTCCTCCGGCCGGCCGCGGCGGGCGAGCGCGGCGTAGTCGCTGCCGGTGATTCCGACGAACACGCCGGTGCGGCTGCCGGCCAGGCCGGTCGGGTCGACGCCGGCGCGTTCGACCGCCTCCCAGGCGGTCTCCAGCAGCAGCCGCTGCTGCGGGTCCATGAAGGCGGCGTCCTTGGGGGGCAGGCCGAAGAAGCCGGCGTCGAACCTGTCGATGCCGTCCAGGAACCCGCCCCAGCGGCCGGCGATGGCGCCAGGCGCGTCCGGGCGGTCGCCAGCCCACTCGCGCCAGTCCCAGCGTTCGCGCGGCACCTCGGTGACCGCGTCGACCCCGTCGAACAGCAGGCGGGCGAAGCCCTCGGGATCGACGACTCCGCCCGGGAACCGGCAGCCGATGCCGATCACCGCGACCGCGTGGTCGGCCGACGGCACGGCTGCGGCGGCGACCGCCGGCACCGACCCGGCGGCATCCGGGGCCAGCCACGCCGCCAGCGCATCGACGGTCGGATGCGCGAACAGCGCCGCCGTCGGCACCGGCCGGCCGAGCGCCTCCTCCAGCCGGGCCCGCAGCCGCACCGCCATCAGGCTGTCCAGGCCGAGGTCGAAGAACCCGCGGTCGGCGGGCAGCGCGTCCGGTTCGTAGCCGAGCGCCTCGGCGACGACCCGGTGGACGGTGTCGAAGGCCGGGCCACCCGGAGTCGCGGGGACCGCCGCCACCTCGGCCGGGGGCGCGTCGGCCGGCAGGTCGCGCAGCAGGTCGCTCAGGCCGTGCAGTTCGTAGACCGCCCGGAACCGCGGCCAGTCGACGTCGGCGACCACGGCATGCGCCCGGTCCTGGCCGGCCAGCCGCCAGGCCAGGTCGAAGGCGGCGGCCGGGTCCATGGCCCGCAGCCCCGTCGCGGCCAGGGCCGCGTCCTCGGCGGCGTCGAGCAGGCCGCGCAGGGTGAACCGGCCCCAGGCGACGCTGAGCGCCGGATAGCCGGCCGCCCGCCGGGCCGTCGCCACCGTGTCCATGGCGGCGTTGGCGGCGGCATAGGCGGCCTTGCCCTTGGCGCCCCAGCTGCCGGCCGCCGACGAGAACAGCAGGAACAGCCCGACACCGTCCCGGCGGGTGAGGCCGTCGAGAATGCGCGCGCCATCCAGTTTCGGGGCCAGCGCCTCGACCGGGTCGTCGGAGGCGTTGCCGGCGGCGTGGATCACGCCGGACAGCGGGCCGTCGAGCGCCGCCAGCACGCCCTCGATCCCGGCCGGGGCAGTGACGTCGGCGGCGAAGCCGCGGATCTCGGCGCCGGCGGCCCGCAGCCGGCTGATACATGCGACTGCATTTTCACCCGCCGGACGACGGCCGACCAGGGCCAGCCGGCGGGCGCCCCGCCCGACCAGCCACTCCGCGAAGGCCAGGCCGAGCGCCCCGAGCCCGCCGGTGATCAGATACCAGCCGTCGGCCCGCACCGCCGGCCCGTCGCCCGGCGGCGGCAGCGGCCGCAGGCGCGGCGCGCGGGCGATCTCGCTGCCCCAACGCCCCGGCTCCGACAGCAGCAGGCTCTGGCCATAGGCCCGGCAGGCGGCAACCGCCGAATCGTCCGGCGCGCCCTCGACCGACAGCCGGCCGAAGCGCGGGTCGGCGGCCAGCCGACCGACGACCCTGCAGGCCGCCGCAGCCGATCCGCCCTGCGGGCGGTACACCGTCTCGTCCCAGCTCCCGACGGCCGGCGGCTCGGCGTCCGCCTCCAGGACCAGCCGTCGCGCGCCGCGCCGCGCCACGATCAGGCTCTGGCGGTCGCCGTCGCCGGCCGCCTCGACCGCCTCGAATCCGGCCTCGGCCAGTACCGCCCGCCAGCCGTCGAGGTCGAGCAGGGCGCTGTCCGGCCGCAGGCCGGTGTCGGCGAACCGCCACCAGCCCTCCAATGTGCCGAACACCAGCTCGAGCCAGCCGGCTGTCCCGGTGACCTCGCCCAGCAGCAGCAGGCCGCCGGGCCGCAGGACCGCGCGGGCGTGCGCCAAGGTGGCCCGCAGGTCGCGGGTGGCGTGCAGGACGTTGACCGCGACCGCCACGTCGCTGTCGACCGGCACGCCCTGCTCGCCTGGATCGCTCTCGATGTCGAGCAGACGGGTGTGCAGGGCCGCCGTCTCGCCGAAGCGCTCGCGGGCGCGGTCGAGGAAGGCCTGCGAGACGTCGGTGAACAGGTAGCGGCCGTCCGCCGGCATCAGCGGCAACAGATGCGCGGTGGTCCCGCCGGTGCCGCCGCCGATCTCGACGACCCGGAGTCCGGGCCGGCCGGCGGCCAGGTTGGCAAAGCCGGCGCGCAGCCGCTCCGCCAGGCCGGCGGCGAAGGGCGAGTGCTGGTAGACCGCCTCCAGCAGGTCCATCGACCCGCCGGGGAACAGCAGGCCGACCGGGTCGACCGTGCCGTCCAGGATGCCGGGGAGGGCCTCGCCGACCGCCCGGATCACTGCCAGTTCGGCCCCGGCCTGCGGGCGGCTCGCGGCGAGGTCGGCGGCCAGCACCTCCGGATCGGCGCCAGCCCCCCCCTCGGCCAGCCGCGCCAGGGCCGCGAGCTGCCGGTCGCGCCACGGCCGCGGATCGGCGGGCGTCGAGTCCGATGCCAGGGCGCGCGCCGCATAGGCCCCGGCCAGCCGGTCCAGCGCCGCGCCCAGGCCGTCCGCCGGCGGCGGATCCGGCAGGTCCGCGACCAGGGCGGCGGGCTCCGGCAGGGCCGGCGGCCGGGGCGCCGAGGCGACCTCGTACAGCCAGTCGGCGGCGGTCGGCCGGGGATCCCGCAGCGGCACCGGCCAGCAGGACCGGCGCTCGAACGGGTATGTCGGCAGCAACACCCGGCGCCGCGGCAGGCCGCGGTCGACCGCCTGCCAGTCGACCGGCACCCCGGCGGCGAACAGGGCGGCCAACGCGCCCAGCACCTCGGTCCAGGCGTCGCCGGCACCGATCCGGATGTCACCGTCGGCACCGCCGATCGCCAGCACCAGCGCCGCGTCGCCGGCGCCCTCTGCGAACGGCACGCCCCAGGCCGCCAGCAGCCGCCCGAGGGCGACGGCCGGGCCGTGCTCGGCCACCGCATCGGCAAACGGCGGCGCCATTTGCGCCAGTTCATCCAGGCCGCCGGGCAGCGGGCCGTCGGCGTCAACCCGCAGCGCGATCGCCGGACGCCGCCCCGGCGCCACCGTGCCCCGCCAAATGCCGGGCAGCGTCTCGCCACGCGCCAAGGCTTGTAGATGCGAACGCATCGTCTTGGCGTCGGATGCCACGACGGCGGCCCGCTCGTCGAACGGGTCGCGGCCGGTGTTGGCGGTGAAGCAGGCGTCGGCCAGATCCTCCGGCAGCGCCGCGGCCCAGCGGGCCGCCAGTTCCGCCAGGGCGGGCGCGCTCTTGGCCGACAGAGTCAGCACATGCAGCGGCCGGTCGACCGGCGGGTCGCCGGGGGCGATCCCGGCCGCCGACAGCCGGGCGAGCGCGTCACGCAGGCCGTCGCCGGCCGGTTCGCCGCGCCGCAGCAGCGGCACCGCCGGACCGGGGCGGCCGAGCGCCGCCAGTCCCTCGGCGATCGCGGCCGACAGCACCGGGTGCGGGGAGATCTCCAGGAACGCACCGTCCGGCATGCCGTTCACCGTCTCGGCGAAGCGCACCGGCTCGCGCAGGTTGCGGCCCCAGTAGCCGGCGTCGAACCCGACCCCGTCGAGCCGGCCGGCGGTCACCGTCGAGTGGATCGGCACCTCACCCGGGCGCGGCGCCAGTCCGGCCAGCGCCTCGACCAGCCGCGGTCGCAGCGGGTCCATCGCCGGGCTGTGATAGGCGACGTCGACCCGGATCGGCTGCACCGTCACACCCTGCGCCGCCAGCGCTTCGGCGGCGACGGCGACCGCCTCGCGAGGTCCGGCGACGGTCACCGCCGACGGCGCATTGGCACCGGCCACGCAGACCGCGGGATGCCCGGCCAGCGCCGCCTCGGCCTCCGCCCAGGGCAGATGCACCAGCGCCATCGCGCCCTGCCCGGCGGCCTCGGCCTGCAGGCGGCTGCGGTGGAACACCACGCGGGCGGCATCGGCCAGGCCCAGCACGCTGGCGGCATGGGCGGCGGCGACCTCGCCCAGGCTGTGGCCGACCACCGCGTCCGGCCGGTAGCCCCAGGACTCCAGCAGCCGGGTCAGGCCGACCTGCACCGTGAACATCAGGCATTGCGCGACGACGGTCTCGCTCAGCCGCGCCCGCCCCGGATCGGCGGCCAGCAGCTCGAGCACCCGCCAGTCGTCGGTCAGGTCGCGGAACGCGGCGTCGCACGCCTCGACCGCGGCCCGGAACGCCGGCTCGGCGGCCAGCAGGTCGCGGCCCATGCCGGCCCATTGCGCGCCGTTGCCGGCATAGACGAACACCAGCGGGCGGGTCGACCGGCCGGCCGCCGGCGGGATCAACGGCTCCGGCGCCCATTCCTCGACCACGGCGTGGCTGTTGGTGCCGCCGAAGCCGAAGGAACTGACCCCGGCGCGCCGCGGATGGCCGGCCCGCGGCCACGGCTCGGGCGCGGTCGGCACCCGCAGGTTCAGGGCCGGGAAGTCGATATGCGGGTTCGGCGACAGGTAGTGCAGGCTGGGCGGGATGATGCCGCGGCCGAGCGCCAGCACCGCCTTGACCAGCCCGGCGGCCCCGGCGGCGGCCTCCAGGTGGCCGATGTTGGTCTTGGCCGAGCCGACCACCAGCGGCCGCTCGCGGCCCGCGGCGGTGCCCAGCACCGCGCCCAGCGCGCTGGCCTCGATCGGGTCGCCCAGCATGGTGCCGGTGCCGTGCGCCTCCAGGTAGTCGACCTCGCCGGGCGGTACGCATGCATTTGCATATGCATCGACCAGCACGCTGCGCTGGGCGTCCGGGCTGGGCGCGGTCAGGCCGTTCGACGGCCCGTCGTTGTTGATCGCGGTGCCGCGCAACAGCGCCAGCACCGGGTCGCCGTCGGCGATCGCGCGCGACAGCGGCTTCAGCACCACCACGCCGGCGCCCTCGCCGCGAACATAGCCGTCGGCACGGGCGTCGAAGGCCTTGGAACGGCCGTCCGGTGCCATGGCGCCGAACTTGGTCATGGCGACCGTGCTGTCGGGGGTGAGGATCAGGTTGACGCCGCCGGCGACCGCCAGGGTGCTTTCGCCGCTGCGCAGGCTCCGGGCCGCCAGGTGCACCGCCACCAGCGACGACGAGCAGGCGGTGTTGACCGTCAGACTCGGCCCGGTCAGGCCCAGCACGTAGCTGACCCGGTTGGCGATGATGCCGGTGTCGCGGCCGGTCGCGGAATGCTGGGCGATACCGTCTAGCCCGCCGGCGAGTTGGCCGTATTCCGACCACATGGCGCCCATGAAGACGCCGGTGCGGCTGCCCTGCAGGCGCGACGGCGGTATGGCGGCGCGCTCCAGCGCCTCCCACACCAGTTCCAGGGTCAGGCGCTGCTGCGGGTCGGCCTCGACCGCCTCGCGCGGCGACATGCCGAAGAACGGCGGGTCGAAGCCGTCGACCCGGTCGAGATAGCCGCCCCAGCGGGTCGCCATCCTGCCCGGCGCCGCCGGGTCGGAGTCGTACAGGGCGTCGACGTCCCAGCGCTCGCGCGGCATGTCGCCGACCGCATCCAGCCCGTCGACCAGCAGCCGCCAGTAGGCCTCCGGATCCCCGGCCCCCGGCAGCCGGCAGGCCATCGCCACGATCGCCACCGGATCGTCGGCCGCCATCGCGCGGATCGCACCGGGCCCGGCCGCCGGACCGGCGTCGCCCGCCAGGTGCCGGAGCAGCCGGGCGGTCGTCGGATGGTCCCACACCAGGGTCGGCGGCAGCGGCCGGCCGAGTCGCTCCGCCAGCACCCGGATCAGGCCGGCGGCGGCCAGCGAGTCCAGGCCGTATCGGCTGAACCGCTCGTCCAGGTCGAGTTCCGACGGCTGCAGTCCGAGCGCGGCCGCGACCGCGCCAACGACGATGTCGGCAAGTTCCTCGGGGCTCGGTCGAGCGGTCATGGCGTCTGCGGTCCCCGGGCCTGGATCAGGGCACGGCGCCGCCCGGCGCCGTCCCGATCGCAAGATCCGCCACGAGCATCGCCGCGAGGTCCCGCAGGAACGCCTCGCGACGGTCGTGCAGGTAGAAATGACCGCCCGGGAAGCGCCGGACCACGAAATCGGCGGAGGTCAACTCTCGCCAGGCCGCCAGGCCGGATTCCGGGGCGCGAGCGTCGTCCTCGCCGCCGAGGGCGGTGATCGGCAGGTCGAGCACCGGGTCGCGGCTGAAGGCGTGGCGCTCGAGCACGGTCAGGTCGGCCCGGATGACCGGCAGGAACAGCGCCATCAGCTCCGGCTCGGACAGGATCGCCGCCGGCAGCCCGCCGAAACGCCGGTTCAGCTCCGCGACCAGCTCGGGGTCCGGCAGGGCATGCAGGGGCGCCTCGGCGGTCGGCACGGTCGGCGCGCGGCGGCCCGACACGTACAGCCGTTCCGGTGCCGGCAGCCCGCGACGGCGCAGTTCGCGCGCCAGCTCGAAGGCGACCAGCGCGCCCATGCTGTGGCCGAAGAACAGCGTCCGCCGGTCGAGATGGGGCTCCACCTCGGCGACCAGGCAATCCAGCAGGGCCGGCATGTCGGCGATCGGCGGCTCGGCGAGCCGGCCCTCGCGGCCGGGCGGCTGCACCGCCAGCACGTCCACCCCGTCGAGCGCCGCCGGCCAATGGAAGTAGCTGGATGCGGCACCGCCCGCATGCGGGAAGCAGAACAGCCGGACCGCCGCCTCGGGGCGCGGCCTGACGCGCGCGAACCAGGCACTCCGCGGACCTTGTCCATCCATCGGCATCGCCGCCCTCCGCAGACCGGTTCGATCCTGCGGCGACGGTATCACGCCGGCACCGTCGCCATAAGTTGCAATGCCGACACGATCGACCTGCCGGCACGACCGTCCGTTGTATGGCGCCGCGTCAGCCGCCCTTTCCGAGCTGCCGGTCCACGAGCCCGGCAAGCTCGCCGACATTCTTCACGGTGTAGGCCTCGCGCTTCGGCAGGACGACCTCGAAGCGCTTCTCGATGGCGTTGATGATCATCAGGTGGGCGAGGGAATCCCACACCGGCTGGGTGGCGGAGCATGTAGTCGCATCGATCTCCGCGCGGTCGAGGTCGAGCGCCTCGGCAACCACCGCACACACCGTCTCGAACCGCCCGGAATCCGCCTGCATCCTAGAACCTTTGGTAGATCAGCTCCGGCACGACACCCCGGACCACCAGCAGATAGTAGGCGATGGCGCCGGCCTGGGCGACGGCGATCAGCCATCCGGTGCCTGCCGAATGTGTCAGCCGCCCAAGCCCCGACGACAACCGCGCCGCCAGCGGCCCGAGGGCGGCGCCGCAGCCGACCACGACGACCACCAGGCCGACGGCCGACGCAGCCCCGGCGGCGCCGAGGGAAGCGAGCGAGGCCGAGACCGTCGCGAGATCGCTCCACACCAGCACCAGGGCGAGCGCGAACCAGGACAGCGCGGCGGTGCGGGCCGCCACCGCGTACCAGCGCCGGGCCGACAGGGCGTTGTAGCCGCGCCGACCGAGGCGCTGGACCATCCAGACTTGCCAGGCCTTGTTCAGGCTGACGCCGAGGCCGAGCAGCAGGCCGTAGACCGCGAAGGACAGGCTGGTGCCGTGCCAGATGCCCATGACGAAGAAGGTCAGGAAATAGCCGGCCGCCCCCAGCCACGGCGCCGCCGCCGGCCGGTCGACCGCCCGCAGCAGTTCCTTGGTCGACGGGTTGAACAGGTAGAACTTGAACCACTCGGACAGGGTGATGTGCCAGCGCGCCCAGAAGTCGAGGAAGTTGCTGGCCAGCCAGGGCCGGTCGAAGTTCTCCGGGATCGCGATGCCGAGCAGCCGGCCGAGGCCGATCGCCATGTCCATATAGCCGGTGAAGCTGGCGTAGAGATAGGCGCTGAACGCCAGGGTCGCGACGCCGAGCGCCAGGCCGCCGGCGGCCCCGCCCAGGGCCGCCTCCTCCCCGGCCCGCCGGAAGACCGCGAAGGCGAGCCCGGACAGCACCACCGTCGAGAAGCCGCCGGCCAGCATGCGGGCCAGCCCGGCGCGCACGCCGTCCCGGTCCGGTGGCGACGGTGTCGCCAGCTGCGGCGCCAGGTCCTCGTAGCGCTGGATCGGGCCGGCCAGGAAATTCGGGAAGAACAGCAGGTAGCCGAGATAGCCGCGCAGCCCGACCGGCGCCGCCAGCTCGCCCTGGCCGACATCGACCAGCAGGTGGACGACCCGGAACATCACGTAGCTCAGGCCGAGCAGCACCACCGGCTCCGGCCGCGGCAGGCCGAGCGCCGCCCCGAGCGCGACGTCGTTCTCGCCGAGCAGCCAGAACAGGGCGACCGCCGCCGCCACGGCCGCCGCCAGCACGCCCGGCCGGCGCTGGCGTTCGACGACCCGCAGCAGCGCGAAGCCGGCCAGCACGAAGGCCGCCAGGCCGGCCAGCGACGCCGGGTCCAGTGCCGCCGCCACGAAGCCCAGGCTGGCGGCCAGCAGGATCAGGTCGCGCGGCACCCGGGCCGGCAGCAGGTATACCGCCGCGACCGCCAGCAACCCGATCGCAAGGAAGACCGGCGAGACGACCGTCATGCGCGGAGCAGGCTCCCGGCCGTCACGGCTTCGGGTTCATTCGGCGGCGACCGCAGCGGCGCCCACCTCCGGGCCGCCGTCCGCCTCGGCCCGCGGCCCGGAACCGTCGTCGAGCGCGCGCAGCTGGGCCTTCATCAGGCCGTTGATCTCGTCCTGCTCGCGCCGGATCTCCGGGAAGCCCAGTCCCTGGTCGTACAGGTAGGCCATGTACCAGAGGCTGGTGTCGGGATCGATGTGGGTGCTGTCGCCGATCGACTGGAACAGGTCGAGCTTGATCTCGGCGGCGCGGTCGTGGGTCATGGTGTCGTGCGACCATTTCCCGCCGTCGCCGGTCAGGCCGTATTCCTGGCGCTTCTCGTGCACCAGGGTGTGCGGCATGTAGTAGAATTCCTTCAGCGAATAGTAGCGCACGCCGTTGTCGCGGATGAAGTCGACGTTCTCCTGGATCGTCGCGTCGGTCTCGCCCGGGAAGCCCAGCACGAAGGCCGCCAGGTAGTCGATGTCGTACTTGTTGAGCAGCTGCACGCCCTCGGCGAACTGCTTGCCTGTGGCGCGTTTGTTCATGTTCTTCAGGACGGTGTCGCTGGCGGACTCGATGCCGAGATAGACGCCCCGGCAGCCGGAGTCCTTCATCATCGCCATGACTTCCTCGTTCACATACTGCACGCGCAGGAACGAGAACCACTCGAAGGGATAGTCGGCGAAGATCCTGACCAGTTCCTTGAAGCGGTGCGGCGGCACGTTGAAGGTGTCGTCGATGAAGATGATGCGGTCGACCCCCGGAATCCGCATCACCGAGTCGAGATGCGCGCGCACGGTGTCGGCCTCGACCGTCTTCCACGGCCCGGCGGTGGTCGGATAGGAGCAGAACGCGCAGGCGAACGGGCAGCCCGACGCGGTGCGGATCTGGATGGTGCGGTTCAGGAACGGCATCTCCAGCCGGTCCCAGGTCGGCGGCACGTCGGACAGCGACAGCAGCGGCGTGTTCCACTGCTTCTCGGTGGCCTCGAAGGCGCCGGTCTTCAGGCTGCCGTCGATCCAGGCCAGGTTGCGGACCGTGTCCGGGTTCCGGCCGGCCCGGCGGGCCAGCAGCAGGTCGCGCAGGTCGGGCTCGGAGTTGAAGGCGTGCAGGACGTAGCGGAAGCCGTATTTCCGCATGCGGGACTCGAAGGCGCTCGGGCTCTGGTGGATGGTCTCGGCGTTGGCGAACGCTCCGCCGAGCACGATCTCCATCCCAGGATCCAGCGCGCGCAGGCGCTTCGCCACCCCGCCGACCTCCTTCCAGGACAGGTAGAAGGTCGAGGACAGCCCGACCAGCGGCGGCGTCGGGCTCGACCGGTAGGCTTCCTCGAACCAGTCCCACTCGGAATCCAGGTTGTTGATCAGCCGCACTCTCAGCCCGAACTGCATCAGGTAGTTCGCGAGGTGCAGCCCGGCCATCGAGGCGAGGTTCCAGATGTTGTACATGCCGCGCCGCTCGGGGTAGCCGGCGTCGGCGAAGTAGCGCCCGAATTTCTTCTTGTTCAGGTAGTCCAGGTGCGATCGGAACCGGCCGTCGTGATGCACCATCCGCGGATAGACCAGCGACTTGTACAGGTCCAGCCGGTCGAGCGGCAGGTCGCCGAAGCCCTCGTAGTCGACGACGTTGGACTGCGTCACCAGGATCAGATCGAGGTCAGCCATGTGTCGCCTCGCCCTCGGTGCCATGGCGGCGCTCGCGCGTTCCGCGAACAAGTGACTGGGCCGCCAGCCCGACGGTCGAGGATCACCGCCGACCCGGCCCCGTGTCAATGTTCGCGGAAATCGCCTCGCTCGGGCGACTGTCCAAACTGCCAGCCGCTACGCCGCGGACCAGACCGCCAGCTCGTAGCCGTCGGGGTCCCGGAAATGGAACCGCTGGCCGCCGGGGAAATCGTAGACCGGCCTGACGATGGCGCCGCCGGCCCCCTCGACCCGATGCTGCAGATCGGCAAGGTCGTCGCCGTACAGCACCAGCAGCGGCCCGCCCGGGCCGGGGGGCGTCAGGGTGGTGAAGCCGCCCTTCATGCGGCCGTCGGAGAACTCGCAGTATTCCGGGCCGTAGTCGGTGAAGGTCCAGCCGAAGGCGCCGCCATAGAACGCCTTCGAGCGCGCGATATCCGCCACGCCGAACTCGACATAGTCGATCCGGCGGTCGCTCTCGGATGCCGCCATCCGTTCCTCCTGTGCGTCTGGTCTGCAAAATCCTGGGGGGCGGCTGTCGGCGAGTCAAGAACATATCATGAACACTCCCGTCGCCCGGTCATTGTTTGACTCTCTACCAATTAGTAGGTAGCTATCGCTCGACCGCATCTGGGCGGTCCCGACCAGGGGATGACCGACATGACCACCGAACTGCACTGGATGACCCTCACCGTCCTGATGACCGCGCTGTTCTGGGTGCCCTACATCCTCGACCGCATGGCGGTCCGGGGGATCCCGGCGACGCTATCGGCCGGCGTCCCGGACAGCGGCACGCCGCAGTCGCCCTGGGCGCAGCGCGCCGCCCGCGCCCACGCCAACGCCGTCGAGAACCTGGCGATCTTCGTGCCGGCGGTGCTGACGGCGCACGCGCTCGGCATCTCCACCCCGGCCACCCAGGCCGCCGCCGCGGTCTACTTCTTCGCCCGGCTGGCGCATTTCGCCGTCTACACCGCCGGGGTGCCGGTCGCCCGCACCCTGGCCTTCGCCGCCGGCTGGGGCGCCCAGATCGTCGTCATCGCCAGCATCCTCGGCTGGCTGTGAGGCGGCGGCGATGACCGACCGCCCGGTCACGCTGATCGCCGGCATCGGCGAGGGTCTCGGGGCCAGCCTGGCCACCACCTTCGCCGGGGCCGGGTACGACGTCGCCGGCCTGTCCCGATCCGGCCGGAGCGCGGCGACGATCGAGGCCCAGGTGCGGGCCGCCGGCGGCAGCTATCGGCCACTGACCGCCGACCTGGGTGTCGAGGCAGAGGTGGCCGCTGCCGTCGCCCCGCTGGCGGCGCGCATCGAGGTCGTGGTGCACACCGCGCACCGGCTCGTCGTCAAGCCGTTCGCCGATACCGCGCCGGCCGAGTTCGAGGCGGTGTGGCGGACCGGGCTGCTCGGCGCCGTGCACGTCGCCCGGGCGGTGCTGCCGGCGATGCTGGCGCGCGGCCACGGAACGATCGTCCTGGCCGGGGCGACGGCGAGCGTCCGCGCCGGGGCCCGGTTCGCGGCCTTCGCCTCGACCAAGTTCGCGCTCCGCGGGTTGGCCCAGTCGCTGGCCCGCGAGTACGGTCCGGCCGGCATCCACGTCGCCCATCTGGTGCTGGACGGCCTGATCGACGAGCCGCAGACCGCGGCGCGCTTCGGCCCCGGCGACGGCGGTCGCATGGATCCCGGGGCAGTCGCCACCGCCTGCCTCGGCCTGGTGCGGCAGCATCCCTCGGCCTGGACCCAGGAGCTCGACCTGCGCCCGAGCACCGAGAAATTCTGAGCGGGCACGCCCGCCCCGTCGGGCCGGGAATTGATCCCACCCGGCCCGACGGGGTAATTGAAACGTCGGACCAGACCGCGCAACGGGGATCCGCGCCATCACCACGCCCGCCGACATCGAGAAGGCCGCGCACGGCCGGTCCAGGACCGCCGAGGACATCCTCGACATCGCCGAGAGCCTGATCCAGACGCGCGGCTACAACGCGTTCAGCTACCAGTACATCGCCGAGCCAATCGGCATCCGCAAGGCCAGCATCCACTATCACTTCCCGTCCAAGGCCGATCTCGGGTTGGCGGTGGTCGAGCGCTACGCCGACCGGTTCGGCGCGGCGCTCACGGCCATCGCGGCCGACACCGGGCAGCCGGCGATGACGATGCTGGACCGCTATCTCGAGCCGTATCTCCAGTTCGCCGGGACCCCGGACAGGGTCTGCCTGTGCGGCGCCCTGGCCGGCGAGATGCCGGCCCTGCCCGCGGCGATGCGCGACCGGGTGGCGCGCTTCTTCGCCGAGCACCAGGCCTGGCTGGCGGACATCCTCGAGCGCGGACGGCGGCGGGGCGAGTTCGTGCTGGCCGACGAGGCGCCGCGCGTCGCACGGCTGGTGTTCAGCGCCCTGCAGGGCGCGTTGCTGGTGAAGCGCACCAGCGGCGACGACGGCCAGCTCGACGACGTGATCGCGGTCCTGAAACGGCAGCTCACCGGCGGCACCGGGGCCGGCTGACGTGGCGGTCTGGTCCTGGACGGCCGAGTACATGTCGCTCGACGGCATGCCGAACGGCAAGCTGCGGTCGCTCGCCGAGCACTGGCTCGACGTCACCCGCGGCGAAGGCCTGGACGTTCCCGAGGCCGCCGCGATCGACATCGAGCGGTTCGAGCCGATGTTCCCGCACCTCGCCCTGGTCGACGTCGAGGACCTCGCCCATCCCCGCTACCTGGTCGTCGGCTCGGCGCTGGTCCGGCTGCTGGGGCGCGACCCGACCTACATGCAGCTGGAGCGGGTCTATCGCCGCGACGTGTTCGAGGAGATCCGCGGCTGCTTCGCCCGCGCCGTGACCGAGATCCGGCCCCTGATGTACCGGCGCGAGTTCCAGCTGCTCGGCAAGAGCCTGGGCTACGACCGGCTGGTGCTGCCGCTGCGCCAGGGCGGGCCGGTCTCGCGCATCCTGATCGCGCTCTACCCGATCGACGGCTCGCTCAGGATGGCCTCGCAATGGATGGCCTTCCTGCGCGTCCAGCAGGACGAGGACGACCGCGAGCGCTCCTTTGCCGGCCGGTGGGCGGCCGATGTCGGCGCCCGGGCGGTGCCGATCCGCGATCCGGGTGCCCGCGGCACACGGAAGGATCCCGTCTGACGGTTCGGCCGACCGCTTCGGGCGACCGTCTCGGATGACGGCGGCATTCGGAAGCGGGTCGATGTTTCGATATTGCGAGTCAGTTGCATTTGCGATAAAGCGCTCCGGTGACGCCGCCAGGGGGGCGGCGCGTGTCCCGGAGTAGTTCCGCATGTCCAAGTTCCACGCGCGCCCGTCCGGCAGCCGCCGGCTGCCGACGGCCACCCTGCTGGCGTCCGTCGCCCTGTCGGCCCTCGGCGCGATCCCGGCCGGCGCCCAGGACCCGCAGGCTACGGGCGATACCCTGAAGCTGGAGCCGATCAGCGTGGAATCCAGCACCGCCGGCCCCGGCGACCCGCTGCCGCCGGCCTATGCCGGCGGCCAGGTGTCGCGCGGCGGCCGGGTCGGCGTGCTCGGCAACCAGGACATCATGGACGTGCCGTTCAGCGTCACCGGCTACACCGAGGAGACGATCCGCAACCAGCAGGCCGACACCATCGCCGACGTCCTGGCCAACGACCCGTCGGTGCGCAGCGGCTACGGCTACGGCAACTTCTCGGAGCAGTTCGTGATCCGCGGCTTCCCGCTGTACGGCGAGGACATCGCGATCGACGGGCTGTACGGCAACGCGCCGCGGCAGATCGTCGGGCTGGAACTCTACGAGCGCGTCGAGGTGCTGAAGGGCGCCAATGCCTTCCTGAACGGCGTCGCGCCGGCCGGCACCGGCATCGGCGGCAGCGTGAACCTGGTGCCGAAGCGCGCCGGCGACGAGCCGCTGACCCGGATCACCGGCAGCTACGCCATGAACAGCCAGTTCGGGATGCATCTCGACAGCGGCCGCCGGTTCGGCCCGGACAACGCCTACGGCGTGCGGGTCAACGCGGTGGCGCGCGACGGCGAGACCGCGATCGAGGACGAAGAGCGCCAGACCCTGATCGGCGCGGTCGCCCTCGACTACCGGGGCGAGCGGGCCCGGGTCACCCTCGACGCCGGCCACCAGCGGCTGCGCATCGACCAGGGCCGGCCGGTGGTGTTCCTGGGCGGCGGCATCGAGGTCCCGGAGGCGCCGGACTCGACCCACAACTACGCGACCGCCTGGTCGTATTCGGAGCTGAAGGACAGCTTCGGCCAGGTCCGCGGCGAGTTCGACGTCACCGACAGCGTAATGGCCTACGCCCAGTTCGGCGCCCGCTTCATGCGCGAGGACGGCGACTACGCCTCGCCGACCGTGACTGATGCGTCGACCGGCGCCGCCACCGTCAGTCGACTGACGGTGCCGCGCGAGGACCTGAACCTCAGCGGCCAGGCCGGCCTGCGCACCGAGTTCGCGACCGGGCCGGTCGGGCACAGCCTGAACGTCGGCGTCTCCGGCCTGACCCAGGAGAACCGCAACGCCTACGAGTTCGGCTCGAGCTCGGCCACCAACATCTACGACACCCCCGACGTCGACCGCCCGGCCACCCTGTTCGCCGGCGGCGACTTCGACAACCTGCCGCTGGTCAGCCGCACCGAGCTGACCAGCGTGTTCGCGTCCGACACCGTGGAACTGTTCGACGACCGGCTGCGGGTCACCGCCGGTCTGCGCGCCCAGCAGCTGACGATCAAGGGCTTCGACCGCAGCAGCGGGGCCGAGACCTCGTCCTACGACGAGTCGGCGGTCACCCCGGTGGTCGGGGCGGTGGTCAAGGTGACCGACCAGGTGTCGCTGTACGCCAACCGCATCGAGGGCTTGGCCCAGGGGCCGGAGGCGCCGGCGACCGCCGTCAATTCCGGCGAGATCTTCCCGCCCTACCGGTCCAAGCAGTACGAGGTCGGGGCCAAGGCCGACTTCGGCCGATTCGGCGCCGGCGTCGCGCTGTTCCAGACCACCCAGCCGTCCGGCACCACCGACCCGGACACCCTGGTGTTCGGGGTCGACGGCGAGCAGCGCAACCGAGGCCTCGAGGTCACCCTGTTCGGCGAGCCGCATCCGGGTGTGCGGCTGCTGGGCGGCGTCACCCTGCTGAACGCCGAGCTGACCGAGACCGCAGGCGGCACGAACGACGGCAACAACGCGCCCGGCGTGTCCGACTACCAGGTCAACCTGGGCGCCGAGTGGGACCTGCCCTACCTGGCGGGGGTCACCCTGTCCGGCCGGGTGCTGCACACCGGCCCGCAGTTCCTGGACGCCGCCAACACCCAGGAGGTCGATTCCTGGACCCGGCTCGACATCGGCGCCCGCTACGTGACCGAGATGTACGGCACCCCGGTGACCTTCAACGCCTTCGTCGAGAACGTCACCGACGAGAGCTACTGGGCCTCGGCCAGCGGCGGCTACCTGACCCAGGGCGACCCGCTGACCGGCAAGCTGTCGGTGTCGGCGCGGTTCTGAGGGCCGGCCGGCGGCGGGTGGGTTCCGGCTCGACCGCGCCGAGGGCGGCGCGGCCGTCCGGAATGACGGCGGGGGAAGATCGGCCCGCCACCCCTTCCCCGCCGTCATTCCGGACCGGGCCGCCGGAGGCGGAACGGAGCCGGAACCCACGCCGTGACGAAACATTGCATATAGTGCAATTTATATTGCTCAATACGCAAATCTACGCCAGCCTGCGGTCATGGCTGCTCCTGACCGCATCGACGGAATCACCCGCGAGATCGGCCGCCGACTGCGCACCGCGCGGTCGGCCGCCGGGCTGACCCTCGCCGACCTTGCCGGCCGCAGCGAGCTGTCCGAGGGCTTCCTGTCGCGGCTGGAGCGCGGCCACGCCTCGGCCTCGATCGCCAACCTGATCCGCCTCGCCGACGTGCTCAGCCTCGGCCTGCACGAGCTGTTCGCCGACCCGGCGGCCCCGGCCAGGACCGAAATCGCCGTGCATCGCGGCGGCGACGCGCCCCAGGAGGTGACCAGCGCCGGCTACCGCTGGCGGCACCTCGCCGGCGGCGCCCCGCTCGACCGGCTCGAGGTCTTCCACCTGGTGTTCCCGCGCCGGGAGGCCATGCCGACCATGGTGTCGCATCCCGGGCAGGAGCACTGCTTCGTGCTGAGCGGCGAGGTGCTGTTCCATGTCGGCGACCGCCGGCACCGGCTCGGCGCCGGCGACGGCATCCTGATCGATTCGGCCCTGCCGCACCGCGCCGAGAACGCCGGCGACGGCGAGGCGCATGTGCTGATGACGGTATCGAGCGCGGCCGAGGCCCCGGCCCCGGTCGAATGGTGGCAGCTGCCCGCGGCAGGCGGCGCGCATGACAACGAGGAGGAAACCCGATGACCGAGCAGATGAGGACGGCCCGCGAGGCCTCGCGCAGGGACCACCTGCCCTACGAGGTCCGGCACATGGACGACATGGAGTGGGAGACCATCCGCTGGCCCGGCGAGACCGGCAAGATGCTGTTCCACCCGCGCCCGGAGCGGCCGACCGAGCCGAACGCCGGCATCCTGCGGCTTGAGCCGGGCGCGTACCATCCCGAGCACTATCACGGCTTCGCCCAGGTCTGGTACGTGCTGAAGGGCGAGTTCGTCATCGACGGCCGGACGATCACGCCCGGCAGCATGCTGTTCCACCCGGACCCGCATTTCGAGGGTGAGTTCAGGACCGACACCGGCGGCGAGATCCTGATCGTGCAGTATCCCGGCCCGACCACCGGCGAGCGGCCGATCTACGACGACCGCTTCAACAAGGCCGAGCGCAGGGCGGTCGCCGAGGAGCGGGTCGACCTGTAGGCAGAGTAGCGCTGCCTGTCAGGGCAATGACAGCCGTCGCACCCGGGATCCCGGAGCCGCCCGCTGGCGCGGACTCTCCGGGATGACGAGAGTGATAGTGATATTGGGCGTTCGCCGCCCATCAGCCCCCTAATTCCCGTCATTCCGGAGGGGGCGCGGGAGCGCCCGGCTCCGGAACCCACCCGCCACTCGGACGCCCGCTACGCCTTCGTCTGGTCGCCGATCGGCAGGTCGCGGATGCGCTTGCCGCCGGCGTTGGCGATAGCGTTGGTCAGGGCCGGCAGGAACGGCGGCACCGCCGGCTCGCCGACCCCGGTCGCGTGCACCGCGAACGGGTGCGGCACGATGTGGGTGTGCACCACCTCCGGGAAGTTGTCGGCCCGCACCATCCGGTAGTCGTGGAAGTTGCTCTCCACGACCGCGCCCTTCTCGAAGCTGACGCCGCCGTGCATCGCCGCCGTCATGGCGAACACGCAGGCACCCTGCATCTGCGAGCGCACCCGCTCGGGATTGGCGACGAAGCCGCAGTCGATCGCGACATGCGCCTCCGGCACCCGGACCGTGCCGTCCGGGTCCAGCTTCGCCCGCACCACCGTGGCGATGTAGGACACGAAGCTGCGGTGCACGGCGATGCCCATCCCCTCGCCCTTGGGTAGCGACCGGCCCCAGCCGGCCTTGGCGGCCGCCAGCTCGACGACGCCGCGCAGCCGGCCGGTGTCGAACGGGAATTCCGCCGCCGGCTCGCCGTTGTTCCACATCGCCTGGCCGAGGCCCATCGCCTGCCAGTCGAGCTCGCGCGGGCTGCCGATCATCTCCAGCAGGAAGTCCTTCTGGTCGCGGCCCAGCTCGTCGGCCAGCTCGGCCGTGATCGACTGCACCGCGAAGGCGCGCGGGATGTTGGAGACCGACCGGAACCAGCCGACCCGGGTATGGGCCATGGCCTTGCACTGCTCGGCCCGGACGTTCGGGATCTCGTAGGGCATGTCCTCCAGCCCCATGCCGATTTCGATCGGATGCTGCACGCCCTCGTCGGGCGCGAAGGTCGACAGGAAGGACGGCGCCGCGCTTCGATGCCGCCACGCCACCGGCCGGTTGTCCTTGTCGAGGCCGACGTCGATCCGCTCGACGCTGGTGGTGTGGTAGAAGCTGTGCCGGATGTCGTCCTCGCGGGTCCACTGCACCCGCACCGGCGCCCCGACGGTCTTCGACAGCCAGGCCGCCTCGATCGCGAAGTCGCATTTCGACTTCCGGCCGAAGCCGCCGCCCAGCAGGGTCACGTGGACGGTGACGTCCGCCTCCTTCATGCCGAGGAAGTCGGCGATGTCGACCCGGGCGCCGTACGGGCTCTGCAGCGGCCCCCAGACCTCGCATTTGCCGTCCGCGACGGTGGCGACCGCCGCCGGCGGCTCCATCGGCGCATGCGCCATGTGCATCTGGTAGTACTCGCGGGTGAACACCCTGGCGGCCCCCGCCAGCGCCTTCTCGGCGTCGCCCTGGTCGCGGACCGGCGTGCCCGGCGCCCCGGCCGACGCCCTGAGCGCCTTCTCGTAGGCCGGGGTGTCGAAGCCGGCGTTCGGGCCGTTGTCCCAGGCGATCTTCAGGGCGTCGCGGCCCTTGAGCGCCGCCCAGGTGTTGCGGGCCACCACCGCGACCCCGCCGAGCGGCTTGAACTTCGAGCCCATCGGCGCACCCGGCACCTGCTCGACCCGGACAACCCCCGGCACCTTGAGGGTGGCTTCGGCATCCACGGTCTTCACGGCGCCGCCGACCACCGGCGGCCGGGCGATGACCGCGAACAGCATGCCGGGCAGCGTCACGTCGGCGCCGTAGACCGCCTTGCCGGTGGTGATGTCGTGCAGGTCGACGATCTGCACCGCGCCCTTGCCGATGTAGCGGAACGCCTTCTCGTCCTTGTATTTCAGGGTCTCGCGGGCCGGCGTCGGCAGCGCCATCGCGGCCTCCGCGAGTTCGCCGTATCCGACCCGCAGGCCGAGCGACTTGTGCACGACCTGATGGCCGATCGCCTCGACATCGTCGGGGCTGGCGTTCCACTTCTTCGCGGCCGCCTGCTCCAGCATCTTCCTGACCGCGGCACCGATGTCGCGGGCCGGCTGGATGTGGTGGCGCAGGCTGCGCGAGCCGTCGGTGTCCTGGTTGCCGTATTTCGGCTCGTCGCCGACCGCCTGGACGATCTTCACGCGGTCCCAGTCGGCCTCCATCTCGTCGGCGACCACCATCGGGATGCTGGTGCGCGATCCGGTCCCCATCTCGGAGCGGTGGGCGACGATGGTCACGGTGCCGTCAGGCGAAATGGCCACGAAGACATGCGGGTCGGTGATCACGCCGTGCGGCATGGTCAGGCCGCCGTGGTCGTAGGACACATAGGCGCGGGCCGGAAACACCTGCAGGGCGACGGCGAAGCCGGCGGCGCCGGCCAGGAAGCCGCGGCGGCTGACATTCTCGATCACCGTGGTCCCGGCGCGCAGGGCCTTGGCCGAGGGCAGCGGGCGCGGCGACAGGGTCTTCTCGATGAAGTGCAGCATGGCTCACGCTCCCGTCGCGGCGTGGCGGACGGCCGACACAATCCGCTGGTAGCAGCCGCAGCGGCAGATGTTGCCCTGCATGCCGTCCAGGATCTGCCGGTCGGTCGGACTGGGGTTCTCGGTCAGCAGCGACGCCGCCTGCATGATCTGCCCGGACTGGCAGAACCCGCATTGCGGCACGTTCAGCTCGCGCCACGCGACCTGGACCCGGTGGTTGCCGTCGGGCGACAGACCCTCGATCGTGGTGACGGATTTGCCGGCGGCCTCGGAGACCGCGGTGAGGCAGCCGCGCACGGCGACACCGTCGATGTGCACCGTGCAGGCACCGCACAGCCCGGCGCCGCAGCCGTATTTGGTGCCGTTCAGCCCCAGTTCGTCGCGGACGAACCACAGCAGCGGGGTATCCGGATCGCCGTCGTAATCGTGAGCGACGCCGTTGATCGTCAGCTTGACCATGTTCGCGTTCCTCCCGGTTTTCGTGCGCCGGGGGCGCGGGCGGGAGAACTCACCGCGACGGGTGCGGCACCCGCACGGACCGGCGCCGGGCCGATGTCTTCCGGCCATCTGGTACGGTAGCCAAGTCATATGACGACTCGTCAATGTGAATCGGCATGGTTATGTATTCTCCATTGTTTATCTTGCTTCGCGCGAACCTGCTGATTTCACGCCGTCATCGTCGCGTGATCGCGCCTCGCGGGACGCCGGGTAACGCCAATGTGAAGTCGGCCGCCCCGACGGCCGGCGGGGTCGACGATTGCCGGATCGCACCCGGGGCCTGCTGTCGGAAATGCCGGTGGCTGCAGCGGGACAAGTCATGCAATCTCGGTCGATGGCACGCATCCTCGTTCCCGGCGGAGCCGGCTATGTCGGCTCACACGCATGCAAGGCGCTCGCCGTTGCCGGGCACGAGCCGGTGGTGTTCGACAACCTGTCGCAGGGTCATCGCGCGCTGGTCCGATGGGGCCCGCTGGAGATCGGCGACATCGCCGACGAAGAACGGCTGGACGCAGTCTTCCGGCAGTATCGGCCCGACGCCGTCATGCATTTCGCCGCGGTCGCCAGCGTCGGAGAGTCGGTCGAGAACCCAGATCTCTACTACCGCAACAACGTCGCCGGCACCGTGAGCCTGGTCGAGGCGATGCGCCGTCACGGCGTCGGCGTCCTGGTGTTCTCGAGCAGTTGCGCGGTCTACGGCTGCCCGAAAACGGTGCCGATCCCCGAGGACCATCCGCAGGCCCCGATCAATCCATACGGCGCCAGCAAGCTGATGGCCGAGCGCGTCCTGGCCGACTTCGACCGCGCCCACGGCATCCGGTCGATCGGACTGCGCTATTTCAACGCGAGCGGCGCCGACCCGGACGGCGAGACCGGCGAGATGCACGATCCGGAGACCCATGCCATTCCCCGGATGCTGATGGCGGCCGCGGGCCGGCTTCCGCAGTTCGACATCTATGGCACCGACTACCCGACACCGGACGGCAGCGCGATCCGCGACTACGTCCATGTCGGCGATCTCGCCGACGCGCATGTCAGCGGCCTCGACTACCTGCTGGGCGGCGGCAGGAGCACGGCCGTCAACCTTGGCAACGGCACCGGCACCTCGGTCCTGGAACTGATCGAAGCCGTAGAGCGCGTCACCGGACGGCGGGTGCCATACCGCCTCCGGCCGCGCCGCCCCGGCGATCCGCCGGTCTTGGTCGCCGATTCCGGCAGGGCCGGGGCTGTTCTTGGATGGCGTCCGAAAGTCACCTCGGTCGCCGATATCGTCGCGACCGCCGAGGCCTGGATGCAGGGCCCGATCGCCGGCATCCGCCGCCGCGCCTGAGCGCCGGTCAGTTCGAACCACCGGCGGCCGGGACGTCGACCGGCGGGTTCACGCGGCGCGCAACCTCGGTGTCCGTCGCCGGGCCTCCTGTCACCTGGCACTGCCGGATCGGGTGGCCTGCGGTGATGCCGGCCGCTGCCGGCGATATCGGCACGACCCCGGCGCGCGGCCGCCCCACCCTGCCTGCGGACGAAGCAAGCGCAGTTGGTCATCACCGCGGCGTCATGGCCCCACAGTAGCCCGGCCGGCACCAGGATCATCAACACCTCTTCCGCAACGGACTACCGCTTCCGGCGGATCCCCGCGACCTGCCGAAAACGACAGTCCCGCCGGGCCGGTCGGGTACTATACTCACGGGCCGGATCGCAGGTCTCATCCGACCCGGCGCGCGGAACCGCTTCCGGTCAAGGCCTCCGGACCGAAGCAAGGCCGCTTGCCGACCCCGATCACCGAACCGGATACCCGCGCAGCTGACGAGACGTCGCGATGATCGACACGGCCCATTTCGAAGTGAAGCCGGCGGTCTACTTCCGGGACCTGCTGATGCCGATGGCGGCATTTGCCGCCGCCTTCGCCTGGTGCGCGAACGCAAGCGGATGGCCGTTCGTCGTGGCCTTCGCCATCGCGACGATCTCGATCCATCGGGCCGGAATCTTCGGCCATGAGGTCGCACACCGCACCGGGAACCGGCGCCTGCGAGCCTTCAACCGGTTCTGGAACCTGACCGTCGGTGCCCTCATCCTGGTACCGTCTGCCCGGTTCGTGCGGCCCCACATGATCCATCACTCGACCGGCAAGTTCCGGACGAAGGAGGACCCCCAGTACCTCCTGCTGCGGGGTGACCGGAAGCTGTCGGTCTTCGTGTTCGTCTTCATCCCGCCGATCATGCCGATCTTCGCCTCCGCCATCACCGTGACGGCCGCCATCGGTGGGATTGCCGCCGAGGAGGCCGTCGAGACCTTTCTGCTGCGCCGGGGCATGCCGACCGGGAGCGTGCTGCCGGCCAGACACAAGCGAGAGGTCATGCTCCTGAGCCGCTATTACCTCGCGTTCTGGACTCTGTACGCTCTCATGCTGCCCGCGACCCTGCCCCTGATGTATGCCATCCAGGTTGCGGCCTGGTACCTGGTCACCTGGCGCATCCCGCTGGAGCACCGGATGGAGAGCCGGCTGGAGACATCGCACAAGCGCGATCAGGTGGCCGACAGCTTCACCGTGGAATCACCATTCGCCGAACTGCTGCAGCCGCTGGCCCTGAAATACCACACCGCCCATCACATGTTTCCGGGCGTGCCGTATCACAACCTGCCGGCCCTGCATGCGGAGCTGAAGGCCACCGATCCGGTGTACCGCCGCAGCGTGGTCACAATCCGCGACATCTTCCGCGGTGTCCCGGAGCATGCGCGAACTGCGGACGTCGGCGGTTAGCCGGGCCCGGTACCCTGCCCGAGGATCCTGGTGATGATCTCGGGTATCTGGCGGGCAGCCTGGTTGCCCCGCGGAGCCTCCGCGCCGGATTTGCGCGCCGAAGGGCCTCGCGCCAGCAGCGCGCGCAGGGCCCGCGCGAACTGCTTCGGCGTCGAGAACACCTCGCCCGCCCCGCTGCGCGCGATCCACTTCAGCACGGCGTGCTCCTGGGGCAGCACATTGCCGCGATCGATGAGCAGCGGCAGCCCGAACGCCAGCGCCTCGCTGATCGACAGCGGGCCGGTCTTGCCGACGAACACGTCGGACACCGCCATATAGCGGTGCACCTCGCGCGTGAAGCCTTTCACCACGGCCGGGAACGGCAGCCCGGCAGCAGCCACCGCATCCGCCAACGTCTCATTGCGCCCACACAGAAACACCACCTGGGCACCGGGCGGATCGTCCCGCAGCGCCTCTGCCATCTCCAGCATGCGCCAGCTGCCGTAACCGCCGTACAGCATGCACACCACCGGCCGTTCGGGATCGAGGCCGAGGTCGCGGCGGGCCGCCGCAACGTCCGCCGGCCTCGGCTCCAGGAACACCGGCCGGGTCAGCAGCCCGGTCAGGGCGAACAGCCGGTCGTCGGGATGCCGGTACCGCACCAGCTGGCGATGGCAGTCGTCGGTGCCGCTGATCGCGAAGTAGCGGTCGCCCTTGGGGAACCAGACATGGCGGTTCATCTCCGCCCAATCGGTCATCAGGACGGCGAACGGCACCCGGCCATCCCGGTATGCGGCGAGGCTGTCGAGCATCAGCTGGTTGATCACCGGCAGGACCGAGACCACCAGGTCGGGGCGCGTGCGCTCCCACAGCGCGGCGAACGCCCGCCGGCCCGACTTGCCGAGCAGCAGCACGTTCAGCACGGCGCAAACGTAGAAGCCGAGGCAGAACAGCCCGGTCCGGCCCCGGCGCAGGATCAGCTCGTTATAGGTCTCCTCGACGTCGCGCGAGGTGTAGCGCGCGAACAGGTCGAGATCCGGCAGCACCTCCTGGTATGCGTTGACCAGGGTTATGCGATAGCCGCCGACCGCGGTGAGAATGTCACGCAGCGCCTCGGCGGTGGCCCGGTGGCCGCCGCCGGCGTCGGTATAGACCACCACGACATGGGACTGACCGGTCGGCGCGGCTGCGTCCGTCGAACTCACGTCCAGGTCGCCCGTCACCGGTAGATGTGCGCACGGGTCCATGGCAGGTCGTTGTTCAGACCCCTGGAGAAAACGATCTGGAAGAGCCGATTCCCGCCGTATTTGAACGAGGTCGACGTCACGATCCAGTACAGCCGATAGCAGCGCGCGAAGCTGTCACCGAACTTGTCCCGCACCTTGTCGTAGTTGCGCTCGTAGGACTCGGCCCAGAAATCGATCGTGCGGCCGTAGTGCTGACGCAGGTTCTCGACGTCCAGGACGCTGAGCTGGCGCGTGCTGATCTCCTCGATCATGTGCGAGAGGACCGGCACGTGGGTGCCGGGAAACAGGTACTTCATCGTCCAGGGATCATCGGGGAACGGCGTGTCGTTGCTGATCGCATGCAGCAGCGCGACCCCACCCGGCTTCAGCAGATCGTGGATCTTCTGGACGCAGGTTCCGATGAAGCCCTTGCCGACATGCTCGAGCATGCCGATCGAGGCCACCTTGTCGAAGCTGCCGTCCAGGTCGCGATAGTCGCTCAGGCGGACCTCGATTCGATCCTGCAGGCCGAGTTCGGCGATCCGGCGGTTGGCGTACTCGACCTGTGGCTGCGACAGCGTCACCCCGACGCCGGTGATCCCGTAGTTCTGTGCGGCATAGATCAGCATGCCGCCCCAACCGCAGCCGAGATCGGCCAGGTGGTCACCCTCGCGCAGCACCAGCTTGCGGCAGACGTGCTCGTACTTGTTGCGCTGGGCCTGCTCCAGCGTGTCGTCCGGAGTCCGGAAATACGCGCACGTGTAGGTCATCGTCGGATCGAGGAACAGTTCGAAGAAGTCGTTTCCCAGGTTGTAGTGAAAGGTGACGTTCTTCGGCGCATACCGCCGCGTGTTCCGATTGAGCAGAACCGCCGCGGCGAACCGGAGCTTTTCCTTCAGCGACAGCGAAATATCGCCGAAACCCATCTGGTGGCCGAGCTTGAACAGCAGTTGGGCGTCACCCTCGATTTCGATGTCGCCGGCCATGTAGCACTCGCCGAAGCCGAGGAAGCCGTCGCCGAAGGTCCTCTGCAACGCCTCGCGGGTCTTCATCCACAACGTGAACTGCGGCGCCCCGTCGCCGACGACGATCTCGTCACCGTCCCAGAACCGCACCAGGAAGCTTGCCTCGGGGTCCACCCGCCGCATGGCGTCGATCGCATTCCTGGCCGCAACTTTCATTCCCGCCCCCGCAAAGAGTCCAAGTCTGTTCTTCGACTCGCTATCCCCTGGCGAGCCCGGGCCTGTTCGCCCGACATCCACCGACAAACCGGCCTTCCTAAAAAACACCGATCGGCGACGGCTCTGTCAACGAAGTATAGGAATGCATTGCAGCCCGAGGGATGTCGCTTTTGCCAGTATCCGGCCGGCAACCATCATGCTGACCAATAGAACCAGTCGCGACGACCTGGGAAGACGACGGCGACCGCAGCACGAAGGGTCGCAAATGATCCTCTGCGATGGCGGTCCTTCACCCGGCGATTTCCCGGCAGGGCCCGATGTGGAAATGCATGCGGATCCACGATACACGCTCGCGCATGAATACGGTGATTGCCCGCGCCCGACGAGTCGGTCAGCCGATGGTGTCCTTGCTGCTTGCGGGTTGGGACCGCTGGGTGTCGTCGCAATCCAGGATGCGGCACCTTCCGCCACGCTTGGCGCGTCATCTGACCGACATCGACGACGTGCTCGACGTCGGCTCCGGCAGTGGCCAGCTGGCGCGACTCCTCATGCAGATCAATCCGGCACTGTCCATCACCGGTGTGGACGTCAAGCTCCAGCCGGATCCAGGCATTCCGGTCCTGCGCTACGACGGGGTCCAACTGCCGTTTGCCGACAACGCCTTCGACGCCGTCACCCTGGTCGACGTGTTGCACCACGACCGCCAGCCGGAGAGAGTCCTGCAGGAAGCGCTGCGGGTCGCGAGGCACCGGATTGTCATCAAGGATCACTACTGGGTCACGCGGTGGGACCACGTGCTGCTGTGCATTGCCGACTATCTGGGCAATCGCCCCTATGGCATCGCGCTGCCATACAACTTTCTGAAGATCGAGGGGTGGCGGGACCTCTTCGAGAACGCCGGGGTCCGCGTGACCCGGGTCGAGCGGTTCCACTACAGCATGTGGGACCGGGTGAAGCAGATCATCTTCGTGCTGGAACCGGCGACGCTCCGGCACGGCGCCGCGGTCGACCCGCCTGCCTCGCCGGGTGTCGCCTTCGTCGAACCGCATGCCCGGAGATCATGACCGAACCGACGCCGATCCCCCCGATCGTACCCGCGCCGCCGGCGCACAGCCGCAAATCGTCACTTGGGTCATAGGCACCCGGGCGGTCTACGCGCTACAATGCCGATCTGGATCGCCTGAACGGCAAGTGGATCACGCCGGCGCCAGGAGCGTCGTGCGTGTCGGACGGCAAGGTCGTCCGGCCCCGCGATCTCCCGGTTTCACGGAACACGTCCGCCCCCCTGGGAGAAGAAGTCGATATGTCCCGAGTTGTTCTGCCCTCGGTCGCGTTCTATGTGCAGGCGGTCGGCCATATGAGCCGGGCCGCCTTCAAGGCCGCCTGTGGTCGCCTCGACAACGCGGACCTGGTGAAGGGCAGCCATGCACTGCGGCGGTCGCTCGAATCCGTTGGCGTCCGTTTCGAGATCTCCGGGCTGGACCGAGTCGACTGGCAGGGCGGCCCGTATGTCTTCGTCGCCAATCACATGAGCGCGCTCGAAACCCAGATCCTGCCCTCGATCCTGGAGCGCGCGGCGCCCTGCACCTTCGTGGTCAAGTCGAGCCTGCTCAGATACCCGATCCTCGGGCCGGTCCTGCGCGGCTTCGACCCGATCACCGTCGACCGCGCCGACCCGCGCACCGACCTGCGGCGGGTCATCGAAGCGGGGACCGAGCGGCTACGGCGCGGCATGTCGGTGATCGTGTTCCCGCAGGCCCACCGGACCGCGACCTTCAGCCGGAAGTCCTTCAACAGCATCGGTATGCGCCTGGCCCGCGCGGCCGGTGTGCCGATGGTCCCGATCGCCCTCGACACCGCGACCTGGATGCCCGGGCGGCTGATCAAGGATATCGGCTGGATCGTGCCGGAACGACCGGCGCGCTTCGCGTTCGGCGAAGCGATCGCTACTGCCGCCGACGGCGCGACCGCCCACCGCGAGGTCATGAACTTCATCGAAGCGCGGCTGGCCGAGTGGGAGGCAATCGATTCCAACCAGCCGGCACCGATCCCGGACGATGCCGGCGACGCGCTCGCGATCCGGAGCGGCGCCGGTCCGGTGACTCCGTCGCCCTGAGACTTTCGGGCTTCACAGTGCGTCCCGCATCTCCCACCCTGGTCCGGCGGCCGGTATCGACCGCATGCCCGCGCCTACGGACCATGGTGAGATGACCAACGACGCCCCGCCCGAATCCGCCCCGCCCGAGTCCGCCTCACCCGAATCCGCCCCGCCTGCGCCCTCGACCGCCGCCGCATCGCCGCGGCCGGTCACCGCGAGTTCGCTGAAGATGCTGGCGCCGGACACCCGGGCCGCCATGGAGAGCGTCGGCGAGCGCCTCACCGTCGATGCCGGGACGATCCTGTTCGCCGAGGACGAACAGACCAACGAGCTGTACATCATCGAGTCCGGCAGGGTGGTCAGCTACCGGGCCGGCGGCGAGGACGACGCCGAATGGCCGGTGCTGAATCTCGGCCCGGGCGACATCGTCGGCGAGATGTCGTTCCTGGACGGCGGCGCCCGGCAGCTGAACGCCCGCGCCGAGACCGACTGCACCCTGCAGCGCATTCACCCCTTCGACCTGCTCGAGCTCGAAGGCGGCGACCATTTCTACGACAACCTACGGGCCAGTGTCGGCATCACCGTGGTGCAACGCCTGCGGGTCGGCACCGAGTTGCACGTCGCGACCCTGCAGCACCAGCTCGAGCTGGTCCGGACCCAGAAGCAGTTCGGCCTGTTCTTCCTGTTCACGATCATGCTGTTCTCGATCGGCATGGTCGTGAACAACGTGGTCTCGACCCAGATCCTGGAGGTCGACGTCCACACTCAGCAGTTCGCCTGGCAGTACCTGCTGGTCGCGCTGGTGCCGTGCCTGGTCATCGTGTGGATGATGAAGATCCCGCTCAGCCAGATCGGGCTGACGACCGAAGGCTTGCGGAAGTCGGTGACCGAGGGGGTCGTGGCCTCGGTGGCGGTGATGGCGCTGACCGCGGCCGCGGTGATCGGATCGCAACTGTCGGACTCGGTGCCGGATCTCCGGTTCGCGCCGGGCTGGAGCGCGGTGCCGGGCTACCTGCTGCATTCCTTCCTGCAGGAAGTGGTGGCCCGCGGCTTCATGCAGTCGTCGATCCAGCGCTTCCTGAACGATCGGCGCGGCGTGAAGACCGTGCTGCTCACCAGCTCGGTGTTCGGGGTGTTCCACATCCACTTCGGGCTGCTGGCGGTCGTGGTGACCATTGTGGGCTGTATCGTCTTCGGCCTGTTCTACCTTCGCCACCAGAACGTCGCCGGCGTGACGCTGCTCCACTTCTTCCTGGGCGCGTGCGTGTTCTCGGTGGGGATTCTGTAGCAGGGAGGGAAATGGCGCACCCGACAGGATTCGAACCTGTGACCTCTGCCTTCGGAGGGCAGCACTCTATCCAGCTGAGCTACGGGTGCGTCAGACGGCGGAACCTAATGCGCTTCGACCGGCGGTGCAAGGCTTCAAGCGGCCCGACGGGCGGGCGCCGCTACGCCGGCTTCCCCAGCGCCGGGTCGATGCGCACCGCCTCGTCCGGAGTCACCACACCGGCGGTCCCGGTGATCAGGCCGTAGGCCTGCGGCTGGCGGTGCTTGTGGAAGGCGAACACCGTCTGCTTGTACGAATTGCACAGGTCCAGGTCGCAGTCCGCCGTTATAAGCTCGTCGCCCTCGGTGACCGCCAGCGCCACGGTCTCGCCGGACGGCGCGATGATCTGGGTGCCGCCCATCTGGTGCACGCCCTCCTCGACCCCGCCCTTGGCGACCCCGACCACCCAGGTGCCGTTCTGGTAGGCGCCGGCCTGCATGACCAGGGTGTTGTGGTGCCAGGACAACGCGTCGTGCTCGGGCGCCGGCGGGTTCTGGATCGGGGTGTTGTAGCCGAGCAGCACCATCTCGACGCCCTGCAGGCCCATGACCCGGTAGGTCTCGGGCCAGCGCCGGTCGTTGCAGATGCACATGCCGATGCGGCCGCCGAACGCCTCGGTCACCCGGAAGCCCAGGTCGCCGGGCTCGAAGTAGCGCTTCTCCAGATGCTGGAACGCCCGCCAGGGTTCGTGCTCGGCGTGGCCCGGCAGGTGGATCTTGCGGTACTTGGCGACGATCGCGCCGCTCCGGTCGACCAGGATGGCGGTGTTGAAGCGCCGCCGGGCCCCGTCCTCGCGCAGCAGTTCGGCATAGCCGATGCTGAAGCCGATCCCCAGCCGCTTCGCCTCGTCGAACAGCGGGGCGGTCTCCGGCCCCGGCATCTCGGTCTCGTACCAGCGGTCGAGCTCCGCCTCGTCCTCAATGTACCAGCGCGGGAAGAACGTGGTTAGCGCCAGCTCAGGGAACACCACCAGGCCGCAGCCGCGGTCCTTGGCCCGGCGCAGCAGCGCGATCAGTCGCTCGACCACCCGGGCCCGGCTCTCGTCCCTGGCGATCGGGCCGAGCTGGGCGGCTCCGACGGTGATGATGCGCATGACAGCCTCCTTCAACAGCGACAGGTACCACCCACCCCATCGTCATCCCGGGCGACCGTGCGCAAGCAGGGGCGACCCGGGACCCACGGAGCGACGGCGGTCTGCGGCTGCGCGCGCCCGACACGGCTGGTGGGTCCCGGGTCCGCTCCGCCTTCGGCGCATCGGCCCGGAATGACGGCATGAGAGAGAATACGCCAGCCTCACACCGGCGTGTCGCCGACCAGCGTAATGCGGTGCATCAGCCGGCGGAAGCCGTGATAGTCGTTGATCGGGTTGTGCTGGGTGCAGCGGTTGTCCCAGAACGCCACCGAGCCCTTCTTCCACCGGAACCGGCAGGTGAACTCGGACTTCACCTGGTGCCGGAACAGGAAGTCCAGGATCGGCTGGCTTTCCTCCTCGGTCATGCCCTCGAAATGCGTGGTGTGGGCGACGTTGACGTACAGCGCCTTGCGGCCGGTCTCCGGATGGGTGCGAACCACCGGGTGGCGCGACACCAGCTCGTCGCCCTTCAGGCCGGCCGAGGAGTGCTTCATCATGTCGGTGCGGGTTTTCTGGACCGCGCCCTTGCCGGAGATGTGCACGGCGCTCAGGCCGTCGAGGAAGTTCCGGAGCGGCGCCGACAGGGTCTCGTAGGCCAGGTACTGGTTGGCGAACTCGGTGTCGCCGCCATAGGGGGGGATCTCGATGCCGTACAGGATCGTGCCCATCGGCGGGGTCTGCTGGTAGACCGTGTCGGAGTGCCAGAGTCCGCCGAAGTTGCTGCGGTCCTCCTCCTTCTTGAGGATCGGCGTGATCTCCGGGTGGGTGTCCAGCCCCTTCACGAACGGATAGACCATCGGCTCGCCGAACCGGGTCGCGAAGGCCAGGAACCGGTCGGGCGTGAATTCCTGGTCGCGGAAGAAGATCACCAGGTGGTCGAGCAGCGCCTGGCGGATCGCCCCGACCGTGTCGTCGGACAGGTCCTGCGCCAGGTCGACCCCGGCGATCTCGGCCCCGATGGCGCCGGCGACCGGGCTGACGGCAATGCTGTTCTGGCGCATGGAAATCCTCTCCTGGATGCCCGCATTCGCCGGATGCTAGCGCGAGTGCGGGGCGCGGCCTACCGTAAGCCCTGCAAAGCGGCATGGCGAAACGCGAAAGGATGCGGGAATGGCTGACGCCCAGGTGTTCGAGCTCGGTGCCCTCCGGCTGCAGAAGGGGATGACGGTGCCGGACGCCCGGATCGTCTACCGGACCTACGGCACCCTGGCGCCCGACAAGTCCAACGTCGTGCTGTACCCGACCTCCTACGGCGCCCAGCACACCGACACCGAGTGGCTGATCGCGCCCGACCGCGTGCTCGACCCCGGCCGCTGGTTCGTGGTGATCCCGAACATGTTCACCAACGGGCTGTCGACCTCGCCAGGCACCATGGCCGAGCCGTTCGGCCACGGCCGGTTCCCGGACTTCACCCATTGGGACAACGTGCACGCCCAGAAACGGCTGCTGGAGGAGGTGTTCGGGATCGAGCGGATCGCGCTGGCCTACGGCTGGTCGATGGGCGGCCAGCAGGCCCTGCACTGGGGCGCGATCTTCCCCGACCGGGTCGAACGGATCGTGGCGGTCTGCACCTCGGCCCGCACCTCGGTGCACAACAAGGTGTTCCTCGAGGGCGTGCGGGCCACCCTGACCGCCGACGCCGCCTGGCGCGGCTCGTACTTCGAGGGCCGGCCGGTCACCGGCCTGCGCGCCATGGGCCGGGTCTATGCCGGCTGGGCGATGAGCCAGGCCTTCTACCGCGAGAAGCTGTACCTGCAGGCCGGGTTCAGCGACCTGGAGGACTGGCTGGTGCGCAGCTGGGAGGCCAACTTCCTGCGCCGCAACGGCGACGACCTGGTGGCCAGTCTGAAGACCTGGGAGCTGTCGGACATCAGCGACAACGAGATCTACCGTGGCGACCTCGACGCCGCGCTCGGCGCGATCACCGCGAAGTCCATCATCATGCCGTCGCGCACCGACCTGTACTTCACACCCGAGGACAGCGCGGCCGAGACCGCCAGGATGCCGAACGCCGAGTTCCGACCGATCGAGTCGATCTGGGGCCACCGCGCCGGCAACCCGGCGCTGAACCCCGAGGACATGCGGTTCCTGCGCAAGGCGGTGGACGACCTGACGACATGCTGATCGACGATCAAAGGTACATGCCCTCGTCATATTTTCAATGTAGGGTATGCGTCTCGGCCAAGCGGCGGCCGACCGCGGAAGCATCGGGCGGAGGGCGCCATGAGACTGGCGGTCTACAACGTCGAGAACCTGTTCGACCGGGCCAAGGCGATGAACCTGGAGACCTGGGACGAGGGCAGGCCGATCCTGGAGGCGTTCGCCGAACTCGCCGGTCTGCTCGGCGCAGTGACCTACACGCCGGCCGACCGGCAGCGCATGGTCGTCCTGTTCGAAAGGCTCGGCCTGGAGAAGTCCGACACCGGGCCGTTCGTGATCCTGCGGCGCAACCGCGGCGGGCTGGTCAGGCGCCCGCGCGCCGGCGGGATCGAGATCACCGCCGACGGCCGGGCCGACTGGATCGGCTCGCTCGAGCTGCGCGACGAACCGATCAACGAGCATGCCATCCGCAACACCGCGCGGGTGATCCGCGACCTGCAGGCCGACGTCCTGGGCGTGGTCGAGGCCGAGAACCGGCCCGCCCTGGCGGCCTTCAACGACGAGATCCTGCCGGTGGTCCAGGGTGACCCGTTCCGGCATGTCATGCTGATCGACGGCAACGACGAGCGCGGCATCGACGTCGGGCTGATGACCGGCGCCGGGTTTCCGATCGGCCTGATGCGCAGCCATGTCGACGACCGGCTGGCGAACGGCGCGACGGTGTTCTCCCGCGACTGCCCCGAGTTCTACATCGCGACCCCGAACGGCAATCGGCTGGTGGTCCTGCTCAACCACCTGAAGAGCAAGGGCTACGGCGGAACCGCGGCCTCGAACGCCCGGCGCCGGGCCCAGGCCGAGCGGGTCGCGGCGATCTACCGGGATCTGGCGGCCGCCGGCGAGACATACGTCGCGGTGATGGGCGACATGAACGACGTGCCCGGCAGCGACCCGCTGCAGCCGCTGATCGCCGGCACCGGCCTGACCGACGTGTTCGCGCACCCGGCGTTCGACGACGGCGGGTATCCGGGCACCTACGGGCTGTGCAACGCCGCCAACAAGATCGACTACATCCTGCTGTCGCCCGACCTCTACGACCGCGTCCGGAATACCGGCGTGCACCGGACCGGCATGTGGCCGGGCAGCCGGCCGAGGCGCTGGGACAGCTATCCCGAGGTGCGGAAGCCGCGCGACGCCGCCTCCGATCACGCGGCACTCTGGGTCGACCTCGACATCTGAGCCGGTCACACGGTCGGCCGGCCAAACGCCGGGGGCGCAAACCACCCGCGCTACAGCTATCCGCTTGCACGAAGACGGCTTTTGGCCCGGAATGCGGCATGGGATGCGCCCCGCGTCCCGCCAGCCGAGCCGAACGCGATGGACACCCGCCCGGCGGCTACGACCGCCGCTCCGCCAGCGTCCGACACCGCCGCCGACCGGCCGCTGCTGGCGATCGGGCTGCTGCTGGGCGCCAATTTCGTGTTCACCGCCATGGACGGCTTCGCCAAGGGGCTGGCCGGCGCCGGCATGGCGGCCGAGCAGATCATCCTGCTGCGCTACGCCCTGGTCACCGCCCTGCTGCTGCCGGCGGTGCTGCGGCACTGGGGCGGCAAGCCCTGGCGGACCGGGCGCCCGGTCGCCCATGTGGTGCGCGGCGTGCTGCTGATCGGCTCGGCGACCCTGTTCGTCCACGCCATGACCCACCTGCCGCTGGAGACCGCCACCGCCATCGGCTTCGTGTCGCCGCTCTACGTGACGGCGCTGTCGATCCCGTTCCTGGGCGAGAAGGTCGGGGTCCGACGCTGGGCCGCGGTCGGCGCCGGCTTCCTCGGCGTGCTGATGATCCTGCGGCCGGGCTCCGACGAGTTCCAGCTGGCCATGCTGATCCCGCTGGTGTCGTCGCTGTGCTGGGCCGTCGGCCTGATCATCACCCGGCAGATGCGCGGCACCGAGCGGCCGCTGACCATCCTGATCTGGTCGACCGGCGCCGGCCTGGTCGCGATCGCGCCGCTCGGCATCGTCGACTGGCAGACCCCGAGCCTGCGGGACTGGGCGTTCCTGACCGCCATCGCCGCCTGCCACGTCGCCGGTCAGTACCTGACGATCCGGGCCTTCATGCTGGCCTCGGCCTCGCTGATCGCGCCGTTCTCCTACAGCACCCTGCTGTGGGCCATGCTGATCGGCGCCTTCGCCTTCGGCTCCTACCCGGACACGGCGACCCTGGCCGGCGCCGGGCTGCTGGTCGCCGCCGGCATCTATGTCTGGCACCGCGAGCGCAAGGTCACCGGCAAGCCGACCAACCCGGGCGGCTCGATCGCCGAGGTCGCGGCGGTTGAGGTCGAGGCGGAGGTCGGGGACGAAGCGGAGCCTCGATAGCCGCTACAGCGCCAGATCCGGGCCCGCAACCTCGGCGCGCAGCCGGTTCAGGTCGCGCAGCGACTCCAGCGTGGCATCGGGGCGACGGGCCGCGACGCCGACCAGCAGTGCCTCCACGAAGGCGAGCGTGGCGGTGTGCAGGCTGATGGTGTCGGCCCGGCCGCGCGGAATGTCGAGCACCAGGCCGGCGCGGCCGCCGATCGCCGGGCCCAGGCTGTCGGTCATCAGGACGGTCGCCAGCCCGAGCTCGTCGGCCCGGTCGAACACCGCCCTGAGCTCCGGATAGACCCGGCCGTAGGCCATGACCAGCAGCAGGTCGCCGCGCCGCAGCCGCAGCAGCCGGTCGGCCAGCAGCAGCCCGGTGTCGGCCAGCACCAGCGGGTCGAGCCCGAAGCGGCCGAGCTGGATGGCGAGATACCCTGCGATCGCGCTCGACGGGCCGATGCCGAAGATCGCGACCCGCTCGGCCGCCAGCACGTGATCGACCGTGGCGCGGAACTGCGCGGGCGAGACACTGCGCTTCAGCGAGGCGATCGCCTCGGCGTGCAGGTCGAGGGTGGCGGCGAAGGCGGCGTTCGGGTCGTCCCCGACGTCCTGCAGGGCGCGGGCGACCCGGCCGGCGGGGCTCAGGTCCCGGCGCAGCTCATCGGCGAGATCGCGGCGCAACGCATCGAGCCCGTCGTAGCCGAGGGCCTTGGCGGCCCGGACCACCGTCGCATCGCTGGTGCCGGCCTTGCGGGCCAGCGCCACGGCCGACGCCAGCAGCACTTCCTCGCGATGGCCGGCGAAGTACAGCGCGACCCGCCGCTCGGCGGGCGTCAGCCGGCCGGCGGTGGCCTGGACACGAGCCGCGAAGCCGGCATCGGGGGAGCCTGTTGACATCGATGTCGCACTCACTACAGATTCGATCAATACCGTAGTATACATTACAGATCGGATCAGAGCGAGCCATGGAAAGCCTGTCCTGGACGGTCGCCGCACCGGCGGTAAGCGCGGCCTTCGCCGCGTCGGTGGTGGAGGTGGTCGAGGCCTTCACCATCGTCCTCGCGGTCGCCACCTTGCGCGGCTGGCGGCCGGCGGTCGCCGGCACCGCCGCCGCCCTCGCGATCCTCGCCCTGCTGGTCCTGACCCTCGGCCCGCTGCTCGACCGGGTGCCGCTGCACGCGCTGCAGCTGGTGATCGGCGTGCTGCTTCTGCTGTTCGGCATGGGCTGGCTCCGCAAGGCGGTGCTGCGCTCGGCCGGTGTGCTGGCGCTGCACGACGAGGACGCCGCATTCGCGGCCGAGACCGCGGCGCTGTCGCGCGAGGCCGGCCGGAATCCGGCGTCGCTCGACTGGATCGCCGGGCTCGGCGCCTTCAAGGCGGTGCTGCTCGAAGGGCTCGAGGTGGTCTTCATCGTCATCGCCGTCGGCGCCGGGCGCGGCCTGCTCGCCTACGCCGCGCTGGGCGCGCTCGCCGCCTGCATCGCGGTGCTGGCGATTGGCGCGGTGCTGCATCGGCCGCTGTCGAAGGTGCCGGAAAACACCCTGAAGTTCGGGGTCGGCATCATGCTGGCGTCGTTCGGGGTGTTCTGGACCGGCGAGGGCCTGGGCATCGAATGGCCGGGCGGCGACCTGGCGCTGTTCGTGTTCGCCGCCCTGTTCCTGGTCACAGGCGCCGGGATGGCCGGCCTGCTGCGCCGCCCGGCCGGGGAGACCGCGCGATGAGCCTGCTGAAGGAAGTCCTGGCGGAACTGCTCGGCATGTTCCTGGCCGACCTGCGGCTGTCCATCGCGGTGCTGCTGCTGGTCGGCCTGGTCGCGCTGCTGGTCGACCGCGCGGTCGTCGACCCGCTGGTCGGCGGCGGCATGCTGCTGGCAGGCTGCCTGACGATCCTGGCGACCGTGACCGCCGCCGCGGCGCGGCGACGCTGAGCTAGCTCTCTTCGCGCGCCACGATCCCGGCGTCGTACAGCTTGCCGATCGCGCCCGACGGCAAACCCAGCACGTCGCCGAGGATGGCGTCGTTGTCGGCCCCGAGGGCGGGCGCCGCCCGCGCCGGCTCGCGCGGCTCGCCGGCGGCCGCCAGCGGCGACCCGGCGGCCAGCACCGAGCCGACGCCCGGCTGCTCGAGCATCGCGAACAGCGGGTTGGCGGTCGAGGCGCGCGGGTCGCGGGCCAGCGCCGCGGTCACCGTCTGGTACGGGCCCCAGGAGACGCCGGCGGCGTCGAACGCGGCCGCCACCTCGGCCAGCGGCCGGGCCCCCACCCAGGGCGCCACCAGAGCGGCGATCGCCTCGCGGTGGACGTAGCGCGCGCCCTCCTCCTTGAGATCGGTCGCCAGCCGTTCCTCCAGGCCGCGCACCGCGTCGGCGATGCCGCAGACCTTGACGAGCCCGGACCATTGCTTGGGTGTCAGCGCCACGATCATCACCCGCTCGCCGTCGGCCGTCGGGAAGTCGCGACCGAAGGCGCCGTACAGGTCGTTGCCGGAGGGCCGCCGGTCGGTACCGCCCAGCGCCGCCTCGGCCAGCATGCCGAGATGCCCGACGGTGGCGAAGGCGACGTCAGACAGCGCCAGGCTGATGCTGCGGCCCTGCCCGGTGCGCGCCCGCTCCATCGCCGCCGACACCATGCCGAACGCCGCGGTCAGGCCGCAGGCGATGTCCCAGGCCGGCAGCACGTGGTTGGTCGGCGCGTCGCGGCCGCCGGTCCCGGTCATCGCCGGCAGGCCGACGGCGGGGTTCACCGTGTAGTCGACGGCGTTCGACCCGTCGAAATTGCCGGTGATCTCCAGTTTGATCACGTCGGCGCGGCGGGCCCGCAGTATCTCGTCCGACAGCCAGGGCATGCCGGCGAAGTTGGTGAGCAGCAGGCCGCCGCCCTCGCCCGGCGCGCCGATCAGCGCCTGCACCAGCTCGCGGCCCTCGGGCCGCCGGATGTCGACGCAGAGCGAGCGCTTGCCCTTGTTGAGCCCGGTCCAGAACAGGCTTCGCCCGGACTCCGCGCGCGGCCAGCGCCGGTAGTCCAGGCCGCCGCCCGGCGGGTCGAAGCGGATCACGTCGGCACCGGCCTGGGCCAGGGTCAGCCCGGCGAGCGGGGCGGCGACGAAGGCCGAGCCCTCGACGATCCGGAGGTGGTTGAGCGGGCCGAACATGATGAGTCAACTCCGTGATGCGACAGGGCGGCAATCTTGTTCGCAACGCAAAAAAGATCAAATATGAGAGGTTGCGATTGGGTAAGACCGCCGGATGGAACGAATGAAGATTGTCGCGCCGAATTTCGCCCTCGGGGCCATCGTCAAGCACCGACTCTACGACTTCCGCGGGGTGGTGTTCGACGTCGATGCCGAGTTCGGCAACACCGAGGAATGGTACCAGGCGATCCCCGAGCACCTGCGGCCGCGCCGGGACCAGCCGTTCTACCATCTGCTCGCCGAGAATCCGGAGAGCTATTACGTGGCCTATGTCTCGGAGCAGAACCTGGTCGAGGACGCTGCCGGCGGCCCGGTCGGCCACCCGAAGATCGCCGAGCTGTTCGACCGCCTCGAGGACGGCCGCTACGTCTTCAAGCAGCCGTCCGCCTGATCCTCTCTCGCACTTGCGGGATGCCGGCCGGGCGGCGCAGGATATCGCTTCCTGAACGCAACCGGACCACAGGGCGGCAGACATGGACGGAGACCCGAAAGCGGCTCTCGGCGAGGAACTCGCGCGCCGGATCACGGACGCGGTGGACTCCGCCTTCGACGAGCAGATCGCCTTCCTGCAGGAACTGGTGCGCCGCCCGTCGGTGCGTGGCCAGGAGCATCTCGCCCAGGACCTGATGTTCCAGGCGATGAACGAGCGCGGCTACGAGATGGACCGCTGGAAGGTCGATCCCAAGGACATCGAGCACCATCCCGGGTTCTCGCCGGTCGCGGTCGACTACGCGCATGCCTGGAACGTGGTCGGGACCCACCGGCCGCGCAACGAGACCGGTCGGTCGCTGGTCCTGAACGGCCATGTCGACGTGGTGCCGACCGGGCCGCTGGACATGTGGACCGACCCGCCCTTCGCCGCCGCGATCAAGGGCGACTGGATGTACGGCCGGGGCGCCGGCGACATGAAGGCCGGCGTGGTCGCCAACCTGTTCGCCATGGATGCCTTGCGCCGGGCCGGGTTGCAGCCGGCGGCGACCGTGCACATGGAGACGGTGTGCGAGGAGGAGAGCACCGGCAACGGCGCGCTGGCCACCCTGGTGCGCGGCTACAAGGCCGACGCCGCGCTGATCAGCGAGCCGTCCGGCGGCAAGATGACCCGCGCCACCATGGGCGTGCAGTGGTTCCAGGTGAAGGTGCGCGGCCATCCGGTGCATGTGGCGCAGGCCGGCACCGGCTCCAACGCCATCCAGGCCGCCATGGACCTGGTGCCCGCGCTGAAGGCGGTCGAGGGCAAGTGGAACGCCCGCAAGGTCGACACCAAGCACTACGACGTGCACGCCCACCCGGTGAACATGAACGTCGGCAAGATCGCCGGCGGCGACTGGGCCTCGTCGGTGCCGGCCTGGTGCACCATGGACTGCCGGATCTCGATCTTCCCCGGCTTCAAGCCCGAGGAGATGCAGCGCGACATCGAGGACGCGGTGCGCAAGGCCTCGGCCGGCCACCCGTTCCTGTCGAACAACCCGCCCGAGGTGGTGTGGAACGGCTTCTTCACCGAGGGCTACGACCTGGAGCCGGGCAGCGACGCCGAGACCGTGCTGACCCGCTGCCACGAGCGGGTGACCGGCCGGAAGCCGGTCGACTACATCGCCACCGCCTACATCGACAGCCGGGTGTTCGTGCTCTACGCCGACATGCCCTGCATGGTGTACGGGCCGATCTGCGAGGACGCCCACGGCTTCGACGAGCGCGTGAACATCCCGTCGATCCGCGAGGCCACCAAGGCGATCGCCCTGTTCATCGCCGACTGGTGCGGGGTCGAGAACTACGAGGGGTAGGCTGCTGCGGCGAGACGGCGGGTGGGTTCCGCACCCGTTCCGCCTGCGGCGTACCGGTCCGGAATGACGGCATAGAAATCGTCATTCCGGACGGCCGTTCCGCCCCGGCACGGCCGAGCCGGAACCCACGAAGCGACGGGCGCGCTTCTGCCGACCTTCAGAAATTCGCCCCCAGCCGCAGGACCACGGTGCGGCGCTCGCCCCAGTAGCCGGTGGTGCTGTCCGCCGAGGTCACGTAGGTCTCGTCGGTGAGGTTGCGGACGTTCAGGGTCAGGTCCCAGTTCGCGAACTCGTAGCCGACCATGGCGTCGCCGAGGGTGTAGGAATCGGCCCCTGCGGCGCCGCCGTAGCCGTGGCTGCTGCCGACGTAGCGCACGCCGGCGCCGGCCTTGAAGCCCTCCCATTCCGGGCCCATCCAGTCGGCGCCCGGCCGCCAGGTCACCCAGCTCGAGGCGGCATGGTCGGGCACCCCGTACAGCGGCTCGCCGTCGTCGCCCTCGGTGTCCAGGAAGGCGTAGTTGGCCTCGACCTCGAAGTCGCCGAGCCTGACCTGGCCCTCGAGCTCGAAGCCGCGCGACGTCGACTCGCCGCTCTGCACCCGGAAGGTCGGGTTGTCGGGATCGCTGACCAGGATGTTGGACTTGGTGATCTCGAACACCGAGGCCGTGAACAGCGACGGCACGCCCGGGATCTCGTATTTCACGCCGGCCTCGTACTGCACGCCGCGAGTCGGATCGAAGCTGGCGCCGCCGGCGTCGGTGCCGAAGTTCTCCTGCCGGAACGATTCGTTGTAGCTGACATAGGGCGAGATGCCGTTGTCGAACCTGTACATCAGGCCGACGCTGACGGTGGCGTCGCTGTCGGTGGCGTCGACGCCGCTGTTCGGGTTGTCGGTCTCGACCTGGTCCCAGCGTGCGCCGGCGGTCAGCAGCCAGCGCTCGTAGATCCGCATCTGGTCCTGCATGTAGACGCCGGACTGCCTGAAGTTGACCGCCGGGGTGTCGGTGACGCTGATCGACGGGACGCCGGTGTAGACCGGGTTGAACGGGTCGATCCGCCCGGTGCTGGCGCCGTAGCCGGTGTCGTTGTCGGCGGTGGTGTCGTTGTAGGCGATCCCCATCAGCAGCTTGTGGACGACCGGACCGGTCCGGAAGTCGGCGGTGGTGTTGAGGTCGCCGACCAGGATCTGGGTGCTGCCGAGCTGGGTGTAGAAGGTCCGGTCGATCGTGCCGTCGGCGCCGTAGCGGGTCGGATAGTCGGCATAGGCCCACCAGGCGTGATTGTAGTGAGCGTTGCTCTCGCTGTAGCGGACCGTGCCGCCGAGGCTCCAGACGTCGGTGAGCCGGTGGTCGGCGTCGATCGTGACGGCGGCGGACTCGGCCTCGAGCTTGTCGAAGCCCGGCTCGCCGACGAAGGTGCTCGTCGGGAGGTAGCGGCCGTTGTAGGCCGGCTCGGCGGTGCCGTAGCGCGACAGGAACTGGGTGTCGGGCGTCCCGTCCTGCTTCTGGTAGCGCCCGAGCACCGTGATGTCGGTGTCCGGGGTCGGGCGGAAGGTCAGCGACGGCGCCAGCGCCAGGGCGTCGTTGCGGCCGTGGTCGACCTGGGTCTCGCTGTCCCGCAGCAGGCCGACGAAGCGGCCCAGGACCCTGCCCTGCTCGTCGAGCCGGCCGGTCACGTCCAGCGTCGTCTGCTTGCGCTGGTTGCTGCCGTACTCGGCGGTGATCCGGCGCGAGGTCTCGTCCTGCGGGCGCTTGCTGACGGCGTTGACCAGTCCGCCCACCGTGCTGTTGCCGTAGAGCGCGCCGGCCGGCCCCTTGAGGATCTCGACCCGGTCCAGCAGCGGCACCTCGGGCAGGGTATTGTTGTAGTACTCCGAGTTGTCGAACTGCAGGCCGTCGAGGTACTCGGCCGGGGTGTCGAAGCCGCGGATCGACGCCCAGTTGCCGCGCAGGTCGTAACCGTAGGTGCCGCCACGCACGCCGGCCGAGTACAGGTAGGTGTCCTCCAGCCGCTGCGCGCCCTTGTCGACGATCTGCTGCCGGGTCTCGATCGAGATCGAACGGGGAATCTCGGTAATCGGGGTGTCGGTCTTGGTCGCGGTCCCGCTGCGGCTGGGGATCGTCGGACCGAGTGCGCCGCCGGTCCGCTGCGTCTTGCCCTCGACCGTCACGGGCGCCAGTTCGACGGTACCCGGCGCCGCCGACTGCGCCAGCGCCGGCTGGGCCGCCAGCACAGCCGCCACGGCCACCGTGGCACGGGCGTATCGGGCCCGTCGCGGCCCGCCGATGCCGGCGGGCCGGTATTGGTGAAAATGCATGACGCCCCTCATATTGCGAATGCCTCACATTTGCGACGATGTTTTTATTGCGAGTAATCCGCATTCGCAAATCTTTTGTTGAGCAACGACCGGTCGCTCGGCGGGCTCTCACGCCATACGGGCGTGGATCGGACCGACCTGTTTAGCTATCGTTGAAATCCGGCGGCCCGACGCCGCCTTCCTGACCGGTAGGGGATCGATGCAGGTCGACCCGCATCCGCCGCACAGCTGGTCGACCTACGATCCCCGGCGGGCGTCCGACGCGGCGGTGCGTCTCTACGACTACTGGATGTCGAAGCGACGCGGTGTCGACGACCTGCCGAGCCGGGACGACATCCGGCCGGAGGAGATCAAGCCGCTCCTGCCCTATCTCTGGATCATGGATTTCGACCGCCCGACCCGAACCTTCCGGTACCGGCTGATCGGCACGGCGGTGGTGGAGGGTGTCGGCGAGGACTACACCGGCCGCACGCTGGCCGAATGCCAGCCCGACGAAGGTGCCTATGACACCGCCACACGGGCGTTGCTGAGGCTGGCCGACGACGCGGTCCCGCTGTGGCGGATCGGCACGCCGATGTTCCACCACCATGCCGAGGTGCTGCGGCTGGAGAACCTGATCCTCGCGCTGGCCGCCGACCGCCGCCGACCCGACCGGATCCTGGGGTTGACGCTGTTCTACGACAGCGGGGGTCGACTGTACCGGCCCGGCGTGATTCGGGCGACCTGACGCCCGCCTGCCGAGGCCTGCCTGCGGTCAGTCCCGCTCCCAGCCGCCGGCCGCGATCGCAGCGCGCAGCCGCTCGGCCGGCCAGGCCGCTTCCAGTTCGGCCGCCTTGCTCTGCACGGTCGCCTCCATCCCATCGTCCGGCACCTCGACCGGATCGGAGCGCCGCCACTCGTCGAGATAGGAGTCGGCCTGCTCGGCGCCGCCCCGCATGGCGGCGGCGTCGATCGCCGCGATGAAGCGGTTGGGCAACTCGACCTTGGCGGAATCGCGCTGCCGGCCCCGGCCCTTCTCGACCACGACCTGGGCCGGGATGTCGCGCCAGTAGGTGACGATCAGACTGGCCATGACGGCCCTCCGTTCACAGTCCCGCAGACAGCGACGATCCTGCGGCCTCGGCGACGAAGTCGCCCAGTTCGCCGTAGCCGACCAGCCGGTACTCGAAGGCCAGCCCGAGCCGAGCGGCCGCCTTCTCTGCCCGCATCTTGAGCGAGGAGTCGGCGATCTGCGCCAGGTGCACGACCTTGGTGTAGTTGCCGAAGTAATCCGGCAGCAGTTCCGGATGCCGGTCGAGGCCGAGGCCCTTGACGATCAGGCGGTCGAAATGCCGGACCAGGTAATCGGTCAGGAAGAAGCAGCCGGGCTCGTCGTCGGCCAGCGCCTGGAAGTCGGCGGTGCCCATGAAGAACTGGTAGCAATGCGGCCCGGGTATCCGCTCGACGCCCTCGGCGGCCAGCGCGCGGTCGAGTTCGCCGCCGGTGCCGCAGTCGCCGTAGATCACGCTGATCCGGTCGTAGCTGCGGCGCGCCGAGCGGATCTTGCGCAGCACGCCCGGCGTGATCTTGTCCGGCGTGTTGTGCCAGTGCGCGGGCAGGCAGGTGATGGTCAGTTCGGCCCAGCCGGTCGCCCGCTTCAGCGCCACCAGTTCCCTGGCGAGCGCGCCGCAGGCGATATACAGGGTGGTCGGGCGGGACGGCCGCTCGCCCGCCGGAACCAGGTCGTCCAACCAGGTCGCGTCCGCTCGCAGGTCGTCCATCGCAATCGCCCTCCCGCCCGGTGGTCTCAGTTCCCGGCGGCTTCGGAGTTGGACCGCCGGCGCTCGGCAATCATCGCCTTGGCCGTCTCCACGGCGACCGCCGCGTCCCGGCAGTAGGCGTCGGCGCCGACGCTCTCGGCGAACGCCTCGTTCAGCGGCGCGCCGCCGACCAGCACGATGTAGTCGTCGCGGATGCCCTTCTCCTGCATCGCGTCGATGACGACCTTCATATACGGCATCGTCGTCGTCAGCAGGGCCGACATGCCGAGGATGTCCGGCTGGTGCTCCTCGATCGCCGCCAGGTAGTTCTCGACCGGGTTGTTGATGCCGAGGTCGATCACCTCGAAGCCGGCGCCCTCCATCATCATCGACACCAGGTTCTTGCCGATGTCGTGGATATCGCCCTTGACGGTGCCGATGACCATCTTGCCGACGCGCGGTGCGCCGGTCTCGATCAGCAGCGGCCGCAGGATCGACATGCCGGCCTTCATGGCGTTCGCCGCCATCAGCACTTCCGGCACGAACAGGATGCCGTCGCGGAAGTCGATGCCGACGATCCGCATGCCCTCGACCAGCGCCTTGGTCAGCACGTCGTAGGGCGTCCACCCGCGCCCCAGCAGGATGTTCACCGCCTCGGTGATCTCGTCCTTGAGGCCGTCGTACAGATCGTCGTGCATCTGCTGGACGAGTTCGTCGTCCTCGAGCTCGGAAAGCACGATGTCGTCGCCCTCGGCCATGCCTCACTCCTCCTGACGGCTCGATGCAATCCTGCGGAAGAGACACGGGAATCGGGGCGATCGCTGCTGCCGTCGCGACCGATCGTGTCGGCGGCGCGACAGGACGAACGCCACCGGCACCGTGCCCGGTCAGCGCGAGGACGCGGGGACCTTGTCGGCGGCCGGACCGGACGTAGGGCCGAGGGGCGGGCCGGGGGTCGGGCCAGTGGCCGCTTCGAACGTCTCCTCAGCCGCCCTGAGCGTCGCGAGGATATTCCGCCCGACGGCGCCGCCGTCGTCGACGATCTCGCCGGCCAGCGCCTCGCGCAGGGCCTCGAGATGCCGGCGCAGCAGATCGAGAAGCGCCCGGCCCGGCGGGTGGGTGTCGCCGGAATAGCCCATCAGGCCGCGCACGATGGCACCGACCAGCAGCAGGCCGCGGGTCTCGGTCAGGGCCGCCGCCTCGCGCGCCACCGAGTTCAGCCGCTTCAGCGCCTCGCGATCGTGCTTCTCGACCAGTTCGGCATAGGCGTCGTCCATGCGGTGCCGGGTCAGCGCCAGCATGGCCAGCGCCTGTTCCTTCTTCAGCTTGATATGCGCGCGCGCCGGTTCCACCGCCTCCCGGCTGAGGCCGTTGCGCAACGAAAGCGCCGGCTCGGACTCGGCCGTCGACATCCGGCGGAACCGGAACACCGTGGTCGAGGGCTTGATCTCGAAGCCGAGGCTGGTCGACGCCACGGTCTGCTCGGCCGGGCCCGAGACGGTCCGTCGCTCCACCATCTGCTGTCGGGTTCCGCGCCGGCGGTCGGGTCCGGTATAGGACCCCGACACGATGAAATCGGTACGGTCGAGCGGCCATTGGGTCAGGGCCTGGACCACGTGATCGGCCTGGAACGGCCGGCCGAGGAAATGCAGGCATCCGAGGATCGCGGACCGCCGGATATCGGCCTCGGTCAGGGCATCGCCGATCAACCCCAGGGCGAGGCCGGGAAAAGGGGCGTCCGGATCGCGGCGGACGAAGCGGAAGATGTCGAAGGGACTGCCGTCCTCGAGGCGCTTGTCGGCGAGCACCAGCACGATGTCGTTCGTGCTGCGCCCCAGCAGGTCGAGGGCCTCGGCGGCACCCGACACCCATTCGACCGGCAGGCGCTGCGGGCCGCACGGAACGGCGGCCAGTTCCCGCATCACCCCGACGTCTTCGCTGACGACCAGAATTAGTCCCTTGCCCACGCGCATTGCAGGTATCGCCCGTCGATTGTCGCGTCGCCCCGCGCTATTCACCGCGCTGCGGACTTAACGAATCGTTAACGTCGCAACGTCCGATTGCCCAGTGGGTTGGATGCTCCGTCGAATACCATCGCATTTCCAGCAAATTAGCGGACCGAGCGTCCGGATTCACACGCAACGGGGGAACAGGTTCAGTTCCCCTGGGGCAAACCCGGCCCAAAGGACGCCATGTCGACCGGCTTGCGCCTGCGCCCCCAGTTGCCGGGTCGTCCTTCGAAAACGCCGGCCATGCGTGTACCGCAGCCGGTGCAGCATCCGTCGCCGATCAGGTTCCAGTCGCTGAGCTCGTACCAGTCTCGGCCGATCGTCCGGGTGCCGCAGACATGGCAGTAGCTCGACTGCCGGCCGATGTCGTGGACGTTGCCGGTATAGGCGTGCCGCACACCGTTCCTGCGCGCGATCTGCCGGGCCGTCGCCAGGGTCTCGAACGCCGTGCGCGGCTTGTCGAGCATGCGGTAGTCCGGATGGAAGGCCGAGAAGTGGATCGGCACGTCCGGGCCCAGGTTCTCGACCACCCAGGCAGTCATCGCGTCGATCTCGGCCTCGTCGTCATTCTCGCCGGGAATGATCAGGTTGGTGATCTCGACCCACACCTCGGTCTCCCTGACCAGGTAGACCAGGGTGTCGAGCACCGGTTGCAGCTCGCTCTTGGTGACGTCGCGGTAGAACCGGTCGGTGAATCCCTTGAGATCGACATTGGCCGCGTCGATGTGCCGGAAGAAGTCCGGCCGGGCCCGATCGGTGATGTAGCCGGCGGTCACCGCCACCGTCTTCACGCCGGCCTCGCGGCAGGCGATCGCGATGTCGCTGGCGTATTCGTGGAAGATCACCGGGTCGTTGTAGGTGAAGGCGACCGAGCGGCAGCCGAGCCGGCGCGCCACATCGGCGATCGCCTCGGGCTGGGCCTCGGCCTGCATCAGGTCCATCTCGCGGCTCTTCGAGATGTCGTGGTTCTGGCAGAAATTGCAGGCCAGGTTGCAGCCGGCGGTCCCGAAGGACAGGACCGGCGTACCCGGCAGGAAGTGGTTCAGCGGCTTCTTCTCGATCGGGTCGACGCAGAACCCGCTCGACCGGCCGTAGGTGGTCAGCACGATCGCGTCACCCTGCCGGGCGCGCACGAAGCACAGGCCGCGCGCGCCTTCCTTCAGCCGGCAGTAGCGCGGGCACATCTCGCACTGGACCCTGCCGTCCTCCAGCATCCGCCAGTGCTCGGTGGGCACCACCGGGCCTTTTCCGCGCAGTGCGGGCGGCGTCGTCCCGTCCAGTCCGGGCACCTGCAACTCGGTCTCGGCGCGCACCTGTTTTCTCTCCCTGAACGAACCGTCCATGACCCCTGTTGGACGCTGTCACAGCCAGACGCCCTGTGTTAATCAAATGGTCGCCATGTCTCCATCTGCCAACGCCTCGACACGATCGCCGCAGGTCGCTGGCCGGTTCTATCCGGACGGTCACAACGCCTGCATCGACCTTCTGGAGCGCTGTTTCGCGGACACGCGCCCGACCGGCGACGTCGACCCGAAGGTGCTGGTGGCGCCCCATGCCGGCTGGATCTTCTCGGGCCCGATCGCCGGCACCGCCTATGCGTCGCTGCAGGCCCGGGCCGACCGCATCACGCGGGTGGTCCTGCTCGGACCCGCCCACCGGGTGGCCTTCCGGGGCATCGCCACGACCAGCGCCGACGCCTGGGCTACGCCGCTCGGCACGCTCGCCGTCGACTGGGCGGCCCTGAACCGGGCGCTGGACGTTCCCGGCGTCGCCGTCGACGACGCGGTGTTCGCCCAGGAGCACAGCCTGGAGGTCCACGCGCCGTTCATCCAGCGGATGCTGCCACGGGCGACGATCGTGCCGTTGCTGGTCGGCGACGCGCCGACGGCGCTGGTCTCGAACGTGGTCGAGCGGCTCTGGGGCGGCCCCGAGACGCTGATCCTGGTGTCGTCGGACCTGTCGCATTTCCACGACCGGGACACCGCCCGGCAGCTCGACGCCGAGACCGCCGGCTGGATCGAGACCCTGCGCCCGGACAAGCTGACCGGCCAGGGCGCCTGCGGCCACCGCGCGCTCGCCGGCGTGCTCGACCAGGCGCGCCGCCGCGACCTCCGGGCCACCACCTTCGACCTGCGCAGCTCGGCCGATACCCGCGGCAATCCTGAGCGGGTGGTCGGCTACGGCGCCTTCGCGCTCGAATACGCCCATTCGGCGCGGCTGCCCGAGGCCGACCGGCGGCAGCTGATCGAGGCGGCCCGGTTCGGGGTGAAGTTCGGCATCGAGAACGGCCGTCCACCCAAGGTCGGGTTGGGTTCCGGCGTGTCGCCGACCCTGACCAGCCGGCGCGCCAGCTTCGTGACCCTGAACCTGGACGGCCGGCTGCGCGGCTGCATCGGCAGCATGATCGCACACCGCCCGCTGCTGACCGACGTGATCGACAACGCCTGGAAGGCGGCTTTCGGGGACCCGCGGTTCCCGGCGCTGACCGCCGGCGAGCTCGATCGGATCGCGGTGTCGGTATCGATCCTGTCGACCCCGCGGCCGATGACCTTCGCCGACGAAAAGGACCTGGTCCGGCAGGTCCGCCCGGACATCGACGGACTGATCATGCAGGACGGCGACCGGCGCGGCATCTTCCTGCCGAGCGTCTGGTCCGGCCTGCCGAAGGCGGAGAGCTTCGTGACCCACCTGAAGCGCAAGGCGGGGCTGCCGGCCGACCACTGGTCCGGCACCCTGCGGGTGTCGCGCTACACCACCGAGAGCTTCGGGGCCGCGTTCCGGGAGGTGGCATAGGCATGGCGAAATCCCCCTCCATCGAGGCACCGCCGGCGCCGACGGCTTTCGCGCCGGCGCCGAAGCCACGTCGTCCGTCGGCCGCGCCGGTGGACTTCGCGATCGAGAACACCCGGCAGCTGCGCGACCTGTGGTCGGCCAAGCGCCCGGGGCGCGGCGCGTTGCCCGCCTACCGGTTCTTCGACGCGCTTGAGCTGCGGCCCTGGGCCGACAACCTGGTCCTGTACCGGGCCGAGCGCCTGGACGACCAGTACGTCTACCGGTTCGAGAAGGTCGGCAAGGGGGTGGCCGCGATCGACGGCGGCGACTTCAGCGGCCAGCTCATGCACCAGGCCCTGCCGCCGACCCAGCTCTGGGCGATCATCGGCCACTACGACGCGGCGGTCCGCACCCGCGGGCCGGTCGAGTTCCACGACACCATCCCGTCGCCCGGCGGTGGTGCCGTGAAATGGGACAAGCTGCTGCTGCCGCTGAGCGACGACGGCAACGAGGTCGACCACCTGCTGATGCTGCTCTACGCGGAGCAGGTGGCCTGACGGCCGCCTCCGGCGGTCGGCATTTCGGATTTCTTTCGGGCGCATTTCGGTTAGGTTTCAGGGCTTCGGCCCCGAACTCTGACACCGTCTCCTCCGCCACGACCGGAGGGACAGGTCATGCACAGCCGATCCGATGCCGCCCGCTCCGCGGTCCCCGGACCCGTGCGCCTCGCAACCGCCGGGGCGATCATCTACCGTGCCTATTCCCGCCCCTACGACACCGGCGGCGCCCGCGTGCTGCACCTGTTCGCGAGCGGGCAATACCGCTTTGCACCGTTGCGGTTCTTCTTCCAGCCGTTCCCCGGCCATCCGGACTGCTTCGCCCTCGTCGAGCGCGTGCCGGACGTGGTCAGCATGATGCGGTATTACGTGGCGGCCTCCTACTCCTCGGCCAGCGGCGCCTCGTCCCTCGCCGACAGCGTCAGGATCGTCGACGCTCACGGCGAGCACGTCGTCGGGATCGAGGCCCTGGCCTGACCGCCGGGCCCCTCCCCGAGCAGGCGGCGCTCCTACGCCCCGACCGCCGCCGGCAGCGGGCCGTAGGGATGCGCGGCACCGGTCGGCCCGTCGGGTCCCAGAGCCACCGCGTTCGGGATCGCCCATTGCGCCGGGAAGCAGACCGCCTGGGCCGGCCGCACCGGCGCCACCGCCTGCAGCGCCTGCATCGAGGCCGCGTCGAGACGGTCGTCGGCGACGATGGTGTCGATCAGCCCGACGTCGATCCGCGGCTGGCGCAGCGCGCGCTCCAGGCCCATGCCGAACTCGCCGATGAACGAGGTGAGCTGGAAGATCGCCGGCATGATCTTGCGGCCGCCCGACGCCCCGAGGCCGAACGCCGCCCGGCCGTCCCGGGTCGCCAGCATCGGGCACATGTTGGACAGCGGGCGCTCGCCGGCGGCCAGCGAGTTCGGCCGGCCCGGCCGCGGGTCGAACCAGTTGATGCCGTTGTTCATCAGGACGCCGGTTTCCGGCAGCACCACGCGCGACCCGAAGCGCGACAGCAGGGTGGTGGTGATCACCACCATGTTGCCGTCGGCGTCGACCGCCGACAGATGGGTGGTGCAGCTGCGATCGCCGACGTCGCCGGCATGGCCCATGGTCTCGAGCCGCACCTTGTAGGCTTCGATCAGCGCCTTGGCGTAGGCGCCGTAGGTCGCGGCGTCCGGGCTGGCGGTGCCGAACTTCTCGGGCAGCCGCGCGAGCGCCCCGGCGAAGGTCGGGCCGGCCGTATAGCCCGGCACCAGGTTGAGGGTGTGCCCGGCACGCTCGCGCACGATCGGGTCGACGATCCGGGCCCGGTAGGCGGCGAGGTCGTCCATCGAGATCGCCGAGCCGCCGGCGTTCAGGTCGGCGACCAGCCGGCGGCCGGTCTCGCCGGTGTAGAAGTCGGACGGCCCGGCCTTCTGCAGCCGCTCGAAGGTGTCGGCGAGCGCCCCCATCGGCAGGAAGGGCGGCGGGCCGTCGGGGGCCGACGGCACCAGGCCGCCGGGCAGCCAGACCTTGCCCGACCCGGGATACTTGCCGAGCCAGCCGGCCTCGGCCGCGACCTGCAGCGTGCTCCACCAGGTCAGGCGGTGGCCGCGGCGCGCCATCGCCAGGGCCGGGCCGATCGCATCGGCCCAGGACCACGACCCGAAATTCTCCAGCAGCGTGGCGTAGCCGGCGCAGGATCCCGGCACCGCGATCGAATGGAAGCCCTGGAGGTTGCGGTCCTCGACCACCGCCGGCCAGCTGAACAGGTCGGGCGGCGCGGACCGGCCGGTGTCGATGCCGTAGTTCGCCGGGTCGAGGCCGCGCGGCGCGATCATGCCGAAATCGACGACCTTGGTGGCACCCGACTTGCCGTCGTGCACGATCGCGTAGCCGCCGCCGCCCAGCCCGCTCATCCACGGCTCCGCGACGCACAGGGCGAGCGCGGTGGCGATCGCCGCGTCGATGGCATTGCCGCCGGCCGCCAGCACAGCGGCGCCGACCTGGCTGGCCTCGACGTTCTGCGAAGCGACCACGCCGCGTCGGCCGGCGACGGCGGGCTTGCTCACCGACCAGGTCTCGATCGGCGCGGAATCCGGAAGGCTGACGGCGGGCATGGGGCTCTCCTGGAAGGATGCGGACGGCGGGGCCGGTATGCTAGGGTCGCGACCGGCGGCGGGATGAGACGGAGACAACGGTATGGCGGTGCGAATCCGCTTGTCCAGCCTCGCCATGATCCTGGCGATACTGATGGTGGCGATCCCGGCGGCGGCGATCCCGGCGGCGGCGCAGGAGCGCACGGACGGCGGCGGCGACGACCGAAAGCCGCCGGCAGCCCCGCCGGCGGCGCCCGCGAAGCCCAGCGTCCGGGCCGACGACTGCAACAAGCTGCCCGGCGGCAACGCGCCGATCAACCGGCTGGCACGGCTCGACGGCGGGATCTCCGTGCGGAACCTGGACCTGACCTATTTCGGCAAGCCGCTGTTCGAGCTGACCGACCAGGACTACGAATACCTGACCGCGCTGTGGCCGCTGTGCAGCACCTTCGACGAGGAGACCGCGCCGAAGGTGGCGGAAAAGCTGAAGGAACTGGTCGACGACGCCAAGGCGGTGCGCCAGGACTCACTCGAATGGATCAAGCAGACCGAGCGCGAGGCCAAGGCCCTGAAGCCGAACCAGGACGGCATCGAGAAGATCCACGACCTCTGGCAGCAGATGCTGAACCGCGAGTTCGAAATGCTGCAGTCGGACATGTCGTATATCGCCGGGGTGATCGAGAAGCGGCGCGACGAGCTGTACACGGCACCGCAGGCCCAACAGCGCACCCTGATTTCACCATTCGACCCGGGCCCGGCCGAAACCCGGCCGCTCGGCAACCGCGGGGGTTGAGACCATGACCCAGAAGCCGGCCTCACCGTTGCCGACGCCGATCCGCGAACGCCACCGCCCGCCGATCGCCAAGCGGGTTCCGGCCAACGACCACGCACCGTCCTGGGCCGGCCGAGGCCATGTCGGCGCGTTCATCGTCCAGCTCACGGCGCTGGTGACGATCAACCTGGCGGTCTGGGGGTTCTTCGCCTGGTGGGCGATGGGCTATGCCGAGCGCAAGCTGCCACTGGTGCCGCCCGGGACCGGGCCGCTCTGAGCTCGACTTTGGCCAAAATTGGCAGAGACGCTACCGCTGCCGTGCGGCAGTGGAGCCATGCCGTGAGAACTCCCTGCTGTACCGGTCGGACGGCGACACCGGGAAAATCACATATGGCTGCGATCGTCCACCCCCCCTTGTCGTCATTCCGGACGCCCGCGCGCCGGCGCGGGCGAGCCGGAACCCACGCGGCGACGAGCGCCGGCGGCGGCGAGGCCGGAGCAGCGGGTGGGTTCCGGCTCTTCGCGACTTCGTCGCTGCGGCCGGAATGACGACAAAGGGGGGAAGCCCGGCCCCCGTCGGCGCGACGAGCGCCCCACCAATTTTGGCCAAAGTCGAGCTGAGAGCTTGAGAATGTATTCCGGCATGGCCTGCGCGTCTCAGGCCGCGGTCTTCCGGTCGATCCAGTCGCGCAGCTTGTACCAGGCCCCGACCGCCGGCAGGAACCATGGCCGGCCGTGATACAGCGGCCGGGTCTCGAACGGCAGCCCGTCGAAGGCGCTCGGCCGGTTGGTGGTGCCGAGGATCTTCAGGGCGGTGCGGTGGCCGAGATGGCTCATCATCACCACGCCGCTGCCGTTGCAGCCCATCGCGTAGTGCACGCCGCCGCTGTCGCCCATATGCGGAACCCGGTCGAAGGTGAAGGCCACGTTGCCGGTCCAGGCGTGGCTGATCTTCACGCCGCGCAGCTGCGGGAAAACGCCGCACATGTAGTCGTACAGCACCGGCGCGGTCTCCAGCGCGGTCCTGGTCCGGAAGCTGGCGCGGCCGCCGAACACCACCCGGGTCCCGTCCGGCGACGGCCGGAAGTAGTAGAGCACCCGCTTGGTGTCGGCGATCACCCGCATGGTCGGGAACAGCTCGCGGATCCGATCCTCGCCGAGCGGCTCTGTCGCGATGATGTAGCTGCCGACCGGGACCACCCGGCGCCGGTGCCAGGGCGTCGCCGCCCCGGTATAGCCGTTGGTGCCGAGCACGACCTCGCGGGCCCGGACCGGCCCGCGCGCGGTCCGCACGGTGAGGTCGCCCGCCGTGCCGTCGATGCCCTCGACGGCGGTATGGGCCGACAGCTTGACCCCGGCCGCCCGACAGGCCCGCCGCAGGCCCTGGTGGTAGAGCGAGGGGTGCACGCCGCCGGCGCGCTCGACCACCATGCCGCCGTGGTAGAAGTCGGAGCCGAGCTCGTCGCGCTGCCGCTCCGGCGGCACCAGCCGGGCGCCGGCCTCCGCATGTTCGTTCAGGGTGGCGACCCGCGCCGCCATGCCGGCATAGGCGGCCGGCGTGTGGGCGCCGACGAACCGGCCCGACCGCCGGTACTGGCAGTCGATGGCCTCGCGCTCGATCAGGCGCTCGAAATGGCCGTAGGAGTCGGCCGCCTCCTCGATCATCGCCCGCACGCGCTCGGCCCCGAACTGCCGCTCGATGTCGCCGCCCTTGCCGACGTTGATGCCGCCCGAGACCATGCCGCCGCTGCGGGTGCTGGCCCCCTCGCCGAACCGGTGGGCCTCGAGCACCACCACGTTCACGCCGCCGCGCGCCAGTTCGAGCGCCGCCGACAGGCCGGTGTAGCCGCTGCCGACGACCGCCACGTCGACCTGCTCGGGCGGCGGAGCATCGCCCTCGTCGTCCGGCGGCGCGGCGTCCCACCAGTACGGATCGGTCCTGAAGCCGTCGGCGAAGATGCTGGAGTCGGCCATCGGTCCCTCGTTCGGATCCTGCTACGTCCGGCCAACGCTACGCCGAGCGCCGGTGGTTCGACAACGCGGCCGATGGCTCAGTCGTACACGGCGGCGCCGAGCACCTTCACGATCCGGCCGTCGGGCCCGGCCAGCGGCAGCAGGATGCTCTCGAACCGACGGTAGTCCTTGTCCACCCAGTCGAGCCGCCCGTGGGTCCGCACCGGCACCCGATGCTCGAGCAGGTGGCGGTAGACCCGACCCACCGGGTGGCCGGGCGGGAAGGTGTCTGCGACAGGCTGTCCGGTGGTATCGCGGCCGAGCGCCTCGACCAGCCGGGTCCCGATCAGCGTGTAGCGGAGCAGCGGCTCGTCGCCCGCGGAGCCGCCGGGCTCGACCCTGACGATGAACAGCTGGCCGAGATGCCGGGCCAGGTCGAGCGGGTCGAAGCGGCCGACGGGCGGAATCTCGCCGGCGCCGGCCATCGATTGCCAGTGTCGATGAATCTCCGCCAGCCGGCCGTCCTCGATCGCCATCGAGAGATCGACGAAGTACCAGGGCGGATTGTCGAATTCCTCGGTCACTCCGCACCCGGGCGGTTGTGGTCGCCGATCACGTCATCGTGAAGAAGCATCCCCGCAATATGCCCCCAACAGGCGCGGTTCAACAGCCCGGCAAAGCCGCCCGGCGGCGACTTGATCCAGATCAGTGTCAGCCGACACGAAATCGGGCGATGTCGATTGACAGAATGAGACCCATTTGCAAAAAGTGCGCTGATGAATTTCATTCTCATCAAGAGGGGAACTGCCATGTTTCGCACCCTGACAGGTGCCCTGCTCGGCTCCGCGATCGCCGTTGCCGCGACATTCTCGGCGACCGGCAGTGCGGCCGCCGCCGGCGAGGTGAACATCTACTCGCTGCGCCAGCCGTTCCTGATCGAACCCCTGCTGAAGGCCTTCACCGAGAAGACCGGCATCAAGACCAACGTCGTGTTCGCCAAGGACGGCGTGGTCGAGCGCATGAAGGCCGAGGGCGCCAACAGCCCGGCCGACGTGATCCTGACGGTCGATATCGGCCGGCTGAACGACGCCGTCGAGGCGGGCGTCGTCCAGCCGGTATCGAGCAAGACCCTCGATGCGAACGTCCCGGCGAGCTTCCGCGACCCCGAGGGCCGGTGGTTCGCGCTGACCCAGCGCGCCCGCCTGATCTATGCCGCCAAGGACCGGGTGAAGCCGGGCGAGATCACCTCCTACGAGCAGCTCGCCGACCCGAAGTGGAAGGGCCGGATCTGCACCCGCAGCGGCAAGCACGACTACAACGTGGCCCTGCTGGCCGCGATGATCGCGCATCACGGCGAAGCGAAGGCCGAGACCTGGCTGGAAGGCCTCAAGGCCAACCTCGCCCGCAAGCCGCAGGGCAACGACCGCGGTCAGGTCAAGGCGATCAAGGAAGGCGAGTGCGACCTGGCGCTCGGCAACAACTACTATTACGGCGCCATGCTGTCGAACGACGAGCAGAAGCCGTGGGCGGAGGCCGTCAACCCGGTGTTCCCGACCATCGGCGGCACCAAGGGGACGCATGTGAACGTCTCCGGGATCGCCCTGTCGAAGTCGGCACCGAACCGCGACAACGCCGTCAAGCTGATGGAGTTCCTGTCCGGCAACGACGCCCAGGAGATCTACGCGACCGCCAACTACGAGTACCCGGTGAACCCGCAGGTGAAGTGGTCGCCGCTCGTCGAGTCCTGGGGCCGGTTCACGCCGGATGACCTGCCGCTGTCGGCGATCGCCGAGCTGCGGGGCGCCGCCGTCAAGATGGTCGACCGGGTCGGCTACGACGGATGACGGCCGAGGCCGACGCCTTCCAGGGCGCCGGACCGGCACCCGAACTGTCCGCGGCGGCGCCCATTGACGGGCGCCGCCGCTGGCATGTCGCGGCCCTGGCAACCGCCGGACTGGTCGCGATGCCGGTGCTCGCGATCGTCTGGAAGGCCCTCAATCCGACCGAGAACATCTGGCCGCACCTGGCGTCGACGGTGCTGCCCGGATACGTGCTCACGACCGTGCTGCTGATGCTCGGCGTCGGCGTCGGGACCTTCGTCATCGGCACCGGCACCGCCTGGCTGGTCGCCATGTGCCGGTTCCCCGGCCGCGGCCTGTTCCAATGGGCCCTGCTGCTGCCGCTGGCGATGCCCGGCTACCTGATCGCCTATGTCTACACCGACCTGCTGGAGTTCGCCGGCCCGCTGCAGAGCGTGCTGCGCGAGGTGTTCGGCTGGTCGACCAGGCGCGACTACTGGTTCCCGGAGATCCGCTCGCTCGGCGGCGCCATCGCCATGCTGACCCTGGTGCTCTACCCCTATGTCTACGCCCTGGCGCGCGCCACCTTCCTGGAACAGTCGATCTGCGTGCTGGAGGTCAGCCGGACCCTCGGCCGGGGCACCTGGCGGTCGCTGCGCGACGTCGCCCTGCCGCTCGCCCGGCCGGCGATCGCGGTCGGCGTGACCCTGGCCCTGATGGAGTGCCTGAACGACTTCGGCACCGTCGACTTCTTCGCGGTCCGGACGCTGACGGCCGGCGTGTTCGACGTCTGGCTGCGCATGGGCAACGCCGGCGGCGCCGCGCAGATCGCCCTGGTCATGCTGGCCTTCGTGGTGCTGCTGATCTGGGCCGAGCGGCGGTCGCGGGTTCGCCAGCGCTTCCATCACACCTCCTCGAAGCTGCGGCCGATCGAGGGCATCCCGCTGCACGGACGCAAGGCCTGGGCGGCCACAGTCGCCTGCACCCTGCCGGTCCTGCTCGGCTTCGCGGTGCCGGCCACGGTGCTGGCCGACTATGCCTTCACCAGCGAGGCGGCGCAGTGGTCGCCGGACTTCTTCCGGCACGCGTTGAACAGCCTGGGGCTGTCGGCCGCCGCGGCGCTGGTCGCGGTGGCGCTCGCCACCCTGCTGGCCTACGCCGCGCGCCAGCGGGCCGGCGGAATCGTGCACGCAGCCATTCGCCTGGCCTCGGTCGGCTACGCGATCCCGGGCGCGGTCCTGGCGATCGGCGTGCTGATCCCGTTCGCCGCCTTCGACAACGCGGTCGACGGCTTCCTGCGCCAGACCGTCGGGATCTCGACCGGCCTGATCCTGAGCGGCACCGTGTCGGCCCTGGTGTTCGCCTACACGGTGCGCTTCCTGGCGGTCTCGCTGGGCGCGGTCGAGGCCGGGCTGGGTCGGATCACGCCGAGCATGGAGATGGCGGCGCGAACCCTCGGGCACGGCCCGTCGGCGACCCTGCGGCGACTGCATCTCCCGATGATCCGCGGCAGCCTGCTGACCGGCGGCCTGCTGGTGTTCGTCGACACCATGAAGGAACTGCCGGCGACGCTGGTGCTGCGGCCGTTCAACTTCGACACCCTGGCGACCTTCGTCTACCAGTACGCCTCGGACGAGCGGCTGGAGGCCTGCGCCCCGGCGGCCCTGGCGGTCGTCGCCGCCGGCATCCTGCCGGTCCTGCTGCTGGCCCGCAGCGTGGGCGCAGCGCGTCCCGGCCGTCGCGGTCGCGACGACTGAGGGTTGCCGTCCGAGCGGCCCGCGGCAGCGGGCGCCGACCGGCGCAGGGTTGCGGTTTTCCCCAATAGCTCGAACTTCGCATAGGTGGCATTACACCGGCGTGCAGCGCATCCGGGATGCGCGCCCTCTCTGTCACATCATGCAATGGAGGCTCGACGCCGATGTCGAAGCTGTGGACCGCCATGCGCGGCGCGGCGATCGCCGCGACCGTCACCCTGATGGCCCTGACCGCCGCCGCAGACCCGCTCCCGGCTCCGACCGGAACCGTAATCCTCGAGGTCACCGGGGCGATCGCCAACACCAACGCCGACGGCAAGGCGCGGTTCGATCGCGCAGCCCTCGAAGCGATGGCGACATCGGAGCTGTCGACCTCGACGCCCTGGACCAAGGGTGTCCAGCACTTCCAAGGCTTCCCGCTGTCCGCTCTGCTGTCGGTCGTCGGCTCGACCGGGCGCTCGATCAAGGCGATCGCCCTCAACGACTATTCCGCGATCCTGCCGGTCGAGGACTCGGTCGCCGCCGGCGCGTTCGTGGCGGTCCGCGCCAACGGCACGGCGATGTCGGTTCGCGACCGCGGCCCGCTGTGGATCGTCTTCCCGTACGACACCGATGCCCGCCTGACGACCGACGCCTATCTCAACCGGTCGGTCTGGCAGATCAAAGAGCTCGTCGTTGACTGACGGCCCGCCGATCGAGCACCGCCCCAGGCAAACGCCGCTGACGGTGTTCGCCGTCGCTGTGCTCGCGGTCGCCATCGGGGCGGCCGCGCTGGCGATCTCGATCTATCTCGACCTGGAACGCGCGGTCACCACCCCGCGCGAGAACATCCAGTGGGCCGCCTACCAGATCCAGGCCGAGCACATGCGGCTCATGCTGGCCGCCCGCGACGCCGAAGCCGGCCGGATCGACGTCGACGCGATCGACCAGCGCTACCAGATCTTCGTCAGCCGTGTCCTGATCCTGCGGGACGGCGACGCCTACGCCGCGATGCACAGCATTCCAGGCTACGAGGCGATGCTGACCCGGGCCGTCGACCTCATCCCGGTCGTCGATGCCGCGATCGCCGGCGGCGGCCAAGACGCCAGGGCCTATGCCGACATCGTCCAGCACCATCTGGGCGCCCTGACCGAACCCATGCAGCAGGTCGCCCTGAAAGCCGTGAGCACTGCGAGCCGGGAGCAGACCGAGCAACAACTGCAGCTCCGCGACACGGTCTTCTACCTGGTCGTCAGCCTGATCGTGATCGTCGCAGCCGCCATCGGCCTTGCCGGCGTCACGATGAAGCAGTTCGCGGCACTCGATACCGGCCGGCGCGATCTCTCCGTGGCCCTGTGGCGGGCCGAGGAATCCAGCCGGGCGAAGAGCCGGTTTCTCGCCGGCATGAGCCACGAGATGCGGACCCCCCTGAACGCCGTGATCGGCATGCTCCGAGAGATCAACTACCGGACCTCCGACAACGGCATCCACCGCCTTGCCGGGATCGCTCACGCTTCGGCCGACATGCTCTGCGGGCTGGTCGACGACGTGCTGGACACCACCCGGATCGAAACCGGGAAGTTCCGGTTCCATAACGTCACCTTCGATCCGGCCGTCCTCGTCGAGGAGGTGACGTCGGTCCTGGCGAGCCGGGCCGAGGACCGCGGCAACACTGTGGCCGTCGAGATCGAGGCGCCGGCGGGCCGGTACGTGACTACCGACCGCGCGCGCCTCAAGCAGGTCCTGGTGAACCTGCTCGGCAACGCGATCAAGTACACCGCCGACGGTACCATCACCCTGCGCGCCTCGGTCGCGCCGGGTGCCGACGACACCACCTTGCTGCGGGTGATGGTGGCCGATACCGGTATCGGCATTCCGGCCGACCAGCACGAGAGGATCTTCGGCCGGTTCTTCCAGGCCGGCACCAATGACGGCCTCGGCCTCGGCCTGTCGATCACCCGCGAGATCATAGAGCGTCTCGGCGGCCGGATCGGCGTCGACAGCACGCCGGGCGAGGGCAGCACCTTCTGGTTCGAGGTTCCGGTTGCGGTTTCCGACACCGCGCCGAAGCCGGCCGCCGATCCACGGGTCCGCGACCGCCTGGCCGGCGTCCGTCTCCTGCTCGCCGAGGACAACGCGACCAACCGGCAGGTCATCCGCCTGCTGCTGGAACGTCAGGGAGCTGCGTTCGATTTCGCGCTAAACGGCGAACAGGCCGTCGCGATGGCGCTCGCGGACGCGTACGATCTGATCCTGATGGACATCAACATGCCAGTGATGGACGGCCTGCAGGCATTGGCCGAGATCCAGCGGCGCAGCGGACGCTCCGCGCCGCCGGTCGTGGCCCTCACGGCCGACGCCCTGGCCGAGGACCACGAGCGGTTCCGGGCCGCCGGCATGGTGGCCTGCGTGACCAAGCCGATCGACGAGACCGAACTCCTGGCGACGATCGCGACGGTGCTGCGTCGGCCTGACATCGTGTCCGGCGACGGTATCGCCCTGCCACCCGCCGTTCCCCCTCGGGCCGAGGCACAGTTGACCAGCGGCCAGCGCGAGGCCGTCCTGAGCCTGATCTCGGCGCTCCACGACGAGGAGGACGAGCCGTGACGATGCAGACCGGCCGCCGACAGGACGACGCCCTGACCGGACGATCCGCCCTGCTGATCGACGACAACGCCTTCATGCGCCGCCTGGTGCGATCGCTGCTGCGACAATTCGGATTCGATGACATCCATGAGGCGGCCGACGGGTCCGAGGCCCTGCTGCGGGTCACGGAGCGGCAGTTCGACGTCATCGTCTGCGACTGGATGATGGAGCCGACCGACGGCTATGCCTTCGTGCGGTCGCTGCGCCAGCATGCGGTTCCGGCGGTCCAGACGCTGCCCGTCGTGATGCTGACCGCCGTGGCGGCCCAGAACAAGGTGATGGCGGCCCGCGACGCCGGCGTGACCGAGTATCTCGTCAAGCCGGTCTCGTCCGGCAAGCTCCGGGCCCGTCTGATCGCCGCCCTGATCCGGCCGCGCGACTTCGTGGTCGCCGACGACTATGTCGGCCCCGATCGCCGGCGCCGGGACGACGTCGAGTACCAGGGCACCCGCCGCCGCCTAAGCGACCGGCTGCGGTCGTTGACCGACGAGGAAGGCGAGGACTGGGCGAATGCCGCGGCCAACTACGCCACCGTGCTGCGCGGCGATATCGAGCGGATGCAGGTCGAACTCGCCGGCATCGCCGCCGATGCCCGGCCGTCCTTCGAGGCCTGGCGCAGCGTTCACCGGATGGCCCACGACCTGAAGGGCCAGGCGCCGACCTTCGGCTATGTCGCCGCGGCCGAGATCGCGGGAAGCCTGGAGCGTCTCCTGCGGCCGGCGATGCAGGCGCCGGACATGCTGGAGCGGGCGGGCGAGCGACGCCTGCGGGCAGGCAAGACCCATGTCGAAGCGTTGAGCCTGATTCTGGAACAGGGCATCACCGGGCGCAGTCCCGAGACCGACGCCCTGGCCGAACGGCTGAACCGGACGGTCGAACGCGTGCACCGGGAGTCGCTGCTCTGACCGGACGGGTCAACCGATCCCGAACGAGGCGCAGAGGGTGATCCACAGGCCGGACAGCTTGTTCGCGGCGACGCTGACCGGGAACACCGCCAACCCGCCGGCGATCATCAGGCAGAACAGCAGCACCATCACCGCGTCCAGGCGGCGGTCCCTCGACCGACCGGTCCCCGTCTCCTGCCCTGATCGATCCGCCATCGCCGATCTCTCCGATCATCCGGTCGCGCGGTGCCGGAGCTCCTGCCACCGATCGCCCGCACCATACCATAGATAGGCGCCCGCGAGCGCCAGTCGACGCAGGGCCGACACCGCGAAGCGCGGCGGCAGCCCCCTCAGCACCGCCGGGACGGCCGGTGCTGCGTCCCCGAGGGCGATGCGGTCGGCCAGGGTCCTGCCGGCCATCGGCGCCGCCGCCACCCCGGCGGCGTGATAGCCGAGCGCGTAGTGCACCCCCGGATCGTCGTCCAGGCTGCCGATCGACGGGGCCAGCTTGCGCGACATCGCCACCAGCCCGCGCCAGCGGTATTCGACCTCGATCCCGGCCCAGCTCGGGAACAGTTCGCCGAGCCGGCGCTCCATCCAGGCCTGGGTCCGGGCCGCCGCGTCCGGCGATCCGGCGGTATCGCCGCGCGCGCCGAACAGCAGCCGCCGGTCCGGCAGCAGGCGGTAATAGAACAGCAGCGACCGCGCGTTCACCACGCCGGTCTCGGTGTGCCAGGACTCCGCCGCCAGTTCGCCGGCGGTCAGCGGCCGCGTCACCAGGATGTTGGAGATCGCCGGCAGCATCCGCGCGTCGAACGCCGGGTGCAGGCCGTCGGGCGTCCAGCCGTTGGTCGCCACCACCACGTGGCGGACCCGCACCGACGCGCCGCCGGCGGTGACCAGCCGGTGCCCGCCTCCCTCGCGCTCCCAGCGCACCACCGGGCTGTCGCCGTAGATCCGCGCACCGCGCCGCCGGGCCGCCCGCAGCAGGCCGAGCGCATAGGCCAGCGGATGCAGGGCGAAGCCGGCGCCGATGTGGACGCCGCCGAACTGCTCGGTGCCGCCATGGCCGATCGCCGCGAACCCGGCGCGGTCGAGGATCCGGACCGGCACGCCGACCAGGTCGTTCAGCTGGCGGGCGTTCTCGACCAGGCCCGCCAGCCGGGCCGGATGGTCCGCGACCTCCAGGTTGCCGTCGCCCTGGGCCCGGACGTCGAAGCCCTCCGCCGCCGGGAGATCGCGCGCCATGTCGCAGCCGGCGATCGCCCAGCGGTATCAGCCGGCGGTCTCTTCGCGGCCCCAGCGCCGGATCATCTGCGGGATCGAGGCCTTGGCCGGCGGGATGCAGACCAACCCGCCGTTGCGTCCCGACGCGCCCCAGCCCGGCGCCCCGGCGTTCAGCACCACCGCCTCGATGCCATGATCGCGCGCCAGATGCAGGGCGCAAGACAGCCCGGTGAAGCCGGCGCCGACGATCGCCACCTCGGCGGTCTCGTCGCCGGCCAGCCGCGGCGCCGCCGGCCGCTCGACGGTCGCCTCCCAGTAGGACGGCTCGACCCGGTCGTGGCGGTACAACGACGCGTCGAACACCCGGCCGGTCATGCGCGCGCAATTCCGCTGATGCGCGGCCCGCGCGACTCGGCCAGTGTGTCGGGCTGCATCGATCCGGTCCGGGTGGAAGGAACTCCGAGGAGCATGGCACTCGTCCGTGGTTTCGCCGATCCGGTCGCGGTCCGGTTGGCCCTGTTCTACACCGCCTACTTCGCGGTTGCAGGCGTGATGCTGCCGTACTGGCCGGCCTGGCTGGAAGGGCGCGGGCTGGACCCGGTGACCATCGGCGCGGTGCTTGCGGTCGGGTTCTGGGTCAAGCTGGCCGCCCAGCCGGCAATGGCGGCGGTCGCCGACGCCACCGGCAGGCTGCGCGGCCTGGTGATCCTGCTGGCGGCCGGTGCCCTGCTGGTCTACGCCGGCTTCGGCTGGGCCGGGGACCGCTGGCATTATCTCGTGCTGGCGGCCCTCGCCGGAATCACCATCCAGACCATCATGCCGCTCGGCGAGGCGCTGTCGCTGGCGGAGATCCGCGACCGCGGCCTGGACTACGGCCGGATCCGGATCTGGGGCTCGGTCGCCTTCATCGCCGCCGCCGCCGCCGGCGGCTGGGCGATCGATCATTTCCGCACCGCGGTCGTCCTGCCGATGGCACTGGCCGCTCTGGTCGCGCTGGTGGCCGCGGCCGCCTTCCTGCCGCGTCGCCGGGCCCGGGCCGGCCGGCCGTGGTCGTGGTCCGCCGCCGCCCGCCTGGTCGCCGACCGGCGCTTCCTGGCGTTCGTGGCGGCCGCCGGCGCCGCCCAAGCCAGCCACAGCGTGTTCTACGGCTTCGGCACCATCGCCTGGCGGAAGATCGGCTTCGACGACACCGTGATCGGCGGGTTGTGGACCATCGGCGTGCTGGCCGAGATCGTGCTGTTCTGGGTGGCCGGCCGGCTCGGCCGGTTCGGCAGTGCCCCGGTCCTGCTGGCGGTCGCCGGGATCGGCGTGCTGGTGCGCTGGCCGCTGACCGCGATCGCCGACACGGTGGCGGTGGCGGCACCCTTGCAGGTGCTGCACGCCCTGACCTTCGGGGCCGCCCATCTCGGCGCCATGCGGTTCCTGCAGGACAACGCCCCGCCCGGGCTCGAGGCCACCGCCCAAGCGCTGTACTACGCGCTGGTGACCGGCGTGCTGATGGGAGTGTGCATGCCGGGCGCCGGGCTGCTGTACGACAGCGTCGGGATCGCCGCCTACCACGCCATGGGGCTGCTGGGCCTGGTCACGCTCGCGGCGACCGGCCTGCTCGTCCGGTTCAGCCGCCCCGGTGCGCCCGCCGCATGATCGGCGCCGCGCCGATCGAGGCGACGACCGCGATCGCGCCCAGGCCGAGCAGCTTGAAGGTCGCCCAGCTCTCGGTCGACAGCGACCGCCACGCCACCTCGTTGGCCGCGGCCATCACCAAGAAGACTCCCATCCAGTACAGCGTGAGTTGGCGCCAGCCACGGTCGTCGAGATCCAGCATCGAACCGAGCATGATCTTCAACAGATAGCGGCGCATCAGCAGGCCGACGCCCAGTGCCGCCGCCGAGAGCAGGCTGGCGACCGTCGGCTTGATCTTGATGAAGAACTCGTCCTCGAAGATCAGGGTGAGGCCGCCGAACACCGAGATCAGCACGGCGCCGATCACCGGCAGCCAGGGTACCCGGCGCTCCTTGAACATGGCCCAAACGACCGCAGCGACCGTGGCCGCGATCAGGACGCCGGTCGCCACCATGATGTCGTATGCGTAGTTGCAGGCAACGAACAGGACCAGCGGTCCATATTCGGTCAGCGCACGTGTTCGCGTCACCGGGGGTTCCTTTTCGAATTCAGGCCGCGGCGCGGCGTTCGGGTGCGACCCGGGCGGCCGCCTCGGTGAGGATCCCGGGCATGGCCTCCGGGTCCGGCATGGTCTCGGCCAGATGCCGCCGCCAGGCGCGCGCGCCCGGCAGGCCCTGGAACAGGCCCAGCATGTGCCGGGCGATCGATTTGACGGGCGTGCCGAGGTCGCGCCGGGCGCGGGCGGCGTACTCGGCCATCGCCTCGACCACGGCATGGCGGTCCAGCTCCGACAGCGGTGCCGCGAAGAACCGCCGGTCGACGTCGGCCAGCACCCAGGGGGTCTGGTAGGCGGCACGGCCCAGCATGGCGCCGTCGAGGCCGCGATCCAGCGCCGCCTGTGCCGCATCCAGGTCCTGCAGGCCGCCGTTCAGCACCACCGTCAGCTCCGGGCGCGCCGCCTTCAGGGTATCGACCCGGCCATAGTCGAGCGGCGGCACGTCCCGGTTCTCCTTCGGCGACAGGCCCTGCAGCCAGGCCTTGCGGGCATGCACGACCAGGGTGCGGCAGCCGGCCTCCGTCACCGCGTCGGCCAGCGCGTCGAGCGCCGGCCCCGGGTCCTGGTCGTCGACCCCGATCCGGCACTTGACCGTCACCGGGATCGACACCGCGTGCCGCATCGCGGCGACCACCCGGCCGACCAGTTCCGGCTCGCGCATCAGGCAGGCGCCGAACCGCCCGGACTGCACCCGGTCGGACGGGCAGCCGACGTTCACGTTGACCTCGTCGTAGCCGAAATCCTCGGCGATCCGGGCCGCCTCGGCCATCGCCGCCGGGTCGGCGCCGCCGAGCTGCAGCGCCACCGGGTGCTCCTCCGGCGCGAAGCCGAGCAGCCGTGCGCGGTCACCGAATCGCACCGCGTCGGCGGTCACCATCTCGGTGTACAGCAGCGCACGGCGCGTCAGGTGGCGATGGAACGCCCGGCAGTGCCGGTCGGTCCAGTCCATCATCGGCGCCACCGACAGGCGGTGCGGTGCGGCAAAGGGCTGCTCGAGGCTCATGCGCATCCATGTACGACGTGTGGCGCTTCGGGAAAAGCTCGAACCCCGGCGGTGCCCGCCGGTTGCACGGCACGAAGCGGTTGGCAAGCGCGGCCTGAAGGCCAAAGATCGCCGCGATCCCCTCCACGACAGCCGGAGTCCCGACATGCCGACCGTCGCCTGCAACGCCGGCCTGCGCTTCGAGATCGTACCCGCGACCACGGCGCTGCTCGCGATCGACCTGCAGCGCGACTTCCTGGACCCGGACGGCTTCGTCGCGGCGGCCGGCGACGACGTCTCGGCGATGCGGGCCGTTGTCCCCAACGCGGTGGCGCTGATCGCCGCCGCGCGCGCCGCCGGCTTGACCCTGCTGCACACCCGCGAGGGCTACGCGCCCGACCTGTCCGACATGCATCCCCTGAAGCGCGAGCGCGGGGTCGCCGGCCGCGCGGGGCCGCTCGGCCGCTTCCTGATCCGCGGCGAGCCGGGTCACGGCCACATTGCCGAATGCCTGCCCGCGCCGGGCGAGACGATCGTCGACAAGCCGGGCTTCGGAAGCTTCTACCGGACCGGCCTCGAGGACCTGCTGCGCGGGCGCGGGATCGAGCGGCTGGTCCTGCTCGGGGTGACCACCCAGTGCTGCGTCTCGTCGACCCTGCGGGAGGCGGTCGACCGCGGCTTCCGCTGCCTGGTGGTCGAGGACGCCTGCGCCGCGACCACGCCGGAGCTGCACAAGGCCTCGATCGAGCCGATCTACGGCGAGAACAACCTGTTCGGCTGGGTCAGCGATACACGCCGGGTGCTGGCCGCCCTGCGCCGCTGACCGGACCGACGAACGAGCAAGGGCGCCACGGCCGAGCCGGTGGCGCCCCTCGTCGTGGACCCGGACTTGCCGGGCCGGTCGACCGAATACTCAGGCCGACTTCTTGCGGCGCCCGGCCGGCTTGGCGGAAACCTTGCCGAGGCCGATCTTCTTGGCGAACTCCGAACGCTGCTTGGCGTAGTTCGGCGCGACCATCGGATAGCTGGCCGGCAGCCCCCACTTCGCCCGGTACTCTTCCGGGGTCATGTCGTAGGTCGTCCGCAGATGGCGCTTCAGCATCTTCAGCTGCTTGCCGTCCTCGAGGCAGACGATGAATTCCGGCGTCACCGACTTCTTGATCGGCACCGCCGGCTTCAGCGGCTCCGGCTCCGGCTCGTGGGAACCGTCCGACAGCCCCTTCAATGCATCGTGGACCGTGCTGATGACTTCGGAAATCTGTGTCGCGGGAACGCTGTTGTTCCCGAGATACGCGGCGACCACCTCGGTGGTCATCTTCAGAAGGTCGGACGACCCGGCGTTGTCTCGTGATGCTTCGTCAGTCATTTTCTAGTCCCAAGTTTACGATGTCATTCAACCCCCATGCGGTCAAAATTGGCTGGCGTTCGTCAGTTGTCAAGACACTTTGATTACTAATCACTTTGAAAATTCACTCTTCAAGACCGAACACCTGAAGATAAATCTGTCATCCGCGTCACACATAAGACAAATCCGGCAAAATCACATCCAGGGATCACGGGGTCGGCTCGAGCGATGCAGGGTGGAACAATAAAGCATTTGAACGAACTTCATGGTTGCCGAGCGGCGAGTCCCGCGTCGACGTCGGTAGCACACATTCGATTCGGCTTGTCACTGCCGCGTTCGGTTTGGCCGACTCCGTACGCGAGGACTAGAATGGCGTTGGCAAGCGAACCGGGTGAGCGAGGACCTTCGGCATGACGATCGACACGCTGGCGCGAGCCATCGACCAGGGCCGTGGTCTGGCCGCCGCCGACCTTGTCCTCAAGGGCGCGCGGGCCTTCGACCTGGTCACGGGCGAACTGGTGGCGACCGACGTGGCGATCGCCGGCGACCGGATCGTCGGCACCTGCGGCGAATACCGCGGTGCCCGCGAGATCGACGCCCGCGGCAAAGTGGTCGTTCCCGGCTTCATCGACACCCACCTGCACATCGAGTCCTCGCTGCTGACCCCGCACGAGTTCGACCGCTGCGTCCTCGGCTACGGCGTGACCACCGCGATCTGCGACCCGCACGAGATCTCCAACGTCCTGGGCGCCGACGGCATCCGGTACTTCCTGGAGTCCGCCCAGGAGCTGGTGATGGACGTGCGCGTGCAGCTCTCGAGCTGCGTGCCGGCGACCCATCTCGAGACCTCCGGCGCCCGCCTGGAGGCCGGCGACCTGACCCCGTTCATGGACCACGCCAAGGTCATCGGCCTCGCCGAGTTCATGAACTTCCCCGGCGTGCTGGCCAAGGATCCCGGATGCCTCGCCAAGCTCGACGCCTTCGCCGGCCGCCATATCGACGGCCACGCCCCGCTGCTGCGTGGCATGGACCTGAACGGCTATCTCGCCGCGGGCATCCGCACCGACCACGAGATCACCAGCGCCGACGAAGCTCTGGAGAAGCTGCGCAAGGGCATGCATGTGCTGATCCGCGAGGGCTCGGTCTCCAAGGACCTGCACGCCCTGCTGCCGATCATCACCGAGCGCCACTCGCCGTTCATCGCGCTGTGCACCGACGACCGCAACCCGCTCGACATCGCCGAGGAAGGCCACCTCGACTTCATGATCCGCACCGCGATCGCCGGCGGGGCGCCGCCGCTGGCCGCCTACCGGGCCGCCAGCATCTCGGCCGCCCGGGCCTTCGGCTTGGCCGACCGCGGGCTGGTGGCGCCCGGCTGGCGCGCCGACCTGGCGATCCTGGACGACCTGGAAAGCTGCCGGGTCTCGACCGTGATCGCCGGCGGACGCCCGGTGGAGCAGCCGCTGTTCGACGCCCGCCGGCCGGTGGCGCCGGTCGGCCTGACCAGCGTCAAGGCGCGCCGCGTCACGGCCGCCGACCTCGTCGCCCACGGTGCCGGTCCCTCGACCCCGGTGATCGGCGTGGTGCCCGGCCGCATCATCACCGAGTACCGCCACGCCACCCTGCCCTACCGTGACGGCGCACGGCACGCCGACACCGGCCAGGACGTGGTGAAGGTCGCGGTGGTCGAGCGCCACGGCAGGAACGGCAACATCGGCGTCGGCTTCGTCCAGGGCTTCGGGCTGAAGCGCGGCGCCATCGCCTCGACCGTCGGCCACGACAGCCACAACATCTGCGTGGTCGGGGCCGACGACGAGGACATGGCGGTCGCGGTCAACCGCCTCGGCGAGATCGAGGGCGGCTTCGTGGTGGCGGCCGGCGGCAGGGTGCTGGCCGAGATCGCGCTGCCGGTCGCCGGGCTGATGAGCCTGCTGACCCACGAGCAGGTACGCGACGCGCTGATCCCGCTGCGCCGGGCCGCGAAGTCGCTGGGCACGACGCTGCAGGAGCCGTTCCTGCAGGTCGCCTTCCTGCCGCTGCCGGTGATCCCGCACCTGAAGATCACCGACCGCGGCCTGGTCGACGTCGACCGCTTCGAATTGATCGCCGCCTGACGGGATGGCCCGTCGCGCCGTGGTTTCCGGCTCCGTGCCACCTTCGGCCGCCCGGTCCGGAATGACGACAGCGTGGGAAGATCACCGCCACGTCCTTTCCCGCTTTGTCGTCATTCCGGACGGACGCGCCGCCCTCGGCGCGGCCGAGCCGGAACCCACGAAGCGACGGGTGGGCCACGGCGGCGGTCCCATCAATTGAGGACTTGATTTGCCGACCGGCCCGTATCATTGACGGGCCGTTCGACGGCGCGGGGGCGACCTCCGGTCGTCGGGTCGCCTATCCCGGCAACCACCCCGCACCGCGACGGCGCCGCAGCACCGGCCGCGAGGGAGATCGTTGATGACTGCTCCGTCCCACTGGCCCGTGCACGGCACCATCGACGGCCCGATTGTGATGATCGGCTTCGGCTCCATCGGCAAGGGCACGCTGCCGCTGATCGAGCGGCATTTCCGCTTCGACCGCGACCGGCTGGTGGTGATAGACCCGAGCGACGCCGACCGCGCCATCCTGGACGATCGCGGCATCCGCTTCGTCCACGAGGCGGTCACCCGCGACAACTACCGCGAACTTCTGACCCCGCTGCTGACCGCCGGCAGCGGCCAGGGCTTCTGCGTGAACCTGTCGGTCGATACCTCCTCGCTCGACCTGATGAAGCTCTGCCGCGAACTCGGCGTGCTCTACATCGACACCGTGGTCGAGCCCTGGCTCGGCTTCTACTTCGACGAGAGCGCCGGCCCGGAGGCCCGCTCGAACTACGCGCTGCGCGAGACCGTGCAGGCCGAGAAGGCCGCCAGCCCGGGCGGCACCACCGCGGTGTCCTGCTGCGGCGCCAACCCCGGCATGGTCTCCTGGTTCGTCAAGCAGGCGCTGCTCGACATCGCCCGCGACACCGGTGTGCAGACCGACGTCCCGACCACGCGCGAGGGCTGGGGCCGGCTGATGCAATCGCTCGGCGTCAAGGGCGTGCACATCGCCGAGCGCGACACCCAGCGGGTCAAGACCCCGAAGCCGATGGACGTGTTCTGGAACACCTGGTCGGTCGAGGGCTTCCTGTCCGAGGGTTTCCAGCCGTCCGAGCTCGGCTTCGGGACCCATGAGAAGTGGATGCCGGAGAACGCCCGGCGCCACGCCACCGGCTGCCAGTCGGCGATCTATCTGCTGCAGCCCGGCGCCAACACCCGGGTGCGGACCTGGTGCCCGACCCCGGGCGCGCAGTACGGCTTCCTGGTGACCCACAACGAGTCGATCTCGATCGCCGACTACTTCACGGTCGGCGCGCCCGAGGCGCCGGAGTTCCGACCGACCTGCCACTACGCCTACCATCCGTGCAACGACGCGGTGCTGTCGCTGCACGAGCTGTTCGGCCGGGCCGGCGTGGTGCAGCCGGAGCTGCACGTGCTGAACGAGGACGAGATCGTCGACGGCATCGACGAGCTCGGCGTGCTGCTCTACGGCCACTCGAAGAACGCCTACTGGTACGGCTCGCAGCTGTCGATCGAGGAGACCCGCGAGCTGGTGCCGCTGCAGAACGCCACCGGCCTGCAGGTCACCTCGGCGGTGCTGGCCGGCATGGTGTGGGCGCTGGAGAACCGCGAGGCCGGCATCGTCGAGGCCGACGAGATGGACTTCGCGCGGTGTCTCGAGGTGCAGCGGCCCTATCTCGGGCCGGTCAAGGGCTACTACACCGACTGGACGCCGCTGACCGACCGGCCCGGCCTGTTCCCCGAGGACCTTGACACCGCCGACCCCTGGCAGTTCCGCAACGTGCTGGTGCGCTGACGGCGACTGGCGACCGCCCCCGCCGTCCCCATATCCGACGGGATGACCGACAGGCCGCCCGCTTCATCACTGGCCGGGACACCGGACCGCCGCACGCTGCTCGGCGCCCTGGCGGCCGGCTGTGCCGTAGCCGCCTTCCGCCCCGGCGCCGGCCGCGCGCAGCGTGCCGGCCTGGACACCGTGCGCCGGCGTGCCCGTGGCTTCGACCAGATGCGTGCCCTGGTGGTCGCCCGCGACGGCGAGATCCTGCTGGCCGAGGCGTTCCGCGGCCCCCCGGTCGACCGGCCGGTCAACGTCAAGTCGGTCTCCAAGACGATCGTGGCCAGCCTGGTCGGCGCCGCGATCGATCGCGGGGTACTGGACGGCGTCGACTCGACATTCGCTGCGGTCGCGCCGTCCCTGGTTCCCCCTGACGCCGACCCGCGGGTGCGCCGGATCACCATCGCCGACCTGCTCACCATGCAGGCCGGGCTCGAGCGCACCTCCGGGCCGAACTACGGGCGCTGGGTGCAGAGCTCGAACTGGGTGGCCCACGCCCTCAGCCGTCCGTTCGTCGCCGAGCCCGGCGACGGCATGCTGTACTCCACCGGCAGCTACCATCTGCTGGGCGCGGCGCTGGCGCGGGCGACCGGCCGCAGCCTGCTAGACCTGGCGCGCGACTGGCTCGGCGGTCCGCTCGGCATCGGGATCGCGCCCTGGACCCGCGACCCGCAGGGCTTCTACATGGGCGGCAACAACATGGCGCTGTCGCCGCTGGCCATGGTCCGGTTCGGCGAGACGTGGCGCGCCGGCGGCGTGTGGAACGGCGCGCGGGTACTGAGCCGCGACTGGATCGAGGCGTCCTGGACACCGCGTACCACCTCGGTGTTCTCGGGCGACGACTACGGATACGGCTGGTTCCTGACCCGGGCCGGCGGCCACGACGTCGCTTACGCGCGCGGCTACGGCGGGCAGATGATCTACGTGGTGCCGGGCGCCGGGCTGACGGTGGCCGTGACCTCCGATTCCACGCAGTCGGCGCGATCCGAGGGCTATGCCGGCGATCTCAAGGCGATGCTGGCCGAGGACATCATCCCGGCGCTGGCAGCCGCCTGATACCCGGAGGAGGCGCCTCAGTCGGCGCCCTCGGTGTCGAGGTGGACGATGTTCCCGCAGTGCTTGCAGTGCACGGCGTCCGCCTCGTGGCGGTTGAGGCCGCAATGCTCGCACTCGTGGCGGACCTTCGCCGGGCGGAACAGCACCTGCGCCAGCCGCAGGAACAGGGTCACCCCGAATATCATGATCACGACGGCGAGGAGATGGCCGCCGGTACCCTCGAGCGTGATGTCGCCGAAGCCGGTCGTCGTCAACGCGGCGACCGTGAAGTAGAGCGCGTCGACGTAGTTGTTGATCTCGTCGTTGTGCGAGACCTGGGACTCGTAGACCAGGGCGGTGGTGACGAACATGAAGACGCCCAGATGCATGATCGCCATCAGCAGGTCCTCGTGGCGGCGGAACACCGGCAGGTCCGCGCGCAGCCGCCGCAGCATCTGGTAGGCGTGCAGCAGCCGCACGGTCCGGAGCACCCGCAGGAAACCCGCCGCCCCGCCCAGCACCGGCGCCAGGAACGACACGATGGCCGCCAGCTCCGCCAGCGCGATCGGGCTGGCCAGCATGGCGAACGGCCGGCGAACGATCCACAGCCGGGCCAGCAGGTCGGCGAGAAACACGACCCCCAGCACCGGGTCGACGACCCGCGTCAGCCCGTCGGCCTCCAGGAAGGAGGTCCCGACGATGTACAGCAGCGTCGCGAGATCGAGCGCCAGCACGCCGTAGCGGAACGCCTGGGCCCGCCGGCCGCCGCCTTCGTACAGCTCCCGGACGGCCTGCCGCGCCGCCCCGACCCTGCCGGCTCCCGCGCGCTCGTCCTTCTTGACCATGGCCCCGCCCCGGCTGTCGTCGTCCCGATGCCAACCCGTCCGGGGTCGACACGTTCCGCCCGTCTCGGGCTACCGTAGCGTCCCACCGCCGCCACCGCCACGAGGCCCGACCGATGCCCGCCGACCCGAACCAGCGCTCGACCCACGACGCCGAGGACGACCCGCGCAACGCCGACCTGATGCTGTACGTCGACGGCAGCATCGTGCACCGCAGCCAGGCGGTGGTGTCGGTCTACGACGCCGGCTTCATGCTGGGCGACGGGGTGTGGGAGGGGCTGCGCCTGTACAACGGCCGATGGGCGTTCCTGGGGGAGCACCTGGACCGGCTGTTCGAGGCCGCCAAGGCGATCGACCTGGACATCGGCAAGTCCGCGGCCGAGCTGAAGGACGCCCTCGACGCCACCGCCGCCGCCAACGCCATGCGCGACAACGCCCATGCCCGGCTGATGGTGACCCGCGGCGTCAAGGCCAAGCCGTTCCAGGATCCGCGGCTGTCGCGTACCGGGCCGACCGTCGTGATCATCATGGAGCACTCGGCGCCCAGCGCCGACACCGCCGACCGGGGCCTGCGCCTGCACACCGTGCCGATCGTGCGCGGCCTGCCGGTCACCCAGGACCCGAAGCTCAACTCGCATTCCAAGCTGAACTGCATCCTGGCCGGCATCCACGCCATCAAGGCCGGCGCCGACGAGGCGCTGATGCTGGACCCGCACGGCTTCGTCAACACCACCAACTCCTGCAATTTCTTCATCGTCCGCAGGGGCGAGGTGTGGACCTCGACCGGCGACTACTGCATGAACGGCATCACCCGCAGGAAGGTGATCGAGGTCTGCCGCGCCGACGGCATCCCGGCCTTCGAGCGCAACTTCTCGCTGGTCGACACCTACGGCGCCGACGAGGCCTTCATCACCGGCACCTTCGGCGGCCAGACCCGGGTGGCGGAGATCGACGGCCGCGCCATCGGCGACGGCGCCCCGGGCCCGGTCACCCGGCGGATCCGGGGGCTGTACAAGGCGCTGGTGGCACGCGACACGGCGTAGGGCAACCGGTTTCCCGGCGCGCTTGCGACGCCCGTCACCCCGTGGGTTCCGACTCGATCGCGCCACGGCGGCGCGCCCGTCCGGAATGACGAAGGGGAGGAGCCGCGTCGCTCCCCACTTCCTTTCGTCATTCCGGAGCAGGCCGCCACAGGCGGCAGGCACTCAATCCTGGGCTCGTCTCGCCACGAAATACCCGTAGCTGTAATACGCGGAGAAGCGTTCGTAGAGGGCGATCTCGCCTTTCTCCGCCTCGACGATCGCCTGCGCAGCTTCGGAGTGACCGTGGCGCGAGAGGAAGCGGGAAAACCTCGCCTGCATCGGACGGTAGTAGTTCTGCAACCAGCATCGCTCCGACAGCGCGAAGTATCCGATGGGCGCGTAACCGTTCGCCTCCAGATCGGCCATCTTGGCCGACGCCGTGGCGACCCCGGCGTATTCACGCAGCCAGTGCCGCTCGAGTTCGGCGGGCCGGTCGCGCGTGAGCCAGGTGAGATCGGAGACCGCCAGTACGCCCCCGGGTTTCAGGAAGCGTCTCCACGCCCTGATCCCGTGCTGGAAGCCCATGTTGTAGATCGCGCCTTCGGACCAGATCGCATCGAAGGATCGATCTTCGAACGGAAGCGCATCCATCGAGGCGGCGAGCGTCGCGACCCGTTCGCCGAGATTCCGCCGTTCCGCCGCAGTGTCGAGCCGTCCGAGGAAACTCGGCAGGAGATCGACGCCGCTGACCTGCGCATCGAGCTCTTCAGCAAGAACCAGCGTCGACGCGCCGGTTCCGCAACCGATGTCGGCGATCTTCAGGCCCTTTAGCGTCCTCAGGCCCGAGAGCGTCACGGCGAGGCGTGTCTCTTCGTCCCCGCCGGGCCCCTGACGTTCGGCATCCCGATGCAGGTCGATGAGAAGGTCGAGGTCGTTCATGTGCCTGCTCCGTTGCGCATGCCTGGTCCCCGTCCGGAATGACGAAGGGGAGGAGCCGCGTCGCTCCCCACTTCCTTTCGTCATTCCGGAGCAGGCCGCCACAGGCGGCAGGCATCCGGAACCCACCCGCCGCCGAGACGTCGGACGCCCCCTCACGCCTCCACCCCCGACAGCAGCCAGTCGCGGACCCGCCGTGCATTCTCCCCGATCTCGCGACCGGCCGGCCAGACCACGTGGAAGGCCCGGCCGGTGCGCAGCACGTGGTCGCTGGGATATTCCAGCAGGCCGTCGGCGACCATCCGGTCGGTCACGTAGCGCCAGCCGAGCGCGATGCCCTGGCCGCCCAGCACCGCCTGCACGACCAGCACGTAGTCGTTGATCAGCAGGCCCTTGGCGCGCGACGGCGGCGGCAGGCCGAGGTCGGCGAACCAGTCCTCCCAGGTGGCGCGCGGCCGGAACGGCTCCTCCAGGTGGATCAGCCGGTGCCCGGCGATGTCGGCGGCCATGGCCGGGCGGCCGTACTGCTCGATATAGGCCGGGGCGACGATCGGCGTGATCGCCTCCTCGATCAGCACCGCCGACTCGCAGCCGGGCCAGGACCGCGCCCTGCCGAGCCGGATGCCGAGCGGCAGCCCCTCGCTGGTGAGGTCGAGATCGCGGTCCGAGGTCTGGATGCGCAGGTCGATGTCGGGCAGGTCGGCGCGGAACCGGGCGAGCCGCGGCAGCATCCAGAAGCTGGCGAAGGTGGTGGACGCCGACAGGGTGACGTGGCGGTCGGGCCGGGCGGCGGTCAGGTCCTCCGCCGCCTTGCGGATATGCGTCAGGCCGAGCGCCACGTCCGGGTGGAACCGCCGGCCGGCCTCGGTCAGCTCGACCGAGCGGTGCCGGCGCCGGAACAGCGGCGTGCCCAGCTCGTCCTCCATCTTGCGGATCGCGAAACTGACCGCCGCCTGGCTGATGCCGAGCTCTTCCGCCGCCCGGGTGAAACTGCCCAGCCTTCCCGCCGCCTCGAACACGATCAGGGCATTCGCCGACGGCAGCAGGGAGCGCAGGGTTGCCATAAGCGGAGATTATCTGACGGGCCAGTATTTTCCATCGTCACAGCGACCCCCGGCGTCGCTTACGCTTTTCCCGAAGCCACCAGGGAGGGCTCGCCATGACTACCGTCATGCCGCACGCCGGGGACGCCGGCCCGCAACCCCGCGCCGGCCGCCGCCGCGACCGCCGGGCCGAGCGCCGCGGCCCCGCCGCCCCCGCCTACATCACCCGCCGGATCCCGACCTACGAGCTGCTGTCGGACGAGGCGCTGGCCCGCATCGAGGACACCGCCGACCGGATCCTCGAGGAGATCGGCATCGACTTCCGCGGCGGCGACGACCGCTCGATCGAGCTGTGGCGCCGGGCCGGCGCCGAGGTCGCGGGCGAGCGGGTGCGATTCCCGCGCGGCCTGCTGGCCGAGGTCCTGAGGACCGCGCCGGCCGAGTTCGTGCACCACGCCCGCAACCCGGCCCGGTCGGTCAGGATCGGCGGCGACGCGGTGGTGTTCGCGCCGGCCTACGGCTCACCCTTCGTCATGGACCTGGACCAGGGCCGGCGCTACGGCACCATGCAGGACTTCCGGAACTTCGTGCGGCTGGCCTACGCCTCGCCCTGGCTGCACCACTCCGGCGGCACGGTGTGCGAGCCGACCGACGTCCCGGTGAACAAGCGCCACCTGGACATGGTCCTTGCGCACATCAGGCACTCCGACAAGGCCTATCTCGGCTCGGTCACGGCGGAGTCGCGGGTCGAGGACTCGGTGGAGATGACCCGGATCCTGTTCGGCGCCGATTTCGTCGACGCCAACTGCGCGGTCATGGGCAACTTCAACGTCAACTCGCCGCTGGTCTGGGACGCCACCATGACCCGCGGCATGCGAGCCTATGCCCGGGCCAACCAGGGCACGATCGTCGTCCCGTTCATCCTGGGCGGCGCCATGGGGCCGGTGACCAGTGCCGGCGCCATCGCCCAGGCCCATGCCGAGACCCTGGTCGGCTGCGCGCTGAGCCAGCTGGAGCGGCCGGGCGCCCCGACCATCTACGGCAACTTCCTGTCCTCGATGTCGCTGCGATCCGGCTCGCCGACCTTCGGCACGCCGGAGCCGGCGCTCGGCTCGCTGGCGGTCGGCCAGCTGGCGCGACGGGCCGGGCTGCCGCTGCGCTGCTCGGGCGCCTTCACCACCTCCAAGCTGCCCGACGCCCAGTCGATGATGGAGAGCGTCACCTCCATGCACGCCGCCGTGCAGTGCGGCGCCAACTACATCCTGCACGCCGCCGGCTTCCTCGACGGCCTGCTGTCGATGTCCTACGAGAAGTTCGTGCTCGACGCCGACTACTGCGGCGCCCTGCACACCTACCTGGGCGGGCTGGCGGTCGACGACGAGACCCTGGCGCTCGACGCCTTCCGCGAGGTCGGGCCCGGCAACCACTTCTTCGGCTGCGCCCACACCATGGCGAACTACGAGACCGCGTTCTGGGATTCCGAGCTGTCGGACAACAACACCTTCGAGCAGTGGAGCGAATCCGGCTCCGAGGACTCCATGATCCGGGCCAACCGGCGCTGGAAGAAGACCCTGGCCGAGACCGGGGACCCGCCGCTGGACCCGGCGGTCGACGAGGCGCTCCGCGACTTCGTGGCCCGCCGCAAGGGCTCGATGCCTGACGCGTGGTATTGAGGACCCAGCCCTGACGTGATCCGCCCGGGAGTGCACCGCATGGCCGACGACCCGCTGCTGCAGCCCTACCGCCTGAAGCACCTGACCCTGCGCAACCGCATCATGTCGACCGCGCACGAGCCGGCCTATTCCGAGGACGGGCTGCCGAAGGAGCGTTACCGGCTGTACCACGCCGAGAAGGCCAAGGGCGGCATCGCGCTGACCATGACCGCCGGCTCGGCGATCGTCAGCCGCGACAGCCCGGCGGCGTTCGGCAACCTGCACGCCTACAAGGACGAGATCGTGCCGTGGCTGCGCGAGCTGGCCGATGCCTGCCACGAGCACGGCACCGCGGTGATGATGCAGATCACCCATCTCGGCCGCCGCACCAACTGGAACAAGGCCGACTGGCTGCCGGTGTTGGCGCCGTCGCCGATCCGCGAGCCGGCCCACCGGTCGTTCCCGAAGACCGCCGAGGACTGGGACCTGGACCGCATCGTCGCGGACTACGCCGACACCGCCGAGCGGATGCGGGCGGGCGGCCTGGACGGCATCGAGATCGAGGCCTACGGCCACCTGCTGGACGGCTTCTGGTCGCCGGCCACCAACCTTCGCGCGGACGAGTACAACGGCAGCCTCGACAACCGGCTGCGCTTCACCTGGCGGGTGCTGGACGCGATCCGCGCCCGGGTCGGGCCGGACTTCATCGTCGGCCTGCGCATGGTCGCCGACGAGGACTGGGACAAGGGCCTGACCCGCGAGGAGGGAGTCGAGATCGCCCGCCGGCTGGTGGCGTCGGGCCAGGTCGACTTCCTGAACCTGATCCGCGGCCATATCGAGACCGACGCGGCGCTGGCCGAGGTCATCCCGATCCAGGGCATGCGCTCCGCCCCGCACCTGGATTTCTGCGGCGAGGTCCGGGCCGAGACGAAATTCCCGATCCTGCACGCCGCCCGCATAGCCGACGTCGCCACCGCCCGCCACGCGATTGCCGAGGGCAAGCTCGACATGGTCGGCATGACCCGGGCGCACATCGCCGACCCGCATATCGTGCGCAAGATCAGCGAGGGCCGCGAGGACGAGATCCGGCCCTGCGTCGGCGCCACCTACTGCCTGGACCGGATCTACGAGGGCCACGAGGCGCTGTGCATCCACAACCCCGCGACCGGGCGCGAGCGCAGCATGCCGCATGTGATCACGCGAGCCGACGGGCCGCCCCGGCGCGTGGTGGTGATCGGCGCCGGCCCGGCCGGCCTGGAGGCGGCGCGGGTCTCGGCCGGGCGCGGCCACGCGGTCACCCTGCTGGAAGCCGCGCCCGAGGCCGGCGGCCAGGTGCGCCTGGCGTCCCGGCTGCCGCGCCGACGCGAGCTGATCGGCATCGTCGACTGGAGGGTCGCCATGTGCGAGCGCGCCGGCGTCGATATGCGGTTCAACAGCTATGCCGAGGCCGCCGACGTGCTGGCGCTGGAGCCCGACGTGGTGATCATCGCCACCGGTGGGCTGCCGAACACCGGCATCGTCGAGGGTGCCGAGCTGGCGGTCAGCACCTGGGACATCCTGGCGGGCGACGTGAAGCCGGCCGGGCGGGTGCTGGTCTACGACGACAACGCCGCCCATCCCGGGCTGACCGCCGCCGAGGCGATCGCCGACGCCGGCTGCAGCGTCGAGATCGTCACGCCCGAGCGGTTCTTCGCGGCCGACATCGGCGGCCTGAACCACGTCGCCTACGCCCGCGCCTTCGACCGCCACGGCGTGCGGATCACCATCAACAAGCGGGTGCTGGGGGTGCGCCGGTCCGGCAACGCCCTGGTGGCCGCGATCGGCTCGGACTACGGCGAACGGGTCGACGAGCGCGAGGTCGACATGCTGGTGGTCGAGCACGGCACCCTGCCGCTCGACGACCTGTATTTCGACCTCAGGCCGCTGAGCCGCAACGGCGGCGAGGTCGACCACGCCGCCCTGATCGACGTCCGCCCGCAAGCCGCGACGCGCAATCCCGACGGCCGGTTCCAGCTGTTCCGGATCGGCGACGCGGTGGCGTCACGCAACGTGCACGCGGCGATCTACGACGCGCTGCGGCTGTGCGTGGCGGTGTGAGGGGGGGCTTGGTCGGCGGGCTTTCCCGTTCAGATGCCCCCACCGTCTCACGCCACGAACACTGCCCTGCGGTGATAATCCATGTAGGCGCACTGCTCCGCTCGAAGACCGCTCGCCACGTACGGCGCCTGCGCCTCCGATAGTCCAAACACCCCTGGCGTCGCCCCGCCGAGGCCGAGCCGTTCCAGATCGCGCTGGTTGAACCGCTTGGACACCTCGGGCCGTCCGTCGTCATGGAAGGTGACGAAGCCGCGATCGAACAGCAGATCAGCATCAGGGGTGAGCATCAGTCCGTTCATGCCGTCGAGCCGTTCGGCCGCCGTCTCGCAGAGTCGCCAGGGCTTGATGTGGCTGGCGATCAGCAAGGTAGGGTTGGTGATCCCCGTCAATCGGCAGACGCGCTCGACCGCGTGTACGTTGTCGCGAAACCGGCCCTGGCCGCGCCGGGCCTGGATCACAGTCCTGCGCGTCGTGTCATCGAGTGTGAGGTCAGCGGCGACCCGCTTCTCAACCGCGTCGTCCATCTCCTCGCTGACCACACTGTAGGACAGACTGTTGGCCCCGCCCCGCCGGAGAGCGTCGACGTCGTAGGCTGCCGATCCGACCGCGGATCCCGCCCCGACAATGATATCGAACACCGATTGAGGGATCTCCGCCAGATAGGCACTCTGCAGACCGTAGCCGGTGGTCGGACTGATCGGCGAATACTTGCCCGGTAGTAGCGGGCCGAGGGTCGCGATCAGGTCGCGCGGCCGTACCGGGTTGGCAAGCGTGACCCAATAGACCGGCAACAGCCATCCGACCGCGCTCCAGTAGCCGCCAGTGCTGCCGAACTCCTCCGGCTTCGGTGCGGTAAACGCGAATTCCGCCACACGGCCCACATGACGGATCAGGCCGTCAGCGAAGGAGAGCACCAGGTCGCCAGGCACAGCGGCGCGCATGTTTTCGTAGAAGACGTTCCGGGCGCCATTTGCCTTGCGCTTCGGCGACCACAGGTAAGTGCCGTCAATTTCCTGACGAAAGGTCTGCTTGTGATTGACCCACCGGTAGCGCGGCATTTGGGAGCGTTATCGTGGGGACGGGACTATTCTTCATTCCTTACCGTAGGACGGGACCGTAGCATAGCACCGTCGAAGACGGTGTTGACAGAGAGCGTCGGCGGACTCTGGAGATGGTCGGCACTTCGACAACAACGAAGGGAATACCTCGTCATCCGGCCTCGCTGTTCCGGCGTTGCGCACCCGGAGGATGAACGAGCGACGCGGCTGCCGACAACCGGGACGGGTTTTCTCGCCAACGGCGCCATTCCGCGCTAGGAACCGGGCTCCCCGTGACCCCTCCGGAGGCCGCCGTGCCCGTCGCCCGTCCTGCCCGCGCCGAGGATCTTCCGGGCCTGCTGGCGCTGTACGCGGCCACCGAGGTCAGCGCCGCGGCGCAGCCGCCGGAGCGGGCCGCGCGGATCTGGCGGGAGACCCTGGCGCATCCCGGCGCGGCGGTGTTCGTTACCGACCACGACGACCGCATCGCCGCCAGCTGCATGCTGGTCACCGCCCCCAACCTGCTGCGCGGCGGGCGGTCCCACGCCTTCCTTGAAAACGTCGCCACACACCCCGAGCTGCAGGGCCGCGGATACGGCACGGCGGTGGTCGAGGCGGCGCTGGCACACGCCTGGGCCGCCGACTGCCACCACGTGCTGATGCAGAGCGGGCGGGCCGATCCGCGCGTGCACGCCTTCTACGTGGCACGCGGCTTCGAGGCCGGCCGCCGCGTCGCCTATGTCGCCCGCCACCCCGAGCAGCAGTCGCAGCCGGCCTGAGCGCCGCCGCCTATCGCCCTCTCTGCCCCTCGCCCTCTCCGCCTATCCGCGCTACGACTCGTCATATGCCCTGACGACCATTCCCGGACCCCGCCATGACCCCGCTCGCCTCGCACCCGTCGCTCGCCCCGTTCGCCGACCGCACCGCCGATCCGCTGGCCCTCGGCTTCGCGCCCGAACGGCTGGCCCGGATCTCGGCCTGGATGCGGCGCTATGTCGACGCCGGCAAGCTGCCCTACCTGACCACCCTGATCGCCCGCGACGGCGAGATCGCGTTCCTCGACGCCTGCGGCAGCGGCGACCCGGAGAACGCCGCCCCCACCCCGCCGGTCGACCACATCGCGCGCTTCTACTCGATGACCAAGCCGGTCACGACGGTGGCCGCCATGACCCTGCTGGAGGAGGGCCTGCTGCAGCTCGACGACCCGGTGGCGAAGTTCATCCCGGAATTCGCCGACACCAGGGTCTACGTCTCCGGCCCCTACGGCGACATGACGACCGAGCCGCAGGCGACGCCGGTGACGGTGCGCCACCTGATGACCCATTCGGCCGGGCTGACCTACGGGCTGTTCGACCCCGGCCCGGTCGGCGAGGCCTACCGCAAGACGCCCGTCAACTTCGGCGCCGCCAAGGGCAGCCTGGCCGAGATGGCGGTGGCGGCGGCGTCGGTGCCGCTGTGTTTCCAGCCCGGCACCAAGTGGACCTACTCGGTCGCCACCGACGTGCTCGGCCGGGTGGTCGAGGTGGTCGCCGGCCAGCCGCTCGACCGGGTGTTCCAGGAGCGCATCCTCGGCCCCCTCGGCATGGTCGACACCGCCTTCGGGGTGCCGGCCGACAAGACCGGCCGCATGGTCGCCTGCTACGAGAAGACCGCCTCCACCCTGATGAAGCGGATCGACGGCGGCGGCGACAGCCGGTTCGCCGGCACCCCGGCGATCCTGTCCGGCGGCGGCGGGCTGGTCTCGACCATCCCCGACTACCTGCGGTTCACCGAGATGCTGCGGCGCGGCGGCGCGCTCGGCGGCGCCCGGGTGCTGGGCCGCAAGACCGTCGACCTGATGATGACCAACCACCTGCCCGGCGACATCGCCTCGATGGGGGTCGAGACCTTCTCGGAGATGCCGATGGTCGGCATGGGCTTCGGACTCGGCGGCTCGATCCTGCTGGACCCGGCGCGCGCCCAGGTGCTGGGCAGCGAAGGCGAGTTCGCCTGGGGCGGCCTGGCCAGCACCGGGTTCTGGATCGACCGGACCGAGGGCATCTCGGCGATCGTCGTCACCCAACTGGTGCCGTCCTCGTCCTGGCCGATCCGCCGCGAGCTGCGCAACCTGGCGTATCAGGCGCTGGTCGACTGACCCTTCGAGGCCCCCGCTTGCGCGGCGGCACCTCAGGATGAAAGAGAGGCGGCGGGTGGGTCCCGGAGCCGGTCGCTGACGCGACCCCTCCGGGATGACGAAAGGGGATGGCCAGCCAGCCATCTCCTTTTCCGTCATTCCGGAGACGCGAAGCGGGCTCCGGAACCCACGATGCGACGGGCGCCGGCGGTTCAGGCGGCCGGCGCTACTCCCGGTCCTGCAGGAAGGCGCGCGCCTCGGCCTGGGTCTCGAAGATGTGCGGCGCCACCCGGCGGGTCAGCGCGCGGCCGAGCTTGAGCCGCATGAAGGCGCTGGTGGTGTAGCGCGAAACCTGGGTGTACCAGGTCTCCTCCATGCTGCGGACCATGTCGACATAGGCGTCGGCGACGTCGTCGTCGAAGCGGAACCGGTCGTAGTTGACGACCACGGCGACCCGCCGGCCGATCTGCCGGCAGCGCTCGCCGACCACCGTGCGGATCGCCTCCACGTCCTCCAGCCGCCGGACATGCAGGTTCTCGAAGTTCAGGAACAGGATGTTGCGCTCCGGGTCGTAGCCGACGCGGTCGGTCAGGTCGAGGTCGAGCAGCCGCTCGCGCAGCTCCATCGGCCGGTCCTCGAACAGCCGTGCGTCCATTGGCTTCAGGGCGTCGACGACCGGCCGGAACGCCATGTGGGCGAGGATATCGCGCTCGAGGTCGACGCCGGGCGCGATCTCGGCCAGCCGCAGCCCGTTGCGGTCCAGCGTGAACACGCAGCGTTCGGTGACGTAGAGCACGGTCTGGCCGACCTCCAGCGCCCGGCGACCGGAGAACGTGACCTGCTCGACCGCGGCGGCGAACTTGGCCGCCCGCCCTTCCCGGCGGACCGCCAGCCGCCCGTCCCCGACCTCGACGTCGAGCCCGCCGGCGGTGAAGGTGCCGGCGAACACCACCTTGCGCGCGCTCTGCGAGATGTTGATGAAGCCGCCGGCGCCGGCCAGCCTGGGGCCGAAGCGGCTGACATTCACGTTGCCGTCGCCATCGCACTCGGCCATGCCGAGGCAGGCCATGTCGAGGCCGCCGCCGTCGTAGAAGTCGAACTGCTGATTCTGGTCGATCACCGCCTCGGTGTTGACCGCGGCGCCGAAGTCGAGGCCGCTCGCCGGCATGCCGCCGATCACGCCGGGCTCGGCGGTCAGGGTGATCAGGTCGAGCAGGCGCTCCTCGTTGGCCACCGCGGCGACGCCCTCGGGCATGCCGATGCCGAGGTTGACGACGCCGTTCACCGGCAGTTCCAGGGCGCAGCGCCGGGCGATCACCTTGCGGGCGTCCAGCGGCATCCGGGCGAGGCCGTCGAGCGGCACCTGGATCTCGCCGGAATAGGCCGGGTTGTAGACCGTCGCGTAGGTCTGGTGGTGATGCTCCGGCTCGGCGACCACGACACAGTCGACCAGCGGCCCCGGGATGACGACGTCGCGCGCCTTCAGCGACCCGTCGCGGGCCAGCCGCTCGACCTGCACGACCACGATGCCGCCGGACGCCCGGGCCGCCATCGCCATCGCCAGGTTGTCCAGGGTCAGGGCCTCGCGCTCCATGGTGACGTTGCCGCCGGGATCGGCGGTGGTGCCGCGCAGGAAGGCGACGTGGACCGGCATGGCGCGGTACAGCAGCCACTCCTGGCCGTCGATCTCGACCAGGCTGACCAGGTCGTCCTTCGTAACCTCGTTGATCTTGCCGCCGCCGAGGCGCGGGTCGACGAAGGTGCCGATGCCGATCTTGCTGAGCGTGCCCGGCCGCTTCGCGGCGATGTCGCGGTACAGGTGCGAGATGCAGCCCTGCGGCAGGTTGTAGGCCTCGATCCGGTTCTCCAGCGCCAGCCGGCCGATCTTCGGCACCAGCCCGAAATGGCCGCCGACGACGCGCTTCAGCAGGCCGTCATGGCCGAGATGGTTGAGCCCGCGGTCCTTGCCGTCGCCCTGGCCGGCGGCGAACAGCAGCGTCAGGTCGCGCGGCTCGCCGGTGTCGACGAAGCGGTCCTCGAGCGCCGCCAGCAGCCCCTCGGGCGTGCCGATGCCGACGAAGCCGGAGGTCGCCAGGGTATCGCCGGACCGCACGACGGCGACCGCGTCCTCGATGGTCGTGACCTTGTTCTTCATCCCCGCCTCGGCGCTGCCCGGTCGCGTCTCCACGCCGCAAGGCTACGCCATTTTGCCGCGTCCGGCGCCATCGTAGACGCAGACGTGCCAGGCCGCATGACCATCGATCCGATGCCGGTCGGTCACCCGCCGGGAGCCCGTCACACCATCTATGGGATTCACATATCTCGCGGCGGCGGGTGGGTTCCGGAGCCGGACGCTCGCGCGTCCCCTCCGGAATGACGAAGGTGGGCAGGATTTGGCCGGCTTCCCTCCCGGATCCACCCCTCACTTCGTCATCCCGGAGGGGCTGCGCGAGCAGCCGGCTCCGGGATCCACTGCGTGACGGGCACTGCCAAATACTTCAAGAAGCTGACGTTTTCGCGATGTGTGAACACCATAGACGACGCGACGGGCGGCAGAGCGGCCGGATCTACCGCAGCAGGAACTGCACCGGCACCCGGACCTCGAGCCGGGCCTGAGGGAAGCTCTCCGGCAGCGGCGGCAGCGGCGCGGCGCGCTCGATCATCTCGACCACGGCCCGATCGAGCGACGCGTCGCCGGCGCTGCGGGCGATCCGGTGCGAGATCACCCGGCCGGCGCGGTCCATCACGAACACCAGCATCGCGGTCCCCTCGATCCGCCGGCGTCGGGCCTGGTGCGGATAGTCCTTGTGGCGCTCCAGCCAGGCCCGCAGCTGGCTCATGTAGTCGGCGGCGCCGCCCGGTGCCGCAGCCTGCGCGGCCGTGCCCGGCTCGGCGCGCGGTGACGGCTGACCGCCGGCCGACTGGCTGCTGGCCCGGCCCGTGGTCTCGGCGGAAGCCGAGGCGGCAGCGGTTGGCGGCGGGGCCTCGGCAGCCTGCACCGCCTCCACCGACGGCTTGCGGACAGGCGGCGGCTCCGCCCGCGCGACCTCGCGCTTCGGTACCTCGGGCCGCGGCTGCGGCACCGGCGGCGGTCTCACCTCCTCGGCCGATACCTGCTCGGGCTCGGGTGGCCTTGCAGCCTGCGGCTCGGGCATCACGGTAGGCACCACATCCGGCTTCGGCGGAACCACCGGCTCGGGCCGCTCCGGCTGCGGCGCCGGGACCGTCTCGACCAGCGGCGTCGGCGGCGGGGTGACCGGCGGCACGGTCTCCGGCACCACCTCGGCCTTCGGGGCCTCGACCGCCTCGGCCGTCGGCCGGGCAACCGTCTCGACCGGCGGCGCGGTCGGCGCGGTCGGCGCGACCGCCGCGGTCGTGACCTGCCGGGCGTCCTGCCGCGGCCCGACCGGCGACGGTGCGGCCGACGGGCCGGCGGCCGGCGCCAGCATGACCTGGACGCTGCCGCCACCGCCCGGGCTTGCGGCCGGCGGGCTCGGCGACTGCAGGACCCACATCGCGACCGCCGCGTGCAGGCCGAGGGCCGCGGTCCCGGCCATCGTCCAGTGGCGTGTCCGGACCTCGGTCATCCCTCGGGCACCGTCATCAGCCGCACCCGCTCGACCCCGGCCTCGCGCAGGGTCTCCATGACCGCGACCACCGCGGCCGCCTCGGCGCCGCCGTCGGCCTTCACGTGGACCTCCGGATGCGGCGCGTCCTCCAGCCGCCGGGCGATCGCCGCCGGCAGCCCGGCGGATTCGACCGCCGCGCCGTCGAGCGCCAGCCGGCCGTCGGCGCCGATCAGCAGCACGATGTCCTTCGGATCGCCGGCCTCGCCATTGGCCGAGCGCGGCGGCTCGATGGCGAACGGATCGGTGGCCGACAGGCTGCCCACCACCATGAAGAAGATCAGGAGCAGGAACACCACGTTGATCAGCGGCAGGATGCGGTCGTCCTCGTTGCCGGACCCGCCGGTCCGCGGGCGCTCCAGTCTCATGGTCGGTCCCTCAGCGCGTGCGGTCGCGGATCAGCGACAGCCGGGTCGCGCCCGCCGCCGTCAGCCGGTCGAGCACCGCCACCGCGCGCTGCAGCGGCACGCCGGCCGCCGGCTTCACGAAGATCGCCTGGTCCGGCTTGTCGGCCAGCCGCGACCGGACGCGGCTCTCCAGCGCCTCGAGGGTCAACGGCCGGCCGGACAGGCGCAGGCCCCGCGGGCGAACCTCGACCAGCAGCGTGCCCTCCATGGCGGCCGAGGCCGCTCCGGCCGACGGTGCCGACAGCACGATCGACCGCCAGTCCAGGAAGCTCGAGGCCAGCATGAAGAACACCAGCAGGATGAAGACCACGTCGATCAGCGGCGTCAGGCTGATCAGCCGGTGACGGCGCCGCAGCCTAGCGATCCGCCATGACGGCGGCCGGGCGAAGGCGGGGGAGTTCATGGCGCGGCTCCGCGTGGGCCAGGTTGGCGGCCGGTTCCGCCGTCAGGTCGCTGGTGAACACCTGGGTGACGACGGTCTCCATCTCGTGGGTCACCCGGTCGACGACCCGCTCCAGCCAGGCGAGCACCGCGACCACCGGGATCGCCACCGCCAGCCCGACCGCGGTGGTCAGCAGCGCCTCCCAGATGCCGCCCGACAGCACCGCCGGGTTGACCTGGGAACCGGCCTGCTCGAGCTGCTGGAAGGCCGAGATCATGCCCAGCACCGTGCCGAACAGGCCGAGCAGCGGCGCCACGCCGGCGATCACCTCCAGCGGCCGAAGATAGGCCCGCAGGGACTCCAGGCGGTCACCGGCCAGCCGGGCCACCTCCTCGCGGACCGTCGCCTCGGGCAGGTCGCGCCGCAGAGTGCCGCGGATCGCGCAGCCGAGCACATGGACGACCGGATTGCGCGACCGGGCCAGCAGCCCCAGTGCCTCGGCCGACCGGCCGGAGCGGTACAGCGCCAGGGCGCGCCGCGCGGTTCTGCGGTCGCCGACCCGGGCGGCCGCGAACTGCCAGAGCTTCACCAGCACGATGGCCAGCGCCACCACCGACAGGACGCCCAGGATGGCGACCACCGGCCCGCCGGCCCGAACCATCTCCAGGGCCTGGTCGAGCGCACCCGGCGGGGCGGGCGGGACAATCTGGTCGTCGGTCATCGGAACCGGAGTCTCCGTTCGCATGGAACCTTGGCCTGCGAGACGCTGGGCCGGCGTCATTTCTAATGATAGTCAGACGCATTATCAAGAATGGATTGCCGACTGCGCCAAGTCCGGGCGACCGTATGGCCGGCCTGCCCTTCAATCGGTCATCCGGCGCGAAGGGCCGGTGGCCGTATTGGCTCCACAACATTGACACAGAAGGCTTTCTCCCAGGTCACCAGGACATGCCTAGATTTCCCTGGCGGGCGGATATCGACCCAAGCCGGAGGCGCCAGCGTGACCGAACTGATCCACGACCCCGCCAGCCAGATCCGCGAGCTCACCAGGCTGGCGGCATTTCTGACGAGCAACAGCGCCGAGGCCGACGACCTGGTCCAGGAGTCGATGGTCCGTGCCCTCACCTATGTGAAGGACGGCGGAACCGTCCGGAACTGGCGGGCCTATCTCGGACGCATCCTGCGCAACGTCCGGGCCGACCACCTGGGCCGCCAGGCCCGGCGCGGACCCGCGGTGGCGCTGGACGACGTCGAGCATCAGCTCTCGGTTCCGGCTCCGCAGCACGCGGAACTGCTGCTGCACGAACTCGGCGAAGCCTTGGACCGGATACCGCACAGCCAGAAGCGCGTGCTGTGCCTGATCGGCGTCGACGGCCTTTCCTACCAGGACGCCGCCGAGCAGCTGAACATTCCAATCGGCACCGTGATGTCGCGGCTGCACCGGGGCCGCAGCGCCCTGCGGCGCGAGATGGGTGAGTTCTCGCCGGGCGGGGAGCCGCGGTCCACCGCGGAGCCCGCGCCGGCACCCGCGGCCTGATCCGCCCGGGTCAGCCGATCCCGTGTCGGTCCAGTTCGGCCCGCAGGCCACCGGTCAGCGCCAGCCACGTCATCCGCAGGTCGCGGGCCAGCGACCACAGCGGGTGCGAGAAGGTCTCCGGCCGGTTCCGCTCGACGAAGACATGGCTGAGCCAGGCGGCCCCGTAGCCCACCACGAGGGCCGCCGCCGCCAACCGCCAGTCCGCGTAGACGATCGCACCGACCAGCAACAGCACGCCGAGCAGAGTGCCGAGAACATGCACGCGCCGCGTGGCTGGACGGCTGTGCTGGCGCAGATACCGGGGCCAGAACTCCGCGTAGGTCATTTCCGATAACTGGCGCCGGACGCCCCTTGAATCAACCGCCGGCCGGCCGTGCCGTGAATTTTGCGCCGCAAACAACCCGAAGGACGAAACAAGCTTAAATCCGCCTGGCGGTATAATTTGCAAAGATTACAAGCCCCCGATTCGCCCGCCAGCCCGGTGACGATTTCGGCTGTTCTGACGTTACGTAAAGCGCCGGGACCATCTCGACAGGCCTGAACGAGCATATACTTTAGAGGGTGTTGAGCGTGACCGGACCGCCGGGGCAGCCAGCGGCCGGCGAGGAGAGGAATCCCGCCCATGAGCGACGACCAGCCCCTCAGCCTGCAGGTCCCGGAGCCGGAAGTCCGCCCCGGCGGCAAGCCGGACTTCAGCGGCGTCACCATTCCCAGGGCCGGCACCGTCCGTCGCCCGGAGGTCGACGCCGCGCCGGCCGACTTCCGCGACCTCGGCTACACCATTATCCGGGTTCTGAACCGCGACGGCGAGGCGGTCGGCCCCTGGGCCGGCGCGCTCGACGACGAGCAGGCGCTGCAGGGCCTGCGCGACATGATGAAGGTCCGGGCCTTCGACGCCCGCATGCTGATGGCGCAGCGCCAGGGCAAGACCTCGTTCTACATGCAGTGCCTGGGCGAGGAGGCGATCGCCTGCGCCTTCCAGCACGCGCTGTCGCCGGGCGACATGAACTTCCCGACCTACCGGCAGCAGGGGCTGCTGGTCGCCGGCGGCTACCCGCTGGTCGACATGATGTGCCAGATCTACTCGAACGAGCGCGACCCGCTGCACGGCCGCCAGCTGCCGATCATGTACTCCTCCAAGGATCACGGCTTCTTCTCGATCTCCGGCAACCTCGGGACCCAGTACATCCAGGCGGTCGGCTGGGCGATGGCGTCGGCGATCAAGGGCGACACCAGGATCGCCGCCGGCTGGATCGGCGACGGCTCGACCGCCGAGTCGGACTTCCACGCAGCCCTGGTGTTCGCCTCGACCTACAAGGCGCCGGTGGTGCTGAACATCGTCAACAACCAGTGGGCCATCTCGACCTTCCAGGGCATCGCCAAGGGCGGCTCCGGCACCTTCGCGGCGCGCGGCCACGGCTTCGGCATCCCGTCGCTCAGGGTCGACGGCAACGACTACCTGGCGGTCTTCGCGGTCGCCCGGTGGGCGATCGAGCGGGCCCGCCGCAACCTCGGCCCGACCCTGGTCGAGTACGTCACCTACCGGGTCGCGGCCCACTCCACTTCTGACGACCCGTCGGCCTACCGGCCGAAGGAGGAGTCCGACGCCTGGCCGCTGGGCGACCCGATCGAGCGCCTGAAGAACCACCTGATCGCCAAGGGCGCATGGTCGGAGGACCGGCACAGGCAGTTCGCCGCCGAGGTCGAGGCCGAGGTGATGGCCGCCCAGAAGGAGGCCGAGAAGCACGGCACCCTGCATTCCGGCGGCAAGCCGTCGGTGCGCGACATGTTCGAGGGCGTCTACAAAGAGATGCCGCCGCATCTACGCCGCCAGCGCCAGCAGGCGGGAGTCTGAGCATGCCGCGCATGACCATGATCGAGGCCATCCGCGACGCCATGCACGTCAAGATGGCCGCCGACCCCAACGTCGTGGTGTTCGGCGAGGACGTCGGCTATTTCGGCGGCGTGTTCCGCTGCACCCAGGGCCTGCAGCAGAAGTTCGGGCGCGAGCGCTGCTTCGACACCCCGATCAACGAGAGCGGCATCGTCGGCGCCGCCATCGGCATGGCCGCCTACGGCCTGCGGCCCTGCATCGAGGTGCAGTTCGCCGACTACGTCTACCCGGCCTACGACCAGATCGTCTCGGAGGCGGCGCGGCTGCGCTACCGCTCGAACGGCGACTTCACCGCACCGCTGACCATCCGCATGCCGACCGGCGGCGGCATCTTCGGCGGCCAGACCCACAGCCAGAGCCCTGAGGCCCTTTTCACCCACGTCTCCGGGCTGAAGGTCGTGGTGCCCTCGAACCCGCACGACGCCAAGGGCCTGCTGATCGCGTCGATCGAGGACGACGACCCGGTGATCTTCCTGGAGCCCAAGCGGCTGTACAACGGCCCGTTCGACGGTCACCACGACCGGCCGGTCACGCCCTGGTCCAAGCACCCGCTCGGCGAGGTTCCGGAGGGCCACCACACCGTCCCGCTCGGCAAGGCCGCGGTCCGGCGGCCCGGATCGGCGGTCACGGTGCTGGCCTACGGCACCATGGTGCACGTCGCCGAGGCGGCGGCCGAGGAGACCGGGATCGACGCCGAGATCATCGACCTGCGCACCCTGCTGCCGCTCGACCTGGACGCCATCGTGGCGTCGGTGACCAAGACCGGGCGCTGCGTGGTGGTGCACGAGGCGACCCTGACCTCGGGCTTCGGGGCCGAGCTGTGCGCGCTGGTGCAGGAGCACTGCTTCTACGCCCTGGAGGTGCCGGTGGCGCGGGTGGCGGGCTGGGACACGCCCTACCCGCACGCCCAGGAATGGGACTACTTCCCCGGCCCGAAGCGGGTCGGCGAGGCATTGCTCCAGGCCGTGGAGAGCTGAGATGGGCGAATACGTCATCAAGCTGCCCGACGTCGGCGAGGGCGTGGCCGAGGCCGAACTGGTGGAGTGGAACGTCGCGGTCGGCGACGTGGTCCAGGAGGACACGATCCTGGCCAGCGTCATGACCGACAAGGCGGCGGTCGAGATCCCGTCGCCGGTCGAAGGGACGGTCAAGTGGCTCGGCGGTGAGATCGGCGACGTGGTCGCCGTCGGATCGCCCCTGGTCCGCCTGGAGGTCGCGGGCGAGGGCAACGTCGCGCCCGGGGCGCCTGCCGAAGCGGCGTCGGATCCCGAGCCCGCACCGGTCGCGACCGCCGGCACGGAGACGGCGCCAACACCCCCTGCCCCTCCGAAGCGCGAAGCCCCCCGGCCGGCATCCACCGGCGCGCCGCGGCGCCAGGGCGACAGGCCGATCGCCTCGCCGGCGGTGCGGGGGCGGGCGCGCGAGGCCGGGGTCGACCTGCGCCAGGTCCGCGGCAGCGGGCCGGCCGGGCGGATCACCCACGAGGATCTCGATGCCTTCATCGAGGCCGGCCCGCAGCCGGCGGCCGGGCTCGGCCTGCGGCCCGACACCTCGGTCACCGACGTCAAGGTCATCGGCCTGCGCCGCCGGATCGCCGAGAAGATGGCGCTGTCGAAGAGCCGTATCGCGCACATCACCTATGTCGACGAGGTCGACGTCACGGCGCTGGAGGAGCTGCGCGCCCAGCTGAACAAGAACAAGCAGGACGGCCAGCCGCGCCTGACCATCCTGCCGTTCCTGATGCGCGCCATGGTCAAGGCGATCGCCGAGCAGCCGGCGATCAACGCGCATTACGACGACGAGGCCGGGGTCATCCACCGGCATGGCGGCGTCCATATCGGCATCGCCGCCCAGACCCCGACCGGCCTGGTGGTCCCGGTGGTCAGGCACGCCGAGGCGCGCGACGTATGGGGCTGCGCGGCCGAGCTGAACCGGTTGAGCGACGCCGCCAAGGCCGGCACCGCCGGTCGCGACGAGCTGACCGGATCGACCATCACCATCACCTCGCTCGGCGCCATGGGCGGGCTGGTGACCACGCCGGTGATCAACCACCCGGAGGTGGCGATCGTCGGGGTCAACAAGATCCAGGTCCGCCCGGTGTGGGACGGCAGCCAGTTCGTGCCGCGCCGGATGATGAACCTGTCGTCCAGCTTCGATCACCGGGTGATCGACGGCTGGGACGCCGCGGTGTTCGTGCAGCGCATCAAGGCCCTGCTCGAGACCCCGGCGATGATCTTCATGTGAGGGGTCAATGCCTGACCTCGACAAACGCCCGTCGCTCCGTGGGTCCCGGAGCCGGCCGCTGTCGCGGCCCCTCCGGGATGACGGAATGAGGAATGTGATCTCCTTGCCCTTCGTCATTCCGGAGGGGGCGCACAAGCGCCCGGCTCCGGAACCCACCCGCCGCCTCGGACCCTTCGCAGTGAGGACAAACCCATGAAGGACATCACCTGCCAGGTACTGGTGGTCGGCGCCGGCCCGGGCGGCTATGTCGCGGCGATCCGGGCCGGCCAGCTCGGGCTCGATACCGTGGTGGTCGAGGCGAAACGGCCGGGCGGGACCTGCCTGAACGTCGGCTGCATCCCGTCGAAGGCGCTGATCCACGCCGCCGACGAGTACCTGAAGGTCCGCGAGATGGCGGCCGGCAGGCGGGTGCCCGGGATCCGGGTGGCCGAGCCCGAATTCGATCTCGCGGCCTGCCGGGAGTGGAAGGACGGCATCGTCAACCGTCTGACCAACGGGGTCGCGGCGCTGCTGAAGAAGGCCCGGGTGAAGACCGTCGAGGGCTGGGCGCGGTTCCGCGACGGCAAGACGGTCGAGGTCGAGACCGCGCTCGGCGTCCAGGTGATACGGGCCGAGCACGTGATCATCGCCACCGGCTCCCAGCCGGTCGAGCTGCCGTCGCTGCCGTTCGGCGGGCGGGTGATCTCGTCGACCGAGGCGCTGGCCCTGGAGACCGCGCCGGAACGCCTGGTGGTGGTCGGCGCCGGCTATATCGGCCTGGAGCTCGGCATCGCCTTCCGCAAGCTCGGCTCGGCGGTCACCGTGGTCGAGGCGACCGACCGCATCCTGCCGCTGTACGACGGCGAACTGACCCGGCCGGTGAAGGCCAACCTGGACGAGCTGGCCATTACCCTGCACCTGAAGGCCAAGGCCCGCGGCATGGCCGGCGGGGAAGCCCTGCTGGTCGAGGCTGCGGACGGCAGCGAGCTGCGGCTGCCGGCCGACAAGGTGCTGGTCACCGTCGGCCGCCGGCCGCTGACCGGCGACTGGGGGCGCGAGGAGCTGGCGCTCGACATGAACGGCCCGTTCATCGCCGTCGACGACCGCTGCCGCACCTCGATGCGCGGGGTCTACGCCATCGGCGACGTCACCGGCGAGCCGATGCTGGCGCATCGCGCCATGGCCCAGGGCGAGATGGTCGCCGAGGTGATCGCCGGCGAGAAACGCGCCTGGGACAAGGTGGCGATCCCGGCGGTCTGCTTCACCGACCCGGAGATCGTGACCGCCGGCCTGTCGCCCGATCAGGCGCGTACCGCCGGCATCGAGATCCGCACCGCGCAGTTCCCGTTCCAGGCCAACGGCCGGGCCATGACCACCGAGGCCGAGGACGGCTTCGTGCGGATCGTCGCGCGCGCCGACAACCACCTGGTGCTCGGCCTGCAGGCGGTGGGGTCCGGGGTCTCGGAGCTGTCGGCGTCCTTCGCCCTGGCGCTGGAGATGGGCTGCCGGCTGGAGGACGTGGCCGCCACGATCCACGCCCACCCGACCCTGGGCGAGGCGATCCCCGAGGCCGCGATGCGGGCGCTCGGCCACGCCCTGCACATTTGAAGCGGGGCCCGACCTCCCTATACCTGCCGCTCGATCGGCAGCAGCGCCAGCAGGCGGACCAGCAGCAGCCACCAGCGCGAGGCCCCCGGCTCCCGCCGGGTCGGCTGGGGATCTTCACCGACCAGCCAGGCCAGCCGGCCGTCGTCCAGCACCGCCCGGTACGACCTGGCCGGCGACATGCCGTCCTCGATAAAGGCGGCGACCTGCGCCGCCAGTTCCTCGCTGTCGACCAGCAGGCCGATCTCGGTGTTCAGCACCGCCGAGCGCGGGTCCATGTTCAGCGACCCGACGAACACCCTGCGACGGTCGATCACCGCCGCCTTGGTGTGCAGGTTCAGGCCCCAGTCGACCGCCGAATCGGCGCGCAGCTCGTACAGCTCGACCCCGGCGCGCAGCAGCGGCCGCCGGTACTTGCGATAGGCCGCGTGCGCCACCGCGACCTCGCCGGACGCGGCCGAATTGGTCATCACCCGCACCCGCACCCCGCTCCGCGCCAGGTGGCTGAGGAGGCTGACGCCGTGGCGGGCCGGCACGAAATATGCTGATTCCAGCAGCAGCTCGCTGACCGGGCCCTGCTCGATCCGCGCCAGCAGGCTCTCCAGCAGCCGCGGCTCGCCGGTCTCCGGCTTGTCCGGCGCGTCGACCAGCACCGTCGCCCGCTCGGCGACGACCAGCCGGGCGAAGCGGTCGCGGACCAGGGATCGGTAGGACCGCCACTGCAGGCCGACATTGCCGGGATAAGGTCCGGCACCGGCCCGCAGGATGCGCCGCCGCAGCCCGCGCCGCACCGTGCTGCGAACGTCGGCCAGCCGCCAGCGGCCGCGGTCGATGGCCCCGACCGGCCGGCTCCAGGAGCTGTCCCAGAACGCGTCGAAGGACTGCGCCACCTGCTCCACCACCGGTCCGGCCGCGAACAGGTCGAGGTCGCGGAAGTTGCGGCGCGGGTCGAACTCGAAGTAGCGGTCGCCGACGTTGCGGCCACCGACCACCGCTGCCACCCGGTCGGCGACGAACGCCTTGTTGTGCATGCGCCGGGTTACCCGCCGGGACTGGAACAGCAGCGCGAACACCAAGCCGAAACGGTGCGGGAACGGGTTGTACAGCCGGATCTCGACATTCGGATAGGCGTCGAGCCGGGCCAGTTCCGGATCGCTGCTCGGCGCGCCGATGTCGTCCAGCAACAGGCGCACGCGGACGCCGCGATCGGCGGCGTCGAGCAAGGCGGTCAGCAGCCGGCGGCCGCTGCCGTCGTCCTCCCAGAGATAGTACTGCACGTCGAGGGTCCGCTCGGCCGCGACGGTCAGCCCGTGCAGGGTCAGGAACGCTGCGGGCCCGGTCGACAGCAGCGTGAAGCCGGAGCCGCCGCCGTCCGGCAGGTGCCGGCGGCACAGGCGCTGCAGGCGGATCTCCCGACCGGTCATATCAATGGCGACTGTGCGACATGGTGGCGCTCGGCGGCGGCCGTCGGTCCGGCCGGGACGATGTCGGCCCAGACCGGCAGGTGGTCGGAGGCCACCCGCGACTTCGGCGACAGGTGCACGCCGGCCGCCTCGACCCTGAGGTCCAGGCTGGTGATGATCCGGTCGAGTGCCGCCATCGGCCGCCGCGAATGGAAGCTCGGGCCCGGTGCCGCGACGTGGTGGTGGCGGGCGAACAGCTTCAGGCAGCCACCGTCCATCACCCACTCGTTCAGGTCGCCCATCATCACCGTCGGAAGCGGGTCCTCCAGCGCCTCGAGGCACATCAGCACGGCGCGCGCCTGGCGCTTGCGCCAAAGGCCGAGCAGCCCGAGATGCATGCCGATCACCCGCACCGCCGTCCCGCCGACCCGCAGGTCGGCGAGCACGGCGCCGCGCGGCTCCAGGGCCGGCAGTTCGATGCGCTGGGTCGACATCACCTCGGTGTCGCGGCGCACCAGCAGCATGTTGCCGTGCCAGCCCAGGCTTTCCGGCCGGATGCCGAAGCGGACCGGCATGTACCCGGTCTCCTCGGCGATGACTTCCGGCGGCAGGGCGGTGCTGCGGTCGCCGAACCGCCGGTCGACCTCCTGCACCGCCACCACGTCGGCGTCGAGCTCGCGCAGCACCGCCAGCACGCGCTCGGGCCGCCGCCGGCGGTCGGTGCCGATGCTCTTGCGGATGTTGTAGGTGGCGACACGCAGCTTGGGGCTCCTGGTCGAGGCGGACATTCCGGCAAACCCTGCCCGACCATATTGGTTCGCCCCGGGGCGCGCCATCTTCCGGGTCGGCGGCGTGCGCGTCCGTCGGTCACTCGATTGTCCGGTCCAATTCCCGATGCTAGCCTGCCGCCATGCCCTCGGCCCCCACCCGTCCCGATCCGCCGTTCGCCGACCATCCGCTGCCGCTCTACCAGCGGCTGGCCCGGACCCTGCGCGATGACATCGCCGCCGGCACCCATCCGGTCGGCACGACACTGCCGACCGAGATCGAGCTGTGCGAGTCGCACGGTGTCAGCCGCCACACCGTCCGCGAGGCCCTGCGGCTGCTGGTCGACCAGGGCCTGATCGAACGCCGCCAGGGCGCCGGCAGCCGGGTGATCGCGGCAGCACCCCCGGTCGCCTATGTCCACACCATCCGCTCCCTGACCGAGTTGTTCAGCTACACCCAGGACACCCGGTTCGAGGTCGCGAGCGTCGAGCTGGCGCCGCTCGGCGAGGCCGACGCGGCGGCCATCCGCTGGCCTGCCGAGACCCGCTGGCTGCGGATCTCCGGGGTACGCTGGACCGCCGACCGCCGCGAGATGGTCTGCCACGTCACGGTGTTCGCCCATGCCCGGTTCGCCGGCCTGCTGTCCGACGTCGGCCGCCAGGACGGTCCGATCCACGCCCTGATCGAGGCCCGTTCGGGCGAGCGCGTCGAGGAGGCGGTGCAGGAGGTCTCGGCCGCCCCGATGCCGCCGGCCGCCGCCAAGGCGCTGGGCACCCGCGTCGGCGCCCCCGCCCTGCGGATCGTCCGGCGCTACCTGGACGCCAGCGGCGGGCCGATGATGGTCGCGGTGAACTGGCACCCGGGCGACCGCTTCGCCTACACCATCCACCTGCGGCGCGACGACGAGTCGGCATAGGCGGCGGCGCGCGGCCGTGACGCCCGTCGCTCCGTGGGTCCCGGCTCCGTTCCGCCTCCGGCGACCCGGTCCGGAATGACGGGGGATATGATGTCGTCATTCCGGACGGGCGCGCCGCCCCGGCGCGGCCGAGCCGGAACCCACCCGCCGCTCCGATCCGGTCCACGGTTGACTCCGCTCAGAACTCGCGGAAGATTTGTCCGAACAAATTCCGAGAGGACACCCCATGCCCGAGGCCCTGCAGGGGCGCAGCATCGACCCCGCTGACGAGGCGCAGCTGCTGGCCACCATCGATCGCTGGGTGGAGCGCGAGGTCAAGACGATCGCCAAGGAATACGACCACGCCGACCGCTACCCGGAGAAGACCGTCGAGCAGATGAAGGAGCTCGGCCTGTTCGGCGCGACGATCTCGCCGGAATACGGCGGCCTCGGGCTGCCGGCCGGCACCTACGCCAAGATCGTCATGCGGATCTCGCGCGACTGGATGGCGGTCACCGGCATCTTCAACTCGCACCTGATGCTGGCCCTGGCGATCGAGAAGTTCGGAACCCAGGACCAGAAGGACGCCTGGCTGCCCCGGCTCGCCACCGGCGAGGTGCGCGGCGGGCTGGCGCTGACCGAGCCGGACGCCGGGACCGACCTGCAGGGCATCCGGATGACCGCCCGGCGCGACGGCAACGGCTACGTCATCAACGGCACCAAGACCTGGATCTCCAACGGCATCGAGGGCAGCTGCTTCGCCCTGCTGGTGAAGACCGACCCGCAGGCCGACCCTCGCCACAAGGGCATGAGCCTGTTCATCGCGCCGAAGCAGGAGGGCTTCCGGGTCGGCCGCAAGCTCGAGAAGCTCGGCTACAAGTCGATCGATTCCGGCGAGCTGGTGTTCGAGGACTACCGGATCCCGGCCGACAACCTGATCGGCGGAGTCGAGGGCCAGGGCTTCTACCAGGCGACCGGCGGGCTGGCGCTGGGGCGCATCAACGTGGCGGCCCGCGGGGTCGGCGTCGCCGAGGGCGCCCTGCAGCTGGCGGTCGACTACGCCCAGGTGCGGAAGACCTTCGGCAAGCCGATCGCCGAGCACCAGGCGATCCAGCTCAAGATCGGCGAGATGGCCGCCAAGGCCCGGGCCGCCCGCCTGCTCACCCTCGACGCGGCGGCGAAGTTCGACAGCGGCGAGCGCTGCGACCTGGAGGCCGGCATGGCCAAGCTGTTCTCGACCGAGACCGCGCTGGAGAACGCCACCGAGTCGCTGCGCATCCACGGCGGCTACGGCTACTCCAAGGAGTTCGACATCGAGCGGCTGTACCGCGACGCCCCGCTGCTGTGCATCGGCGAGGGCACCAACGAGATGCAGCGCATCATCATCGCCCGCCAGCTCGTCAAGCAGGGCGGGCTGCCGACATGAGCCCGCAGGATGCGCCGACGCGCGGCGGCACGCGGCCATTGGAGGGCATGCGGGTCCTGACCCTGGAGCAGTTCGGCGCCGGCCCCTACGGCTCGATGTACCTGGCCGACCTCGGCGCCGAGGTCATCAAGGTCGAGAACCCGGAATCCGGCGGCGACGCCGGCCGCGGCGTCGGGCCGCATTTCCTGGGGCCGCACGACAGCCAGTACTTCCAGACCTGGGGCTCCAACAAGAAGAGCGTGGCGCTCGACCTGAAGACCCCCGAGGGCAGGGCCGGCTTCCGGAAGCTGGCGGCCGGCGCCGAGGCCGTCATCAACAACCTGCGCGGCGACCAGCCGGAGAAGCTCGGCCTCGACTACGCCAGCCTGCAGGACGTCAACCCGGCGATCGTCTGCCTGCACATCTCCGCCTACGGCCGCGACAACGAGCGCAAGTCCTGGCCCGGCTACGACTTCCTGATGCAGGCCGAGGCCGGGCTGATGAGCATGACCGGCGAGCCGGACCGGGCCCCTGCCCGTTTCGGCCTGTCGATGATCGACTTCATGACCGGCATGACCGGGATCGTCGGGCTGCTCGGCTGCGTGATGCGGGCGCGCGCCACGGGACAGGGCTGCGACGTCGACACCTGCCTGTTCGACGTGGCGCTGCACCAGCTGTCCTACCCGGCCACCTGGTACCTGAACGGCGGGGCCGAGCCGACCCGGGCACCGCGCAGCGCGCATCTGTCGATAGCGCCCGTCCAGACCTTCCGGACCGGCGACGGCTGGATCTACGTGATGTGCATGACCGAGCGGGCCTGGCGGATCCTGGCCGACCGGATCGACCGGCCGGAACTGAAGGACGACCCGCGCTTCGCCGACCAGGGCGCGCGCCGGGAGCATCGTGCCGAGCTGGAACGGGTGCTCGACGCGGCCTTCGAAACCCGGCCGACCGCCGCCTGGCTGGAACGGCTGACCGGCCATGTGCCGGTGGCCCCGGTCTACGACGTCGCCCAGGCCTTCGCCAACCCGTTCACCGAGACCGCCGGCATGGTCCGCACCGTGCCGCACCCGGCCAAGCCGGACTTCCGGATGCTGGCCAACCCGCTGAAGATCGACGGCGAGCGACCGCAGCAGGCCGTGTGCTCGCCGCTCGGCGGCGACAACGCCGCACTGCTGGGCGGTGAAGGATGACCACGGCACGTCGCTCCGTGGGTTCCGGCTCCGTCCGGCCTGCGGCCGACCGGTCCGGAATGACGTATGAGAAAGAAGCGATGAGGATACCCCCCATCCTCGTCATTCCGGACCGGACCGCCTGCCGCGGGACGGAGCCGGAACCCACCCGCCGCTCCATCGCTTGAGGACCGCATGAAACTCGAAGGCGTGAAGGTGGTCGACCTGTCGGTATTCCTGCCGGGGCCGTACCTGACCATGGCGATGGCCGACCACGGGGCCGAGGTGATCAAGGTCGAGCCGCCCGGCGAGGGCGATCCCGGCCGGCACATCGGCGTCGCCGACGGGCCCAGCTCGGTGTTCTTCAGGAACGCCAACCGCGGCAAGAAGAGCGTGGTGCTGGACCTGAAGTCGGACGCCGGCCGCGACGCCCTCTACCGGCTGTGCGACGCCGCCGACGTGTTCGTCGAGAGCTACCGGCCGGGGGTGATGCGGCGGCTGGGCTTCGACTGGGAGACCCTGTCGGCCCGCAACCCGCGGCTGGTCTACTGCTCGATCAGCGCCTTCGGCCAGGACGGGCCGTACCGCGACCTGCCGGCCCACGACCTGGCGACCGAGGCCTATGCCGGGGTGCTCAGCCTGACCCACGGCCGCGACGGCGTGCCGGCGATGCCCGGGATGGCGGCGGCCGACATCGTCAGCTCGCTGCACGCCCTGTCCGGCGTGGTCATGGCGTTGTACCGCCGGCACGCGACCGGCCGCGGCGACCGCATCGACGTGTCGATGCAACACGCCTCGCTCGCCGCCCTGCCGAACGTGATGGGGCCGGCCATGGCCGGGCGGCCGCAGCCCGACCCGAAGCACGAGCGCACCACCGGCGGCAGCGCCTTCTACCAAGTCTACGACACCGCCGACGGCCGCCATCTCGTGCTCGGCGGCCAGGAGATCAAGTTCGTGCGCAACCTGCTGGGCCGGCTGGAGCGCCTGGACCTGGTGCCGCTCTGCGAACGCGGCCCCGGCCCGCACCAGGCGCCGGTGATCGAGTTCCTGCGCGGGGTGTTCCGCGGCAAGCCGCTCGCCGAGTGGATGGCTTGGTTCGAGGGCATGGACGTCAGCGTGGCCCCGGTGAACACCCTGCACGAGGCGCTCGACGACCCGAACCTCCGCGCCCAGGGCGCGATCCTGACCGATGACCGCGGCCGGGAGCATATTGCCCCGGTGGTGCGGTACGCGCTGGAGCCGGCCCGCCCGTCGCTGCGCGAGCCGGGGCTGGACGAACACCATTCCATCCTCGACGACCGGCACTGAGGAACACGCCATGTACGGCAGCAAGCAGATCGCGCCCGGCCGCTTCCGCGAGGACATCGGCCGCACCTACGACGACTTCGAGGTCGGCCACGTCTACGAGCACCGGCCCGGCCGCACCATCGGCGAGGCCGACAACACCTGGTTCACCCTGCTGACCATGAACACCCACCCCCTGCATTTCGACGCCGAGTTCGCGGCACAGAGCGAGTTCGGCAGGCCGCTGGTGAACTCCTGCCTGACCCTGGCGATCGTCACCGGCATGAGCGTCAGCGACGTCAGCCAGAAGGCGATCGCCAACCTGGGCTGGAGCGACATCAGGCTGACCGCGCCGGTGTTCGTCGGCGACACCATCTACGCCGAGAGCGAGGTGACCGCGAAGCGCGCCTCGAAGAGCCGGCCGAACCAGGGCATCGTCGGGGTGCGCACCCGCGGCCTGAAGGCCGACGGCACGGTGTTCATGGAGTTCGACCGCAGCATCCTGGTGCCGCTGACGGCCGATTGATCCGTATGCCCGTCGCTTCGTGGGTCCCGGGTCGCCGCTGCGCGCCGCCCGGGATGACGTCAAAGAAGGGGGCGCCACGAACCACCCTTACCGACGTCATCCCGGACGGCCCGCGCCAGCGGGACGATCCGGGACCCACCCGCCGCCCCGACGCTCCCGTCAGGTCACCGGCGCCGGGTTGAACAGCACCAGCGCGTTGTGCAGCCGCCATTTCTCGGCCCAGGTGCGCCTGGCGCCGCCGGCGACATCGAGCATCAACCGGAACAGCTCCCAGCCGACCTCCTCGATGGTCGCCTCGCCGGTGGCGATGCGGCCGGCGTCGACGTCCATCAGGTCGTGCCAGCGCCGGGCCAGGTCGCTGCGAGTCGCCACCTTGATGACCGGCACCTCGGCCAGGCCGTAGGGCGTACCGCGGCCGGTGGTGAAGACCTCGAGGTTGCAGCCGGCCGCCAGTTGCAGGGTGCCGCAGATGAAGTCGCTGGCCGGGGTCGCAGCGTACAGCAGCCCCCTGGTCGCCGCCCGCTCGCCCGGCGCCACCACGCCCGAGATCGGCGCGCTGCCCGACTTGACGATCGAGCCCATCGCCTTCTCGACGATGTTCGACAGCCCGCCCTTCTTGTTGCCGGGGGTGGTGTTGGCACTGCGGTCGACCTGCCCCAGCGCCAGGTAGTCGTCGTACCACCGCATCTCGCGGACCAGGGCCTCGGCGACCTCGGGCGTGGCGGCGCGGGACGTCAGCTGGTCGATGCCGTCGCGCACCTCGGTGACCTCGGAGAACATCACCGTGGCCCCGGCCCGCACCAGCAGGTCGCTGGCGAAGCCGAGTGCGGGATTGGCGGTGACGCCGGAGAACGCGTCGCTGCCGCCGCACTGCAGGCCGACCACTAGGTCGGAGGCCGGGCAGGTCTCGCGCCGCCTCCGGTCCAGCCTGTCGAGATGCGCCTCGGCCATCTCCATGACCGAGCGGATCATCGACTCGAAGCCGACATGGCGGTCGTCCTGCAGGGTCACCAGGCCGAAGTCGGTCGCGCCGCCGGGGAACAGCCGGTCGGGCTGCAGCTTCTCGCAGCCCAGGCTGACCACCATGGCGGTGCCGCCGAAATTCGGGTTCAGGCTGATGTTGCGCAGGGTGCGGATCGGCACCGCCGCGGCCGGCGCGTCGATCGCCACGCCGCAGCCGTAGCCGTGCTCCAGCCCGATCACGTCGTCGACGTTCGGGTAGCGCGGCAGCAGCTCCTCGCGGATCCGCTTCACGGCATGCTCGACGACGCCGGAGACGCACTGCACCGTGGTGGTGATGGCGAGGATGTTGCGGCTGCCGACCGAGCCGTCGGCGTTGCGGTAGCCCTGGAAGGTATACCCCTCCAAGGGCGGCATCGGTTCCGGCCGGCGGGTCCCGACCGGCAGGTTCGACAGCGCCGGCGGCTCCGGCATGCGGATCTTGAATTCGTTCACCCAGGCCCCGGCCGGGATCGCGTCGATCGCGTGGCCGATGATCACGTCGTAGCGCCGGACCGCCGCACCGGCCGCCAGGTCGGTCAGCGCCACCTTGTGGCCCTGCGGCACCTGCTCGCACAGGGTCAGCCCGCAGGGGAACGCGGTGCCGGCCGGCAGCCCGCCGTCGTTCGCGACGATCGCGACGTTGTCGGCCGCGTGCATGCGGATATAGAGCGGCTGGCCCTGGCCCCTGGTGAGCGACTGGGTCGACGGCGCCATGCGCGGCTTCCTTCCTGCGATTGCGTCGTCACACACCGTAGCGAGCCTCGGCGCGTCACCCAATACGGATCCGCCGATCATGGTGTCGTCGACTTGACCCGAGCATTTTACGTTGATATCAACTATAGAATGAGCGGCGCCCGACCGTACCGTCGAACCACGCCGATCCCCATCGCAACGACCCGCAGGAGAGGTCCCGTCCATGGCCCCGTCCCCCAAGAAGGTTCCCGACAGTTTCCATTCCGTGACGCCGCACCTGGTGGTGAAAGGCGCGAAGGATGCGATCGCGTTCTACAAGAAGGCCTTCGGCGCGACCGGCGAAGACTGCATGACGATGCCCGGCGCTCCGGACAAGGTCATGCACGCGCAGATCCGGATCGGCGACTCGATGATCATGCTGGCCGACGAATTCAGCGGCTGCTCGGAGGGCCCCGACGGCTCCGGAGCGACCCCGGTGACCCTGCACCTGTATGTCGAGGACGCGGACGCCGTCTTCGCGCAGGCGATCGCGGTCGGTGCCACGGTGGCGATGCCGCTCGCCGACATGTTCTGGGGTGACCGCTACGGCCAGGTGGTCGACCCGTTCGGCCATCGCTGGTCGATCGCGACCCACATGCACGACTACACGCCCGAAGAGATGGCGAAGGGCGCCGAAGAGATGTTCGCTGCCCATGCGGCTCAGCAGGGCTGACAGGTCCCGCGAACCTCATCCGCGGCCCGGCGGGACGGTCACTCTCCCGTCCCGCCGGCCGAAGCCTAGGCGGCGACCAGTTCAAAGCGATCGACGTCCGCCGAAGCTTCGCGAGTATAGGCTGGGCGGGTCGCCACTTCCTTCGAGCCGCAGACGCCGCACCGCATCCGGCTGCCGATGCCCGGGACAGGAAAGTCCGGCCCGAGCTGTGCGATCAGAAGCGCGGTCGGGGCCTGCGCCTTGTGGCCGCACTGGTTGCACCAGCAGAGCACATCGACGCCGGCGTTCTGGAGGTCGGACAATCGGCCCGCCTGCGGCTCGACGCTCTCCCTGATCTCGGCACCATGCTCGCGCCGCGCCACGTCGAGGTCGTAGCTGCTCTGTAGGTTTGCCCAGAATTCCGCTGAGACCCCGAAGAACCGGGACAGACGCAACGCCGTGTCGCTGGTGATGGCGCGCGAGCCGTTGACGATCCCGCCAATGCGGTTTTTCGGAACGCCGATAGCCTTCGCGAGCCGGTAGGAAGAAATACCAAGCGGCTCCAGGAACTCCTCGCGAAGAATCCTGCCCGGATGGGTCGGATCCATGGCCTCGCCGGTCGTCAGATCGTCGAGGTCGAGAGCGTCGTCGCGCTGATAAGCCATCCCGTCCTCCTAGTGGTAGTCGATTAGCTCGACGTCATAGGCGCTGTCGTCGCGCCAAACGAAGCAGATCCGCCATTGATCGTTCACTCGGATGCTGTGCTGGTCTTTCCGGTCACCGCTCAGCTTCTCGAGCCGGTTCCCTGGTGGAACCAGGAGATCCGCGATCCGGGTCGCCGCGTCGATCATCAAAAGCTTCTGCCGAGCCTTGCGCTGGAGCACCGGGTCCACCGATTTGACGTACAAGCCGCGAAAAATCGCCAGTGTCGCGCGATCGGCGAATGACCTGATCATCGAGAGGTTATATGAGGCGTAACCAGGTTACGTCAACCGTACCCCCTGGCCTCAGCGCTCGGGAAACCAGCCCCTGGTGGCGTTGGCGAACGCCACCAGGGACAGCATCACCGGCACCTCCACCAACACGCCGACGACGGTGGCCAGCGCCGCACCCGACTGCAGGCCGAACAGGCTGATCGCGACGGCGACGGCCAGTTCGAAGAAGTTCGAGGTGCCGATCAGTGCGCAGGGAGCCGCGACCGGGAACGGCACCCGCCAAGCCCAGGCGGCGGCGTAGGCGACCAGGAAGATGCCGTAGGACTGCAGCAGCAGCGGCACCGCGATCAGCGCGATCAGCAGCGGCCGTTCCAGGATCACCTGGCCCTGGAAGCCGAACAGCAGGACCACGGTCGCCAGCAGGCCGAGCACCGAGGCCGGCTTGACGCGGGCGGTGAACGCCGCGACCCGGCGCTCCCGCTCGGCCGGATCGCCGGCACCGGCCGCCAGCCGGGCCCGGGTGGCGGCGCCGGCCACCAGCGGGATCACCACGTACAACGCGACGGACAGCAGCAGCGTCTGCCACGGCACCTGGATGTCGGTAACCCCCAGCAGCAGGGCCACGATCGGGGCGAAGGCGAACACCATGATGATGTCGTTCACCGACACCTGGACCAGGGTGTAGTTCGGATCGCCGCGCGTCAGTTGCGACCAGACGAACACCATCGCGGTGCATGGCGCCGCCCCAAGCAGGATCAGGCCAGCGATGTATTCGCGCGCCGAGGCCGGGTCGATCAGGTCGGCGAAAACGACCTCGAAGAACAGCACGCCCAGCGCCGCCATGGTGAACGGCTTCACCAGCCAGTTGACCACCACGGTGATGATCAGGCCCTTCGGCCGCTCGCCGACCCGCCCGAGACTGGCGAAGTCGACGTTGACCATCATCGGGTAGACCATCGCCCAGATCAGCACCGCGACCACGAGATTGACCGACGCGACCTCCAGGCCGGCGACGCCGGCGAACAGGCCGGGGACGACGTTGCCGAGCAGCAGGCCGGCCCCGATGCACAGCGCCACCCAGACCGACAGCCACTTCTCGAAGAAGCCGATGCCGCCCGGCGCCGATCCGGCCTGGCCGGAGACTTCGCTGGTCATCGCAGTGTCCCTTTCTGGTGGCTGGCCGGCGCGCCGGTTCAGGCGCTTTCCGGCAGGCGCCGGCCGATCGCGTCGAGCCGTTCCTGCAGCGCCAGCCGGTCGAGCGAATGCATCGGCAGGCTGACGAAGATCGAGATCCGGTTGCCGAGCATCCGGAAGGCGTCGGCGAAGGCGAACCGGCGCTCGGCCTCGCTCCCCCCGGCCGCGGCCGGATCCGGCACCCCCCAGTGGGCCGAGATCGGCTGCCCGGGCCACAGCGGGCAGACCTCGGCGGCGGCATCGTCGCAGACCGTGAACACGAAATGCATCTCGGGCGCGCCGGCGACAGCGAACTCGTCCCAGCTCTTGGACCGCAGGTCGTCGACCGGGAAATTCTGGTTCCGTAGCAGGTCGAGCGCATAGGGATGCACCGCGCCCTTCGGATGGCTGCCGGCACTGAACGCCCGGAACCGACCGGCCCCGGCCCGGTTCAGAATGGCCTCCGCGAGAATGCTGCGCGCCGAGTTGCCGGTGCACAGGAACAGCACGTTGTAGACATTGTCGCTCATCCGCTCCGTCTCCGTTCCGCAGGCCTGCCCCCAGGGTCCCGCCAGGTCGCCACAGATCTCCGGGTGCCCGTCGCAGCATTCCTCGGTCAGGAACGCCAGCACCCGACGCATGCCCTCGATGTCCACCGCATAGATGACGTTGCGCTGCACGCGCCAGGACCGCAGCAGTCCGGCGCGCTCCAGGGCACCGACGTGAAAGCTCAGGCTCGACGGGCTGATCCCGACGGATTCGGCGATCGCACCGGCCGTCATGCCGGACGGACCGCGCGCCATCAACAGCCGGAACAGCTGCAGGCGGTGCTCGTTGGCGAGTGCGGACAGGGCGGCAACGACGGAGCTGGCTTCCATTTCAATAGTTCATGTATCATTGAAACATAAGCCCGTCGAGCATCTATCTCGACCGTCACAGGCGACCATGCGTCAGCGGCCGATGCCGGTGCCGCGCCCTTCGATCGGCCGATCCGGGTGGGTTGCCGCCGGGCGGCTCAGGGCGGCGTCGACGCCGGCCAGGAACTCGTCGAACTTCAGGGGTTTCGTCAGGTATCGGAAAAAGCCGGCCGCCATGCCGCGCCGAACGTCGTTCGGCATTGCCGACGCGGTCAGGGCGATCACCGGGATCGTCGCGGTCTCGGGGTCCCGTCTCAGACGTTCCAGCACCTCGAAACCGTCCATCTCCGGCAGGTTGAGGTCCAGGACGATGACCTCCGGCTTCTGCGCCCGCGCCAGATCCAGGCCGATCTGCCCGGACGGCGCGGCGTACATGGTCACGTCCGGGAGGGTTTCGAGCAGATACGCCATCAGGGAGACGTTCAGCGGGTTGTCCTCGATATACAGGACCGAGTAGCCGCCGGCTGCCGCCAGCGGCGAGGCCAAGTGCGCGATCACGCCCTCGTCGGCGTTGTTCGGAACGCTCGAAACCGGCACCTCGATCCAGAACGTGCTGCCGGTTCCGAGTTCGCTCGTCACCCCGATCCGGCCGTCCATCGCCTCGACCAGGCGCTTGCTCAGGGCGAGACCGATACCGGTGCCCTCGACATGGGTGAACTCCGCGCCGAGGCGCTGGAACGGCACGAACAGCTGCTTCCTGTTCTCCTCGGATATGCCGGCTCCGGTGTCGGTCACGGAGATCCGCACGACGCCCGCGCCCGGCTCCTCGACCTTCACCGTGACCGTCCCGTCTGGCCGATTGTACTTGATGGCGTTGGACAGCAGGTTCAGCAGGACCTGGCGCAACCTCTGGGCGTCGGCGCGGACGGCCAGGTCGGCCGGCGCCGGGAGCTTGTGCAAGTGGACCGCGGCGCCGGACGCGACCGGCTGCATGGTGCGGACCGCCTCGCGGACCACCCCGGCGATGCCGACCGGCTCGAGCGACAGCCGCAGGCGCCCGGCCTCGACCCCGGCCAGGTCCAGCACCTCGTCGACCAGGCTCAGGAGATGTCCGCCGCTCTTGACGATGTGGTCGCAGTACTGCTGCTGATCGGGGTTCAGGCGTTTCTCGCGATCGATCTTGAGGATCTGGCCGAAGCCGATGATGGCGTTGAGCGGCGTCCGCAGTTCGTGGCTCATGCTGGACAGGAACTCGGACTTCGCCCGGTTCGCCTCGTCGGCGGCATCGTGGGCCGCCTGCGCCGCCTCGCGGGCCTGTTCGAGAGCGGTGATGTCGAACCGCAGCACCATGATCCCGCCGTCGCTGGTCGGACGCTCGACCACCTCGACCACCCGCCCGCCGAAGCGCACGGTCGTACTGCCCTTGGCGGACAGGTGCTGCTCTACGCGGCGCGCGATCCAGCCATCGGGGTCCGACACCGCGTCGGTTATCGCGCCGGCGGCGACGCAGCGCCGCAGGATCTGCTCGAAGGTGTCGCCGATCCGGTACTGGTCCGCGAGTTCGGGCATGACGTCGGTTCTGTGACCGTTGGTGTAGACCAGCCGGTCATCGGCGTCGAACAGCAGGAAGCCCGCCGGCAGCGACTCGACCGCGTCGTGCAGTCGCTGCTCGGCACGCCGCAGTTCCGTGATGTCGCGCCCGGACCCCCGGAAGCCCATGAAGCCGCCGTCGTCGCGGAATACCGGCACGCCGCTGACCCGCAGCCAGCGGTCGCCGGTCGGCCCGCGCCGGATGTACTCGAAATCGCGAAACGGTCGGTGTTCCCGAAGGTCGGCGAGATGCGCCGCCCATGCCTCGGAGGTGACCTGACCCGGTGCCGCCAGTTCCACGCGACTGCGCCCGATATGCCATGACGCCACCACCCCGGTCGCGCTCTCGATGGAATCGGATATCCAGACGAAACGATGCTCCGCGTCGGTCTCCCAGAACCAGTCGCCGGACGACGCCGCGAAGTCCCGGAACCGCGCCTCGCTGAACCGCAGTTCGATGGCCAGCTGCTCGCGTCTCCGGGTCTGCCGGACCAGAAGCCAGGTCCCGAGCGCCAGCGCGAGCACGATGAGCCCCATGCGCGTGCCGCCGGCCGCAAGGCCGTTCCAGAAGATGGCCAGGATCTCGTCGTGGCGCGCCGCCACGGTCACGATCATGCCGCTGCCGGGTGCTACCGCATAGCCGATCACCCGCCTCTCCTGATCGGACAGCCCATAGGCATGGAAGGCGCCGGCCGGAGCGCTCGGCACGATCTCGGTCATGAAGGGCCGACCCGCGAGCGAGGTCCCGAGCAGCATCTCGTCCATGGGCTCGCGCACCAGGATGGTCCCATCGCCCCGGAACAGCGTGACGACGTCGTGCTGACCGAACTCGATCCCGCGGAACACCCGCGCGAAATACTCGGGGTCCACGACCCCACCGGCGATTCCGTCGAAGCGGCCGTCCGGCTTGTCCAGTCGGAGCGACACGCTGAGGATCCAGCCGTCCAGCAGACGCGAGCGTACCGGCGCCGCCACGTAGAGACGCCCGGGACGGCCGTCGCCGTCGCGCAGGGCCAGGAACTGTTCCTGGTCCGCCACGTTGAGCGGCGGCGGATCGGCGAACAGCGAGGACATCAGGCGGTCGCCGTCGGCGTTCACCCATCCGATCGACCGAAGCACCGGCGACCCGCCATGAATCGCCTTCAGGAGCCGGTGGATGGTTGCGTCGCTGTAGGTATGCCGGTCGGCGTCGTCGTGGACCCGGGCGACCGCCTTGAGGGCGCTCTCGGCGGCTTCGAACGAGCGGGCGGTGTGCTCGGCCAGCAGCGTGGCCGAGGTCCGAACGCTGCGTTCGGCCTGCGCCAGTTCCTCGCGATAGTCGCGCCACTGGTCGAACGCGAACGACAGCAACAGAACCGCGATGCCGGCCGCGGACACCAGAGAGATCTGCTGACTGGGGCCAAATGCCCACCGTGAACGCACCAGGCCTGCACTCCTAACGGCAATCGACATCCGACGTATTTATCGGAATCGCGGTTAAGAGTGTCTTAGCGTCGCGGAACGGTCCCGGTTGCCGAGGGTGCGCCCCGCAGGAATCACCCCTACGATCGCCCGGTGACCGGGAGGAGCTTCGATGTCCGACGGCCTGATCGACGACGACGAGATGGGCGATGTCTGGCCGGCGGTCCATCCCGGCCGCGAAGCCGGCGACTACGGGTCGGCCCGAATCGACGCTCGCGGCCCGTTCGCGGTCCGGTCGTTCCAGACCGTCGATCTGACCTACACCGTCGGCCGGTTCGGGCTGGACGACAGCGGCAGCATCAAGATCGTCCAGCGCTTTCCCAACGACGGCGGCCGGCTTCAGGTCGCCGACCCGACGGCCATGAACTTCGTCTCGGCGCGGGCCAGCAACGGCTGCAGCCTGATCCTGGTGCCGGAGCCCGACGGCCATCAGCGCCCCTGGGAACGGTCGCTGCGCATCACCGTCCGCGGCGGGTCCATGCATCCGGGGGACAGCATCACCGTGACCTTCGGCGACCGCGGCGGCGGATCGCCCGGCCTGCGACTGCAGACCTTCTGCGAGACCGCGCACGAGTTCCGGGTGCTGGTGGACCCGTGTGCGACCGGGCACTTCTTTCCGCTTACCGACCGCCCTTGCATCGAGATCGTGGCCGGCACGCCGGTGCGCTGGAAGGCGGTGCTGCCGACCCATGGCCGGCCGGGAGGGCCGTTCTCGCTCGGCCTCCGGGCCGAGGACCTGTGGGGCAACCCGTCGCATCGGGCCGGCCGATCGCTGCGGCTCGAGGCCGACGGCGGGATCCTCGGCCTGCCCGGGCGGGTCGACTATCCCGACGGCGAGCTGGCCTGGCGAATCACCGGGCTGACGGCGCTGGCGGCGGGAATCGTCCGGGTCCGCGTGCTGGACGACGACGGCGCCGAACTGGCCCGGTCCAACCCGCTGGTGGTCCGCGCCGGCCAGACCGGCGGGTACTGGGGCGACCTGCACGGCCAGAGCGGCGAGACCGTCGGGGTCAACCCGATCGACGAGTATTTCGCCTTCGGCCGCGACCTGGCCTTTCTCGACGTGATGAGCCACCAGGCCAACGACTTCCAGGTCACCGGCGCGTTCTGGGCCCGGATCAACGCGGTCACCGACGCCGTGAACCGCGACGGCACCTTCGTCGCCTTCCCCGGTTACGAATGGTCCGGCAACACCCCGGTCGGTGGCGACCACAACGTGTTCTTCCGCCATGCCGGCCGGCCGATCCGCCGATCCTCGCACGCCCTGCTGGAGGACCGCAGCGACCTGGACGGCGACGCCAATACCACGACCGAACTGTTCGAGGCGCTGCGCGACGAGGACTGCGTAGTCTACGCCCATGTCGGCGGTCGCCCGGCCGACATCGGCCGCGACGACGGCGGCCGGATCCGAACCGCCGTCGAGGTTCATTCCGACTGGGGCAGCTTCGAGTGGATCATGAAGGACAGCTTCGCCCACGGGTACCGGCTGGGCCTGGTCTGCAACAGCGACGGCCACAAGGGGCGGCCGGGCGCGAGCCACCCCGGCGCCTCGCAGTTCGGAGCACTGGGCGGACTGACCTGCTTCCTGGCGGACGACCTGACCCGCGACGGCATCTTCGCGGCGCTGCGCCGGCGCCGCCACTACGGCACCACCGGCTGCCGGATGTTCCTGGACGTAGTGGCCGCGTTCCCCGGCGGCGCGACACTGTACGACGGCGATCCGCGGCTGGGACCGGCGGCTTCCCGGCCGTCCGCCGAGGCAGGGATGGGCGACATCGTCGAGACCGCGGGCGGCCGGGCGCGGCTGCGGGTCGAGGTCGCAGCCCATGCCCCGATCCTGCGGATCGACGTCCTGAACGGCCCGGACGAGGTCGCCGGGGTTTCCGGATACGACGCGGCCGACCTCGGCGACCGGATCCGGGTGAGCTTCCACGGCGCCGAGTACCGCGGCCGCGGACGCCAGACCTCCTGGAAGGGCAGCGCCCGGTTCTCGGACGCGCGGATCGAGCGTTTCGACCGCATCAACGCCTGGAACCACGAGCGGCCGCTGGCGCCGGACGGCCCGTCGAGTGTCGCGTTCGACGTCCTGACCACCGGCAACTTCATCGGGTTCGACGCCTGGCTGTCCGACAGCCGGGCCGGGACGCTGACGGTGGCCGCCGGACATGCCGACGCGCAGGTCGTCCTGGACGAACTCGGCACCGATCCGGTCGTGGTCGAGGCCGGCGGGCTGGACCGGCAGCTCAGGATCTCCCGGCTGCCCGACCGCTGCCGCCGCGACCATCTCGTCCACGATTTCGACATCGAACTGCGGCCGGGCCGGGACAACCCGCTATGGGTGCGGGTGACGACCGAGGACGGCTACAATGCGTGGTCGAGCCCGATCTACGTCGTGCGCCCCTGATCCGCAATCTTGAGGACCCGACCGCCATGCCCCGGCACATCGGTATCGTCGGCTGCTCCGCCGAAGGCGCCTCGCTCTGCTACCGGACGATCTGCGTCGAGGGCGCCGCCCTGCTCGGCCCGCACGCCCATCCCGAAGTCTCGATGCACACGCCGTCGCTGGCCGACTACACCGCCTGCCTGTACCGCGGCGACTGGCAGGGCGTCGGCGACCTGATGCTGGCATCCGCCGAGAAGCTCGCGCGGATCGGCGCCGACTTCCTGATCTGCCCGGACAATACCATTCACCAGGCGATGCCGCATGTGCTGCCCCGCTCGCCCCTGCCCTGGCTGCACATCGCCGAGGTCGTGGCGCAGGAGGCGGCCGGGCGCGGCTTCCGGCGTCTCGGCTTGACCGGCACGCGCTGGCTGGTGGACAGCGAGGTCTATCCGGAGAAGCTCGCGGCCTTGGGGCTCGAGTTCCGGCGGCCGAACGACGAGGAGCGCGACGAGATCGACCGCATCATCATGGACGAACTGGTCTGCGGTATATTCCGGCCGGAGGCGGTCGCGGCCTTCCGGCGGATCATCGGCCGGTTGCAGGCGGAAGGCTGCGACGCGGTGGTGCTGGGCTGCACCGAGATCCCGCTGATCATGAGCGACGCGAACTCGCCGCTGCCGACCCTGGATTCCACCCGACTGCTGGCGCGCGCGGCTCTGCAACGAGCGGTCGAGGGCGAGCCGGCGGCATGAGGCCCTAGCGGTTCGCCAGCCCGCCGGTATTGACGCTGCGCCAGGACTCCAGAAAGGTGTCGGAAAGCCTCGTCACCGCGGCCCGCACGGCGTCGGCATGGTCGGGGGACGTGGTCGTGGTGGCTGTTCCGCGCTGCCAGAGCACCACCTGCCCGCTGCGCAGCCAGCCCGCCTTCTCGTCGAAGTAGGACACCTGGCGGTAGGCCCCCAGCATCGGGGCGCTGGCACACGCGCCGGTGGTCCGGTCGTAGCCTGTCAGAATCGACAGCGTGATCGTCACGTCGGCAGCCGGATCGATCGACAGACCGCCCGCGACGATCCGGCCGGAAACCAGCGGCTGAAGTTCGCGGAGGTCGATCCCGCAAGCGCTCGCGTCCGGCGTGACCTGGCTGATCGCGATGCGAATCTCCTTGATTCCCGCGAGATCGGCGGGCGTTCCGCCGGCGCTCCCAGCCGCCGCCGGCAGCGTCGACAGCAGGACCGCCAGCAGCACGGCGAGCCGCCGCACCGTGGCTGTTCCGATTCTTCGCCCTGTCGCCACCGCGCCGTCTCCCTGCCGCTTCGAGTATGCGGAATACTAGCCTGTACACCATGTGGTCGCTATGCTGACGCAACCGAGGCACGCGTCAAGACAAGGCACCTGAAATGGGAACGATCCTGACGGTGATCGCAATCACCCTGGGCGCCACGGCCCTCAAGCTGACCAGCGAGACCACCGCGGAATACTTCGCGATGTTCGTGGTCAACGAGGATAATCTGGGCGCAAGCACACAGGAGCCGGAGTCACTGGAGCCGCCCGCGGTCGAACCTGCCCGGGCCGGGTCTGCGTCTGCGTCTGCGTCTGCGATGGTTGCACGGGACGACGGGAACGCGGCAGCCCACCGGGAGACGGCGCCGGCGCCGGTCCCCGTCCTGCTGGCCGCGGCCGGTCGGGATGACGCCGTTGCCGCACCGGCCGGAGCGCGCCTGCCGTCCAGTTCGGGCGAGCGTGTCGTACCGGCCTCGTCGACGACCTCGACCACCGTCGCGACCGAGACCACCGCGACGGCATCGGCGGGCCCGGCAGCGCCGGTAGCCGCGGTCGCCGGCGAGGTGAGCGACCCGCTGCTGTCGCTGATCGGCGACACCCCGTTCCGGCGCCCGGACGGCACGGTCTTCATGCCGATCGCGGCCCAGCACGTGTTCGGCCTGCGCACGGTGATCGGGCAGCGCGCGGCGGTTCCGGCGACGGTCGAGTTGCCCGGCCGGATCGTCACCAACCCGAGTACCGCCCATCTGATCCAGACCGCCCAGGACGGCTTCGTGCAGGTCGCGCGGGGCGCCTTCCCCTATGCCGGACAGCGGGTCCGACGCGGCGAGTTGCTCGCCTACCTGCAGCCGTCGCTGACGACCGTCGAGCAGGCCCAGATCGACGGCCAGATCCAGCAACTGGTCAACGACATCGATCTGGCCCGCAAGCGGATGGCCCGGCTGGAAGAGGTGCTGCTTATCCGCTATCGCGCCAACCGGATCGAGCAGATCCGCGTCGAGATCGAGGGCATGCGCCGCCAGCTCGAGGTGCTGCGCGGCAGCGTCGAGCGTCCGATCGAGCTGCGCGCCCAGACCGACGGCGTGGTGTCCGACGTCAATGCCGCCTCCGGGCAGTTCGTGCACGCCGGCCACACGATCTTCGAGATCGTCGATCCCACGCGGCTCTGGGTTTCCGCCTCGGCCTTCGAGCCGGGCCTGCAGGACCGGATCGCCAGTGCGTCCGCCCTGACCACCGACGGCCGCAAGCTGGATCTGCAGTTCGTCGGCGGCGGGCTGACCCTGCGCCAGCAGGCGCTGCCGCTGCACTTCGAGATCGTCGGCTCGCCGGCGGACCTCAGTGTCGACACCCCGGTCTCGGTGGTCGTGCAGTTGGAGGGACCGGCCGCGACCGGCCTGCGCGTGCCACGCGCCAGCGTCACCCGCACCAGCGACGGCCGCGAACTGATCTGGGAGCGGCGGTCGGCCGAGAGTTTCCTGTCCCACCACGTCGCCGTGACGCCGATCGATGCCGACTGGGTGCTGGTCACCAGCCCGATCGGCAATGCCGTGCGCGTCGTCACCAGCGGCGTCGCCACCCTGGGGCAGGTCCAATGACCCGGACGGTCGTCGGCAGCGGCGCATTCCTGGCGATCGCCTCGATGATCGCCGCGGTTCTGCTCCTGTCGGCGCCCGCGTCGGCCGCCGGGCCGACGCCTGGCATCGGCACCTCCGCGCCGGCTTCCCCGCGCGACCTCCGGCCCGATACCCGCGCCGCCGACCAGGGCATGCGCCTCGATCGACGCGCCAGCGTATTCGAGGCGACCGGCTACCAGACCCTAACGGTGGTCGGGCTGGCCGGGGGGGCGATGGTGATCGGCGCCCTCGCCGCCGGCGCGCCGGGTGCGTTGACCGGCGCCGCAGCCGTCGTGCTCGTCTACACCCTGATGCGTTGACCGGAGCCGAGGTGCGGTATGGGTACGTTGCTCGTCATCACGGTGGTCGCCGCCACCATGTTCTCCGACATGATTGTCGAGGTGTCGGCGGAAATTGCCTCCGACACCGTCCTGGACGATGAAGCCGGAGTGATCTCGGAGACCCTGCCGGAACCCCGGAACGCGATCGTAGACATGATGCCGGAAGCCGCGGTGGTCCGCTGGGTGTCGGCGCCGCGCTGAAGCGCAGAGCCGGCACTCCGATCAGTGCGGGTGGCCCTCGACGACGGCGTCCCGGGCGCTGCGCGACCGCCGGAGCAGGAACAGCCCGGCAGCGATGCCATAGACGGCCAATCCGGCCACGACGAACACCCAGCTCGGGATCGCGACCGGCCGCACCGCGGTGACTCCGGCGGCCGATGCCACCGCGTCGGCGCTGCTGCCGCCGGCAACCACCAGCAGCATCTCCACGGTGCCGGCCTCGTCGCCGATCGTGTAGGCGATCTCGACGTCGTTGCGGCCACCGCCGAGGACCACTTCCCCGGTGACATAGACACCCGGCGCGATCTCGGACATCGCCTCGGGCAGGAAGTTGATGTTCGCTTCGACCTCGGCGCCCGCCACCGGCTCCGCGGTGGCGAAGTCCTCGACGAACAGCGCCAGCCTCGGCCGGTCGAACTTCGGTCGCTGGATATTGCCGAAGAACTGGAACTTGCGGTCCTCGAACAGCTGCCGGTTCGCGTAGACCAGCACGAACTGCCGGGTCCCGACCCGCGCCTCGGCCCGCGGGGCGACCGTGATCGCCTTGGGGCCGCCGTGGTCGCCGGCCGCCCATACTCCCTGCAGTGGTGCCAACGACAGGACGACCGTCGCGCAGGCCAATCTCAAAAATCCGATCATCGGAATCCGTGAATGCAGCCGTTTGAACGACAGAATACCGCACTCACCCCTGCACACAAACCCCGATGACGAAATCGACACACCCCGGAAAACATCGGTTCCGCCGACCGCTTGTGCGGCTATGCTTAATGCGGTTGGATTGTGTACCCACATCTCCTGCTTGAGTGTGGTTAGTCGTTCGGGAGGGTTGCTTATATGAGACGTTTGTTATTTGGGACCATCGGCCTCGCGTTGATCGTCGCGGCGCCGCAGGCAGCGGACGCCAAGCTGAAGGTGTTCGCCTGCTTCCCGGAATGGGAGGCGTTGACCAAAGAGATCGGCGGCTCTTCCGTCGAGGTCTTCACGGCCGTCTCGCCGCTGGTGAACCCGGACCACGTCACCGTGACGCCGGAGCTGCTGGCCTTCCTCAAGACCGCCGACCTGCTGGTCTGCACCGGCGGCGGCTTCGAGGACGAATGGCTGCCTGCGGCCCTCGCCCGGGTACAGAATCCGAAGCTGGCCGAGGGTCAGAACGGCCGGTTCTTTGCCGGCGACTTCGTCGAGACGCTGGAGGACGACCACCACGACGAGGGCGAGAAGAAGGAGGAAGGCCACCTGCACGAGGGCGGCAATCCGCACATCCAGGGCGATCCGTACCGGATCAGGACGCTCGGCGGCCAGCTCGGCAAGCGCATGATCGACATCGACCAGGCCGATGCCGCCGTGTACTCGGCGAACACCAAGAAATTCGTCAAGGAACTCGGGGAGCTCACCAAGGAACTCGAGAAAAAAGCAGCTGCGTTGCAGGGCGTCAACATCGTCGCCCAGCATGAGCATTCGGTCTATCTGCTGGCCTGGCTCAAGATCCACAGCGCCGGCATCGTCGAACCCGAAGTCGGCATACCCCCGGGGCCGGGGGACCTGGCGCGGATCATCGAACAAGTCCCGCGGGACAACGTGAAGTTCGTCATTCACGCCGCCTACGAGGATCCGCGACCGTCGAAATACGTCACCGACCGTGCCGGCATTCCGCTGGTGAAGGTTCCGTTCACGGTCGGCGGGACCGAGGCCGGCGGCCCCACCTTCGCCGCGTTCTACCGCGATTCGGTCGACCGGCTGCTGGACGGTCTCGCCGGCAAGGACCGGCCCTGACGCACCGGCGGGCAGGTCCATCGGCGCGGACCTGCCCGCCTACGGGAGAGGCGCCGCGGACGGCACGCCTCGGCAGCGTCCGCGGCCCCACCCGCCACCGGCGGCTGTGGCTGTCGAAAACGACAGACGCATCAGATCGGCGGTTTCGTTCACGGCCTAACTCGTTATGCTGGCTAGACTTGCGGACTTCCGTCCGACCATGCGCTTCGTGAGAGCGCCGGGCCCGGGAGGGGCGACGAAATGAGAGGATTGCTGGCCGGGACCCTCGGCATGCTGCTGGCAGCGACAGCGCCGCAGGAGGCAGAGGCCAAGCTCACGGTCGTCGCCTGTTTCCCGGAATGGGCGGAACTGGCCCGGGAGATCGGCGGGCCGGCCGTCGAAGTGTTCGCCGCTTCGGCACCGGGCAGCAACCCCGACCAGATCTCGGTCACGCCCGAACTCCTGGCGTCCCTGAAGACCGCGGATCTTCTCGTCTGCCCCGGCGGCGGCTACGAGGACGACTGGCTCAACCCGGCGCTCGATCGGATCGGGAATCCGAAACTCGCCGACGGACAGCCCGGACGGTTCTTCGCGTCCGACTTCATCGCCCCGCTGAAGGACGACCATCACAATCATGCGGGTCCGCCGAAGCCGCACGATCACATGCACCCGACCGGCAACCCGCACATGCAGGGCGACCCGTACCGGATGCGGACGCTCGGCGGCCAGCTCGCGAAGCGCATGATCGAGATCGACCCGTCGGCCGCCGCGACCTATTCGGCCAATGCCCGGGCCTTCGTGAAGGAGATCGGCGCGCTCGCCAAGGAACTGGAGAAGAAGGCGGCCCCGCTGCGCGGGATCAACGTGGTGACCCAGCACGAGAACGCCGTCTATCTGCTGAACTGGCTGAAGATGCGGAGTGCGGCGGTGATCGAGCCGCAGGTCGGCCTGCCGCCGGGGCCGGGCGATCTCGCGCGGATCATCGAACTGGTGCCGACCGACAACGTGAAATTCGTCGTCCACGCCGCCTACGAGGACTCGAAGCCGTCGCAGTACATCGCCGGGCGCACGGGCATTCCGATCGTGAACCTGCCGTTCACGGTCGGCGGGACCGCGGGCGGCGGGCCGACCTTCACGGAATTCTATCGCGACACGGTCGAGCGGCTGCTCGACGGGCTGGCCGGCAATGACCGGCCTTGACCTCCAGGTAATGGGGCCGGCCCTGGTCGCCGGCCTGCTCGTCCTGGCGACGCATGTGCCGCTGGGCGGCATCGTGCTCAACCGCGGGATCATCTTCATCGACATCGCGCTGGCCCAGGTCGCGGCGACCGGCGTGGTGTTCGGCACGATGATGTGGGGTCCGGACATAAACGACTGGATCGTGCAGGCCAGCGCCGTCGGCGCCGCCCTCGCCTGCGCCGCCTTCCTGGTCTGGACCGACAAGCGGTTTCCGGCCGTCCAGGAGGCCATCATCGGGGTGGCCTACGTCTCGGCCGCGGCGGTCCAGCTGATGATGCTGGCAGCCAACCCGAGCGGCGCCGAACACCTCAAGAAGCTGCTGATCGGGCAGATCCTGTGGGTGACGCCGATGCAGCTCCTCGGGGTCGGCCTGGTCTACGCAGTCGTCCTGGCGCTCTGGTACTACCGCGACCTGCAGCGCGAGCGGATCCTGTTCTACATCGCCTTCGCAATCGTCATCACGCTGTCGGTGCAGATCGTCGGCATCCTGCTGGTGTTCGCGTCGCTGATCGTCCCGGCGCTGGCGGCGCGCGGGGCGCCGGCGCCGCTGCGGCCGGTGATCGCCTTCAACATCGGTGCCGCCGGGTACCTCGCCGGCATTGTGGCCTCGGCCCTGTTCAACACGCCGACGGGCGCGACCATCGTCTGCACACTGGTACCGATCGCCGCAGTGTCGGCCATGCTCGTCGGGTCGCTTGCCGGCCGGTGGCGGGACGACGCGGAAGCGCCGGCCGCCCGGGAATCCAGTCGACCGTCCAACGAACGGCCGGGCGGTTCTCCGCTCGGCCGCGCGCCGGGCGAGTGAGCGAAAGGCCCTGAAGGCGGAATGTTCGCTTATCTCGTCAGCGCCAGCCTCCGCAGCCGCCTGATCGTCATGATCGTGGCGCTGATCGTTGCCGGCTACGGCATCTACACGCAGCGCGACCTCGCCATCGACGTCTTCCCGGACCTCAACAAGGGCATCGTCACCATCGTGACGGAGGCCAAGGGCCTTGCGCCCGAGGAGGTCGAGGTCCTGGTGACCACGCCGATCGAGGCGGCGATGAGCGGCGCCGCCGGCCTCACCCGGGTGCGCACGAGCTCGAGCACGGGAATCTCGATCATCTACGTGGAGTTCGACTGGGACGTCGACATCTACCGGGCCCGCCAACTGGTGGCCGAGCGCCTGGCGCTGGCGGAGGAGGATCTGCCCGAGGACGCGGTCCCGCTGCTGATGCCGGTCTCCTCCTACATGGGCGAGATCCTGCTGGTCGCGATGACCGGCGAGAACGCCGACCCGATGGTGATGCGGGAACTCGCGGACTGGGTGGTCGCCCCGCGCCTGCGCGCCGTCCCCGGAGTCAGCCGGGTGGTGCCGATCGGCGGCCTGGTCAGGCAGTACCGGGTCACCCCGAACCTGCTGCGCCTCAACGACCTGGGCATCCCGGTATCGGCGATCGAGGAGGCGGTGACCCGGTTCGGGACCAACAGCGGCGGCGGCGTCGTCGACCAGAGCTCCCAGGAATATCTGATCCGCAATGTCGGCCGCTCCCGCAGCCTCGAGGATCTTCGCAACGTCACCGTGACGATCCGGGAAGGCCATCCGATCCCGCTGCGCCAGGTCGCCGAGGTCGAGTTCCTGCCGCAGCAGCGGCGCGGCGACGCCGGGTTCAACGGAATGCCGGCGGTCATCCTGTCGATCCAGAAGCAGCCGACGGCCGACACCCTGACCCTGACGCGGAATCTCGAGGAGGCGATCCGCGACCTGAGCGACAACATGCCCGACGGGATCCGCACCGACAACGTGGTGTTCCGGCAGGCCGACTTCATCGAAGCCTCGGCGAGCACGATGCAGAGGGCGATGCTCGAGGCGGTGCTGGCGGTCTCGGTGGTGCTGTTCCTGTTCATGGCCAACGCCCGGGCGACCGCGATCTCGCTGGTGGCCATCCCGCTGTCGGTGCTGGCGACCTTCATCGTGTTCCGGCTGAGCGGCCTGACCCTCAACACCATGACCCTGGGCGGGCTGGCGATCGCGGTCGGCGAACTGGTCGACGACGCGGTGGTGGACGTCGAGAACATCTCCCGGCGGCTGTCCGAGAACCGGCGGCTGCCGACCCCGCTGCCGACCCTCCGGGTGATCGCCGATGCGTCGCAGGAGATCCGCTCCGGCATCGTCTACTCGACTATCATCATCATCCTGGTGTTCCTCCCGGTGTTCGCGGTGCCGGGGCTGGAGGGCCGGCTGTTCGCCCCGCTCGGGGTCGCCTACATCGTGTCGATCCTCGCCAGCCTGATCATATCGATCACGCTGACCCCGGTGCTCTGCTCGCTGCTGCTGCCGCGAATGAAGAACCTCAACCACGGCGAAACCCGGTTCATCCGGGGCCTGAAGCGGTTCAATTCCTGGATCCTCGTCCGGGTGTTCGACAGCCCCCGCCCGCTGCTGATCGGAACCGGTGCGGCGGTGTTCCTCGCCCTGTCGGTCATCCCGACTCTGCCGCGGTCGTTCCTGCCGCCATTCAACGAGAAGTCGGCGATCGTCGAACTCATCCTCGACCCGGGAATCTCGCTCGAGCAGTCGTTGCGCATCGGCGCCATTGCAGAGCGGCTGATGCTGCAGATCCCCGAAGTCACCTCGATCGGCCGGCGCACCGGCCGCTCCGAGGCCGACGAGCACAACCTCGGGGTCCATGTCAGCGAGTACGAGGTCCGCATCACCCTGCAGGACCGCCGCATGCACACCGTCATGCGCGAGATCCGCAGCCGGCTGGCCGGCCTGCCGGGGCTGATCAACGTCGGCCAACCCATGTCGCATCGGCTGATCGACCACATCCTGACCGGCGCGCCGGCCGAGGTCGTGGTGAAGGTGTTCGGCGACGAGCTCGACGTCCTGCGCACCATCGCCCAGGACATCAAGCGCCGGATGGAGGCCGTGCCCGGCCTGGTCGACCTCAATGTCGAGAAGCTGGTCCCGGTGCCGCAGATCCAGATCCGGGTCGATCCGCGCAAGGCACAGCTCTACGGCCTGCACCCGGGCGACCTGACCCGCCAGCTCGCACACATGACCAACGGCGCGACCGTCTCCCAGATCGTCGACGGGGTGCGCTACTTCGACGTGGTGATCCGGCTCGGCGACGCCGGTCGTGGCACACGGGCACTGGCATCGACCCTGATCGACACCGACTCCGGCCCGGTTCCGCTCGCGCACCTGGCCACGGTCGAGGAGACCGCCGGTCCGAACGAGATCAGGCGCGAGAACGGGCGGCGACGCCTGCTGGTCATGGCCAACGGCAACGGCACCAACAACAACGGAATCGCTGCCGAAGTGAAGAGCATCGTCGAGCAGGTGCAGGTCCCGACCGGCTACTACGTGACCTTCGAGGGGACCTTCGCGCAGCAGACGCGCTCGGCGCTCCGGCTGTTCGGCCTGTCGGCCATCTCGCTGCTGCTGATCTTCGGCGTGCTGTACCAGCGCTATCGCTCGGTCCGGCTGTCGCTGATCATCATGACCAACGTCCCGCTGGCGCTGGTCGGCAGCCTCCTGGCGATCAAGATCGCCGGCCTGGAGCTGTCGGTCGCCACCATGGTCGGCTTCATCACCCTGACCGGCATCAGCACCCGCAACGGCATCCTGAAGATCAGCCACTACATCAACCTGGTGCTGCACGAGGGCGAGACCTTCGGGCGGGCAATGATCGTGCGCGGCTCGAACGAGCGGCTGATGCCGGTGCTGATGACCGCGGCGTCGGCCTGCGGCGGCCTGCTTCCCCTGCTGCTGGACCCGTATTCGCCGGGCAAGGAGATGCTTTTTCCCGTGGCGGTGGTAATCTTCGGGGGACTGATCAGCGCGACGGTCCTGGATGCGATCCTGACGCCGTGGCTGTTCCTGCGGTTCGGACAGGCTCCCCTGCGGACGCTGATAGGACAGGCGAACAGCGGTCGAAGAACCGCGGAGGCATTCTGATGTGCTACGCTTACAGGGATGCACCGGCAAAGATCGCGGCAGACGTCACAGGGCATAGGGGAACGAACCGATGAACGCCTTCGAGAAGCGACAGGCCAATGTCGAGAGTTTCGCGCGTCGCGATGGCCCGGAGTCTTCGAAAGACACGGTCCTGGAGGAGGCCAGACAGGCCGCCGCCGCGGAGAGCAGTTCCCCGTCGGAACCGACGGCAGCCGCGTTCCGCCTGAGGTCCTCCTCACTGCCGGCGGTGGTCGGCGGGCTGGCCGGTGCCCTACTGGCGGTGGTGGTCGTGCTCACCATGACCGAGCTGCGCCCGCCGCTGGATCCGCGGCTTCCCGGACTGGCCCAGCAGGTCGCGGGCTTCCAGCAGTCGCTGTTCACCCTCGAAACCACGGTCCGCAGTGCCGAAGCCGACCTCGTGCGCGCCCTGGAGTCCGACTCGACGCTGTCGGCCCGTCTCGACGAACAGGCCGCCGGCTTCCGGTCGGCGATGGACGGCATCGCCAAGGCCCGCCAGGACCTGCAGGTCGAGACCGGTCCGGGCTCGGTGGTGTTCGGTGTCTCGGTTGTGCAACTCGCCGACGCGGTGGCCGACGGCCGACCGTTCGAGAGCGAATGGGTGAACCTCTACGCCCTGACCGCCGGCAACGACCAGCTGCGCGACGGGCTGCGGCGCCTGATGCCGATGGCCAGCGCCGGTGTCCCGACCATCCAGGCCCTCCAGGCCGACCTCCGGGCCACTGCGGCACAGGCCGGAACGCCGGTGGTCGACCCGAACAGCATGTATCTGTACAGCCTGAACCTCGTTCAGTCCGGCCTCGGCGTGCCCATCGGCACCACGGCCGAGGGCCAGGTCGTCGGCGGGCTCGTGACCGAGGCCGATCGGCGGTTGACGGAAGGCGACCTCGCCGGCGCGCTTGCGGCCCTCGGCAACCTGACCGAGGCGGCGGCCGTTCCGTTCGAACCCTGGCTGACCCAGGCACGGCGACGGGCCGCCGCCGACGCGGTGGTGGCCGGGTTCAGCCGCGTGTCGAAGGAAGCGTTGCAGGCGCGCGCCAAGGACGGCCAGGGCTGACCGCCCGCGATACCGAATAGAGGGCCGGACACCGGCGCCCGCGCAGTCCCGGCCTCAGGCGATGGCGTCGCGGATCGCCTGGGCGAGTTCGTAGTCGCGGTACGGCTTGCGCAGGAACCGGCCCGGCGCCTGGTCGATCGCCGGCCCGAGGATGTCGCCGTCATAGGCGGAGGTCAGCAGCACCTTGAGGCCGGGCCACCGGCTCCTGGCCTCGTGGGCCAGTTCATGTCCGTTCGCCGAGCCGGGCATCACGACATCGCTGAACAGCAGAGTCACCGCGCTGTCGCGTTCGAGAACTTTCAATGCGGCGGCCGCCGTGCCCGCCTCCAGCACCCGGTAGCCCAGCTCGCGCAGTGTGTTGACCGCGGTTCGGCGAACCGTCTCCTCGTCCTCCACCACCAGGACCACTTCGCCGTCCAATGCCGCCGGCAGGTCGGCACGCGGCCCGGATGCCTCGGCGCTCCCCGACTGCCCGGCCCCGCTCACATGCCGCGGCAGATACATCCGCACGGTGGTTCCCCGGCCGGGGACGCTCTCGATCGTCAGGTCGCCGCCGGTCTGCCGTACGAAGGCATGGATCGTGCTCAGCCCGAGACCGGTCCCGTGACCCGCCTCCTTGGTGGTGAAGAACGCCTCGCAGGCGCGTTCCAGAACCTCCGGCGGCATGCCGACACCGTTGTCTGACACCTCCAGGACGACGTACTGCCCGTCCGGAAGATCCGGACGACGGTGCCTGGCCATCGCGCCCGGTCGGGTATTTGCGGTGCGGATGGTGACGCGGCCGCCGTCGGGCATGGCGTCGCGGGCGTTGACCAGGAGGTTGAGCAACGCGGCTTCGATCTGACCGGGGTCGCAATGGGTCTGCCACAGGCTGGCGGCCGGCTTCAGTGCGATCTCGATGCGCTCGCCGAGCGTGCGCGTCACCAGGTCCGAGAGGCTGTTGATCAGCCGGTTGAGGTCGAGGGCCTGGGGCGACAGACTCTGCTGCCGGGCAAACCCGAGCAGCCGCCGGGTGATGTCGCGGCAATGCAGCGCCCCCTGCAGCGCGTGGTCCACGCGTCGGGCGGACCGCTCGTCCAGGCCCGCGGTGCGCTGCATGCGGTCGAGGTTGCCGATGACGACCGTCAGCATGTTGTTGAAATCATGCGCGATCCCACCCGTCAGCTTGCCGATCGCATCGAGCTTCTGGGCGTGCAGGAGCTGTTGCTCGAGCAGGCGACGATCATGCACGTCGAACATCGTGCCGAAGATCCTGGGGCGATCGCCCGGACCGGCCAGGGCCGACACGCCCTGGTCCAGGAAATACCGCTCGCCGCCGTCGGCGCGGCGCCATCGGTACTCGACGGAATAGGTGCCGCCGGGACCGGCCTGCCGCATCGCCTGGACGGCGGCGTCGCGATCGTCCTCGTGGATGCGGTCGACCCACAGCCGGTCGTCGCCGTCGAGGTCGTCCAGGCCGAATCCGAGCAGCCGGCGAACCGCGTCGTCGTGCAGGAAGGTCCGGGTCACGCCCTGGTCGGCGACCTCGGCCTCGTAGATCGCGATCGGCAGCGACCGGAGGATCGCGGCCTCCCGCTTCTCGCTGGAGCGCAGCCGCCGCTCGGTCTCCACGCGCTCGCCGCGGATCCGGAGGTTTTCCTCGAGCAGCCGCCGCTCCTGCTCGGCCTTGGCGCGGATCTCCTGGGCCTGCTTGTAGAGCTCGACGAACACCGACACCTTGGCCTTCAGGACCAGCGGCTCGACGGGCTTGAACACGTAGTCGACGGCACCCTCCGAGTAACCGCGGAACACCTGCGCCTTGTCGGTATCGTGCGCCGTCAGGAAAATCACCGGGATCCGCCGGGACCGCTCGCGCTGACGGATGATCGCCGCCGCTTCGTAGCCGTCCATGCCCGGCATCCGGACGTCCATCAGGATCGCGCAGAACTCGCGCAGCAGCACCTGCCGCAGGGCCTCCAGCCCGGAGGCGGCGACGACCACGTCGGCGCCCAGCCCGGAGACGACCTCCGAGATCGCAACGCGGTTGGCCTCGTCGTCGTCGACCACCAGCAGGGCCGGCCGCGGCGACGCGACGGATGTCCCCGGGTCGGTCACCGCGGGTCCCGCCGGCTCGCCTGTGTCGCTCGCCGGGATCAAGAGCTGCCGTCCCCGGCCCGCGTCCGGTGCAGCCAGGTGCGGACCGTCGAGATCAGCTGGTCCGGGTCGACCGGCTTGGAGACATACTCGGAGGCGCCGGCGCTGATCGACTTCATCCGGTCCTCCGGCATCGCCTTCGCGGTGACCGCGATCAGCGGCAGCCGGGCGAACCGGCCGTCCAGGCGGCGGATGCGCTGGATGGTCTCGTAGCCGTCCATCTCCGGCATCATGATGTCGACCAGGACGATGTCGATGTCCGGCGTATTCCGAACCATCTCGATACCGCTTCGGCCGTCCTCCGCGTGGATGACGTCGATCCGGTGGCGCTCGAGCAGGCTGGTGATCGAGAAGATGTTGCGGATGTCGTCGTCGATGATCGCGACCTTGGAGCCGGCCAGCACCGGGCTCGCCTTGGCGATCGCGTCGATCGCCGCCTGCGCCGGCGCCGACAGCCCGGCAATCTCCTGGTGCAGGCAGAACGCCACGGTGTCGACCAGCGCCTCGGTGCTGTCGGTGGTCCAGCGGTTCACCCACGGCATCGGCTGACGGAGAGCGTCGGCCGTCGCCTGCTCTGGCTCCGTCCGGGCGTCGATGACGATCGGCAGCGTGTCCGGCACCTGCCCGTCCTTCAGGGCGATCAGGAAGTCCAGAACGCCGACCGGGTCGACCGCCAGGTCGACCGCGACGCAGTCGTAGCCGCCGGCCTCCAGCTCGCGGACCGCCTTGTTCGCCGCGACGCTACGGACCACCACCTTGCGGGAGGAGCCGAGTTGCTCGGCGAACTCGTTGCCGCCGTCGCCGTCGACCAGCAGCAGCCGGCGCTCGCGACGTTCGCAGAACTCCTTCAGGCGAGCGAAGGAGGCCAGCAGTTCCTCGCGCTCGGCCGGTTTGCCGGTGAAGCCGAAGGCCCCCATCCGCAGCCCATAGGGCCGCTGCTCCTGAACCGAGATGATGTGCACCGGAATGTGACGGGTCGCCGGGTCGTGCTTGAGCCGGTCGAGCAATGCCCAGCCGTCGGTGTCGGGCAGCCCGATGTCGAGGGAGATGGCGTCGATGGCGGCCTCCCGGGCAATTGCCAGCACCTCGCGCCCCCGTCCCGCGACGACACCCTTCATGCCGGTCTCGCGGACCACGTCGAGCAGCACGTTCGCGAAGGACATGTCGTCCTCGACGATCAGGACGGCCGGGACGGACCCGTCCAGTTGACGCCGGTCGTCGGTGATCGCGCGGGGCAGCGGTACCTCGGACAGATCCGCCGCATCGGCGTCGGCGGTCCCGGACTGCTCGGGGGCCTCCTGCGCCTCGTCGGGAGTCAGGTCGGCCGGCATGAACAGGGTGAAAGTGCTGCCCTTGCCGGGGACACTCCGCACGATGATCTCGGCACCCAGCAGGCGGGCGATCTCGCGGCAGATCGACAGCCCGAGCCCGGTGCCGCCGTATTTCCGGCTGGTCGAGCCGTCGCCCTGCTGGAAGGCCTCGAAGATGATCCGCTGGTTCGCCTCGGTGATCCCGATCCCGGTATCCGAGATCGCGAAGGCCACCACCGTGCCGGCGATCCCGAGCACCGGATGGTCGGGGCTCCAGCCCTCGGTCGCCCGTTCCGCGCGCAGCGTGACCCCGCCCTTCTCGGTGAACTTGAAGGCGTTCGACAGGAGGTTGAACAGCACCTGCTGCAGGCGCATGGCGTCCGTGACGATATGTTCGGGCAGCGACTCGTCCAGCTCGATCGTGAAATCGAGCTTCTTCTCGGTCGCGACCGGGTCGAAAGTGCGGCGCAGATGCGCCTCGATGGCGTCGAACCGCAGCTCGTCGATCTCCACCCGCATGGCGCCGGACTCGATCTTGGACAGGTCCAGGATCTCGTTGATCAGTGACAGCAGGTCGTTGCCCGACGAGTGGATGGTGCGGGCGAACTCGATCTGCTTGTCGGACAGGTTGGTGTCGTTGTTCTCGGCCAGCAGCTTCGACAGCACCAGCATGCTGTTCAGCGGCGTGCGCAGCTCGTGGCTCATATTGGCCAGGAACTCCGACTTGTAGCGCGAGGTCAGGGCGAGCTGCTCGGCCTTCTCCTCGACCGCCTGCTTGGCGCGCTCGACCTCCATGTTGGTCGCCTCGACCTGGCGCTTCTCGACCGCCAGCAGCTGCGCCTTCTCCTGCAGCTCGTCGTTCTTGCGGCGAAGCTCCTCGCGCTGCGCCTTCAGCAGGTCCTCGGACTGCCGCAGGGTCGCGGCCTGCTGCTCCAGCCGGTCGTTGGTGTTGCGCAGCTCCTCCTGCTGGCTCTGCAGCTCGCTGGTCAGGCGCTGCGACTGCTTCAGCAGGTCCTCGGTGCGCATGTTGGTCGCGATGGTGTTGAGGACGATGCCGATGCTCTCCATCAGCTGGTCGAGGAACGACAGATGCGCCTCGTTGAACCGGTTGAACGAGGCCAGCTCCAGGACCGCCTGGACCTCGCCCTCGAACAGCACCGGCAGCACCACGATGTTGAGCGGCGGCGCCTCGCCGAGGCCGGAATTGATCTGGATGTAGGAGCTCGGCACCTCGGTCAGCAGGATGCGCTGCTTCTCGAAGGCGCACTGACCGACCAGGCCCTCGCGCAGCCGGTAGCGGTTCGACAGCGACTTGCGCTCCTTGTAGGCGTAGCTGGCCAGCAGCTCGAGGATCGTCTCCTCCTCGTCGTCGTCCTCCTCGGTTCGGCCCATGTAGAAGACGCCCTGCTGGGCGCCGACCAGCGGCGCCAGCTCGGACAGCACCAGGTTGGACACCGTGACCAGGTCACGCTCGCCCTGCAGCCGGCGGGTGAAGCGCGCCAGGTTGGTCTTCAGCCAGTCCTGCTCGGTGTTCTTGAGGGTGGTGTCCTCGAGATTGCGGATCATCTCGTTGATGTTGTCCTTCAGCGCCGCGACCTCGCCCGAGGCCTCGACGGTGATGGACCGCGTCAGGTCGCCCTTGGTCACCGCGGTCGCCACCTCGGCGATGGCACGGACCTGGGTGGTCAGGTTGGCGGCCAGCTGGTTCACGTTGTCGGTCAGGTCGCGCCACAGGCCGGCCGCACCCGGCACCCGCGCCTGGCCCCCGAGCTTGCCTTCGATTCCGACCTCGCGGGCCACGTTGGTGACCTGGTCGCCGAAGGTCGCCAGCGTCACGATCATGCCGTTGATGGTCTCGGCGAGCGCCGCGATCTCGCCCTTGGCGTCCACCGTCAGCTTCCGGGTCAGGTCGCCCTTGGCGACCGCGGTCACCACGTCGGCGATGCCGCGCACCTGGCTGGTCAGGTTGGTCGCCATGGCGTTCACGTTGTCGGTCAGGTCCTTCCAGGTCCCGGCCACCCCGACCACCTGGGCCTGACCGCCCAGCTTGCCGTCGGTGCCCACCTCGCGGGCCACCCGCGACACTTCCGAGGCGAAAGATCCGAGCTGGTCCACCATGGTGTTGATGGTGTCCTTCAGCTCCAGGATCTCGCCCTTCACGTCGACGGTGATCTTCTTCGACAAGTCGCCATTCGCGACCGCCGTCGTGACCTCGGCGATGTTCCGGACCTGGCTGGTCAGGTTGGTCGCCATGGCGTTCACGTTGTCGGTCAGGTCCTTCCAGGTCCCGGCCACGCCGACCACCTGGGCCTGGCCGCCGAGCTCGCCCTCGGTGCCCACTTCCCGGGCCACCCGCGACACCTCCGAGGCGAAGGAACTTAGCTGGTCCACCATGGTGTTGATGGTGTCCTTCAGCTCCAGGATCTCGCCCTTCACGTCCACCGTGATCTTCTTCGACAGGTCGCCGCGGGCCACCGCCGTCGTCACCTCGGCGATGTTGCGGACCTGCCCGGTCAGGTTGGTCGCCATGGCGTTCACGTTGTCGGTCAGGTCCTTCCAGGTCCCGGCCACGCCCTTCACGTCGGCCTGGCCGCCCAGCTTGCCCTCGGTACCCACCTCGCGCGCCACCCGCGACACTTCCGAGGCGAAGGAGCTGAGCTGGTCCACCATGGTGTTGATGGTGTCCTTCAGCTCCAGGATCTCGCCCTTCACATCCACCGTGATCTTCTTCGAGAGATCGCCGTTCGCGACCGCCGTCGTGACCTCGGCGATGTTCCGGACCTGCCCGGTCAGGTTGGTCGCCATGGCGTTCACGTTGTCGGTCAGGTCCTTCCAGGTCCCGGCCACCCCGCCGACCACCTGGGCCTGGCCGCCGAGCTTGCCCTCGGTACCCACCTCGCGCGCCACCCGCGACACCTCGGAGGCGAAGGAGCTGAGCTGGTCCACCATGGTGTTGATGGTGTCCTTCAGCTCCAGGATCTCGCCCTTCACGTCCACCGTGATCTTCTTCGAGAGATCGCCGTTCGCGACCGCCGTCGTCACCTCCGCGATGTTCCGGACCTGCCCGGTCAGGTTGGTCGCCATGGCGTTCACGTTGTCGGTCAGGTCCTTCCAGGTCCCGGCCACCCCGCCGACCTGGGCCTGGCCGCCGAGCTTTCCTTCGGTGCCGACCTCGCGGGCGACGCGCGACCCTTCCGAGGCGAAGGAGCCGAGATGGTCCACCATGCTGTTGATGGTGTCCTTCAGCTCGAGGATCTCGCCCTTCACATCCACCGTGATTTTCTTCGAGAGATCCCCGTTCGCGACCGCCGTCGTCACCTCGGCGATGTTCCGGACCTGGCTGGTCAGGTTGGTCGCCATCATGTTCACGTTGTCGGTCAGGTCCTTCCAGGTCCCGGCCACGCCCTTGACCTGTGCCTGGCCGCCGAGCTTGCCCTCGGTGCCGACCTCGCGGGCCACGCGGGTGACCTCGGAGGCGAAGGACGACAGCTGGTCCACCATGGTGTTGATGGTGTCCTTCAGCTCCAGGATCTCGCCCTTCACGTCCACCGTGATCTTCTTCGAGAGATCACCGTTCGCGACCGCCGTCGTCACCTCGGCGATGTTCCGGACCTGGCTGGTCAGGTTGGTCGCCATCAGGTTCACGTTGTCGGTCAGGTCCTTCCAGGTCCCGGCCACCCCCTTCACGTCGGCCTGGCCGCCCAGCTTGCCCTCGGTGCCGACCTCGCGGGCCACCCGCGTGACCTCCGAGGCGAACGAGCTGAGCTGTCCGACCATGGTGTTCACCACCCGGCCGATCCGCAGGAACTCGCCGCGCAGCGGGCGGCCGTCGATCTCCAGCACCATGGTCTGGGACAGGTCGCCCTTGGCGACCGCGCCGATGACCCGCGCCACCTCGGCGGTCGGGTGCGCCATGTCGCCGATCAGGCTGTTGACCGCGTCGATGCAGGTCTGCCAGCCACCCTTGGCGTCCGACAGCTTGGCACGCTGGCTGATCTTGCCCTCCTTGCCGACCGCGGTGCTGAGCCGGCTGAGCTCCTTGACCAGCTGCTGGTTCAGCTCGACGACATCGTTGAAGGTCTCGGCGATGTCGCCGTCGATGCCGGTCAGGTCGGACGGCAGGCGGGCGGAGAAATCCCCCTTCCGGAAGGATCTCAGGGCCTTCAGCAGCTGCCGGTCCTTGAGGGGCTCGTGGGTGGCGATGGCATCCATGGCTGATCTCCGGAAGAAATGTCGTCCGCCCTGTCGGCGGCTGGGCGGCTTCTGTCAGAACCCGGTGTCGTCATGTCGGTCGGTTGCGGTCCGTGGCGAACCGGCGAAGCGGGTCAGCACCGCGGCGATCTCGTCCTCGCTGCAGGGCTTGGCGAGAAAGCCGTGATGCGCGACGGCTTCGGCCCGATGCCGCGTCCTGGTGTCGGCCGCCCCCGACAGGAAGACCACCGCGACGCCGAGGGCCTCGCTCAGGTGTCGGCCGAGTTCGATCCCGTCGGTCGTGCCGCGCAGGCCGATATCGACCAGCGCGATCGCCGGCCGATGCTCCTGTGCCAGCGCGACCGCCTCCTCGGCCGACCCGGCGATCCCGCAGCACCGGAATCCAAGCGTCTCCAGGGTGTCCTCGAGATAGGCGGCGATCAGCATCTCGTCGTCGACGATCAGCACGGCACCGGCCTCGACCGGCAGCGGTTTTCGGCGGGAATGGTCGGGCATGGGAATGTCTCCCGAAGGCTTCGAGGCTGGACGGCGGTGGGGTGCCGGTTGCGGCAGGACCGTGCCGGAACGGGGATCGCGGGACGATCGGCGGATCGGACTGCCCGAGCGCGCGGACGGATCGTCGGCCGACGGACCGCCCGTACCGCGCTCCGGCCCGCACCGGGCAATGGTCGGGCCGGCCGCGCCACGCCTGGCCTCTGGAAATGAAAATGCTACCCCGTCTCGCATCCCGCCCCCTCCCCGGAAGGCTCCGCCCGATTTCCAAACGCCGACGACGACCTCCGGTTGCGTGCGGTCACGAAAAAAATGCGCGGCGCCCGGCGATGCCCTCGAAATGCCACAGCGCACGGTGGTCTGGACCGGCCTGCGGGAATGGCCCTTACGCCGCCCGCGCCGGTTGGCGACACTCTCCGGCAGGTGGAAAACCCACGCAGGGACCGGCGGCCGACCATGGCGGACATCCTCACCTCGGACTTCACGACCGACCCGTACTGGTGGGACCGCAGCCCGCGGCCCGATCTCGGCGCGCCGCCGCTGCCGAAGGCGGTCGACGTCGCCGTCGTCGGGTCCGGCTACACCGGGCTGTGCGCGGCCCTCGAGGTCGCGCGCGGCGGGCGCTCGACCCTTGTCCTCGACGCCCGCGACGCCGGCTGGGGCTGCAGCTCGCGCAACGGCGGCCAGATCAGCACCTCGATCAAGCCGGACTACGACAGCCTGGCCCGCCGGCACGGCCCCGACGCCGCCTTCGCGATCCTGAAGGAAGGCCACAACGCCCTCGCCTGGATCGAGGCGTTCGTCGGCGCCGAGGGGATCGACTGCGACTTCCGGGTCCCCGGCCGCTTCCACGCCGCCCACAGCGCCCGCACCTACGAGCGGCTCGCGCGATCGGTCGGAAACCAGCCCAAGGGCCTGGAGGTCCCGGCCCATGTGGTGCCGCGGGCCGAGCAGCGCCGCGAACTCGGCACCGACGCCTATCACGGCGGCGTGGTCTACGAGAAACACGCCAGCCTCGACCCCGGCCGCTTCCACCAGGGCCTGCTGGACCGGGTGCTGGCGGCCGGCGCCACGGTGGTCCCGCACTGCGCGGTGACGGCGATCGAGCGCGACGGCGCCGGACACCGCCTGCAGACCGCGCGCGGGCCGGTCCTGACCCGCGACGTGGTGGTCGCCACCAACGGCTACACCGGCACCCCGACGCCCTGGCTGCGGCGCCGGGTGATCCCGATCGGCAGCTACATCATCGCCACCGAGCCGCTGGCGAAGCCGGTCATGGACAGCGTGATGCCGACCGACCGGATCGTCAGCGACAGCCGCAAGGTGGTCTACTACTACCGGCCGTCGCCGGACCGGACCCGGATCCTGTTCGGCGGCCGGGTCACCAGCGGCGAGACCGACCCGCGCCACAGCGGCGCCCTGCTGCGCCACGACCTGGTCAAGCTGTTCCCGGAGCTCGCCGAGGTCCGGATCAGCCACTCATGGATGGGCTTCGTCGCCTATACCTTCGACACCCTGGCCCACAGCGGCAGCCGCGACGGCCTGCACTACGCCATGGGCTACTGCGGGTCGGGCGTGTCGATGGCCGGCTATCTCGGCACCCGGGCCGGCCAGCGGGTCCTGGGAAAGCCGGAGGGACAGACCGCACTCGACCGGATCGCGTTCCCGACCCGGCCGCTCTATACCGGGCGGCCGTGGTTCCTCGGTGCCACCGTCGCGGCCTATAGGTGGCGCGACGCGCTCGGCTTCTGACGGTCAGCCACGCCCCAGGATCAGGTCGCTGGCCTTCTCGCCGGTGACGATCGACGGGGCGTTGGTGTTGCCCGAGGTCAGGGTCGGGAAGATCGAGGCGTCGGCCACCCGCAGCCCCTCGATCCCGTGCACCCGCAATGCCGGGTCGACCACGCAGGTCGCGGCGTCGGGCCCCATCCGGCAGGTTCCGACTGGATGGTACACGGTGACGGCGTTGGCCCTGGCGAACGCCAGCAGGCTGTCGTCGTCGTCGCCGGCCGGAACCGGGTCGATCTCGGCCGCGATCAGCCTTCGCATGGTCGGCGTGTCCGCCAGCCGACGCAGGAAGCGGAGCCCCTCGACGGTGTCCCGGATGTCGTGGTCGGTTGCGAGGTAGCCCGGCCGGATCTCCGGCGCGTCGCCGGGATCCGCCGACCGGAGCCGCAGATGGCCGCGGCTGGTCGGCCGGCACGGCGAGACGCTGAGGTTGAAGGCCGAATAGGGATCCGGATTCATCAGCGGCCGGGTCCCCGGCGGCGCCTTCAGATAGCTGAGCGGGCAGAAATAGACCTGGATGTTCGGCCTGGACAGCCCGGGGCGGCTGCGCACGAAACCGCCGGCCTGGTTGAGGCTGAGCGCCAGCGGCCCGCGGCGGGCGGCGAGGTATTTGAACCCGGCCCACAGCTTGCCCCACCAGGGATGCAGCTGGTCGTTCAGGGTCGGCACGGTCGAGCGGTAGATCATGCCGACGTCCAGGTGGTCCTGGAGGTTGCCGCCGACCCCCGGCAGGTCGGCCACCGGGTCGATGCCGAGGGACCTGAGGTCGGCCGCCGGCCCGACGCCGGACAGCAGAAGCAGCTTCGGCGAGTTCACCGAGCCGGCCGACAGGATCACCTCGGCGGCGGCCCGCGCGGTGCGGTCGCGCCCGCCCTGCCGGTACTCGACGCCGACCGCGCGGCGGCCCTCGAACAGGATCCGGGTGGTCTCCGCGCCGGTGACGATCCGCAGGTTCGGACGGCGGCGCGCCGGCCACAGATAGGCGCGCGCCGCCGACATGCGCATGCCGTCGCGCACCGTGATGTGATAGGTCCCGGCGCCGTCCTGGCTAGCCCCGTTGAAGTCCTGGTTGCGCGGCAGGCCCAGCTCCTCGCAGGCCGCCAGGAAGTCCTGGCAGACCGGGTGCAGCTCGGTCGACGGCGCCCTGACATGCAGCGGGCCGTCGCCGCCGTGCCAGACGCTCTCGCCCCAGGCATGGGATTCCATGCGCCGGTACAGCGGCAGGATGTCGTCCCAGCCCCAGCCCGGATTGCCGGCCGACCGCCAGTCCTCGTAGTCCTCGGCCTGTCCGCGGATGTAGACCATGGCGTTGATCGAGCTGGAGCCGCCCAGCACCTTGCCGCGCGGCCAGTAGCTGCGGCGCCCGCCGAACTCCGCCACCGGCTCGGTCATGTACATCCAGTTCACGCGGCGGTCGTAGAACGACTTGCCGTAGCCGACCGGCACCTGGATCCAGAACCGCCGGTCGTCCGGCCCGGCCTCCAGCAGCAGCACCCGGTGGCGGCCGCTGGCGCTCAGCCGCGCCGCGACGACGCAGCCCGCCGACCCACCGCCGACGACGATGTAGTCGTAGCTCTCCATACGGACCTCAATCGGGCGTGCGGTCGCGCTGCACCAGGACCGACAGCAGCGCCAGGCCGCCGGAGCCGAGGATCAGCAGGAACGACATGGCGTTCAGGACCGGCGTCGAGCCGGCCTTGGCCATGCGGTCGAACATCGTGATGGTCAGCGGCGACTCCGAGCCGACCAGGAACAGCGTGGTGTTGAAGTTCTCGAACGACACCAGGAAGGCGACGATCCAGGCGGCGATCATCGCCGGCCGCAGGAACGGCAGGGTGATCGTGCCGAGGACCCGGGCCCGCCCGGCGCCGAGGTTGAGGGCCGCCTCCTCCATCGCCGTGTCGAACTTCTTCAGCCGGGCCGTGATCACCAGCGAGGTGATGGTGGTGATGAACGAGAACTGGCCCATCACCACCAGGAAGATGCCGGGCCGCAGGAAGCCGATGTCGATCCCGTAGCCGTCGTCCAGGGTGTTGGCGACCGAGCTGGCCAGCACCAGGATCGAGATGCCGAGGATGACGCCCGGGATCACCAGCGGCAGCACCATCAGGATGTACAGGGCGTTCTTGGCCGGGAAGTCGTGGCGCACGAACAGGAAGGCGTTGCAGGTGCCGACCGCCACCGACAGGGTCGAGACCATGGCCGCAATCACGAACGAGTAGTAGACCCCGCGCAGCAGCCGACGGTCGTGGAACACGCCGAGCTTCGGCTCGCTGTCGTTGAAGAACCAGTCCAGGGTGAAGCCCTGCCAGGGCAGCGCCGGGAACTCGGAGTCGTTGAAGGCGAAGGTGCCGGCCGCGACCAGCGGCGCCGCCAGGAACACGAAGAACGCCAGCACGTACAGCCGGTAGCCGAGCAGGAAGCCCCAGTCCTTGTTGCTGCTGAGCATCGTCGCTCTCAGCTCTTGGCCACGGTGCCGGCCAGGGTCTGGCCGGACAGCTTCAGCCCGATCCACACCGCCGCCGAGGTGAAGAACAGCAGCAGGAACCCGAAGGTCGCGCCGGCTTCCCAGTTGTAGCGGGTGATGAACTGCTCGTAGATCGTCTCGGTGAACCAGCTGGAGTACTTGCCGCCCAGCAGGATCGGCGTCAGGTAGCTGCCGGCGGTCAGCATGAACACGATGATGCAGCCGGCGACGATGCCCGGCATGGCATAGGGGATGATGATCCGCCGCAGGACCGTGAACCCGCTGCCGCCGAGGTTGTAGCCGGCCTCGATCATGGCGTTGTCCATGCCGTCGAGGGTCGAGACCAGCGGCACGATCATGAACAGGATGACGGTGTAGACGAGGCCGACCACCACCGTGACGTCGTTGTAGAGCATCTCGACCGGGCCATCGACCAGCCCGACCGCCTGCAGGGCGCTGGAGATCACCCCGGTCTCGCGCAGCAGCAGGATCCAGCCGAAGGCGCGGATCAGGTCGCTGACCCACAGCGGGATCAGGCACACCAGGAACAGCGCGCCGCGCGACCGGCGGCCGGCGATCTTGGCGATGTAGTAGGCGATCGGAAAGCCGATCACCAAGGCCAGCGCGGTCACCAGCAGCGACATGCTGCCGGTCCGCAGCAGGGTGTTCCAGTAGATCGGCTCCTGCGCGAAGTCGACGAAGTTGCCGAAGCCGAACTCGTACACCCGCGGCGCCACCTTCTCGCGCAGCGCCATCACCCCCATGCCGATATGCGGCAGCACGATCAGCAGCAGGATCCACAGCGCGAACGGCGCGAACAGCAGGATCAGCGACAGCCGCCGGATGTCCTTCTGGGTCATCGCCCGCCGGCCCCGGCGGCGAAGCAGGTGGCCTGGTCCGGCGACCATGTCAGCCGGACTGCCTCGCCCGGCCGGAGGTCGTCGACGCCGCCGGTCAGGGTCACGTCGGCCTCGATCAGATCGGCCCGGTCGGAGCGCACCAGCACGCGGCTGTTTGCGCCGTTGAACAGCAGGCTGTCGACCACCCCGGACAGGGTGTTCCCGCCGCTGTCCTCGGCGCCGCCGGCGCGCTCGGCCCGCACGAACTCCGGCCGCACGAACACCTCGACCGGGTCGCCGGTCCGCAGGCTCTGGCCGGCCCCGGCAGAGCCGGTCGCGGTCAGCCCGGCCTCGGTCTCGACCCGGACATAGCCGGCGTCGACGCCGACCACCCGGCCGGTCCAGCGGTTGGCGTCGCCGACGAAGCCGGCGACGAAGGCGCTGGCCGGCCGGTGGTAGAGCTGCTGCGGGGTGCCGATCTGCTCGAAGCGCCCCTGGTTCATGACCGCCACATGGTCGGACATGACCAGCGCTTCCGACTGGTCGTGGGTGATGTAGACGAAGGTGGTGTTGAACTGGTGCTGCAGCAACTTCAGCTCGATCTTCATGGCCTCGCGCAGCTTCAGGTCGAGCGCGCCGAGCGGTTCGTCGAGCAGCAGGACGTCGGGATCCAGCACCATGCAGCGGGCGATCGCGATACGCTGCTTCTGGCCGCCGGAGAGCTGGTGGATCTCGCGCTCGCCGACGTCCGGCAGCGCGATCCGCTCCAGCACGTCGGTCACCTTGCGCCGGATCTCGGCCTTGCCGACGCCGTTGCAGCGCAGGCCGTAGGCGATGTTCTCGTAGACGTTCATCATCGGGAACAGCGCCAGGTGCTGGAACACCATCTTCACGTTGCGCCTGTTCGGGGGCATGTCGACCACCGACCTGCCCTTGATCCGGATGTCGCCCGACGACGGGTCCTCGAAGCCGGCGATCATCCGCATCAGCGTGGTCTTGCCGCAGCCGGACGGGCCGAGGATCGAGAAGAACGAGCCGCTCGGGATCTCGAACGACACGTCGTCGACCGCGCGCACCGGGCCGAAGCGCTTGGAGACGTTGCGGCACTCGAGGTCGTAGTCGGAAGTCATGGTCATGCTGTCGCGGTTCCCGCCCGTCGCTTCGTAGGTCCCGGCTCACCGCGGCCTTGCCGCTGCGGCCGGGATGGCGACGATATAGCTCTTCTTGCCGTCATCCCGGGCAACCCTCGATCCGGTCGACGGGCGACCCGGGACCCACCCGCCGCCCCGGCGTCAGACCGGAGCAGCGGGCTCACCCTTCGATCAGCCGCCGGTCGCGGCCTTGATCTTCTCGAGCGCCTTGCCTTCCATGTCCTCGACCCCCGGGGGGATGTTCGCGAAGAACTGCAGGTTGGCGATGTCGGCGTCGGAGAAGGCCGCGTTCACGGCCGCCTTCTTGTCGTCCGGCAGCAGGTCCTTGCCGCCCTTCACCGCGGCGGTGCCGCCGGTGCTGTTCGACATGATCTTCACGTTCTCAGGCAGCATGACGAAGTTGATCCACTTGTAGGCGGCTTCGTCGGCCTCGCCCTTGCGGGGCATGGTGAAGGTGTCGATCCAGGCGAGCGCGCCGGTCTTCGGCGGCACGAACACGATGTTCGGGTTCTGCTTGTAGAGCTTGTAGGCGGTGGAATCCCACGTCTCGGAGGCGACCACCTCGCCCGACAGCATCAGCGCCGACAGGTCGTCGCCGCCCTTCCAGTAGGCCTTCACGTTGTCCTTGCAGGCGATCAGCTTGTCGACGACCTTGTCCAGGATGCCCTGGTACTTCTTGAGGTCGGCGTAGGCCGCGAACGGATTCTCGCCCATCGAGAAGGCGGTCCCGAGCAGGATCGTGCGCTTCAGGCGCATCGACGTCTTGCCCTTGTACTTGGGATCGCAGAGGTCGCCCCAGCCAGCGATCTCCGGCGCCTTGGACTTGTCGGCCATCAGGCCGGAGGTGCCCCACTGGTGCGGCACCGAGTAGACCTTGCCGTCGATCGTGGTGTTGGCCTTCACGCCGTCCAGCAGCTTCGGCTCGAACACCGAGGTGTCGATTTTCGAAAGGTCCAGCGGCTTGTAGATGTTGTACTCGAGCTGCGCCGCGTAGATGCGGTCATGGCTCGGCTGCGCGAGGTCGAAACCGGCACCGCCGGTGGCCCGCAGCTTGGCGATCATCTCCTCGTTGTTCGACAGCGTCACCTCGACCTTGATGTCGGGATACTTGGCCTCGAACTTCTGGATGATCTCCTCGGGCGCATAGCCGCCCCAGGTCAGCAGTCGCAGCGTCTCGGCTTGCGCCGTCGCGGCTGCGGTCAGCATGGTGGCGGCCAACAGTGCCGCCGAGAATGTCCCCGTTCTCATTTTTTGTGCCTCCCGGTTCTGACCGGGCGTCCGGGCCGACGCACCGGCAATTCGACTTCGAAACCTTAGGTGATCATTGGACTGTAAAATATATCCATTACAGTTTTGCGATCAGACCAATTCACGCCATCAGCTCGGACAATGTCTCGAGGGCCAGCACGCCCCGGCGGATCTCGTCGGGGTTCACGCCGCCGAATCCCAGGACCAGCCCTTTCCGCCCGATCGGCGCGGCGCAATACCGCGACAGCCCGGCGACGACGACGCCGCACGCCCGCGCCCCGGCGACGATAGCATCCTCGTCGGCGTCGTCGGCCAGGAAACCGACCGTGTGAAAGCCGCCGGAGGTCGGCCGGACCTCGATCGCCGGCGCCAGCGAGGCCGCCGCTTCGATCAGCGCGTCGTGCCGGGCCTTGTAGGCCCGCCGCATCAGCCGGATATGGGTCGAGAACAGCCCCTCGTTCATGAAGTCGGCGACCACCGCCTGGGTCACCGTCGGCACGCCGCTGAGCCAGGAGGCGCTGACCTCCGCGAAGGCCCGGACCAGGCCGCGCGGCACCAGGATGAAGCCGAGCCGCAGCGACGGGAAAAGCGTCTTGGAGAAGGTCCCGACATAGACCACGCGCTCCTGGGTATCGATGCTCTTGAGCGGCGGCTGCGGCTGGCTGCCGTAGTAGAACTCGCCGTCGTAGTCGTCCTCGACGATCAGGGCGTCGGCGTCCTCCGCCGCGCGCAGCAGGGCGAGCCGGCGGGTCAGGCTCATGACGTGGCCGAGCGGCTGCTGGTGCGACGGCGTGGCGAAGGCGATCCGGAAATGCGGCGCCTTGCGCAGGCCGTCGGCCACGCTGAGCCCCTCGTCGTCGACCTCGACCGGCACGATGCTGGCACCGCTGGCGACGAAGGCGTTGCGCGCGCCGATCGCACCGGGGTTCTCGAACCACACCGGGTCGCCGGGATTGAGCAGCAGGGTGCTGATCAGGAAGAACGCCTGCTGGGCCCCGGCGACGATGAACACCTGCTCGGGGTCGCATTTGATGCCGCGGGCTGCGTTCAGATGCGTGGCGATCGCCTCGCGCAGGCCCTGGTAGCCCGACGGGTGGCCGTAGCCCATGACCTGCTCGCGGCCGGACCGCCAGTGACGCGCCGCCAGCCGCGCCCAGTGCGCCATCGGGAACAGGTCGAGGGCCGGCAGCGCGGTGATGAAGGCCTGCGACCGGTGCGGCAGCCAGGCGCGCGGCGCGAACAGCCGCTGGGCGTGGGTGGCGGCGTGCGACAGCCGCGGCGAGGCCGGCGGGGCCGAGACCGGTAGCGACACAGGTCGGACCGGGCGACGTCCCGACAGGGCCCGGCTGACATAGGTGCCGTCGCCGACCCGCGCCTCCAGCAGGCCGTCGGCCGTCAGTCGCTCCAGGGCGTCGATCACAGTGGTCCGCGAGACCCCGATCTCCTTCGCCAGGGTCCGGCTGGCCGGCAACCGGTCGCCCGGCGTCACGCCGCCGGACAGCAGGATCTCCTTCAGCCCCATGTAGAGCTGGATGCTGATCTTGCGGTCGGCCGCGCGGTCGATCCGCAGCGACGACAGCAGGGCGCCCGCGTTGGTCTTCATTCCGAACGCTCCATCGGATTGGCCTACAGGACGAACGACAATGGACCTTAAATCAAGTCCAATTCGGACTATCGTTGCAGTCGAAGATCCCCCTTCCGACACCGCCGGAACAGCCATGGACATCGCCAGCATCGAGACCTTCACGGACCGGTATGTCTGCTTCGTCCGGGTCCGGACCGCCGACGGGCGGGAAGGCTGGGGACAGACCGCACCGTACAACGCGGACATCACCGCACAGGTGCTGCACCGCCAGGTCGCCCCCTTCGCACTCGGCCGCGACGCCGCCGACATGGACTTCCTGGTCGATACCGTCCCCGAGCGCGAGCACAAGTTCCCCGGCTCCTACCTGCGGCGCGCGATCGGCGGCGTGGAGACCGCGCTGTGGGACCTGCGCGGCAAGGCCGAGGGCAAGCCGGTCTGCGCGCTGATCGGCGGCACGCCGGGCCGGCTGCGGGCCTATGCGTCGTCCATGAAGCGCGACATCACGCCGGCCGACGAGGCGACCCGCCTGAAGCGCCTGCGCGACGACCACGGCTTCGACGCCTTCAAGTTCCGGATCGGCGCCGAGTGCGGCCACGACATCGACGAGTGGCCGGGCCGGACCGAGGAGATCGTCCCGACCATGCGGCGCGCACTCGGCGACGGCGTCGCCCTGCTGGTCGACGCCAACTCCGGGTTCTCGCCGGGCCGCGCCATCGAGGTCGGCCGGATGCTGCAGGACAACGGCGTCTCGCATTTCGAGGAGCCCTGCCCGTACTGGGAGTACGAGCAGACCAGGCAGGTCGCCGACGCGCTCGACATCGACGTCACCGGCGGCGAGCAGGACTGCATGCCGGTCGACTGGCGCCGGATGATCGACGGCCGCGTGGTCGACATCGTCCAGCCGGACGTCTGCTACATCGGCGGGCTGACCAGCACCCTGCGGGTCGCCGCCCTGGCCGCGGCGGCCGGCATCCCCTGCACGCCGCACAGCGCGAACCTGTCGATGGTCACGATCTTCACCATGCACCTGCTGCGGGCAATCCCCAACGCCGGGAAGTATCTCGAGTTCTCGATCGAGGGCCCGGACTACTACCCGTGGCAGGAGGGCCTGTTTGTCGATTCTCCCTACACGGTCACCGACGGCCATGTGACCGTCACCGACCGGCCCGGCTGGGGCGTCGAGGTCAGCCCCGACTGGCTCGCGCGCTCGACCTACCAGGCGAGCACGCCGGTCGGCTGAGGCCCTCCCCGGGAGCCGGCTTGCGGGACCGGTTGCGGTCGTCAAGGACGCTGCCGCACAATAATCCCGTCCAGCCACCCCGGAGCCCGACATGACCGACCTGCTGCTGACCGGCGTCCGTGCCTGGGGCTTTGGCCCTGCCCCGACCGACATCGCCGTGTCGGCGGGACGGATCGCGGCGATCGGCGCCGACCTGCCGCGCGACGGCGCCGAGGTGGTCGACGGGACCGGATGCCTCGCGCTGCCAGGGCTGGTCGACGCCCATGCCCATATCGACAAGACCCTGTGGGGCACGCCCTGGCACCCGCACCAGGCCGGCCCGACCCTGATCGACAAGATCGACAACGAGCGGCGGGTCCTGAACACCCTCGGCCTGTCGGCGGAGGTTCAGAGCGCCCGGCTGCTGCGGCACATGGTGGCGCGCGGCACCACCCATGTGCGCACCCATGTCGACATCGGCCCGGACGTCGGCCTGAGCCATTTCCACGGCATCCAGGCGATGCGCGAGGCGCATCGCGAGTGGATCGACGTCGAGGTGGTCGCCTTCCCGCAGACCGGCGTGATGATCCGGCCGGGCACCCTGGATCTGCTGGAGCAGGCGGTGCGCGAAGGCGCCGAGGTGGTCGGCGGCCTGGACCCGGTCGGGGTCGACCGCGACCCGAAGGGCCAGCTCGACGGGATCTTCGCGATCGCCGACCGCCACGGCTGCGGGGTCGACATCCACCTGCACGACCGCGGCGATCTCGGTGCGGTGACCATCGACATGATCGTCGAGCGGACCCGGGCGCTCGGGCTGAAGGGCAAGGTGGCGATCAGCCATGCCTTCTGCCTCGGGATGCTCGACCGGCCGCGGCTCGACGGGCTGCTCGACGATCTCGTGGAACTCGACATCGCAGTCATGACCCACGCGCCGTCCGGGCCGACCCCGTTCCCGCCGATCCGGCTGCTGCACGACCGCGGCGTGCGGCTGTTCTCGGGCTCGGACGGGGTGCGCGACACCTGGGGGCCGCTGAACACCGGCGACATGCTGGAGCGGGCGTTCCTGCTGGCCTACCGGTCCGGCTTCCGCCACGACCCGGACATCGAGATCGCGCTCCGCATGGCGACCTATGGCGGCGCGCAGGTCATGGGCGCCGCCGGCTACGGGCTGGCGGTCGGCGCCGCCGCCGACCTGGTGCTGGTCGAGGCCGAGACCGCCGCCGAGGCGGTCGCCTTCCACCCGGTCCGCCGGCTGGTGCTGAAGCGCGGCCGCGTGGCGGCCCGCGACGGCCGCGCGACGATGCCGGCGGCCGCGTAGCACGGCGCGACCCGAGGGCCGGCAATTGTCACGACGGTGCGGATCGTTGTAACGGTTTCGCCGGTTCGCTTCCGAGGAGACGCGGCATGGAGCGATTTACCGGCGGCTGCCTGTGCGGCGACGTCCGATTTGTGGCGACGGGGCGCCCGTACCGGGTCGGCCTCTGCCACTGTCTCGACTGCCGCAAGCATCACGGCGCGCTGTTTCACGCCTCCGCGATTTTCCCCCGGGATGCGGTGACCGTCGAGGGCGAGCCCCGCGACTATGCCGGTCGGTTCTTCTGCCCGCGCTGCGGCTCGTCTGTGTTCTCCCGCAGCGCCGACGAGATCGAGGTCAACCTGGGGTCCCTCGACGCCCCCGACCAACTGACGCCGACCTACGAGCTGTGGACGGTTCGCCGCGAGTCCTGGCTGCCGCCGTTCCCGCTGGCGCGACGCTACGAGCGCGACCGGGAGGGCACGGGCCGCTCCGAGGAATAGGTCAGCCGCATCCGTCCTGGGATGCCCCGGCCCGTTCGAGCGCCCGGACGTGGCATGCCACCCGGTGGCCTTCGGTGTCGTCGAGCAGCGCCGGCACGGCGCCGCGGCAGGCCTCGACCGCGATCGAGCAGCGCGGGTGGAAGGTGCAGCCGGGCGGGGGAGAGAGCGGCGACGGGATCTCGCCCGAGATCGTCTCGAACCGTACCAGCTCGTCGCTCTCCAGCACCAGCTTCGGCACGCTGCCCAGCAGGGCCCGGGTGTAGGGGTGCCGTGGATCGCGATAAATCGCGTCCGCCGTCCCCACCTCGACGATGCGGCCGAGATACATGATCGCGACCCGGTCGGAGACGTGGCGCACGACGCCCAGGTCGTGACTGATGAACAGGCAGGTGATGCCGAGGTCGCGGCGCAGTTCCAGGAACAGGTTGATGATCTGCGCCTGGATCGAGACGTCGAGCGAGGCCACCGGCTCGTCGCAGACCAGCAGGTCCGGCTGCATGGCGAGCGCGCGGGCGATGGCGACGCGCTGCCGCTGGCCGCCGGAGAACTGGTGCGGGTAGCGGCCGGCGAACTCGGGGTCGAGACCGACCCGCGACAGCCAGTCGCGCACATAGTCCGGCGCACCGGCCTTCGAGACCAGGCCGTGCGCCACCGGCCCCTCGGCCACGATGTCGCCGATCCGCATGCGCGGGTCGAGCGAGGCATACGGGTCCTGGAACACCGTCTGGACCCGGGTGGTGACCTTGCGCCCGTGCTCGATGACCGGCTTGCCGTCGATCAGCACGGTGCCCGAGCTCGGCGCCAGGATGCCGGCGACGACCCGGCCGAGAGTCGACTTGCCGCAGCCGGACTCGCCCACCAGCCCCAGGGTCTCGCCCCTGGCGATCTGCAGGCTGACCTCGGTGACCGCCCGCACCGGCCGATCCTCGACGCGCGCGCCCAGCCGCGCGGCGATCCGGTCGCCGAGGGTCAGGCGCGGCTCGAAGCGCCGGGTGATGCTGTCGAGCGAGAGGAATGGCGCCGTCATGCCGCGCGTCCCAGCGGATGGTGGCAGCGATAGGCCCGATCCGTGCCGGGCTCGCCGCGGCGCGCCGGATCGGCTTCGCAGGCCCCGGTCGCGTGGGCGCAGCGCGGCGCGAACGGGCAGCCGGGCGGCAACGAGAGCAGCGACGGCGTCGCGCCGGGAATCTGGCGCAGCGGCCGGCCCGGCTCGGCGGTCGCGGGCAGCGAGTCCAGCAGGCCGCGGGTGTAGGGATGGCGCGGGTCGCGAAGTACGGCCGCTGTCGCCCCCTCCTCTACGATCCGCCCGGCATACATGACCAGGATGCGCTCGGCGAGGCTGGATACCGTCGCGAGGTCGTGGCTGATCCAGATCAGCGCGGTGCCGCTGTCGCGCGCCAGCTCGCGCATCTCGAACAGGATCTGCGCCTGGATCGAGACGTCGAGCGCCGTGGTCGGCTCGTCGGCGACGATCACCGCCGGGCTGTGCGCCATGGCGATGGCGATGGCGACGCGCTGGCGCATGCCACCGGAGAACTCGTGCGGGAAGGCGTCCAGTCGGGCACGCGCGTCCGGGATCCCGACCCGGGCCAGCACCGCGGCCGACCGGTCGCGCGCCGCCCTGTCGGACACCGCGTCATGCGCCCGGATCGCCAGCGACATCTGGGTCCCGACCGACAGCACCGGGTTGAGGGTCATCATCGGGTCCTGGAACACCATCGAGATCCGCCGGCCGCGCAGCCGCCGGAGGGCCCGGGCCGGCATGCCGACCAGTTCCTCGCCCTCCAGCCGCACCGAGCCGTCGACGATCCGGCCCGGCGGGTCGATCAGCCCGAGCAGCGAGAAGCCGGTGACCGACTTGCCCGATCCGCTTTCCCCGACCAGCCCGAGGATCTCGCCGCGGCCCAGCGTGAACGACACGCCGTCGACCGCCTTCACCACGCCGGCGCGGGTGAAGAAATGGGTGCGCAGCCCCTCGACCTCGAGCAGCGGCGCGCTCATCGGTGCAGCCTCGGGTTCAGCTGGTCGCGCACCTGGTCGCCGACCAGGTTGATGGCGACGATCAGCACGATCAGGGCGATGCCGGGGTAGACCGAGATCCAGTAGCGCCCGCTCATCATGTAGACGAAGCCGTTGGAGATCAGCATGCCGAGCGACGGCTCCGTCACCGGCAGGCCGAGGCCGAGGAAGGACAGCGTCGCCTCCAGGGCGATCGAGTTGGCGATCTGCACGGTGGCGACCACGATCAGCGGCGGCATGCAGTTCGGCAGCAGGTGTCGGAACACCACGCGGGCCCGCGACAGCGGCGTGGCGGTCGCCGCCTCGATGTAGTCCTTGCGGCGTTCGGCGGTCGCCGCCCCGTAGGCGGTGCGGGCGAAATAGGCGTACTGCGCCGCCACCAGGGCGGTCACCAGCTGCGCCTTGCCCTGGCCGAGCAGGGCGACCAGCACCAGCGCCAGCAGGATCGCCGGGAACGACAGCTGCAGGTCGACGACCCGCATCACCAAGGTCTCGACGATGCCGCCGGCATAGGCGGCGGTGACGCCCAGGCTGGCGCCGATCGCGAGCGCCACGCCGCCCGCCAGCAGGCCGATCTGCACGGAGATCCTGAGGCCGTAGAGGATCGCCGACAGCAGGTCGCGGCCCTGGGCGTCGGTGCCGAGCCAGTGGACGTAGCCGCCGCTGCCGACATGGCCCGGCGGGCGGCGCGCGTCGAGCAGCGACAGGCCGCCGAGGTCGTAGGGGTCCTGCGGCGCGATCAGCGGTGCCGCGACCGCTACCAGCACGATCGCCGCGACCACGGCCAGGGCCGCCACCGCCACCCGGTTCTCGCGGAAGCCGTTCCAGAACCGGCCGAGCGGGGTCGACGCGTCGATCATGACGCGGCCCCCCGGGATATCCGCGGATCCAGCGCCGCATAGGTCAGGTCGATCACCAGGTTGATGGTGACGAACAGCAGCGCCACCAGGATCAGGTAGGCGACCATCACCGGCCGGTCGAGGCTGGTGATCGAGTCGATGATCAGCTTGCCGAGGCCGGGCCAGGAGAAGATCGTCTCGGTGACCACCGCGAAGGCCAGGGTCGAGCCGAGCTCGAGGCCGAACACCGTGACGATCGGCACCGCGATCAGCTTGAGGACATGGCGCATCACGATCGTGCCCTCGGTCAGCCCGGCGGCGCGCGCGAACTTGATGGTGTCGGTCAGCAGCACCTCGCGGGTGCCGGCCCGGGCCAGCCGGATCATCATGGCGAGCTTGAACAGCGCCAGATTGACCGCCGGCAGCAGCAGATGGGACAGGCCCTCGGGGGTCAGGAAGCTCCATTCGACCCCGAGCACCGTCACGGTCGGGCCGCGCCCGCCGGCCGGCAGCCAGCCGAGCGACACCGCGAAGGTCAGGATCAGGATCAGCCCGACCCAGAAGGTCGGCACCGAGAAGCCGAGGATCGACAGCCCCATGATCGTCTTCGACGACAGGGCGTCCGGCCGGTAGCCCGCCCAGATGCCGAGCGGCACGCCGATGAAGGTGGCGCCGAAGACGGCCGCGAGCGTCAGCTCCAGGGTCGCCGGCAGCCGGCTCGCGATCAGGTCCAGCACCGGTATCGCGTAGACGAAGGAGCGTCCGAAATCGCCCTGGGCGACGTTGCCCACGAACACCAGGTACTGCTCCCACAGCGGGCGGTCGAGGCCGAACCGGGCGATGATCAGCTCCCGCACGTCCTGGGTCGCGTCGAGCGGGATCAGCACGTCCATCGGATTGCCGACAGCATAGACGCCCACGAACACGATCACCGACATGACGAACATGACGACCACCGCCTGCAGGCAGCGCTGGATGACGTATCCGGCCATCGTCCTGGCGGTCTCCGGTTTCGGGCGGTGCTGGAAAGCGGTGGGCCGGACGTCCGTTCGTCCGGCCCACGCGGTCGTTCGGCTGGCGGCGGCCTACTTGGCCGGGGTGATGAAGAAGGCCAGCGTGTCCTCGTCGTTGCGCGGCGACATCCTGAGCTTGCCCTTGTCGGCCGCCCAGACCGTCTGCAGCGTGACGATCGAGATGTAGGCGCGGTCGGCCATGATCAGGTCCATGGCCTGCTCGTAGAGCGCCTTGCGCTTGGCGTCGTCGAGCTCCCTGCCGGCCGCCTGCAGCAGCTCGTCCACCTTCGGGTTGCTGTACTCGATGCGGTTGAACGCCCCGAGCTTCAGCTCCGGTGCCGGCGAATGCGCCATCGAGCCGAGGGTGTAGGAGGCCTCGCCGGTCAACGTGCCCCAGCCGTTCATGAAGATGGAGTATTCCTTCTTCGCCTGGGCCGGGAAGTAGACCGAGCGCGAGATCGCGTTGACGTTGGTCTTGATGCCGATCTGCGCGAACATCTGGCCGAGGCCCTGGCAGATCGCGCCGTCGCCCGGCAACCGGTCGCTGGTGCAGTAGAGGTCCATCTGGAAGCCGTTCGGATAGCCGGCCTCGGCGAGCAGCGCCTTGCCCTTCTTCGGGTCCGGGCTGCGTGCCGGCACCTTCGCGCTCCAGCCGAAGAAGCCCTTCGGCATCAGCTGGTTGTTCGGCGTGCCCAGGCCCTCCAGCACGACCTCGACCATGGTCTGGCGGTCGATCGCGAGGTCGAGCGCCTCACGCACCTTCGGGTCGCGCAGCGGGTTCTTGGCCAGCGGCTTGCCGTCGAGGTCGTAGACCTTCGGGGTCTGCTCGCGCTGGTCGAGCTGCAGGTTCATCACGTAGACGCTGTCGGCCAGGAAGGTGTCGATCTTGGGATCGCGCTTCAGGGCCTGCCAGTCGGCCGACGACACGTAGTTGACCAGGTCGACCTGACCGGCCTTCAGCGCCGCCAGGCGGGACGAGTCGTTCGGCATCTCCTTGCGGACGACCTTCTCCCATGGACCCTTGCCGCGCCAGTAGCCGTCGTTGCGCGCCAGCACCAGGTCGCCCTTCGGCTCCCACGAGACGTATTTGTACGGGCCGGTGCCGATCGTGGCCTTGCCCGAGTTGAAGCCGTCGGGCGCGGTCTCCTTGGTCGAATAGGCGGCCGCCGCCTTGTGCGACACGATGAACAGCCGGACGAAGTCGTTCGGCAGGGTCGCCGCCGGCCCGTCGGTCTTCATGTGGACGGTGTGGGGATCGACGATCACGACCTCCTTCACGCGCCGGACGTAGATCAGCAGCGTGGTCGGGCCGGTCACCACCGGAATCCGCTCGATCGAGAACTTCACGTCCTCGGCGGTGAAGTCGGAACCGTCGTGGAACTTCACGCCCTTGCGGAGCTTGAACTCCCAGGTGGTGTCGTCCAGCGGCTTCCAGGACTCCGCCAGGCCCGGCTCGATCTGCAGGTTGTCGCCCGACCACACCAGGGTGTCGAAGATGTGCTTCATGGCGTCGGCGTGGACGCCGAGCGCCGAATAGTGCGGATCCATCGATTCCGGTCCGCCGCGCACGCCGACCGTCAGCGTCTGCGCGGAAGCGGTGGCGATCGTCGCGCCCGTCGCGGCCACCCCGAGCGCAACCGCGAAGGCGCCGGCCCTGAGCATTTTCACAAGTGTCATGCTGTGCCTCCTTGTCCCTGATTTCGGAGCACCGCCATTCCGACAGCGACCCTCCGCCCCGTTCGGCCCACTTCCAGGAGTGGACCACAAAAATTCCATTTGGAACTTGTTTTCACCAGATTGTGAGGCGAGAATTTCCGCGTCAAGTTCGAAATGGAACTAATCGGGCACCAATGACCCAACAGAACAAGCGTCCCCGGGAGGATGCCGAAATCGTTCCCCTGAAGATCCCGCACGGATCCACGGGGCTGGAGGCCCTCACCGAGGCGAAGCTCTGGCGGAACCCGTGCTGGTTCGCGTTTCGGTTCAACCACATCGCGCTGCGCTACAACGCGCCGCTTTACGGCTGGATCAAGCGGCACACCGGGCTCAGCCGGCCGGAGTTCGTGGTGATCTACTCACTCGGCCTGCTCGACGGCGCGCTTGCCCGCGACATCAGCTACTCGTCGGGCTTCCCCAAGAACACGCTCAGCCGGGCGATCGACAAGCTCAGCGGCCTCGGCCTGATCGAGCGCCGCGTCGACGAGACGGACCGACGCAACCAGACCCTGCACCTGCTGCCGGCCGGCCGGCGGATGTTCGAGCAGACGCTCCAGCAGTTCGTGGCGTTCGAGGAGCGCATGCTGCAGTCGCTGTCGCCGGGCGAGCGCGACACCCTGTCCAATCTGCTCGCGAAGATCGTGATCGACACCCCGAACTGGGCGATCGAGATCGACGACCAGGACGACCCGGAGGATCCCGACTGATGCGCATCGCCGACAGCAACTGGATGCAGATCGAGCGGTATCTGCAGGACGACGATCGCTGCGTGCTGCCGATCGGCTCGACCGAGCAGCACGCCCAGCTCTCGCTCTGCGTCGACATGATCCTGGCCGAGCGTGTCGCGGTCGAGGCCGCCGAGCCGCTCGGCGTGCCGGTCTATCCGGCGATCCCGTTCGGCATCGCGCCGTATTTCGCGGCCTATCCCGGCTCGGTGACCTTGCGGGTCGAGACCCTGCTGGCGGTCGCCCGCGACCTGATCGCCTCGTTCCGGCGCAGCGGCTTCCGGCGCGTGCTGCTGGTCAACGGCCATGGCGGCAACCAGCCGGTCGCGGCGCTGGCCCAGGAGCTGATGGCGGAGTGGCCGGAGATGTCGATCCGCTGGCACCAGTGGTGGAACGCCCCGCGGACCTGGGCCGAGGTGCAGCGCATCGATCCTCTCGGCAGCCACGCCAGCTGGCTGGAGAACTTCCCCTGGACCCGGCTGGACCATGCACCGGCGCCCGACGGGGTGAAGCCGATGGTCGACGTCGGACTGCTCAAGGCCTGCGCCCCGGATGCCGCCCGCGCGCTGCTCGGCGACGGCAACTTCGGCGGCGCCTGGCAGAAGCCGGACGAGGACATGCTGGCGCTGTGGAAGGCCGGCGTCGAGGAGACCCGTGAGGCACTGGAGGGACCATGGCCGACCCGATCGTGACCGACTCGACCCCGTCCGGGCCGATCCTGATCTGGGGCGCCGGCGCCATCGGCGGCACGCTCGGCGCCTACTGGGCGCGCGCCGGCATCGACGTGACCTTGGTCGACATCGTGCCGGAGCACGTCGAGGCCTGCCGGACGACCGGGCTTGCCATCGAGGGACCGATCGAGGAGTTCACCCAGGTGATCCCGGCGGTCACCCCGGACGAGCTGGAAGGCACCTACTCGCGCATCGTGCTGGCGGTCAAGGCGCACCACACCGCCGCCGCGACCGAGCGGCTGGCGCCGCATCTGGCGGCCGACGGCTTCGTGCTGTCGGCCCAGAACGGCCTGAACGAGATCATCATCGCGCGCCGCATCGGCGAGGCCCGCACCATGGGCTGCTTCGTCAACTTCGGCGCCGACTGGCACGGCCCGGGCCGGATCCTGTACGGCAACCGCGGCGCCTTCGTGGTCGGCGAGGCCGCCGGCCCGGTCCGGGACCGCACCCGCGAGATGCACCGGCTGGCCCAGGTCTTCGAGCCGGACGCCGAGCTGACCGACGACATCTGGTCCTATCTCTGGGGCAAGCTCGGCTACGGCGCCATGCTGTTCGCCACCGCGCTGACCGACGACTCGATGTCGGCCAACTTCGCCGACCCCGAGCGCACCGACGCCTGGCTGCGGCTCGGTCGCGAGGTGATGGCGGTGGCCGTCGCCAAGGGCGTGAAGCCGCGCGGCTTTTCGGGATTCGACCCCGACGCCTTCCTGCCGGGCGCGCCGGACGCCGCGGCCCGCGCCTGCATCGCCGCGCTCGCCGATTACACCTCGAAGACCGCCAAGACCCATTCCGGGGTCTGGCGCGACCTGGCGGTGCGCAAGCGCCGGACCGAGGTCGACGTGCAGATCGCCGTGATCGCCGAGGTCGCCGCCGAGGTAGGGGTCGACGTCCCGGCGATCCGCACCCTGGTCGACCTCGTGCACGACGTCGAGGACGGCCGCCGCCCGCTTTCCCGCGACACCCTCCAGGTCCTGATCGACACATGCAGATCCGCTTCGACGACCGCGTAGTCCTGGTCACCGGCGCCGCCCAGGGCATCGGCCGCGCCATCGCCCGCGGCTTCAAGGATGCCGGCGCGGTCGTGCACCTCGCCGACATGGACGGCGACGGCCTCGCCCGAACGGCCGCCGAGCTCGGCTGCGAGTACCACGTTGTCGACCTGGGCGACCGCGAGGCGGCGCACGGCCTGGTCGGCAACGTCGTTGCCATGCGCGGCCGGCTGGACGCGCTGGCGCTGGCCGCCGGCGGCGTGCGCGGCCAGGTCGGACGGCCGATCGAGGAGATCACGCCGGACGACTGGCGCAAGATCTTCCAGTCCAACGTCGACGGCGCCTTCTGGCTCGCCCAGGCCGCCGCCCCGGTCATGAAGCAGGCGGGATATGGCCGGATCGTCACGATCTCTTCGGGCGCCGGGCTCCGGCCCAGCCTGACCGGCATCCAGGCGTACTCGGCAGCCAAGCACGCCCTGGTCGGGCTGACCAAACAGCTGGCCTGGGAACTCGGGCCGTTCGGAATCACCGTGAACTCGGTGGCACCCGGCTTCGTGCGGTCGAACCCGGCGACCGAGCGGCAGTGGGACAGCTACGGTCCGGAAGGCCAGAAGCGGCTGGTCGACGGCATTCACACAAGGCGGCTCGGCACCGCCGAGGACATCGCCGCGGCCGCCCTGTTCCTGGCGTCCGACCCGGCCGCCTGGATCACCGGCCAGATCCTCTCGGTCGACGGAGGCCGGTCGTGAGCGACCCGGTCGTCGCCCGGCTGACCGCAGACCGCCCGACGATCCTGGCCCGGCTCGGGGTACTGGTGGCGGCCCGCTCGGTCAGCACCGACCCCGCCTACGCCGACGGCATGGCCGAGGCCCGCTCGATCCTGCTGGACCGCCTGGGTGCAGCCGGCTTCGGCAATGTCGGGCTGCTGGAGGCCGGCGGTCATCCTGCGGTCTACGGCGAGTGGCTCGGCGCCCCCGGCAAGCCGACGATCCTGGTCTACGGCCACTACGACGTGCAGCCGCCGGACCCGGTCGAGCTGTGGCACAGCCCACCCTTCGAGATGACGCCGCGCGACGGCCGCCTGTACGGCCGCGGGATCTCCGACGACAAGGGTCCGTCGTCGATCGCGATCGAGACCCTGGCGGCGTTCCTGGCGGTCGAGGGCCGGCTGCCGGTGAACGTGAAGATCCTGCTGGAGGGTGAGGAGGAGATCGGCAGCGCCACCCTCGGCGCCATCCTGGAGGCGCACCGGGACCGGCTGGCGGCCGACGCCGTGCTGTCGGCCGACGGCGGGCGCTGGCGGGCCGACATCCCGAGCATCGCGGTCGGGTCGCGCGGCATCGCCGCCCTCGAGTTCACCGTCACCACCGCGGTGAAGGACCTGCATTCCGGCCGCTATGGCGGCGTGGTCCCGAATGCCCTGCACGTGGCGGCCCGGCTGATCGCCGGCCTGCACCACGGCGACGGCACGCCGGCGGTCGCGGGCTTCCTGGACGGGGTCGCGGCGCCGTCGGCCGGGGAGAAGCGCTCGCTCGCGGCGATCCCGTTCGACGACGACGCCTACTACGCCGACCTCGGCACCGCACCGGCCGGCGAGCCGGGCTACGCGACGCTGGAACGCCTCTGGTACCGGCCGACCATCGACGCCAACGGGCTGTGGGGCGGCTATACCGGCGCCGGCGGCAAGACGGTCATACCGAACACCGCTCACGCGAAACTGTCGATGCGCCTGGTGCCCGGGCAGGATCCGGCGGCGGTCACCGCCGCCGTCGTCCGGCATCTCCGCGGGCAGTGTCCGCCCGGCGCCACCCTGACGGTCCGCGAGGGTCATCCGTCCGCCGCCTATCTGGTGCCGGACGCCCATCCGCTGCTGCTGGCGGCCGAGGCGGCCCTGGAGGACACCACCGGCCGGGTGCCGCTGCGCGTCCGCAACGGCGCCACCCTGCCGCTCTCCGACATCGTGCGCGCGCGCCTCGGGATCGACACGGTGATGTTCTCGTTCTCCACCGCCGACGAGGATTTCCACGCGCCGAACGAGTTCATCCGGCTGTCGGCCTTCGACGACGGCTTCGCGGCCTGGGTCTCGGTCTTGCGGCACCTCGGCGCGCTCACCCCACAGGCCTTTCGGGCGTACCGGCGGTAGCCCCGGCTCTCAATGTTCCGGCCTTCCGGCTGCACCGCCCTCCGGAGACACGATCCTAGCGGGCTGTACCGGAGCGGTCGGCGACCTGTTGCAGATTCGCAACAGCCCCGGCCGGCGCGTCGGGCCCGGGGAATGGCAGACGCCGCAGACGGTCTTCACTGGCGACGGGGCAGCGCGCACCGCGAAGTGTCGCAGTGCCTTTGCCAGGAGATCTGCAATGGCCCGAAACCGCCGATCGACCTTTCGAGAGTTTTCACCTGCGGGTTCGCAATCGCCTTCGGCTCGACCGGTGACCGTTGACGGGGGCGGCGGCCGGTCCGCGGCAGGTGGCGTCCGCAGTCGGGTAAGCCGCTTCCCGGCCGGATGACCTGAGCCGGGTCGCCGCCGTCCCCGGCGGCCAAGGCCTTCCGAAAGCAAGTCCCAGGAGCAGTGAATGAGCATCCCACAGCCCGTGCTGGCGGGTGGGCGCGGCGCTTCATGTCGCGTCCCGTCGGTGCCGGTTCCGTCGTGGCGTCCGACCACCGCCCCCGCCGGCGCCCGCTTCCTGATGACCTGCGTGCTGGCGTCGGTACTGGCGATGCTGCTGGTTCTGGTCCCGGCCGACGTCTTCGACCCGCTCGGCGACACCTTCCTGCTCAGCATCGGGATCATCGGGGTCTGGCGCTACTCCTGGTGGTCTGTTCACGCCGTGCGCGCATGGACCTACCTGCGGTTCAGGTTCCCGAAGATCCGCAGCGCCGTCGACGCCGCGAACGTCGCGAAGGCCAGCCACGTCTACTGCCTGGTCACGTCCTATGCGATCGATCCCGGTGTCACTTGGCCGGTCTACGCCGCCTTGTTCCGGGAACTGAGCAACTACGGCCAGCCGGCGACGGTGATCGCGGCGGTCAGCCACCAGACCGACGTCGACGTCCTGCGGCAGGTCGCCGACGACGTCGGGCTGCCCGCTCATGTCGAGGTCGTGTTCATGTTCCAGGAGGGAACCGGAAAGCGGCCGGCCATGGCCGAGGCGCTGCGCGCGATTTCGCGTCGGCTGCCGGACGACCACTCCGTATGCATCTTCATGGACGGCGATGTCTTGCTGCGCGACGGCGCGCTCTCGCAGGTACTGCCGGTCCTGCAGAGCCATCCGAACATGGGGGCCGCGACCACCGACAACCGCGGCATCACCACCGGCGGCAGCTGGGCGCGCGAATGGTACGATCTGCGGTTCGCGCAGCGGCACCTGCTGATGTCGTCGATGTCGCTGTCGGGCCGCCTGCTGGTCCTGACCGGCCGCTTCAGCGTGATCAAGGCCGAGCTGGCGACCGACCCAAGCTTCATCGAGCAGCTCGAGCACGACGCCATCGAGCACTGGCGGCTCGGGCGGATACGGTTCCTGAGCGGCGACGACAAGTCGACCTGGTACTGGCTGCTGAAGCGCGGCTGGGGAATGATCTACGTGCCCGACGCGCGGGCCGACAGCTTCGAGGAACTGCCCAGCAGCACCCTGCTGGCGGGGGCGGTCGCCCTGCTGAAGCGCTGGTACGGGAACATGCTGCGGACCAGCGACCGGGCGATCGGCCTGGGGCCGCGGGCCATCGGCCTGTTCACCTGGTGGTGCCTGGTCGACCAGAAGCTGTCGATGTGGACGTCGCAGGTCGGGCCGGTCCTGGCCATTATCCTGTCGATCGCCTACGGCCCCGAGTTCCTGCTGGTCTATGCGCTGTGGATCGGCGGCACCAGGACGATTCTGACGATCGTACTGGGCGGCATGCTGCGCCACCGCTGGGCCCCGCATTGGCCGTTCCTGCTGTTCTTCAACCAGGTGCTCGGCGGGCTGATCAAGACGTTCGTGTCGTTCCGCCTCAACCGCCAGAAATGGACGCGCCAGGAGATCGGCGGCTCGGCCGCCGCCGCCGGGACGCGTGAGTTCAGCACCTCGTTGCACGCGCTGACCGTGGCCGGCTTTGTCTCGCTGCTGCTGTTCTATTCGGGTGCCGTCGGGCTTCCGAGCGTGGCCACGATCAGTACGAGCTTCGCGGAGAGCTTCGCCCATCCGCCGGAGGGCGACGGCGGATGGCTGCGGCAGGCCCTGGTCCGGCTGCCGGAAGGACAGACCCTGGCGATGCGACGAGGGACCTTCCGCCTGGACCGGGACATCGCGTCGCTGCGCCCCGGGCGGGTGCTCCTGGGACACGGCTCGGAGACGGTCGTCGCCCTGTCGCCGCCTGCCGACGCCGCCGGCCGGGCAAGCATCTGGTGCCCGCGCTCCGGGCCGGTGCCGGGGCCATGCACGATCGGCCGGCCCGATGCGATCACCTTGCGCGGGCTGACGGTAGAGACGACCGCGAGCGCGGGCAACGCCGCCTCCCCTGGCGGCCGGCGCCCCGACTGACGAGTGCTCGGGCAACCAGCAATCCATCGAGGAGTGATCATCCATGCACGACCGACGCAAGACGCCCGCAGGGGACGACGGACCCGACCGCAAGGTCGAGCCGGGCTTCGTGCAGACTCCGGGGGACCCCGCCCAACGAGAGGCGGCATGGCAGGACAACCTGCTGCATGAACGGCGCGACGAGCGCCGGCACGTCCGCGTCCAGGTGCCGTTCCGGGTGCTGTGCAAGCACGGCAAGTACGAAGGCCACGACTTCTCGGTCAGCGGGTTCGCCGTCCGCGGGCCGCTGCAGGACGACTCGCGTGAGCCGCAGGCCCTGCACATGGTCTTCGCATTCAAGGGGTTCCGGCTGCACCTCCCGCTGACTGCCGGACTGCGGCACACGACGGGGGCCGGCGGGACGCAGATCGCCGGCTTCGAGATCCTCGACATGGAGGACCAGGAGCGGGCGTTGCTGCGCCGGCTGCTGACCGCTCATCTGGCAGGCAACCTGGTGAGCCTGGACGGCGTCCTGAGTTCCACCGACGGGCAGGTCGCCCGGCGGGTGCGGCAGAACCCGAACGCCGTGGCCGATCCGAGTTCGCTGGCGCGCCGGCACGGACGCGTGCGGCGGGTCGTCGGGATCGGCCTCGCGGCGGTGCTGATCTGCGGGTTCGCCGGCCTTGCCGTGTACGACTCGCTGTTTGTCATCCGCTCGCCGTTCGCGGCGACCACGGCCGCCCGTATCGACGTGCATGCGCCCGGCGAGGGCCGTTTCTCCGGCGACGGCCTGGCCCCCGGCACGACCGTCAGCCGGGACCAGCCGCTCGGGCGCATCCGGAACGTCGAGCTGACCGCGGACCTGGCGATGGCGCGGGCCACCCTCGGCTACAACGAGACCCTGATCGCGGCGCTGAGCGAGGCGCTGGAGAACGGCGGCAGCCGGGAGGCAAGCGACACCATCAACGCGTCGCTCGGCCAGGGCGACCAGGACGGTGGCCTGAACCTGGTGCAGATCCTGACGGTGGAGAAGCGGCTCGACCAGTTGAAGGCCCAGACCAACCTGCAACGCGCCAAGGTCAAGGCCCTGGACACCCGGGTTCGCGAGAACACCTTGTACAGCCCGTGCGACTGCATCGTTCACTGGGCGCGCGGCGGCACCGGCGAGGCGTGGGTCGAGACCGGCGAGAAGGTCTATTCGCTGGTCCCGCGCGACGAGAGCGAGCTCCTGGTCGAGGCGCAGATTCCGATGGCCGCCGTACCGCGGCTGTCGAAGACCCAACGGGCCAGCATCTATTCGCCGGACACCGGCGAGACCGCCTGGGGGCGGGTCGTCGATCTGAGCGTCGAGGGCAGCCGTCGCCCGCGCGCCGGCTTCCCGCGCTGGGTCCGCCAGGACCTCTCCAAGGCCACCCTGCTGATCGCCCCGGAACGTCCGCTCAGCGGCGTCGGCGTCGGCGCCCCGGTCGAGGTGACGTTCTCCGACGTCTCCACGCAGTTCGAGCACTGGCGGGATCGTCTCCAGGCGGCGTGGGCCACCGGCGTCGAGGCGGCCGGGCAGCTGGCCACCCTGGTCGAGGGCGGCGCCGGCGGGCGGGGCAGCGAGAGCGGCGCGGCCGATACCACGCTGGAGACATCCGACCTTGGCCGGTCGCACGACCGGATTTCCCGGCGATAGCACAGAAGTCCGAACCGGCCGGCGGTACGGCCGCCGGCGCCATTTCGAAACGAACCGAATGACTCGGGAGACAGAGAGATGAAAGTCACCATCGTCGGCACCGGCTATGTCGGGCTCGTGACGGGCGCATGTTTTGCGGATCTCGGGATCGACGTCACCTGCCTGGACACCGACAGCGACAAGATCGACGCCCTGAAGGCCGGCGTCATCCCGATCTACGAGCCGGGTCTGGACGCGATCGTCGAACGGGCCTGCGCGGCCGGGCGCTTGAGTTTTACCACGCGCTACGAGTTCGCGATCCCGGACGCCGATGCCGTCTTCATCGCGGTCGGCACGCCGCCACGGTCGAGCGACGGGCAGGCCGATCTGTCGGCGATCATGGCGAGTGCCGCGACGATCGCGCCGCTGTTGTGCGGCTTCACGGTGGTCGCCACCAAGTCCACCGTTCCGGTCGGGACCAGCTCCCGGATCGAGACGCTGATGCGCCGGGCAGCCCCGGAAGCCGACTTCGCCGTGGCCTCGAACCCCGAGTTCCTGCGCGAAGGTGCCGCGATCCACGACTTCACGCATCCCGACCGGGTCGTGCTCGGCGTCGACGACAGGCGGGCTGCCGAGGTCCTGCGCGAGATCTACGCCCCGATCGAGGCCGCCGGGGTGCCGGTCCTGGTGGTCGACCGATCGACCGCCGAGATCGCCAAATATGCGGCCAACAGCTTCCTGGCCACCAAGATCGCCTTCATCAACGAGGTCGCGGATCTCTGCGAGTCGACCGGCGGCAGCGTCGACGCGGTCGCCCATGCCATCGGCCTCGATCACCGGATCGGCCCGGATTTCCTGAAGGCCGGGCCGGGCTTCGGCGGCTCCTGCTTCCCCAAGGACACCCAGGCTTTCGTAAAGACGTCCGAGGCGCTGGGGGTCCGCCAGCGTGTGGTGGCGGCGGCGATTCATGCCAACGAGGCCCGCAAGCTGCATCTGGTCGAGCGGGTCGTCGAAGCCAGCGGCGGGTCGCTGGCCGGTCTGCGGGTGGCGGTCCTCGGGCTGACCTTCAAGGCCGGCACCGACGACCTCCGGGACTCGCCGAGCCTGGTGGTCGTGCCCGAACTGGCGAAGCTGGCGCGCGAGGTCCGGGCCCACGACCCGGCCGGGCTGATGCGGGCGCGCGAGCAGATCGAGGGACCGGTGTTCTGCGCCGACCTTCGGAAGGCTCTGGACGGTGCCGACGTCGCGGTCCTGCTGACCGACTGGCCCGAGTACAAGGCCATGGACCTCGTCGAGGCGGCGGGCCTGATGACGGGTCGCGTGCTGGTCGACCTGCGCAATGCGCTCGACATCGCGGCGGCGACCGCCGCCGGCTTCTCGGTCTTCGGCGTCGGCCGCAGCGAGGTCCGCGGAGCGGCTCCCGTCGAGCGTATGACGGCGATCCGACGGGCCCGCACCGCCGTGCAGGCGGCAGAATGATGCGGTTCCATCGAGTCCCGATCGGGCCGGTCGGAGCGGGCCGGCTCCGAATGGCCTCCTGGCTCGCGGCAGGGATCGGGCTTGCGGTCGCCGGCCTCATGGCCGCCTGGGCGGGACCGGTGACGGCCGGCGACTACCCGCGACTGGCCAACAAGGCCGGCCGGCCCGCCGCGAGCCTCGCGCCCTGCTCGGGTCGGTACCCGCTGGTGGCGTCGCTCGAGCTTCGACCCGGGCTTGGCGGACCGGCGCTTCGCGATGCGCTGCGCGAGCGTGTTCCGGGCCTCGGGCAACTCTGGGGGGTCGAGCAGAATGCCGATACCGTCGCCGCGCCCGGCGGCGGGGTCGAGTTGAGGGTCCGGTATCCGAAAGGCTCGATCAACCCGTCCTCCGAGGACCAGCCAGTCGGCGGTGCGGGGTTCGTAGCGCCGCTGGCACCGGGCGGTCTCGAGCGGGCGTGCCTGCGTTATCGGGTCCGCTTCGAGGACGGCTTCGAGTTTCGCAAGGGCGGCAAGCTGCCGGGCCTGTTCGGCGGCGAGGCTCCGTCCGGCGGCGATCCTGTGGCCGGCGACAGCGGCTTCTCGACACGCCTCATGTGGCGCCGCGACGGCGAGGGCGAGGTCTATGCCTATGTCGCGAACAAGCGGGGCAAATACGGGGCCAGCATCGGCCGCGGCCACTGGACGTTCGAGCCCGGGGAAGCCGTGACGGTCGAGCAGGAGGTGGTGCTGAACGACCCTGGCTCGGCGAACGGCATCGTCCGGGTCTGGGTCGACGGCGAGCCGGTGGTCGAGCAGGCCGACCTGGTCTACCGGACGGTCCCGGGAGGCAAGGTCGACGGCCTGATGTTCAGCACCTTCTTCGGTGGCAGCAGCAAGAGCTGGAAGAGCCCGAAGGACCAGCACGCCTGGTTCTCGGACTTCCGGCTCTACGGCTCCCCGAACGAGTGACAGGAGGCTTCTCGGATGCGGGATGGCGACCAGACAGCATATCGGGCCGGCCGCCTGGCAGGGGTCGCGGCGGCCGGGCTCGGCGCGCTCGCGCAGGCGGTGCTGGCCGCGCCGGCATGGGCGGCGGACCCGACCGATCAGGCGTATCTCGAGGACCCGAAGCTGCAGGAGCAGCTCATGGATCCGGCGGAACGTTCCCGTCTCGATCTCTCGGGCTACACGGTGACCGATCCGACGGCCGGGTTCTTCGACGTCGGGGCGCGCCGGCGATGGCTGCGGCAGGCGTCGTCGCCGATGATCCGGGCCGAGGTCTCCGGGCTGAGCATCGGCATGAGCTGCCGGTCGGCCCTCGAACTGCCGGTGATCAACGAGAGGTTCTCCCTCCCGGGCTTCTATCCGCAGCCGGATTCCTGGCGGCTGGCAGCCGAACCGCTGTTCAAGTTCGAGGACGCGATCTCCAGGCTGTCGGGTCACTACGTGGTGTCCGGCGACGACTACTACGCCGACTGCCTGTCGCGGATGCTGGACCGCTGGGCCGAGGGCGAGGGCTTTCTGCACTTCGAATACAAGCCGGTCAGCCCGCAGGCCTGGTTCGGCGTCGAGTCGTCGCTGTTCGCCGCCGGCTTCGCCTACGCCACGGTTCGCGACCACGTCCATGCCACCGATCCCGAGCGCGCCCGACGGATCGAGGCATGGCTGCGCAAGGCCTCGGAGCGCCACATCTCGTTCAAGACCACGGCGCTGTCCTGCTGCAACAACCATTTCTACAGGCGAGCCCTGCACGCCACGATCATCGGCATCGTGACCGATGACGACGACCTGTTCCGGTACGGCGTGAGCGCGCTGTACTCGGCGCTGCACGAGATGAACCCGGATGGCAGCCTGCCGCGCGAGCTGATGCGCGGCTCTCGCCTGATCCACTACCAGAACTACGCGGTGCTCTACCTCGTCACGATCATGGAGCTGGTCGAGCGGCAGGGCTATCCGATCTACGAGCTCGAGGTCGGCGGGCATACCATCCACGACGCCGTCGAGTTCGATCTCGCCGCCCTCGAGGATCCCGAGGGAGTCGGACGTCGGACCGGCACCATCCAGGACCTGTGGTTCATGGAGGACCCGCAGTATTTCGGGTGGATGGAGCTGTACGGCAACCGGTTCCCGTCGGAGCGGATCGACCGCCTGGCCCGCACGCGGCGGCCGATCTACAACCGCAGCGCCGGTGGCTTCCTCACGCTGTATTTCTACCGGCCGAGCGAGAGCGAGGAGCGCACCGAGGTCGCCTCGCTCGCCGACCGGTCGTTCCGGCTTGATCCGGACTACTGCGCCAAGCACCCGCAGTGGCGCGACGAGCGCGATACCGCGTGGCGGCGGTTCTGCGAGGAGCGGTTGCGCGCGCTCGCGAAGGGGGCCGACGCCAAGACCGGCATCCCCGATCCCGAACTCGTTCACGAAGGAGACCACCAATGACCCGCTCCCCAGCGCGGCGCATCGTTCTCGCGTTTGCCGCCGGAACCGCTGTCGCCCTGGTCCAGTCCTGCGCCCAGCCGGGCGGCGGGTACTGGAAGCTGCCGGAGTCGCTGAAGGCCGAATACAAGGAGGGCGAGGCTCTGGCCGACCACGGTCGCTACGACCAGGCCCTGCCGATCTTCCGCAGCCTCGCCGACCGGGGCTATCCGCAGGGCGAGTACGAGCTCGGACGGGCCTACGCCCGGGGCCTCGGGGTCGAGAGGGACCCGGCCAAGGCCGTGGAGTACCTGGAGCGGGCCGCCGCCGACGTCTCCCGCCGCCGTGGGCATGCCTATTACGAGCTGGGACGCCTCTACCTCGGCGGCGCCGGTATCCCGCGCGATCCCGCGCGGGCCGCCAGGTATTTCCAGCTCGCACTCGATCCGCAGGAAACCGTCACGCCGCACGAGGCGGCCGCCGAGCCGCTTGCCGAGCTGTACGAGACCGGTGACGGCGTGCCGGCCGATCTCGACAAGGCGCGCGAGCTCTATGACCGCGCCGCGGCCGCGGGCGATCCGGACGCCCACCTGCGTCTGGCCAGGCTCCACCGGGGCGGTGCCTTCGGCACCGTGAGCGAGGAGACCGCCGCCTTCCATGTCGCCGAAGGAGTCCGATTGCTGGAGGCCGAGGCAGCCCAGGGCGAGGCCTACGCGATGGCGAACCTGGCCCGGCTCTACGAGGACGGAGAGCTGGTCGCCGCCGACCCGGCGAAAGCCAATCGTTGGCGCCAGCGGGCGGCGGCCCTGGACCACCAGCGGTCGCGCACCGTCTATGGCCTCGCCCTGCTGCGCGGCGACGGCGTCCCGGCCGAGCCACAGAAGGGGCTCGCCATGCTCCGCGCGAGCGCGCAGGCCGGCGACAGCAGCGCGCAATCGATCCTCGGCAATGCCTACGCCGAAGGGGTCGGTGTCCCGAAGGACCTGCAGCAGGCCTTCGGCTGGCACCGGCAGGCCGCGCAACAGGACGATCCCGGCTCGGCGATCTATCTCGCCCGCGCCTACCGGGACGGAGCCGGGGTCGCGCGCAACCGCGCCGAGGCCGTCCGATGGTTCGAGACGGCGGCGGCGCTCGGTCACCAGAGCGCCAACCGCGATCTCGGCCGTCTGTTGCTGGACGGCCCGCTCAACGAAGAAGAGATCCAGCGCGCCGTCGCGCTGCTGAAGACCGAAGCCGAGGCCGGCGACGGCGAGAGCGCCGAGGCGCTCGGCGACGCCTACGAGGACGGGGTCGTCGGCGACGGCGGCGATCGCGGGATGGCCCTGAGATACTACCGGATGGCGGCGCGGTCCGGCACGAAGAGCGTCTATTCGAAGATCGGCCGGATGAACCTGGAAGGCGGTTATCTCGGCTTGGACCGGCGGCGCGGCATCAACTGGCTCGAACGGGCGGTCGCAAGCGGCGACGCCGACGCGAAGGTCCCGCTCGGGCAGGCCTACCTGCTCGGTGACGGGCCCGACCGGCAGCGTGGCATGGCCCTGCTGCGCGACGCCGCGGCTGCCGGCGACGACTACGCGATGTGGGTGCTCGGCGAGACCTATGAGAACGGCACCGCCGGCCGCAGGGACCTGGCCACGGCGGCGGACTGGTATCGCCGATCCGCCCAGCGCGGGCGGTCCGACGCCATGCGGCGGCTCGGGGCCATGTATCTCGACGGCCGGGGGGTCGCGCGCGACCCGAAGGCCGGGCTCGACTGGCTCGACCGGGCGGTCGCACTGGGCGACCAGGCGGCCAAGGCGGAACTCGGCAAGGTGCTGCTGTCCGGCAGCGCCGGTCCGGCGCAGCCCAAGCGCGGGCTCGAACTGATCCGGGAGGCGGCGCGGACCGGCGACACCGAGGCGATGCGGGTGCTCGGGGAGGCGCTTCTCGAAGGCGACGTCGCCTCGGCGGCACCCGAGGGCGGCCGGCGCTGGCTCGAGAATGCGGCGGACGACGGCGACGTCTACGCCATGGTGATCCTCGGCCGGGCCTACATCAACGGCCAGGGTCTCGAGAAGAACGAGGCGCTCGGCGTGGACTGGCTGCGCCGGGCCGCCGATCGCGGCCATGTCCAGGCGCGCACGGCCCTGGCCAACGCCTATCTGCACGGCATCGGCGGCAAGCCGCGTCCCGAGAGGGCGGTCGCGCTGCTGAAGCGCAGCGCCGCCGACGGCCATGCCTACGCCCAGGCCGTGCTGGGGCGGCTGTATCTCGAAGGCGAACTGGTATCGCGCGACTACGAGTCGGGCGCCCGGTATCTCCTCCAGGCGGCCCAGAGCGGTCACCGCGGCGCCCTGGTTTCAATCGCCAAGGCCTACCTCGACGTCCAGGGCGCGGAGGCCAACGCCGATGCGGCCGTCCTTTGGCTGAGCCAGGTTCTGAGCACCCCGAACAGGACCACCATCGCGACCCTCGGGGATGCCCTGGCCGCCGCGGTCGAGAAGATCGAGCAGGACGACGGGGTAGCCGGATAGGTCATCCCCGTCGCGGCCCGGCGCCGCCGCCGGCGCGCGCCGCCTGCGTGATACGTCCGAACGCAAATAGCCCCGCCGGGGTGGCGAGGCTAGGGGTTCGGTATGTTTGGTTGGGGGCTCGATGACCGCGTTGTTCGCGGGCGGATTGGCGATGGCCTGCTGCCCGGTCCGACCGGGCATTGACACAGATCACCCATGGCGTGTCCCAGCAGAGCAGGCTTCGACGAGCGGCCGACGAGGCGGCGCCCGGTCATGGCTGACCTTGAGCCACCAGCTTGATCCCGATCAAGGCGAGCGGCCTGGAACAACCCCAAGGTGGCGGCCGATGCCGTGCATGCGCAGCGAGGGAACCATCCGATGACCGAAGGTACCGACAACCCGCACACCGGGAGGTCCGCATCCGACGGGTTCGCCGGCTACGGACAACCGGAGGACGTGCTCGCCGATCCGGCTCTGACGCAGGGGCAGAAGGCCGACATCCTGATGCGCTGGGAGTACGACGCCGCGGAGCGCGCCGTGGCGCTCGAGGAGGGCATGCCCGGCGGGAACGGCGAGGAGCTGCAGCGCGTACTGACTGCACTCCGCGCGCTGACCGGATCGATCGATGTCGAGCATACCGGCCCGAGCAAGCAGCACCCACTCTACCGGCCGACGGTCCGGCGCAACGACTGACAGCCCGATGCCGAACACGGCCGACAGCACGGACACGGCACCGGGACGGATCGACCGCCTTCTCGCCGAGCACAATCCGGCGACACCCTGCGTCGTCGCCGACCTCGGGATCGTGCGGCGACGTACCGATCGCTTCGGGCGCTGTTTCCCGGTGCGACGATCTGCTGTGCGGTCAAGGCGAACCCCGCCCCGCAGGCCGTCGCGGCACCCGCCGGGTTCGACCTGGCAAGCGAGGGTGAGAAAGGGCTCTGCCGTGACCTGGGGATCCCGGCCGGACGCCTCTCATTCGGCAACACGGTCAAGCGCGAGAGCGCGGTGGCCGGGGCCTTCGCGGACGGCATCGGCCGGTTCGCCCTCGACAGCCTCGGCGAGATCCGGAAGATTGCGCGCAGGGCGCCCGGCGCCGGCGTGTCCTGCCGGCTGCTGATCGACGGCGAGGGAGCGGAGTGTGGCCGCTCAGCCGCACGAGCCGGAGCGATGGCGCTCCGGCCTCGCGATCGCCGCCTACTGGCGCTTCGTCGCACACGATGGGCTGAAGGATGGGATGGCGGCGACGCTCTCCCGTATCGCGGCCGGCAAGCTTCCGCCCGCCGGGGCCGGCGAGGCGATCAGGCGCGCCTTCCTGGAAGGAGACTGGCCGGTCTTGAGATGCCGCAGGAACGATGGCGGACGGCGCCTCGGGCGTCGTCGCTCCCGGTCGTCGCTCCCGGTCAATCCCCGGGCGGCTCCTGCACCACCGGGTGGCGTGCCTGGGGTGCGCCCGGGTGGCCGGCCCCTACGACCAGCGTCGGCACCAGGCGCCGAGCCGCGATCGTGGCGAACAGTGATGGCTGGGAGCTTGTCGGTTCGGGGCGGCCGAGCACGACGAGCCGCTCGGCCACACCGGCCAGCGCGTGTTCGACGTCCTGAAGGTTCAGCGGGGCGGTCCACGGCGCGTCGGCACCGCCGATACTGATCAGGCTCTCCCCGATCCGGGCCGCGACCTCGGCCGCGATCCGGCTACTCTCGCCATCGAGCTGCGGCTCGATCGACACCACCGGCCCACGCCGCTGCTGCGCGCCGTGCGGCATATAGAGCACCGGGGCCGAAGATGCCTCGATGGCTCGCACCAGGTCAGCGAAGGGATAGCAGAGCCGCGCCATCGGATCCGCCGGCTCGACCACGATCAACAGGTCACGAGGGCGGGCGGTGGCGGCGAACGTGAGCGAAGCGGCGCTCGCCCGCTCGACCCGGAAGTCCACGCTGACGCCGAGCGCCTCGGCGACACGTGACAGGCGTCGCCGCACGATCCGGGCGGCTGTCGCGAATTCGGCGGCCAGACTGTCGGGCGTTGCTGTCGCCCAGCGGCCTGCCAAGGTGGTCACGTGGCGAGACAAGGGCGAGGACGACCACTCCAGCAGCGGCGTATCCTCGACGAACACGCCGACGAGCTGGCTTTCCATCGCTCGCGCGAAGCCGACGGCGGCATCGAGACCCGACGGCGAGCAGCCCGCGTCGTGGAAGCCGATTACGGCACGCCTGAAGACCGGGTCGGCATGTCCTGGACCGCTCATGTCTCGCGCGCTCCGGCGTCGACCGGTAACGCACGGCGGGTCCGCGCGAACGCCACCATGCGGTCCTCGACGCGGCGATTGACCGTGCCCTCAGGGAAAGTCCCGTCTGCCCCGCGCTCGCCGGCGGGCATTCCGGTCATCAGAGCGAGGCCCTCGTCGATGGTGGCGACGGCATGGACCGCAAAGCGCCCGGCCGCGCAGGCCTCCACAACGTCGTCGCGCAGCATCAGATGCTGGGCGTTTGCCGCCGGCACCAGCACGCCCTGGGTGCCGGTCAGGCCGCGAGCCCGGCAAATGTCGAAGAAGCCTTCGATCTTCTCGTTCACGCCGCCGATCGCCTGCACCTTGCCGTGCTGGTTCACCGAGCCGGTGACCGCCAGGTCCTGCCGCAGCGGTACCTCCGCGAGCGCCGAAAGCAATGCGTACAGTTCGGCCGACGATGCGCTGTCGCCTTCGACTCCACCATAGGACTGCTCGAACACCAGACTCGCCAGCAACGAGACCGGTGCATCGAGTCCGTAGCGGCCGGTGAGGAAGCCGGAGAGGATCAGCACGCCCTTCGAATGGATCGGGCCGCCGAGTTCCACCTCGCGTTCGATATCGACCACCTTGCCCGCGCCGGGGCTGACGCGCGCGGTGATGCGGGTCGGTCGGCCGAACATGACGCCACCGAGCTCGGTCACGCTGAGGCCGTTGATCTGTCCGACGGCGGTACCGCTGGTATCGATCAGCGCGATGTCGCGCAGGATCGACTCCTGCATGCGGTCGCGGATCCGGCTCGCGCGCTTGAACTGCTCGTCGATCGCGCGGCCGACATCGCCGGCCCGGATGGCGGCGGCTCGGTCCTTCCTGGCCCAGTACTCGGCCTCGACGAGCAGATCGCCGATCTCCTCGACGGCCAGTGTGAGCTTCTCGGCATCGCCGGCGAGTCTCGCGGCCCGCTCGATCACCCGGCCGACGGCATCGCGCTCCAGCGGCAGCAAGCCCTTCTGGCGGCCCAGCGTCGCCACCAGCCGGGCGTACGTCGCCTCGCTGCCCTCGACCCGGTCGAGGCTGTCGTCGAAGTCCGCCAGCACCTTGAAATGCTCGCGGAACTCAGGGTCGAGCGCAGCCAGCAGGTAGTAGAGGATGCGTTCTCCGAAGAGCACGATCTTGACGTTCAACGGAATCGGGTCGGGTTCCAGCGAGATTGTGCTGGTCAGGCTCAGCAGGTCGACGGCGCTCTCGATGCGGATGTGCCGGCTCTTGAGCGCGCGCTTCAGGGCCGTCCAGCAGAACGGCTCGCTCAGGACGGCACGGGCGTCGAGCAGCAGGTAGCCGCCGTTGGCCCGGTGCAGGGCGCCCGGCTTGATCAGCCGAAAGTCGGTCATCAGGGTGCCCTGGCGGGCGATGTGCTCGATGCGGCCGACCAGGTTTGCGAGCGTCGGATGCAGTTCCTGCACGACGGGCGCCCCTTGTTCCTCGCGCTGCGTAACGAGCAGGTTCACCTCGTAGCGGTCGAAGGGGGCGACCACCACCGCGTCGCCCTCATGATCCGACCCGTTGCCCTGCTGCGGCACGAAGAGGCCCACATTCTCCACCAGATCGGCCCGCACGCGCTCCAGATGGTCGAGCACTCCCGGAAGCTCGACGAACGACCCCTTGATCTCCTCGATCAGGTGGCCGACGGCATTCTCCGTGGTTTCCTTCCCGAGCTTGCGAAGCTCTGCGCGGCGCTCCTTGTCCCAAGCCGGAACGGATTGCAGAACGGCCTCCAGATTCTTCTCCAGAACCTGAATCACCTCGTGCACGCGGCTGCGCTCGTCCTCCGGCAGCGCGTTGAAGACATCGGGCCTTAGAACCTGGCCATCCTTCATCGGCGCAAGGGTGAAGCCGAACGGCGTGCGGATCACGGCGACGTTCGATGCCGTCGCCTCGTCCTGCAGGGCCTTGAACGCCGCCTCCTGCTTCTGGCTGAACGCCTGTTCGATGGCGGTGCGGCGGGCCTGGTAGTCGTCGCTCTCGAAGGCGGCAGGAAGGGCCAGCTTCAGATCCTGGACGAATTCCCGCATGGCCTCACGGAACGCCGGCCCGCCTCCCGGCGGCAGTTCCATGGCGATCGGCCGATGCGGTGTCACGAAGTTGTTCAGATAGACCCAGTCGGCCGGCGGCGGGGCCGGCTTCGCCCGTTCCTCCAGCAGCGCCTTCACCGCTTCGTCCAGGCTGTCGGGCGAGGCTCCGACGACGAACAGGTTGAAGCCCTGCGCGGCCACCTCCGTCCCGAAGGCGATGGCCGAGCCGGCACGCTCCTGCCCGACCATCAGGTCGATGTCGGCGAGTTCAGCCGTCGTCGCGAACGACAGCGCCGACAGGTCGGACCGGCGGACGAGCCGGTCCGGGGAAAGGGCGTCGCTGGCGGAAGCCATGCCCGGCCGCCCGGTCAACCGACGATGTGGTGCTTGCCGACCGGCAACACCGTCGAGGCCTGAGGTCCGTGCTCGCTTTCGCCCTCGGCGACCGAGATACGAACCTCGCTGCCTTCCTGCAGGCGATTGAAGTCGCCTCCGGGCACGCTGTTGTGGTGGAAATAGATCTCGCGGCCATCGCTCGTGGCTATGAACCCGTAGCCCTCGTCACCCGGGATCAGCCGGACCACCCGCCCGTGCAACGGCGCCTCGTGCGTCTTCACGTCGCCGCCGAGCTTGCGGGCATGGTCCTGAAGCTGCCGGCGGGCGGCACTGAAGGCGTCGCGGATCGCGACATAGACGTCCTCATGGGCGTGGCTCGCCGGCTTGGCGTGATTGACGTCCAGCGATCCGCCGGGCGGGACCGTCATGTGGATGCCGACCTGATACAGGTCGCCCTTTCGGTGCGACCGGTTCGCGGCCTCGATCACCACGCGGATCGAGCCGGTGCGCCCGAAGAAGCGGTCGAGCTTCGCCGCCTCCTTCTGCACGCGCTGCTCCACGAAGTCGGAATGATCCATGTTCTTGAAGACGATCTCGATGGGGGTGGCCATGACAGGATCCTCTCGTTGAAGCTGACCGAGCGTCGGGCACCCGACCGGCCGCCGCATTGACCGACGTCAAGACCGGCGGCGGACGATCCATCGCACCACCGGTCATCGCGCCACCCGTCGTCGCACCGCCGGGCGACCTGGACCGCCTGCCGACCGCCTGCCCTTCCCGTCGATCCCATGATCAGGATCAATGCCGCACGCCACGGTTCTGACAGCGTGGCGTCGTCGCCGGGCCGTGCCGGCATCGGCGCACGACAGCGTCACGTAGGAGAAGTGCCATGGCCGTGTTGCGTACCCTTGCCCTCGCGACCGCTCTCGCCGGTGCCGCCCTGGTCGGCGGCTGTGCCAGCCAGAGCGAGGTGGGCAGCATGAACAGCCGGATGGGCCAGCTCGAGCAGAGCCTGTCCGAGATCAACAAGCGCCTGGACGCGATGGCCGCCCGGGACCAGACCGCCGCCGAGCGCGCCGCCAAGGCGGCCGAGGAGGCGAAGATAGCGGCACAGGCGGCGGCGGAGAGCAGTGCAAAAGCCGAGGCGGCGTTCCGCAAGTCGCTGCGCAAGTAGCGGGAGCGGCGCGGGCTGGCCCGGGTCGCGGCTCCCGCGCCGAATCCCTCCACACTCCATCTGGGGATCAGGGCAATGAGCACCGGGCTGGATACCTTCGACACCACCGTCCAGGAGACCAACGCTTGGCTCAAGGGCGTGATGGAGCGTCTGTACGCCGATGACCGCCGCATGGCGTATCTCATGCTCCGGGCAACCCTGCACGCGCTGCGCGACAGGATCGGTCCGCAGAGCGCGGTGCATTTCGGCGCCCAGCTGCCGATGCTGCTGCGCGGCCTGCTGTTCGAGGGCTGGCACATGGCCGGCACCCCGACCACGGAGCACAGCAAGCAGCAGTTCCTGGACCGTGTCCGGACACAGTTGCCGGCGACCCTGTCGGGCGATGCCGAGCGCGGGGTGCGTGCCGTCTTCGAGGTGATCTGGGAGAAGATCGACGCCGGGGAGGTCCGAAAGCTCGTCAAGGTCCTGCCGGCCGATCTGCGCGGCCTGTGGCCCCTGCTCGCCACCCGCGACTGACCGGTGCCTTGTCGGGCGGACAGCATCGCATGACCACGCGGCTCCGGGAGGGGCTCGGTCTGTTATACGGCGCGCTGTGGGCGGCGCTGGCGATCTCGCCGGTCGACCGTGCGGACTGGGCGCTGGAGAACCTGCTCGTCCTGGTGTTCGCTGCGGTCCTGTGCGCCACCGGGCGATGGCGCACCCTGACGACCGGCGCGTTTCTCTGCGTCCTCGCCTTCCTGTGCCTGCACGCGGTCGGTGCCCACTACACCTACTCGCTGGTGCCCTACGACCGCTGGGCCGAGGCCCTGACGGGCGCAACCGTCAGCGACCGGTTCGGGCTCGACCGCAACCACTACGACCGGCTGGTGCACTTCGCCTACGGCCTGCTGCTGACCGGTCCGATCCGAGAAGTCCTGCCGCATGACCGTCTTGGACCGGGATGGCGGCTGACCCTGCCGGTCGCGATCGTCCTGAGCCTGTCGGCCGCCTACGAGATCGTCGAATGGGCGGCGGCGATGCTGTTCGGCGGCGATCTCGGGATCGCCTATGTCGGCGCCCAGGGCGATTCCTGGGACGCGCAGAAGGACATGGCCCTGGCGGTCGCAGGCGCGCTGCTGTCGACGGCCCTGGGACGGCTACCCGCGATCGCCGCGCACAAGCGGGCAAGTTGATCCGCATCAATGTCGCCGGCGGCAGCGTGCGGCTTCATATAGGCGGGACCGTCACGGATCTGTCGGAGCGGCCCCACCGGAACACGAGATCAGGCACATCCGCAGACAGGGAGGATGTTCCATGACCGGCTTCCCGCAGATCGATCGCGGAAATCTGAAGAACTCCCTCGATCGGAGCTTCGTCGAGGGTGTCGACTGGCCCTTGCCGGACGCGGCTCTGGCGGCGCTCGTCGATATGGGCCTGAGCGACGAAGCCATCGCCAGATATTTCGGCGTGCCCGTTTCGGCGGTGCGCCGCGAACGTGAGGAGAGACTGCCGTGAAAGCCCCATCAACGCCCCCATTGCCGGCACCGGATGCCGACGGCCCCGACCTGAACCTCGCGAAGATCTGCTACATCATCGTGAAGGCACGAGCCTTCGACGCCCAGGTCGACGTGGTCGAGCCCGACTACGGCTCCGACGCCATCGACGACCAGGCCCGCCAAGTCCTCGGGGCCTATGCGGACGACCCGACCCACCAGGAGCTCGTCGACGCGATCGACGACCTCGGCGAGGAGGAGCAGTGCCGGCTGGTGGCGCTCGCCTGGATCGGCCGCGGCACCTACGACCGCGCCGACTGGGCTGAGGCGCTCGCTGCCGCCACCGACGGCCACACCGCCCACACCGCGCTCTACCTGACCAGCATGCCGCTTCTGGGCGACTACCTGGAGGAGGGGCTCGCCGCCTTCGGCCTGAGCTGCCTCGACCTGGAGAAGGACCACCTCTGACGAGCGCCGGCTACAGCTCGCAGTATATCTTGACCATGTTCGGGTCGTTGCGCATGTAGCCGGCACGCGGGCCGTCGAAGGTCTCGTCCTGGGCCTTGAACTCCTCGATCTCCTCGAGGTGGAACAGCTTCCAGCCCTGCTCGGCGGAATGGGTGTGACCGGAGACCTGGTAGGCCCGGAGATACGCGCCGCCGCCGTCGCCGACGCCGAAGGCGTGAGGCTCGATCACCCGATGGCCGCCCCGGTACCAGATCCGGGCGCGCTGACGGCGATGGATGGCGTCGCAGATCTCATGCTCTTCCATGGGCATATCCTCCTTGACTGGCGTCCGCGTCGCCGGCCCCGCGTTCACCGGTCACAGCAGCCGATCCACGTGACTCCCGGCTCGATCCAGACAGTCTCGGGCGGCCGAGCCAGTGCCCCCCGGTCCGCGCAGCCAAGCTCGCCGCGACAGGAACGCGACCTCGTCGGCCGGCTGAATGTCCTCCGCCCCCGTCATCGCCCTCACCCCGGTCCTTCGCCCCGGGCCCGGTCGAGATACCCGACGACCTCGTCGTCGGAGACCTGCCGGAAATCGGTGTAGTAGGCGCCGACCGAGCCGAACGGAACCGGCGTGTCGAGGCAGACTGTCTCGTCGGTATCGCCGGACAGAGCCTCCAGCGTATCCGCGGGAGCCACCGGAACCGCGAGCACCAGGCGCGCCGGCCCCTGCCGCCGGACCGCATGCAACGCGGCCCGCGTGGTCGCGCCGGTCGCCACACCGTCGTCGACCACGATCGCAGTCCGTCCCTTCACGACAACCCGCTCGCGGCCCTGCAGGTACAGTGCGCGGCGGCGCTCGATCTCGGCGAGCTGCCGCCGGGCCTCGTCCTCGACGTAATCCTGCGATGCACCGACCATCCGCATCACGTCCGGATTGGTGACGATCTCCGGGCGATCGCCATCCACGATGGCCCCGACCGCCAGCTCGGGCTGCCAGGGCGCCCCGATCTTGCGCACCAGCACGATGTCGAGCGGCGCCGCGAGCGCCTCGGCAACTTCGAAGGCGACCGGCAGGCCGCCGCGCACCAGGGCCAGCACCACGGGGTCCCTGTGACGGAGATGCCGGAGCGCCCCGGCGAGGCGGCGCCCGGCCTCACGGCGATCCGCAAAGATCATGGTGCTTCTCCTGCCAAACAGCGCCGGAACCACTCGCGCGCATACTGGACGACGACCTCGAGCGCGCCCGGCTCCTCGAACAGATGCGTGGCACCCGGAACGATCCGCATCTCCCGCTCGCAGCGCAGCATGTCCAGGGCGATCTCGTTCAGCTCGATGACCTCGGGATCGTGCTCGCCGACGATCAGCAGGGTCGGGCAGTCGACCCGTGCCAGCCAGCCCGTCGCCATGTCCGGGCGACCACCCCGCGACACTACCGCCGCGATCCGGCCGGGAAGCTGGGCGGCCGCGACGAGCGCGGCTGCCGCCCCGGTGCTGGCGCCGAAATACCCGCAGGGCAGACCTGACACGGCGGGGCATACCGAGAGCCACTCGCTCGCCGCCACCAGCCTCCCGGCGAGCAGGCCGATGTCGAACACGTTGCGCCGGTCGGCCGACTCCTGCTCGGTGAGCAGGTCGAACATCAGCGTCGCCAGCCCGGCCTCGCGAAGGCGTTCGGCGACGTAGGTGTTGCGGGGACTGAACCGGCTGCTGCCGCTGCCGTGGGCGAACAGCACGATGCCGTGGGCATCGGCCGGGACGCCCAGCAGACCCTCGAGGCCCGGCGGCGCGATGCGGACCGGCTGCGCTGCGCCGGCAGAGTATCGATGCGCTGGTTGATGTCGCATACCCGATCACCGACCGTCGTCATTCCCGAGGACCCGGAAGGGGGGGGCCGGGCAACAGATTGCCGCTCGTCGGGGGCGCCGTCGTTGACCCGCATCAATCGCGAGAGTTGCAGAGGTTGACGCAGCTCAATGCCACGCCACCCCGCCGCTCGCAGGATCGCCGCAGTTCCACTGCGGGGAGCCCACCGATGCCCGAGATCGCCCTGTTCGCCCTGCACGGCTCGCGAGCGCTGGGTGAGCGGATCGCAGAGCGCCTGGAGATCCCGCTGTCCCGGCACGAGGAGCGCGAGTTCGAGGACGGCGAGCACAAGATCCGGTCGCTGCAGCGCGTGGCCGGGCATCACGTGTTCGTGCTGCAAGCCCTGCACGGCGACGACGCCGGCAGCCCGAACGACCGGCTGTGCCGCCTGCTGTTCTTCGTCGGCGCGCTCAAGGACGCCGGCGCCGATCGCGTGACCGCTCTGGTCCCGTATCTCTGCTATGCCCGAAAGGATCGCCGCACCAAGCCCTACGACCCGGTCACCAGCCGCTATGTCGCCACGCTGTTCGAGGCGGTCGGGACAGGCTCGATCGTCACACTCGACGTCCACAACGTCGCCGCCTTCGAGAACGCCTTCCGCTGTCCGACCCGCCATCTCGAGCCGGGCATGCTGTTCGCCGGGCATCTGGCGCCGCTGATGCACGACCGTGCGGTGGTCGTGCTGGCCCCCGACGCCGGCGCAGCGAAGCGCGCCGAGAGCCTGCGGCACCATTTGGAGGCCCAGCTCCGCCGGCCGGTCGGCCGGGCGATGATGGAGAAGGCGCGCAGCGAGGGCGTGGTCTCCGGCGAGGCTCTGTATGGCGACGTGTCCGGGGCCTGCGTGATCGTAGCCGACGACATCATCGCCACCGGCACCACCATGCTGCGGGCCGCGGCAGCCTGCCGGAGGGCCGGCGCGCGCAGTCTCTATGCCGTCGCCAGCCACGGCCTGTTCGCGAAACGCGCGGCCGCGCTGGTCGATGAAGGCGGATTCGACCGGGTGATCGTGACCGACAGCGTGCCGAACGCCCGGGACACCGGTGTCGGCCTCGGCGACCGGCTCACCGTGCTCGATTGCGCGGAACTGTTTGCCGACGCCGTGACGGCCGAGCACTTCGGCGAGCAGGCCGCCGGATAGTCCCCCGAACCACAGAGTACGTCACACGAGGAGAGCAAAGATGGCCCACAAGCAGGTGCTGTTCCGGTCGGCGGCGCGGGAGAAGATCCTGCGCGGGGTGTCGCAGCTGGCGGACGCGGTCCGTGTCACTCTCGGGCCGAAGTCGAAGTCCGTGCTGATCGAGCGCAAATGGGGCCCGCCGCTGGTCTGCAACGACGGCGTCACCATCGCCAAGGAGTTCGACCTGAAGGACCCCGAGGAGGCGCTCGGCGCGCGCATGCTGCGGCAGGCGGCCGAGCGCACCGGTGACGTGGTCGGGGACGGAACCAGCACCTCGACCATCCTGGCCCACGCGATCTTCGCGGACGGCGTGCGAAACGTCGTGGCCGGTGCCAGCGCGATCGAGCTGAAGCGCGGGCTGGAGCGCGCCTCCAGGTCGGCGATCCAGGCCCTGCACGACCTGTCGCGTCCCGTCCGCTCGCGCAAGGAGAAGGCCCAGGTGGCGACGATCTCGGCGCACAACGATCCGGAGATCGGCGAATTGGTGGCCGATGCCATGGAGAAGGTCGGCGAGGACGGCGTGATCACGGTCGAGGAGTCGAAGACCACGGAGACCGCGCTGGAGGTCGTCGAAGGTCTGCAGTTCGACCGCGGCTACGTCTCCCCTTACTTCGTCACCAACCCCGAGAAGATGGAGGCGGTGGTCGAGGACACGCTGGTCCTGCTCTGCGACCGCAAGATCGGCAGCCTGAAGGACCTGATCCCCCTGCTCGACCAGGTCGCCAAGTCGGGCCGGCCGCTGCTGGTGATCGCCGAGGACATCGAAGGCGAAGCGCTCGCCACCCTGATCGTCAACCAGCTGCGCGGCGTCCTGAAGAGCTGCGCGGTCAAGGCGCCCGGCTTCGGCGACCGCCGCAAGGCGATGCTGCAGGACATCGCGATCCTGACCGGCGGCATGGTGATCTCCGAGGAGACCGGACAGACGCTGGAGGCCGTCGCGCTGACCGACCTGGGCCGGGCGCAGCGCGTCGTCGTCGACAAGGACAGCACCACCCTGATCGGCGGTGCCGGCAAGCGCGAGGCGATCGACGGTCGGATCGAGCAGATCCGCCGCGAGATCGAGAACACCACCAGCGACTACGACCGCGAGAAGCTGCAGGAGCGGCTGGCGAAGCTGTCCGGCGGCGTCGCGGTGATCCGCGTCGGCGCCCCTTCGGAGGCCGAGATGAAGTCCAAGAAGGAGGCGCTGGACGACGCCATCAGCGCCACCAAGGCGGCGGTCGACGAGGGCATCGTACCGGGCGGCGGCCTGGCTCTGCTGCGCTGCGTCGATGCGGTCGCGAAGGAGGAAGCGGCCTGCCAGGGCGACGAGCGCACCGGCGTGCAGATCCTGAGGCGGGCGCTGGAGGCGCCGACCCGGCAGATCGCCGACAACTCGTCGGTCGACGGCGGCGTGGTGGTCGCCCGCATGCTGGAGGGCAAGGGTGCCTACGGCTTCGATGCGGGGCGCAACGAATACGTCGACCTGGTGGAGGCCGGCATCATCGATCCGACCAAGGTCGTGCGGATCGCCTTGGAGAACGCGGTATCGGTGGCGAGCGTGCTGCTGCTGACCGAGGCCACCATGACGGAGATCCCGGATCCAAAACCCGAAGGGGCGCCGCAGCCGGCGATGGAGTTCTGAGTTGCCTGGCCGACGGGAGACGCGGCAAAGCGTCTCCCGTCGATCTTTCTTAGGGCCCTTCCCGCTACCTGACGGTCAGGCAACTGCATGGCGCCGACTGCGCCACCTTGTGCGAGACGCTGCCGAGCAGCAGCCCCTTCAGGTCCCCGAGCCCGCGGCTGCCCATCACGATGAGGTCGGCCTTCTTCTGCTTTGCGGTGTCGAGGATCGCCCGGCTGGCGTCGCCCTCGACCACCAGGGTATCGACGTCGGCCAGGCCGCGGTCGCGGGCCTCGCGTGCTGCCGTCTCGACGATTGTCCTCGCGGCCTCGTGCAGCAGGTCCGCTTCGGTTACCCGCACATGTTCCAGTCGCTCGTAGCCCTTCAGCTGTTCCGGCATCACCCCCAGCCCGTGCTGGCGCTGCGCGTGCAGGACGATCAGCCGTGCCGCGTGGTCCCGGGCGAGGTCGCAGGCGAGGTCGAGGGCCTTCTTCGCATCCGGTGACCCGTCGGTCGGGTGCAGGATGACATTGATGTCCATGGCTCACACTCCCGGCTATTCGCGTCCCCTGTCGGACGACAGGTAGAAGCGTAGCGGGCTGTCCCGGTGCGGCGCCTTGACCTTGCTCAACCCCGCTCTTGGTGCAGACGGGAGATGTTGCCAACCACCTGCGCCACCTCGGCGTCGTCGAGCGGCGGCCGGCAGCGCAGGCGGTTCCAGGCCAGCATCAACTCGAGGGCGACCTCCGGGTCGACCCCATGCCACAGCAGGTGCCCGGTCAGCGACGCGATGGTGCTGTTGCGCCGCCCTTCGGGAACACCTTCGCGCACCAGCATCCGCCAGTCTGCCTGGCTGCGTCCCGGCCGCCCCTCGTGCGGATCGAGCAGCCAGAAGGGCAGCGGCGCCGGCCTCAGATCGTCCGGAGCGCGACCGTCCCGCCACACGTAGCGGCTCCCGTTCGGATGTACCGACGGCGGTGCGACGATGTAGCCGCCGTCCCCCCGGATATCGAGGCCCGGCCGAAGTCCGGCGCGGTTACCGACCTCGGGCCCCGGGTGCCGGAAATACAGGTGGCGCCCGCCACCACCGGTAATCGCCTCGACGGTCGGTCGGAGCGGTTCATGGCCGCGCACCAGCTGCTCCAGCGACTCTTCGCCGCCATGCTTCGGGTCGACGTCCAGCACGACAAGTCCCGACACGGCTCCCGTCACGATGCCGACATTGGCGTCGGGCCGGCTGCGGAACCAGCCGAGCACCTCGGCCTCGGCCGGTCGCTCGTGCTGCAACGGCTCCCAGGCGACGAGCGGCCGCTTGTCGCGCGGACGCAGGGCAACCACCGACCAGCCTTGCGCCAGGTAAGCGAGCGCCGCAGTCTCGCAGCCGCCCTGCCCGGACCTGCCGGCCCCGGTCACCGCCGCAAGTCTCGCAGCGCCCGATCGACGCCGGCCAGCAGGGCATCGACGTCCTGGTCGAGATTGTACAGTGCGAAGCTGGCCCGCGCCGTCCCTCGCGAACCGAGCGCGTCGTGCAGCGGCTGCGCGCAGTGATGGCCGGCCCGAAGGGCCAAGCCGTCCTGGTCGAGGCGGTGGCACAACGCCAGACTCTCGATGCCGTCCGCGACGAAGCTGACCACCGGGCCGCGATGGTCGAGGTCGGTCGGGCCGACGATCCTGATCCCGGACAGCGACCGCAGCCCGTCGATCGCCCGTCCCGTGAGACCGCGCTCATGCGCCTGGATCGCCGGCCAGTCGAGGGCGCCGAGCCAATCGAGTGCCGCGCCGAGGCCGATTGCGCCGCCGAGCGGCGGCGTCCCGGCCTCGAAGCGGCGCGGCGGGTCGGCGAAGGTGGCGGTCACCAGCGTGACCTCGCGGATCATCTGGCCACCGACCATGAAGGGCGGCAAGGCCGCCAGTGCCTCGCGCCGACCCCACAGCACGCCGATCCCGGTCGGCCCGTACACCTTGTGGCCGGAGAACGCGTAGAAATCGACGCCGAGCGACCGCAGGTCGAGCGGGCCGTGCGGTGCCCGCTGGGCACCATCGAGGAGCACCAGCGCACCGACGGAGCGCGCGGCGGCGACCACGCGCGCCACGTCGGTCTCCGCACCGGTGACGTTCGAGCACTGCGTGACGGCAACCAGCCGGGTGTCGGGCCGGATGATCGCGTCGAGGCGGCTCAGGTCGAGCCGGCCGTCGGCGCCGACGGGGATCGCGTCCAGCCGGGCGTCGCGGCGATGCGCGAGCCTCTGCCACGGCAGCAGGTTGCTGTGGTGCTCGAGCTGCGAGACCACGATGCGGTCGCGCGGCCCCACAAGCTCGGTCATCGCGCCGGCGACGATGTTGATCGCCGCGGTCGCCCCGTAGGTGAACACGACCTCCCCGGGAACCACGCCGAGATACCGGGCGACCGAGGCGCGGGCTGCGTCGTAGGCCGCCTGCGCGGCGCGCGACCGGCGGTGCGGGGTGCCGTGGACGTTGCCGCGGGCCTCGATCTCGAAACGCCGCTGCGCCTCCAGCACGGCCTCCGGGACCTGCGCGGTCGCGGCGTTGTCCAGGTATACGAGATCCGGCGCCGAGAGGCCCGGGAACTGCCGCTTCACCGCCGCTGCGTCGAATGTCAGGTCGCCCGTCTCCGCCATGTCCGTCGCTCCACCGCATCAGACATCGTGAGGATGGCAGCCGCATGCGCCCGCGCCTTGACCTGGGTCAGTCCGCCTTCTGCCTGGCTTCGCCGGCGGCTTCGGAGGCCGGATGCAGTTCGAAGACCACCTGCGTGGTGTGCGGCACCGGCTGCATCGGCGCAAAGCTGCCGCGCTCGGCCTCCGGCACAGCCTCGACAAGGCGCAGCCGGACGAAGATGAACGCCGCCAGTGCGAGGTGGATCACGCCCATATAGACGAACAGGCTGGCCGGCCCGGCCCAGGTGATCGCGACGCCGGCGACCAATGGCCCGAAGATTGCGCCGGCCCCGAAAACCAGCAGCAGCCGGCCGCTGACCTCGACGAACGCTTCGGGACTGGCCCGGTCGTTGGCATGGGCCACGCAGAGCGAGTAGATCGGCAGCGCGCTGGCCCCGAAGGCGGCAGCCAGGACCAGCATGGTGATGCCGTCCCCGTCGCGTTGGACCAGCAGCAGACCACCGACCACCGCCGCAGCGACGCAGGTGCCGAAAATCACCCACCGCCGGTCGACGCGGTCCGACCATCGGCCGAGGGGCCATTGCGACAGCGCACCGCCGACCACGGCCGCCGCCATGAACAGGCCGACGTCCAGTCTCGAGCCGCCGCGCGCCAGCGCGAAGATCGGCCCCAGGGACCAGAAGGCGCCGTTCGCCAGACCGACGGCGGCGCAGCCGATCAGGCCGATGGGGGCGGTCCGGTAGACGTCGGAGATACTTGCCCGGCTCGATTCCGGCAGCACCGGTGCCACGGCGGCGGTCAGCGCCACCGGCACCAGCGACAGGGCGATCAGCATGCAGGCCAGCGCGAAGAGCACGAAGCCGTCTGCCGGTGCCAGAGGAAACAGCAGCTTGCCGCCGACCACGCCTGCCCAGGTCGCCATCATATACAGCGCCAGGATGCGGCCACGGGTCTCCGGCCCGGCGAGTTCGTTCAGCCAGCTCTCGACCACCATGTACAGCCCGGCAAAGCAGTAGCCCATGACCAGCCGCAGCCCGATCCAGACCCACGGATCGACGATCAGCCCGTGGGTCAGCACGACGCAGGCCCCGACGGCGGCCAGGGCCGCGAAGCAGCGGATGTGACCGACCCTGTGAATCAGGCGCGGCGTCTGCAGGCAGCCGATCACGAAGCCGAGGTAATACGCCGTGCCGAGACCGCCGATCAGCATGGTGGCGAATCCGGCGATGTCACCCCGGACCGGGATCAGCAGCCCCTGCAGCCCGCTGCCGACCTCGAGCAGCACCACGGCCAGCAGGAGGCTGGCGAGATTGACGGCAAGTCCGTACATGCTGAGACGATTCCCGATCGGACAACCGGTCCGATAGGGACCGGGTATCCGAGCCTGGGCCGGGCGGACCGGCGCTGCCATGACATGGCGCAAGCCGCCCAAGGCGATTGATCCAGGTTAATGCCGCGCGGCGAAGCTTGGCCAAAGTGCATGCACTGGCCGCGCGGTGCGGCCTGCCTCCTATGGGGCTTCAGGCCATGAGCGTGATCGCCGCCCTCACTTGCAGCAAGTCCGGGTCGACATGGATCGGCAGCGACACGCTGATGTGTTCGGCGACCCTGCGGCAGATCGTCGGGTCGAAGTGGATCCGCCACCGGCCATGGGCGCTCGGCGTGGCCGGCCATCTCCGGGCCCTCAACCTGTTCCAGTACCACGCCGCGGCGCTGCTCGGGGACCTATCGCACCCGTTCGACTTCGCCACCCGGGCGCGCGAGCTGCTGAAGGCGGACGGCTTCACGACCGAAGGCGACGGCAGCGGCGGCCCGATCGTCTACGGTCAGATGCTCATCCTGGCCCGACCGGGCGAGGTCTGGGCGGTGGCGGCGGACTTCTCGGTGATGGCGCTCGCCCCCGATCGCCTGTGGGCGGAAGGCAGCGGCCGCGAACTCGCGGTCGGCGCCGGTCACGCCCTGCTCACCGCCGGCACGGGCCTGACGCCCGACGAGGTAGTGCGCCGCGCACTCGACACGGCGATCACCTACGAGACCAGCTGCGGCGGCACCGCCTGGGTCGACATTGTCGCCGGCTGACCGGGCGGGAGGGCGACATGGACGAGAGAACCGACAGCCTGCTGCAGCGGCTGCACGAGGCCGAGCAGGCTCTGGAGCGCGAGTTCGACCTGCGCCGCGAGGCCCTCAGCTACCGCCTGGAGCGCGGCAAGGCCGTGTTCGAACAACGGGTCGTGGCCGAGCATCGCCGGCTCCGCACCGGGCTGCTCCAGTTCCTGGCGTCGACATCGCTGCGGACCTACGCCTCGGTACCCTTCGTGTTCGCGTTGATCGTTCCGCTGGCGTTCCTCGATCTCTCGGTCACGGTGTACCAGGCCGTCTGCTTCCGCCTCTGGGGAATCCGGCGGGTGCGGCGTGCCGACCACGTCGTCGTCGACCGCCATCGCCTCGCCTACCTGAACGGGATCGAGAAGCTCAACTGCGTCTACTGCGGCTATGCCAACGGCGTCATCGCCTTCACCAGGGAGGTGGCGAGCCGCACCGAGCAGTACTGGTGCCCGATCAAGCATGCGCTCCGCGTCAAGGGCGCGCACAGCCGCTACCGCGGCTTCCTGGACTACGGCGATGCCGAAGGCCTCCGCCGAAGATCCGACGATCTTCGGGACGACCTGAAGGACGGGAAGCCACAGCGATGATCGACCTGCCGCCGGCCGAGTCATCGAGCCGGGGCCCGTGGTCCTGCTGACGGCCGCCCAAGACGGCTGCGGCACCGTCGTGGCGATGTCCTGTGACCTGCTCCCCGTCGAAGTCGAACCGCCACCGACAAGTTCGCGAGCAGGTCCTGGTGCCGACGCCCAGGCGCGGTGACATCGTCGTCATGGACACCCGGCCCGCCCACAAGCCCACCGCCGTGCACCACGCCATCGGCGGGCCGGCGCCGAACTGTGCTTCCTGCCGGCCTACAGCCCCGACTTCAACCCGAGGCAGCGCAGGCGATGCGGGCGCTGATCGACACGATCCGTCTGGTGCCGGATAACGGCACTCTGCGGGTCGAGTTGCATGGAGAACTTGGGGCGCTACTGCGGCTTTGCGGGTCCGGCAGCCGCAACGCATCACGCCCCCGCGGGG